>NZ_JFYV01000001.1 GCF_000632225.1 Sphingomonas sp. RIT328
CGGGCCGTCGGCAGATCGCCGCGAGGGGTCGCGCCGAAGAGCGCCGTCATCTCGTCGGCAACGGCGCGGATCGCCGGGGCGGGAGCGGGGGCGGGCGTCTCGGAATCCATGGCGGTCCTGTTAAGCATAGCCGCTGAACCTCGGCTGTATTGCACGCAAGCGCAACGCCACGCGGGACTCGCCCACCTGCCGTCGCTGGCGTAGATCGCGTGGATGATGATTTTGCTCCCGCTTGCCGCGATCGCCGCCGCGACGCCACCCGCCGATCCGACGATCACGCTGCGCAACGCGCACGGCATGGTGGTGCGGCTGATCCCGCAGGGCGCGATCGTCACCGCGGTCGAGGTGCCCGATCGCGACGGCCATCGCGCCAATGTCGTGCTCGGCTATCCGACCCCGGCGGACTATCGCGCCAAGATCCGCAAGAGCGGCTTCGGCGCGACGATCGGCCGCTATGCCGGGCGGATCGGCGGTGCGCGCTTCGCCATCGACGGCCGGCCGGTGACGCTGGTCGCCAATGACGGCGCCAATGCGCTGCACGGCGGCGGTCCGCAGGGGTTCGACACCGTCGACTGGACGCCCGCCGCGATCCGCCGCGACAGCGTCCGCTTCACGCTCGTCAGCCCCGACGGATTCCAAAATTTCCCCGGCCGGCTGACGGTGAGCGTCACCTATCGGCTCGCCGACGACGATGCGCTGCATATCGACTATCGGGCGCAGACCACCCGGCCGACCGTGCTCAACCTCACCAACCACAGCTATTTCAACCTGGCGGGGGAGAGCAGCGGCAGCGTCGACGGCCAATATCTGCAACTGCGCGCGGCGCGGCTGGTCGACACCGACGCCGGCGGCATTCCGAGCGGCCGCTTCACCCCGGTCGCAGGGACGCCGTTCGACTTCCGCTGTCCGCACACGATCGGCGAACGGATCGCGCAGCCGCCGCTGACGCCACGCGGCTACAATCACGCCTGGCTGTTCGACAAGCCCGCCGGCACGCTGGCGCCGGTCGCGCGGCTGGTCGATCCCGGCTCGGGCCGGACGTTGACGATCGAGACGACCGAACCGTCGATCCAGGCCTATACTGGCGGCTATATCGACGGCAGCGATGCCGGTCCCGGCGGCCATGTCTACCGGCCGGGCGACGGCATCGCGCTCGAGATGCAGCATCTCGCCGACAGTCCCAACCAGCCCTCCTTCCCGTCGACGCGGCTGCGTCCGGGCGAGACCTATCGCCAGACGACGATCTGGCGGTTCGGGGTGGCGGCGAAGGGGGCGCCCGCCTGCTAGTTGGGCGGGCGCCGTCGCTGCGGCTCAGCCCGAGCCGGCGTGGATCGGGATGCGCCGCACCGCATCCCCGGCGGCGGCGGTGCGCGGTATCGTCACGGTGAGCACGCCATGGGCGAAGGCGGCGGTCGCCTTGTCGGCGTCGATGCCGCGCGGCAGGCCGATGCGGCGTTCGAAGCGGCCGTAGCGGCGTTCGGAATAGCCGCGCGCCTCGTCCGCCACCTCGGCCTTCTTATCGCCGCGCAACGTCAGCACCTGGTCCTCGATCGACAGCTCGACGTCCTTCCGTTCGAGCCCGGGCAGTTCCGCAGTGACGCGGATCGCCTGATCGGTCTCGCTCAGCTCGACGCTCGGCACGGCGAGGCGTTCGGTGGCGAAGGACGGCGCGCCGAAGCCGTGCAGCACGTCGTCGAACAGGCGGTTCATCTCGCGGTGAAGCGACAGCAAGGGAGGCGTGTCGCGGGCGCCCTCGGCATCGCGCAGGCCGATCGCCGGTACGGCGCGATGGTCCTGGCGGCTCCAGGGGATCAGATCACGGAAAGCCATCATCATTCTCCTGTCTGGCTGGGCTGTGGGGATCAGGCGGCCGCGGGCAGAGCGGCGCCGTCGTTGATCGCGATGCGGCGCGGCTTCATCGCGTCCGGCACGATGCGTTGCAGCGCGATGCTGAGCAGGCCGTCGCGGAAGTCGGCGGACTGTACCTCGACGTAATCGGCGAGCTGGAAGCGCCGCTCGAACGAGCGCGTCGCGATGCCGCGATGCAGGAAGCGGCTGCCGCTGTCGTCCGATCCATCCCGATCGGGTTCGGCGTGGCGACCGGTGACGGTCAGCTGGTTGTCGCGCGCGACGATCTCGATCTGCTCGGGCCGGAAACCGGCGAGCGCGATCGTGATGCGGTAGCGGTCGTCGCCCTCGCGGACGATGTCATAGGGCGGATAGCCGTCGCCGCCGTCGCCGCGGGTCCCCGTTTCGAGCAGGTCGAACAACCGGTCGTAGCCGACCGTGGCGCGCCGATACGGTGTGAAATCGAAATTGGTCCTCATCTCCAAATCCTCCTGACGAGCAATCTGGACCTGAGCTGCGCCGGAGCGAGAGCCGGCGCCCCCTACGTCCAACCGGACCCGAACACGGCGCCCGGCGACGGTGAATTAGAAAGCGCCGATTGCGGTTCAAGCCGACCGGCGCGAATTTTTTACGGAAGCATCTGCACCACGACGCGACCGCCGGCCGCGGCGGTGACGCGCGTCGTCTCGCCCGAGATCGACTCCTTGCCGAGCAAATATTTCACCAGCACGCGCTGATCCGCGAACAGCGTGCCGAAGCTCACCGCGACGAAGGCGAGAGCGGCGGTGATCGCCACCGGCGCGCGGCGATAGGCGAGGGCGACGATCCGGTTGGCGCGATGGCCGATATCGGTGAAGCGCCACAGGCCGGTGAAGGTCGCGACGCCGAGCCCGGCGCCGATCAGGATGTCGGTGGGATAATGGTAGCCGGCGAACATCTTGGCGATCGCGACCAGCACGCACATGGCGATGCCGACGATCCCCCAGCGCCGTTCCGCGGTCCACATCGCGGCGGTGAAGGACGAGAGGATGGCGAGCGTGTCGCTCGGCAGCGACGACCAGTCGAAGGGGAAATCCTGCCTGGTGAAGGGATACAGGCCGAGCGCGGCAGGACGGGGCCGCGCCGGCAGGAACAGCTTCGACGCCATCGCCAGCGCGACGACGACGATCGCGGCGATGAAGCCGGTCATGATGATGTCGCTGCGGCGGCCGTCGCGCGGCGCGGTCAGCCACATGGCGAAGGCGATCATCGCGATCGGCAGCGTCTGCACCGTATTGTAATGCAGACCATAGACGAAGACGTCGTCGAGCCCGCGATGGCCGTTCAGCCCGGCGAAGAAGCGCACGGCCGCCATGTCGAAGCCGTTCTGCATTGCTCTGCCCCCCTTACCCTCGTCGCGCCAAAACGTAGATCGGCCAGCGGGAATTGTCACTAATCTGTCATCTAAATGAAATGCGCCTGTCATGTGTCAGATCGGGCCGCGCCGCCCCCTCGCGAGTAAACGCAGCTTTAACGCATGTTCCGCCATGACCCAGGGATAACCCACGGGGACCCATGGACGACCTTCTGCAGGAATTCATCGCCGAGACCCGCGAGACGCTCGAGGCGTTGTCGGGGGAGATCGTCGCATGGGAGGCGGCGCCGACCGATCGGACGCGGCTGGATGCGATCTTCCGCTTCGTTCACACGGTGAAGGGCAGCTGCGGCTTCCTCGATCTGCCGCGGCTCGCCCGGCTCAGCCATGCCGCCGAGGATGTGCTCGCCGCGGTGCGCGACGGACAGCGCCTCCCTGACACCGCGCTGGTCGATGCGGTGCTCGCCATCGTCGACCGGATCGGCGAACTGGTCGAGGCGATTGACGCCGGCGCGCCGCTCGACGATTCGTGCGAGGACCTGCTGATCGCCGCGCTTGCCGAGGATGCCCGCCCCGCGGTCGTCGCGCAGCCGGCGGCGGCGATGCGTAGCAACGGCCGCTCGGTCCGCCTCAACGTCGACCTGCTCGACCGGATGATGAGCGGCATGTCGGAGATGGTGCTGGCGCGCAACGAGCTCGCCCGGCGACTGCGCGACGAACAGGTCGATCCGCTGGTCGAGGCGGCGCTGGAGCGGCTGTCGCTCACCGTCTCCGACATGCGCGACACCGTCACCCGCACCCGGATGCAGCGGATCGACGCGCTCTTCTCGGCTTTGCCGCGGATGGTGCGCGATACCGCGGGCGAGCTCGGCAAGTCGGTCGCGCTCAGCATTGACGGCGCCGATGTCGAGCTTGACCGCGAGATGATCGAGCTGATGCGCGATCCGCTCGTCCACATCATCCGTAACGCGGTCGATCACGGCATCGAGACGCCGGCCGAGCGCCGCGCCGCGGGCAAGCCGGAGACGGGCCGGCTGCTCGTCTCGGCGCGCCAGTCGGGCAACCAGATCCTCGTCGAGATCGCCGACGACGGCCGCGGCATCGACAGCGACCGGCTCGCCGCCAAGGCGCGCGCGCAGGGGCTGGTCAGCGACGCGGCGCTCGCGTCGATGGACGCGGCGGCACGGCTCGACCTGATTTTCCACGCCGGCCTGTCGAGTCGCGACACCGTCACCGCGATCTCGGGCCGCGGCGTCGGCATGGACGTGGTGCGGTCGAACATCGAACATATCGGCGGCCGCATCCAACTCGCCAACCGGCCGGGGCAGGGGCTGACGATCGTCATCTCGGTGCCGCTGACCCTATCGATCATGTCGACGATCGTCGTCGGCGTCGGCGACCAGCGCTTCGCGATCGCGCGCCAGTCGGTCGACGAGATCCTGCGCATCGGCGGCGAGACGGTGCGGATCGACACGGTCGGCGATGCCCAGGTGGCGACGGTGCGCGGACGGCGGCTGCCGCTCGTTTCGCTCGGCCGGCTGCTCGGCATCGGTACGGGCGGCGAGACCAATCTGGCGATCGTCGCCACCCGCGACGGCGATTATGCGCTGGCGATCGATGCGGTGATCGATGCCGAGGAACTGGTGGTCAAGCCCGCCGCGCCCGCGGTGATGGCGACCGGCGTCTATGCCGGCCATACCTTGCCCGATTCGGGACTGCCGATGCTGCTGCTCGACGCCTCGGGGATCGCCACCGTCGCCGGGCTGCGCTTCCTCCACGGCATCCTCGCCGAGGAGGAGGCCGCTGCCGCGGCACCGGCGCGCGGCGTGCTCGCGCTGATGTTCGAGGATCTCGACGACCAGCGCCGCGTGCTGCCGCTCGCCGCGATCGACCGCGTCGAGACGGTGTCGACCGCCGCGATCCGCCGCACCGGCGGCCAGTTGCGACTCGCGATCGGCGGCCACCTCGTGCCGCTCCACGCCGCCGCCGCGATCGGCGAGCGCGCCGACCTGCCCGTGCTGCGGCTGACCGACGGATCGACCGAGATCGCTTATGCGATCCACGAACCCGTCGAGATCGTGCAGCTGCCCGGCGAGGTCGCGCCGGCGCGCGGGGTCGGGCCGGTCGCCGGCGTCGTC
Organism: Sphingomonas sp. RIT328; assembly: GCF_000632225.1. Classification (GTDB taxonomy): domain Bacteria; phylum Pseudomonadota; class Alphaproteobacteria; order Sphingomonadales; family Sphingomonadaceae; genus Sphingomonas; species Sphingomonas kyungheensis. Next base: position 5,341 of record NZ_JFYV01000001.1, read on the forward strand.
ATCATCGACGGCGAGCAGGTCGAATTGCTCGACGCGCACGCGCTGTTCGCCGGGGCGCTGCAACCCGCCGGCGATCGCCTGTGCTGGCTGCAACGCGATGCCGGCGGCTGGATGGAGACCTTCCTGCGGCCGATGCTCGAATCGATGGGCTATCGCTGCGTGATGCAGCCGCCGCCGGACGGACCGGCCGACGTGGCGCTGGTGATGGACGGAGCGACGATCGCCCCCGCCGCCGCGCGCAACGTCGTCCGGCTGCGCCAGGAGCGGCCGAGCGACGGCGATCCCGCCAGCATCTATCGCTATGACCGGCCGGCGCTGCTCGACGCGCTGGCGCATGCCGTGGGAGATCGCTGATGGGCCTGTTCCTGATCGCGCATATCGCCGGGCGCGGTGTCGCCATCGAGACCAGCCAGGTCGATTCGGTGGTCGATATCGCGCAGGTGATCGCGGTGCCGCGCACCGAGGCGGCGGTCCGCGGCCTCGTCGCGCTGCGCAGCCGCGTCGTGACCGTCATCGACACCGGCACCGCGCTCGGCCTCGATCCGACGCCGGCCAGCGCGCGCCGCGCCGTCATCACCCGTATCGACGGCCATCTCTACGCGATCCTCGTCGACGAACTGGAGGACGTCTCGGTCTTCGAGGCGCAGCCGCTGTCGCCGGGCCTCGCGCTCGACCATGGCTGGGCGCGCGCCGGCATCGGCCTCGTCGAGCGCGACGGCGAACCGTTGCTGATCGTCGATCTTGCCGCGCTCGTCCCGCAACAAACGCTCGCCGCTTAACGCGACGCTTACGCTTCGCTGCCACTGTCCCGAATGGCGAACACACGCCCGTATAAAGGCTTATCCATGAAGACCTGCCTCGTTGTCGACGATTCGAAGGTGATCCGGAAGGTCGCGCGCCATATCCTCGAAACGCTCGACTTCACCGTGTCGGAAGCCTGCGACGGGCGCGAGGCGCTCGACGCCTGTCTCGCCTCGCCGCCCGACGTGATCCTGCTCGACTGGAACATGCCGGTGATGAGCGGCATGGATTTCCTGCGCGCGCTGCGCGAGGCGCCGATCCCGACGCGGCCCAAGGTGGTGTTCTGCACCACGGAAAACGGCATGGCCTATATCCGCGCGGCGATCGAGGCGGGGGCGGACGAATATGTCATGAAGCCGTTCGACCGCGATACGCTCGAATCCAAACTCCAGATCGTCGGCATGGCCTGAGGCGGAGGCCGGCGTGATGGCCACCGCGATACCCCTCGACCGGCAGGAGGCCGCGACCGCCGGCGCGACTCCGGCGCGGGTGCTGATCGTCGATGATTCGGCGGTCGCGCGCGCGGTGGTCGAACGCATCCTGACCGCGACCGATCGCTATGCCGTCGTCGCCAGCGTCAGCACCGCCGCCGCGGCGCTCGACGTGCTGGCGCGGGCGAAGGTCGACGTGATCCTGCTCGACGTGCAGATGCCGGGCACCGACGGGCTGACCGCGCTGCCCGACCTGATCGTCGCCGGGGCGGGGGCGACGGTGCTCGTCGTCTCCGGCCAGGCGGGAGAGGGCGCCGCGACGACGGTGCAGGCGCTCGCGCTCGGCGCCGCCGACACGGTGTTCAAGCCGGCGAGCGGCGCGCGCCTCGGTCAATTCGCCGCGATCCTGATCGACAAGCTCGACCGGCTCGCCGGCGCCACCCCGTCACGCATGCCGTCGCCGCCCGCGCCGGCGCGCCCCGCACCGCCGCCGCGCATCGCGACCGGTGCCGGCAGCGACGAATTCGACATTGTCGCGATCGGCGCCTCGACCGGCGGCATCCATGCGCTGAGCGCCTTCCTCGCCGAGATCCCGGCGAGCTTCCGCCTGCCGATCCTCATCACCCAGCATCTGCCGACCGCCTTCATGCCCTATTTCGCCGCGCAGCTCGCGCTGATCGGCAAGCGCCCGTGCGAGGTCGCGACCGACCGGCTGCGGCTGCGTCCCGGCCGGATCGTCGTCGCGCCGGGGGATGCGCACATGCGCATCGTCGCGCTCGCCGACGGCTCCGCCGCGATCCGCCTCACCGCCGAGCCGGTGGCGAGCGGCTGCACGCCCTCGGTCGACCCGATGTTCGCCTCGCTCGCGGCGGTGTTCGGGCCGCGGCTGCTCGCCGTGGTGCTGAGCGGCATGGGCCGCGACGGATCGGACGGCGCGCGACGGGTGCATGAGGCGGGCGGCTGCGTGGTCGTCCAGGATCAGGCGAGTTCGGTGATCTGGGGCATGCCCGGCGCGGTGGTCGACGGCGGCAGCGCGGACGCCGTGCTGCCCCCCGCCGCGATCGGCCGCATCGCCGCCGCCCGGCGCCGGCCATGACCATGCCCGCGTCCGGGACGGTATCGCCCGTCGCCCTCAACGTCTTCAGCGCCTTGCTCGAGGCGCGCACCGGGCAGCAGATCGCCAGCTATCGTTCGTGGCGGATCGACGTCGCGCTCAAGCCGCTGCTGCGCGAACGCGGGCTCGACACGCTCGACCAATTGGTGACGCTGCTGCTCGACGGGCAGGACGTGCGGGTCGGCGATCAGATCGTCAACGCGCTGGTCAACCAGGAAACCTCCTTCTTCCGCGACGCGCCGGTCTTCGATCTGGTGCTCGAGGCGGTCGCCGGTGCCGAAGCCGCCGGGCGGCGGCCGCGCATCTGGTGCGCGGGCTGTTCGACCGGGCAGGAGCCGCTGTCGCTGGCGATGCTGTTCGCCGAACGCGCCGAAGGCGGGCGACCGATGCCGGAGATCATCGCCACCGACGTGTCCGAGGCGGCGGTCGCCCGCGCGCGCGCCGGCCGCTACAATCAGTTCGAGATTCAGCGCGGCCTGCCGATCCGCCGCATGATGCGCTGGTTCGACAGCGAGGGCGGCGACTGGGTCGCCCGGCCCGAGCTGACCCGGCTGGTGACGGTGCGCCGCCACAATCTCGTCGCCGATCATCCGCCGGGCGGCGCGTTCGACGTCATCCTCTGCCGCAACGTGCTGCTCTATCTCTCCCCGACGACCAAGGCGGCGGTCTTCGCGCGCTTCGCCGCGGCGATGCGGCCGGGCGGAACGCTCGTGCTCGGCGCCGGCGAGACGGTGATCGGCCAGACCGACGCCTTCGCCCCCAGCCGCCGGTTGCGCGGCCTCTACGAGCGGACCGGCGATAGGCCGGCACCGTCGCACGCCGCCGCGGCCTGATCCCCCTTACGCACCCGGCCCGGCTCGGCTAGGCTGACGCCATGACCATCCTCGACACGCCCTCGCCGAACTTCGACGAGCGGTCGCTGCCGATCTCCATGATCGTGCTGCATTATACCGGCATGCAGGACGGCCCGTCGGCGCTCGCGCGGCTGCGCGATCCGGAGGCCAAGGTGTCCGCGCATTATCTGGTCGAGGAGGACGGCACGGTCTGTCGGCTCGTCGCCGAACAGGACCGCGCCTGGCATGCCGGCCGCTCGTCGTGGCGCGGCATCACCGACGTCAATTCGGCGAGCGTCGGTATCGAGATCGTCAATCCCGGCCACGACTGGGGCTATCGCCCGTTCACCGAGGAGCAGATCGCGGCGCTGATCCCGCTGGTCGCGGCGATCAAGGAACGCCACGGCATCACCCGCGGCAATATCGTCGGCCATTCCGATATCGCCCCGGCGCGCAAGCGCGATCCCGGCGAGCTCTTCCCCTGGGGCAAGCTCGCCCGGCTGCGGCTCGCGCTGCCGCGCCCGACGCGCAACCTGCTCGACCCGATGTGGACGCAGGGCGGCTTCCTGCTCGCGCTCGAACGCTTCGGCTATGACGTCAGCGACGCGATGGCGGCGATCATGGCCTTCCAGCGCCGCTATCGCCCCGAGCTGATCGACGGCGAGATCGACGCCGAATGCCGGATGATCCTGCTCGCGCTGCTGCTGCCCAAGCCGCAGGGCGACCACTGAAGCGTCGTGCCGGACGCGGCGGCAGCGCGGCGTTCGGCATGGAAGCGCGCCGGCACCGCTTCCCTAGCGCGATTTCCCGCGCTAGGGCGCACCCGGTCAGAGGGTCGGGCGGCCGCGGGTATCCCAACGGATACGCGAGGAAAGTCCGGGCTCCGCGAAACAACGGTGCCGGGTAACGCCCGGCGGGGGTGACCCCAGGGACAGTGCCACAGAGAGCAGACGGCGACGGCTTCGGCCACGTCAGGGTGAAAGGGTGCGGTAAGAGCGCACCGCGCGCCTGGTAACAGGAGCGGCATGGTAAACCCCACCGGGAGCAAGACCGAATAGGGGCGACAGGGGGCTTCGTGCTCCGGGGCTTTGTTTCAGCTCGTCGCCCGGGTTGGTTGCTGGAGGCGGCGCGCAAGCGTCGTCGTAGAGGAATGGTCGCCCATCTTCCGTAAGGAAGAGGACAGAACCCGGCTTACAGACCCTCTGGCGTTTCATTGCCCCGTGGTGCAGGCTGCCCCCAAGGGACGGGGGACGGACGATGCGGATCGAAATGGGCGTGCTGGCGACGATGCTGGCCATCGGCAGTGCGGCCGTCGCGCAGCCCCAGCGGAGCGTCCAGCAGGATTTCGAGGCCGCCACGGCGCTGAGCGCGGGCGACGACCATGCCGCGGCGCTCGCGGCATGGCAGGCGCTGGAGCCCCGCGTTGCGGCCAAACCGCGCAGCCGCGGCATCGTGCTGGTGCGCAAGAGCCGGGATTTGGTCGCGCTCAAACGCTATGACGAGGCGGTCGCCGCGACCCGCGAGGGGCTGGCGCTGCTGCCGACCGGCGACAAGACGTTGAGCGCGGATCGCTTCGATGCCTATCTCAACCTCGCCGGGCTTGACCAGCAGACGCTCGATTATGCCAGCGCCGCCGACGCCTACCGCCATGCCGAGCAGGAGGCCGCGACCGCCGGCGAACGGCTTGCCGCCTTGCGCGGGCTGATCCGCACCGCGACCTTCACCGATCCCGCCACCGCAACCGCCGCAGCCGCACGCGCCGATGCGGTGATCGCCGCGACGCCGATCGACAATCCGCTCGCCGCCGATTTCGCCTCCGCCAAGGCGGTGCTCGCGCTCAACACCGGCAATCTGCCCGTCGCCACGGCCGAGGCGATGCGCGCCGTCAAGCTGCTCGGCGGACTCACCGAGAAGACCGACCTGCGCGATGTCGCGGCGCGATCGAACGTCGCCCTGGCGATGCTGCTCGCCGGGCGGAAGGACGAGGCGCGCCACTATATGGCGATGACCGGCGCGGGTCGGATGCCGGACGGCCAGTTCGATCTCGGCGCGGCGATGACCCCGCCCGATTGCGGCGGTGAGGCGGGGCTCAAGCCCGAGCAGCTCGCCGTCGTGCAATTCTCCATCGCCGACGATGGCAGCGTCCTGCTTGCCGAGCCGATCTATGCCGAAGGCGGGCGCACGGTCGCGCTCGCCTTTGCCCGCGCGGCCCGGCAGTGGGCGTGGAGTGCCGAGCAGGTCAAGGCGATACCCAGTTTCCTGCGCTACAATGCGCGGGTCGAATTACGCTGCAACATGGCCTTTCCGCGGCCGTCGATCACGGACGGGTTGCTCGCGGACCTGACGCGCTGGTCTGCCGAGCGCGGTGCTCCGATGGCCGACGCGCCCGAAAACCCGGCGCAGGCGCTGGCCGGCCAGCGTGCTGCACTGGCCGCCGCGCCGCCCGCGGGCAAGCTGCCGGCGCTGATCGCGCTGCTCAATTCGCCGGTGGTGCCGCGCGAGGAACGCGCCCAGTTCGCGGCCGAGGCCTTGCAGGCGGCGAGGGCGGCACAGGCGCCGGTGACGGGGCAGCTCGCGCTCGACCTCGACGCACGGCTCAACGGTGTCGCGGACCAGTGGCGCCCCGGCACCTTCCGCCGGGTGGTTGCGCCGCTGCTCGATCAGCAGCCCTATGCCGGCGATCCGCGTGCCCGCGCCGCATTGCGGTTGTTGCTCGCGGACGAGGAGCGGAACGCGAGCGACCGGATGGCGGCGTTGCTCGGCCAGGTCGTCGACGATCCGGCGCTGCCCGCGGACGATGCGCTGCGCACCGGCGCGCAGATCCGCCTCGCGTCGCTGGCGCAGCGGCGCGGCGACGACGCCGCGGCCAAGGCGGCCTTCGACAAGACCGGCCTTACCGCGAGCCAGTGCGCGCTGGTCGGCGATGCGCCGCGGATGCTCCACTCGGGCGGCAGCTTCCCGGAAGAGGCGCTGTCGTGGGGCTTCGAAGGGTGGACGCGGACGCAATATGACATCGCCGCCAACGGCCATGTCCTCAATGCGCGCGCGATCGTCTCCTATCCGCCGTTTATCTTCACCAAGGCGGGCGCGGCGACGGCGAGCGGGCTTGTCTATGCCAAGACCTATCGGCCCGAAGGCGCGCTGGCCTGCGGGGCGAACACCTCCAACGTCAAATTCCGGATACCCCACTGACCCCGTTCCGGTTGCGCCTTGGCGCCCAGGGCCTATGTGGTCCTGATGGCGCGCAGCACTTCACGCTCGAACGATTGGGGCTTTCCCCGCTGGCGTGGCTATGGCTCGGGTCGCGAGACGACGACGGTGCGGATCTGCGACCGGCACGGCTGTACCGAGCCGGGTGATTGCCCCGCGCCGAAATCGCCCAACAGCCCCGACCGCTGGTATTTCTGCACGACGCACGCCGCCGAATATAATCGCGGCTGGAACTATTTCGAAGGCCTGTCCGCGGAGGAAGCGGCGCAGCGCGAGGCGGCGGAGTCGCAGGATGCGTCGGGCTATGCCAATGCCAGCCATTATGCCTGGGGCGGCAGCGGCGACGGCAGCCGCTCGCGCGACGAGATGCGCGCGCTCGACGTGCTCGGGCTCGATACCGATGCGGATTTCGACACGGTGAAGGCCGCGTGGCGCAAGCTCGCCAAGGAAAACCATCCTGACATCCGCCCCGGCGATGCCGATGCCGCGGTGCGTTTCCAGACGGTGCAGGCCGCCTATGAGGTGCTGCGCAGCGCGGAGGAACGGCGCGAATGGCGCCCCCGCTGAAGCAGGTGCCGAGCGCCTGGCGCGGCGCGATCCTGGTCTGCGGCAAATGTTCGAAGAAGCTGGACGGCGGCTTCGGCAAGAAGGCGCAGACGCCGCTCGCCAAGCTGCTGCGCAAGCTGCTCGGCCTCGGCAAGGGGCGCAAGGCGACGCTCGGCGTGGTCGAGACGCGCTGCCTCGGCCTGTGTCCGCGCGGCGGCGTTGCGCTGATCGACGGCCGCGCGCCGGGGACGTGGCTGGTCGTGCCGCAGGGCGCCGACGTCGCCGAACTTGCCGCGCGGCTGGCGACAGTGCGGACCGTGCCCGCCGATCAGGCGTAGCGGCGCGCGGTTTCGCGGATCAGTGCGATCATGTTGGGGATGCCCTGCGTCCGGTTCGAGCTCAGCTGATTGGCGAGATCGAACGGCGCGAGTGCGCCCTCGATATCGGTCGCGACGATCGTCGCCGGCGTCTCGTCCTGCACGGTACGCAGCACGAGCGCGATGATCCCCTTGGTGATCGCGGCATTGCTGTCGGCGAGGAAATGGAGCGTGCCGTCCTCCGCCCGCATCGGATAGACCCAGACCGATGCGGAACAGCCGCGCACCAGCGTCGCCTCCGTCTTGAGCGCTTCCGGCATCGGCTCGAGCGACCGGCCGAGGTCGATCAGCAGCCGATAGCGATCGTCGGCATCGAGGAAGTCATATTCGTCGCGGATCTCGGCGATGCTGGTCATCACGGCGCGGTAGACCGGCGGCGGGGAGGAGGCAATCGGCCATCACCTTGGTGATGCCGCGCCGGTCCTGGCGAATCCTCTGCAACACCGTGTGTCATGCCGGACTGGTTCCGGCATCCACTGTTCCGCAAGAGCAGCCTCTGGGTTTGCGGGGCGGCAGACCCCGGAACACGTCCGGGGCGACGTTACGGTTCAGGGGAGGTCAGGACGTTCGCAGAGGTCTTGCCTGCGCGGAAACCAGGTGTCCGGTCAGGCAAGCGCCCCATCCGGGCTCCGCGTTGACGCGGGGTGGCGAACCGCAATCGCCACCTGCGTCCTCACAGATCCACACCGGCGGCGATCGCCTCCAGCTTGCGGATACGCTCCTTGAGATCGGCGATCTCGATCCGCGATCCGGCGGAGGGGCCGGCGGGGACGGGCTCGCGGGCGGCGAGCTGTTCGTGCTGGAGCGCGAGCCAGCCGCGCCAGCCCGACAGGCAGGCGCCGACCAGCATCGCCAGACCGGCGAGCGCCACCAGCGCGAGCGTAAGATAGACGTTGGGATCGTTCATGATCGGCCTCCGGTCAGCGGGCGTGCAGGCGGCGGGTCTCCGGACGGGACCGACGCTGCCGCGGGTTTCGGTACCGGCGCCACCCGGGGGAGGGCGCGCCGCGGATTGGTCCCACCCACAACAGCGGGTGGAAAGGGGGGGGCAGGCAGCTCCGGCCGCCTTGGCCCCCGTGGTCAGTTGATCGGCAGACGGCCGGGCGCGGTGCCGCGCAGCGCGTCGATCTCCTGCGCCAGGTCGGCGCCGCGATCGGTGACGATGCGTTCGAGCACGCGCACCCGTTCCTCCAGCCGCTCGGTCTGCGCGGCATATTGCGCGGCCTTTTCGGCGACCTTGTCGGCCTCGATCTCCATCCGGCGGTGCTGGAGCGCGAACCAAGGCTTGACGAAGATGCCGCCGAAGATCGCGAGCAGACCGCAACAGATGCCGAGGATGGGGATCATCAGAGGGCTCATCATCCTACTCCTGTCAGCAGCTGCGCAGCTGGTCGATTTCGTGGCCGAGCCGGTGGGCGCGGTCGGTGACGATGCTCTCCACCGTCGCCAGCCGCTCCTGCAGCCGGTCGATCTGGCCGATGCGGCGGGCGTTTTCGGCATCGAGCAGGTCGATGTTGCGGCGCGCCTCGACATCGGGGGCAATGATCGCCTGCCGCACCTTGCGGCGGCCGTAATATTGCACCGCCAGCGTCACCATCGCGCCGAAGATCATGCAGACGATATGATCGGGTCCCATCATCCGTCTCCCTTAGCGGTCGCGAAGCGCTTCGATCTCGCGGGCGGTGCGCTCGGCGGGATCGGTGGCGATGCGTTCGAGGACGGCGATCCGTTCCTCCAGCCGGCTGACCTGCCCGGTCAGCTTCTCGTTCTCGTTGGAGAGCAGCATGATCTTGCGCTCCGCCTCGATGTCGTCGCCGCCGTCGGGGCCGTAGCCCATCCACATCATCCGCTGCATGCGCCGCATCTTGCGGGCCTGGCGGTTTTGCGCCTCTTCCAGCGGATAGCCGTGCTTGGCCTTGACCCAGGTGGTGAAGGCGTGACGCGCGCTCACCGCTCCGACGATACCGACCGGCACCATCCAACCCATGTCCATCGTGATTCTCCCTGAACCCGTGATGCCTGATCCTGCCCCCGACGTTGCTCAGCGCAGGCTGTCGATTTCCTCGGCCAGTCGGCTGTTGCGGCTGGTGTAATGCAGCTCGATGTCGGCGAGCCGGCGATCGATGTCGCGGAACTTGCTGCGCACCTCGCTGGTCGAGCGCTTCGGATTGGTCCGCACGCCCTGCCAGAATTTGGCGTCTTCCTGCGTCTCGTAGAGGCCATAGGGCTTCTTCGGCGCGAGCAGCCCGGCGGCGACATAGGCGATGAACACCCAGCCCGAGGTGGCGATGGTCAGCACGATCATCGCGACGCGGACCAGCGTCAGGTCGAAGCCGGTATAGTCGGTGATCCCGGCACAGACGCCGAGCCACTTGGCTTCCTGCTTGTCGACGTAGAATTTGGTGCGGGTAGACATCTCAATTCCTCCGGTCGAGCGAATAGGGGGTTGCTTGCGGGCTGTTCAGACTGGCCCGAAAGTCGGGATTGTCGGCGGCGACGATCCGCTCGACGGTATTGAGCCGATCTTCGAGGCGACGGGCGAGATTGAACATCTCGTCCAGCAGACGTTCGTCTTCTTCCGTGATCTTGGGTGCCTGTTTCCACTTGGTGATGTAGTGGAAGATCAACCAGGGTAGGCCGATCAGGGCAAGCGAAATGGCAAGTACGCCTTCGATGTCCATTTCACCCCTCCTTCTTCAGGCGCGCCTTGAGCGCGGCGAGTTCGGCATCGACCTTGTCGCTCTGGCGCAACTCGGCGATCTCTTCCTCGAGGCTCTTCGGTGCGCCGAGACCCAGCGCCTCGGCGCGGCCTTCGGCATCGTCGACCCGGCGTTCGAGCACGTCGAAGCGGCTGAACGCCTCGTGCGTCTTGGGGCCGGCATACATCTCGCGCAGGCGGTAGCGGTTGTTGGCGCTTTCCAGCCGCGTCTGGACGTTCGACTGTTTGGTGCGCGCTTCGGTCAGCTTCTTCTGGAGCTTGGCGATATCCTCTTCCGAGGCGCGCAGCGCGTCGTCGAGCACCTTGATCTCGATCTTGAGCTGCTCGGCCATGTCGGCGGCCTTCTGCTTCTCGACCAGAGCCGCCTTGGCGAGGTCTTCGCGATCCTTGCTCAGCGCCAGCTCGGCCTTCTCGGTCCAGCTGTCCTGCAACTGCTCCAGCTTGCTGATATGGCGACGCATCTCTTTCTGGTCGGCGATGGTGCGGGCAGCGGAGGCGCGCACCTCGACCAACGTCTCCTCCATTTCGAGGATGATCATGCGGATCATCTTCGCCGGATCTTCCGCCTTTTCGAGCAGGTCGGCGAAATTGGCGGCGACGATGTCGCGGGTGCGGGAAAAAATGCCCATCGATTCTTTGCTCCTAAGACTGTCCGGCGCGACGGGGCGCCGGCTTTGCGACCATGTTACGCGCTCTGCTGCGTGGTCGCTACACTGTGGCTGGCCGCGGCGGGACCGACCGCGCCAGCGACACAGGTGGCGCTGAACAGGACGGTGCAGACGATCGCGGCGAGCTTGCGGCCGGTGTCGGAATTGAACATGGAAACCTCCTGATATCTGAACCTTGTTCCCGCCGTGTGGCGGTCTGTCCGATGCTTTGCAGGAGGCGTGCCAAATCCGAAAAGCACGCAAAAGCGTCACTTTTCGGTGTCATCTATATGTAAAACACCGGCGGATGCTTGCATAGTCTTGGCGTTTTGCGCCAGATGTTGGCGATGGAACGGACCTCGCAGGTGATCGGCCAATCGGGGGCCTTTCTCGACGCGCTGGAGCGTGCCAGCCGCGCCGCCGCGCTCGATCGCCCGGTGCTGGTGATCGGCGAACGCGGTACCGGCAAGGAGCTGGTCGCCGAGCGTCTCCACCGCCTGTCGCCGCGCTGGGACCAGCCGCTGGTGGTGATGAATTGCGCCGCGCTGCCCGAGTCGCTGATCGAGGCGGAACTGTTCGGCCATGAGGCGGGTGCCTTCACCGGCGCCACCAAGGCGCGCGCCGGCCGATTCGAGGAGGCACATCGCGGTACCTTGTTCCTCGACGAACTCGGCACGCTGTCGATGGCGGCACAGGAGCGGCTGCTGCGGGCGGTCGAATATGGCGAGATCACCCGGATCGGCGCGTCGCGGCCGGCGCGCGTCGACGTGCGGATCGTCGCGGCGACCAACGAACATCTTCCCGACAAGGTCGATGCGCACGAATTCCGCGCCGATCTGCTCGACCGGCTGAGCTTCGAGGTGGTGACGCTGCCGCCGCTGCGCGCGCGTACCGGCGATATCGCGGTGCTCGCCGACCATTTCGGCCGGCGGATGGCGTCGGAGATCGGCTGGGATCGCTGGCCCGGCTTCGGCCCGCGCGCGCTCGACCAGCTGCACACCTATCGCTGGCCGGGCAACGTCCGCGAGCTGCGCAACGTCGTCGAGCGCGCGGTCTATCGCTGGGACGGCGACGGCCCGGTCGACGCAATCGAGATCGATCCCTTCGCCTCGCCGTTCCGGCCGCAGGGCGGGGCGGGCGGCGGGCCGCGCCGGGCAACGCCCGCGCCTGCATCCGCGTCCGCGTCTTCGGCCGCCGATGCGCCGCCCGAGGACAGCCCGGTCGCCGCCTGCGAGGCCGGACCGTCCGACTTCAAGTCGCGCGTCGCGCAATTCGAACGCGAGCTGCTCGCCCGTGCGCTCGCCGACCATCGCTTCAACCAGCGCGCCACCGCCGAGGCGCTCGGGCTCAGCTACGATCAGTTGCGCCACGCGCTGCGCCGACACGAGCTGATCAACGCGACGGGCTCGTAACGCTTGCGTAACGGCGGGGGAGCATTAGGCAAAGACCTGCGTTAACGCCGGGACGACACTGTCCCTACCGAAAGGAGCCTTAGCCATGGCATTCGAACTGCCGCCGCTGCCGTATGACTATGACGCGCTGGAGCCGGTCATCTCCAAGGAGACGATGACCTTCCACCACGACAAGCATCATGCCGCCTATACCGCCAAGCTCAACGAAGGCGTCGCCGCCGACGCGAGCCTCGAAGGCCTGTCGATCGAGGACATCCTCGGCCGCATCTCGTCGCTGCCGCCGCTCGTCCGCAACAATGGCGGCGGCTATTGGAACCACGACTTCTTTTGGAAGATCATGGCGCCCAAGGGTTCGACGCAGCCGTCCGGCGCGCTCAAGGACGCGATCGACGCCTATGGCGGGCTCGACAAGCTCAAGGAGGATTTCAACACCAAGGGCGCGGGCCAGTTCGGCTCGGGCTGGGCCTGGGTGATCAAGGATTCGAGCGGCGCGCTCAAGGTGACGTCGACGCCGAACCAGGACAATCCGCTGATGGACGATGCCAAGGACAAGGGCACGCCGATCCTCGGCAATGACGTGTGGGAACACGCCTATTACCTGACCTACAAGAACGATCGCCCCGGCTATCTCAAGGCGTGGTGGGACATCGTCAACTGGGACGAAGCCGGCAAGCGTTTCGACGCGGCGTAATTCCCAAATTCCTCCCCGCTAGCGGGGAGGGGGACCAGCCGCAGGCTGGTGGAGGGGGGCTTCCGCAAGCGATGCGCTGCGTGAAGAGCCCCCTCCACCACCGGCTTCGCCGGCGGTCCCCCTCCCCGTGCCGGGGAGGATTATTCCGGCGGAATGCCCGCTTGCGGGTCTTCGGTATTCAGCCCGTGCCTGAGCAGCATCGGCACGTTGGCGAAGGCGAACAGCAGGGTGAGCGGGATCGCCCCCCATAATTTGAACCCGACCCAGAAATCCCAGCTCGTCGTCCGCCACACCGCCTCGTTGAGCGCGGCCATCGCGACGAAGAATAGCGCCCAGTTGCGCGTCAGCTTGCGCCAGCCGACCGCGTCCAGCCCCGGATAGGCGGTGCCGAGCAGGCCCTGCAGCAACGGCCGGCCGGTGATCAGCCCGAAAGCGAGCACGGCGGCGAACATGCCGTAGACGAAGCTCGGCTTCATCTGGATGAACTTGGGGTCGTGGAACCAGACGGTCAGCCCGCCGAACACGACGACGAAGCCGCCCGAGATCCACAGCATCGGCGACACCGCGCCGAGCTTCGCCTTCGATACCGCCATCGCGATCACCGTCGCGACGACGAAGGCGGTGGTGGCGACGATCACCTTGGCGATCACCAGCGCACCGGCGCGGTCGAGATCGGAGAGGAAGCCGGTGCCCGCCGCGACCAGCTTCATCGCCAGCGCCGCGGGGAAGAGGAAATTGACCGCGAAGAAGACGAGCAGCGGACCATATTCGATGCCCATCCGCAGGCCGGGGGAGGATGGCCGTGCCGCGGTCACTTGCGCGCCCCCTGATCGACGCCGGCGATGATCCGTGCCACCTCATTGGCGTCGAACGGCCGGAGGTCGGTCATCCCCTCGCCGACGCCGATCGCGTGGATCGGCAGGCCGTATTTCTCCGCCGCGGCGACCAGCACGCCGCCGCGCGCGGTGCCGTCGAGCTTGGTCATGACGAGGCCGGTGACCCCCGCCACCTCCTTGAACACCGCGATCTGGCTGAGCGCATTCTGGCCGGTGGTCGCGTCGAGCACCAGCACGACGTCATGCGGGCTCGCCGGGTTGATCCGGCCGAGCACGCGGCGGATCTTGGCGAGTTCGTCCATCAGCTCGCGCTTGTTCTGCAACCGGCCGGCGGTGTCGACGATCAGCACGTCGATGCCGGTCTCGGTCGCCTTCTTCACCGCGTCCCAGACGACGCCCGCGGCATCGCCGCCCTCCGGCCCGGTGACGATCGGCACGCCCACCCGGTCGGCCCAGGTGCGCAGCTGGCCGATCGCCGCGGCGCGGAACGTGTCGCCTGCCGCCAGCATCACGCCGTAATCCTGTTCCATCAGCAGATGCGCGAGCTTGGCGATCGTCGTCGTCTTGCCCGATCCGTTGACGCCGATGACGAGGATCACCTGCGGCCGCGGAAACGCCTCGATCTCGATCGGGCGGGCGACGCGGGCGAGCGTCTTCTCGACCTCCTCGGCGACGACGAGGCGGATGCCGAGCTCCTCCATGTTGCGCTCGAACGTCCCCTCGGCGAGGCGGGTGCGGATCTTGCCGGCGGTGTCGGGGCCGAGGTCGGAGGCGATCAGCGCCTCCTCGACCTCGTCGAGCGTCGCCTCGTCGAGCCGCGCGCCGCCGAGGCCGGCGAGATTGCCGACCAGCCGGTCCGACGTCTTCTTGAATCCGCCGAGCAGCCGCTCGTGCCAGGTGGGGGTGGTGCTCATATCATCGTCCCTAGCAGCTGGGTGTCGGTGGCGGCAGTGATGCGGACCGCGACGATATCGCCGGGGTTGCGGGTGACTGGACGCGAAAGCGCGGCGCTTGCGGAGGCCTGCCCTTCGACCGGCTCAGGGCGGCCGGGGGAGGGGGGCGCGGTGTCTTCACGACTGCCACCGCCAAAGTCCCCATGATCCGTCAGGGCTGAGCCTGTCGAAGCCCGGCCGTCCCCGTGCGCGACGCCGATCGGCGCAAGCGACACCTCCGCGAAATTTCCCGCATGGCCGCGGGTCCCCGGCCGTTCGAGCAGCACCTGCTGCACCGTGCCGACCTGCCCGTCGAGCCATGCCGTCCGCCGCCGCGCCGCCGCGGCGCGCAACCGTTCCGCCCGCGCCTTGATCGTCGCCGGGGCGACCTGCGGCATACGCGCCGCCGGCGTGCCGGCGCGCGGCGAATAGGGGAAGATATGGCCGTGGACGATATCGGCATCGTCGATCAGCGCGAGCGTGTCGGCGAACATCGCGTCATCCTCGGTCGGGAAGCCGGCGATCAGGTCGGCGCCGATCGCGAGATCGGGCCGCGCCGCCTTGAGCCGCGCCACCGTCGCCACCGCCTGCGCGCGGCTGTGGCGGCGCTTCATCCGCTTGAGGATCAGGTCGTTGCCCGCCTGGAAGGAGAGGTGGAGATGCGGCATGATCCGCGCCTCGCCGGTGATCAGCGCCTCGAGCCGCGCGTCGATCTCGATCGAATCGAGCGACGACAGCCGCAGCCGCGCCAGCGCCGGGACATGGCGCAGGATGCGCGCGACCAGATGCCCCAGCGTCGGCGCGCCGGGCAGGTCATGGCCATAGCTGGTCAGATCGACCCCGGTCAGCACGATCTCGCCATGGCCCGCGTCGACCAGCGCGGCGATCCGGTCGATCACCGCGCCCGCCGGCACCGACCGGCTCGGCCCGCGGCCGAACGGGATCGCGCAGAAGGTGCAGCGATGGTCGCAGCCGTTCTGCACCTCGACGAAGGCGCGGGCGTGGCCGGTGAAGCTCGCGGCGAGATGCGGCGCGGTATCGCGCAACTGCATGATGTCGCCGACCACGACGGGGGCGAGGCTGTCCCACGCCGCGCGCGACAGTTTCTCGCCATTGCCGATCACCCGGTCGACCTCGGGCATCGCCGCAAAGCCCTGCGGGTCGATCTGCGCCGCGCAGCCGGTGACGACCAGCTCGGCGTACGGCCGGTCGCGCCGCGCCCGGCGGATCGCGCTGCGCGTCGCCTTGACCGCGGCGTTGGTCACCGCGCAGGAGTTGACGACCACGGTATCGCGCCCGGCGACGAGCGTCCGGATCGTTTCGCTCTCGGCGATGTTGAGGCGGCAGCCGAGGGAGATCACCTCTGGCGCGGGAGCAGGCATGGCGGGCGATTTAGTCAGTGATGGAGCCCAAGTCCATGACATGGCGACGGCGGTCCTCGACTTCTGGTTCGGGCTGACCAGCGAACAGCAATTCGCCAAGGACGACGCCCTCGACCGGACGATCGCCGCACGCTTCGCGGCGATGCGCGATGGCGTGCTGCGCGCGCGGGCGGAAGGCTGGCGCGACGATCCCGATACGCTGCTGGCGGCGATCATTCTGCTCGACCAATTCTCGCGCAATCTGCATCGCGGCGCGGCGGAGGCCTATGCGGCGGACGGCCTTGCGCGCGAATTGACGCACACCGCGATCGGACGGGGCTGGGAGGGGCGCTATCCGCCAGAACGGCGCGTCTTCCTCTACATGCCCTTGATGCATGCGGAGGATCTGGCGGAGCAGGACCTGTCGGTGACGAAGTTCGAGGCGCTGGGGCTTGCGGATAACATCGCCTTCGCACACGATCATCGTGACGTGATCGCAGCCTATGGACGCTTCCCGAGCCGCAATGCCGCGCTGGGACGCGAATCGACCGATGCGGAACGCGCCTATCTCGCCCGGCCGGATGCCGGCTGGTAGGACCAAGCGGCCACTCTTGCCTCCATCGTCACTTTCGACTAACAGCGATGCACGTTCCTCCACGGAATGCGATCGATGAAGCGCCCATGGGTGCACGCTGGCCGGCGAGGTTTCGCCCGCCGGCGTCTTTTGCGTTGCGTGGCATGATAAGGGTTTCGAGGCGATGTTCGACAGTCTGAGCGACCGGCTTGGCGGCGTATTCGACCGCCTGCGTGGCCGTGGCGCGCTGACCGAGGCCGACGTGCGGACGGCGATGCGCGAAGTGCGCGTCGCGCTGCTCGAGGCCGACGTCGCGCTGCCGGTCGCGCGCCAGTTCGTCGACAAGGTGACCGAGGAAGCGGTCGGCCAGAACGTGCTGCGCTCGGTCACGCCGGGGCAGCAGGTCGTCAAGATCGTCAACGACGCGCTGGTCGAGATGCTCGGCGCCGACGCGTCGGAGCTGGACCTCTCCGTTACCCCGCCCGCGGTGGTGATGATGGTCGGCCTGCAGGGCTCGGGCAAGACGACGACCACCGCCAAGATCGCCAAGCGCCTCGCCGCCGGCGTCGGCGGGCGTGACCGCAAGAAGGTGCTGATGGCGTCGCTCGACGTCAATCGCCCCAATGCGCAGGAACAGCTCGCGACCTTGGGCACGCAGGTCGAGGTGGCGACGCTGCCGATCGTCCCCGGCCAGCAGCCGGTCGACATTGCCCGCCGCGCGCTCCACGCCGCCAAGCTCCAGGGCTATGACGTGCTGATGCTCGACACCGCCGGCCGGCTCCACGTCGACCAGGCGCTGATGGACGAGATGAAGGCGGTGGCGGAGATCGCCACGCCGCAGGAGATCCTGCTCGTCGTCGATTCGCTGACCGGGCAGGACGCGGTCAACGTCGCGCAGAACTTCTCCGAACAGGTGCCGCTGACCGGCGTCGTGCTGACCCGGATGGACGGCGACGCGCGCGGCGGTGCCGCGCTGTCGATGCGCGCGGTCACCGGCAAGCCGATCAAATTCGCCGGCACCGGCGAAAAGATGGACGCGCTCGAAGCCTTCCATCCCAGCCGCGTCGCCGGCCGCATCCTCGGCATGGGCGACGTCGTCAGCCTGGTCGAACGCGCCGCCGAATCGATCCAGCAGGAAGACGCCGAGCGGATGACCGCGCGGCTCGCCAAGGGTCAGTTCGACATGAACGACCTGCGCGGCCAGCTCCAGCAGATGCGCCGGATGGGCGGTCTCGGCGCGCTCGCCGGGATGATGCCGGGGATGAAGAAGGCGCAGGGCGCGCTCGCCACCGCCGGCGGCGACAAGATGCTGATCCACATGGATGCGATGATCGGCTCGATGACCGTCAAGGAACGGACCAAGCCTGAGCTGATCAACGCCAAGCGCAAGATCCGCATCGCCAAGGGATCGGGCACGACGGTGCAGGAGGTCAACAAACTCCTCAAGATGCACCAGGAAATGTCGACCGCCATGAAGAAGATCAAGAAGATGGGCGGTCTCAAGGGCATGATGGCGATGCTCGGCAAGGGCGGCATGGGCGGCCTCGGCAATGCGATCGGCGGCGCCGGGCTCGGTGACATGATGGACAAGGCCGGCGGCGGCCTGCCCAAGGGGCTGCCCGGCCTCGGCGGCGGCCAGGACGGCATGCCCAAGCTTCCGCCCGGTTTCGAAAATCTTCTCAAGAAGAAATAACACCTTTTACGCAAACGACTTAGAACGAAGGAAGATTATAATGGCACTCAGCATTCGCCTGTCGCGTGGCGGCTCCAAGAAGCGTCCCTATTACCGGATCGTCGTCGCCGACGCGCGCAGCCCGCGCGACGGCAAGTTCATCGAGAAGATCGGCAACTACAACCCGCTGCTCGCCAAGGACGCCGAGAACCGCATCGTCCTCGACGCCGAGCGCGCCAAATACTGGCTGTCGAACGGCGCGCAGCCGACCGACCGCGTCGCGCGCTTCCTCGACGTCGCCGGTATCCGTGAGCGCGCCGCGCGCAGCAACCCCAACAAGGGCAAGCCGGGCGAGAAGGCGACCGAGCGCGCCGAAGAGCGGGCCGAGAAGCTGAAGGCGCAGGAAGAGGCCGCCGCCGCCGCTGCCGCCGCCCCGGCCGAAGAGGCGCCTGCCGCCGACGCCGAGACTGCCGAGGCGTAAGCATCGAAGCCGGCCATGGTGCGTTGATAGCCTCTCATTCCGAGGAGTTGACGCATCATGGCCGCCGAACCCGATCCCCGTACCGCCGCCGACGAATCGACCGACGCGGCTGCGACCGACGATGCCACCAATCAGGGCGTCTCGGCCACCGAACCCGCAGAGGGAGACGATGATGCCCCAGCAGGAGACGGCGGATCGCCGGGCTGAGCCCAGCGTCACGCTCGCGGTGGTGATCGGCGCGCACGGCGTCAACGGCCAGGTGCGCCTCAAGGTCTTCGCCGAGGATTTCGGCAGCTACAAGAGCTTCAACCAGGGCGCGCTGACGCTCAAATCGGCGCAGGCCGGTAACAACGGCCTGATCGTCCGATTCGCCGAAGTCGCCGACCGCAACGCCGCCGAGGCGCTGCGTGGTACCGAATTGACCGTGCCGCGCTCGGCGCTGCCGCCGCTCGGCGACGGCGAATATTATCATGCCGATCTGATGGGCCTGCCGGCGGTGTCGACCGACGGCAGCGCGCTGGGCCGTGTGGTGCTGATCGAGAATTTCGGCGCCGGCGACGTGCTCGAGATCGAGCGGCCCGACGGCAAACGCTTCATGGTGCCGATGAACGCCGACGCGGTGCCCGAATGGAACGCAGACCGGCTGGTGGTGACCGCCGACTTCGTCGAATGACGCGGTGGCGGTGACGGGCGCAATCGGCCCAAGCGATCTGTCCTATAGTCCCCTGACGGGCTATCCTCGCGCACGCTCTTTCTAATGTGAGTCGCTCGTAGCGCAGGAATCGAAACGATCGCAGCGGATCGTTTCCGTTAAGGTGTCCAAGTTGTCCACGTCAGCGGGCTGACACGATCGCCGCGACACCCGCGCCGCGTGCCAAGCCGTCCCGTATTCCCGCGCAGGCGGGAATCCAGTGGCCAAGCAGAACAACGGCTTACCGGGTGAAGACCACAAGGATGCCGCCGCGCGGGAGCACTGCGAAGAGGCTCGGCGGCACCCAAAGCGGGCCGCGGCCTAGGGCGTTCGGTCACTCAAACGTGGCGTTACCCGAAGCGCACCGTCGCCCAAAGCGCTGCGTCAATCCAGACGTGTTCCGGGGTCCACCGTTCCGCAAAGTTAACGGCTTACGCTCCCGCGGAACCGTGGATGCCGGAACAAGTCCGGCATGACCAAGGGTGCAAGGGTCTCGCCTTAGCGCGGGCCAGGCCAAGGCCACCACCTTTCCCAACCGCCCATACCGGCGGAGGCCGGGGTCCAGTCGGGCGAACCTCTAGACGGACTCACGCCACCCGCCTGACTTCGCCACGGACAGCGGATATGCAAAAGACCCGCCCCAGCCGCCGCGCTACCCTCGCAGGAACGCCGCCGGCGGCGGACCCGGCCATCACCGCCGGATCGGCTGTCGCTCGGCGAGCGTGTTGCGGATCGTCGTCGCCGCGACCCCGGCCTCGCCCATCGCATGGCTGATCTGGTCGAGCCCCTTGACCACGTCCCCCGCCGCGAACAGCCCCGGCACGCTGGTGCGTTGGTGATCGTCGACCTCCAGGCAGCCGTCGCCATTCGCCCGCGCCCCCGCCGCCACCGCGAGATGCGAGCGGATACGCGATCCCAGCGCCGGATAGACGCTGTCGAACGCCATCCGCCCGTCCGCCGTATCGAGCGCGAGACGATTGCCCTCGATCTGCCAATTGCCGCACGGACCGGCGACGCGCGCGATCCCCGCCGCATCGAGCCGGGCGACGCATGCGGGGTCGAGCCGATGCTCGGCGTCCGGCGCGATCAGGGTGATGTCGCGGCTATAGCCGCGCAGGAAGATCGCCTCGCGCATGCCATGGTCGCCGGTGCCGATCACGCCGACGCGCTTGTCGGTCACCTCATAGCCGTCGCAGATCGGGCAATAGCGGAACAGGCCGCGTTCGAGCGCCGGGTCGTGCACCTCCGGCAGGATGTTGGGCCGGTGATTGACCACCCCCGTCGCCAGCAGCACGGTGCGCGCGCGATACCGGCCGTGATCGGTGACGATGGTGAAATCCTCGCCGTCTGGCTCGATCGCGGTGACCTTCTTCTCCTCGCGGTGCGCGCCGTAACGCTCCGCCTGGGCGAGCATCAGCCCCAGCAGGTCCTTGCCGGCGATGCCGTCCGGATAGCCGGCATGATTGTGCGTGCACGGGATCATCGCCGCGCGGCTCGACCCGCTGTCGAACAGCCGGATCGAAAGGTGAAAGCGCGCCAGATAGATGGCGGCCGTCAGCCCGGCGGGGCCGGCGCCGAT
This sequence comes from Sphingomonas sp. RIT328, assembly GCF_000632225.1. GTDB lineage: Bacteria > Pseudomonadota > Alphaproteobacteria > Sphingomonadales > Sphingomonadaceae > Sphingomonas > Sphingomonas kyungheensis. The sequence goes on from NZ_JFYV01000001.1 coordinate 26,248, forward strand.
GATGATGCAATCGTCGGTCACGCTTGAAGGCTCAGCTGCATGTATATACGTCCCGTAGATACGGAGATTGGCATGGCTAACGAATATCGCGCCAAGGTGTTCAAATCAGGAAATTCGGTTGCGTTGCGCTTACCCAAGGCGCTGGGTCTGAAGGAAGGGGACGAGATGATCCTGCGGGAGGAGCGCGGGGCCTTCGTGATCGAGGCTGCGCCGCCTGTGCGGAAGAAGATCGACCTGACCGGCATCTACGGTTCCTGTCCGGGATTGAAGCCCTTGGCACCGGAAGACCGGATGATGGAGCCGCGTGACCTCGATTGGGCCGGGGCGCTGTTGCAGCGTGACTGATCTCCGGGTCGCACCCCGTTTCCTGCTCGACTCGAACATCTGCATCTACCTGCTGGAGGCGCTGTCGGACCGTGCGCGTCACCGGGCGGAATCATGTGCCTTGGGTGAGGTCGTCACCTCCGCCGTCGTCTATGCCGAGGTGCTGCGGGGCGTCGATCCGGCGGACGGCCATGCGATGCGCGCCATGCGTGCGTTCTTCGATCTCATCACGCCGCTGCCGTTCGATACCACGGCCGCCGAGGCCTATCAGCGACTACCCTTCCGCCGCGGCCGGTTCGATCGGCTCATCGGCGCGCATGCGCTGGCGTTGCGGCTGACCGTCGTCACCGCCAACGTGTCGGATTATGCCGATATCCCCGGCCTCTCCGTGGAAAACTGGACCCAATGACCTTCGCTGCGACGATCCTCACCCTCTACCCCGAGATGTTCCCCGGGCCGCTCGGGGTATCGCTCGCCGGGCGGGCGTTGCGCGAAGGGGGGTGGCGGTGCGATCCGGTCCAGATCCGCGACTTCGCCACCGATCGGCATCGCTCGGTCGACGATACGCCGGCGGGCGGCGGTGCCGGGATGGTGCTGCGCGCCGACGTGCTCGCCGCCGCGGTCGACAGCGTCGCGGACGACCGCCCGATCCTCGCGATGACGCCGCGGGGGCGGCCGCTCTCCCAGGCCAAGGTCCGCGCCATCGCCGGCGGTCCCGGCGTCATCATCCTGTGCGGCCGGTTCGAGGGCTTCGACGAGCGCATCTTCGCCGGCCGTGCTATCGAGGAGGTGTCGATCGGCGACTATATCCTGTCGGGTGGCGAGATGGGGGCGCTGGTGCTGCTCGACTCTTGCATTCGGCTGCTCCCCGGCGTAATGGGCGCGGCTTCAAGCGGTGTGGACGAGAGCTTCGAAACGGGGCTGCTCGAATATCCGCAATATACCCGACCATTCGATTGGGAAGGGCGCACGATCCCCGAAGTGCTGCGATCGGGGGATCATGCGAGGATCGCGGCTTGGCGCAAGTCGATGGCCGAGACCGATACACGGCTAAGGAGGCCGGATCTGTGGGAGCGCCACGAGGGCGCTCGGGTCCGACCTCCCTCTGGCGCGCGGCACGAGAAGGACTGATGCGATGAACCTGATCCAGCAGCTCGAAGCCGAGCAGATCGAAAAGCTGACCGCGAAGCGTGCGATCCCCGAATTCCGTCCCGGCGATACGCTGAAGGTCGGCGTCAAGGTGGTCGAAGGCGAGCGGACCCGCGTCCAGAATTACGAAGGCGTGTGCATCGCCCGGTCGAACAAGGGCATGGGCTCGTCGTTCACCGTGCGCAAGATCAGCTTCGGCGAGGGCGTCGAGCGCGTCTTCCCGCTCTATTCGCCCAACATCGATTCGATCGACGTCGTCCGCAAGGGTGCGGTGCGTCGCGCGAAGCTCTATTATCTGCGTGGCCGTACCGGCAAGTCGGCGCGTATCGCCGAGCGTCGCGACACGCGTCCCGCCAAGGGCACCGTCGCCGCGGAATAATCCGTCGGTTCGGTGGAAAAATAAGGGCGTGGGAGGCTTCCTCCCGCGCCCTTTTCGCGTCAGCGGTCGGCGGCGGTGGCCGGGCTGCGCAGCAGCGCGGCGAGCGATGCGGCGGCGCGGCGCTTGGCCGCGAGCAGCCAGCGCGCCGGAGCGAGCGCGGCGATCGGCTGCGCCGACAGCGCCAGCACGACGATCACCGCGCCGATCGACGCGCCGGTCAGCGCGCGCACCCAGCGTTCGCCGCTCAGCGGGGCGCCGCAATGGAGCAGCGCGACGGCGAGCAGCGCCGCCGCGCCGCCGCGCAGCAACCATAGCTCACCACGGCTCGCCGTACCCGCCTCGCGGCGGAAGCGGAACGAGGCGCCGGCGAAGAGCAGCCAGGCGGTGGCGGAGAGCAGGATGGTCTCAGGCATGGATCGTCTCGGTCTGGCGGATACGGCGCGCGGCGGGCCGCGGCGGTCGGCCGGCGCGCCAGCTGGCGACGCCGAAGAGGATGGCGATGGCGAGCATCGCCAGGTCGAAGGCAGCGAACAACGTGTCGTCGCGCAGCAGCGAGCCCGGTAGCCCGCGCCCGGTCGTCACGGCATTGGCCAGCGGGATCGCGGCGAAGGCCAGTGCGCCGAGGGCGAAGCCCTCGCGCCAGGCGCGACGCGTCGGCCGCGCGAACTGGAGCAATGCCACCACGCCCCAGGTCCAGAACATCGCCGCGACCTCCCGGTCGGCGCGGCCGGGCAGATCGGCGGGGATCAGCCGGTTGGCGAGCAGGAAGGCGGCCATGCCGATCGGCAGCCCGACGATCGTCGCGATGTTGAGCCGCTCGACCAGCCGCAACCCGAAGAAGGGGGCGGCATTGGGGCGTCGCCGTGCCGCGGTCCACAGCAGCAGCCCGGTGCCGACCATCGCCGCGCCGGTCAGCCCGAGTCCGAACAGGGTCCAGCGCAACGCCGGCCGCGCGAATTGCGCGACGTGGAGGCCCAGCATCACCCCGGCGGTGGTCAGCGCCGGCCCGGCGTCACCGCTCGCCGCGATCAGCCGCCCGGTCGCGCCGCTGTAGGTCAGCGTCGGTCCGCGCGCATTGAGCGAGGCGCGGGGCGAGCGGTAGATGGTCACCGCCGCGGCGGCGTCATTGGGGTTGCGGATCGTCACGATCGCCGCCGGCGCGTGCCACCGGGCTTGCGCATCGGCGATCAGCGGCGCGACCGGCACGAGCGGCGCGGCGCGGCCCGCCGCCGCCGTCTCGGCCGGATAGCGATAGGCCGCCTGCGCGAAATCGGCCGGCTTGGCGTAGTTGCTGAGGATCGGATAGGGCATGTACATCACGACCAGCGTGATCAGCCCGGTATAGGTGATCACCGCGTGATAGGGCAGCGCCAGCACCGCCGAGACGTTGTGCGCGTCGAGCCAGCTGCGCTGCCCCTTGTTCCAGCGCAGCGTGAAGAAGTCGGCGAAGATGCGCTTGTGCGTCACCACGCCCGAGATGATCGCACCCAGCATGAACAGCGCGCACAGGCTGGCGAGCCAACGTCCCCAGGGATAGGGCAATTGCAGCTGGAAGTGGAAGCGATAGAAATGTTCGCCGCCGCGGGTTTCGCGGCCGTGCACCGGCTGGCCCGTCACGCCGTCGAGCGACAGTTCGTTGGGGCGATTGTGGCCCGTGTCGGCGGCCTTGGCATTGGGCGTGATGAAGACGCGGGTGACCGGCTCGCGGTCGGTCGGCAGCGAGAGGTACCAGGCTTCGTCGTCGGGACCGACCGATTGCAGATAGCGGACTGCGCTGGTCGCCGCGACCCCGGCCGGGACGGCATGCGCATCGACCTCGGGCTGCATCCAGCGGGTGATTTCGGGGCGGAAATAGCTCGCCGTGCCGGTCAGGAACATCGCGAACAGCAGCCAGCCGGCGACGAGGCCGAGCCAGCCGTGGATCCACGCCATGTTGCGCCGGAGCGAGCCGTTCACGCGCGCACTCCGAGCCACCAGAGCAGCGCGGCGCAGAGCAGGGCGCTGCCCCACACGCCGGCGAGAATGCGGCCGAGCCGCGGCTCGTGGAAGCACCACAGGGCGATCACCGGATAGAGCAGGATCGACAGGATCAGCGCCCAGCCGGTCGCCTCCGCCCGGTCGATCGGCAGCAGCCGCGCCGACAGCGCCGAAAGCCCCGCCGTCGCCGCATAGCCGCCGATCAGCGCGGTGAGGCAGCGCAGCACCATCGGCCAGCGCGCCTTTGACACCGCGGGCGTGGGGCAGGGCGGGGTCGCCTTCATCAGCATAGGGAGCGGGTCGTGCCGGCCATGCCGGTCGTATAGCCCGTCTTGCGAACGCCTATCAATAGCGTATTTCACGCGGCGGTGATTTGCCCGCGCGAGCCGATAGCGAAGGGGCCGCCGGATCGTCTCCGGCGGCCCCTGTCGGCTTACTGGTCGAGGAAGGAGCGCATCTTGCGGCTGCGACTCGGATGCTTGAGCTTGCGCAGCGCCTTCGCCTCGATCTGGCGGATGCGCTCGCGCGTCACGCTGAACTGCTGGCCGACCTCTTCGAGCGTATGATCGGTGTTCATGCCGATGCCGAAGCGCATGCGCAGCACGCGCTCCTCGCGCGGGGTCAGCGAGGCGAGCACCCGCGTCACCGTTTCCTTGAGGTTGGCCTGGATCGCGGCGTCGACCGGGATCACCGCATTCTTGTCCTCGATGAAGTCGCCGAGATGCGAATCCTCCTCGTCGCCGATCGGCGTCTCGAGGCTGATCGGCTCCTTGGCGATCTTCATCACCTTGCGCACCTTCTCAAGCGGCATGCTCAGGCGCTCCGCCATTTCCTCCGGCGTGGGCTCGCGACCCTGTTCGTGGAGGAACTGGCGGCTGGTGCGGACCAGCTTGTTGATCGTCTCGATCATATGCACCGGGATACGGATGGTGCGCGCCTGATCGGCGATCGAGCGGGTGATCGCCTGCCGGATCCACCAGGTCGCATAGGTCGAGAATTTGTAGCCGCGGCGATATTCGAACTTATCCACCGCCTTCATCAGGCCGATATTGCCCTCCTGGATGAGATCCAGGAATTGCAGGCCGCGATTGGTGTATTTCTTGGCGATCGAGATGACGAGGCGCAGGTTCGCCTCGACCATCTCCTTCTTGGCGATGCGCGCTTCGCGCTCCGCCTTCTGCACCATGTTGACGATGCGGCGAAATTCGGTGAGCGCCATGCCGGTCTGCTGCGAGATCTCGCTGATCTCGCCGCGGATGCGGTCGACCGCGTCGGCTTCGTTGTTGGCGAAGTTCGCCCATTTCTTGTCGAGCTTGCCGACCGTCTGCAGCCAGGTGTCGTCCATCTCGTGGCCGACGTAGCGGTCGAGGAAGTCCTTGCGGCTGACCTTGTGCCGTTCGGCGAGGCGCAGCATCTGCCCGCCCAGTGCGGTCAACCGGCGGTTGAACGCGTAGAGCTGGTCGACGAGATATTCGATCTTGGCGTTGTGGAACTGGACGCTCTCCACCTCGGCGGTGAGTTCCTCGCGGAGCTTCTGGTATTTGCGCTCGTCCGCCGCCGACAGCTCGCCGCCCGCCTGCATCGCGTCGAGCCGCGCCTGCTGGATCTTGCTGAACTTCTTGTAGAGCGCGGTGATGTTGGCGAACCGCTCGAGCGCCTGCGGCTTGAGCGTCTCCTCCATCTGCGCGAGGCTGAGCGTATTGTCCTCATCCTCGTCGTCCGAGGGACGCGGCGCGCGCGGCTCACCCGATTCGTCATCGTCGTCCGCGGACGGCTCCTCGGGCTCTTCCTCGTCCTTGAAACTGGCGCCGGCGGTCTTCTCGCTGATCTCGCCGGATTCGTCGTCCTCGGCCCCCTCGACCTGCTCGGCCGACGGACCCTTGGACAGCATCGCATCGAGATCGAGGATCTCGCGCAGCTGCATCGTGCCTTCGTTGAGCTGCGTCGACCAGTCGATGATCGCGTTGAAGGTGATCGGCGATTCGCACAGGCCGAGGATCATCGTGTCGCGACCCGCCTCGATCCGCTTGGCGATGGCGATCTCGCCCTCGCGGCTGAGCAGCTCGACCGCGCCCATCTCGCGCAGGTACATGCGGACCGGATCGTCGGTGCGATCGACGGTCTCTTTCTTCTTGGTCTCGAGCGCGGGCGCAGCGGAGCCGTCGCCATCGGCCTCGACGGGCTCGGCCTCGTCGTCCTCGGCCGGCTCCTTGTCCTCGCCGTCCTCGCCGGCTTCCTCGTTCTCGACGATGTTGACGCCCATCTCGTTCAGCGCGGACATGATGTCCTCGAGCTGATCGGACGACATCTGATCCTGGGGCAGCGCCTCGTTGAGCTGGTCGTAAGTGATGTAGCCGCGCTTCTTGGCGCGGGCGACCAGCTTCTTGATATCGGCGTCATTGAGGTCGATCAGCGGCGCGTCGGTCACGTCCGCACCCTCATCGCCACCGCTACCGTTAACCTTCGCCATCAATTACCCTCGGATCCAAACGATCGGGCGTCTTCGTTCGACTGCACCAGATTTGCAAGTCGAAGCTCCAAGCCCTGTTTCTCTTTCACCAACGCCACTTGCCGTTCGAACGCCTCGGCGGTGAAGTGCGCCTGCATCGAGGCGGTCGCTTCACCGAGCGCCATGTCCACTTCGGGGCGCGCCACCATGATGGCGATCGCTTCGTCGAGGTCGGCACGGGCGCGGGCGGGGTCGCCGCCGCTCTGCGTGAACGAATAGGGCATCGTATCGGCCCTCAGCAGATCGCTCGCGATCGCATCGAAACCGGACTTCGCCAATATGGTGCGCAGGCGCGCGCTATCAAGCGCCTGATCCTCCAGCGCGACGTCGACCACCGCCTCGAACAGCCGGCCGAGCGCGCCGTCGATCAGCTTGAGGCTGCCGAGCACCTCCATATGCCGCGCGATCTCGACCGGGTGGCGGATCAGCCCGGCGAGGATCGCCTTGGCGAGCACGCGGTCGATGCCGGCGGCGTGGAAGGCCTTGGCATCCTCGGTCGGCGGGGCGATCGGCGGCTTCCACTGGCCGTCGGCACCGCGCTTGCCCTGCGCGCGCGGCGCGGCGGGGGTGAAGGCGCGGCGTTTCGGGGCGAAATGTTCGTAGAAGCGGTTCTTGAAGTCGCTTTCATATTCCTTGCGCACCGATCCGTCGGCGATCGTCGCGGCGAGCTCGTGCAGCCGCTGCTTGAGCCCGGCGCGCTGCTCGGGCGTGTCGAGCGCGCCCGCGGCGACCTCGCTCTGCCAGAGGCGATCGACCAGCGGCTGAGGCTGCTGGAGCAGCGCCTCCATCGCCGCCCGGCCACCGCCGCGGACGAGGTCGTCGGGGTCCTGCCCCTCGGGCAGGGTGACGAAGGCGAGGCTGCGACCGTTGCCGAGCATCGGCATCGCGCGATGCGCCGCGCGCAGCGCCGCTTTCTGTCCGGCGCTGTCGCCGTCGAGGCAGAGGATCGGCACGTCGCTGATCCGCCACAGACGTTCGAGCTGCGCCTCGGTCAAGGCGGTGCCGAGCGGCGCCACCGCATCGCCGATCCCCGCCTGCGCCAGCGCGATCACGTCCATATAGCCTTCGACGACGAGGATGCGTGCCGACTTGCGCGCGGCGGGCGCGGCGCGGTCGAGATTGTAGAGCGTGCGCCCCTTGTCGAAGAGCGGCGTGTCGGGCGAGTTGAGATATTTGGGCTCGCCCTCGCCGATGACGCGGCCGCCGAAGGCGATCACCCGGCCGCGCGCGTCGCGGATCGGGATCATCAGTCGGCCGCGGAACCGGTCATAGGGCTCCTTGCCGTCGACCTGGATCAGCAGGCCGCATTCGATCAGCGCGGCGTCGCCATAGTCCTTGAGCGCGGCGCGCAGCTTGCCGCGGCTGTCGGGCGAGAAGCCCATGCCGAAGGCCCGCGCGGTCTCCGCCGAGATGCCGCGCCTGGCGAGCACCGCGCGCGCCTCGGCGCCGGCGATGCCATGGAGCTGCTCGGTGAACCAGGCGGCGGCATCCTCCATCGCCTCGTGCAGGCCCTTCGCCCGCTCCGCCTTGGCGGCAGAGGCGCGATCCTGTGCCGGCATCTCCATGCCGGCGGCCTGCGCCAGTTCCTTGACCGCGTCGATGAAGGGGAGGCCGCGCTGATCGGTCATCCAGCGGATCGCATCGCCATGCGCCGAACAGCCGAAGCAATGATAGAAGCCCTTGTCGTCGTTGACGTAGAAGCTGGGCGTCTTCTCGTTATGGAACGGGCAGCAGCCGCGCATCTCGCGCCCGGCCTTCTGCAGCTTGGTCGTCTTGCCGATCAGCGCGGACAGCGACGTGCGGGCACGCAGTTCGTCCAGAAAGGCCGGCGAAAGACTCATGCCGTGATTTTACCATGCGCGCTGGGGCGCCATTCGGCAAGGGCGCGTTTGATCGGAAAAGGAGGCTTTGACGGGCGGACGGGCCGGCGCCCATGACAGCCGCCGGAACTGCCCGATCGGGGAGGCTTCATCCTGCGCCCCTCGTCGTCCCCGCCTGCGCCCGGACGACGCAAGACGGAAAGGAAAAGGGTTGGAAGCAAAGCCCCCTTATGACAGCGCCGCCTTCACCAGCCCGCTCGCCTTGCTCATGTCGAGGCTCGCGGCGTGGCGCGCCTTCAGCTCCGCCATGACCTTGCCCATGTCCTTCATGCCGTTCGCGCCGAGCTCGGCCTTGATCGCCTCGATCGCGGCGACAGTGTCCGCCTCGCTCATCTGCGCCGGCAGGAAGCGTTCGATCACCGCGACCTCGGCCTTCTCCGCCTCGGCCAGCTCCTGACGGCCGCCGCTTTCGTACATGGCGATCGATTCGCGGCGCTGCTTGACCATCTTCTGCAGCACCTCGACCACCACGGCATCGTCGTCGGGCGTGGTGCCGCTGGTGCGCAGCTCGATGTCGCGGTTCTTGATCGCGGCCTGGATCAGGCTGATCGCGCTGCGGGTTTCCTTGTCGCCCGCCTTCATGGCGGTGACCTGGGCGGCCTTGATGTCGTCGCGAATCATGGGGAAGCTCTCGAAGATGGCGGTGAAGCGGACGAACCTAGCGGAGGAACGCTCCTTCGTGAACCGGTTGACCTGACGGGGGCGGGGGGCTAGCGGGCGCCTCTTAGCGACATAGACGAAATCTGTAGGAGTGCCCGCCAAGCCATGGCCGACGCCAAGCCCATTGCCATGCCTGCGAAGCCTGACGGCGCGACGGGTGTTCTGGTCCTCGCCACCGGTGAGGTGGCCTGGGGCCGCGGCTTCGGTGCGGAGGGGGCCGCGGTCGGCGAGGTGTGTTTCCACACCGCGATGACGGGCTATCAGGAGATCATGACCGATCCGTCCTTCGCCGGGCAGATCATCACCTTCACCTTCCCGCACATCGGCAACGTCGGCGCCAACCCCGACGATATCGAGGCGGATGCGCCGCATGCGCTCGGCATGATCGTGCGCGAGGACGTGACCGCGCCGTCGAACTTTCGCGCGGTCGAGCGGCTCGACGGCTGGATGAAGCGGCATACGCGCATCGGCCTCGCCGGGATCGACACGCGCGCGCTGACCCGCCGCATCCGCGCCGGCGGCGCCCCCAACGGCGTCGTCGCCCATTCGGCGAGCGGCGACTTCGACCTGCCCGCGCTGCTCGAGATGGCGCGCGGCTGGCCGGGGCTCGAGGGGATGGATCTCGCCAAGACGGTGTCGACCGAGGCGCATTACGCCTGGGGCGAGAGCCGCGAAGGCGGCATCTGGCGGTTGGGCTTCGGCTATGGCGGCAGCGATGCGGGGGCGCGTCCGCACGTCGTCGCGATCGACTATGGCAGCAAGCACAACATCTTCCGCAATCTCGTCCGCGCCGGTGCCAAGGTCAGCGTGCTGCCGGCCGAGGCGACGTTCGAGCAGGTGATGGCGCTCGACCCCGACGGCATCTTCCTGTCGAACGGCCCCGGCGATCCCGCCGCGACCGGGACATATGCGGTGCCGGTGATCCGCCAGTTGCTCGACACCGGCAAGCCGCTGTTCGGCATCTGCCTCGGCCACCAGTTGCTCGGCCTTGCGGTCGGCGCGACGACGACCAAGATGTTCCAGGGCCACCGCGGCGCCAACCATCCGGTCAAGCGGCTCGCCGACGGCGTCGTCGAGATCACCAGCATGAACCACGGCTTCGCGGTCGAGCGGGACTCGCTGCCCGCCAACGTCCGCGAGACGCACGTCTCGCTGTTCGACGGATCGAATGCGGGACTGGAGCTGACCGACCGGCCGGCGTTCAGCGTGCAATATCACCCCGAGGCGTCGCCGGGGCCGCAGGACAGCCTGTATCTCTTCGAGCGGTTCGTAGGATCGCTGTCGCCGCGGTGACGCTCTCTCCGACCGCCCCAGTCATGCCCGTTCCGGAATTCTGACCCATGCCCAAACGCACCGACATTTCCTCCATCCTCGTGATCGGCGCCGGACCGATCGTCATCGGGCAGGCGTGCGAGTTCGATTATTCGGGCACGCAGGCGATCAAGGCCCTGAAGGAAGAGGGCTATCGCATCGTCCTGGTCAATTCGAACCCGGCGACGATCATGACCGATCCCGAGTTGGCCGACGCGACCTATGTCGAGCCGATCACCCCGGCCGTCGTCGCCAAGATCATCGAGAAGGAGCGGCCCGACGCCGTTCTGCCGACGATGGGCGGGCAGACCGCGCTCAACACCGCGCTGGCGCTGTTCCACGACGGCACGCTCGACAAGTTCGGCGTCCAGATGATCGGTGCCGATGCCGAGGCGATCGACAAGGCGGAAGACCGCCTCAAGTTCAAGCAGGCGATGACCAAGATCGGGCTGGAAAGCGCGCGTTCGGCGATCGCGCATACCGTCGAGGAGGCGCTCGCCGGGCTCGAGGTCACCGGCCTGCCGGCGATCATCCGGCCGAGCTTCACGATGGGCGGGTCGGGCGGCGGCGTCGTCTACAACCGGTCCGAATTCGTCGACATGGTCCGCAAGGGGCTCGACGCATCGCCGACCACCGAGGTGCTGATCGAAGAATCGCTCCTCGGCTGGAAAGAATATGAGATGGAGGTGGTGCGCGACCGCAAGGACAATTGCATCATCATCTGCTCGATCGAGAACGTCGATCCGATGGGCGTCCACACCGGCGATTCGATCACCGTCGCGCCCGCGCTGACGCTGACCGACAAGGAATATCAGATCATGCGCAATGCATCGATCGCGGTACTCCGGGAGATCGGCGTCGAGACCGGCGGATCGAACGTCCAATTCGCGGTCAATCCGAAGGACGGCCGCCTCGTCGTCATCGAGATGAATCCGCGCGTGTCGCGTTCCTCGGCGCTGGCGTCGAAGGCGACCGGCTTCCCGATCGCCAAGGTCGCCGCCAAGCTCGCGGTCGGCTATACGCTCGACGAGATCGACAATGACATCACCGGCGCGACGCCGGCGTCGTTCGAGCCGACGATCGACTATGTCGTCACCAAGATCCCGCGCTTCGCCTTCGAGAAGTTCAAGGGCGCCGAGGCGGTGCTGTCGACCGCGATGAAGTCGGTCGGCGAGGTGATGGCGATCGGCCGCAACATCCATGAATCGATGCAGAAGGCGCTGCGCGGCCTGGAGACCGGCCTGTCCGGTTTCAACGAGGTCGACCGGCTGGTCGGCGCGCCGCGCGCCGAGATCGAGGCGGCGCTGGCGGTGGCCACCCCCGACCGGTTGCTGGTCGCGGCGCAGGCGTTGCGCGAGGGCTTCACCGTCGCCGAGATCCACGCCATCGCCAAATTCGATCCATGGTTCCTCGAACGGCTCGCCGAGATCGTCGCCGCCGAGGTGGAGGTGACGACCAACGGCCTGCCGATCGACGCCGCCGGGATGCGCCGGCTCAAGGCGATGGGGTTCAGCGACAAGCGGCTCGCCTATCTCGCACTCAAATCGGCGAACCTGCGCGGCAACGAGCGGGGGATCGCGCGCGGTTCGGGCCTGATCCACGAAGCGGTCAAGGCGATGACCGGCGGCGTCACCGAGGAGGAGGTGCGCGAGCGGCGCCACAAGCTCGGCGTCCGCCCGGTGTTCAAGCGGATCGATACCTGCGCCGCCGAATTCGATGCGCGCACGCCCTATATGTATTCGACCTATGAGGCGCCCTCGTTCGGCGAGCCCGAGGACGAGAGCATGCCGTCGGATCGCCGCAAGGTGGTGATCCTCGGCGGCGGCCCCAACCGGATCGGGCAGGGCATCGAGTTCGATTATTGCTGCTGCCACGCCTGTTTCGCGCTCGCCGACGCGGGCTACGAGACGATCATGATCAACTGCAATCCGGAGACGGTGAGCACCGATTACGACACGTCCGACCGCCTCTATTTCGAGCCGCTGACCGCCGAGGACGTGCTGGAGATCCTCCACGTCGAGCAGAGCCGCGGTGAACTGGTCGGCGTCATCGTCCAGTTCGGCGGCCAGACGCCGCTCAATCTCGCGCGGGCGCTGGAGAAGGCGGGTATCCCGATCCTCGGCACCAGCCCCGATGCGATCGACCTGGCGGAGGATCGGGAGCGGTTCGCCGCCTTGGTCAACAAGCTGCGCCTCAAGCAGCCGGCCAACGGCCTCGCGCGCAGCCGCGACGAGGCGGTCGCGGCGGCCGAGCGGATCGGCTATCCGGTGTTGATGCGCCCGAGCTACGTGCTCGGCGGGCGGGCGATGGAGATCGTCGATTCGCTCCAGCAGCTCGACGATTATATCCAGACCGCGGTGCAGGTGTCGGGCGACTCGCCGGTGCTGATCGACCAGTATCTGCGCGACGCGATCGAGGTCGACGTCGATGCGATCTCCGATGGTGACGAGGTGGTCGTCGCCGGATTGCTCCAGCATATCGAGGAGGCGGGGGTCCATTCGGGCGACAGCGCCTGCTCGATCCCGCCCTATTCGCTGAAGGCCGAGACGATCGCCGAGATCGAGCGGCAGACGGTGGCGCTGGCGCAGGCCCTGTCGGTCAAGGGGCTGATGAACATCCAGTTCGCGGTCAAGGACGGCGAGGTCTATCTCATCGAGGTCAACCCGCGCGCGTCGCGCACCGTGCCGTTCGTCGCCAAGGCGATCGGCGTTCCGATCGCCAAGATCGCGAGCCGGGTGATGGCCGGCGAAATGCTGCGCGAGCTGCCGCCGATCGATCGCCACATCGATTATTATGCGGTCAAGGAAGCCGTCTTCCCGTTCAACCGCTTCCCCGGCATCGATCCGGTGCTGTCGCCCGAGATGAAGAGCACCGGTGAGGTGATGGGGATCGACCCCGATTTCACCACCGCCTTCGCCAAGTCGCAGCTCGGCGCCGGCACCGTGCTGCCGACCGGCGGCACCGCCTTCGTCAGCGTCAAGAGCGGCGACAAGCCGCATATCGTCCCGGCAGTGAAGTCGCTGCTCTCGCACGGCTTCAAGGTGCTGGCGACCGGCGGCACCGCCGACTATCTCGCCAGCGTCGGCCTGCCGGTCGAGACGGTCAACAAGGTCGCACAGGGGCGGCCGCATATCCTCGACCGGATCATGGACGGCGAGGTGACGCTGATCTTCAACACCACCGAAGGGTGGCAGAGCCTCAAGGACTCCAAACCGATCCGTCAGGCGGCCTTGGCGCAGAAGATCCCCTATTTCACCACCGCCCCGGCGAGCGTGCAAGCGGCGGCGGCAATCGGGGTCACCTCTCTTGAAGTACGGCCTCTGCAATCCTACTATTCGCAGTCGCACAACTGATCCCGACATAATGACGTGATGTGCGGGGCGGGCCGGTGGTCCGTCGCGGGGTATGAGTGAATTGGGGACGTAGATATGGCGACCGTCGAAAAGATGCCGATGCTCCAGGAGGGCTATGACACGCTCACCGCGGACCTGAAGCGTCTGAAAACGGAACGTCCCCAGATCGTCGATGCGATCGAAGAAGCGCGGGCGCATGGCGACCTGTCCGAAAACGCCGAATATCACGCCGCCAAGGAACGCCAGGGCCAGATCGAGGCGTCGATCGCCGATATCGAGGACAAGCTCAGCCGCGCGCAGATCATCGATCCGCGCGATCTGTCGGGGGACAAAGTGGTGTTCGGCGCGACGGTGACCTTGCTCGACGACGACGACAAGCCGGTGAAATACCAGATCGTCGGCCAGACCGAGGCGAATGCCAAGACCGGCCGCATCTCCTACAATTCGCCGCTCGGACGCGCGCTGATCGGCCGCCGGGTCGACGACGAGATCGAGGTCTCGGTGCCGGCGGGGGACCGCTATTACGTCGTGTCGAAGGTCGAATTCATCTGATCGACCGCGCCGGCGCCGCCGCGGCGCCGTGGCGAGCTTTTATCGGGGCGGCACCCATCGGGTGCCGCCCTTCGCATGTCAGCGGATGTCGAGCATCACCACCGACTTCGCCGGCAGTGCGACCGACAACGTCCCGTTGGCGAGCGTCGCGCCGGTGAAGGCGACCGGCCTGATCGTATCGGGGGCGTCGAACGTGTTGTGCGCGTCCATCGTCGTACCCGTCAGGATGCGCCCGCTCACCGTCCCGCCGCTGATCCCGGCGAGCTGCACCGAGACGTTCGCCGCCTGATTGGGGTCGACGTTGGTCAGCGCGACATGGACGACGCCGTCGGTGCCGCGCACCGCGCTCGAACTCACCGCACGCAGCTCATGCCCGCCATTGCGATACCAGTGCGAGCTGACCTCGACCGGCAGCACCGTGCCGTCCTGATAGCCCTTGTACAGGTCGAACACCCAATAGGTCGGCGTCTTGACCATGCGATTGCCGTCGGTGAGCAGCATCGCCTGCAGCACGTTGACCATCTGCGCGATATTGGCGCCGCGGACGCGATCGGCATGGCGGGCGAAGATGTCGAGGTTGAGGCTCGCCACCACCGCGTCGCGCAGGCTGTTCTGCTGGTAGAGGAAACCGGGATGCGAGCCGGGTTCCTGATCGTACCACGTCCCCCATTCGTCGACGAGCAGCGCGACGCGCTTCTTGGGATCATATTTGTCCATGATGCGCGAATGGTTCTGGAGCAGTTCCTCCATCTTCATCGTCTTGACCAGGGTGCGAGCCCAGGCCTCCTCGTCGAAGCCGGTCGCGGCGCCCTTCTGCTCCCAGGTGCCGGGCACGGTGTAATAATGGACGCCGATGCCGGAGAAGGCGCTCGCCGCCTTCTGCATCATCACCTCAGTCCAGTTATAATCCTCAGAATTGGCGCCGCTCGCCACCTTCATGATCTGGACGCCTTCGGGCACCTTGATGAAGGTCGAATAGCGCCGCGTCTCGTCGGCGGCATATTCGGGCGTCATATTGCCGCCGCAGCCCCACAATTCGTTGCCGATGCCGAACATCGCCAGCTTCCACGGCGTCTTGCGCCCGTTGGCGGCGCGTTCCTTGGCAAGCGTCGATCCGGTCGGCGAGGTCATATATTCGACCCACTCGGCCATCTCGCGCGGCGGCGCCGAGCCGACGTTGCCCGAGACATAGGCCTCGGCGCCGAGCAGCTCGCTATAGTCCATGAACTCGTGCGTGCCGACGGCATTGTCCTCGGTGACGCCGCCCCAGTTGGTGTTGACCTTGACCGGGCGCTTGTTGCGCGGCCCGATCCCTTCCCGCCAATGATATTCGTCGGCGAAGCAACCGCCGGGCCAGCGCACCACCGGCACCTTGATCGCCTTCAGCGCGTCGAGCACGTCGGTGCGATAACCGCGGACGTTGGGGATCTTGCTGTTCGGGCCGACCCAGATCCCGCCATAGATGCCGGTGCCGAGATGTTCGGCGAACTGGCCGAAGAGGTGGCGGTCATATTTCGCGCCGGGATGATCGCCGCGCACCGACACGGTATCCGGCAGGGCAGGGGCTGGCGCCGCCTGCTGCGCCATCGCGCCCCCCGATACCAGACCCGCGAGCGCGGTACAGAACAGCAGCCTCGAAACCTTCATCTCTCTCCCCTGACGCGTCCCAGCGCGCGATGAAGAGGATGCTATCGGGCGGCGCTCGCCGCGTCAATTTGCCCGACAAATCCACGCGCCGGAATCCGGCGTCCAGAAGCCGGGATCGGGCCGAAAACCAGCCGCTGCCGGCCGCTCAACTCCGACAGAACCGGCCGCGGTCGCTCGGGACGATGGGTCAGGCGCGACCGCGCCGTGCCTCGGCCTGCCGTGCCGCAGCGATCGTGTCGACGACCAGCTCGTAGAAGGCGGGCGAATAGCCGGAGGCGAGGAAGGCCTTCACCTCGGCCGAGGCGATCGCATAGCCGCGCTTCCAGCTCAGCACCGCAATCCGGCGCAGCGCCTCCAGCTTGGGGTCGGCGAGCTGCGGGCTGATCCGCACGCCGAACACCAGCCCGAGCCAGCGCGTCAGCTGGCCCGGCTGCCGCAACGTCGACAGGCCGTCCTGCCGCGCGATGCCGATCACCGAGCGTTCGAGTTCCGTCAGCACGGGGCGCGGCTCCTCTATCGAAGCGGGGGCGGGAAGGGTGAGGGACGGGGCGGGCGTCGGCACAGGGGCGCTCACCCGCGCGTAACCGGCATTGCCCGGTTCGGCAAAAGCAAGAAAAGCCATGGCGTCACTCCCTTTTCGCATCCGCACGTCACCACGTCCGCATCCATGGCGATGCAGAGCTGTGACCGCGAATTGTTGCACCCCTTTTGCCGCCGCGTCGCGGAAGGCATCCGGTACCCGATCGATGCTGGCGTTTTCCGTCGCCCTCATCTTCTATACTGGTCGGTATAGAAGCGGGATTCCGGACCGTCAACGGCTTTTATACCGGTCGGTAGCAAAAAGTACGATGGGATATTCGGCGGTTGCAGGGCGTTGGCCCGGGACGACAGCAGGAGGTCCCATGTCCGATACGCCCCGCGACGCCAAGGTCGATCCCGAACGCGACCCCAGCGGCAATCCGTTCGACCGTCAGGACGGCAGCTTCGGACAGGATTATCATATCGCCCGCGAGGAAGCGCTGGGCGCCAAGATGCCGAGCGGCACCGTCGCCGCGCGCCCCGCCGATCCGGCTCCATTGCACGATCCGGCGATACCGCCCGACAATGGCCGCAGGGCGAGCTTCGATCCCGTGACGGGCGAGGTGCACGGCAGCGGCTCGGGCGCGGGTGGCGGCAATCCCGGCGAGGATTTCGACGGCGATGCCGCGACCGGCGACGGGTATCCCGTCACCGGCGGCGAGGGACGGACCAAGGGCGCGGAGCGCGATCTCGGCCCCAGCCACGTGTCGGAATAGCCCAGGGCCCCACCTCCGGTGAAGCGAGGCGGACCGTCACTTGAGGGGCACGATCACCTCATCCGGGTGGGCGACGTTGAGCTCGCGCCGGACCATCTCGTCGACCATGTCGGGATTGGCATGGTCGGGATCGAGCAGGGCGACGCGGTTCTTGAGCACCGCGCGCTTCTGGTCAAGCGCGGCATATTGCTTCTCGCGTCGCATCAGCTGCTTCTTGTAGTCACCATAAGCGAGGATGCCGTTCGGGCCGAGTACGGCATAGGCGCCGAAGAACGCCATGATCGTCAGCCCGAGCGCGGGCAAGGCGGCACGCCGCATCGTCCGCTGGAATGCCGATTGCCTGTGTCCGCGCGCCGCCATGCCGTGCATCCTCGCTCGTCGTTCGTGCCCGATCAAGCCTTCAGAACGTCGCGACCGGCGTAACGTGCCGAATCGCCCAGCTCTTCCTCGATGCGGATGAGCTGGTTGTACTTGGCGAGCCGGTCCGAACGGGCCAGGCTGCCGGTCTTGATCTGGCCGCAGTTGGTGGCGACCGCGAGGTCGGCGATCGTCGCATCCTCGGTCTCGCCCGAACGATGGCTCATCACCGCGGTATAGCGCGCGCGCTGCGCCATGTTGACCGCTTCCAGCGTCTCGGTCAGCGTGCCGATCTGGTTGACCTTGACCAGCAGCGAATTGGCATAGCCGCCGTCGATGCCGCGCTTCAGCCGCTTCGGGTTGGTGACGAACAGATCGTCGCCGACCAGCTGGACCGTGTCGCCGACGAG
This sequence comes from Sphingomonas sp. RIT328, assembly GCF_000632225.1. GTDB lineage: Bacteria > Pseudomonadota > Alphaproteobacteria > Sphingomonadales > Sphingomonadaceae > Sphingomonas > Sphingomonas kyungheensis. Next base: position 44,051 of record NZ_JFYV01000001.1, read on the forward strand.
GTCGGTGAGCGCCTTCCAGCCCTCCCAATCGTCCTCGCTCATCCCGTCCTCGATCGAGAAGATCGGATAGCGGCGGGTCAGGTCGGCGAGATATTCGGCCATCGCGCCGCTCTCCAGCACCTTGCCCTCGCCGGAGATATTGTAGCGGCCGTCCTTGTAGAATTCGGTCGCGGCGCAATCGAGCGCGAGCATGACGTCGTCGCCGGGCGTGTAACCCGCCTTTTCGATGCTCTGCATGATGAAGCCCAGCGCCTCCTCGGTGCTGGCGATGTTCGGCGCGAAACCGCCCTCGTCGCCGATGCCGGTGGCGAGGCCCTTGTCGTGCAGCGCCTTCTTGAGCGTGTGGAAGATCTCCGAACCGCAGCGCACCGCCTCGACGATGTTCGCCGCGCCGACGGGAACGATCATGAACTCCTGGAAGTCGATCGGATTGTCGGCATGTTCGCCGCCGTTGATGATGTTCATCATCGGCACCGGCAGCACGTGCGCCGATACGCCGCCGACATATTTGTAGAGCGGCATGCCGCGCGCTTCCGCCGCGGCCTTGGCGGCGGCGAGGCTGACGCCGAGGATGGCGTTGGCGCCGAGCCGGCCCTTGTTCTCCGTGCCGTCGAGCTCGATCATCGCCGCGTCGAGATCCGCCTGATCCTCCGCGTCGAGGCCGAGCAGGGCTTCGACCAGCTCGCCGTTGACCGCCTCGACCGCATTGTCGACGCCCTTGCCGCCCCAGCGGCTCTTGTCGCCGTCGCGCTTCTCGACCGCCTCATGCGCGCCCGTCGAGGCGCCCGACGGCACCGCCGCACGTCCGAAGCTGCCGTCCTCCAGCAGCACGTCGACCTCGACCGTCGGGTTGCCGCGGCTGTCGAGGATCTGCCGGCCATGGATGTCGATGATTGCGGTCACGTAACGATGCTCCTACCTCTGGGGCGTGATGGGCGCGCTCTATCGTGCCGACCGTGTCGCGGCAATCTCCTCCACGGCGAGGGAACCGCGCCGGACGGGCCGGGGTTGAGCGTTGCGAACACAGGAAAGGGCGATCCATGGCCGATACCGATTTCACCACCGTTTCCGCCACCGACGCCGGTGCCACTACCACCGACGCCGCCGATCCGGCCGCCGCGCCGGCGAGCACGACCGAACAGGCCAAGCAGACGGTGAAGGACTATTCGTCGAAATATGGCGCGCAGGCGACCGACCGGATCCGCACCTTCGCCGATACCGGCAAGGAACGGGCGGTGGGCGGTCTCGACCAGCTGTCGCAGCTGATCAACGACGCGGCGGGGCAGGTCGATGACAAGCTCGGCGCGCAATACGGCGATTACGCCCGCACCGCCGCCGGTACCGTCTCGGGCTTTGCCGAGCAGCTCAAGGCGAAGGACGTCGAGGAGCTGCTCGACGAGGCACGCGAGTTCGTCCGCAAGAGCCCCGGCGTCGCCGTCGGCGTCGCGGCGGCGCTCGGCTTCGCGCTCGCCCGCCTCGTCCAGTCCGGCATCGACAGCAACAAGGCCTGATCGCACGATGGCGACGACCCAGCCGGTCACCGAGGACGAAAGCATCCCGACGTTGCTGTCGCAGCTCGTCGACGATGCGCGTGGCCTCGCCAGCGCGGAGATCGCGCTGGTCAAGGCGCGCGTCGGTGAACGCGCCAGTGCCTATCGCAACGCGGCGATCTTCTTCGTCGCGGCGGCGGTGCTGGCGCTTGCCGGTCTCATCGCCCTGCTCGTCGGGCTGATCCTCAGCCTGGCGACGATGATCGGCCCCGGGCTCGCCACCGCCGCGGTGGTGATCGCGGTGTTCGCGATCGCCGGTGTGCTCGCGATCATCGGCAAGGGCCGGCTGGCGCCGGGCACCGCGCGATGAGCGGTCCCGAACCCTCGCTGCGTCTCGCGACGGCCGAAGCCGAGGCAGCGGCGGCACGCGCGCGGCTCAACGCCACGCTGGGGCGGCTGCAGATCCGGCTCAACCCGCGCACGCTCGCGCTGCAGGCGGCGCGTGAGATCACCGACAAGAGCGGTGCCGCGGCGCAGGCCAGTCTCAACACCGCGGTGCGCAATCCGGGTGCCGTCGCCGGCGCCACCGCGGTCGCCGGCCTGTTCCTCGCCCGTCACCGTATCGCGGCGCTGTTTCGCCGCAAGCCCAAGCACAAGCCGGGCCACCGCGACCATGAACCCGGTCTCGGCCCGCAGGACTGACCCCGTTCGCAAAAGGATAGCCCCATGACCGACAGCCACGACATCCACGCCCGTATCGACGACGCCAAGCATGTCGCCAGCGATGCCGCACGCCGCACCGCCGATGCGGTCGAGCATAATCCGCTGGCGATCGTCGCCGGCGGCCTCGCCATCGGCGCGCTCGCCGGCGCGCTGATCCCGCGTTCGGCGAAGGAGAAGGAATTGCTCGCTCCGCTCGGCCGGACGCTCGGCGAGCGGGCACGCGGCGCCGTGCAGGCGGCGCGCGAGGCCGGCGCCAGCGAGTTGCAGAATGCCGGCCTGTCCAAGGATGCCGCCAAGGATCAGGTCAAGTCGCTGTTCCAGGGCATCGCCAAGGCCGCCTCGACCGCCGGCTCCGCCGCGGTGAAGACGGCCGCCAACAAGGCGTGATACCGGCGCGACGCCGCCGTTCGCGCGGCGGTGTCGCGGGGGTTCAATAGTGCGGCGCAACAGGCTAGGGCGCTGGGCTTGACCCTCACACCCGGGATACGCGCATGAGCAAGCTTCACCTCGTCTTCGGCGGCCGCGTCAAAGACCCCCGTACCCTCGAGTTCGCCGATCCGTCGCAGCTCGAGATCGTCGGCATCTACGCCGATTATGCCAGCGCCGAAAAGGCGTGGCGCGCCCATGCGCAGCGCACCGTCGACGATGCGGAAATGAAGTTCGTCGTCGTCCACCTCCACCGCCTGCTGGAACCCGAACTGCTCGCCCCGCCGGCGGCGTAATCGTCAGACCCGTCCGGCGACCATCGCCCTGATGTCGACCCGTGCCTTCAGCCGGGCGGCGAGCAGGGCGGTGCCGCTGATCTTGCGCTGGACGAACAAGGTGTCGGCGGGGGGCAGATGCCAGGTCGCACGGTCGCGTGCCATCTCGATCCCCTGTTCGCGCACGACGCCGACGAAGGCGCGGTCGCCGAAGTCGAACGGGCCGGGGCGGTTGAGTTCGCCGAGGATCACGTCGATCATCGCATCGACCAGCGGACGATGCCGCGCCGCCGCCGCCTCGCCGAGGAAGCCCGCCGCGATCGCCGCCGCGCGCACCGCGTCGCGCTCGCCCGACAGGCCGGCGGCGAGCAGCCGGCGATAGCCCGCCGCCGTCGCCGGCGCGACCGGTCGGGCCGCGCCGAAATCGAGCAGCACGATCCGGCCCGTCTCGGGCTGCCAGCGGTAATTGGCGAAATTGGGGTCGGTCTGCATCAGCCCCCAGTCGAGCAGTTCACGCAGCACCAGTGCGATCAGGCTGTGCATCGCATCGTCGCGCACCGATTGATCCGCCGTCTCCAGCGTCTCGATCGGCACGCCTGCGACATAGCTCATCGCCAGGACATTGGGGGTGGTGAGGTCGGGATCGAGTTCGGGTACGACGAACGCCGGCTCGCCCGCGAGCAGGTCGCGATAGCGCGTCATCATCGCGCCCTCGCGCAGATAATCCGCCTCCTCGTGCAGCTGCCGCTTCGCCTCGTCGAGCAGCGGCGCGATGTCGAGTTCCTTGGGCAGCAGGCCGGAGACGCGCAGTAGGGTCGCGACATTGTCGACATCGGCGTCGATGCTCTGCATCACGCCGGGATATTGCACCTTGATCGCCAGTTCGCGGCCGTCGGGCAGGCGGGCGCGATGGACCTGACCGATCGAGGCGGCGGCGATGGGATGCGCCTGGAAATGCGCGAAGCGCCGTCGCCAGTCGCGCCCCCAGGCGGCGGTGAGCACCGTGTTGAGCTGCGGCGGCGGCATATGGTGCGCGTCGTTGCGCAGCCGGGACAGGATCGTCGCGAGTTCGGGCGGCAGCATGTCGCCCGCATCCATCGAGATCATCTGGCCGAGCTTCATCGCCGCGCCGCGCAGATGCGCAAGCTGATCGGCGACGCGGGTCGCATTGGCGGGGGTGAGCAGAAGATCGCCCATCCGCGGCCGCTCACCCGCCGCCAGCCGCCGCGCGCCCTCGGCGACGACGCCGCCACCGACCCCCGCGGCAAGCCGCCCGAAGGCGCCGAGCCGCGACAGCCGGCCGCTCGGCACCGCACGGCCCTTGTCGGATCGCTCGTCGTTCATCGGCGTGGCGCCGTCACGGGATCAACCGATCGGCGCGCAGTCGCTCGAACAGGGCGAAGAAGGCGTCGTCGGTCGGCTGATAGGCGGTGAAGCCCAGCTTGCGGCTCTTCGACATGTCGGTGACGACTTCGATCGGCCGGCCGAGGTCGGCGTCGGTGTGCCATGGCGAGGCGAGGCGGGCGAGGTCGGGCTCAGCTAGTCCCTCGCGCGTCGCGATCTCGCGCCACAGGTTCGCGTCGTCCGCCATCTGCTGTTCGAGCGGCATCACCGTCCCGTCGAACGGCGCAACTTCCACGCCGAACCAATCGGCGATCCGCTGCCACATCCAGCTCCAGCGGAAGACATCGCCGTTGACGACATTGAACGCCTCGTTCGCCGCTGCCGGCGTGGTCGCCGCCCACAGCAGATGCCGGGCGAGCTGGCCGGCGTCGGTCATGTCGGTGAGGCCGTTCCACTGCGCCGCCGATCCGGGGAAGCGGAACGGTCGCCCCGTCTCGCGGCACATGGTCGCATAGACCGCGAGCGTCGTGCCCATGTTCATCGCATTGCCGACCGCCTTGCCGATCACTGTATGCGGACGGTGGACGCTCCAGCTGAACCCGTCGCGTTCCGCCGCGGCGAACACCTCGTCCTCCTGGGCGTAATAGAAATTCTCGACATCGAGCCGGCCCTGTTCCTCGCGGAACGGCGTCTGCGGCAGCGTGCCTTTGCCATAGGCCTCGAACGGCCCGAGATAATGTTTGAGGCCGGTGACGAGCGCGACATGGCGCGCCGCGCCATCATTGGCGCGCAGCCCGTCGAGCAGGTTGCGGACCATCGTCGCATTGACGCGGATATTCTCCGCCTCGCTGTCCTGCCGCAGCCAGGTGGTGATGAACACGGCATCGGGCCGCAGCCCGGCCAGCGCGGTGGCGGTACCCACCGCGTCGAGCAGGTCGGCGGCGACCGGGGTCACACCCTGCTGTTCGCCGGGACGACGGGCGAGGCCATGGACCTGCCAGCCCTGTTCGACGAGCAGCGCGGCGGTAGCGCTGCCGACGATTCCGCTCGCGCCGACGATCAATGCCTGTTTGGTCATGCTAAGCCTTTGATAGAACAGGCCGCTGCCAACGCAGGGGGACTGCCAAGGGTCCGTCAGACGCGGGCGAACAGATGGAAACGCAGCGTTGCTCGCGGCGTAAAGCCGAGCCGGCGATAGAGCGCGATCGCGCCGTCATTGTCGGCATAACTGGTCAGGAACGGCACGTCGCCCGCCGCGCGGATCGCCGTCGCGACGCTGGCGATCAGGCGCGCCGCTTTGCCGCCGCCCCGATGATCGGGATGGGTGCAGACGCCGCTGATCTCGCGAAAGCCGGGGAGCGCGAGCCGCGTGCCGGCCATTGCCACCAGCCGGCCGCCGCTGCGCATGCCGACGAAGCCGCCGAACCGGTGCGTCCGCCGGAAGAAGGGGCCGGGACGGGTGAGGGTGGCAAGGGCGAGCATCTCGGCGGCATCGTCCTCGCCCAACGGCAGGATCCCGGCATTGTCGGGCGCCGCCACGGGGGTTTCCGCTATCATCTGGAGGCAGGCGGCGCGGCTGGTGCAGTGAAAGCCGGGCAGGGTCGCGGCCGGCGCGACTTCGATCAAGCCGATCGTCTCGCCCGGCGCGACCAGTGCGGCCAGCGCCGCGCCGTCCGGTCGGGCACCGGGTGCCAGCGCCGCGAACAGGCCATGGTCGGGATCGATCCGCCGCGCGTCGCCGTCGCCGCTCGCCAGCGGCGCCAGCCGGGTCGTCAGCGCATGCCAGACCGGCGCGTCAAGCGGATGCGACACGCTCAGCCATAAGGTGGCTGGTGATAACCGGCGGGGGAGGTGGTGAAGATCTCGCAGCCGTCGTCGGTGATACCGATCGAATGTTCGAACTGCGCCGACAGCGAGCGGTCGCGCGTCACCGCGGTCCAGCCGTCGTCGAGCAGCTTGACGTCGGGGCGGCCGATATTGATCATCGGTTCGATCGTGAAGATCATCCCGGGCTTGAGCTCGGGGCCGGTGCCCGGCTTGCCGACATGCACCACCTCGGGCGCGTCGTGGAACAGCCGGCCGAGGCCATGGCCGCAGAAGTCGCGCACGACGCCATAGCGATGCTTTTCCGCATGGCGCTGGATCGCATTGGCGACATCGCCCATGTGGTTGCCGGGCCGCGCCTGTTCGATGCCGAGCATCAGGCATTCATAGGTTACCTCGACCAGCCGCCGCGCCTTCAACGGCACCTCGCCGATCAGGTACATGCGGCTCGAATCGCCATGCCAGCCATCGACGATCGGCGTCACGTCGACATTGACGATGTCGCCCGACTTAAGCGTCTTGTCCGACGGGATGCCGTGGCAGACGACGTGGTTGATCGAGATGCACGTCGAATGCGTGTAACCGCGATAACCGAGCGTCGCCGGTACGCCGTCGCGCGCGACGATGAAGTCGTAGATCAGCCGGTCGAGCTCCGCGGTGGTGACGCCCGGCACCATATGGGGCACGAGCATGTCGAGCGTCTCGGCGGCGAGCCGGCCTGCCTTGTGCATCCCGGCGAAGGCGGCCGGGCCGTGCAATTTGATCGCGCCGGTGCGGCCTTCGGGTGCGTCGGAGGTAACGGTCACATATTCGGTCATCGCCGCGATATAGCGTGGTCGCCGCGATTTTGCGAGGCTATGACCGGGGGATGGAGCAGGAACGTATCTGGACCGCCGCGCTGGTCGTGATCGGGGATGAAATCCTCTCCGGCCGGACGCAGGACAAGAATATCGCGCAGCTGGCAAGCTGGCTCAACGTCCAGGGCATCCGCCTCGCCGAGGTGCGCGTCGTGCCGGATCGCGAGCCGGCGATCGTCGAGGCGGTCAACATCCTGCGCGCGCGCAACGACTATCTCTTCACCACCGGCGGCATCGGCCCGACGCATGACGACATCACCGTCGACGCGATCGCCGCGGCGCTGGGCGTGGCGGTCGAGCACCATCCCGAAGCGATGGCGACGCTCGAAGCCTATTATGCGACGCGCGGCGGACTGACCGAGACGCGGGCGCGCATGGCGCGGGTGCCGGCGGGGGCGGGCCTCATCCCCAATCGCGTGTCGGGTGCGCCGGGTATCCGGGTCGGCAACATCTTCATCATGGCCGGCGTGCCGCATATCACCGCCGGCATGCTCGACGCGCTGACCGGGACGCTCGAAGGGGGCCGGCCGGTGGTGTCGGGCACGATCGGCTGCTGGGTCGCCGAGAGCGAGGTCGCCGATCTGCTGCGCGACTCGGAGAAGGCGCATGCGGGCGTCTCGATCGGGTCCTACCCCTTCTTCCGCGACGGGCGGACGGGGGCCAATTTCGTCGTGCGCAGTGCAGACGCGGATCTGGTCGCGCAATGCGTCGCCGATCTGACGCAGGCGCTCGAGGCGGGCGGGCGAACGGTGACGGTCGGCGGGATCTGAGCGGGCGCGCGGCGTCTCGCGGTGGCGGTGCCGTGTCGGTCTAGCACTCGCCCTCGTCGCGCAGATGTAGGTGCGCACAGAATTCCCACCTCGGCGTACACCAGTATTCCCGCGCAAGCGGAACTCCAGTGGCCAAGCAGGGCGAGATCTGGCGGCAGGAAGAACTGGGCTCCCGCCTTGGCGGGAGCCCTGGTGCGCTTTACCGGAAGCCTCGCACACGCAGAGAATAGCGGTCAAATCTTCGGGACTGCTGCGCGTAATTCCCTGCCGCTGCCCATGAGCCCGCCCCGCTTCACCCGCTGAACGCCCCGACATCGGCGATCGCCAGCTTCGCCGCCGGCACCGCGGTCGCCGGGAAGCTCAGCCGCAGGAAGCGCAGCTCGCGCGGCGCGGCGAACGGGATGCGCTGCGTCGCCAGCGCATAAGCGATGTTCTGGAACTCGCCTTCACCGGCGTCGGTCCAGTGCGTGCCGTCGAGGCTGGTTTCGGCATGATAGCCGCGCGGCGGCGCGCTGGCGGTGTCCGGGTGCCGCCATGGCGTCAGGCTGAACCCGGCGACGGTCTGCGCGCGGCCGAGATCGAGCGTCACGCTTGCCGGCGTCGCGGCGGGGGCGGGTTGCGACCAGATCGTGTCGCCATTGCCGTCGAGCAAAGCTTCGGCGCCCGGCGCGCTCGCCGTGACGACCTTCCAGCCGCGCGGTGACAGGGCGGTGGCATCGGCGACGCGCGGGGCGGCGACGGCGACCGGCGCGACGCTGTGGAACAGCGCGACTTCTCTGATCGCCGGGCAGGCGGGGGCGTCGAGGATCACCAGCCGCAGCCGGCGCGCGTCGATCGGCCGGGGCAGGCGGATGATCCGCTGCGCGCCGATGCAGCTCTTTTCGGCGAGCCGCTGCCAGCGGCCGCCGACCTCCGCCTCGACCGCGAAGCGGGTGACGCGGACGCCGAGCGGCAGAAATTCGCGCAACCGGATAAGGTCGAAGCGGCGGCCCGGCGGCAGGTCGAGCGTCAGCGTCGGCGTGGTGATGCCGTCGGGCGTCGACCAATAGCTGTCGCGATCGCCGTCGAGCACCTTGGCGGGGGCGAAGGCCGCGCCACGCGTCGCGCTCGCCGAAGCGACCGCGCCCTGCGCGAGATCCCTGGCGAAGCTCGCCTCCAGCGCCGCGCCGAAGCTCTTGAGCACCGCGACGTCGTGATCGGGGATGCGACCGCGCCGGTCGGGCGGCAGGTTGAGGTTGAGGTTGGTGCCCCGCCCGATCGATTCGTCGTGCAGCCGGATCAGCCGCTCCGGCGTCTTCACCGCGCCGTCCTCGTCGGGATGGTAGAACCAGCCGGGACGGATCGACACGTCGGTCTCCGCCGGCCACCACAGGACACCGCCGCGGACGCCGCTGTTGCCCTCGCTTTGCACATAGGGATGATCGGGCATCGTCGGCCAGCAGGGATCGCCGGCGACGCCATCCTCGTTGCCGACCCAGCGGATGTCCGCGCCGAGCGGATCGAAGGTGCAGGCCATCGGCTGATGCTGGTGGACGAGCGCGATGATCGACGGCCAGTTATAATATTTGGGCGCATCGATCTTCCGCGTCTCGCGGGCGCCGCCATAATAGCCGTCGCCGCCATTGGCGCCGTCGAACCAGAATTCGAACAATTCGCCATAGCGGGTGCACAGCTCGACCACCTGCTTGCGGTAATAGTCGATATAGGCGGGGCGGCCGTATTCGGGATGATTGCGGTCCCAGGGCGACAGATACAGGCCGAACGACAGGCCGGCGCGGCGCGTCGCCTGTTCCATTTCGCGGACGATATCGCCCTTGCCGTTCTTGTAGGGGCTGTTGCGGATGCAATGTTCGGTCAGCTGCGTCGGCCACAGGCAAAAACCGTCGTGATGCTTGGCGGTGAGGATGATGCCGCGCATCCCGCCGGCCTTGGCGGCGGCGACGATCTGGTCCGGCGCGAAGTCGGTCGGGTTGAACAGCGCCGGGCTCTCGTCGCCATAGCCCCATTCGCGATTGGTGAAGGTGTTGATCGAGAAATGGACGAAGGCGTAGCGTTCGCGGCGATGCCAGGCGAGCTGGCGCGGCGAGGGCGTCGCACCATAGGGCTTGGGCGCACCGGCCGTGAAGGCGGGCGCGGCGAGCGCGGGCATGGCGGTGGCGGCGAGGCCGGTGGCGAGGATGGTACGGCGGCTGAGGTCGGTCACGAAACTCTCCGATTGGATGGCGGTCAGGCGCTGGCAGCGCGGCCGTGCGATGGCGGCCGGTCGGCCTTGGCGGCACCGAAGGCCGTGTTGGGCATCGCGCTCATCGTGAAGCTGAGGCGGCCGCCCTGCATCAGCTCGGCATGGCTGATCCACGACTTGGTCCACGGCCGGCCGTTGAACGTCACCGCGCGGATATACGGCGTGTCGGCGCGGTTGCCCGGCGCCTCGATCGTCAGGCTCTTGCCGCCAGGCAGGCGCAACTCGGCGCGTTCGAACAGGGGCGAGCCGAAGACATAGACCGCCTCGACCGGATCGACCGGATAGAAGCCGAGCGACGACAGCACGAACCACGCGCTCATCTGGCCGCAATCGTCGTTGCCGATGATCCCGTCGGGGTCGTTCTTGTACATTTCGGTGCACAGGCGCCGCACCATCGCCTGCGTCTTCCACGCCGCGCCGGCATAGACGTAGAGATAGGCGACGTGATGGTTGGGCTCGTTGCCATGCGCATATTGGCCGACGAGGCCGCTGATGTCGGGCGGCGCATTGGCCGGCAGCGTCGACGGCGCGGTGAACAGCGCGTCGAGCCGCGCCTCGAACCTCGCATCGCCGCCCATATGGTCGATCAGGCCATAGACGTCATGCTGGTTGAGGAAGGTCGCCTGCCAGCCGTTCGCCTCGGTATAGTCGCGCCACCACGGCTTGGGCATATGGCCGAGCTGGACGGGATCATAGGGCGACCACCACTGGCCGTTGGCGAAGCGCGGCTTGGCGAAGCCCGCCTTGCCGTCGATGACGTTGCGCCAGTTGCCCGACCGCTTGAGCAGCCGGTCCGCCGCGGCGCCTTCCCCCGCCGCGCGGGCGAGGTGCGCCGAGGCCCAGTCGTCATAGGCATATTCCTGCGTCCGGCTGACGCTTTCGAACCAGACGTCGGCGGGGACATAGCCCTTGGCGTCATAGACGTCGCGGCCCTTGCTGTTGTCCAGGTCGGGCGCGGTGAAGTCGAAGCTGCGCTTGGCGATCGCCGGCCAGGCGGCGGCATAATCGGCGGCGATCCCCTTGGCCTGCGCCTCGGCGAGGACCGATACCGCGTGCCAGCCGATCATCGTCCCCGTCTCGACCCCCTGCAACGGCCAGACCGGCGGGCCGTAGACGCTCTGCTGCGTCTGGCGGATCAGGTCGTGGACCAGCGCCTGCGCCTGATCGGGGGCGACGATGGTGAGCAGCGGATGCAGCGCGCGATAGGTGTCCCACAGCGAATAGCTGCTGTACGCGCGCTCGCCCGCGCCGAGCCGGTGCGGCTTGCGGTCGAGCCCGATGTAGCGGCCGTCGACATCGGAGAAGAGCGTCGGCGCGAGCAGCGCATGATACAGCGCGGAGGCGAAGATGACGCGCTGATCGGCGCTGCCGCCGGCGATGCGCACGCCGGCGAAGGCCTCTGCCCAGCGGTCCTGCGCGGCGCGGCGCACCGCGTCGAAATCCCAGCTCTTGCCCTCGGCGGCGAGGTTGGCGCGCGCGCCGGCGACGTCGACGCCCGAAATGCCGCAGCGGACCAGGATCGGTGCCCCGCCGGCCTCGTCATAATGGAGCACCGCCTTCAGCCGGTTGCCCCGCACTGCGCGCGCGCCGGCGGGTTGTTCGGCATCGCCGTCGCCATAGAGCGTGACGCGGCTCGGCGTGCGCGAGGTCTGGAGCGCGAAATGGATATGCCGCCCCTTCGCCCAGCGGTTGACGGTGCGGCTCCCGGTCAGCGTGCCGTCGGCGTCGAGCGTCAGGCTCGCGTCGGTGATCAGCGGCGGCTGGTCGCTCTTGTCGAGAACGAGATGCGACAGGTCGATCAGGATATGCCCCGCACCCGCGGGAAAGGTATAGCGGTGATAGCCGGTCCGTTCGGTGACGGTCAGCTCGGCGCGCACGCCGCTTTCCAGCGCAACGCGATAATAGCCGGGCTCGGCCTGTTCGGCGGTGAACCGCTGGCGGTAGCCGGCATCGGGATCGGCGAGCGGCCCCGGCAGCAATTCGACCTTGCCGCCCGTTTTCGTGCCGGCCGTCGGCACCACCAGCACGTCGAGCATGTCGCCGATGCCGGTGCCCGACAGATGGGTATGGCTGAACCCCATGATCGACGTATCGTCGCGGTGATAGCCGGAGCAGGCGTCCCATCGCTCGACATCGGTGTCGGGGCTGAGCTGCACCATGCCGAACGGCAAAGTCGCGCCGGGATAGGTATGGCCGTGGCCGCCGGTACCGACGAACAGATTGGCCTTGGCCGGCGCGGTCGCCGCGGCGAGGACCGGCAACGGCAGGGCGAGCGGCAGGCCGGCGGCGGCGGTGCCGGCGAGCAAGGCGCGGCGGGAGAGGGTGCGATCGGTCATAGGGGCGCCTTGAGCAATGCGGGCCGGGTCGCGGCGAGATGGAGGATGAGTTCCGCGAACAGGCCATTCGCCCAGGCGAACCAGGCGCGGGTGAATTTGGCGGGATCGTCCTGGTCGAAGCTTTCGTGGATGAAGCCGGTGCCGCCGTCGGTATGGCGCAGACTGCGCAGCGCGGCGCGGATCGTCGCGTCGTCGGTCGCGGAAAGCGCGCGGATAGTCAGCGACATCGGCCAGATCTGGCCCGCACCGACATGCGGGCCGCCGATGCCCTCGCCGGCGCGGCCGCGGAAGAACCACGGATTGGCCGCGCTCCAGCACGCGGCCTGCGTCCGCCGCCACAGCGGATCGGCCGAGTCGACGCAGCCGAGATAGCCGAGCCCCGACAGCGACGGCACGTTGGCGTCGTCCATGAAGATGGCGTTGCCGAAGCCGTCGACCTCATAGGCCCAGACCTCGCTGCCGTCGCGCAGCCGCATCGTCCCATAGGCCTTGAGCGCCGCCTCGACCTCCGCCGCCAGCGCGGTGGCGGCGGCGGCGAGGGCGGCATCGTGCCGCGCCTCGTTGGCGACGACGGCGAGTTCGCGTAACGCCGTGACCGCGAACAGATTGCTCGGGATCAGGAAGGGATAGAGGCAGGCATCGTCCGACGGGCGGAAGCCCGAATGGATCAGCCCGACCGGCCGCGTCGGATGGCCGTGACCCCAGAGCAACGTCTCGGTCGGCTGCGGCGCGGAGCGGCGGAAGCTGTACGGGCCGGGGCCGTCCTTCCTCTGCTGTTCGCGGAAGGTGCGGATGCTCGCGCGCGCGGCCTCCGCCCAGGTCGCGTCGAAGGGCGCGGCATCGCCGGTCGCGCGCCAGTATCCATGCGCGAGCCGCATCGGATAGCAGAGCGAGTCGATTTCCCACTTCCGTTCGGCGACGCCCGGCTTCATCTCCGTTTCGTCCTTCTGCGACCATTCGAGGTTCGACCTGGCGGTCGGATCCTCCATGAAGGCGTTGGCATAGGGATCGATCAGGATGCAGCGCGCCTGCCGGGCGATCAGGCCGCCGATCAGTCGGCGCAGCTCGGGCGCCTTGCGGGCGAGGTGGAGATAGGGCTTCACCTGCGCCGACGAATCGCGCAGCCACAGGCAGGGGATGTCGCCGGTGATGACGAAGCTGTCCGGCTTGCCGTCCACCGTGCCGACCTGCGTCACCGTCGTGTCGAGCGTGTTCGGATAGCAATTGCCGAACATCCAGCGCAGCTTGTCGTCACCGATCCGGCCGGCGACGCGGACCAGCTCGCGCTCCACCGCGGGGCTGGTGAAGCGCCGGTCGGCCGGCGCCGGTCGTTTCGACGGCAGGGATGCGGCGAAGGCCGGCGTCGCCAGCCCCGCGGCGGCCACGACCCCGCCGGCGAGCACGCTGCGGCGGGGCAGGGCGATGTCGCCCGCGGCACGGAGTTCTCCGCTCATTTCGGCAGCTCCATGTCCGTCCCCGTCACGGTGAAGTCGAACCATTGCCCCGCGCCGTCACCCGGCTGACCACCGCCGACGTAGAGCCGGTAGGCGCCGGGGACGACGTGGCGGCGGCCGTCGCGATCGACGATGCTCATGCCGCGCGGATCGATCGTGAAGCGCACATTGCTGCTGCGCCCGCGCGCGACGGCGATGCGGCGGAAGCCGACGAGCTGGCGTTGCAGCACCGCGTCATTGCCGCCGAGGCCGGTTCCTGCCGGCGGGACGAGATAGGCCTGCACCACCTCCTCGCCGTCGCGTGCGCCGCTGTTCGTCACCATCGTGTCGATCGTCAGCGTGCCGCCCGCCGCGACCGAGGCGGCGCCGCGCGGTGCCGCATAGCCGAAGCGCGTGTAGCTGAGGCCATGGCCGAAGCCCCACAGCGGCGTGCCGGTGAAATAGCGATAGGTGCGCTCCTTCATGTTGTAATCGGTGAAGGCGGGCAGGTCGGCGGTGGTGCGGTACAGCGTCACCGGCAGGCGCCCGGCGGGATTGGTCGCACCCGACAGCACGTCGGCGAGTGCGGTGCCGCCCGCCTCGCCGCCATACCAATTGGCGAGGATCGCATCGGCGGCGGCGGGATCGACCGCCACCGCGCTGCCGCTGGTCAGCACCAGGACGATCGGCTTGCCCGTCGCCTTGAGCGCGGCGAGCAGCCGGAGCTGCGGCTCGGGCAGAGCGATGTCGGTCCGGTCGCCGCCGACGAAGCCGGGGACGGAGACGGAGAGCGCCTCGCCTTCCAGATCGGGCGACAGGCCGGCGACCACCACCGCGACGTCGGACTGGCGCGCCGCCTCGACCGCCTGCGCGAGCAACGGCTCGGCGGGCGGCAGCCACAACAGACGGAAGCTGTCGTCCTCCGACCGATGGTCGAGCCGGATGTCGATCGGCTGCGGCGTGCCGTCGCTGTCGATGACGAGGTCGACGCGGCCCTTGGGCAGATCGCCGTCGTGCAGCGTCTTGCCGCCGAGCGTCAGCGTCGCGCGGTCGTGGACCGTGCAATCCTTCCAGCATTGCGTCTGGTCGAGGATCAGATGGTAGCGGCCGGGCGCGGGCGGCACGAACTCGCCGGTCCAGCGCGCGGTATAGCCGATCGCGGGCAGGCCGGGCGCGGGCGGCGCGCGGTTGACGTCGAGGTCGATGCGACGGTCCTGCCGCACGGTCGGTGCGCCGCTGCCGCCGGTATAGGTGGCGCGCAGGCCGGGCTTGCCGTCGGCGCGCAGCGCGGTCTCCGGCACGACGATCGCCGAGCTTTCGGCGAGCAGCGAGCCTTGCGCATAACGGACATTGGCGGTGCCGAAACGCTGGCGAAGGCCTTCGAGCGGCGTCACCGGGTGCATCGCCGTGCCGTGGTAATTGCCCTGCAGCACGCCGAGATCGTCGGCATTGGCGCCGATCACCGCGATCCGGCTCCCGGCGGCGAGCGGCAGGCGCGCGTTGGTATTCTGCAACAGCACGATCGCCTTGCGTGCCGCCTCCAGCGCGACGGCATGATGCGCGGGCGTCGCCAGCTCGCTGGGCTTGATGCTCGCCCAGGGGCTGGTGCCCCCGTAAGCGATGCCGAGCGCGCGGCGGGCGCGCAGCGCGCGGGTCAGCGCGGTATCGACCTCCGCCTGGGTGACGAGGCCCTTGGCGAGCGCTTCGGGCAAGGCGGCATAGGCCGTACCGCAATTGATGTCGGTCCCGCCACGGATGCCCGCCGCCGCCGCGCCGGCCGCGTCGAGCCGGTAATGATGGTAGACCGAGATGTTCGACACCGCGTCGCAGTCCGAGACGGTGAAGCCGGCGAAGCCCCAGTCGTGGCGCAGGCGATCGTTCATCAGCCACGAGGCGGCGCAGGCCGGCACGCCGTGGATGCTGTTATAGGCACACATCAGCGACTGTGCCTTGCCCTCGGTGATCGCGCGGCGGAAGGCGGGAAGATAGGTCGCCTCGAGATCGCGCGGGCTGACGTCGACGTCGAAACTGTCGCGTCCCGCCTCGGGGCCGCTGTGCACCGCGAAATGCTTGGGCGTCGCGACGACGCGCGGATGCCGGGGGTCGGGGCCTTGCAGTCCGGTGATGAAGCCGACGCCGAGCGACCCGGTCAGATAGGGGTCCTCGCCATAGGTTTCCTGCCCGCGACCCCAGCGCGGATCACGGAAGATGTTGATGTTGGGCGACCAGATCGTCAGCCCCTGATAGATGCGGCGATCCGCGGCGGCGGGTTGCGCGTTGAACTTGGCGCGCGCCTCGATGCTGACGACGGTGCCGACCTTGTTCATCAGATCGACGTCCCAGGTCGCGGCAAGGCCGATCGCCTGCGGGAAGACGGTGGCATAGCCATCGCGCGCGAGGCCGTGCAGCCCTTCGTTCCACCAGTCATAGGCGGGCAGGCCCGCGGCGGCGTCGGCGGGCGCGGTGCTCTGCAATTGCGCGGCCTTGCGCTCGGGCGACATCGCCGCGACGCTCGCGGCGACCGGATCGGCGGCCTGGGCGAGCAGGAGGAGGGCGGGGATCATAAGGTCGCTCCGAGACAGGGGGAGGAAAGGGTCATCGCGCCAGCGTCCGCAGTACCGGCGTCTGCTGGCCGGTCAGTGTCACCGTGATGCTCTCGCCGGGCAATAGGTCAAAACCATTGTCGGAAGCCTGGCCCGGCATATCGCCCATGTCGATCATCACCGCGCGCGCCAGCCGGGTGGCGGTGATCGTCGCCCGGTCGCCGTCGCGGCGCAGCGTCAGGCCGGGATCGGGATAGGCCATGTCCTTGGGCGCGAGCCGCTCGACGATCGTGCGGCTGACGCTGCGCCCGTCGATCAGCAGCTCGGCGACCGCATAGCTCTGCGCCGGCGGGGCGGCGCCGAACAGCGCCGGATCGGGCAGCGTCGCCACCGTCGCGGCGGAGAGCGGCGCGAGCGTCGCCGCCGCCTCGCGCGTCGCCAGCGTCGCGCCGGTCATGTCGCGCACCGTCACCCGCCAGCGCGCCGCGATCGGCGTCGTCGCGTCCGAGATCAGCGTCACCTGGGTGCTCGCGTCCTTATGCTCCGCGACGATCGCCTGCGGTGCGAAGAACCGCCGCGCCTCATACTGGAGCAGCTTCCACTGGCCGAGGTGATCGATGCTCGCCCAGCTGATCGACGGCCAGACGTCGTTGAGCTGCCAGAACAGCGACCCCATCGTCACCGGCCGGCAGGCGCGGTGGTGGCGCGCGGCGAGGCCGATCGCCTGCGCCTGATTGACCTGCGTCAGATAGACGAAGTCGGCGAAGTCCTTGGCCGGCCGCAGCCGCTGGTCGAGATACAGCCGCAGCCGGGCATTGCCTTCGCCCGCCAGGAACTTCTGATGCGCCTTCATCACCGCGCCGTCAGCATCGAGCGCGCCCGGCCCGGCGAAGTCGCGGATCGTCGCCATCGTCGGCATCGCCTGGAAGCCATATTCGGACATGAAGCGCGGGCAGTGATCGAGATATTGCTCGACCGGCTTCGATCCCGACCAGACGTCCCAGAAATGGCGATCGCCATTGGCGTCGGTATCGGTCGGGCCTTCGTAATCGCTCGACGGCGATCCCGGCATATAGGGCGTGCCGGGACTGTTGCGCGTGACGGCATCGCGCAGCACCCGGTCGAACAGCACCGCCATGCCGGTGCCGATCCGCTCCTGCTCGTCTGGGCCGACCGCGGTCTTGAACGCCTTGCGGTCGCTCCAATTCTCCCAGCCGGACAGGACTTCGTTATTGCCCGCCCAGAGGACGATCGAGGGATGGTCGCCGAGCCGCGCGACCTGCTCGTCCGCCTCGATGCGGACGTTCTCGCGGAATGCGGCCTCGGGCGGCGTCACCGAGCCGCCGAACATGAAATCCTGCCAGATCATCAGACCCAGCCGGTCGGCCATTTCGTAAAAGGCATCGTCGAGATAATAGCCGCCGCCCCAGACGCGGATCATGTTCATATTGGCGTCGCGCGCCGCAGTGAGCAGCCCCTGCATCTCGGCCGCCTCGACACGCGCCGGGAAGCTGTCGAACGGGATCAGATTGGCGCCCTTGGCGAAGACGCGATTGCCGTTGACGACGAAGGCGAAGGCGCCATCACGCCGGTCGAGCGACACGGTGCGCAGCCCGATGCGCCGCGCCCGCTGCTCGCTCGCCGCGCCGTCGACCAGCAGGGTCGTCGCGACGGTGTAGAGCGGCTGCGCGCCATAACCGGCGGGTTGCCAGCGCTGCGGCGCGGCGACGGTGAGCGGGATCGCGACGCGGTTGAGCCCGGCGGCGACCGCCACCGCCTGTTCGACGGTGCGCGCGGTGCCGTCGGGCGCGGTCATCGTCGTGCGCAGCGTCACCGTCTTCGCCCGGTCGGCGACGATCGTCGCGCGCGCGGTCAGCCGCGCCTCGGCATCGTTGAGCGCATCCTGTTCGACGCGCAGCGTCTCGATCCGCGCCGCGTCCCACGCCTCGAGCCGCGCCGGCCGCCACAGGCCGATGGTGACGATCCGCGGGCCCCAGTCCCAGCCATATTGGTATTTCGGCTTGCGGATATAGGGCGAGGTCTGGCGGTCGCCGGGATCGTCCTTGAACGCCGAGACATATTCGCCGGGCAGCGGGTGCTTGGCGGCGAGGACCAGCGGCGCGAGCTGCTTGATCGGCGAGGCGATGGTGACGAGGATCTCATTGTCGCCGGCCTTGAGCAGCGACTTGGCATCCGCGCGCCAGCGGCGATGCGCATTGTCGGCGGAGAGCAGCACGCGACCGTTGACGCGCACCGTCGCGAAGGTGTCGAGCCCGTCGAAGACGAGGTCGAGATGATCGCGCGCCAGCATCGCCGGCGACACCGCGATCTGCGTGCGGAACTGCCAGTCGGTCAGGCCGACCCATTGGATCGCGGCTTCGTTGGTGCCCTTGAACGGATCGGGGACGCGGTGGGCGGCGATCAGATCCTGCTGGACGCTGCCCGGCACGTGCGCGGGCAGCCAGCGCGTTTCCTTGGGATGCGCCTGTCCGGCAGCGCTGTCGGCGGGATCGATCCGCACCTGCCAGCCACGGTCGAGCGCCACGTCCGTACGCGGCGCGGCGAAGGCCGGCGTCGATGCGAGCAGGGCGAAGAAAAGGGGGAGGGCGGGCTTCACTGGACAGGCTCCGTCAACTGGACGTGATCGACCACGTAGAGCGGGTCGGCTAGCGGCGAGGTGAATTGCAGGCAGAGGTCGGCGTCGCGCGTCTGCGGCGGCAGCGCGGCCTCGAAGCGCATCCGGTTGGGCGCGCTTGCCGGATCGGGCAGCGGGAAGGTCGCCAGCACCGCCGGCCGCGGCGCGTCCTTCGTCGGGCAGCCGGCGGTGACGACCAGCTCGCCGTGCGGCGTGACGTTGTAATGCGCGCGCACCTTGGTGAACTCGTGCGCGAGCCCGAACGGCCGCGGCAGTCGCGCGACGTCCAGCGCGATCGTCCTCGCGCGGGCGATCGGCGAAGCAGGGAAGACCGAGCAAGTGTCGAACAGGTCGATCTTATAGGCGGGCGCGTCGGCGGGGGGGTCGGCGGTCAGCGGTACGTGCAGCGCCAGCGATCCGGTCGGGCAGGCGGTGAGCGCGTCATTGCCGGCGCCGAGCAACGCCTGCCGGTCGGTCGCGAAGCTGCGCGGCGCCGCCAGCGCCACGCCCGCGGCATCGAAGGCGGCGGCGCGGATCGTCGCGCCGGGTGGCAGCGTCAGCGGCGCGGCGTAGCGCCGGCTGCTGGCGGCGGGAGCGCTGCCGTCGAGCGTGTAGCGGATCGTGCCGAGCGGGGCCTGTGTCGCCAGGGCGACCGTCACGCGCCCGCTGCGCAGCACGTCGCCGCGCTTGCCCTGCAGCATGTACGTGACCGCAAAGGCGCTGTCGGCGACCTCCAGCCCTGCCCGCCGCCAGCGCGCGATTTGCGGCTGGAGCCGTGCGACGAAGCCGGGAAAGTCGCGCGCACCCGGCGCCGACCAGCTGATCTCGGCGAGCGCCGCGGCGCGCGGGAAGATCGCATGCTGCACCTGCCGCGCGGTGATGAGATATTCGCTGAACGCATTGCCCTGCGCGCCGAGGATATGTCCGGCGGCGGCGGCATCGATGCCCGCGGGCAGCGGATCGTAGCGATACAGGTCGGCCAGCGTCTGGATCGCCAGCCGGCCGGGCGGCTCGTCCGCCTGATCGCTCTGCGCATTGTCGAGGTAGAGCGTCGGCCCCGGCGACAGCACGACATCGTGCCCGCGCTTCGCCGCCTCGACCGCGCCCGTCTCGCCGCGCCACGACATCACCGCCGCCGATTGCGGCAATTCGCCTTCGAGGATCTCGTCCCAGCCGATCAGCCGCCGGTTGCGCTTGGCGAGATAGGCGGCGAGCTGGTCGATCAGCCAGCTCTGCATCTGCATCTCGGTCTTGAGGCCGAGCGATGCCATCTGCGCCTGCACAGCGGGCGAGCGCTCCCATTGATCCTTGACCGCCTCGTCGCCGCCGAGATGGATATACGGGCCCGGAAACACCGCGAGCAGCTCGTCGAGAATGTCCTCGACGAAACGCACCGTTTCGGGGCGCGGGTTGAGCAGATACGGGTTGACGCCCCAGTCGTGGCCGACTGCGGGCCGATCGCCGAGCACGCCATGTTCGGGATAGGCGGCGACCAGGGCCTGCGCATGGCCGGGCAGGTCGATCTCTGGCACGATGACGATACCACGCTCGGCGGCATAGGCGACGAGGCCGCGCAGCTCCGCCTGCGTATAGAAGCCGCCGACGCGCGCTCCCGGCGGGCCGCCGGCGGAGGGCGGGGTGCGCCAGGCGCCGACCTCGGTCAGCTTGGGATAGCGTCTGACCTCGAACCGCCAGCCCTGATCGTCGCTGAGATGGAGATGGAGCGTGTTGAGCTTCACCGCCGCCATCTGGTCGACGATATCGCGCAGCACCGCGACGGGCTGGAAATGCCGCGCCGGATCGATCATCAGCCCGCGCCAGGCGAAGCGCGGCGCATCGGCGATGGCGAGCGCCGGCACCGCGACCGGCCGGCCATAAGCGCGATCCGGGCTGAGCAATTGCGCGAGCGTCATCGCGCCGTGGACGAGGCCGCGATCGCCCGATGCACTGATCCGGATGCCGTGCGCATCGCTGTCGAGCCGATAGGCCTCGTCGCCGGTGACGGTCGCATCGCGGACGAAGCGGATCGCGGCCTCGCCGGCGACTGGTGCGAGCGCGATCCCGCGCGCGACGCGGACGTGCTGGGCGAGCAACCGCGCGGCGGCCGCCGCACCGGCATCGCCCGGCGGTGTGCCGACCCGCGCGCCGTCGGCGACGAGGAAGCTTCCGCTGCCCTGCGTCACGCTCTGCGGCAGGGGGACGAGCGGCAGCTCGCCCGCAGCCGGCGGGGCGGGGCGGGCGGCGGCGGGCGCGGTCAGCAGCGCCAACGCAGCGCCGACGACGATCGCGATTCCCGGTTGCTCCCTCATGGCCGCCCCTTGGTCCTGTTTTGGTATTGATGGTATCTTGGCCGACGCTTTCCGCGGCGTCCATGCCTGATCTGCAAAAAAGCCCCGGCAGCCGCATCACGGGCTGCCGAGGCAATGATTTTTTACACACGTTATTTGAGTGGTTTGGTCGGGGCGTCTTACATCCGGAACGACACCGCCGCCGCAAAGGTGCGGCCGTTCTTGTAGAAGGCGGTGGGCCGGTCCGGCGTCGCATTATATTGCAGGTACGTCTCGTCGAGCAGGTTCTGCGCGTTGACGCTGAGCACGATGCCCTTGGTGATGTTGAGCGAGGCGGAGGCATCGAGCTGGCTGTAGGGCGCGACCATTTCGCGCGAGCCGAGCCGGCCGATCGTGCGGAAATAGCTCGACCGGTAATTGTAACTGACCCGCGCCTGGAACGGTCCCTTTTCGAAATAGGGGATCACGTTGACCGTATGCTTCGACAGATAGGGCAGGTTGAGCGTCGTGCCGGTCACGTCGGTATTGGAGGTCGAACTCTCCTGATAGGAATAATTCGCCTGCAAGCCGAAGCCGCCCCAGATGTCGCTCTGCGCGGAGATCAACGCGCCGTTAACCTTCGCCTTGCCGCCATTGATCGGCTGGTTGACGTTATAGGTCGCCAGCGCGCCGGTCAGTGAGTTGAAGAAGACCGCATTGGTCCGCGTGTTGAAGATATAGTTGCTGATCTCGCGTCGGAACAGCTCGACCGCCAGCAGGCTGCCGGCGCGGGGGTAATATTCGGCGGTCAGTTCGTAATTCGTCGACTCATAGGGCTTGAGGTTGGGATTGCCGCCGCCACCGTCGAGCGTGACGTTGTTGAGTGAGGTCGCCGCCGCCAGATCCTCGTAGCGCGGCCGCGCGATGACCCGCGCCGCCGCACCGCGGACGATCACCTTCGGCGTGATCGAATAGGCGATGTTGAGGCTCGGCAGGAACTTGAGATAGTCGTTCACCGTGCGGGTCGGCACCGGCACCGGATTGACCGTGTTGCTCAGCGTCGTCGCGTAATTGGAGATGTCGCGGGTATAGACGAGCCGGCCGCCGATATTGCCGCGCAGCCCGTCCTGATCGAAATTGGCCTGGGCATAGGAGGCCATCACCGTTTCGCGCACCTCGGTCGAGGCACCGACCTTGGTGACCAGCGGGCTGTTGATCGCATTGGCGAGGATGTCGATCACCGACTGCTGCGGCAGGTTGAGATATTTGGTGGCATTGCCCATGCCGCCGCTGCCGTCGAACGTACCGTCGGGCGTGGTCAGCGCGGTGACGCCGAGCTGGGTGACGTCGAGCGACTGCTGCAGATAGGTGTTGATCCCGCGCGCATCGACGCGATTGACGTGATCGGTGACGCGGCTGCCGAGCAGGATCTCCGTGAACGGCCCGACGCTGACCGGGATGGTCGCGTCATAGCCGCCGAAGATATCGCGATCGGTGGTGACGCTATAGTCCAGCCCGCCGATCTGCGCCGCGATCAATTGCGCCCCGGTTGACGTCAGCACCGGCCGCCCCTCGATCTGCGCGGCGTTGTTGTTCGGATTGGTGAAATAGTTCGCCGGATTGGTCAGGTCGCCGACGAAATTGACCGTCGCGGTGTTGTTGGTGAAGGCGTAGCTGTACGGCAGCTTGGTCTGCACGTTGAACAGATATTCGGGATTGCGGCCGCCCTTGGCGCGCGACCAGCCGCCCGAGAAGTTGACCTTGGCGCCGCCGTCGCCCTCCCAGTCGGCGAACAGGTTGAGATTGTCGGTCTTGAGGCTGGTGCGGCGGACGAGCGTATCGAGCTGCGCGCTCTGGCTCGTCGCCGCGCCGAAGCTCGCGGCGGTGACGACGCCGTTGCTGATCGTCGCGGACTGCAACACGTTCCCCGTCCAGGCGCCGGGGATGGTGTACATCGACTGGCTGTAATTGTTGTAATTGCCGTCGATATGCGTGCCGTTGAGGGTGAGAGTCAGATCGCTGCTCGGCCGGAACTGCATCGTGCCCGACACGCTCTTGCGCTCGCGCTGCTGCTGGAAATAGGCGTAGTTGATGCCGAAGGGCGAGGCCGCCTTGTACAGATCCTCGATCGTGCCGCCGGTGATCGTCGCGCCGGGGCTCTTGAGGCTGAGGGTGCCGTCGCTGGCGCGATTGACGAACGGGCTGTTGTAGGTGCCGTCGGCATTGGGTGCGGTATTGTCATAGCCGAAGAATTCGACGCCGGCGCGGGTCAGGTTCTGCTTGTCGTAGGTGGCGGCGACGAGCACGCCGAACGTCTCGTCGGCGTTGCGCCAGCTGTACAGGCCCGAGCCGCGGGCGTTGCCCTTGTCCGACCGGTCATTGTACGAATAGCCGCCCGAGGCGAAGATCGAATTGGCCGGCAGATCGAGCGGCCGGCGCGTGCGGACGATCACCGTACCGCCGAGGCTGCCCTCCTCGATCCGCGGCTCGGGCGACTTGTACACTTCGAGCCGGTCGACCAGTTCGGGAGCGAGCAGCGAATAGTTGAAGGTGCGGCTCGACGGATCATTGTCGTTGCCGCCCCAGTCGGCCGAGGCGAGCGCATGGCCGTCGAGCAGCATGCGGTTGAGCGCCGGATCGGTGCCGAGGATCGCCACCTTCTCGCCTTCGCCGAAGCGCCGGTCGATGCTGACGCCGGGAATGTGCGACAGCGATTCCGCGACGTTGCGATCGGGGAATTTGCCGACGTCTTCCGAGGTGATGACATCGACCACCGCATTGGCGTTGCGCTTGACGTTGATCGCCTTTTGCAGACTGCCGCGATAGCCGGTGACGATGATGTCGCCGTCGGCCGGTGCGTCCGTCGCGGTCGTCGTCGCCGCCTGATCGTCGCTGCCGGGTGGGCTGGCGGTCGGCGCGGTCTGCGCCGTCGACGGAAGGGCCGCGGCAAGGCCGGCCAGTGCCGTGGTCACGAGGATCGCATGGCGAAGGTGCATCAGCTTCAGTCCCCTTTGTGGCGCACGCCCGGCCGCATGCCCCGTTCACACAGCCGCATCGGCCGGCGGCGATCCACGAGCGTGCCATTTTGGCATATAAATCCGCTCGCTATGGAAAGGTTATAACCAATCCATGCCAATCCATGCATTAAAAGTGTAACATCGCTCGGCGAATGCGGCGAATTGTGTGACCGGTGGCGTGACCGCTCTGGGACCGGTACGGTCCGAAAGCGTGTAGCGCAGGTAAAGTGTAAAGCGATCAGTGATTTGGGAGAGAGGATCATGCGGGACGACGGATACGGCGGCGGCGGGTGTTGCAACGGTTCGTCGCACACGATCGCGACGGACGAGCGCCGGCAAACGCGGCAAGTGCGGGTGATGCGGGCCGAATCATGACGATGCAGGCGAATCGTCACGACACTTCGGACACCGCTCCGCGAATCACTCTGGAGATCTGCGTCGAGACCGTCGCGGGTGCCGCCGCGGCGATCGCCGGTGGCTGCGACCGGATCGAATTATGTGCCGCGCTCGCACTCGGCGGGCTGACCCCGTCGGCGGGTCTGGTCGCGGCGGTGCTCGATGTGGCGCGACCGGCCGGCGTGGCGGTGCGCGCGATGGTGCGACCGCAGCCGGGCGGCTTCACCTATGACGCGACGACGCTGGCGCTGGCGCAGCGCGAGGCGGCGGCGCTGGTCGCGGCGGGGGTCGACGGCCTCGTCTTCGGCGCGACGCGGGAGGGGGTGCTCGACACGGCGGCGCTGGCAGGCGTCCGCGACGTGTTGCCCGCCACCGTCGGCATGACGCTGCATCGCGCGATCGACGTGGTCGACGATCCGGTCGCCGCGGTCGATACGGCGGTCGCGCTCGGCTTCGACCATATCCTGACCTCGGGCGGTGCGGCCTCGGCGCCCGCCGGGGCGGCGACGATCGCCCGGATGGTGGCGCGCGCCGCGAGCCGCTGCACCGTCATGGCCGGCGCCGGTGTCGCCCCCGGCAATGTCGCCGCGCTGATCGCCGCCACCGGCGTCCGCGCGGTCCACGGCTCGGCGAGCACGGCCGCCGCACCCGCCTCCGCCGAGCGTATCGACTTCGGGCCGCCGCCGCGGATCACCAGCGCCAGGCTCGTCGCGCAGCTACGTCAGGTCATTGACGACCAGTCCAATCTAGGACAATTGTAGGGCAAGGCGCCACTGGCGCCGCTCTGCGAGCCGTGGCACCCGTTGACGCCACAAGCAGCAGAACAGGGAGTGAGGGATGAGTTTCGTGAGCCGGGTGGGGCGGTTTCGTGCCGACAATCCCTCACCGCTCTATCTGCAGCTGCAACAGCTCATCCGCGACGCGATCGGTGGCGAGGTGATCACGCGCGGCGATGCGATTCCGGCCGAGCGCGATCTCGCCGTCGAATATGGCGTGTCGCGCATCACGGTGCGCAAGGCGATCGAGGGGCTGGTCGAGGAAGGCCTGCTCACCCGTCGCCGCGGCGCGGGCACCTTCGTCGCCGGGCGCGTCGAGAAGAATTTCAGCAAATTGTCTTCCTTCTCGGAGGATATGATCGCACGCGGCCTGACGCCGAGCAGCAGCTGGGTTTCGCGCAGCGTCGGGACCGTCAGCCCCGAGGAATCGATGGCGCTGGCCTTGTCGCCGAGCGCGCCGGTGTTCCGCTTCCAGCGGCTGCGCTTCGCCGACGAGGTGCCGATGGCGCTGGAGGTGGCGACGATCGCCGGTTTCTGCCTGCCGTCGATCGATGCGGTCGAAAGCTCGCTCTACGCCGCGCTGACCGAGGCGGGGCATCGCCCGGTGCGCGCGCTTCAGCGGCTGCGCGCCGTGCCGTTCGGCACCGACCACGCGCGGATGCTCGGCGTCGATCCGGGCTCGCCCGGTCTGCTGATCGAGCGGCGCGGCTTCCTGCGCGACGGCCGCGCCGTCGAATTCACCCGATCCTATTACCGCGGCGACAGCTACGATTTCGTGGCCGAGCTCGCCGACAGCTGACACGAGCCCGGGGGCCCTGAACCAAGTGACGACCGATACGATGACGGGCACGCTGATGCGCGCCGAGACGCTGGAGGCGGAAGCGACCGTCGCCCGGCTGGTGGCGCGCAACACCGCCGCGCTGACCGCGCTCGGCGAGCGGCTGCGTGCGACCCCGCCCGACGTGGTCGTGACCTGCGCGCGCGGATCGTCGGACCATGCCGCGATGTACGGCAAATATCTGATCGAGACGCTGGTCGGCGTGCCGGTCGCCTCGGCCGCGCCCTCGGTCGTATCGCTGTTCGACGCGCCGGTGACGACGCGGCGCGCATTGTGCATCGCTATCTCGCAGAGCGGTCGCAGCCCCGATCTGCTCGCGACGGTCGAGGCGCATGCCAAGGCCGGTGCCGACGTGGTGGCGCTGGTCAACGACGAGACGTCGCCGCTCGCCGAGATGGCCGACACGTTGCTCGCGCTCAGCGCCGGGCCGGAACGCTCGGTCGCCGCGACCAAATCGTGCATCGCCGCGATGGCCGGCCTCGCCGCTCTGGTCGCAGCCTGGTCGGGTGATGCCGCGCTTGCCGAGGCGGTGAAGGTCTTGCCCGAACAGCTCGAACGCGCCGTCGCGCTCGACTGGAGCGCGGGCGTCGAGCCGCTTGCCGAGGCGAAGCAGATGTTCGTCATCGGTCGCGGCTATGGCTTCGGCGTCGCGCAGGAATGCGCGCTCAAGCTCAAGGAGACCTGCCAGTTGCAGGCCGAGCCGTTCAGCGCCGCCGAGGTGCGCCACGGCCCGATGGCGATCGTCGGCGAAGGCTTTCCGGTTCTCGCGCTGGCGACCTCCGACGCGGCGGGCGACGACGTGATGGCGGTGGCGGAAACCTTCGCCGGCCGCGGCGCGACCGTCCTGTCGGCGCATGCCGGCGATGCGCGCGCCAACCTGCCGGCGCTCGACGCGCATCCGGCGGTGCAGCCGATCCTGATGCTGGCGAGCTTCTACGGTCTCGCCGAGGCGCTGTCGCGGCGGCGCGGGCTCGATCCCGACACGCCCCCGCACCTCGCCAAGGTGACGCGCACGCTATGAGCGAGGCGTTCCGATATACCAACGGCCAGGTCGTCGTCGCCGATGCGGTGTGGCGCGGTGCGGAGATCGTCGTTGCGGGGGATCGCATCGCGTCGATCCGCCCGCTCGACGGCGAGGCGGGTGACGCGGTCGATCTCGACGGCGGCTGGCTGATGCCGGGCTTCATCGACACGCAGGTCAACGGCGGCGGCGGCGTGCTGTTCAACGACGAGACCGACGTCGACGGCATCGCCGCGATCACCGCGGCACATGCGCGCTACGGCACCACCGCGCTGCTGCCGACGCTGATCAGCGACACGCCCGACCGTATCGCGCTCGCGCTCGATGCGGTGGATGCGGCGATCGCGGCGGGCGTGCCCGGCGTGGTCGGCGTGCATATCGAGGGGCCGTGGCTCAACGTCGCGCGCAAGGGCATCCACGACCCGGCGCGCTTCCGCCTGCTCGATGCCGAGATGATCGCGCTGCTCACCCGGCCGCGTCGCGGCAAGGTGATGGTGACGCTGGCGCCCGAGCTGGCGCAGATCGATGACATCGCCCAGCTGACCGCCGCCGGCGTGCTGGTCAGCGCCGGTCATACCGAGGTGAGCTATGACGGGGCGCTCGCCGCCTTCGATGCGGGGCTGAGCGGCATCACCCATCTGTTCAACGCGATGCCGGCGATGGTGCAGCGCACTCCCGGCCTCGTCGGCGCAGCGCTCGACGATCCGCGGCCGTGGTGCGGGCTGATCGCCGACGGCGTCCACGTCGCTCCGGCGGTGCTGCGCATTGCGCTGCGCGCGCGCGGGCTCGACCGGATGATGCTGGTCACCGATGCGATGTCGTCGGTCGGCGCGGAGGTGAAGGATTTCGTCCTGCAGGGGCGGCAGATTCGCGTGCGCGACGGCATCTGCTCCTATGAGGATGGCACCTTGGCCGGATCGGACCTCGACATGGCGGCGGCGGTCGCCAATGCGATGGGGATGCTCGGGCTCGAGCCGGTGGCGGCGGCGCGGCTCGCCGCGGGCAATCCGGCGGCCTTCCTCGGCCTGTCGGCGGAACGCGGGGCGCTCGCCGCCGGGCTGCGCGCCGATTGGGTGCAACTGACCGCGGCGATGGCGCCGGTCGCCACCACCATCGGCGGCCATCCGGCATGACGATCGACCGGCGGCAGCTGCTCGGGTCCGCCGGTGCCGGTCTGACGCTGACCCTGCCCGCCGCCGCGCGCGCAGCGCGCGGGCCGGATTATGGCGCGCTGCCGATGCCCGCCCCGGTCGACGGCCTGCGCGCGCCGCTGCCGGTGGGGGATCCGTCGCGGATCGGCTTCGACCAGGGCTGGCTGTTCCACGAAGGCGACATCGCGGTGCCGCCGGCGGCGACGCATAACGAGACCTATCTGCGCGCCAAGGCGGGCAATGCGGTCGGCGCGGCGGCGATCGATTATGACGACAGCGACTGGCCGCTGGTGACGCTGCCGCATGACTGGGCGTCGTTCCAGCCGTTCGTCGAGAGCGCCAATGTCGCGCAGGGCTATCGGCCACGCGGCATCGGCTGGTACCGGCGCAGCTTCCACCTCGATCCCGCCAGCCGCGGCCAATATTGCGAATTGCAGTTCGACGGTATCGCCACCAACGCGACCATCTGGGTCAACGGTAGCGTCGTCGCGCATAATTGGTCGGGCTATAACAGCATCTACGTCGACATCACGCCGTTCGCCCGCTTCGGCGACGAGCGCAACGTCGTCGCGATCCGCGTCGATGCCGAGGCGATGGAGGGCTGGTGGTATGAAGGCGCCGGCCTCTACCGCCATGCCTGGCTCGCCCGCCGCGCGCCCGTGTCGATCGTCACCGACGGCGTGCATTGCGACCCGCGCGCCGGCAGCGGCGGCGGCTGGAGCGTGCCCGTCACGGTGACGGCGCGCTCGACCGAGGCCGCGGCGGTCGGGGTCCGCGCCGTGGCCCGGCTGCTCGATTCAGGCGGCCGGACGGTCGCGACCGCGACGACCGATATGGCCACGGTGCCGCCGCTCGGGCAGGGCGACCTCACCACGACGCTGACGATCGCCGATCCGGCACTCTGGTCGGTGGCGACCCCGACGCTGTACACCGTCACCGTGGCGCTCGAACGCGACGGCGCGACGGTCGATGCGCGCAGCGTGCCGGTCGGCTTCCGCACGATCCGCTTCGATGCCGACCGCGGCTTCTCCCTCAACGGCGCGCCGGTCAAGCTGAAGGGCGTGTGCATCCACCACGACCATGCCGGCGTCGGCGTCGCCCTTCCCGACGCGCTGATGGCGTGGCGGCTGGAGCGGCTCAAGGAGCTGGGCTGCAACGCGATCCGCTGCTCGCACAACGCGCCGCCGGTGGCTTTCCTCGACCTATGCGACCGGATGGGTTTCCTCGTCATGGACGAGAACCGCAATTTCAATCCCTCGCCCGACTATATGGCCCAGCTCGAATGGCTGGTGCGGCGCGACCGCAACCATCCCAGCGTCATCCTCTGGTCGGTGTTCAACGAGGAGCCGATGCAGGGCACCCACGCCGGCGTCGAGATGGTGCGGCGGATGGCCGCCGCGGTGAAGCGGCTCGACGACAGTCGCCCGGTCACCGCGGCGATGAACGGCGCCTTCTTCAATCCGGAGAATGTCTCGACCGTCGTCGACGTCGTCGGCTTCAATTATTATCCCGGCGATTACGACAAGTTCCACGCGCTCAACCCGACCAAGCCGATGACCAGCTCGGAGGATACCAGCGCGTTCGAGACGCGCGGCGCCTATCAGACGATCCCGGCGAAGAACATCCGCTCGTCGATGGACGACGATGCGGCGGGCTGGGGCGAGACGCACCGCAAGGGCTGGGCAGAGATCGCCAGGCGCCCGTTCGTCGCCGGCGGCTTCGTCTGGACGGGCTTCGACTATCATGGCGAGCCGACGCCGCACGTCTGGCCGACGATCAGCAGCTTCTTCGGCATCCTCGACCTCTGCGGCTTCCGCAAGACGGCCTATGACATCCATCGCGCCGGCTGGATCGACGATGCGCCGGTCGTCGGCCTGGCGCCGCACTGGACCTGGCCCGGACGCGAGGGGCAGCCGGTGCCGATCCTCGTGCTCAGCAATGCCGAGCGGATCACGCTCAGGCTCAACGGCCGCGTCGTCGGCGAGGCCGCGGTCGACCGGCTGATGGGCAACAGCTTCACCGTGCCATATGCCCCCGGCACGATCGAGGTGATCGCCTCAATCGGCGGACGCGAGGTGGCGCGCGCTGGGCATGAGACGGCGGGGCCACCGGTGGCGCTGCGCCTCACCCCGGCACGGCGCGCGATGGCGGGCGACGGCGAGGACGTCCAGCCGGTGACGATCGACGCGATCGACGCGCGTGGCCGCCACGTCCCCACCGCCAATCTGCCGACGCGGTTCGTCGTCACCGGCGCGACGATCATCGGTGTCGGCAACGGCGATCCCAACAGCCACGAATCCGAGAAGGGCGACAGCGCGACGAGCGGCGCGCGATCGCTGTTCAACGGGCTGGCGCAGGTCATCGTCCAGGCCGACGCCGGCGGGCGCGGTCGCATCACGCTGCGCGCCACCGCGCCCGGTCTGCGCCCGGCGGCGCTGACGATCGACCGTATCGCCGCGGCGCCGCGCGCGCAGGTCGCGCCGCTCGCCGCGACGCGGACGATCGACGACTGGCGGCGCTCGCCCTTGCTCGCGGCGCGCCCCGACGCGTCGCTGGCGCCGGCAGAGAATGACAATAACAGCTGGGCCTTCGTCCACAGCGGCACCGCCACCCCGGCCGAGGCGCAGGCGGGCTGGCAGGTCTATCGGGCCAGCGTCACGCCGGTGCGCGTCATCGCCGCGAAGGGCGGCCGGATCGCCTTCGCCGCGGTCGCGGGACGGGCCGAACTGTGGGTCGATGGACGCAAACTCGCCGACAAGGCCGGAGCGGCGGTCGGACCGATCACGGCGGCCTTGCCGGCGGGCGCGGGGCCGCGTGCGATCGTCCTGATCGTCGCGCCCGAGCCGGGCCGGCCCTCCGGCATCGTCGGCCCGGTGACGATCAGCGCGGGCTGAGGCGGTCACAAAGGTATTCAATAGGTATTGTCAGCGGGTTGCCGCGCGATACACTGCGCGTCCGACCGGCGAGGGATGATGGAATGACCGACAAGCAGCTGCTGGCGCCACTCGCGGGATGGGTCCTGCCGCTGACCGCCGTGCCCGATCCGGTCTTCGCCGAGGGGATGATGGGGCCGGGCGTCGCGATCGATCCGACCGGTGACACGCTTCACGCGCCCTGCGATGCGCGCGTCCTGACGCTCCACGCTGCCGGTCATGCGATCACCCTCGACCTCGGCGACGGCGTGTCGCTGCTCGTCCATATCGGCATCGACACGGTGCGGCTCGGCGGCAGCGCCTTCACCCCGCTCGTCGCGCCGGGCGACAGCGTCTGCGCCGGTGATGCGCTGATCCGCTTCGACCTCGATGCGATCGTCCGGCAGGCCGCCTCGGCGGTGACGCCGGTGCTGCTCGTCGAGGGCGCGGCGACGATCGCGCCGATCGTGGGCGAGGGGCTGATCGCGGTCGGAGCCCCGCTCGCGCGGATCAGCGCCGCCACCGCCGAAGGCGGCTTGGCGGACGCCGCGGCGGGCGAGACGCTGCGACGCGACGCCACCGTGCTGCTGCCCCATGGCCTGCACGCGCGGCCGGCGGCGCGGATCGTCGCCGCGGTGCGCGACAGCGGCGCCGAGGTGACGCTGACCGCCGGTGACGACAGCGCATCGGCGACGAGCCCGATCGCCTTGCTGTCGCTCGGCCTCGCGCAGGGGCGCGCCGTCACCATCACCGCGCGCGGCGGCGATGCGGCCGGCGCGATCGACGCCGTCGTCGCCTTGCTCAGTGCCGAGGTCGACGCGCCGCCGCCGGCCGTCGCGCCGCCGCCTGCCGCCGCGCCGTCGCTCGAGCCGGGGGCATTGCCCGGCGTGCCTGCCGCACCGGGCGTGGCGATCGGCCGCGCCGTCTGGCTGCGTCCCGACATTCCCGAGCTGCCGACGACGGGCGAGGGGGTGACGATCGAACGGGCGCGCCTCGCCGAGGGTATCGCCGCGGTCACCGCCGACCTCGCCGCCACGGCGGGCGGCGGGCAGATCGGCGGCGTGCTGGCCGCGCATCGCGCGATCCTCGACGATCCCGACCTGCGCGGTCGCGCCGAGGCGGGGATCGCCAACGGCATGGCGGCGGCGGCGGCGATGATGACCGCGGCGGAGGCGCAGGGGGCGCAGCTTCGCGCCACCGGCAACGCCCGCATCGCCGAACGCGCCGACGACATTCGCGACGTCGCGTTGCGCGTCGTCCACGCCATCCTCGGCACGCGCGCCGCAGCGGTCAGCGTGCCGGCCGGCGCGATCGTGCTCGCCGACGATCTGCTGCCCTCGCAATTCGCCGCGCTCGCCGCGGCGCAGGTCGCCGGCTTCGCGGTGGTCGGCGGTGGCCCGACCTCGCACGTCGCGATGCTCGCCGCCGGCCTGGGCGTGCCGATGGTCGTCGCGGCCGGCGACGCGCTGCGCGTCATCTCCGACGGCACGATGCTGATCCTCGACGCCGACGCCGGTGCGGTCGTCGCCGATCCTGCCCCCGATCGCATCGCGCAGGCGCAGACGGTGATCGACCGCCGCGCCGCCGCCGAGGCCGCCGCGCGCGCCGCCGGTGACGCTCCCGCGGCGACAGCCGATGGTACGGCCATCCACGTCTATGCCAATCTCGGCTCGATCGCCGATGCCGAGGCGGCGGCGGCGGCCGGTGCCGAGGGCTGCGGCCTGCTCCGCACCGAGATCCTGTTCCTCGACCGCGCCGTCGCGCCGGACGTCGCCGAACAGGCGGCGGATTATCGCGGTGTCGTCGCGGCCCTGCCGGGGCGGCCGGTGGTGATCCGCCTGCTCGACGTCGGCGGCGACAAGCCCGCGCCCTATCTGGCCATTCCCCCCGAGGAGAATCCGGCGCTCGGCCTGCGCGGCATCCGCGTCTCGCTGGCGCGGCCGGAGGTGCTCGACACCCAATTGCGCGCGATCCTCGCCGTGCCCGAGATCGACCGGGTGCGCATCATGGTGCCGATGGTGGCGAGCGTCGCCGAACTGATCGCGGTGCGCGCCGCGCTCGACCGGCTGCGCGACGAGCTCGGCATCGACCCGGTGCCGCTCGGCGCGATGGTCGAGACGCCGGCGGCGGCGGCGACCGCCGATCTGATCGCCGCGCATGCCGACTTCCTGTCGATCGGCAGCAACGACCTGACCCAATATGTGCTGGCGATGGATCGCGGCAATCCCGCCGTGGCCAGCGGGATCGACGGCCTGCATCCGGCGGTCCTCCGCCTGATCGGCATGACCTGCGACGGTGCGGCGACACGCGGCGTGCCGGTCAGCGTCTGCGGCGGGCTTGCCGCCGATCCGCTCGCCGCGCCGATCCTGATCGGGCTCGGCGTCCGCACCCTGTCGGTGCCGCCGGCGCGCGTGCCGGCGACCAAGGCGCTGGTCGGGCGGCTGACGCTGGCGGCGGTGCGGACGCATGCCGCCGCGGCGACCGCCGCCGCCGGCGCCGCGGAGGTCCGCGCGCTCGCCCGCCAATTCGCCGAGGAGATCAGCCGATGACCCGTTCCACCGCCGGCGCCACCATCATGGGCTTCCTGCAGCCGCTTGGCCGCGCGCTGATGCTGCCGATCGCGGTGCTGCCGATCGCCGGGCTGCTGCTTCGCCTCGGTCAGCCCGACCTGCTCGACATCCCCTTCGTCAGCGCGGCGGGGGATGCGATGTTCTCCAACCTCGGCCTGCTGTTCGCGGTCGGCGTCGCTACCGGCTTCGCACGCGACGGCAATGGTGCCGCGGCGATGGCGGGGATCGTCTGCTATCTCGTCTCGGTCAACGCCTCGCAATCCTTTCTGACCGTGCCCGCCGCGACGCTCGCCAACGTGCCCGACGCGCTCGTCGCCGGCGTGTCAGCTGCGTGGAAGACCGCGGCGATCGATCGGCTGGAGGTGCCGGTCGGCATCCTCTCGGGGCTGGTCGGCGGCGGTTTCTACAACCGGTTCGCGACCTTCAAGCTGCCGGATTATCTCGCCTTCTTCGGCGGCCGTCGGTTCGTGCCGATCATCGCCGGCATCGCCGGGCTGGTCATCGCGCTGCTGCTCGGGCTGAGCTATGCGCCGATCGACGCCGGGATGGACGCGCTCAGCCACGGCGTCGTCGCGGCGGGCGGCTACGGCTATTTCGCCTTCGGCCTGCTCAACCGGCTGCTGCTCGTCACCGGCCTGCACCATATCCTCAACAACGTCGCCTATTTCGTCGTCGGCGATTATCACGGCAAGACCGGCGACCTGACCCGCTTCTTCGCCGGCGATCCGACCGCGGGCGGCTTCATGAGCGGCTTCTTCCCGGTGATGATGTTCGGCCTGCCCGCCGCCTGTCTCGCCATGTACCACGCGACGGCGCCGGAGCGGCGCAAGGAAGTCGGCGGGATGCTGTTCAGCCTCGCGCTGACCTCGTTCCTTACCGGCGTCACCGAGCCGATCGAGTTCAGCTTCATGTTCCTCGCGCCGGTGCTCTACGGCATCCATGCGCTGCTCGCAGGGCTCGCCGAGGCGATCATGAACGCGCTCGGCGTCCGGCTCGGCTACGGCTTTTCGGCAGGGCTGTTCGATTATGTCCTGAACTACGGCAAGGCGACGCGGCCGCTGATGCTGCTGCCGGTCGGGGCGGCCTATGCGATGATCTACTACGTGCTGTTCCGCTGGGCGATCGTCCGCTTCAACCTGCCGACGCCGGGGCGCGAGGCGCCCGAGGCGGTGCCGGCCGGACCGGCGGTGGCGGCCGATGCCAAGGCGGCGGCGTTCGTCGCCGCGCTCGGCGGTGCGGCCAATCTGCGCGGCATCGACGCCTGCGCCACCCGGCTGCGCCTGTCGGTCGCCGACGCCCAGGCGATCGACGAGCCGCGGCTGCGCCAGCTCGGCGCGCGTGGCGTGCTGCGCCCGTCGGGGACGGCGGTGCAGGTGATCGTCGGCGGCATCGCCGACGGGCTGGCGATGGAGATGCGCGCGGCGCTCGACGCCGGCGGTACCGCGACCGCGCCGGTCGCGGCCCCGCCGGCCGCCGCACCGGTGACGCTGCCCGGGACGATGGTCGCTGCGCTCGGCGGCAGCGGCAATGTCGGCGCGGTCAGCCGTCATGCCGACCGCTATCGCGTCGTCGTCACCGATCGGACGCGGGTGGACGAGGCCGCGCTGCCGCCCGAGGTCCGCACCATCGCCTGGCCGAGCCCGGCGGTCGCGCACCTGCTGCTGCGCTGAGCGGCTAGCGGAGGATGCGATGCGCGCCCGGCGCCAGCCCGTCGAGCGTCCATTCGCCGATCCGCCAGCGCACCAGCCGCAACGTCGGATAGCCGACCGCCGCGGTCATCCGCCGCACCTGCCGGTTGCGCCCTTCGCGCAAGGTCAGCGACAGCCAGCTGACGGGGATGTGCGCGCGGACCCGGATCGGCGGATCGCGCGGCCAGAGCGCGGGATCGTCGATCCGCGCCACCTCTGCGGGTCGCGTCGGCCCGTCGTTGAGCACCACGCCGTCGCGCAGCCGCGCCAGCGCCGCGTCATCGGGCTCGCCCTCGACCTGCACCCAATAGGTCTTGGCGAGCTTGAAGCGCGGATCGGCGATGCGCGCCTGCAGGCGGCCGTCGTCGGTGAGCAGCAACAGCCCCTCGCTGTCGCGGTCGAGCCGTCCCGCCGGATAGACGCCGGGCAGGGCGATATGATCGGACAAGGTCGCCCGCGTCGTCGGCGCGCCGCGATCGGTGAACTGGCTGAGCACGTTGAACGGCTTGTTGAACAGCACCAGCATCGCGACGCGGTATCGCGTCGCCGCGCCGCTGTCGATTGCCCCGTTGCATTGCCGCCGCCGCCGGCTTACAGCCCGGATCGCGTCGCCGATCGCGGCCCGGCGCGGGTGTAGCTCAATGGTAGAGCAGAAGCTTCCCAAGCTTACGACGAGGGTTCGATTCCCTTCACCCGCTCCATCGTTACCGTAATCGGCTTCGGCGCGGCATTGCCGCCAGCAATTGCGAGCATGGCCGCAAGGCGACCCTCCACGCTGATGTCGACGCCGCGACCCTCCGCGGCCGGGACGAGCACGATCCGGTCGATCATGGAGCGCAGCTTCGGGACGGCCTCGGCCTTCGCCTCCGGGTCAGCGAACATGGCGTGCAGCTCCTCGACCTCTCGCCGGTAGGACGTAACCACGGCGGGGTGCAGCGCGACGACGGGAAGCGCCTCCATCTCTGACAGCGCCTCTTGAGCCGCATCGCGCTCGGCGCGGGCTTGCTGGAGCGCTTCACGAACCTCGGCAAATTCGCCAGCGCCGGCGCTGATCGCGGCGACCAGGCGGTCGACCTTCACGGACGCCTCCGCCAGTCGCCGCTCGTAACGCGTCCGGTTCTGGCGCTCCTCCCGGAGGCCGCGAGCGCGAGCCTCGTGATATTCCTTGACGAAGATTGCGACCAAGTCGGGATCGAGCATCTGCTCGCGCAAGCCATGCAGCACCCGGTCTTCGTAGCGAGTTGTCGAGACGGTGCGCTCGTTCGTGCAGTTGTTGCCTTCCTTGCGGCCGGCGCAAGCCCAATAGCCGTTGCCCTTCACGATCCAGCCGCTTCCGCAGACGCCACAGACGCCAAGTCCGGACAGCATGTGCTTGGGGCGACGCGCGGTCTGCGGTTGCGGTGTCTCATAGCTGCCGCGGCCCTCCTGGACGGCCTCCCAGAGGGCATCACCAACGATGCGCAGCGATGGCACCTCCTCAATGATCCAGTCCGAGGGCGGGTTGGGCCTGATGCGAACCGATCGTGTAACCGGCTCGACGATCTTCGATGTCCGATTATGGATAATGCGGCCGATGTAGAGCTGGTTCTGGATAAGCCCATTGCCCCGCGTCCTGTCGGCCGCGATCGTCGTCGCCTTCCACGCACCGCCGCGCGGGCCGGGGATGCCGTCGGCGTTGAGCCGCTGGGCAATGCCGCGCGGGCTGATGCCGGCGGCATACTCGCGAAAGATGCGACGCACGACTTCGGCCTGCTCCTCATCAATCGCACGCAGACCGCGGATGGGCCGACCGTTCGGATCGATGCGGTTGGCGGTTCGATAGCCATACGCGATGCCGGCCGGGCTCCGGCCCTGCGCCACGGTGCCGCGCTGGCCGCGCTTGATCTTGGCGCCCAGTTCCTTGCGGAATTGGGCGTCCATAAGGCCCTTGATCGTCCCGGTGAGGTTCGTGACCTCGCCGTCGGAAAGGGTGAAGAGACGCGATCGAGCGAACTGAAGCCGCTCGCGGATCGCGAAGCTGTCGCCCTCGTGCCGGGCGATGCGGTCGGTTGATTCGGTGAGCACTTGCTCGACGCCGCCTGCCTCGACCCGCGCCAGCATGGCGGCGAGGCCGGGGCGCTGCGCCTCGCCGATCCCGGCTGCGCCGCTGATGGCGTAATCGGTATAGATGTCGACGATCGTCCAGCCTTCCCGGTCCGCGCGCTCGCGGCAGACCGCGATCTGATCGTCGATCGACCGGCTATTCTGAAGCTGGCTGGAGAAACGGGCGTAGATGACGGTCCGCACGGGTCGGGTCCTTAGGTCGCAAGGCTGCTATGTCCCGCGCGGCTGCTGCCCGCGCAAGGGCCTTCACCAGATCGATGAGGGCGGGGTCGTGCTTCATGCTGCCCTCGCGAGCGCCTTGGCGGCAGCGGAGCGCTCGACGTCGACGATATGGACGATCCAAGCCACGCCGGCATGCGTCTGCTGATGCCACGCTAGCGCCTCGTACAGGTCGGCCAGCTCCATAGCCGCCGCATCGTCAGGCTTGCGCCTGGCGATTAGACGCTGACGCTCGGCAGCGCGCGCCAGCTCAACCGCCAATTCGGAATTATAGGCGCCGAACAGATCGGTGTGATCGTCAAAGTCGGGACAGGGTGGTTTCGTCTTGTTGAGAACCCACCGCCACTGCGTCACGATGCAGCGCGCGAGGTAGATGCCGCGCTCAGCATCGGCCGCGGTGATCTTCCCGGCCTCGACCGCAGATGGATAGCCCTGCTCGCGAGCGTGCAGCAGCGTCAGCGCCGCAAGGGCGCACACCCGACGGTGTTGGGGGGCGATAAAAGCGGGGGCGGGCATCGTCAAATGCTTTGGTCTAAGCGTGATAATGCGAAGCCGAGCCAGAACGGCCCGAACATTAGCGCGAAGCCTCGTGACCGGCCGGTGATTAGCTCGGCGCCGATCGCGAAGAACGTGGGCGCGAAGCCAAGTACGATCCCGCCGGCATGACGCTTGGTGGCGCGAAAGAAGGTACGCGTCGCCCACTTGATCGGGGCCTCCATATTGACGTGCACGTCACGAACTTCGTGCTTTCGAGTATTTGTCACCAGAGCACCTCCTTCACGGCCATGCCGATGTCGTTGAGGGCGAACTCGCGCCCGCCGTCGCCTGGGCGGCTGATCGCCAGCGCCGGACGCTTGGGGCTGCGGCGCTCCAGACGCTTCGCCACGTTGGCTGCGCAGCTGAGCGGAGCGAACTGTCGGTCGAGGTCGCGGATGGCGAGCCGCTGACCGATCGACAGGCTAGCGGCGATGGAGCGAGGGTGTTGCTCCATCATCACCCGCCCCGGACCGCGCTGATCGCGAAGTAGATCGCGACCGCCATGCCGATCGTTGCCGCGAGCCACGCCACGGTTCGGGCGGCAGACCGGCTCATCCGCATACGGCAGTCAAGGCACTCGCAGCCGCGAGGGCATACAAAGAGGCTGCCGCTGTAGGGGCTGCGAACCTTACGACGCATCGGCGCGCGACTTGCCATCACAAGCACCCCGCGAGCATGGCGAACGCGACGGG
This sequence comes from Sphingomonas sp. RIT328, assembly GCF_000632225.1. GTDB lineage: Bacteria > Pseudomonadota > Alphaproteobacteria > Sphingomonadales > Sphingomonadaceae > Sphingomonas > Sphingomonas kyungheensis. Next base: position 83,136 of record NZ_JFYV01000001.1, read on the forward strand.
CGTGCCGGCGTAGATCGCGATTGCTGCCGCGGTCAGACCTGCCAGCTTCTCGTCGATGCGCGACGAAAGGCGTTGCGCGCCGCTGCCGCAGTGGATCGGGTGCCCCGGCGAACGGCCGCGCGCGCGGGCAACGACCGCCTTCAGGCGTGCCGCAGTCGGATCAGGATCTGCGAGCACCATCGGCAGGCGGCCGATCGGCCGATCCGCCATGTGACGGCTCAGCGTGTGCGGGATTAGGCGCCGCGCAACCGGCGGCTCCTTGTCGATATGGAAGTCGGTGATGAGCCCGCTCGGCGCGTCGGCGTCGCGGGTCAGAGTGGCATGTTGCACGGCGTGCTCCCATCGGGCGGGGTGCCCTGATGGCCTTACATGCTATAATAGCAAGTCATATGTCAATTTGTTTTGCTATTATAGCATATCATGCAAACCGGCTTGCCATCCGTTCTTCTTATGTTCCATTTTGTTGCCGTGGAAGCGAGTCGAGGGCGTGTGTCTGGGATCGTAGCAAAGTGGTACCGAGCGACCTGTTTCGGCGTGCCGATCGGTCCCTGGCGGGACACGATGCAGGAGGTTCGCGCGGATCTGGAGGCTCAGAAGCTCGGAAGCTTCGACGAATGGTCAACGTTCTACATCACCGTGCCGGGTGGCATTGAGGTTGTGCAGGAGTGGATGGATTTCGAACAATGGCAGCGGCAGCATCCATCGCGCCTTAATCGGGCATCCGGGATGCCTGCCAGATCACGCGGCCGACGATGGTGAAGTGCTCATCTCCACCTAGGATGATGGGCTTATGCTCCGGATTAGAGGAGCAAGGTTCAAGGCGTGCTGGATCTGCAAAAAACCTTTTAAACGTTGTCTCGCCGGAGCTGTTCTGAACTACGTAGAAGCGGCGCGGCCAAAGGCCTTTATCTTCCGGGTCGAAGATTATCCGCCCCCCGTCCGGCACGAACAGGTCCATCGAATCGCCTTCAACATCTAACGCGATTGCTCGATCCGGTATCGCAGCGTCTGGTTTATGCATGCGGCTTCGAGAATGCGAGACCGCCTCGCGCCAGTTGCCCGCAGTGACATTCGACAATACCGGTATGGTGCCGACCTGATGGCCACCAACGTCAACGTTCGGGCCGAGCCAGTTTCGGATCTTGTCCATCTCTTCAGCGGTGAACCGACGCTTCCCAGCAAAGGCCTTGGAGACGGCGGTGGGATCGATGCCGAGGAGGTTTGCAAGGGCTGACTGGCGATGGCCGTTCTCGTCCATCTGCTCTCGGATGTCTTCGTAAGCCATAGCGCGATCAAGCCGAGTGCTCCCACTATAGCAATTGCTACTATGGCAAATTCTGCCTTGCGGAGAAGATGCTATTATAGCATGTAGCTGTGCATGGACACGTTCCCCGCAGCCTTGATCGACGCGATGGGTGGCACGACCGTGGTCGCCCGCCTGATGAACGCCCCCGTATCGACCGTGAACAATATGCGCACTCGTCGCGTCACGGGATCTCGTCTCAATCATCTACGCCGTATCGCATTGGCGGAGTTCCCCAACCTCGATGTGGAAGCCATTGCCGCGAACCACGGCGTCGAGCTTCCTACTATGGGGGATGGCTCAGGGGCGTCATCGGGAAGCTCAATCGAAATTTCCCGACAGGCTGCGGCATAATGGGCGCGATCGTCCCCAACGCTGTGCGCGAGCGGAAGCTCAAGATAGCCTTCGGTGAACTCGTCGGCATGGTTGGTGGCATCGAAGCTGCTGCGAGCGCTTGCCGCGTCGGCAAAAGCACGATCGCGCGTTACGCGTCCTTGTCGCCTGCGGATGCGGAATGTTTCGCCCCGGTAGATGTCGTGAGAGCGCTCGAAGCGGTAACTGGTCAGTCGGTGGTGACCGCCGAGCTGGCGAACATGGCCGACGGCGTCTTCACGAAGCTGCCAAGCGTCACGAGACCAGCGGACCTCTTCGCCGCGCTGTCCGATCTTAGCCGCGAAGCCAGCGAGCTGACCGCGGCGATTTGCGCCGGTTTTAACGACGGGAAGTTCTGCGACCTCGATGCCGCCAAGGCGCGGAGCGAGTGCGACGACGTCATCGAGCGCGCGGCGCAGATGCGCGCTCTCCTCGACACCATCATTGGAGATTGCGCATGAAGAAGCTGCACCTGCCGGCCGTTGTGCCGAACGAAGGCGCGCGCCTGCTCGCCCGCCGTATCCAAGCCGCTTACAGGGGCGACCTCCCTTTCGCTTCGCGCTGCATGAAGATCGCGATGCGTGACCTTCAGATGATGGTCGACGGCACGCTCGTGCCCGGCGAAGAACTGGTGCGCGACGTTGCCCGAGCGACGGCTCACGGCATCGGCCGCAGCGACTGGCGCTCGCGCCCGGTCGGCGGCTGGTTCGACGCGGAGCGGATCGCAGCCTGATGCTCAACGAGATCACACACGGCGCTGACGGGCGCGTGTGTGCCGAGGGGGCGGGGGCGTCCCCCTCGGCTCCCGCCCCCTCGGATTCGATGCACGACGAACTGACCGGCCTCGTTGCCGGCGTCGCGCGCATTGACGCTTGGCTTGCCGTCGCGAAGCCCGGCGACCGCTTCATCTACGCCACGCGGCTGACGTTACCTATCGCCTCGGCGGGTGCTGCGAGGATGCGCGATCTTGCGAAGCGCGGTCTTGTGACGCTGGTCCGGCCACGCTCGACACTTGATCCGACGGTGTTCAACTACACCGCATATCGAACCTCGACCCCGACAGCCGCTACCAAGCTGGAACGCCCCCGCCTCGCAGCGAAGGTCGAAACGATCGCGGACAGCGAGGCTGCGGTGATCGACGCGCTGCTGCCGGTGCTGGAGCGGTTCGCCCGCTACGGCCGGCCGTGTCCAACTGACCGGCAGCTCGCGGCGAAGGCGGGGCTCAGCGAAGAGGACGTGAAGGCGGGGCTGGAGGCGATGGCATCCGCGCACCTGATCCGCGTCCAAGGCTGCGCTGCACCGACGTACCGGCGGATCATTATCCTTTCCAGCGGCCTCGTCACAGGAATCGCTGCATGACGAACTTACTGGTCGGACGCTGACCATGGCGCATGCAAAGCTCAACCTCGCACGCATGCTGTCTTGGATCGAGCAGCGGCTCGACGCGGGGCAGGCTACGCCGACCGACGCCGACATTTGCGCGCTGTTCGGCTTCGACAGCACCGAGTCTGCGCGCACGCTGCTCGCCGAGCTGGCCGACGCGGGCAAGATCACGATCAAGGGCTACGGTCCCGATCGCAGCATCGCTCTCGGCCGCTCGAAGAGAGCTATCGCCGGCGTCGGGCGCGTCGCGCCCACCGTGAAGAAGGCGGATGCCGACGTCGACCGCGCCGCGGCGCGCCTCACCGAGATCGTGCGGCGGTGTCGAAAGCCAGCCGCTGCCGTCGTCGCCGAGAACGCCGCGGCCCTCCTGAAGACTGTCAATCCGAAACCGGCTCGACCGAAGCCGGAAGCACCCATGCCGAAGGAAGTCCCGATGCCCGCAGACAAGAACGCCCGGACGGTCAAGGCCGTCGCCCCCACCTCGATCGAGGATCTCTGCGAACAGCTGCGCGAGCTGTTCGAAGCCAAGGTGCAGGACGCGATCAACGCCGCGGTGACGCGGGCGGAGATCGCCGAGAACCGCGCGGCGCGAGCCGAGGAGAAGCTCGCGCAGGCCAAGGCGCTGTTCGCCTGATCGACATCACCGCGGGCTGACGCCTGCGACCGGGGGTATCCAGTACGTGTCCACCAATTCCCCGTCGCTCTCGCCTTTGGGGCAGGCGGCGATAGCGTTCGCTCGTCGCGGCTGGTTCGTCTTTCCCTGCAACCACAGGAACGGACGGCCGCTCGTCGTCGGCGAGCCCGGCCCGGAGGGCAAGCCGGTTCCCAAGACGGGCGGCCTGCACCAGGCTACGCGTGACGAGGAGCAGATCGCCGCATGGTGGCGCCAATGGCCGCGCGCGCAGATCGGCCTCAACGCCGGCGCGAGCGGCCTGCTGCTGATCGACTTCGATCCCCGCACCGACTCCGCCATCCCGGAGGTGATCGACGAACAGACCGGCGAGGTCCTGCGCGAGGGCGTCGAGGAGAAGGTCTGGTCCGTCGATCTGCTGAAGGCGGCGCTGATGGTCGAGATGGGCGTGGCACTGCCCGACACGCTGACGTCGCAGACGCCGTCCAGCGGCGAGCACAAGTTCTTCCTGATGCCCGACGGCGAGCCGATCGGGAACCGCGGCAACCTGCCCGATCACATCGATGTGCGCGGGCAGGGCGGTTACGTCATCGTGCCGCCATCGGAGCGGATCGGCGATCTCGAGTCCGGCGGTTCCAAGGGGCCGGGACCGTACACCTGGTTGCATGGCGACTGGGCCGACGCGGCGTCGATCGCGCCGGCACCGCCCGAGCTGGTCCGCATCCTGCGCGAGCCGAAGAAGAAGCGAGACGGCAAGGGCGCCAAGCCCGTGGCGGCGCGGCGGGCAGGGGTGGCGGCCGCGCTTGCCGGCGACGTCGACGACGACGTGCGCAAGTACGCCCTCGCGGCGCTCGACGGCGAATGCCGCGACATCGCGCGCGCGGGGTCGGGGCAGCGCAACGCGCAGCTCAACGAGGGCGCCTTCAAGGTTGCCACGCTCGTGGCGGCCGGCGCGCTGTCCGAGGCGGTCGCCCGCGCTGCGATCGAGGGCGCCGCGCGCTCCAATCCCGGTCACGATGACGATCGGCAGCTCATCGCCACGATCGACAGCGGATGGACAGCCGGTCTGCAAAGCCCGCGCGATCTGGCAGAGATCGCTGCCGCCTCGCGCGCCCGCAGGGAGCGCGGTCCTCCTCGACAATCCTCCCGCGGTTCACCCCCCGCCCCCGGCCCGGAGGGGAATGGCAAGCCAAGCTCCCAGATGGGAGCCACCGGTGGTCATCATATGGGGAAGGGGTCCGGGGGCGAGGATCTCGCGCGGGAATGTGCGTTCCTGCCTCAGACCGATCTCGGCAACCTCCAGCGATTCCTGCGCCGCTACGGTCGCGACTTCCTGTTCGTCGAGCAATGGGGCTGGCTCGCGTGGGACGGCCGGCGCTGGAACCGCGACATGGCGGTGAGCCTCCTCGGCCGCGCCGTGCAGGATACGGTGCGTGCCATCCAGGAGGAGGCGACCTTCATCCGCGAAAGCGGCATCGCCACCGATCCGCCGGCGGACGCCGACGACGCGCAGCTCGCCGCTCACGCTGAGCAGCAGAAGGGCCGGCACGATCACGTCGTGCTCAAGAAGCGCGACGGGACGATCGTTCTCCTGTCCGAGACGATCTCGAAATGGGGTCGCACGTCGGAAGGGGCAGGGCATATCGCCAGCCTGCCGAAGATGGCCGAGGCGCGCATCACTGCGCGACCGGCCGACTTCGACGCCGACCCGCTGCTGGTCAACATGGCGAACGGGACGCTCGCGTTCACCCGCGCGGAGGATGGCCACGCCGCCTCGGTCGAGCTGCTCGAACCGCGGCGCAAGGACCTGATCACCAAGATCGGCACCGCATCGTACGAGCCGGGCGCCAAATGCCCGTCCTACGACGCATTCCTCGCGCGGGTGCAGCCCAAGAGCGAGATGCGCGAGTTCCTCGACGTCTGGGCCGGGTACAACATGCTTGGCGACGCGTCGGCGCAGAAGATGGCGATCTTCTACGGCGAGGGCGCGAACGGGAAGGGCGTCTGGATCAACACCAAGCGCGCGATCCTCGGCGACTATGCCTGGGCGGCATCGATCAACACCTTCATGGAAGCCGACCGGTCGCGGAAGGGCTCGGACGCATCGCCCGACCTCGCCGCGCTCGCCGGCCGACGCATGGTCTACGCCAACGAGGCGGAGGAGGGATCGAAGCTCTCCGACGGCCTGGTCAAGGAACTGACCAGCGACGAGCCGAAGGGCGGCGTGCGCGAATTGATGAAACCGCCGTTCGAGCTGATCATCACCTTCAAGAACACGATCATCGCAAACAACAAGCCGCGGATCGGCACCGATCACGGCATCAGGCGCCGCATGCAGCTCGTGCCCTGGGACGTCATCATCCCGCACGAGGATCAGGACCCGCTGCTGAAGGCGAAGCTGGTGAAGGAAGCGAACGGCATCCTCAACAGGATGGTCGCCGGTGCGCTTCAGTATCTCACCACCGGCCTGCCGCTGCCCGAGACGATCAAGGAGGCGACCGAGGCGTATCTCGACGAGAACGACATCCTCGGCAAGTTCCTCGCGCTATGCATCGAGCGTGTGCAGGGCGAGACGATGGGGTCGAGCGCCCTCCACGAGCTGTTTGCCGCGTGGCAGACGTGGGCGCAGCTGCTCCCCGCCAGCGGCAAGCCGTGGTCCCCCAAGTATCTCGGGCAGCAGCTGGAGCGGAAGAACTTCCACAAGCGCAAGTCCAGCTCAATGGTCTGGAGCGACGTCTGGCCGCTCTACGTCGCTACCGACTTCGTCCGCGAAGGACGCGCCGTCGAGACCGATCTCCCCGCACCCCGACACAAGGACGGCCGTGGACCGCCCCCCGCACCCCCTGAAATGGGTGACGATAACGACGATCTGCCGCCTTGATCCTCCCAACCTCCCTGATCTGGGAGGATAGCACCCGACCGGGAGCCGCGGTTTTCTGCGGGTTTGGGAGGGTGTGGGAGCTTGGGAGGCAAAACGCAGCCCCCCTCGTAGCGCGCAGGCGCAGGCGCACACACGATCATCCTCCTGTTATTTACCTCCCAACCTCCCAAAGGATTTATAAGTGGCTGATTTCTCCCGTTTATACCCTCCCAATCTTCCTCCCATCGTTGGGAGGGACGATGTTGACCCTCCCAAAGGACAGTTCCTGTCATTCACGGCGGTCGAGGATCGTCTCGTCGAGGCGCTGCTCACCTGCTGGCGCTATCCGGACCGGGAGCGGGGCTGGCAGACGCTGCGCTCGGCATGGCCGGAGATCACCCGCGACGTTTGGGCCGGCGACTACGATGCGCGCGGTGGCGACGGCACCAGCGCCGTTCTGCGGCCTGCGGCGCAGACGCGTGCCGAGATCACCGAGATGGAGGAGGCGTTCGGCTGGCTTGACGGCGTCGCCCCCAACGATCGCAAGCTGATCGGGCTGGCGATCGCCCAATTGGCGCAAGGCAAGCGAGAGGTGTCTTGGATCGAGCTGATGCGGAAGATGGGTGTGGAGCGGGGCGCTGACGGGCTGCGGATGCGGTATTCGCGAGCGATCACGCTTATCGCTCAAGCGCACAGCCGCAGAAGTCCTAGCTTAGACGTGTCAATGGCCTAAAGTAGCTGACGCGAACATTTTACCTGTTCGCCTATGCGACGAAATCAGCCTATCTATTGACACGCTGGGTTGGGCCTTCGGACGCAACACGGTGACTTCCCTCTCCTCGACGGGCGGCGCGGCTTCGGTCACGTCGCCCGTCGCCGTTTCAGGTGATCGACTTGGCCAAGCTGACGAGCCTGCGACCGCGGCTCGGGACCTTGCGCCCGCGCCTCGCTGACCTGCCGACTGATCGCCAGTCGTTTGATCGGCATCGCGATCAGCGTGGCTGGCGGAAGTGGTACAAGACAGCGCGCTGGCAACGGCTGCGCATGGCGATCCTGCGGCGCGATCTGTTCACCTGCCAGTGGCGCGGCTGCGGTCGGGTCGAGGCGGACACGTCGCTGCTCGTCGCCGATCATCGCGAGCCGCACCGCGGTGACGAGGCGCTGTTCTGGGACGAGCGCAACCTGTGGTGCCTGTGCAAGCCCTGCCACGACAGCCGGAAGCAACGCGAGGAGCGGAGCGGCGGCTGACGGGTGGGGGGGGGCTAAATCGTCAGAGGGGCCGCCGCCCCTAGACCGCAACGGTCTCACTTGGAGATTTTTTTCGCTCATGGCTGATATTTTGGGGTGCGATCTGTTCGGCGACCCCATCCAGCCGAGCAAAGACGGGCGTGGGCGGCCGGAGCATTCCTGGTCCCTCGCAAACTCGAACAAGGTACTGCTGGCGTTCGCTCGCGGCCTCAGCGTGAAGGAAGCGGCAACCGCGATCGGGGTCTCGGTCCCGACGCTGCGAAAGCATTATTCTTCCGAGGTGGCGAAGCGGACGGATGCCCGCCTGCGGATGGAGATGACGCAGCTGGCGCGCCTCAACAGCGCGGCGACCGAGGGCAACGTCGCGGCCGAGAAGGAATTGTTCAAGCGGCTCGACAAGGCGGAGATCGCCAACATGGCAGCGCGGGTCGCAGACCGAGGCAACACCGGTCGGACGCCGGCCCCGCCCAAGCTGGGGAAAAAGGAAGCGGCTAAGGTCGAGGCAGGCAAGGTGACCGGCAAATTCGCCCCCCGCCCGGCGCCGTCGCGACTGGTCAACTGACGTGACGGAGCGGACCTGGTCGACGGCTTGCCCCGACTGGCGCGAGCGGATCGTCCAGCGCCGTTCGCTGATCGCCATGGACCCGCTGTTCCCCGACGAAGCGGAGGCGGCGCTGGCCGTGTTCAAGTCGCTGCGGATCGTCGACGTGCCCGGGCAGCCGACGTTCGGCGAGGCGTGCGAGCCGTTCGTCTTCGACTTCGTCGCTGCGATCTTCGGAGCCTACGACCACGAAACCGGCCGCCGGCTGATTTGGGAGTTCATGCTTCTGATCAGTAAGAAGAACGCGAAGTCGACGATCGCCGCTGGCATCATGGTCACGGCTCTGGTCCTCAACTGGCGGCACTCGGCCGAGCTGCTCGTGCTCGCGCCGACGAAGGAGGTTGCCGACAACGTCTTCATCCCGGCTGCCGCGATGGTACGCGCTGATCCGGAGCTTCTCGTCATCCTGGAGCCGATCGATCACCAGAAGAAGATCAAGCACCGGGTCAACCAGGCCGAGCTGAAGGTGATCTCGGCCGATACAGGCGTGGTCAGCGGCAAAAAGGCCGCTTTCATCTTGGTCGAAGAGCTTTGGGTGTTCGGCAAGCAACCGACCGCCGATGCCATGCTGATGGAGGCGACAGGCGGGCGGATGTCGCGACCCGAAGGGTTCGTTGTCTACCTCTCGACGCATAGCGACGAGCAGCCGCGTGGCGTGTTCAAGGCCAAGCTCGATCAATTCCGCGGCGTGCGCGATGGCGTCATCGCCGACAAGCGCAAGCTCGGCATGCTGTACGAGTGGCCGGAGAAGATGCTGGAGGACGAGGCGTACCTCGAACCCGCCAACTTCTACGTGACCAACCCCAACATCGGCCGATCGGTCGACGAGGAGTATATCGAGGAGAAGCTCGCCGAGGCTCGCAACGGCGAAGCGGGTACGCTCCAGATATTCCTCGCCAAGCACCTCAACGTCGAGATCGGCACGCGGCTGAGCCGCGACCGGTGGACGGGTGCCGAGTTCTGGGATGCCGCGGCAGAGCCGGGCCTGACGCTCGACGCGATGATCCGCCGCTGCGAGGTGATGGTCGCCGGCATCGACGGCGGTGGCTTGGACGATCTCCTCGGCCTGTGCCTGATCGGCCGCGAGAAAGGATCGAAGCGGTGGCTGGTCTGGGCGCATGCCTGGGCGTGGTCGATCGTTTGGGATCGGCGGAAGGACATCGTCACCAAGCTCGACGAGCTGGTGAAGGAAGGGTCGCTGACCAAGTGCCTGATGCCCGATCATGCCGCGGTCGACCTGACCGCGGATGACGACGAGGATTTGACCGAGGATGTCCGCGGCGTCGTCGAGGTGCTGGTTCGCATCCGCGATGCCGGGCTGTTCCCGGATACGCAGGCGGTGGGGCTTGACCCGGTCGGCGTCGCCTCGATCATCGACGAGCTGGCCGACAAGGGCTTCACGCAGGAGCAGCTCGCGCCGATCGGGCAGGGCTACAAGCTCAGCAGCGCGGTCAAGGGCTCGGCCCGCAAGCTCGCTGCCCGCACGATGCGCCATGAAGGCAAGGCGCTGATGCAGTGGTGTGTCGGCAACGCGAAGATGGAGCCGCGAGGCACCAGCGCCGTCGCGATCGTCAAGACTTCGGCCAGCGCCAAGATCGACCCGCTCGCCGCGATGTTCAACGCGGTGATGCTGATGAGCTACAACCCGGAAGCCGCCGGCGGCTTCGTCTACGAAGAAAGGGGCATGTTGGTAATCTGATGGCGAGCCCCGACGACTATCGCCGCGCCGCAGGTGGCCGGTTTGATTCCGCTTACGGTCCGATGGCCGTGGCACCCGTCGCCGGGCGTCCGGCGCCGACCAACGTAACCGATGGCCGCTTCTTTGGCGATGACGACGTCTGGACGTCGTTGATGGCGGCAATGCCGATGGAGGCAAACACTGCCGAGAGGGCAGCGCGCGTCGCGGCCGTGTTCTTCTGCGTCTCGATCATCGCCGAGGCGGTCGGCAGCCTGGGGCTGGAGTTCAAGGACGCGAACGGCCCGCGAGACGATTTCCCGCTCGCGAACGTGCTCGCCTATGAGCCGAACCACCTCCAGACCGGTGCCGAGTTCTGGGCGGCCATGGCGTTCACCGCCGTCCTGCGGGGCGAGGCGTTCGCCGAGCCGACCGTCGGTGTCGACGGGCTGGAGGTGTGGCCGCTCAATCCGCTGCGGACCATCTCGGAATGGGGTGAGCGGAGCATGCGGGTGCGCTACCTGTCGGAGAACGGGCCGCGCACGCTGCTACCGCAGGAGCTGTTCTGGTTCACCGGCATATCGGACGGCTCGCTTCGTCCGCTGGTGCCGTGGCGGCAAGCCAAAGGCGCGATTGACTTCCAGCTTGCACTGGAGGTCGGCTCGCGCGCCTTCTTCCGTAACGATCGCCGCCCGTCGGGGATCGTGACCACCGACCAGAAGCTGACCGATCCGGCAGCTGCCCGCATCGCCGATGGCGTGCGCAAGTGGCAGCGGGGCGGAACGCCGGTGTTCGAGCAGGGGCTGACCTACAAGGCGGTCGGCAGCAGCAACACCGATGCGCAGCTCGTCGAGCTGTTTCAGCAGCGCACGCTGGAGCTGGCGCGCTACTGGCGCATCCCGCGCTCGATGATCTCGGACGAAGGCGGGAACGCGGGCAACAATGAGCAGGACACCCGATCCTTCGTCAACTGGGCGCTGCGCCCGCTGACGCGGCGGATCGAGCAGGCCATCACCGTGCGCATGCTGCCGCCCGACCTGCGGGTGCAGGGCGTGCGCGCCAAGTTCAACCTCGACAGCATGCTGCGCGGCGATGCGGCGACGCAGTGGAAGAACGCCGTGCTCGCACGCACCGCGTCGGTGATGAGCGTCGACGAGCTGCGCACCGGCTGGTTCGGCCTCGCGCCGCTCGGCGAGGATTGGTCAGCCGATCCGCGTGCGGCGCTCAACAGCAACCGGGCCGCGGATACGGCCACGGGCGGCGAAACCGCCCCGCAAGACAAGGTGCAGTGACGATGGACAGGTTTCTTGCCGCCTCCGCCCTGTGGGCGATGCACCCGGCCTTCCTCGAAAGCATGCTGAAGAGCGGGTCGATCGACGCGATGCTGCCGGACTCGTTGCGGCAGCTGGCATCGGCGATGGGCGGTCAGCAGGCGGCAAAGCCCGCCGACCCGATCCGTGACGGATCGACGCAGATCATCCCGGTGCGGGGCACGCTCGCGCCGCAGGGGCTCTACGGCACGACCTATTACAACGTGCTCGCCGACCAGGTGCGCGAGGCCGCTGCCGACAACAAGATTGGTGCCATCGTGCTCGCGATCCGCTCGCCCGGTGGCTACGTCTGGGGATGCGCCGAGGCCGGCGACGCCATCTTCGAAGCGCGCTCGGCAAAGCCCGTCATCGCGGTCGCCGACCCCTATTGCTTCTCGGCGGCCTACTGGTTGGCCACACAGGCGAGCGCCTTCTACTGCACCACCAGCGGGGAGGTCGGTTCGGTCGGCGTCCGGTCGGGGCATACCGACATGTCGGGCTTCGAAAGCAAGATCGGCATGGTGACGACGCTGATCGCCTCGCACCCCGACAAGATCGCTGCGCATCCCTACGGGGCGCTGAGCGACGAGGACCGCGCCGACATCCAAGCCGGGGTCGACGAGTCGAACGCCGCCTTTGCCGCGGCCATCGCGCGCGGGCGTGGCATGAAGGCCGGCGATGTCGCCGCGGTGCATGGCACCGGCAAGACCTTCTCGTCCCGCCGCGCACTCGCGAACGGCGCGATCGACGGCGTGTCGACGCTGCGCGACGTCGTCGCGCAATACAATTCGAGCCGCGCCCGACTGTCGCTGATGCGACGGCAGGCGGAGGCGATGGCGCAGGCCATCTGACGATCCTCCCCGCGAGGGGATGACGGGCGGACCATTCGGGTCCGCCTGATGCGGGCGCACGCCCATTCACGATGAAGAAGGAAACCACGATGAACCTTGCGGTTCTGAAGGCGGAGGCGCGTGCGACCGCTCAGCGGCGTCAGGAGCGGCTCCAGAAGGCGATCGACGAAAATCGCGATATGACCGCCGAGGAGGAGGCCGAAGAGGCCAAGGACAAGGCGTCGGCCGATCGGCTGCAAAAGCAGATTTCGCGCGCTGAGGAGCTGATGGCGTCCTCGTCGGCGATCGGCCTCACCGGCACCAGCGATCAGCCCGGTCAGCAGCAGGATGGCCAGCGCGAGCAAACCGGCAGCCGTTCGGGAATTACCTTCGTGGCGACGGCCGAGAACGCCGGCTTCCGCAACCTCGCCGAATTCGCCCAGGCGGTCCGCTGCGCCAATCCGGCAGCCGGCCAGAACTTCCGCGTCGACGATCGTCTCGCCGCCCCCGGCAACGTCCACATGGAGCAGGGCGACGCGGCGGGCAGCTATCTCGTCCCCGCCGAGTTCCGGCAGAACATCATCAACCTGGTGTTCGACGACGGCAACGATCCGATCATGGATCTGATCGACCCCGATCCGACCGCGTCCAACCGCGTCGTCGGCCTCGGCGACGAGACCACGCCGTGGGGCAACAGCGGTATCGTCGCCGCGTGGCGTTCGGAAGGCGAGCAGATGCTCCCGAGCCGCATGGCGCTCACCCCGCGCGAAACCAAGCTCAACGAGCTGTACGCCTTCGTGCTCGCCACCGAGGAGCTGCTGGAGGACGCACCGCGCGTCGCCACGCTGCTCACCAGCCATGCCGCTTCGGCTATCCGCTGGAAGGCGGCCGACGCCTTCATGTACGGCGACGGCATCGAGAAGCCGCTCGGCTGGATGAACTCGCCGGCGACGATCGCCGTGGCGAAGGACGCCGGTCAGGCGGCGATGTCGATCAGCGCATCGAACATCGCGCGCATGTGGGCGCGGATGATCATGCCCAGTCAGGCGAGCTGGCTGGTCAACAGCGACGTCATGCCGTCGCTGATGGGCCTCAAGAACGATGCCAATCAGCCGGTGTGGTTCCCGAACTATCAGGAAGCGCCCGGCGGCACGCTGCTCGGCCGCCCCGTCGTGTTCAACGAGCATTCGCGCTCGGTCGGCCAGTATGGCGACATTCAGTTCGTCAATCCGAACGGCTACGAGGCGTTCCGCAAGCAGAACGGGGTCAGCTTCGCCGACTCGATCCACCTCTACTTCGATTACAACATCCGCGCCTTCCGGTGGGTGTTCCGCATTGGCGGTCAGCCGGTGCTCTCAAAGCCGGTGCAGCCCGCGAATGGCGGCAGCAGCAAGTCGCACTTCGTCGCGCTCGCCGAGCGCGCCTGATCCTTCACGAACCGGACCCGCGCCTGATCGCGCGGGACCGGGCGGGCTGACCGTCCGGTAGCACAGGAGACTTCAACATGCAGGGCAACCTGGACCCCTCCTCGCGTACCGCCATCGCCGGCGTCATTCCGGCGCAGCAGGCGAACGTGGGGACCGTCACCTCCGACTGGGTGGACATGCGCAGCTTCTTCGCGCTGCTCGCCGCCTTGAACGTCGGCGTGATCGGTGCGGCCGGCACGATCGACGTCAAGATCGAGCAGGCCACGAGCAATGCCGGCGCCGGCGCGAAGCCGGTCGGCAACCTCGCCACGGCGCAGATCGTGAAGGCGGGCGGCGACAACCGTCAGGCCGCGATCAACGTCCGGCAGGAGGACCTCGACAAGAACAACGGCTTCCGGTTCGTCCGGCTGTCCGTGACGGTCGGCGGTGCCGCCTCGTTCCTGTCCGCCATGCTGGTCGGCTTCGACGCGCGCTACGGCGCGGGTGCCGCCAACCAGATCAACACCGTCGCCCAGACGGTCAGCTGAGGAGGCTGGAAATGATCGAGTTCCTTCAGGACTATACCACCAAGTCGCTGCCGCCCGAGGTATTCAAGGACGGTCAGCAGGTCGAGCGCTCGGCGGAGAGCGAGCTGTACTTCGTCCGCCTGGGCGTCGCCGGCTACCTCGTCGACGGCAAGCTGCTCGGCGAGGACTATCAGCCGATCGAGCGCCAGACGGTGGCCGTCATCGTCACCACCGATCGCCGCTTCGGCGGTGGACGTGCGGGCGAGGTGATCGGCGTCGATGCGCCGCAGCGGGCGAGCACCGGCCCCGGCAACGACGTGGTCTTTTCGGGCCAGCCGGACAGCACGTCGCTCGATCCGGTCGAGGTCGCGCAGCTGCGTACCGATCTCGCCGCATCGATCGAGCAGCTCGACGATCATCGGACCTCGACCACGGCGCAGATCGAGGAGCTGACCGGCAACCTCACCGCGGCGCAGGGCGCGCGCGAGGCGGCCCTCGCTGATCTCGCCACCGCTCAGGCCGATCGCGACGCTGCGGTACGTGATCGTGACGAAGCGGTCGCGGCGCGGACCTCGGCTGAGGCGCGCGCCGAGAAGGCGGTCAATGACTATGACGAGCTGCGTCATTCGGCCGATGCGGGCACTGCTCGCATCGGCGAACTCGAAAAGCAGCTCGCCGCGGCCACCAAGCCGAAGACCACGGCCAAGTAAGCGAAGGGCGGGGCGGCATGGCCATGACATTGAAAGCTGTCGCCCCGCTCGACGCGGAAGCTGCGCTGCCGATGAAGCTGCTGATGCAGCATCTGAAGGACCCGGAAGGCGAAGACCTGATCGTCGCCTCGGCGCGCACGGGGGCGCTCGACTGGCTCGAAAAGCGCGTCGGCATCTCGCTGACGCGGCGCAGCTGGCGAGCGACCTACACCGATCTGACGCCGCACGAGCGTGCGATCGGTCTGCCAATGGGGCCGGCGTCGATCGATGCCATTACTTACAGCCGGTTGGGCGTGGCACCGCAGGTGTGGCCCGCGGCGAGCTATTTCTTCGACGGTATCGATCTGCGCACGACGTCGGGCATATCGATGTTCGCGGCCTTCGGCGACCTGACGGTAACGATCGACTATCAGGCCGGCTATCTCGACCTCGGTGCCGAGGAGCCGGCGTTACAGACCGCCGCGCTGCTGCTCGCCGGCCACTTCTACCGCAACCGCGAGGAGAACACCGCCGCAGCGCTCGCGAGCATGCCGTTCGGCGTCGAGATGCTGATCGGCGACATCCGCACCCCGGTGATGGCCTGATGGCCGGGCTTGCCGCCGGCTCGCTCGATCGACGCATCCGGATCGAACGGCCTGTCGCCGATACAGCGCTGGAAGGGGCCGGCTCCGGCACGTGGGAGCTGGTCGCGGAAGTCTGGGCGAGCGTCCAGGATGCGCTGCCGAGCCGCGGCGAACGCCTTGCAGAAGGGATTAACGTCTCGGCGCGGCCGGCGCGCGTGCGCATGCGCTTCCGCAAGGACGTGACCGCCGCGATGCGCTTTGTGATGGGCGAGCGCGTCATGCAGATCATCGCCGGCCCGGCCGAGATCGGCTGGAAGGACGGGCTCGAGTTCATGGTCGAGGATTACTCGTCGGCCGGCAACGCCGCCTGATGTCCGGCGTGC
Organism: Sphingomonas sp. RIT328; assembly: GCF_000632225.1. Taxonomy (GTDB): domain Bacteria; phylum Pseudomonadota; class Alphaproteobacteria; order Sphingomonadales; family Sphingomonadaceae; genus Sphingomonas; species Sphingomonas kyungheensis. The sequence continues at coordinate 98,938 of NZ_JFYV01000001.1, forward strand.
GAGGCCGCGCCGAGGTGTCGCGCTACCTTCGCGATCTGCCAGCCGACCTCGCCAAGGTGCTGCGCGGCTCGGCGCGCGCCGGGGGCGCGGTGATCGCCGAGGAGGCCAAGCTACGGTGCCGCTCCGACTTCGTCAGCGAGAACATCGTCGCGAACAGCCGGATCGAGGCAGACCATGCCCGCGTCACCGTCACGGTGAAGCCTGGCTATGCCCGCTCGATAGCGATCTGGATGGAATACGGCACCTCGCCGCATTTCATCACCGTCGATGATCAGGTGCGGCAGGGCCGGACCGCTCGGCGGATCAACCGCAATGGCGATGCAGCCTTCAAGGCAACGCTCGTCATCAACGGCAAGCCGGTCGGCTCGACCGTCTACCACCCCGGCGCGCAGCCGTTCCCGTTCCTGCGGCCGGCGCGCGACGCGAAGGCGAGCGAGGCTGTCGCTGCGGCGCAGACCTATCTCAATTCGCGGATCAGCGGCGGTAGCGTCCGCCCTGAGCCCGACACCGACGAGGATCAAGAATGAGCGGCGTTTCGATCGTCGGCGAGCTGATGCGCGCTGCGGCCACCCTCACCGCGCGCGTGCCGGTCGAGAACATCAGGGCGGGGCGGCTACCCGATGGCGTGACGCTGCCGGCGATCCTGCTGCGGACGGTCAGCTCGACCGAGCGGCAGGCGCTGACCCGCGGCGATACCGTGCCGACCACCGATCGCGTTTCGGCGACGGTCCGTGCCGCCAGCTACCGCGAGCAGCGCGACATCATGAAGCTGATGCTCGCCGCGTGCGCCGGCAAGATCGGCACCATCGCTGGCTTCGACAGCGTCGCCGTCCTGTCGGCCGGCGCCGGCCCCGACGTGGCCGGCCCAGCCGACAGCTACGAGCAAACGCAGGATTTCCGCGTGTCCTTCGACGCGCCTTTCTGAGGAGACGACCCTATGGCCGCAAAGACCACCGCCGCCACGAAGAACAATCTCGCCACCCGGTTCTTCAAGGACGCTGGCACCGGCAAAAGCTTCAAGGCCGGCGAGCCGGTTGACGTCGATGACGGCACGCTCGCCAACTACGAGGCGGCCGGGCTGGTCGGTAGCGCCAGCGACGCGCAGCAGCCGACCGGCGATGCGCCTGGCGCCGACGCGTAACCCGCTTTCCTGCCCGCGACAGGACTGACCCGCCGGCCCCGCCGGCTCGCTGACCCAAGGAACAGACTATGACTTCGATGACCGCGGCGGGGTCCAAGCTCGCCATCTCCGCCGGCAGCCCGGCGACGCAGGACGTCGCCGGCGCGTCGGCGCTCGCCTACACCTCGATCGGGCAGGTCGAGCAGCTCGGCGCGTTCGGCGCGACCACGGAAGTGGTGAACTTCCAGCCGCTCGACGGCCCGTTGCAGAAGTACAAGGGGCCGAACAACTCCGGCGCAATCCAGCCGCAGCTCGCGCACGACGACGACGACGCCGGCCAGACGCTGCTGCGCACCGCGGCTGACGACAAGACCAGCAAGCTCTACTGGTTCCGCATCACCTTCCCGAACGGCGCCCGCCGCTTCTTTGGCGGCCGCGTGTTCGGCTACCCCGAGAACATCGGCGCGGCCAACTCGATGCTGATGGCCAACCCGTCGATCGAGATCAGCACCGACGTGCTGAAGGCGCCCGCCGCCTAACCTTCACCAGTTCCGGCGCCCGCGACGCCGTCCATAACGTACCGGCTCGCCCCGCTATCGCGGGTGCGGGGCGGGTCGGTGCGACCATCCCCCGCGAGGATATACCCATGAAGATCAAGACGCTCGCCGTCGCCACCACCGCCTTCCTGCACTTGAAGGGGCCGGACGGCTCTTTCCTGTACGAGGATGACAAGGCTGCCGTCGGCATCGACCTCTACAGCCCCGGCTCGGCCGAATATGCGCGGATCGAGGAGCGCCAGTCCGCGCGCACGATCAAGCGCATGCAGGACAACGACAACAAGGTCGCGCACGTCCCCGTCGAGCAGCGCCGCACCGAGTCGAGCGAAGACCTCGCCGATCTGACGGCGGGCTTCCGCAACATCGAGCATGATGGTGCCGATGGCCAGCCGCTGACCGGCCGCGCGCTCTACGTCGCCGTCTATTCTGATCCGGCGCTCGGCTGGATCAAGGAACAGGTGGTCAAGTTCCTGGGCGACTGGGGAAAGTTCACGGGCGGCTCGGCGACCAGCTGAGCCTCTACGTCCGGCACATGGCATGGCTCAACGCCGTGCCGAAGCCGGACCCGAATAGCGCGCGGGGCAAGAGCGAGGCAGCTCAGACCAAGCTCACGCGACTGGAAGACATGAAGCGGCACAAGATCACGCCGCAGATGCCGCCGAACCCCGCGCCGCACATCGTCGATCGTCTGATCGAGATGGGTATCACCGAGGCCGCCGGAATGGGTGCCGCGCCGCTCAGCTGGCGCGAGATCGTCGCATGGCAAGAGGGGACGTGCGTTCGCCTCGCGCCATGGGAAGCGCGCCTGATCCGCACGCTGTCAAAGGCGTACCTCACCGAAAGCCGCCTCGCCGAAAGCGAGAATCATCCGGCGCCGTGGCACTCAGGCCCGGATCGCCGCGCTGTCGAAACCGAGCAGGCCCGCCTGGAGGCGGTCCTTGGCTGATTGAGAAAGGGAGGGTGTGAGCATGGATACGGGCTCTCCCGATCTCGGCGTCGATTTCGTCATCAACTTCGGCGACAGCTTCGGCGGGCTGAAGTCGCTCGACGATCTGATCGGCACCACCAGCGCCAATGCCGTGCGCGACTTCCAGCGTATCCAGGCATCGGTCGCCAGTGGGCTCGATCTCAGCGCCGCGTCGGCCGAGTTCAAGGCGCTCGGCGCGACCGCTACCCGCGAGCTGCGTTCCGCCTCACTGGAAGCGGCCAAGGCCGAGCGTGCTGGCGAATCGCTGGTCCGCCAGCTGGAGCGGCAGAACGCGACCTATGGCAAGAGCCGTACCGAGGTGCGCGCGATGCGCGTCGAGGAGGCGGCGCTGGCCGCCGAGCGCACGCGCAACACCGATCTAGCCGTGCGTCTGCGGTCCGAGCTTTCGTTGCTCGTCGCTGCCGAGGCGAAAACCGCACAGGCGGCGGAAGCCGAGGCGCAGGCGATGCGCGAGGCGGCGCACGCGCATGACCTGTTCGAAGCGGCGGCTCGCCGCGGCGTGCTGGCGATGAAGGAAGAAGAGGCCGCCCTGAAGGCCAACGCCATCGCGAGGCAGGCGCAGGAGCTACGCGAGGCGGCGCAGGCGCACGACATGTTCGAAGCGCGGGCGCGTGCCGGCGTCAAGGCGCTGAAAGAGGAGGAGGCCGCCGCCAAGGCCGCGTCGCTCGCCGCCTATGAGCAGGAGCTGCGCTCGGCCGCCTTCGCACACGATCAGTTCGAGGCGGCGGCTCGCCGCGGTCTTGTCGCGATGCGGGAAGCCGATGCGGCGGCCGAGCGGGATGCCGCCACGCTCGCGCGGCTGCGGGCCATGCTCGATCCGGCTGCCGCGGCGCAGGAGCGCCTCAACCGCGAGATCGTTGAGGCTCGGCGCGTCATGACCGCGGCGGGCCTGTCGGCCGAGGATATGGCGCGGGCGGAAAGCATGCTCGCCGACCGCGCTAATGTCAGCGCCAAGCAGCATGACGTCATGGCAGGATCGGCCCGCCGGAGCGGCTTTGCGTTGCAGACGATCGCGCTCCAGCTCCCCGACATCACGCAGGGCCTGCTCACCGGGCAGAAGCCGATGACGGTGTTCATCCAGCAAGGTTTCCAGATCGTCCAGGTCGCGCAGATGGCCGAAGGCGGCCTGCGCGGGTTCGGCAAGGAAGTGGCCGGCCTCGCCCTCCGCTTCGCACCGCTGCTCGTCGGTCTCGCCGCGGCGGGTGCCGGCTTCGCGCTGTTCACCCGTTGGGTGAACCAAGGCGTCACGAGCGACCAGCTGACGCGCAACCTCGGTGACATCACGGGCGGGGCCGACGCGACCAAGCAAGAGCTGTTCAAGCTGAAGGATGCGACCATCGAATGGGGCGACGTGTCGTCGGCACTGTTCTCCGAGGTCGGCAAGGACATCGCCAAGGTGTTCGTCGGCGACATGAAGGCGATGGGCAAGGACGTGAAGAGCGTCCTCGATGACATCACGTCGTATGGCCGCAAGGCGCTCGCCGGCATGTACGCAGGCGTCGCCGGCATGAAGGCGTACCTCGGCGAGATCAGCAGCCGCAAGGGGCTGGTGAACCTCTTCATGGGCGATCCGACGTTGATCGACCGTACCTTCGGCAAGGCATACCGGGCCGCGGACGATTATCTCGGCAAGCTCGGCGCGCGCGTGAAGAAGACGTCGATCGAGAATGCCCGCGAGCGGAACGCCAAGACGATCGGGTTCAACAACGTGCCCCGGCCGAAGACCGACCACCATGCCGAGCAGCTCGCCCGTGAGGCGCAGGCCGTCGAGGCGCAAATTCGCAACCTTTACGAGCTGGCCAAGGCTTATGATCTTTCGGGCGCGGCTGCGCTGATCGCCGAGGCGCGGGTGAAGGCGGAGAGCGCCGCGATCAAGAAGCGCGGCGACATCGAGGCGATGGTCGACCGCGAAATCCGCCTCTCGATCGCGCAGCGGGTGTCCGATGCGTCGAAGTCGGCCGCGGCGACGCGCGAGGAAGCGCGCATCCAGACCGAGGTGAACGCCATGATCGCGGCCGGCCTGGTGCCGGCTGAGCGCGCCAATGAGCTGGTCCGCGACCGCATCGCCGATCTACCGCTGCTCGCCGCGATCGAGGCGGCGCAGCAGCGCGGCCTGACGGTCGAGGTGGAGAAGGCGACCGCGGCGCTCAACGCGCAGCAGAGCGCCCGCCGCGATGCCAAGGCGGCCGAGATCGGCGCGTTCTACGCCGGCGCCGATCAGCAGGCCGATCGCCAGCTCGCCATGCAGCGCGAGGAGCTGCGGCTGGTCGGCGCGACCGACGAGGCCCGTGCCGAGGCCATCGCACGTCTTCAGGCGCAGCAGACCCTTCAAGCCAAGGGCTATGAGCTGGGCACGACCTACGCCAACGACTACGTCGACAAGCAAGGCCAGATCGCCAAGGGCGCCGAGATCAACCGGCAGGCGCAGGACAGCTACAACGCCTCGCTGTCGGCGACGTCGGAGCTGTTCGACACCATCGATCAGACGGCGCAGCGCGCCGCGCAGGGCATGGCGGATGCGTTCGGCACCGCCGGCCGCGCGATCGGCGACACGCTGACGATCATGACCGGCTACTACGCCGATCAGGCGCGCTTGCAGGAGGCCCACAAGGCTGCGCTGCACGCTGCCGGCAAGGATCAGGCGCGTATCGATCGCGAGAACCGCCTCTACTCGCTGCGCTCCTCGTCGATGCAGATCGGCGCATTCGGCGACATGGCGGCGGCAGCGAAGGGCTTCTTCAAGGAAGGCTCGGCGGGCTATCAGGCGCTCGGCACTGCCGAGAAGGCGTTCCGCACCGTCCAGCTCGTCATGTCGGTCCGCGCCATCGCGCAGGATGCGATCGAAACCAGCTCCAAGATCGCGAACAGCGTGGCGCGCACGGCCGCCGGCGCGACCGAGGCGGTGGTCAACGCGATCAAGAGCCTGCCGTTTCCCCTTAACCTCGCCGCAGGCGCCGCGACCGTCGCCGCCTTGGCGTCGATCGGCGTCTCGATTGCCGGTGCCTTCGGCGGCAGCGGCCATACGCTTCCCAAGGCGAACGACGGCAGCGGCACGGTGCTCGGCGATGCCTCGGCACAATCGGAAAGCCTCAAGCGGTCGATGGACGCGCTGAAGGAAGTGGACACGTTGACCAACACCTATGCCCGCCAGATGGCCGCCTCGCTTAAGTCGATCGACAGCCAGATCGGCAGCGTCGCAACGCTGGTGGTGCGTGCGGGCGACGTCAACGCATCGGCCGGCGTCAAGGAAGGCTTCGCCTCGGACACCACCGGCAAGCTCCTGTCCGGCATCGTCACAGGCGGTGGCCTGTTCAGCAAAATCCCGGTTGTCGGCAGCATCATCGGTGCGGTCGGCGGTCTCGTCAGCTCGCTGTTCGGCTCCAAGACGACGGTGGTCGGCAGCGGCCTCTACGGCAAGGACCAGTCGCTCGGCAGCGTGCTGTCCGGCGGCTTCGATGCCTCCTACTATTCCGACATCGAGAAGCAGAAGAAGTTCCTTGGGATCAAGACCGGGACCTCCTACTCGACCAAGTACAGCGGCGCGGATGCGGGGCTCGAAAACCAGTTCACGCTGATCCTGCGCCAGTTCAACGATGCCATCGCCGCGTCGGCCGCGCCGCTCGGCGTCGCCACCAGCGAGGTGCAGGCGCGGCTCAACAGCTTCGTCGTCAGCATCGGCAAGATCGACCTGAAGGGCCTGACCGGCGAGCAAATTCAGGAGAAGCTCTCGGCCGTGTTCGGTGCGGCTGCCGATCGCATGGCGAGCACCGCCATCCCCGGCATCGAGCGGCTCCAGAAGGTCGGCGAGGGTGCGTTCGAAACCCTCATCCGCGTCGCTTCGACGATCGAGGCGGTCGGCAATTCGCTCGACCAGCTGGGCGGCGCCGCGCGCGGGCTCGGCATCGATGCCAAGCTCGGCCTCGCCGACCAGTTCGACAGCGTCAGCGATCTGACCAGCGCCGCCAGCTCCTACTTCGAAGCCTTCTACACCAAGGAAGAGCAGGCCGCCGCCAAGACCGCCGAGTTCGCCCGCGTGTTCGACAGCCTCGGCGTTGCCATGCCCTCGTCGCTGGCAGCCTTCCGCGCGCTGGTCGACGCGCAGAACCTCAACACCGCCGCGGGTCAGGCGACCTATGCGACGCTGCTTAAGCTCGCGCCGGCCTTCGCCGATCTGCAATCGGCGATGGAGGGAGCGAAGAGCGCAGCCGACATCGCGGCCGAGCGCGCCGACCTGGAGCGCCAGCTGCTCGAACTCAACGGCGATACCGCGGCGATCCGCGCGCTCGACCTCGCCAAGCTCGATGCGAGCAATCGAGCATTGCAGCAGCAGGTGTGGGCGCTTCAGGACGCGCAGGAGGCCGCCAAGGCGGCCGAGGCGCTGCGGGATGCGTGGACGTCGGTCGGCGACAGCATCATGGATGAGGTAAAGCGCATCCGCGGCCTCACCGACACCGCCAACGGCGGCAGCTTCGTGACGCTGATGAGTCAGTTCAACGCCGCGACCGCGTCGGCACGTGCCGGCGATCAGGATGCGGCAAAGAGCCTGCCCGCGCTCAGTCAGGCGCTGCTCACCGCGGCGGCCGATCAGGCGACCAGTCGGCAGGAGCTGGCGCGCATCCAGGCGCAGACGGCGGCAAGCCTCGAAGCGACCTATGGCGTGGTTGGTGCGCTGGCAAAGGCTTCAGGCTCGTCGGGCAACGGGGCATCCGTCACCGACGTCATCGCCGCGGCGGGCGCAGCGCAGGCGGCGTCGGCGCCGGTGGCTGCCAACGACGATGCCGCAACCGATGCGGCTTCGCTGGCGGCCGAGCTGGCCGCACTGCGCAGCGACATGAACGATGGGCTGGCGTCGATCGCGAGCAACACCGGGCGCACGGCGCGCCGTCTCGACGACGTCACCGCCGCGAGCAGCGGGCAGGCCATCGCCGTGGCGGCCGGCAAGTGAAGGCGGTCCTCGACAGCGGTCAGGTGATCGACCTCGGCGCGACCAAGGCGACGCCGACGATCGGCATCACCGACTACAGCCGGCGGGTGACGGACGATTTCGGCGTCACCACCGTCGTCGAGCGCGGCTTCTCGCGCACCATGTCGGTGCAGGTCGCCGTGCCGTTCGACCGGGTTGACGAGTTGCAGCGCACGCTCGCCGGCCTGCGCGCGACGCCGGCGCAGTGGGTGGCGGACGATCGCTTCGCCAGCCTAAGCATCCGGGGCTTCTACAAGGAGTTCTCGATCGACGTCGCGACGTCGTCGCTCAGCTTCTGCACCCTCAGCGTCGAAGGGCTGGCGGGGACGGACGTCGTTGCTGATGCCGGCGGTGACCCGGCACCCGAGGCGCTGCGGTCGACGTTGCAGCTGTTGCGGCCGATCGCCGTCACCGGTGCGCAGCTCGTCGCGAGCAACGTTGCCGAGGCGGACGCGCCGGAATGGGCGGCGAACAAGGCCTATCCGTCCGGCGTCCGCGTGATCAAGGCGGCGACGCATCGGATCTATGAAAGCCTCGCCGCGGTGCCTGCCGGTGATGATCCTGCCGCCGCGTCGGGCAAGTGGCTCGACGTCGGCCCGACGAATCGCTGGGCGATGTTCGACCAGGCGCTCGGCTCCGTCACGACGGCGAACGGCTCAATCGCGGTGGCGGTCGACGTCGGCGCGATCGACGCGGTCGCCGTGCTCGACGTCGTCGGCGCGACGGTGCGGGTACAGGCGACAGACTACGATCGCACCGTGCCGATCGCCGGCGGCTCGATCAGCCTGCTCGATCTGCCGAACAAGGCCGGGCGGGTCACCGTCACGATCGCCGGCAACGGCACCGTCTCGGCCGGCACGCTGCTGGTCGGCCATCGGGTGGCGCTTGGGCTGACCGAGGCGGCGCCGACCGCCGGCATCACCGACTTTAGCCGCAAGGTGGTTGACGACTTCGGCGAGGTGACCGTGGTCGAGCGCGCTTGGGCGAAGCGGATGACGGCGAACTCGCTGATCCGCACCGACGCCGTCGACGCCGTCGCGAGCCGGATCGCCGCGGTTCGCGCACAGCCGGTGCTCTGGATCGGCCGCGTTGGCACTGACAGCCTGACGATCTACGGCTTCTTCAAGGACTTCTCGATCGAGATCGGCAAGGCGGTCAGCAAGCTGTCGCTGTCGATTGAGGGGCTGAGCACGGCGGGCAAGATTGAGCCGCTCGGCACGCTGGTCGAATGGCCGGACATCGCCGACCCGACCGGCACCAAGCCGGCGAACAACGCCGACAAGACCAGCGAAAATACGTCCAAGGACACTGCGGCTGTGGGAGGCCGTCCCTCGGGCACCGTGATCGAGACGATCGACAAGGCGCGCACCGACATCGATGGCCTGATCGAGGCGGTTAGCGAGGGGCAGACGGACCTGTCAGAGCAGGTCAATGCGGCGAACGCTGCGCGCGATGCTTCTCAAACTGCCCGCGATCAGTCGCAGGCGGCGCGGGATGCGGCGAGCGCCGCTTCGACGCTGTCAGGCGCAGCGCGCGACGCGGCTAAGACGGCGCAGACGAACGCGGAAGCTGCGGCGTCGACAGCGGCACAGCGTGCGACCGACGCGAGTGGCTATGCGCAGACCGCGACCGGGCAGGCGACGATCGCAACGCAGCAGGCGGACGCGGCGGGCCAGTCGGCGAGCAGCGCCAGCGCCAGCGCCACCACCGCGTCGACGAAGGCCGGCGAGGCGAGCACGTCGGCGCAGAGCGCCGTTACCGCGAAGAACGATGCCGCCGGGTCGGCGACATCGGCCGGCACGAGCGCCGGCGTCGCCACGCAGGCGAAGACGGACGCGCAGGCCGCTGCAACTGCTGCGTCGACGAGCGCGTCGACCGCGAGCAGCAAGGCGGATGCGGCGGGCCAGTCAGCCACTTCGGCCGCCGGCAGCGCCACAACGGCAGCCACGAGGGCGGGGGAAGCCTCGACCAGCGCGGGGCAGGCGAGCACCAGTGCGAGCACGGCCGCCGGGTCTGCGACCAGCGCTGCGACCAATCAGGCCCTCACCGCTACGGCGCGCGACGCTGCACAGGCGGCGGCTCAAAAGACGTTCCCTTCGACGTTCGAAGACGACAAGCTGTATTGGGATCATCAGTTGACGCGGACGTACTCGGCAGAAGCCGGTGCTTACGTTATCTCCAACACGGCTGGCTCGTACGGCGGTCTTCAACGTCGCGGGACCATCCCTAATGTAGCAGGTAAGAAGTGGCGGCTGAGGGTTAGAGCTAAAGCTGACCGAGCCTCCTACAGCATGCTTGTGCGGGTGCTTGGTTTTCCGAACCAAGACCAAAGCGGCGCGCAGGCAGGTAATTACTATAGCGACGCCACCATCACTCTTACTACGGCCTATGCGTGGTATGAGGTCATAATAGATGCGCCTGCGGATGGCACGGCTAGGTGGATCGCGCCGGTGTGCTACCCCGGCTACCCCGCCAACACGGGTGTGGTAAGTGTCGCGGCTTTCGAAATGACCGATGCCACGTCGGATCAGGCCGCCGCGGCCTCGGCTAATGCGTCGAACACCAGTGCGTCCAGCGCGGCTGCGTCGAAGACCGGAGCCGACACTGCCGCGTCGGCTGCCAATCAGTCGAAGCTCGACGCTCAGACTGCTCTTGGCGGAGCTAACGCGGCTCGTGATACAGCGGTCACCAGCGCTTCAAATGCCAAGGGGTCGGAGAATGCCGCAGCTTCTTCGGCTACGCTGAGTGCCCAAACTGCGACCCAAGCAGGCGTGCTCGCCTCGGGTAATCTCGTCCGTAAGCCGTCGTTTGAAGACGGTAGAAAAGACGGGTGGGAATATTGGGGCGATGGCAATGCTACGTATGGCAAAGACGGCAGCTTGTACTTCGCCCGCACCTATGGCCTAGACACCTGCGTTTACTATCCGTCTTCGGGTAACGGTATCAAGAAGCAGTGGGGCGGACGCACTGTCCGTATTCGCGCGCTTATCAGCACGGCGGAAACCGACGGCAGCTTCGGCGCGGGTCTATTCATTGAAGCGGATACGGGCAATCGCGGCTACCCAATCCAGTATCTAGGCGCACGTAAAAGCTGGACGTGGATCGACTACAACTACACAATCCCGGATGGGATTATTGCTATTAACCCGTGGTTCCAGCTCACTACACCGGGCAACGGCAGCGCCGGTCTGATCTCATACTTTGAGGTCACAGACATCACGGAGAGTTCCAAAGCCGCAGGGTCCGCTAGTGCTGCCGTTACCAGTGCGTCTGCGGCTAAAACCTCGCAGGACGGGGCAGGCGCAAGCGCGGTAGCTGCAAACCAAAGCCGTATTGACGCCCAAGCGGCCAACGGCGCTGCGCAGGGCTCGGCTAGTGCTGCCGCCAGCTCTGCGGCAAGCGCCACCGCGTCTGCATCCAGTGCTCAGACCTCGGCGACCTTGGCGTCGTCGTTTGGTGCTAGCTCGCTCAACCGTAATCCGTTTTTCGCTGACCCAGCGTGGACCCGCACGGATGGTGACAACAACGTCCCGTCCGGCAACTACGCCCCTTGGGCGAGCGACGGCGCAGGTTATATCGGCCCGTTCGGGGGCACCGGCAGGTTCCCCGCGGCCAACCCGTACACTGGAAAGCGGCAGCTCCAGATTGACCGACAGGGTACGAACGCTGGTGTTCGTTACCCCTTGGGCGCGATGCCGAAAGGCAACTACATCATCGAAGTCGACGTGTCGGGCGAAGATGGCATTTGGGATACGTCCGGCGTCCACATCAATTTCAACAATGGGTACGCCTACAACTTCCACTTCGCTTCAATTGCCGACACCGCGGGAGCTACCGGAGGCGGCGCGAATAATCGCCGTCAATGGAGTTTCTTGGTTTGGAACGGAGCGGATACCAACGATACCCAGATGTATGCAATGGCGGGTTGGTCCGGTTTCACCGGTCAAGCCTATCCCGGTTTTCTGCGCACGATCTGGGCGAAGTGGTCGATCCGCCCCGCCACAAGCACAGAGGTCAATCTTCCGACCACCGCTGCACGCATCGAGTCGATCAACCAAACGCTGTCTAACCAGTACGGCGCCTTGGCGCAGCGGATCAGCAATACCGAAGCAACGGCGGGAAATTTGTCGGCGAGGACCGGCGTCACCGAGTCCGCCGTCGCCGATCTGCGAACCAAGTCTGCCGCGGCGCGGCTAGAGTTTTCCGCAACCTCCCCCGGCGGCCGGGCGGCAGTCACTATCCGATCGGACAGCAATAACGGCGCCGGCATCGATCTGGTGGGGGACGTCGCCTTTACCGGCAACCAGGGCGGAGCGGTGACGGTGGTCAACGGATTGGGGGTCAAAACCTACGACGCCAATGGCAATCTCGTCTTCCAGTGCGGTATCTACTGATGGGCCTTGGCGTCCAACAGCGACTGGCGAACGGCACGATCTACCTCGACACTAGCGTCATGGACTTCATGGGGCTGATCGGGCGGATCAGTGTGCCCAGCAACTCGGCGGGATCATTCACTGACAACACGATCATCGGGCGTCCGATCATTTGGTTCTGGTACGGCGCTGCTGGTGCCAGGCGAAGCCAAGTAACGACCTCGGGCAACACGATCTCGTGGGACGGCAGTGGTGGTGGTGGCACGCTGATCTACGGCGTCGCTGGCGGTGGTACGGATGGCCCGATCGCGGGCAATCAGCGCCGTGGCTTCCAGATCATGAAGAATGGCAAGCGCGCGATCGATGAGAGCCTGTTCGGCTGGCACATGATCGCCAAAGGGACCGCGAGTGGTGCATCCGGCGAAGCCCCGTTCTTCGTACCGCATGATCCCGGCAAGCCGCCCCTGATCGCCATCGCAGGCACTGTCGTAATCGGCATCCTGAGTATCACGGCGGTGTCGGGTGGCAGCAACATCAAGCTCGTCGGCGGTGGTGGCGGCGTTGTGAATTGGTACGCCTTCGCGGAGTGCCGCACGGCGTCTAACTTCTCTCGCATCGCTGGCTGCCGCTGGTGGATCAACGGGCAGCTAGCGGGCGACACCTCGATCCCCTCGCTCCAGATCGTCACGGCCAACATCGTCTATTCGGGCGGTGGCTTCTCGAACGGGAATAATGGTGGCGATCAAGTAATGGAGATCGCCACGATCCCGTCTGGCCGGAAGTACGCTGCTATTATCAGCGACCCCGGCTTTCACTTCGACAGTAGCGGCAACGGCCAGGGTAACGGCCAGACGACGACGAAGATGGTCGCCGTCTACACCCAGGACAACAAGATGTACGCCAAGGGGACGGTCTACTCGACCACACCTGGCGGTGGTGCTTCTCCGACCATCAACGCACCCGGCCGCGTGCACGTCATCGACGTGACGGGCTTCGACCAGTTCTGAGTCACCCGCGCCGCGGATCGGCGCTCCTCCATCACCAGCAAAGGAACAAGACGATGGCTTTCACCGAAGCTGATCAGAAGAAGCTCGACGATCTCACCTACCGCAAGGCGTCGTCGGAATGGGCGACGCGCGAGGATGCTCGCAAGGCGAAGCTCGCCGCGGTCGGCGCGCTCGGGGATGTCTTTACGAAGGCGACCGTTCAGCCGTTCGTCGACGCGGCGAACGCTGCCCGCCCGCTGCTCGCCGCCAGCGACCCGACGATTGCAGACATGCTCGGCAACATCGTCACCGTCATGGGCTTCAGCGGCCTTCAGGTCGCGCAGTTTGTCGAGCAGCTCAGCGTCGCCGAGCCGGAGCCGACTGCGCCGGCTGACGCGCCTGCCACGTCCAGCGATTAACGGAGGCATCATGGCCAACAGCAGCTTCGCGGCACAGGCGGTCGCGAAAGGGCCGATGACGGCCGCCCCGCCGAGCTTCGATGGCCATGGCTGGCTCGTCGTGCTCAACCTCGCAGCGGCGACCTTCGCCTGCGTCGTCGCGATCATGTTCGCCGTCGACGCGGTGCGGGGGATCGTCCGCAACTGGGGGCGGGATCGGCCGAGCCATCCGGTCAGCATCTGGCGCTACGCCGGTCTATGCTTCGCGCTTGGCATCGGCATGACACGCGGGGGCACGGCGCTCGTGTTGTGGAACTGGAACCCGCGCGATCCGGCAGGGACCGGCTGGTGTCTGACGTTCCAGCGCTTCCTCGACATTCCGGCCATGTGCTTCGGCATTCTCGGCCTCGGCATCCTCTATCTCACCTCGCGCGGCATGGTGCCGCAGCTGCGCCGTCGGCCGCTGCCGATCCAGCTATGGGCCTCGCTGCCCATGCTGCGCCGACCGGCCGGCATTGCCCTCCTCAGCCTGATCGCGGCGATTGGTGTGGTGTCGACGCGATGATCTGGAAAACGGGGGCTTTGATGGGGGCATTACTTCCCGTCGCCGCGGCAGCGCTGGCGGCTGACAAGAGCGCGGTGCTCAGCCCGGCCGGGCCGTCGATCTGGTATTTCTTCGGCTATCCGTTCGAGGCTGGCAGCATGATCGCCGCGATCTGCGCCTGCATCGCCGTGCGGCTCTACGTTGCTCAGAAGGAGCGCGCGGACCATCGTTGGAACATCGATCTGCCGGTGTCCGCGCTGACGCTAATGACCACCGCGACGGCAGTCATCCGCCTGCGCCCCGACCCGGCACTCGCGCTGATCTACGGCACCGGCATCGGCGCTCTAGGCGTCGGCCTCATCACCATCGCGCTCAACTTCGTGCAATCGAAGCTGCCGGGGGGCGAGGAAAAGCCGACCCCTTAAGGTTCGGCACCTCGCCTCGCACGGGGAGGACGACAAGCGAGGTGCCGGCCGTCTCGCTCCGACGGCACCGCTCATCTGCGCCATGCGCGCCAGCCGGTCCAACCGGCATCTCGACTATCTCTGAAAGGAATATCCGATGACGACGGCTCCTGCGCCGGCGGCCGCACTCGTGTGCGCGCTCGCCAAGCCGAAGGCGTTCTTCGATCGCATCCGCCCGCTGTTCCTCGGCGGAACGATCAACGCGGCGCAGCTCGCGGGCATCCAGTGCAAGCTCGACGCCTTCGGCACGGCCGGCGCGCCGCTCGCTTATGTCGCATACGGCCTCGGTACGTCGTTCTGGGAAACGGGGCAGAAGATGCAGCCTGTCCGCGAGATCGGCCGCGGCAAGGGCAAGGCCTATGGCCGCCCCGGGCGCAACGGTGCGCAGATCCCTTACGGGCGCGGCGACGTGCAGCTGACCTGGGACGACAATTACGAGCGCGCGGATGATGAGCTTGGTCTGAAGGGCTCGCTCATCGCAAACTACGACCGCGCTCTCGAGACGGAAATCAGCGCTCGGATCATGGTCCGGGGAATGCTGGAGGGCTGGTTCACCGGCAAGAAGCTGTCGAGCTATCTGCCGACGTCGGGCTTCGCCAGTGCGGCGGACTTCCGACAGGCCCGCCGCATCATCAACGGGACCGATCGCGCCGAGGAGATCGCCACGATCGCCGGGACATTCCAGAACGCGCTGGCGGACGGCGGATGGGCGCGTCTTGTGCCTCCGCCGCGCGCCTGAGTCGCCGCCACACCGTCACCAACCATCTCGCCAGCCGAATCATGTCGGGCGTCTAGCCGCGCCGGGCTCGCTGTCGGCTGAACCAACCCGTCACCACACGTTCACGCAAGGATCGACCCCATGAAGATCAAGTTCCCCGCCTTCATCGCAAAGCTGTTCCGTTCCTCGCCCGCTCAGGAGGTCGCCGACATCGTCATCACCGAAGCGCAGCAGGTGATCGCGTTGTTGATGGCGCTGCCGATTGCCGCGGTGGTGAGAGACGACATCCGCACGATCGCGAACGACAGCCTGAGCGGACAGCAGAAGTTCGACGTCGTGCTCGGCCGGACGTTGCCGGTGCTGCTCGATCTGCTGACTGCGAAGGGTCTCAACGTCGCTGCCAAGGATATCGAAGACATCGGCCGCGGCTTCGTCCAGGCGGTCTACAACGAGTTCGCCTCCACCCGCGCCGGCACCATCGCCAAGCTCATCCTGAAGCTGTTCAACTTCGCATGAGTGGCCCCGGCCGCGTCGTCGACGTAGACGCCGGCACGGTCCCCAACACCAACGAGGCGGCTCGGCGGGTGCTGGTCGACCGCTCGACCGGCGAGTGCCTCCTCTTCTACGTGCCGATCGGCAACGATCCGCCGATTGGCAGCCTGATCGACTGGAGCGCTCGACATGCTTGGTGGCCCGGCCACCGCGTCGACAAGCTCAGCAACGAGCTCGATCCGAACCAACCCCTCCGCTGATCGTCAGTCTTCTCACAAGGAACCACCATGCCCCAACTCTCCACCGCTATCCGCAACGCCATGGGCAATGCGATCGAGGCGACGATCGGCGCGTCACCCGTCCTCGAATATCGGACCGGCCTGCCGCCGGCGTCGCCAGCCGCGGCCTCGACCGGCACCCTGCTCATGTCGGGCACGCTTGCTGCGGATTGGGCGCCAGATGCCGCCAACGGTGTGAAGTCGTTCAATGCCAACATGAAGGCCGATGCGGCTGTCGCCGCTGGCTATGCCGGCCATTTCCGGATCAAGGCGGCCGACGGCACCTATCACATGCAAGGCCTCGTGTCGGAGGCGTGGACGGCGTCCAAGCCGTATGTCGTCGGCATGCAGGTGAACCTGGGGGGCAACGTCTACCGCGCCACGGCCGCCGGCACCTCCGCCGCGAACGGCGGCCCGGCCGGCACCGGCGCGGCCATCGTCGATAACGGTGTGACGTGGGCGTATGTCGGCCCGCAGGACATGGTGCTGACCAACACCAACATCGCGCTCGGTCAGGATGGCATCACCCTCAACAGTTACCAGCTGACGATGCCGACCGGGAACTGAGCGGCTAGGAGCTAAGCAATGGCGAGGCGGCTATGGACCCCGGCCGATATGGTCGGGGTCGCGAACCATGAATATACCGACACCACCAAGGGGATCACGACGGCAGACGGCACCTTCGTTGCCGGCTCGATCGTCAACCGGCAGGACTATCAGCTGGTCGGCAGCGGGACGCCGGACTATATCTCGGCGTTCCGCGACGACTTCCGGCCGGCGCTCGACGCCATCAACGGTCAGCAGGCGATCAAGTGGGATACCGCCACTCGCCAGATGGACATCTCAAAGACCAACCTTCCACAGGGGGATGGCGATAAGTTCTGGTGGACGGTCGACGTCATCGACGAGACCCGGACGGATGATCGCTACATTTGGGGATATGGCGGCAGCAATGGTTCGTCGGTCGCTTACAAGATGCGGCAAGGTGGCGTGCCGTATTCCGACATCGGTTCGGTAGGCTATGCGATCGGCACCGCTCCCGTGAAGGCGGGCGAACTGTCGATCATCACCGAGCAATACACCAAGGCCGACACGACCAGCAAAGCGTCCTACAACGGCGGAGCTTGGTCGACTTACAAGCGAGCCCGCAACACCGCCATTTCGAACGCAGCTCGATACGGTCATTGGGCGGTCTACGGCAACGGCAGCGCGCATCGCTCGCGCTTTCGGGGCCATGGATACGGTACGCCTACCGAGGATGACTGGCAGCGGCTGCGGGGCTGGGCTTCCTGGGCTGCCGGTGCGAACGGCGCCAACCTCGTCGACGGCCATCCGTACAAGGATGCGCCGCCCTACGTCGACGAGGGCGGCGCCGGCGTGACGGCATCCGGTGGCGCCGTGCTGGGCGCGATTGGGGCGGCGGCCGGCGCCGCGCTGATGATTGCGAGCAGCGCCGCGCTTGCGCTGGCTCCGCTGTCGGTTGCTGGCGGTGGCGGCGCGGCGATCACCAGCGCCGGTGCGCAGGTGCTGGCGCCGGGCGCTGCCACAGGGGCAGGAGCAGCGACGGCCGCGGTCGCAAGCTCCGGCGCTCCGACGCTTGCGCCGATCGTCGGCGGGGGCACCGGCAGTGCTGCGCAAATCGTCAGCGCGCAGGGCAACGCTACGCTTGCCGGCTTGTCGGCCACGGGCTTCGGCTTCGCACCGGTCGCCGGCAGCGCGATCGTCGCGCTTGCTCGCGTCGCGGGCGCGGGTGTGGGCGCGGTGGGAACCGGCGCAGCCTCGACGTCGCTGCTCAGGCCGCTCACAGCGGCCGGGCTGTCATCTGCGCCGATCGTCGGTCGGGGCGGTCGCGAGCTGCTTGCGCCGTCGCCGGTGGCGCGGGCGTCGTCGCCGATCGGCGGCACCGGCGCGGCGTCCCTCGCGCCCATCGTCGGTGCCGGCACCGGCTCACCGCCGGCACCGCCGATCGTCGTCCCGCCGTCTCGGCGCTTCACGCTGGCTTCCGCGGGCAGCCGGCGGGCGACGCTCGCCAGCTCTGGCTCCCGCCGCCTCACAATCTGACATCGTCCGAGGAGGACAAACCGCATGCCACTACCGCCGAACGCCAAGGCGCTCACGCAGGCGATGGACCCCTCGGACGTCGAGGTGTTCGAGCTGACGATCGACCAGGGCGACGACAAGACGCTGATGACGGGCGAGGGTGTCGCCGACTTCAACTTCGCCGTGACAGCCGAGGCCGCCGCGGCCGGGTTGAGGATCATGGAGGAGGATGGCCGACGGCCGACCCTCACCGGCCTGCTGCTGCGCTTCTGGCTCGCGGTCGATCCGGCCCTATTCGGTGCAGCGGCCTTCTCAGGAGAGGGTATCTCGCTGGGTCTGGAGCTGACGCTGAAGACCGACTCGGTGCCCTATCGAACCAAGCAGAAAACCATCGTCGTAAAGGTAGCTCAGCAATGACCGAACAGATCACCGGGACCGTCGACAACGGCGGCCGGGCGACCGCCGATCTCGGCTTCTACAAGGGGCCGGTCGGCACCCGCACCCGCACCGGGTCCGACCTTATCGAGGTCGCCTACCGCGGCGAGATCGCGATGCCGCGGTTGCCGGCGAAAGGCACGTTGGACGGGGACGCCGTCGAGGTGCTCTCGCTGAAGCGCAGCGAGATCGACCGGCAGTTGATGCTGGCGACCGTCCGGCCAGTCAGCACGTAAGCGCCTGGCGCGCCGCGACCGCAAGTTCGCGAAACGCTGCCTGCCATGTCGCGCCGGCCTCGCTCCACGGGATATGCTCCTCGATGTTCGCGATGCGGCTATCCCATAGCTTCTCGGCGAGGTGCTCGTTGACGGCTTCAACGTCGTTGCTGGTGCAGAGGCGGCAGCGGCTCATCGTGGCTTCACCAAATCCGGATGTGGGTGGGGCTCGTCGACGTTCCACTTGCCGACGCGGGTATAGGGGGCGTCAACCAGATCGGGCTGGAGGATCACCGACTCGCTCTCTGGCTCGCCCATGATGCGAAGGACGAGATCGTCCGTCACCTCTTCGCGGGTCTGCTCGACGAGCACGTTAAGCGCTCGCTTCTGGAACGGCTTGAGGACGGTAAGGGCGACCCAGACCTGTGTCCGCAGCTGCTGGCGGGTGAGCAGCCTCACGGCTGGTCTGCCCACAGGTCGCGGATGCCAAGAGCCCGCTCCGTCAAACCGAAATAGTCGGCGAGCCGACGGTGCTCGTCGGGGCGCAAAGCGCGCGGTATGCCGTCGGTGACGAAGCGTCGCAGATAGTGCGGCGGCCGATCGAGCATGCGCGACAAGGCGGCGTAGCTGTCTCGGCTTCCATCAATTACCTTTGCGAGCGCCTCGCGCGGGTCGGGGGTGCCTTGACGGGGGCGGGCAGTGCCGGCGAGCGTCACGACGCCAGCCATGCGCTCTCCGCATCCTCCAGCGCCTCCCAATCATCGCCGCTGGCGCGTTGCGCCTGCATCCACTTGCGGGCGTCTTCAAAGGTGCCGGTGCGAGGGAAGGTGCGATCCTTGGCTGCACTATCTGCCAGCTGCCCGACGAAACCGCCGCTGCCACCTTGCTTCATCAGCCAACGGCCGAACGGCTCCCTCTCGTCTTCGTCGTGCATCGTATCCTCCGGTGACTCGCGTCATTGGCAAGATAGATGTTCTTTTTCTGTTCCGCTAGGCGGTCGGTTCGTCGAGCTGGATGACATCAAGATTAGAGGGGTCCGCAGTCCGCTCGCCCGGCAGCTGGGTGAGGTCACGTTCAAGGCGAGGTTATTTCCACTCTAGCCCGGCTGTGTCGAAGACAAATTGCTGACGCCCTTGGTGGAAAAACTCAGCCTCGATGATGGTTCTCTTGGCCTTGCGCAATCCGGCTAAGACACGACCTTCATTCGTGAAAAAGGCCGTTTCGTTGGAGCCGTCGCTTGCCCCTGTGCAGCGCATTTTTTGGATAGGGCCGTTATCAAATTTCACCGAGATTGTAGTGTTGGTATAGGAAGAGCACATAATCTGCCCCTTGCCGACTCCAAACATAACATTCAGTCCATCACTATTGCGACGTACCGTGATCGTCCCTTGTTGCTCTCCGTAAGGAAAATCCAAATCGACCGTATTATTGCTGATTAGGGTGGCATAGCGAGAGGTTGATCCCCGCATCTCATCTTTGTCTGATGAGTATTGCCACTTACTTGCTGGTGAATCTTCGTGGGCCGAGGTGGTCGAATCGGTTTGCAGGTTAGAAGGCGTCGTACCGGTAGCCGCATCGGCAGAGTTGCTATCAACGTTCGACGTCTGCTGGTCTGACTTGGGCACGACTATCATCATCAAGATGAATGTGCCGACAGCGATGCCGGCAAATTGCTTGCGCGACAGAGCGGCCACATACGGCTTTATGATGCCGACCAAAGCGGCCAGAAATATCAACGTCAGAACAGCGAACATGAACGATCCCCCCGGTTACGGACAGCTTACCTGTCCAATCGGCCTATTCAAGCCGGTCTGTTGATAAACCGTGAAGCATTCTGGCGTGCTGAGATGCGGCATGTGGGGGTGGGTGTTCGTTGCCCCCGTCACGTTAAGCCATTGATCTCCAATGATCGCGCTTCGAACGATGTTGCGGCAACCATCATTGATAACAATGGATTTTACGGCTCCACGGCTAAAGCTTCAGTTGGACCTCGACGTTGGATGCTGCCGGTCCTCGAACCCCCTTCGCCTAGAAGGGAACGTCGTCATCTAGATCTTCGTGAGAAAAACCATATCCGCCCCCGTAGCCGCCGGTTGATGATGGTGCCTGCTTAGGCGCCGCAATGGCTAGCGGAGGAGGTGCAAGCCGAGCGATCTCCGCGTCTTCTTGCTCCTTGTCTTGGCCGACCAGTGAGATGATGAAGCTAATCCCCGCCGGGATTTTTGGCGACGCAGCGATTGCCCCGGCGGTGCCCCCGATCGTGCCCATGATCGACGCCGCGATCGCCATCGTTTTGGCAAAACTGAGCCGGCGATGTTCGAGTTCGGCAAGTAATTCGTCGAGCTTGTCGTTAAGCGCTGCCCGCTTGGCAGGTGTCAGATCGGCCTCGTCGACGTATGTCCTTAACTGTTCTACCTCTTGCCGTATTTTGGCTCGTGTCACACGTCCAAGCGCTACCGAGTGGGGTTTGGCGAGGACATCGCTGCGCAGACGCGTTTTTGCCACGATGCCCGCGAGAATAACTTGGAAGCGTGTATAGTCACCGTACTCGATGGTTGGTCGTATCTCGCTCAAGCCGGTAACGCCGAGTGCTTCCGCGATGCCTTGAATGGTAGCCATAAACTGACTGCGTAACTCGTCCGAAAAGTCGCGCGCGTTTGAGTCGTCCAGCATGCGCTGGAGATTGGACTGAGCTGTCCGGACGAGCGTTACGAACTTATCTGCGTCCTCCTCCGGCAGGTTGGCGTACGTCTCTTCCGGAATAAGGTCATAGGCCGACACACTGGTCTCCTCATCAAGGTTCGGGAATAGTGCGGGACTCGTGGGTCCCATCGTTTCCTGTTTGGTCCCTTCCGGTCCGCGAAACGCCCGCCTGCCCACCCCGAAAATCGCGGTATTAGGCGGGTCTCCCGAGAGGGGGCGATTAGCTCAGTTGGTAGAGCGTCTCGTTTACACCATTGACCTCCGCTGCTCCTGTCGTACCCGTTGGCGCGGCTAAATAATAAAGTGTGCTTCGGCTTTTGGCGGCATCGTAGATGTTTCTGCGCAGCTTAAATTCGACCAAATAATTTTTGCAATTCGAGAGACCGTCGCAAATCAGCATTGTCTAAAACGACGTTGGGGACGTTCTTCTTCCACCGTGCTCCGACCATTTCGACAATCCAGATAAGTAACACTGCGCCCAAAATAAATCCGACAACGCCGGCGGGGATAATTAGCCCGGACCGCCAGCCGCTTTTCAGCCACATAGCTGTACTGCCCGCCACTAAGGTTGTCACCATCGCAGCTATGAATGCTTTATCTATTTTATCAGAGCTTAGTAACTTTTTGCCTGCTGGATTGAAGAATTTCAAGCCTTCTGGGAGTCCGATGAGCGTACCGGTAATCCGAAGATCACCATGCGTGCCGGTGTGCAAAGCCCTTATGATGATAGCATCTTTAGGCTCTAAAAAATCAAAACTTACAAGAAATTCTTTATTGTTCGTGAATTTTATTTGCGCGCCAATGACAGTGCGAGATGTGCCGTCAATTGTAACCTGTAGAAATGAACCATTGGTCAAGCGCAGTTTTAGGGGGTCTTTGTCGGCGATGTCGTTTCTGCGAAAAATGGTCGTGCCATTATTCCATATCGCAATAACCGAACTAGTAACCTGCGGAACGGCAAGCCCATTAAACGAGATTTCAAGCTGACTTTCTATTGTCGCGTGAGCAGGAGCAACCAACACAATGCTCTTGGCAGAGGTGACTACGCTAGGAACCGTCTTTTGGCGCCTATAGAAGATCCAGCCTGCGTAAAGGCCCGCAACGCCTATCACGACTGTAATAAGTAGGCCAAACCAAGGTGAATTAAGCATTGGCCAAAGTACGGAATTTCCGTCAGCCTGGGTGGGTGTCGAGCTCATTGCGTTATTCTGCGTCGCATCGGCGGTCTCAACAAGCGCATTTCACACGGAGAGCGGACGTCTGCCAATACGGCGAAATCAGTATACGAACAGGCAAGGGGCCTTCTAGGCTTGATATGCCTTGGATTGATGTCTCCGATCTCGGCACCATCGGTAAGTGACGACCGATGCGAGACCGTAGGAGCGGGAACGGGTACTGAAAACAAATGGTTTTCCAGCTTCACGGCTAAAGCAGGGTTGTTGGCACGCTTCCTTTACCGCAGGGAGTGGAGCATGCCTCTGGCATGGCTTTGATGATCGACACCAGGGAGGAGCAATTCGCGAGCGATCTCGACTTCCTCCTTCACTTCCAGAATGTCCTGCTTCGAGCAGTCGAAGGTGCACGGGACGCAGCGATCGACCAAGAATATCGCGCAATGCGCGCAGCCCTAATAGCTGATCCAAAGTATGAGCAACTAGTTCCCGAATTCGTCAACCGCCACCACGACCTTGGTAGTCTGTGGCCAACCCTCAAGAGCTTCTCTCCGCAATGGGAACCCCGCCGGGTCGAGGTGCGTCGACAGTTTAAGCCATCGATCGCCCAAGCTGACCGAGCCGACCCGTTCGCGTCGACGGCGCAGCAACAATGGCTAGGAGACCCTCCCTACGATTCGACGGCGTGGACGGGAGGGGTGACGACTGCATCGCGCTTGGCATCTGCAAAGACTTTGCTTCCCGTCGCACGCGCGGCAGTTGAGCGCCTGATCGAGAGCCTAGATGAGCCGCGGCACAACGGCGGCCCGCCTCTCGATGAGACCGTAGAAGCTATTCAATCGCTCCGTGCCCTCCACTCTTTGCTCGGCGAGATTATCGACGCTGCCGATGACGGGGCGCTCGACAGAGCGTACAACGAGGGGATGGTCGCCGAGGCTTGCCGATACGCAAAGCGCGCGGCGAAAAAGCTGCGAGATGATCCCATGCCATACGCCATGTCGGCTCTGTTGCTTGCCGTGTTCACTGCCTGTGGCTTTCCTGGCGTCGGCGGCTATCTCGGCGGTGTCGCGGCTAACGTACACCGGAAGTGATTTTCATCTTGGGTATCCTGGCAGGGTTAACTGGACGCAAAATAGGTCGCGCCCGGGAAATACTTACCAACGTTGCCGATATCACCCATATCAAACCCTAGGATTTGGTACTCGAACCGTTGCTGAGTTAAAAGGCTGGGCCCGATTTGAGGGAATGGATTGGCCATTTCAAATGTAATTGGGCGAAGCCCAGGGCGTAACTCCACGCCACTCGGCGTGGCCACCGCGAACTGCTGGAACCCAGAAACACTGGGTACGTCTGGGTCGTTCATCACCTGCCGTAAAATTTCGAGAGGGTTGACAATGGCTGGGGTCGCCTCGGTCGCCGCTTCCACGATTTTATCTAGTATTTCCGTGACTTTTGATCCGCCTGATCCCAAGGCGGCTAGCCCACCGCGTGTCACCTGAGTGAGCTCAATCGCGCTACCGACCGCGATCCCAGTCTCATCTAGATCGACGCGGATCTCGTACGCTTGAGCCGGCGCTTCCGGCCTATCTCTCCCGAAGACCAGACCATCAAACAAATGTTGATCGCTCCCGTCCCATTTGCGACGTTCGTTTACAACGATTGCTGCGCATCGCGCATAGAGCTCGGCCACTTCTACAACCGTTGGTCCATCGTCAAATTCACCGTGCACAAGCAGGTTTTGGAGACATGTGCTAGCCAACCCGTTGGCAGTCTGCCCTGCAAAGACATTCCCAGCAAACGCGAAACCCATACTGGGTAGCCGGTGCTTGTTGGTTTCAATCAACTTGCCGTGTTTGTTGAGGATAATTGGAACGCTAAAAATCTTCGGTCCAGCCTCACCAACGGTCCTCATCGCTGATCCGAAGCGCGTGTCCGCCACTACAGCGATGCCTTCCACGGTTTGCCAAGCCAGAACAAGAGTCATGAAGTCGCTTTCACTTACCTAAATTTCCGAATGCAAGATTCCAAGAGAGAAGCATTCTACTTGGATAATGCCTTTGCAAGAAGGCCTTGGAGGCCGATATCTGCTGGTCCGTCCTCTTTCACTATCCCGTCGGGCGTGGATCGGAAAAGCGCATTAAGAATTATTTGCCGGTCCGCTTCTCCAGCCGCGTTCTCACCTGTCAGCGCTAGGTAGGTCGTCGTCATCGTTGCGCGCTCTTCGGCGTCATTGCGCAGGTGGTGCTCGCTTAGGTACAACTTCGTCAGGAGCCGACCGATCCAAAACGAGAGCGTTGAAAGGAGCAGAAGCCCACCGGACACAACGACGTAGAGGGCTACAGGCGACTTCGAGTCTTTTGTATCGGGGTGATTTAGCAAAAAATAACCGGACGCGATAAAGACTACGCCAAGCACCAAAATCGTAACTGGAAAATACCAGAATAATAGATTTCTCGCGGCGGCCTCTCTGCCGGCATGCTCTGCGGCTTTACCATCCCAATACTCGACCGGAGCCTTTAAGCTCATAAACTCTCGATAAGACGCCTCGGTGGTTTGAATGCTTGAGATCGCGGCGATACTGCGGCTCTCAAAAGTTGCGACACTCTCATCAGCTGCTAGTTGCCAGCCGGACTGCGTATCGCTCCATTTACGTCGGCGTAC
The DNA here is from genome assembly GCF_000632225.1 of Sphingomonas sp. RIT328. Lineage (GTDB taxonomy): Bacteria > Pseudomonadota > Alphaproteobacteria > Sphingomonadales > Sphingomonadaceae > Sphingomonas > Sphingomonas kyungheensis. The sequence goes on from NZ_JFYV01000001.1 coordinate 124,045, forward strand.
ATCAAAAATGCGGCGAGCGATGCCTCGAAGCCTATTGGTGATCTCAAGATTTGATCTTTCCCGACGCTCCATTTCCTCCTCAAGCTTCTCTTGGAGGCTCCGCGTTGCCATGCGAAAGTTAGTTCTCTCCCGCTTTAGTCGTTCGCTCCAATCAGACGAATTCCTGATATCGGGAAGCGCGCTTAAAAGCAGGCCAACAATTTCCTCCCGCGTCGTCATGTGCTGTGTGGTCAGGCGTTGTTTTATGAAGCCGTAAGCTGCGACGGCGGCGACATCTCCCGAGGTTTCTTTTATATCTAAGACCAACGATCCGTCATTCGTTGTTGATATGAGAATAAGGCTGCTGGACAGTGGTATCAAATACTCACGAGCGAATTCTAGGGACTGTCCCTGCGTTTTCAGTGACTGGATGTTTTCCAGTAGGCCGTTCCAATTGCTCTGCAATTCTGAAGCTAAGCCCCACCGATCGGTCCGTTGGTCACCTGGGACCATCCACGCCCACCGACTGCGTTCTTTTTCAATCCACCTTATCAGATCATCGTAGGACCGAACGGTGACGTCGCCATCAATGCCGATCGAGAATGTCAGCGGCTCCGACATAATCCCTCCTTGTTCGATCTGCAGGCCTAAGCTCGTCGGGTTACCATACTGCCAAGCATGTCAAATTTCGGTACCTGTGCTATCGGTCATACAGTTGCCATCAAAAACTTACGTTTGTGCCGTGTTCCCTTCACCCGCTCCATTCCCGTATCCCTGAGCGCACGCACGGTTCAGGCCCCGGCTCGAGCGCCCGCCGATGTTCGCCGTGGAGGCGAAGGCCATGCATGACAGCGCCTTAGCGGAGCGCTCATCGCACTAATTTCGTTGCCCGATCGCGGGAACCCCAGGCCGCCTCGCGGGTCGCACCGTGCATGAACCTCGTCGCGCCCGCGTTCGCCACCCTTGCCATCTCCCGTGTCATGCGGCCCGGGCACGAACAGGCGTTCGAGCCGTGGGCGGATCGCTGCGTCGCCGCGGCGCAGGCCCAGCCGCGGTTCCGCTGCGCGGTGCGGCTGGCGCAGGCGGGCGGGCTGCATCATCTGCTGCTGCAATTCGGCGACCGGACGGCGCTTGACGCCTGGACGGGGCAGGACGGCTATCGCGCGCTGTCCGACGAGGCGGACGATTTCTCGGTCGGGCTCGACCAGTCCGATGCCGGCACGCTGCTCGCCTTCACGCTGCCGAGCGAGGCGGCGGCGCGCAAGTGGAAGACGGCCTGCGTCACCTGGATCGGCGTCGTGCCGACCCTGCTGATCGTCAGCGCGGTGATCGGCTGGCTGCTGCCCGGTGCGCCCAAGGTGGTGCAGCAGATCCTGTCGTCGGTGATCCTTACCGCGGCGCTGACCTGGCTGATTCTGCCCAAGGTGCGCGGCTGGTCGCGTTTCTGGATGCTGCAGGACGAGCGCGGCCAGTTGTTGCGCAACGCCGAGTGACTCATCGTCGGCGCGCGATCACGCTCATTGTCAGCGTCTCGCCCAGCCGACGGGGATGATCGGCAGGACGGGTCTGGACGGTCGCGAGGTCTGCGTCCGCGGCGAGGGCGCCGGATCGATGCTGCCGCAGCTCGCGACCGTCGTCATGGCAAGACGGCGCCGGTCGCCATGACGAACGCCACAAGCATCCGTCGGTTGACCAAGTACGCCGGCAAGCCGCCCGCGCGCCGCTTTGCGCGGGCGCGCCGGGGCGGTAGAGGGGCCGACAGCGCCAGGGCCGCTGCCCCGTCGGCGATTGGCCCGGCGCGCTCTAGCTGACGAAAGCGAGCTGTTATGACCGACACTTCCTACGATACGCGCCTCGGCCTGTTGATCGACGGCGAGTGGATCACCGATCGCGAGACGCAACCGGTGCTCGATCCCGCCACCGGGGCGACGCTGGCGCAGGTGCCGCTGGCCACCGCCGCCGATCTCGATCGCGCGCTCGATGCCGCGGACCGCGCCTTCAAGAGCTGGCGCGCGGTCGCGCCGCAGGAGCGGGCGGCGGTCCTGTCACGGACCGCGGCGCTGGTCCGCGAGCGCGCCGACCGGCTCGCCCGCCTCGCGACGCTGGAAGAAGGCAAGCCGCTCGCCGAGGCGAAGGGCGAGGTGATGGCGACCGCCGCGCTGCTCGACTTCCACGCCGGCGAGGCGGTGCGCATCTACGGCCGGGTGCTGCCGCGCCCGGTGGGGACGCGCTCGCTGGTGCTGCATCAGCCGGTCGGCCCGGTCGCAGCCTTCTGCGCCTGGAACTTCCCGGTGATGAACCCGGTGCGCAAGCTGTCGCCGGCGATCGCCGCGGGCTGTTCGGTGATCCTCAAGCCGAGCGAGGAGACGCCGGGTGCGGCGGTCGAGATCCTGCGCTGCTTCGAGGATGCCGGCCTGCCCGCCGGGGTGGCGCAGCTCGTCTTCGGCGTGCCCGATGCGGTGTCGCGCCAGCTGCTCGCCTCGCCGGTGACGCGCAAGCTCAGCTTCACCGGCTCGGTGCCGGTCGGCAAGCATCTGCTCAAGCTCGCCGCCGATACGGTGATGAAGACGACGATGGAGCTGGGCGGGCACGGCCCGGTGCTGGTGTTCGACGATTGCGACCTCGATCGCACGCTCGACATCCTCGTCCAGCACAAGTTCCGCAACGCCGGACAGGTCTGCGTCGCGCCGACCCGCTTCCACGTCCAGCAGGGCATCTATGAGCGGTTCGCACAGGGCTTCGCCGAGCGCACCCGCGCGCTCAAGCTCGGCAACGGGCTCGAGGCGGGGACGCAGATGGGGCCGATGGCCAATCCGCGCCGGCCGGAGGCGATCGCCGGGCTGGTCGACGATGCGGTCGGCGCCGGCGCGCGGTTGCTCACCGGCGGCACGCGCGCGGAGGGGGAGGGGTTCTTCTTCGCCCCGACGGTGCTCGCCGACGTGCCGCTCGCCAGCCATGCGATGAACGAGGAGCCGTTCGGCCCGGTCGCGCTGATCGGCGCCTTCGCCACCGCCGATGACGCGATCGCGGAGGCGAACCGGTTGCCCTATGGCCTCGGCGCCTATTGCTTCACCGAAAACGGCCGGCTCCAGAACCGGCTCGGCGACGAGATCGAGGCCGGCATGGTGGCGATCAACACGGTGCGGCTGAGCTGGGGCGATGCGCCGTTCGGCGGGGTCAAGGACAGCGGCTTCGGTTCGGAAGACGGGCCGGAGGGGATCGCCGCGCATTGCATTACCAAGGCGGTGCATATCGCCTGACGGGGGCGGGGGCTGCCGCGCAGGCGGCCCCCGTCGCTCAGACGAAGCGGATCAGCATCAGCAGCAGGCCGAGCATCGCCACCACCCAGACGAGGCTGCGCACATAGGGCACGCCGAGCAGATAGAGCGGAATGTAGACGATCCGCGCGATCAGCCAGACCAGCGCACCGATCGCGCCGAGTCCGCCGGTCTGCCCCGTCGCCGCCAGCCCGAGCGCCAGCGCGAGGAAGGCGGGATAGGTCTCCTGGAAATTGGCGAGCGCACGGGCGGCGCGACCGGCGAGCACGCCGAGCGGTTTGACGTCGCCTTCGTCACGCGGTCCGGCGTTCCAGGCGAGGCCGCGATCATGCGTCGCGGTCTGGCCCTGCAGCATGATATGCACGACGAGCAGCACGATCGACGCCGCCAGCACGATCATCTCGGTCGCCATCACCCACACTCCCTCGTCATCCGCCGCAGCCAACGAGGCAGCGCGGCGAAGGCTCCGTGCAGCGCGAGACTAGCGCGACAGCAGCGCCGCGCCTTCGTAGCAGAGCGCGCCGATCAGCCCCGCCGCCGGCAGCGTCACCACCCAGGCGACGACGATCCGGCTCGCGACGTTCCAGCGCACCGCGGACAGCCGCCGTGCCGAGCCGACGCCGACGATCGCGCCGGTGATCGTGTGGGTCGAGGAGACCGGGATGCCGCCGACGGTCGCCATGAACAGGGTGATCGCGCCGCCGGTCTCGGCGCAGAATCCCTGCGCCGGGGTCAGCCGGGTGATCTTCGACCCCATCGTATGGACGATCTTCCACCCGCCCGACATCGTGCCGATCGCCATCGCCGCCTGGCACGACAGCACCACCCAGAAGGGGACGTGGAAGGCGCCGGTCAGCAGGCCCTGCGAATAGAGCAGGACGGTGATGATCCCCATCGTCTTCTGCGCGTCATTGGCGCCGTGGCCGAGGCTGTAGAGCGCGGCCGAGACGAGCTGGAGCTTGCGATAGCGCCGATCGACCCCCATCGGCGTCAGCCGCAGCGAGCTCCAGGCGACGACGAGCACGAGCAGCAGCGCGAGGATCATGCCGATCGTCGGCGACAGGAAGATCGCGCCGACCGTCTTGCCGACGCCCGCCCAGACGACGCTGTCGAACCCCGCCTTGCTGATCCCGGCGCCGAGCAGGCCGCCGATCAGCGCATGGCTGGAGCTGGACGGAATGCCATAGCGCCAGGTGATGACGTTCCAGACGATCGCACCCATCAGCGCGCCGAAGATCACCTGCGGATCGATGACGGTGGCACTGACGATGCCCTTGCCGACCGTCTGCGCGACATTGTGGTCGAAGACGGCGAAGGCGATGAAGTTGAAGAAGGCGGCCCAGATCACCGCATGATGCGGCTTGAGCACGCGCGTCGAGACCACCGTCGCGATCGAATTGGCGGCGTCGTGCAGTCCGTTGAGAAAGTCGAACAGCAGCGCGACGCCGATCAGCGCGACAAGCAGCGTGAAGGAGATGGTCATGACTCAGGCGTGATCGATGACGAGACCCTGGATCTCGTTGGCGATGTCCTCGAACCGGTCGGCGATGCGTTCGAGATGGCTGTAGATCTCGCGCTCGACAATGAAGCGCATCGTCTGGCTGTCGTCGCAGGATTTGAACAGGGCGTGCAGGCCGCGGGCGTGATGGTCGTCGACCTGCCCCTCAAGCTGCACCAGCCGGGCCGTGAGGTCGTGCAGCCGCGCGGCGTTGGTGTCGAGCTTGCGGAGCAGCGGAATGGCTTCGGCGGTGACCCGCGCCGCCTCGACGACGAGGTCGACCATCGCGCGCATGTCGGGCGCGAACTGATTGACCTCGTAGAGCGCGATCGTCGTCGCGGTCTGGTTCATCTGGTCGATCGAATCGTCCATCACCCCGATCAGGTCGGTGATCGCCGAACGGTCGAACGGCGTGACGAACACGCGGCGGACGTCCTGCAACACCTCACGCGTGATATCGTCCGCCTCATGCTCGCGATCGACGATCTCGGCGATATGCACCGGGATCGCGCCGTCGCCGCTGAACAGCTTCTGCAAGGCGTCCGCACCCGCGACCAGCGTCGCGGCATGGGCTTCGAATTGTTCGAAGAACCGACCTTGCTTCGGCATCAGCGCCTGGAACCAGGCTACCATAAGAGACCTTTCGTTGGTGGCGGGGGGCGCATGGGGCGGCGCGGCGCGCGAGGCAAGCCGAAATTGCGCACTGCACCATCGGGGGACGCCGCCGCACGCGCGCCGATCCCGCCGGCGGCGGTCGGTCGACGGGGGCGCGCGCAGGCCATGAGGCTATGCTATCACATTGCCGGCAAAAGGCTATCGCATCACGAGCAAGGCTTCCGCCGGGATCGTCGGGAGCGATCGATCCGGATCGCACCCGATGCAAAATTATATTTCGTCGATCGGCGCGGTCATGATCGCACGCAGGCCGGGATGATTGTCGCCATATTCGATCACGCCCGACAGGCGCTGGACCATCGCGTCCATCATCCGGCTGCCGAATCCCTCGCCGTCGCCCTTGCCGCGGCCGTCGTCGGCGACGATCAGCCGCAGCTTGCCGCCATGCTGTTCGAGCGCGATCGCCAGCGGTCCGGCCGCGCCGCCATAGGCATATTTGGTCGCGTTGATCACCAGCTCGGTCAGGATCAGGCCGATATTCACCGCCCGGTCGGTCGGCACCAGCACCGGCGCGAGGTCGAGCTTGATATGCCGCCCCCATTCGGCGCCGAGCGACGTCCGCATATCGGCGATCAGCTCGTCGACATAGCGGGCGAGATCGACGCTTTCGACCTGATCGTCACGATACAGGCGGCGGTGGACCAGCGCCACCGCGGCGAGTCGCGCCTGCGCCTCGGCGAGGTGATCGGCGACGACGGGGCTGTTGGCGGTCTTGGCCTGGAGGCGGAGGAACGAGGCGACCAGCTGCAGGCTGTTCTGCACGCGATGATTGACCTCCTTCATCAGGACGTCCTTCTGCGCGAGCAGCGCATCCTTCTCGCTCAGCGCGCGGGCATATTCGCGGTTGAGCGTGCGGACCTGAAGGTGCTGGCGCGCCTCATGGAAGCGGCGGCGCAGGCGATGCGCGGCCTCGATCTGTTCGAGCGTCCAGCGCTGCGAACAGCCGCGGACCGTCTCGCTATAGCTGGCGAAGGAGGTGCGCGGCGTCAGCGTCTCGCCGGGCGTGACCGCGACCGACTTGTGGGGATTGCCTGCCCATTCGATCGTCTCGACCGTCTCGGCACGCAGCCACAGCAGGATCGCATCCTCGTCGAACAGCGGCAGTGCGAGCAGGCCGCTCATCATGGTCTCATGCGCGCGCGCCATCGGGAAGAGCGCACCCAGTTCGTGCGTCGCGAGCGGCTCGCCACCGCGTTCGCGCACCCACCGGGCGATACCGGCGAGCACATTGTCGTCGGGGCAGCGGCCCGAGCGTTCGATCTGGTTGCCCGCGACCATGGCAAAGCCGTCGGCGTGCAGCATCGCGCGCAATTCGTCCTTCACCGCGATGATCGAGGCGCGCAGCGGCTCCTCGCTGTTGAGGCGCGGCACCATATGGTCCTCGTCGGCGCGCAGCGTCAGGCGCTCGCGATAGGCGGCGGCCTCCTCCTTGGCGCGAATCTGCCGGGCGAGGCCGCTGGCCAGCGTCGCCGCGGTGTTGCGGACGTCGGGCGGCAGCACGCGCGGGCTGTTGTGGTGACAGGCGATCAGCCCCCACAGCAAGCCGTCCTTGACGATCGAGATCGACGCCGACGCCTCCACCCCCATATTGCGGAGATATTGCAGGTGGATCGGCGAGACATGGCGCACCGCGACGTCGCTGAGGTCGATATGGTCAAAGGCGGCCGGGCGCAGCGGCGCCGGGTCATAGTCGACCGTCGGGATCGTCCGCGTGCGGTTGCGCACATAGAGCGCGCGCGCCTGCCGCGGAATGTCGGAGGCGGGGAAGCGATGGTTGCGGAAGGTGGCCAGCGACGGATCGCGATCCTCCGCCACCACCTGTCCGGCGTCGTCGTCGAGGAAGCGGTAGATCATCACCCGATCGAAGCCGGTGAGCATCCGGAACGCACCGGCAGCGCGGTCGTACAGCGTCTGGAGATCGGCGGCGCGCTCGAAACTCGCCGCGACCGCGTCGAGCCAGGCCAGCGTCGTCGATACCGACGCCGGCGCGCCCGCGACCGGCTCGAGCTCGACGAGCAGATGCGTGCCGCCACGATGCACCGTCGCCACGAACGATTCGCCGATTCCCGGCACGACGATCTGGCTGGTCGCGTCCAGCCCGCCCGGCAGATGGTGGAGCAGCGCTTGGATATCTTGGCCGAGCAGATCGGCGAGCGGCCGGCCCTGCCAGTGCGTCGCCAGCCGCGCCTCGATCGCCCCCGCGCCGGCGATCACCGCATGACCGGGGCCGGCTTCGGCGACCAGCAGCAGCCCGTGCGGCTGGATGGCGCCTGGGATATGAATGGGTTCGCGATCACAGGCCGTCAGGTCGAGACTCGGATCTGTTTCGAGGGGGATCGCCATTGTCACCGTATGCAACTCGTCCAGTCCAGCATGGCCTGACCCGTATGGCTTTACAAATGAACCCGTGCTGATCCAAATCAATATGTTGGCAAGTCGAGCACCCACTTGCGGCCGCCCGGATCGGCGCATTAGCAGCTTTCCGGCAGCAGCAGCGTTCGGAAAGCCATGATCACTCTATTCCACGTCAGCGATGTCCATTTCGGCGCAGAGGACCCACAGGCGATCGCCTGGTTCGGCGAACGCGTTACCGCGGAACGCCCCGATGCGGTGATCATGACCGGCGACCTGACGATGCGCGCGACGCGATCCGAGTTCGAGCGGGGCGGGGCGTGGCTGCGCAGCCTCGGCGTGCCGGTGACGCTGGAGATCGGCAACCACGACATCCCTTATTACTGGGATCCGTTTCGCCGCCTGTTCGCGCCCTATCAGCGCTATGCCGCGGTGGAGAAGATGATCGAGCGCGAGCTCGACCTGCCCGGCGTGACGATCGTCCCGCTCAAGACGATCGCGCGGGCGCAATGGCGCTGGAATTGGTCGAAGGGCCGGGTAGGGGCGGGTTCCTTACGCCGCGCGCTGGCGATGATCGACGCGGCGCCCAAGGACCGGCTGATCTTCGTCGCCGCGCATCACCCTCTTATCGAAGGCCCGACCAAGGGCACGGCCAGCACGCGCAATGGCGACGGGGCGCTGACCGCGCTGGCGGAGGCGGGGGCGCATGCGGTGCTGTCGGGCCATGTCCATGACCCCTTCGACGTTCCGGTCGCGCGCGCGGGGCGGACGATAAGGATGATCGGTGCCGGAACGCTGTCGAAGCGGACGCGCCATTCGCCGCCGGCGTTCAATGAGATCCGCGTCCATAACGGTGGCTTCGAAACGATCGCCCGGACGATGGGCGGAGACGCCGCGGTGATCGGCGATGCGACGGCCGATGTCGGGCGCCTGTCCTAGCGGCGCGGCGGCTCAGTTGAGTAGCGACATCGTCCCCCAGGATTGCCACAGCGGGTTGGAATTGGAGGATTCGCGAGCGATCATAAGCGCTTCCTCGATGCGGATCGCAGCGAGGTCGAGCCCGACCGCATCGGCGATCTGACAGGCCTCGACCAACAGCGTCTCCAGAGTCTCAAGCGGCTGCGACTGCGACGACATATTCATCATTTCATATCCCACGAGGCCAAATGCCCCGCCCCCGTGCTGATATACGGTATATGCCCGTTATCGCCAATGTGGTGCAAGTTTTAATTGTGCTCGGCAAACAGCCCGTGCCGCAATTCCCAATATCCAGTCGCGCGCGAGACACAGTTCCTGTCGCGAGTGGTTATCATCAGCAAAATACCGTCATCCCCTCCAAAGATCAGACGGAAAAGCCACCCAATCACGTCCGTTTCTTGATTTGTATCAAGAGGGACGGAGCGGCGGGCATCATTCGGTGAAATTTTTTTAAGGTGGCGTTGCGGTGCGCGCGCGGGGCCGCTGCCGGCATACGCCCAAAACAAAACCGCCGCCCGGTCACCCGGACGGCGGTTTCGTGTGCTCGGCAAGAGGCCAGGATCACTCCTGGTTGAGATACTCACCCGCGGCGGCATCGCTGCCGTCGCCCGAGGGCACGACCTCGGCGAGCGGGTCAGGACCCGTGCCGGCATCGTCGCGCACCGTGCGCTGCTGCTCCGCGGCCCGCTGTTCCGCGGCCGAGATCGGGGCGACGATCGCCGCCGACAGCGCCCGCTGCTGTGCCCGCAGCGCCGCGTCGCGCGACGAAGCGGCGACCCGCAGCCGGTTCATGCCCGCGCCGGTACCCGCCGGGATCAGCCGGCCGACGATGACATTCTCCTTCAGACCCATCAGCGTGTCCTGCTTGCCCTGGACCGCCGCCTCGGTGAGGACGCGGGTGGTCTCCTGGAACGACGCCGCCGAGATGAAGCTGCGGGTCTGCAGCGACGCCTTGGTGATGCCGAGCAGCACCGGCTTGCCCTGCGCGGGCTGCTGGTTCTTCTCGAGCTTCTCGTTCGTCGCGTCCATTTCCTCGCGATCGACCTGCTCGCCCTTGAGCAGCGTGGTGTCGCCGCCGTCGGTGATCTCGACCTTCTGCAGCATCTGACGAACGATCGTCTCGATGTGCTTGTCGTTGATCTTGACGCCCTGCAGTCGATAGACTTCCTGGATTTCGCTGACCAGATATTCGGCCAGCGGCTCGATGCCCATCGTCTCCAGGATGTCATGCGGGTTGGGCGAACCACCGATCAGGTTGTCGCCACGCTTGACGTAGTCGCCTTCCTGAACGTCGATCACCTTCGACTTCGGCACCAGATATTCGACGACCTCGCCGCCATCCTCGGGCTGGATGCCGATCTTGCGCTTCGCCTTATAGTCCTTGCCGAACACGACCCGGCCGGAGACCTTGGCGATGATCGCCGCCTCCTTGGGGATGCGCGCCTCGAACAGTTCGGCGACGCGCGGCAGACCGCCGGTGATGTCGCGGGTCTTGGCGGACTCGCGGCTGACACGGGCGAGCACGTCGCCCGCCTGCACCTCGGCATTGTCGTCGACCGACAGCACCGCACCGGCAGCGAGCATGTAGCGCGCCGCTTCGCCGTCTTCCGACGTCGTCAGGGTCAGACGCGGACGCAGATCCTCCTTCGACTTGGACGAGGTGCGATATTCGATCACCACGCGCTGCGCGATGCCGGTCGCTTCGTCGGTCTGCTCGGTGAGCGTCTTGCCCTCGATCAGATCCTGATACTTCACGATGCCCGAATTCTCGGTGATCACCGGCATGGTGAACGGATCCCACTCCGCCATGCGATCGCCCTTCGACAGCATGTGGCCGTCGTCGAACATCACATAGGCGCCATAGGGGATACGGTGCGTCGACAGTTCGCGGCCGTCCATGTCGACGATCGCGATCTCGCCCGAACGCGACAGCGTCACCCGCCGCCCGCGCTGATCGACGATCAGGCGCAGGTCGCGGAACTGGGCGGTGCCGTCGACCGGCGCCTCCAGGTTCGACTGTTCGTTGAGCTGCGCCGCGCCGCCGATGTGGAAGGTGCGCATCGTCAGCTGCGTACCCGGCTCGCCGATCGACTGCGCCGCGATCACGCCGACCGCCTCGCCGATGTTGACCGGCGTACCGCGGGCGAGGTCGCGCCCGTAGCACTTGCCGCACACGCCGATCTTGCTTTCGCAGACCAGCGGCGAGCGGATCTTCATCCCCTGGATGCCGATCTTCTCGATCTGCGCGATCATCGCCTCGTCGAGCAACGTGCCCGTCGGGATGATGACCTCACCGCTCTTGGCGTCGACCACGTCCTCCGCCGTCGTGCGGCCGAGGATGCGCTCGCCGAGCGAGGCGATGGTCGAACCGCCCTGCACGATCGCCTTCATCTCCAGCGCGCGCTCGGTGCCGCAATCCTCCTCGACGATGACGCAATCCTGCGACACGTCGACGAGGCGGCGGGTGAGATAACCCGAGTTGGCGGTTTTCAACGCGGTGTCCGCGAGGCCCTTACGAGCACCGTGGGTCGAGTTGAAATATTCGAGGACGGTCAGGCCTTCCTTGAAGTTCGAGATGATCGGCGTCTCGATGATCTCGCCCGACGGCTTGGCCATCAGCCCGCGCATGCCGGCAAGCTGCTTGATCTGCGCCTGCGAGCCACGGGCACCCGAGTGGGCCATCATGTAGATCGAGTTGATGTCCTTCTCGCGGCCCTTCATCGGCCCGTCCTCATAGTGACGGACGGCCTTGATCTCGTTCATCATCGAGTTCGCCACCTGATCGCCGCAGCGGCTCCAGGCGTCGATCACCTTGTTGTACTTTTCCTGCTGCGTGATCAGGCCGTCCTGATACTGCTGCTCGAAGTCCTTCACCTGATCGCGCGTCTCGTCGACCAGCTTGTCCTTGTCCGGCGCGATGATCATGTCGTCCTTGCCGAACGAAATGCCGGCGCGGAACGCGTGACGGAAGCCCAGTGCCATGATCGCATCGGCGAACAGCACGGTCTCCTTCTGGCCGGTGTGACGATAGACCTCGTCGATCACGTCGCCGACGTCCTTCTTGGTGAGCAGGCGGTTGACGGTCTCGAACGGCACCTTGTGGCTGTGCGGCAGGGTTTCACCCAGCAGCATGCGGCCCGGGGTCGTCTCGTAGCGCTTGAGGTACTGCTTGCCGTTCTCGTCGGTCTGCGGAACGCGGCTGACGATCTTGGTGTGCAGCGTCACCGCACCCGCGTTGAGCGCCTGATGCACCTCGGCCATGTCGCCGAGCAGCATGCCTTCGCCCGGCTCGCCTTCCTTCATCATCGACAGATAATAGAGACCCAGCACCATGTCCTGCGACGGCACGATGATCGGCTTGCCGTTGGCGGGCGACAGGATGTTGTTGGTCGACATCATCAGGACGCGCGCTTCCAGCTGCGCCTCGAGGCTCAGCGGCACGTGCACGGCCATCTGGTCGCCGTCGAAGTCGGCGTTGAACGCCGAGCAGACCAGCGGGTGGAGCTGGATCGCCTTGCCCTCGATCAGCACCGGCTCGAACGCCTGGATGCCGAGCCGGTGGAGCGTCGGTGCGCGGTTGAGCATCACCGGATGCTCGCGGATCACCTCATCCAGGATGTCCCAGACTTCCTTGCGCTCCTTCTCGACCCACTTCTTCGCCTGCTTGAGCGTCATGCTCAGGCCCTTGGCGTCGAGGCGGGCGTAGATGAACGGCTTGAACAGCTCGAGCGCCATCTTCTTGGGCAGGCCGCACTGGTGCAGCTTCAATTCCGGGCCGGTCACGATCACCGAACGACCCGAATAGTCGACGCGCTTGCCGAGAAGGTTCTGCCGGAAGCGGCCCTGCTTGCCCTTGAGCATGTCGGACAGCGACTTCAGCGGACGCTTGTTGGCGCCGGTGATCGTCCGGCCGCGGCGGCCGTTGTCGAACAGAGCGTCGACCGCTTCCTGCAACATGCGCTTTTCGTTGCGGACGATGATGTCCGGCGCACGCAGCTCCATCAGGCGCTTCAACCGGTTGTTGCGGTTGATGACGCGGCGGTACAGGTCGTTGAGATCCGACGTCGCGAAGCGGCCACCGTCGAGCGGCACCAGCGGGCGCAGTTCGGGCGGGATGACCGGCACGACTTCGAGGATCATCCATTCGGGACGGTTGCCCGATTCGAGGAAGCTCTCGACGACCTTGAGCCGCTTGATGATCTTCTTCGGCTTCAGCTCCGACTTGGTCGTCGCCAGCTCTTCGAGCAGCTGCGTCTTCTCGCCCTCGAGATCGAGGCTTTCGAGCATGATGCGCACGGCCTCGGCGCCGATCCCGGCGGAGAAGGCGTCCTCACCATATTGGTCCTGCGCCTCGAGCAGCTCGTCCTCGGTCATCAGCTGGAACTTCTCCAGCGGCGTCAGGCCCGGCTCGATGACGATATAGGCCTCGAAATACAGCACGCGCTCGAGCTGCTTGAGCTGCATGTCGAGCAGCAGGCCGATGCGCGACGGCAGCGACTTGAGGAACCAGATGTGCGCGACCGGGGCGGCGAGCTCGATATGGCCCATCCGCTCGCGGCGGACCTTCGACACGGTGACTTCGACGCCGCATTTCTCGCAGACGATGCCCTTGTACTTCATACGCTTGTACTTGCCGCACAGGCATTCGTAATCCTTGATCGGACCGAAGATGCGTGCGCAGAACAGGCCGTCACGCTCGGGCTTGAACGTGCGGTAGTTGATGGTTTCGGGCTTCTTGATCTCGCCGAACGACCACGAGCGGATCTTGTCAGGCGAGGCGATGCCGATCTGGATCTGGTCGAAGGTTTCGGGCTTGGCGATCGGGTTCGCGAAGTTGGTCAGTTCGTTCATGAACCTGTCCTCTTAAAATCTCTGTCTCCTCTCCCCTTGTGGGAGAGGAAGGGGCCCGCTGCCGAAGGCAGTGGGAAGGTGAGGGGGAAGCGATGCGGCTGCCGTGCCGCACTGCCCCTCACCCCGCGCCGCGTTCCGCGGCTTGCCCCTCTCCCACAGGGGGAGAGGGGACTTGAGGTCACTCCGCGGCGATCGCGATGCCGTCCTCGTCGACCTGGTCCTGCATCGTCTTCAAGTCGACGTTGAGGCCCAGCGAGCGCATTTCCTTGACGAGCACGTTGAAGCTCTCGGGGATGCCGGCCTCGAACGTGTCGTCACCCTTGACGATCGCCTCATAGACCTTGGTGCGGCCGACCACGTCGTCGGACTTCACCGTCAGCATCTCCTGCAAGGTGTAGGCGGCGCCATAGGCCTGCAAGGCCCAGACCTCCATCTCGCCGAAGCGCTGGCCGCCGAACTGCGCCTTGCCGCCCAGCGGCTGCTGGGTGACGAGCGAGTAGGGCCCGATCGAACGCGCGTGGATCTTGTCGTCCACCAGATGGTGCAGCTTGAGCATGTAGATGATGCCCACCGTCACCTTGCGGTCGAACTTGTCGCCGGTGCGTCCGTCGAACAGCTCCGACTGGCCCGACGTGTCGAGACCCGCCAGCTCCAGCATCGCCGACACGTCGCTTTCGCGGGCGCCGTCGAACACCGGGGTGCCCATCGGAATGCCGGTCCGGATGTTCTGGACCAGCTCGGCGATCTCTTCCGGCTCGCGGCTCTGGATGTCGTCGGCATAATGATCGCCATAGACCTCGACGAGGCGCGAACGGACCGCGTCGGGCATCTCGCCCGCCTTGGCGTCCGGATTCGCCTCGCGCCAATCCTCGAGCGCGGTCGCAACCTGCATGCCCAGGTTACGGGCAGCCCAGCCGAGATGCGTTTCGAAGATCTGCCCGACATTCATGCGCGACGGCACGCCCAGCGGGTTGAGCACCAGATCGACCGGCGTCCCGTCGGCGAGGAACGGCATGTCCTCCTGCGGCAGGATGCGGCTGATCACGCCCTTGTTGCCGTGACGGCCGGCCATCTTGTCGCCCGGCTGCAGCTTGCGCTTCACCGCGACGAACACCTTGACCATCTTGAGCACGCCCGGCGGCAGCTCGTCGCCACGCTCCAGCTTCTCGCGGCGGTCATGGAACTTGTCCGTGATCCGCTTGGCCGCCTCGTCATACTGCTGCTTGACGGCTTCGAGATTGGCCTGGACCGCATCGTCCTGCACCGCGAACTTCCACCACTCGTGGCGGTCGACGCTGTCGAGCAGGTCCATGTCGATCGTCGAGCCCTTCTTGAGGCCCTTCGGAACGGCGGTGGCGACCTGGTCGAGCAGCATTTCGCGCAGGCGGCTCCACGTCGCCCGGTTGAGGATCGTGCGCTCGTCGTCCGAGTCCTTCTTGAGGCGCTCGATCTCCTCGCGCTCGATCGCCATCGCGCGCTCGTCCTTGTCGATGCCGTGGCGATTGAAGACGCGCACGTCGACGATCGTCCCGGCGACGCCCGGCGGCAGGCGCAGCGAGGTGTCGCGCACGTCGCTCGCCTTCTCACCGAAGATCGCGCGGAGCAGCTTTTCTTCCGGCGTCATCGGGCTTTCGCCCTTCGGCGTGATCTTGCCGACGAGGATGTCGCCCGGCTCGACCTCGGCACCGACGTAGACGATGCCCGCCTCGTCGAGGTTGCGCAATGCTTCCTCGCCGACGTTGGGGATGTCGCGCGTGATGTCCTCGGGCCCGAGCTTGGTGTCGCGGGCCATCACCTCGAACTCGTCGATGTGGATCGACGTGAACACGTCGTCCTTCACGATCCGCTCGGAGATGAGGATCGAGTCCTCGTAGTTGTAGCCGTTCCACGGCATGAACGCGACGAGCGCGTTGCGGCCGAGCGCCAGCTCGCCGAACTCGGTCGACGGACCGTCGGCGATGACGTCGCCGGCGTTGACCACGTCGCCCACCTTCACCAGCGGACGCTGGTTGATGCAGGTCGACTGGTTCGAGCGCTGGAACTTCATCAGCGTGTAGATGTCGACACCCGACTTGGCCGAATCGACCTCACCGGTGGCGCGCACGACGATGCGGCTGGCATCGACCTGGTCGACGATGCCGGCACGCTTGGCGGCGATCGCGGCGCCCGAATCGCGCGCCACGGTCTCTTCCATGCCGGTGCCGACGAACGGCGCCTCGGCCTTGACCAGCGGCACCGCCTGGCGCTGCATGTTCGAGCCCATCAGCGCGCGGTTGGCGTCGTCGTTCTCGAGGAACGGGATCAGCGACGCGGCGACCGACACCAGCTGCTTGGGGCTGACGTCCATCAGCGTGATCGTCTCGGGCAGCGCCATCAGGAACTCGCCCGCCTGACGGGCCGACACCAGCTCCTCGGCGAAGCTGCCGTCGTCCTTCAGCTCGGCCGAGGCCTGCGCGATCGTATGCTTGGCCTCTTCCATCGCCGACAGATAGACGACGTCGTCAGTGACCTTGCCGTCGACGATCTTGCGGTACGGCGTCTCGATGAAGCCGTATTTGTTGACCCGGCTGAACGAGGCGAGGCTGTTGATCAGACCGATGTTCGGGCCTTCCGGCGTCTCGATCGGGCAGATGCGGCCATAATGCGTCGGGTGGACGTCGCGGACTTCGAAGCCCGCGCGTTCCCGCGTCAGACCGCCCGGCCCGAGCGCCGAGACACGACGCTTGTGCGTCACTTCCGACAGCGGGTTGGTCTGGTCCATGAACTGCGACAGCTGCGACGAGCCGAAGAATTCCCGCACCGCGGCGACCGCCGGCTTGGCGTTGATCAGGTCGTTCGGCATCACTGTCGACACGTCGACAGAGGACATGCGCTCCTTGACCGCACGCTCCATGCGCAGCAGGCCGACGCGATACTGGTTCTCGAGCAGCTCGCCGACCGAGCGGACGCGGCGGTTGCCGAGATTGTCGATGTCGTCGATCTCGCCCTTGCCGTCCTTGAGGTCGACCAGCGTCTTGACCACGGCGAGGATATCCTCGGTGCGCAGCGTCGTCACCGTATCCGGGCAGTCGAGGTCGAGGCGCATGTTGAGCTTGACGCGGCCGACCGCCGACAGGTCGTAGCGGTCCGGATCGAAGAACAGGCCGGCGAACAGCGCTTCCGCAGTCTCCAGCGTCGGCGGCTCGCCGGGGCGCATGACGCGATAGATGTCGCTCAGCGCCTGCTCGCGCTCCTCGGCCTTGTCGGCCTTGAGCGTGTTGCGGATCCAGGCACCAGTCGAGACGTGATCGATGTCGAGCAGCTCGATCGTGTCGATGCCGGCCTTGTCGAGCGCCTCGAGATTCTCGGCGCCGATCTCATCGCCCGCCTCGACGTAGATCTCGCCGGTCTGCTCGTTGATCAGGTCATAGGCCGAATAGCGGCCGAAGATCTCTTCGGTCGGGATCAGCAGCTGGGTGAGGCCGTCCTTGGCCGCCTTGTTGGCCGCGCGCGGGCTGATCTTCTGCTGCGCGGCGAACACGACTTCGCCCGACGAGGCGTCGACGATGTCGAACAGCGGCTTGACGCCACGCCAGTTCTCTGGCGCGAACGGGATGATCCAGCCGCCTTGGCCGCGCACATAGGTGACGCGGTTGTAGAAGTGGTTGAGGATGTCCTCGCTGGTCATGCCGAGCGCATAGAGCAGCGCCGTCACCGGCAGCTTGCGCTTACGGTCGATGCGGACGTTGACGATGTCCTTGGCGTCGAACTCGAAGTCGAGCCACGAGCCGCGATACGGAATGACGCGGGCGGCGAACAGATACTTGCCCGACGCATGCGTCTTGCCGCGATCGTGATCGAACAGCACGCCCGGCGAGCGGTGCATCTGGCTGACGATGACGCGCTCGGTGCCGTTGATGAAGAAGGTGCCGTTCTCGGTCATGAGCGGCATGTCGCCCATGTAGACGTCCTGCTCCTTGATATCGATGACCGACTTGGCCTCGGTATCCGGATCGACCTCGAACGCGGTCAGGCGCAGCGTGACACGCATCGGCGCGGCATAGGTGATGCCGCGCTGGCGGCATTCCTCGACGTCGAACTTCGGCGGTTCGAGGACGTAATCGTCGAAGTCGAGATAGGCGGTGCCGGCGAAATCCTGGATCGGGAACACGCTGCGCAGCGTCTTCTCGAGTCCCGAGACGTGGCCGATGCTCTTGTCCGAACGGAGGAACTGCTCGTAGCTCTCGCGCTGAACCTCGATCAGGTTCGGCATCTGGATGACTTCGTGGATGTCCCCGAAGATCTTGCGGATGCGCCGCTTCGCGGTGCTGCCCTGGATCGCTTTGCTGGCCATGGTGTTATGCCCTCAGTCGTGGCCCGCCAGCGGACACTGGCGACGGCCGGAATATCGTGCCCGGGAACCCCCGGAGCGGGACGCGAGGTGCGACGCAAAAAAGCCGATCGCATCCAAGTGCGTCGGCCTTCAGCGTCTTTGAAACCAGAACCCTCTATCCGTACGGGGCGCTGCGCGACGGCGCCCCATGTCCCGAAAGCTTTGGTGAACCGCCGATATAGGCGGCTTGCCCCGCCGTGTCAAAGGGGTGGCGGCGGCGGGCGGCGCGGCCGTGCCGTTCGCTCCGTCGCCATAGCGGGGCAGTTCGTCGCAGCGGGGGTGGCGGTCGTCAACCGTTCACTAAGGAGCGCGCAAGGGTTTTGGGTGAGATCAGAGTACATGACCATGATGCGGGGCGCGCGGCTGGGCGCGATCGCCCTTTCGGCGGCGGCTCTGGCGGGGACGCCGGGGCTCGCGCAGTCCAATACGAGCGCGCCGCAGACGATCCCGGGGCTCGACAATTTCAGCCTGTCGCCGTCGCGCCCGGCCACCCCCGCGCCGGTCGTTCCCGAGCCGACGCCTGCACCCAGCCCGACGCCGGCTCCGACCCCGACTCCGCGTGCAGTCCCGACCCCGCGGACTACGCCCACGCCGCGCGCCACACCGACGCCGCGTGCGACGCCGACCCCGGCCGCGACGCCCACCGTCGCACCCGCGCCCAGCATCGCGCCGCAGCCCGCCGCAACGGCGCCGACGACGCCGGCGGCGCTGCCGACGGACGAACCGTCCGCCACCCCGCTCGCGACGCCGAGCCCGACCCCCACACCGGTGGCTGCACCCGCGGCTGCCGGGGACGGATCGAATCTCTGGTGGCTGATCGCGGTCGCGGTGATCGCAGCGGGCTTGGGCGGTTGGTGGTGGCTACGCCGTCGCTCGCGCGAGGCGGTCGATGAAGCGCCTGCGGTCGCGCCGGTTGCGCCACCGCCACCGGCGCCACCTATGCAGGATCGTTTGCCCACGCCAGCGGCAACGCCGACGACGGCCCCGACCCCGGCGATGTTCGAGCCGCCCGCGGCGCGCGCCCGGCTCGCGCTCGCGCTGCATCCGCGCCGCGCCGGGCTCAACCTGCTCAGCGCCACGGTCGAGGCGGAACTCGACGTCCGCAATGCCGGGACGGCGCCGGCACAGGCGATCCGCATCGCCGCGACGCTGACCGGCGCCGGACCGGGGCAGGAGGGTGATGTCGCCGCCATCTATGCCGCGCCGCCGGGACGCACCGCGGTGCCACCCTTCGCGCTGGCGCCGGGGGAGTCACGCCGCGTCCGCGTCGTCGTCGCCCTGTCGCGCACGGAGATCCGCCCGCTCGAGGCGGCGGGGCGGCCGATGTTCGTGCCCGTCGTCGTCGTCAACGTCGTCTATGATGCCGGTGGCGGCGAGGGGCAGGTCGGCAACGCCTTCGCGGTCGGCGTCGAGCGCGTCGACTCGGCGAAACTGGTGCCGTTCTGGCTCGATCAGCCCGCGCGGATGTACGATGTGCTCGGCGTCCGCCCCTATGCCGCTGCCGTGGAGCGGTGAGCGGCGCAATTCGCGCTTGATCCGCATCGCAGGTTGTCGCTAACCGTGTCCAAAGTGGTCCTTTCTCGGGGCCGGGAGACCCCATGGCAGGCGAACGTCACGGTGCCGCGATCTGGGCGGCGATCTGCCGCACGACCAATGTCGCGCATTTCGATGCCGCCGGCCATGTCGTGTGGGCGAGCGAGCGCTATTGCACGACCTTCGGCTATCAGCTCGAAGACCTGCTCGGCATGCCGCACCGCGCCTTCTGCTCGCCGGAGGTGCGGGCGTCGGCCGACTATCGGCAATTGTGGCTCGACCTCGCGCTCGGCCGCGCCGTCTCGCTCGATTGCACGCGGATCGGCCGGGACGGACGCGAGCTGCGGCTGCACGCCGATTACGATCCGCTGCTCGACGATGACGGCGCGGTCTGCGGCTTCGTCAAGGTCGCCAGCGAACGGACCGCGCCACCGTCCGATGACGAGACGCGCGACGCCCGCCTCGTCGCGCTC
Source organism: Sphingomonas sp. RIT328 (assembly GCF_000632225.1). Classification (GTDB taxonomy): domain Bacteria; phylum Pseudomonadota; class Alphaproteobacteria; order Sphingomonadales; family Sphingomonadaceae; genus Sphingomonas; species Sphingomonas kyungheensis. The sequence goes on from NZ_JFYV01000001.1 coordinate 144,034, forward strand.
GACCGCAGCCATGCGGTCATCGACTTCACGCCGGACGGGATCATCCTCGACGCCAATGCGCGGTTCCTCGCGCTCACCGGCTATGACCGCGACGATCTGATCGGCCGCCACCATCGCATCCTGTGCGATCCGGTCGATGCCGGTGCGCTGGCCTATACCGCCCTCTGGGCGAGGCTCGCCGCCGGCGAGAGCGAGGCGGGGGTCCTGGCGTGGATCGACAGCAAGGGGGCGCCGTTATGGCTGCAGGCAAGCTATACGCCGGTCGCCGACGCGGACGGCACGCCGCAGCGCATCGTCGCCATCGCCACCGACGTCACCCGCCGCGTCCGCCTCGACCATGATGTCGCCGCGCGCCACGACGAGGTGCGCCGCCACCAGGCGGCGATCGCCGACAAGACGGGGGAGATGCAGGCGACGATGACGCAGCTCGCCGCGCTGGTCGACGCGATGACCGCGATGAGCCGGCAGACCGAGCTGATGGCGATCAACGCCGCGATCGACGCGGCGCGTGCCGGCGAGCCGCCGGCGACGGTGATCCGGCCCGAGTCCTGGCGTCCCGCACGCCGGCGGTGACGCATAACGAAAGGGGCGACCTCCTCGCGAAGGCCGCCCCATCCGTTGCACGATCCGCCCGACGCCGTGACGCCGGACGGTTCGGACCAGCTTACTTAAGTTCGACGGTCGCGCCGGCGTCTTCAAGCTGCTTCTTGACCTTCTCGGCCTCGTCCTTGTTCACGCCTTCCTTGACGGCCTTCGGCGCGCCTTCGACGAGCGCCTTGGCTTCGGTCAGGCCGAGACCGGTGATGGCGCGGACTTCCTTGATGACGTTGATCTTCTTGCCACCGTCGCCGGTGAGGATCACGTCGAACTCGGTCTTCTCTTCCGCGGCCGGGGCACCGGCGCCCGCGCCACCGGCGGCGGGAGCCGCGGCGACGGCAGCGGCGGCCGAAACGCCCCACTTCTCTTCGAGCATCTTCGAGAGCTCGGCGGCCTCGAGGACGGTCAGTTCGCTCAGCTGGTCAACCAGCGCGTTCAGGTCTGCCATGATACTTCCTTCATATGCCGGGGCGGAACGCCCCTAAGTGTCAGTTGAAAATCGCTTGTCCGAAAGCGCCTGAAGCTCAGGCGGCTTCCTTCTCGGCGTAGGCCGACAGCACGCGCGCGATCTGCGCCGCGGGAGCCTGGGTGATGGTCGCGAGCTTCGTTGCCGGGGCAACGATGAGGCCGACGATCTTCGCCCGGAGTTCATCCAGCGAGGGCAGGGTGGCGAGCGCTTGCACGCCGGCAACGTCGAGAGAGGTCGCACCCATCGCACCGCCGACGATTTCGAACTTGTCGTTCGTCTTCGCGAATTCGACCGCTACCTTGGCAGCGGCGACGGGGTCGATCGAGGTGGCAAGGCCGACCGGGCCGGTGAGCAGGTCGCCCACAGAGCCGTAATCGGTGCCATCGAGTGCGATCTTGGCAAGCTTGTTCTTCGAGACCTTGTAGGTCGCGCCGGCGTCCCGCATCGCGTTGCGCAGTCGGGTCGACTGGGCAACCGTCATTCCGTTGTTGCGGGTGACGACCACCACGCCGACCTCGGAAAAGGTGCGATTCAACTCGGCAACGGCCGCGGCCTTTTGAGCACGATCCATGCCATTCTCCACGTTTTGAGAGCGCCGCACGAAGCGACCCTCCCGGTTACAAACCGGAGGGGAAAACCCCGCCGGGGTTGTCCATCGATGGGGAAGGCACCCGTGAAGGGCGGCAGACCGGCGCGACGGAGCGCTCCGATCGTTCGAAATCCTGTCCCCGTCTCGGCAGGGCATTAAGCCGTGGCAAATCCGCGGCACCTGCTGTCTTGGACGGATGCGCGGCGGGCGGACCCACCGGCAAGCGCGGGCCTTTACCGCAGTTACGTGCGAAGTCAACCATGCCCTTCGGTGCGCGGCGGCAAGCACCGGAATTATGTCAGAAACTGATACGTCTATTACGGACGTTTAACATTTGCGTGGTAGGGCAGCGATGATGTCCGACCTTTTCTCCGCGCCCGACCGGCCCGCCCGATGAAAAAGCGCGAACCCCGCGTCAAGGTGCTGGTGCGCGCGCGCATGCGGGCGGGATCGGAATGGACCGACGTGGTGATCCACAACATGTCGTCGCGCGGCCTGCTCGCCACCGCCGAGCCCGCCTGCCGGCCGGGAACGGTGATCGAGATCCGCCGGATCCATCATGTCGTCGTCGGCCGCGTCGTCTGGCAGAACGGCGCCTTCTTCGGCGTGCGGACGCAGGACCCGATCGACATCGACGGCATCGTCTCGGCCAAGCCGCCCGCGCACAAGCCGCAGCGCGGCGACGCGCCGGGCGCGGATCGGCGCGCCGAACGCCGCGTGCCCCCCGCCGAGCGCGAGGCGCAGAGCCGTCGCTTTGCCGCCGCCTTCCAGTTCGTCGCGCTGCTCGTCGCGATCGGCGTCGTCGGCATCTTTGCCGCCCGTCACGTCGGCGCGATCCTGTCGCGGCCGCTCGCCTCGGTCGGCGCCGCGCTCGACGGCAGCGCAGGGGCGACGCCGCCGAAGTGATGTCAGCGCGGAACCCGGCTCGCGCTGCCGCATTGCTCCGGTTTGCTCCCGATCGCACCGAGGTTCCCGATGACACTGCCTTCCGCCCCCGTCTGGTTCATCACCGGTTGCTCGACCGGTTTCGGTCGCGATCTGGCAAAGCTGGTGCTGGCGCGCGGCTGGCGTGTCGTCGTCACCGCGCGGGATGCGGAGCGCGTCGCCGATCTGGCGGCGGAGGCGGAGGACCGCGCGCTGGCACTGGCGCTCGACGTCAACGATGCCGGTCAGGTGGCGGCGGCGGTCGCGGCGGCGGAGTCGCGTTTCGGCCGCATCGACGTGCTCGTCAACAATGCCGGCTATGGCTATCAGGCGAGCATCGAGGAAGGCGAAGAGGCGGCGATCCGCGCGCAGTTCGATACCAACGTCTTCGGCCTGTTCGCGCTGACCCGCGCGGTGCTGCCGCTGATGCGCGCGCAGCGATCGGGTCACGTTATCAATTTCACCTCGGTCGCGGGGCTGATCGGCTTTCCGGGCTCGGGCTATTATGCCGCGTCCAAACATGCGGTCGAGGGCTGGTCGGACAGCCTGCTCGCCGAGGTCGCGCCGCTCGGCATCGCCGTCACCTGCGTCGAGCCGGGGCCGTTCCGCACCGACTGGGCCGGTCGTTCGCTCCAGCAGACGCCGGTACGGATCGCCGACTATGCCGACACCGCAGGCAAGCGGATGGAGTCGACCAGGCAGATCAGCGGCGAGCAGGCGGGCGATCCGGTCCGCGCCGGCCAGGCGATCATCGCCGCCGCCGAGGCGGAGACGCCGCCGCGGCATCTGGTGCTCGGCAAGTTCGGCTATGAGGCGGTGACGGCCAAGTTGCGGGAGCGGCTGGCGGAAATCGAAGGCCTGCGCGACGCCGCGCTGGGGGCGGACTTTCCGGAATAGCCGTCGCGGTCCGTGTTTGGGGTGAGGCAAGCGGCGGCGTTCGCGCTCCACCGGAGTGTTGGCGTGACGCGAGGATGATCGCGCGAAGACGCGAAGACGCGAAGATGTTGCGATCCGGCACCGGTCCGGCCTTACTCGAGAGCACGGCAAGGCGAAGTGCCTCTGTCCATATAGTCTCTCCGCGCCTCCGCGCCTCCGCGTGAACGCTCTTCCTCGCGGCTTCGCGCCTTCGCGTGAATCATCATCGCACGGGCCGCCCGAGGATTTGCGTTCGCGCGGAGGCGCGGAGGCGCGGAGGGTTGTCGAGGCGATCAGTCCTCCGTGACCTGAAGGTGAAGGTCTCCCGGCGAGGCGATGACTTTCGACGAAGTCGCCCAGCGCTCCGCAAAACACCAGTAGTCTCGCGCAGGCGGGAATTTAGTGGCCAGGCAGAACAGCGGCCTGCGGCGAAAAGAAAACTGGACTTCCGCCTCCGCGGGAGCATTGTCTAGGCCGGAGTAGCACCCATAGAAAAAGGGCCGGGATCGCTCCTGGCCCTTCTCCTATTCACTGCAAGCGGGCGACGCTTACGCGCCGGCCACCTCGGCGGTGTCGACGCGGATGCCCGGGCCCATCGTCGAGCTGACGGCGACCTTGCGGACATACTTGCCCTTGGCGCCCGACGGCTTGGCCTTGACCACCGCATCGACCAGCGCGTCGAAGTTGCGACGCAGGTCTTCCTGCGTGAACGACGCCTTGCCGATCCCTGAGTGGATGATGCCGGCCTTCTCGACGCGATACTCGACCTGACCGCCCTTGGCGGCCTTGACCGCTTCGGCGACGTTCATCGTCACGGTGCCGAGCTTCGGGTTCGGCATCAGGCCCTTGGGACCCAGCACCTTACCGAGGCGGCCGACGACGCCCATCATGTCCGGGGTCGCGATGCAGCGATCGAATTCGATCGTGCCGCCCTGGATCGTCTCCATCAGGTCTTCCGCACCGACGACATCGGCGCCGGCGGCGCGCGCTTCGTCAGCCTTGGGGCCGCGGGCAAAGACGCCGACGCGCACCGTCTTGCCGGTGCCGGCGGGCAGCGTCACGACACCGCGGACCATCTGGTCGGCGTGGCGCGGATCGACGCCGAGGTTGAGCGCGACCTCGATCGTCTCGTCGAACTTGGCGGTGGCGTTCTGCTTGGCGAGCGCGATCGCCTGGTCGACGCCGTGCAGCGTCTCCGACGAGATGGTGTTCGCCTTCTGCTTCTTAGTCAGCTTGGCCATCTATCAGCCCTCCGTCACTTCGAGGCCCATCGCGCGGGCGGAGCCTTCGATGATCTTGGTCGCAGCCTCGATGTCGTTGGCGTTCAGATCCTTCATCTTGGTCTGGGCGATCTCGGTCAGCTTGCTGCGCGCGATCTTGCCCGCGACGACCTTGCCCGGCTCCTTCGAACCCGACTTCAGGCCGGCGGCCTTCTTGATCAGGAACGACGCCGGCGGCGTCTTGATCTCGAAGCTGAACGAACGATCGGCATAGACGGTGATCTTGGTGGGCAGCGGCGTGCCCTTGTCCATGTCGGTGGTCTGCGCGTTGAACGCCTTGCAGAATTCCATGATGTTGACGCCGCGCTGACCCAGGGCCGGGCCGATCGGCGGGGCGGGCTTGGCGTCGCCTGCAGGAACCTGCAGGTTGATGTAACCTGTGATCTTCTTTGCCATGTCACTCTCGTTTCAAGTTTAGCGGTCCCAGCGGGCGTCTCCGCCCTCCCGCAAGCATCCAGCCGAGGCGTGGAAGCGGCGGCCGTTAGCGGAAAGCGCAAGCCGAAGCAAGCGACCGCCATCCGGCGAGGAGCGTATACGATCGGCCGGAGGTGATATAAGCAGGCGGTTCCTGGAGGAGGGTTGATTTGAAGACGATGCGCAGCGCCCTGATGTTCGCCGGTCTCGCGGCTCTGGTTCAGCCCGGCCTCGCCGCCGGACAGTCCGCGCCGCTCACCGTGGAGCGCATCTTCGGCAGCAATCCGATCCCGACCGATACCGTCGAAGGCGGGGAATGGACCGCGGACGGCAAGGGCTTCGACGCGATCGAACGGTCGTCGGCGATCGCCGGCGGCACCGACCTCGTCCGCTACGACGTCGCGCGGAACGGGCGCACCGTGCTGGTCGCGGCACGCGATCTCGTCGTGCCGGCGACGGGCAAGCCGGTCGAGATCCAGCATTACGCCTGGTCCGCCGACGGCAAGCGGCTGCTGATCCTGACCAACGGCCAGCGCTTCCGCCGCACGCGCGCGCTCGGCGACTATTGGCTGTTCGACCTGACGACGCGCAAGCTGCGGCGGATCGGCGGCGATGCCCCGGCCGCCAGCCTGCTCTATGCCGAATTCTCGCCCGACGGCAGCCGCATCGCCTATGTCCGCGGCAACAACCTCTATGTCGAGCCGACCGCCGGTGACGCGCCGCCGCGCCAGTTGACCCGTGACGGCAACGACCTGATCGTCAACGGGCTCGGCGACTGGGTGTACGAAGAGGAATTCTCGCTGCGCAAGGCGTGGTCGTGGAGCCCGGATTCGAAGACGATCGCCTTCTGGCGCTTCGATACCGCCGGCGTCGGCACCTTCTACCTCATCACCAACACTGTCGGCCAATATTCGCGGCCGATCCCGCTGCAATATCCCAAGGTCGGCACGACCAATTCGGCGGTGCGGGTCGGCACCGTCGACGTCGCCAGCGGCGCGACGCACTGGATCACGCTCGCCGGCGATCCGCGCCAGAATTACGTGCCGCAGATGAGCTGGGCCGGCAGCAGCGGCAAGGTCTTCCTGCAATATGCCAACCGCCTGCAGAACAGCTATCAGCTGCTGCTCGCCGATCCGGCGACCGGTACGACGCGACCCGTGTTCACCGAGCGCGACGCCGCCTGGGTCGAGGCGAATGACGATCCGACCTGGCTCGACGATGGCAAGCGCTTCACCTGGCTGAGCGAGCGTGATGGCTGGCGGCACCTCTATATCGCTTCCGCCGACGGCAAGACGATGGACCTGCGCACCCCGGGTAAGTTCGATGTCGTCAGCCTGCTGCGGGTCGACGCGGCGCAAAACGCCGCCTGGTTCATCGCCTCGCCCGACAATCCGACGCAGCGCTACCTGTATCGCGCGACGCTGACCGGCGCGCCGCACGTCGAGCGGGTGACGCCGGCGGGGCAGGCGGGGACGCACAGCTACGACATCGCGCCCGGCGCGCATTGGGCGCGGCATACCGTCTCGGCATTCGATCGGCCGCCGGTGACCGAGATGATCGACCTGACCACGCAGGCGCCGGTGCGCGTGCTGGCGCGCAACGCCGCGCTCGCCGACGAAGTGGCGCACGAGCCGCTCGCGCCGGTCGAGTTCACCCGGCTCGATCTCGGCAAGGGCGTGTCGGTCGATGCGTGGCTCCTCAAGCCCGCGGGCTTCGACCCCAAGAAGCGCTATCCGGTGCTGTTCCAGGTTTATGGCGAACCCTGGGGGCAGACGGTGGCGGACGTTTGGGGCGGCAACACCGCCCTGTGGCACCGGATGCTCGCCGAACGCGGCTATATCGTCGCGAGCATCGATCCGCGCGGCACCAACACGCCGCGCGGGCGCGACTGGCGCAAGAGCATCTACCGCCGCCTGGGCGTGATCGGACCGGAGGATTATGCCGCGGGGGTCCGCAGGCTGATCGCCGAGCGGCCTTATATCGACGCGACGCGGATCGGCATCTGGGGCTGGAGCGGCGGCGGGTCGAGCACGCTGCACGCGATGTTCCGCTTTCCCGACCTGTTCCGCACCGGCATCGCCGTCGCGGCGGTCTCCGACCAGACGCTGTATGATACCGTCTATCAGGAGCGGTACATGGGCCTGCCGTCGGACAATGAGGCGGGCTACAAGGCGGGATCGCCGATCACCTATGCGGACGGGCTCAAGGGTAATCTGCTGATGATCCACGGCACCGGCGACGACAATGTCCATTACCAGAATCTCGAACAGCTCGAAGACCGGCTGATCGCCGCGAACAAGCCGTTCACGATGATGGCCTATCCCGACCGTACCCACGGCATCTACGAGAAGCCGGGCACCAGCCTGCACCTCTATTCGCTGATGACGCGCTATCTCGAGGCGAACCTGCCGCCCGGCGGGCGGTGAGCGGCTCCCCCGCCGGACCGGTCGCGCGCCGCGCTAGAGCGGCAGGCTCGCCTGTTCCGCCGCCGCCACCTCGCCGTCGCGCACGATGCCCGAGAGCGTCAGGCCGAGCAGTCGCACGCCGTCCGGCACCGGCAGCAGCGCGTCGAGCAGCTCCCCGCCGATCCGCAGGAAGGCGGCGGGATCGCCGACCGTCGCGGTGAGCGAGCGGGCGCGGGTCAGTGTGCGGAAATCCGCATGGCGCAGCTTGAGCGTCACCGTCCGTCCGCGCGCGCCCGACCGTTCGATGCGGACCCATGCCGCCTCGGCGACGCGCGCCAGCGCCGCATGCAGCTCGGCGCGATCGGTCAGGTTGGTCTCGAACGTCCGCTCCGCGCCGACCGACTTGGCGACGCGATGCGAGCGGACCGGGCGGTGATCCTCGCCGCGCGCCGCGGCATAGAGATACTGGGCGTAGGAGCCGAAATGCGCCTGGAGGAAGGGCAGCGGCCGGTCGCGCAGATCGGCACCGGTATGGATGCCGAGCTGCTCCATCCGCGCGGCGGTGACGGGGCCGACGCCGTGGAAGCGCTTGACCGGCAGCGACGCGACGAAGGCCGCGCCCTTGTGCGGCGGGATGACGCAGATACCGTCGGGCTTGTTCTGGTCGGAGGCGAGCTTGGCGATGAACTTGTTGTAGCTCACCCCGGCGGAGGCGGTGAGGCCGGTGTCGGCTCGGATGCGCGCGCGGATCTCCTCCGCGATCGCGCTCGCCGACCCCAGACCGCGCACGTCGGCCGTCACGTCCAGATAGGCCTCGTCGAGCGACAGCGGTTCGACGGCATCGGCATAATCGGCGAAGATCGCGCGGATCTGCTGCGAGACCGCGTGATAGACCTCGAACCGCGGCCGTACGAAGACGAGATCGGGACAGCGGCGGATCGCCGTCACCGACGGCATCGCCGATCGCACCCCGAAGGCGCGCGCCTCGTAGCTCGCCGCTGCGACAACGCCGCGCGCGCGCGATCCGCCGACCGCGACCGGTCGGCCACGCAGCGTCGGATCGTCGCGCTGTTCGACCGACGCGAAAAAGGCGTCCATGTCGACATGGATGATCTTGCGCTGCGGAACCGGTTCGGCATCGGCCATGATCCCGTTTCGTTCCAAAATCATGACAGATCAAGGCGGCGTGCGACGAATGGGAGTAGGGGACGGTCATGGCCCAACCCCGATTGCCCGCCGCCGCGGGCCACACCGCCCTCGTCATCATCGACATGGTCAATGCGCTCGACTTCGACGGGGCGGAGCGCCTGCGCCCGGCGGCGGAGGCGGCGGTCGCCCCGATCCTGGCGCTTCGCGATGCGGCGGATCGGGCGGGGGTGCCGGTGATCTACGTCAACGACAATGACGGCCAGTGGCATTCGCAGCGCGACCGGCTGGTCGAGACGGCGCTGTCGCGCAACACGCCGGGGCGCACGCTGACCGAGGCGCTGCGCCCGCGCGACAGCGATTATTTCGTCATCAAACCGCAATTCTCCGGCTTCTACGCGACCAACCTGCCGGTGTTGCTGCCGCAGCTCGCCGCGAGTCGGCTGGTGCTGACCGGTGTCGCCGCCGACATCTGCGTGCTGTTCACCGCCGCGGATGCGCATATGCGGCAATATGAGCTGTGGGTGCCGGCGGACGGCGTGGCGGGCGACGATCCCGATCGCACCCGCTGGGCGCTCGAGATCATGAAGAACAGCATGCAGGCGGAAACGCGGCCGACCGACGCCTTCACGCTCGACGCATGGATCGCCGCCGCGAACCGACACGATTGTCCGTCGTGCAATCGGGGTGACCGAGGTTGCAATTGTCGCGGAAATCCAGCGGCGACATAGGCCTGTCGACGCCGCGATCCCGCGGCATCGATGGGAAATCGCCGTGTTCAGCCTGATCGTCCAGCTCGTCTCGCTCCGCCGCGCGCGCTGACGCGTCGCGCCTATTCGGCGTCGGCGAGTGCCGCCCGAACCTCCTCTTCGCTGACTCCGAACGCGCCGGCCAGTCCGGCGACCGACGCGCCGCGCTTGGCGAGTTCGCGCATCCGCGCGACATCGACCACCGTCGTGTAGCCACGCGTATCGCGCTGTTCGCGCACCACGTCCTTGCGACCGGATCCACGACGCCGCTGCGCCGCGGCGGCATGCGGATCGCCCTCGGCGAGCTGCTGCTCCGCCACGCGCCGCTCTTCGCGCGCGGCCTCTCGGGCGCGGGCGTCTTGCTCGCGGGCGGCGGTGCGGTCCTTGAGCCGCTGTTCGCTCTCACCCGCACGCGCCTGCGCCCGCGCCTCGCGGGCGGCGGCGCGTTGGGCGGCGCGATCGTCGAGACCGAGATTGCTGCGTACCCGCAGCCCGGCAGGCGAGGGCGTTCCCCAGCTCTTGTCGACCACCGACATGGCTCCGCTATGACAAGTCAGAAATGGCGCGCCCGGAACGATTCGAACGTCCGACCCTCAGATTCGTAGTCTGATGCTCTATCCAGCTGAGCTACGGGCGCTTGGGGCTGCGGCAGATGCCGCAGCCGATCGGGAAGTCATGAACCACCGTGCCTCCCGAAGACAGGGTGTGCGAGCGGCTTTGGCCAAAGCGCCGCGGTTATGCAAGCGCGAAATGCGCGTCAGGCGACGCGGCGGACTCCTTGACCCGCGAATGTGCCGACCGGCTCATGCGCCGGCTGCCTGGGCTGCGCGGGTGCCTTGCCGTCGCGCCATGACGGATCGCTGCGGTTCGCGAGCGTGCGGAAACGGCGGGCGCGGACGGTGCCCGAGGCGCTGGCCATGTTGAGGTAGAGGCCGTTGGGCTCGGTATCCTCGGTGACCAGCGACTTGGCGCCGATGATGCAGCCAGGCGCGATCGTCACGCCGGGATTGATCGTGCAATCCGCCATCACCCAGGTGCCGGCCTTGATCGTGATCGGCGCGACCTCGATCGACGGCGACGAGCGGCGCGCCGGATCGCCGCTATGCGGATGGCTGCTCGCGGTGAAGGTGCAGCGCGCCGCGACGCGGGCGCCGTCCTCGATCGTCAGCGTGTCGCCGCCGTCGAAATAGGCTTCGTTGTTGAGCATCGCATTGCGCCCCATGACGAGGTCGGCGGAGGCGAGCCAGCAGGAATGCCGCACCGTCGCCGTCGGATGGATGCGGGCACCGGCGAAGTTGAGCAAAGCGCGTCGCATCCGGTCGGACAGGAAACGCGATCCCTGTACGCGAAGGATGACGGAGCGCAGCTTCGTCCGTTTCCATTTCGTCTCGGGCATGAGGCTTTCGCTCCCTATGGCGCCAGAAGGAATCTTGCTGTCGCTCAGACAGCAAGGCTGACATATAGGTTAATGAACGATTTGTCATTCAGTCGTTCCCCCACTCGCCCCGCGAATCCACCGATCGACCGTCCGGGTGGCGGTGCCCGCCGAAACGGGGTGTGATCCGCCAATACGAAGGGATCGGTAAGCGCCGCGATGCCACCTGCGGGTGTATTACTGATATGGCACGCTTATCGCATGGCGGATCGCGATGACCATCGTCCACCGGTGGCCTGTCGGGGAGACGATCATGCCTTATGACCAGATGCCGATCCTGATGCTGGCACTGACGACAGCCTTGTCGCCGGTGGACGCCCATGCCGATGCCCGCGCCTATGCCGTGTCGTACAAGCCGGCGCGCGACGTCTATTGCATCCGCTTCTTCTCCGACACGATGCGCGATCCGCGGCCTAATACGCCGGCGCCGACCTGCATGACGCGGGCGAAATGGGCGCGGCAGGGTGTCGGCATCGTGCACCGGCGGCGCTGATCGTCCCGCGGCGGCGGTGGCCTGCAATAGGGCCGGACCGGCTTGGCACAATCGCCGACATCGTTACACTCGCCGCCGCCGGATCGGGCAGACTCGACCGGGACAGGGAGAAGGATGATGATCGGAACATTCGCGATGTTCGTCGCCGGTCTGGCGTCGGGTGCGCCTGACCAGGCCGTGCCGGCCCCGGCACCGGCGGCGCAACCCAGCATCTTCGACAAGGCGGTCAATGCGCCGGGGATCGGCTGGATGCCCTACGGCCCCAATCAGTCCGCACGACAGGTCGCGGCGGCCGAGGTGCCCGGCGGCAATGCGGTGCAGATCAAGGTGGCCAAGGCCGGCGCCAACGTCTGGGACAGCGGCGCGAATTATCCGACGATCAAGCCGATCGCGGCGGGCGATACGATGATGGTGATGATCTTCCTGCGCGCACCCAATGCCACCGACGCCGCGCCGATCACGATCCCGGTCGGGGTCGGCGGCGCCGCACCGCCCTATACACCGATCACCAGCGAGCCGATCAAGGTCGGTCCGACGTGGAAGCGCTATTATGTGTCAGGCGTTGCGAACGAGGCCTATGCGCCGGGCAAGGCGAACCTGTTCGTGCAACTCGCGGGTGCCAAGCAGGTGATCGAGGTCGGGCCAGCCTTCCTGATCGACCTCGGGCCGAACTTCGATCGATCCAAGATCCCGCACAATTGAGTCGCTCGACAGAAGGGGCGGGGGCGCGGCGTCGCTTCCGCCCTGACGGTGTCCAGCGGAATCCCCATAATTCCCAAACACGCGAGCGTCCCGCGCCGCGCTGGCTTTCGTAAGGTTATATCTAAGAAGGGAGGCTGCGGCCCCGTATGGGGGGATGTTCGCGGCTTAGAAAATGGTCGGGAAGAGAGGATTCGAACCTCCGGCCCCTGCCTCCCGAAGACAGTGCTCTACCAGGCTGAGCTACTCCCCGACGGAGTCCGTCCGGTGCCCTTCGAAAGGGTCCGTCCGTGCTTGGAGGCGCGCCTATAGCCAGCGTCGAAGGGGGATGCAAGCGCCGGATTCGCATGCTTGCGAAATCGTCGCACGAGGCTCTAGGGGCGGCGACGTGAACATGGTCGAAGCGCTCGCCGCTGCCCTCGTCATCGTCAACGTCGCGCTGGTCGCGCGGCGCAGCGTCTGGAACTATCCGGTCGCGCTGGTCGCGGTGGCGATCTACGCCTGGGTCTTCGCGACCGCGCGCCTGTACAGCGATGCGCTGCTGCAGGGCGTGTTCTTCGCCGCCAATCTCTACGGCTGGCGCAACTGGGCGCACAGCCGCGCGACGGCGGGGACGGTGATCGTCACGCGACTCGCACCCGTCGCGCGGATCGGCTGGCTCGTGGCGATCGTCGCCGTGGCCTGGGGCTGGGGGCTGCTGATGCACCGGTTCACCGATGCCGCTTATCCGTGGTGGGACGCGGCGCTGGCGATCGCCTCGGTCGCGGCGCAATGGTTGCAGGCCCGGCGCGCGATCGAGAGCTGGTGGCTGTGGATCGCGGTGGATGTCGGCAGCGTGCCGCTCTATGCGGCCAAGGCTCTGTGGATCACCGCGGCGCTCTACGCCGTGCTGCTCGGCCTGGCGATCTGGGGGTGGATCGACTGGCGCCGGGCGGCAGTGCGGCAAGAAGGAAAGGTTCGCGCATGATTCCGCGCTCGATCTGTCTGCATGGCCCGGAAAGCACCGGCAAGTCGACGATGTTGCCGCGTCTGTCGCAACATTTCGGCGGGGCGCCGTGCGTCGCCGAGTTCGGCCGCGCCTATACCGAGGCGTTCGGCACCGACCTGACGATGGCCGATCTGGTCGAGATCGGCAAAGGCCATGACGCCAAGGTCCGCCATGCCCTCGCCGACCGCAATTATCCGGTGATCACCGACACCGACCCGCTGATGACCGCGGTCTGGGCGGAGATGCTGTTCCACCGCCGCGACCCCTGGTTCACGACCTGGACCAACACCGCCGACATCTACCTGCTCTTCGACATCGACCTGCCCTGGGTCGAGGACGGCACGCGGATGTTCGGCGACGAGGCGGCGCGCCGCAAATTCTTCGAGCTCAGCAAGGCAGTGCTGGAGGAGCGCCGGCTGCCCTGGGCATTGGTTTCGGGTCAGGGTTCGGCGCGTTATCTCAGCGCGCTGCGCGGGATCGAATCGCTCGCGCAGGGCTGAGGGTGGGGGAGCGTGGCGCTCCCCCGGTCGGATCAGCTCGACGGTGCCAGCTTGGTGTTGAGCACCCAGCCGACATTGTCATTCTCGTCGGCGACCTCCCACCACAGGCCGTCCTGCTTGCCGGTCGGATAGACGATCGCGCCCACCGGCAGCGCGCGCAGCACCTTGCCCGCGGGCGTCGCGGTGGCGCGCAGCGCGACGGGGGCCTGGGCGGTGAAGGTCTTCTTGGGCGTCGCCTCGGCGGTACCGGCCGATCCCGGCGTGACGAGACCGAGCCCGGTGACGAGCTTGCTATACGCCTGGATGAACGACAGCGTGACGATCCGCCCCATGTCGGTATTGTCATAGCCGCCGCCCGCCGCCCCGGCGACCGACAGGAAGCCAATACCGCCGAAGCTGAGGTTGTTCTTGGCGGCATAGCCCTTCTCGGTCGCGACCGTTTCGGTGGTGCGGACGTTGGTCAGCGACAGGACGGTGTTCGCCTCCATCTTCTTGCTCTTGAGCCCGCCGAGCAGGCCACCGATCGCGCCGCCGATCAGCCCGCCCGCCGCGCCGGCGACGCCGTTGCCGCTGACGTTGCTGTTGGCGCCCTGGATCTCGGCGACGAGCACGTAATCGGCCGCCTTGATCTGGCCCTGGCCGACGTTGGCGCCGCGCTGCAGGCCGAGATTGCCGCCGATGTTGCGTTCGATCTGCGCGGCGTTGAGCCCGGTGCCGCGATCGACCAGGTTGAAGCAGCCCGAACGCTGGACGAGCACCTTGAGCAGCTTCGACGGCGGCGCGAGATCATATTGCGTCCACCAGCGCGGATCGTCGCCGTCGACGATCGCCAGCGTGCCGAGCTTGCGCAGGCAGTGCGGCACCTCGGCGGCGGTCTTGTCCTGAAGCTTCTGACCGACCGATTCGCGCGCCAGTTTCCGCGCATCCGCGCTGGACACGACCAGGCACACGCCGGTCAATGCGGCGATAAGCTGTTGCTTCCTAACTTTTCTGATTCTCCCCAAGCGTTGATCATGCTCGGGACACCGCCACAGGAGCCCCCTTTGATCGGCGTCGCGGAGCCTTCGGCATCTAGCACCCGGGCGGATCGTGCGCTAGGCGCGGGGCCTTATGACGACCTCCCCCGACACCATCCGTAACTTCTCGATCATCGCGCATATCGATCATGGCAAGTCGACGCTCGCCGACCGGTTGATCCAGCGCACCGGCGGCCTCTCCGACCGCGAGATGTCGAGCCAGGTGCTCGACAATATGGAGATCGAGAAGGAGCGGGGGATCACCATCAAGGCGCAGACCGTGCGCCTGTCCTATCCCGCCAAGGACGGCGTCACCTACACGCTCAACCTGATGGACACGCCCGGCCACGTCGACTTCGCCTATGAGGTGAGCCGCAGCCTCGCCGCCTGCGAGGGCGCGCTGCTGGTCGTCGACGCCGCGCAGGGCGTCGAGGCGCAGACGCTCGCCAACGTCTATCAGTCGATCGAGCACGACCACGAGATCGTGCCGGTGATCAACAAGATCGATCTGCCCGCCGCCGAGCCCGAACAGGTCCGCAAGGAGATCGAGGACGTGATCGGCATCGACGCGTCGCAGGCGGTGCTCGCCAGCGCCAAGTCGGGGATCGGCATCGACGAGATCCTCGAGGCGATCGTCACCCGCATTCCACCGCCCAAGGGCGATGCCGACGCGCCGCTGAAGGCGATGCTGGTCGACAGCTGGTATGATCCGTATCTCGGCGTCGTCATCCTCGTCCGGGTGATGCAGGGCGTGCTGCGCAAGGGGCAGCAGGTCAGCTTCATGCAGGCGGGCACGACGCATCTGGTCGATCGCGTCGGCTGCTTCCGGCCGAAGATCGAGCAGCTCACCGACCTCGGCCCGGGCGAGATCGGCTTCATCACCGCGCAGATCAAGGACGTCGCCCAGGCGCGCGTCGGCGACACGCTGACCGACAGCAAGCGCCCCGCCGCCGAGGCGCTGCCGGGCTTCAAGGAGGTCCAGCCGGTCGTCTTCTGCGGCCTGTTCCCGGTCGACGCCAACGACTTCGAGAAATTGCGCGAGAGCATCTCCAAGCTGCGGCTCAATGACGCGTCGTTCAGCTTCGAGATGGAGACCAGCGCCGCGCTCGGCTTCGGCTTCCGCTGCGGCTTCCTCGGCCTGCTGCATCTGGAGATCATCCAGGAGCGGCTGACGCGCGAATATGACCTCGACCTGATCACCACCGCGCCGTCGGTGGTCTATCAGATCGAGCTGACCCATCCCGATCCGGCCGGCATCACGCAGATCGACCTGCACAATCCCGCCGACATGCCCGACGTCAACAAGATCAAGACGATCAGCGAACCGTGGATCAATGCGACGATCTACGTGCCCGACGAATATCTCGGATCGATCCTCAAGCTGTGCCAGGACCGCCGTGGCATCCAGAAGAATCTGACCTATGTCGGCGGCCGCGCGCAGGCTACCTACGAACTGCCGCTCAACGAAGTGGTGTTCGATTTCTACGATCGGCTGAAATCGCTGTCGAAGGGCTATGCCAGCTTCGACTATACGCAGATCGGCTATCGTGAGGGCGACCTCGTCAAGATGAGCATCCTCGTCAACGAGGAGCCGGTCGACGCCTTGTCGATGATCGTCCACCGCGGCACGGCCGAGGTGCGCGGCCGCGGCATGGTCGAGCGGCTGAAGGAGCTGATCCCGCGGCATCTGTTCAAGATCCCGATCCAGGCGGCGATCGGCGGCAAGGTGATCGCCCGCGAGACGATCAGCGCGATGCGCAAGGACGTCACCGCCAAATGCTATGGCGGCGACGCGACCCGCAAGCGCAAGCTGCTCGAGAAGCAGAAGAAGGGCAAAGCCAAGATGCGCGAATACGGCAGCGTCAGCATCCCGCAGGAAGCCTTTATCGCTGCGCTGCGCATGGGTGACGAAGGATAGGGGCAGGCGGCCCAGGCTCTGGCGATCCGAAGACGCTTTGACCATGAGACCGGCGACCGGCCGGTACAGGTCGTCGGCGGCCCGTGCAGATTGGCGACGGCGGATTAGAAACTCAAAATGTGATACGCCAGACCCGGTACGGCGTGTCGACCATGGGCGAAATGCGCTAACCCAATTCCGCCGGAGCGGCGGGTGCGGGGACCGCGGGTCGCGTGGCGGTAAACGCCACGCGTCACGTCAAATGGATATCACCGCCACCGATCACATATAGCTGGCAGGGTTGGGGCTCGGCATCTTGCACGCGCGCGACTTGCCGCGCTTGCATGCCGCGACCTGATCGCGCCAATCGGCCATCGCCATCGCATAGGCGCGCTCGCGATCGGCTTGCAGCGCGGTGTCGGCCGCGATCGTCTGCCGACGGGCGCGCATCGCCGCGCGATACCGCCGCACGTCGCGCTGATAGCGCGCCTCATTGGCGGCGTTCACCGCGGTGACCGCCCCCGTATCGAACCGCGCGACCGCATCGACATGCTGGTTGGCCGCGGCGGTTTCCGGCGCGGTCTGCGCCGCGACGGCATCGTCGCGCTGCTGCTCGGCGGTGGAGGGCGCGGATGTCGTCGTCTGCGCGGCGACGGGAAGGGCGGCGATCAGCGCGACGCCGATCAGGACGGAACGAACCATGGCGAATACTCCTCGCAAGATGCCCGCGATAATGGGCGGCGGGGAGGTTGGTTCCCGTAACGGGGGCGGTACGATCGTGGGGAGATCGGCTAAGCGACCCGCTGGGCTCGGGTCACGGCATGATGACAACGACCCCCCGATCCACCGAAGCACCGTCGATCCGTCGCCGAAAACATTCGTCTCTAGCGGTTTATCTCGAACCCGGTTGTTAACCTGCTGCCAACACACGCTTGATGGCTTCCCGTATCTCTTGCTCGATGCTTTCCCGCTCACTCTTTGGCAGAGCGGCGAACTGCTCTTTGGTGAAATGGTGGCGGGCGAGAATGTTATCCCTGATCCGGTCGAAAGGCGTCTTCTTCGCTTCCTTGAGAAAGGCGGCTGCCCAATCATCCGCGCGAGAGAATGCATTGGCCACCGCAAGCGGAGCGATAGCCGCCCGGATGCCAATGGTTTGAACAACATTTGGCGTAGTGCCGCCAATATGCAGAGGATAGGACATCGCAGCCTTCTCGACCTAGAACGTCTTTGCTACGTCTGATTATAGACAGAGCGTCGGCAGAACCGTTCAGCCTAGAAGCGTCGCAGGCGATGTCACCGCGTCAACCGCACCAACGCCGTGTCCAGCGCCTGCAGGAACCGGCTGCGGTCGGCGGCGGCGAAGGGCTTGGGCCCGCCGACCTGGTCGCCGCCGGCGCGCAGGTCGGCCATGATCGCGCGGGTGGCGATCGCGCTGCCGATCGAGGCGGTGGTGAATGGCTTGCCGGTCGGCGCCAGCACCGTCGCACCCGCTTTCAGGCAGCGGTCGGCGAGCAGGATGTCGGCGGTGATCACCACCGCCTGCGCATCCGCCGCCGCGGCGATCCAGTCGTCGGCGGCGTCGAAGCCGTCGCCAACCACGATGCGGGTGATCAGCGGATGCGCGGGAATGCGCAAATGGCTGTTGCTGACGATCGTCACCGGCACCGCGCGGCGCCAGGCGACCTTGTAGACCTCGTCCTTGACCGGACAGGCGTCCGCATCGACCAATATGCGCACGCCCGTCATCGCCGCTTAGCCGCGCGGGCCCTTGCGGTACGGCTTGGCCTGATGCCGCGCGGGCGCGCCGCCGGGGGCGGTGCGGCTGCGCGGGGCACCCGTTCCGCTGCGCGGCGCGCGCTCCGCCCGGTCGGCGCGGTCGCGGCCGCCCGCCTCACGCGGATTGCCGGTGAACGGGACGATCTGCAGGCTGCCCTCGTCGCTTTCCGGATTGGCGGTACGCTGCACGCTGGCGAGCACACGGTCGGCGACGGTGCGCGGCACCTCGAAGATCGTGTCGTTCGGGTTGATGCGGATCGCGCCGATCTCCGCCTTGGTGATATGGCCGCGGCGGCAGATCAGCGGCAGCAGCCAGCGCGGGTCGGCATTCTGGCGACGGCCGATGTCCATGCGGAACCAGACGGTATCCTCGAAGCCGGGGCGGTGGCCCTGCGTCCGGTCGGACTGCTGCGGCGCGGCGCTGTCGAGCAGATCCTCCGCCTGCGGCATGGCGGCGCGATGCGCGTGGACCAGCGCGGCGGCGATATCCTCCGGGCTCTTCTCGGCGATCAGGCGCGCGGCGAGCGCGCGATCCTCCTCGTCGAACTCGATCGGCGCGAGCAGCGTGGTGATCAGCCGCTCGCGATCCTGCGCGCGGATATCGTCCGCGGACGGCGCCTTGATCCAGTCGCAGGCGATCTTCGCCTGCTTGAGCATCATGTCGACGCGGCGGCGGCGCGGATAGGGCACGATCAGCACCGCCGTGCCCTTCTTGCCGGCGCGGCCGGTGCGGCCCGAGCGATGCTGGAGCGTCTCGGCATCGCGCGGCAGCTCGACGTGGACGACGAGGCTGAGGCTCGGCAGGTCGATGCCGCGCGCGGCGACGTCGGTGGCGACGCAGACGCGGGCGCGCCGGTCGCGCAGCGCCTGCAACGCCTGGTTGCGCTCGTTCTGGCTGTGCTCGCCGGACAGCGCGACCGCCGCGAAGCCGCGCTCGACCAGACTGGCGTGGAGGTGGCGGACGTTGTCGCGCGTCGCGCAGAACAGCATTGCCGTCTCCGCCTCGTGGAAGCGCAGCAGGTTGATGACGGCATGTTCGATGTCGGCGGGCGCGACGGTCACCGCCTGATAGGCGATGTCGCCATGGCCGCGATCCTCGCCGACCGTCGAGATGCGCAGCGCATCGCGCTGGTAGCGCTTGGCGAGCGCGACGATCGGGCGCGGCATCGTCGCCGAGAACATCAGCGTTCGGCGCTCGTCGGGCGAGGAGTCGAGAATCTGTTCGAGATCCTCGCGGAAGCCCATGTCGAGCATCTCGTCCGCCTCGTCGAGCACCGCGACGCGCAGGCTGGCAAGGTCGAGCGCGCCGCGCTCGAGATGGTCGCGCAGCCGGCCGGGCGTGCCGACGACGATATGCGCGCCGTGGCTCAGCGAGCGGCGCTCCTTGCTCGCGTCCATGCCGCCGACGCAGGTGGCGATGCGGGCATGCGCCTCCTTGTACAGCCACATCAGCTCGCGGCTGACCTGGAGCGCGAGTTCGCGCGTCGGCGCGATGATGAGTGCGAGCGGCTTGCCCGGCGGCGGCAGCGTGCCGTCCGCCATCAGCTCGCCGGCCATGGCGAGGCCGAAGGCGACCGTCTTGCCCGAACCCGTCTGGGCGGAGACGACGAGATCGCGGCCGGCGGCCTCGGGTTCGATCACCGCGGCCTGGACGGCGGTGGGCGCTTCATAGCCGCGCGCGACGAGCGCCTGGCCGAGCAGGGGGGGAAGGGAGGAAAAGGGCATTGGGGCAACCTAACGGAAAGCGGCGCCCCGACGGCTTGGCACGAGGCCAGAACCGGGGCGCGGCAGAGGACAGTACAATCGCGATGTTGAAATCGCGGGCCAATCGCGGGCGGCAATACGGACGCAATGTGGCGCTTGTAACGCGCGCATCATGGCCGTTTCCGTGACCCCAGAGACCCTGCACCGCCTAATCCGCGAAGCCGAGGCCGAGCGAGGCCGCACCGCATCCCCTACTCTGAATCGGTGCTTCGCGCAACTCGCTGCCGCCTATCGGCTCGAATTGCAGCGTCTTGTCCCCGATCGGCCATGACGGATAACATTTATCGGTCCGAAGCGGGATCAACTCGCACCGCGTCTCGTTGAGCGGCAACGCGTAGGCCTCGGGTGGCTGGACGCGGTGGAGACCGCCGATGGCCAGCCTAGCCCCTTCCGCCGCCACCGGCGGCCGCAACGCCAGACCGGCCGACGCCGGGCGGGCGCTCGATGCGCTCAACTTCTTCCTGGCTGATGTGCGCGATGGGCTCGGGCCGTATCTCGCCATCTATCTGCTCGCGGTGCGCGGGCCGGCGCATGGCTGGAACGAGGCGACGGTGGGCGTCGTCCTGACCGTCGCGGGGATCGTCGGGCTGGTGTCGCAGACGCCCGCCGGCGGCCTGATCGACCGCAGCCGCAACAAGCCGCGCATCGTCATCCTGGCGGCGCTGCTGGTGACGCTGAGCAGCATCTCGCTGCCGTTCGTCCATGGCTTCGCGATGGTCGCGACGACGCAGTCCGTCGCCGCCGTCGCGGGCGCGGTGTTCGCACCGGCGATCAGCGCGATCACGCTGGGGCTGGTCGGCCCGAAGCTGTTCTCCAAGCGGGTCGGGCGCAACGAGGCGTTCAACCATGCCGGCAACGCCGTCTCGGCGGCACTCGCCGGGGCGCTGGCATGGAAGTTCGGGCCGGTCGTGGTCTTCTGGCTGATGGGCGGGCTGACCGTCGCGAGCATCTTCGCGGCACTGCGCATCCGCAACGACGATATCGACAATGCCGTCGCCCGCGGACTCGACTGTGAGCCGGACGAGGGCTGCGAGCAGCCCGGCGGCTGGAAGGTGCTGGTCGAAAACAAGCCGCTGCTGCTGTTCGCGGTGATCGCCTTCCTCTTCCACCTCGCCAATGCCGCGATGCTGACCTCGGTGAGCCAGTTGCTCGCCAAGACGGTCGGCAAGGATTCGGCGACCTCGCTGACCGCGGCCTGTATCGTCGCGGCGCAGCTGGTGATGGTGCCGGTGGCGGTGCTGGTCGGCCGGAACGTCGATCAATGGGGCCGCAAGCCGCTGTTCCTGGTGGCGTTCGCCGTGCTCGCGGCGCGAGGGGCATTGTACACCCTGTCCGACGATCCGTGGTGGCTGGTCGGCGTGCAGGCGCTCGACGGCGTCGGCGCCGGCATCTTCGGCGCGCTGTTCCCGGTGGTGATCGCCGACCTGACCAAGGGCACCGGCCGGTTCAACGTCAGCCAGGGTGCGGTCGCCACCGCACAGGGCCTCGGCGCGGCGCTGAGCGCGACGCTGGCGGGGACGATCATCGTCGGCGGCGGCTATGCGGCGAGCTTCCTGACGCTCGCCGCGGTCGCCGGCGTCGGCCTCGCACTCTACGCGCTGGCGATGCCAGAGACGAAGCCGGCGTGAGGGCGGGCAGGGCGGCGGCGCCACCATCATCCTCCATTCCTCATCCCTCCGCATGCGGGGATCCATGCCCGCGGTCCTTTCGAACCTCGGGCAGGCCGACGCGTCTGGATCAGCGCCTGCGCGGGGATGACGAGCGGGGCAAGGCGTCTTTCTATGATGGCAGGATAAAGCCCGCCACCGCTTCCATTCTTCGGCTTAGACACCGCCGACCGGCAGGAACCGACATGATGACCACCCTCGACCCAAGACCCGTCGCGCGATGATCGCCACCGCCGCGATCTGCGCCGCCGCCACCGCCGGGGTGATCGTCCGCCCGTTCCGCTGGCCCGAGGCGGTCTGGGCGGTCGGCGGGGCGCTGCTACTGCTCGCCTTCGGGCTGATCGCGCCGGCCAATGCCTGGGCGGCGGTGCTCAAGGGCAGCGACGTCTATCTGTTCCTGATCGGCATGATGCTGCTGTCCGAGGCGGCGCGGACGCACGGCGTGTTCGACTGGGTCGCGCATCGCGCCGCGGCGGGGGCGAAGGGATCGGCGGTGCAGCTGTTCACGCTCGTCTTCCTCGTCGGCGTCGCGGTCACCACCTTCCTCTCCAACGATGCCACCGCGGTGGTGCTCACCCCCGCGGTCTATGCGGTGGCGCAGCGCGCCAAGGTCAAGCCGTTGCCGCTGCTGTTCGCCTGCGCGCTCGTCGCCAATGCCGCGAGCTTCGTGCTGCCGATCTCCAATCCCGCCAACCTCGTGCTCTACGCCAGCGACCTGCCGCGGCTCGGCGCCTGGCTCGCCGCCTTCGCACTGCCGTCGCTGCTCGCGATCGGCGCGACCTATGCGGGGCTGCGCTGGCTGTTCCGCAGCGATCTGTCGGGCAGTGCCGAACAGGGCGAGAGCGTCGCGCTGGAGGGCAATGGCCGCGTCGCGCTCGCCGGCATCGGCGCGACGGCGGTGCTGCTGACCGTCGCCTCGGCGCTCGGATGGGATCTCGGCTGGCCGACCTTCGGCGCCGGCGTCGCCACCGCGCTCGCCGTGCAGCTGCGCGCCCGGCAGTCGCCGCTGCCGCTGGTCAAGGGCGTGTCGTGGCTGGTGCTGCTGCTCGTCGCCGGGCTGTTCGTGATGGTCGAGGCGCTCGCCGAGACCGGGCTGATCGGCTGGCTCGCCGGGCAGCTCTCCGCGGCGGCGGCGCAGGACCCGCGCCTCGCCGCGGCGGGGGCGGGCGGGTTGCTCGCGGTCGGCGCCAATCTCGTCAACAACCTCCCCGCCGGCCTGATCGCCGCGCAGACGATCGCGGCGGCGCACCCGCCGGCGCTGATCGTCGATGCGTTGCTGATCGGCGTCGACCTCGGTCCCAATCTGTCGATCACCGGCTCGCTCGCGACGATCCTCTGGCTGATCGCGATCCGGCGCGAGGGCGAGGACGTCACCTTCGGGCAATTCCTGCGCGTCGGCGTGCTCACCACCGTGCCGGCGCTGATCCTCGCCATCGGGGTGCGCGTGCTGATCGGGTGAGGGGGCGGCGCCGGCACGCGGAGCGAACTTGCCCCGCCACGATCGCGCGCCTATCTCCGCCCCATGGCCACGTCACCCGACATCCTGCTCACCCCTGCCGCGGCGCGACGCGTCGCGACGATCGCCGGCAAGCAGAACAAGCCGGCGATCCTTCGCCTGTCGGTCGACGGCGGCGGCTGTTCGGGCTTCCAGTACAAGTTCGGCTTCGCCGACGCGCCCGACGGCGACGACGTGATCGCCGAGACGGACGGCGTGCGGCTGGTCGTCGACAGCGTCAGCATCGACCTCGTCCGCGGCTGCCAGGTCGATTACGTCGAATCGCTCGGCGGTGCGGCGTTCCGCGTCGACAACCCCAACGCCGCCTCGGGCTGCGGTTGCGGCTCCAGCTTTGCGATCTGACGGTTGAAGCTCGTCACCTACAACGTCAACGGGATCAAGGCGCGCCTGCCCCGGTTGCTCGAATATCTCACCGAACAGCAGCCCGACGTCGTCTGCCTGCAGGAGATCAAGAGCAGCGACGATAGCTTCCCGCATGCCGATATCGAGGCGCTGGGCTATGGTGCGGTCTGGCATGGCCAGAAGGGGTTCAACGGCGTCGCGGTGCTCGCGCGCGGCCAGGTGCCGGTCGAACGCCAGCGCGGTCTCGCGGGCGAGGCGGAGGACGAGCACAGCCGCTATCTCGAATGCGAGGTCGACGGGCTGGTCGTCGCCTCCATCTACCTGCCCAACGGCAATCCGCAGCCCGGCCCCAAGTTCGACTATAAGCTGCGCTGGATGGAGCGGCTGGCGACGCATGCCCGCACGCTGCTCGACGCCGAGGTGCCGACGGTGCTGATGGGCGATTATAACGTCATCCCCAACGACGACGACACCTTCTCGGTGCGCGCGATGACGAGCGACGCGCTGATGCAGCCCGAAAGCCGCGCCGCCTATCGGCGGCTGCTCGCGCAGGGGTGGACCGATGCGCTGCGCACCCGCCACCCGACCGGCGGCGTCTGGACCTTCTGGGACTATCAGGCCGGGGCGTGGCAGCGCGACGCGGGGTTCCGCATCGATCACCTGCTGCTCAGCCCGCAGGCGGCCGACCGTTTGGTCGATGCCGGCGTCGACAAGGAGTATCGCGGCCGCGACAAGGCCAGCGATCACGCACCGACCTGGGTGCGGCTGACGTGAGGCGGATCGCCGCGGCGGGGGGCGTCGCGCTGACGGTGGTCGCCACCCCCGCGCTGGCGCAGCGCAGCTATTGCCCCGAACGGCCGGGGCTGGATACGCCGGCCTGTATCATCGATCGCGGCAAGGTGTCGGTCGAGACCGGCGTGGTCGACTGGACGCTCGATCGCCAGCCCGACAGCCGCACCGATACGGTGCTGATCGCGGATACGCTGGTCCGCGTCGGCGTCACCGACCGGATCGAGGCGCGGATCGGCTGGACCCCCTTCGGTCACGAACGTCAGCGCGATCGCCAGACCGGTCAGATCGATCGCTTCGCCGAGAGCGGTGACGTCTCGCTCGGGTTCAAGGCCGGACTGCTCCATCCCGACGGCAAGGGGCTGGCGGTGGCGGTGCTGCCGTTCGTCACGCTGCCGGTCGGCGGCAGCACGATCGGGTCGCGCGTCGCCGGCGGCGGCGTGCTGCTGCCGGTGACCTATCGGCTCAATGATACCGTCCAGCTCGACGCGACGCCGGAGATCGACGCCCAGCCCGACGAGGAGCGCGCCGGCCGCCATCTGCGCTACAGCAGCGCCGGCGGCACGACGATCAAGCTCAACAAGACGGTGGCGCTGTCCCTCGAGGCGCAGGTGATCCGCGACGAGGATCCGGACGATAGCGCGACGCAATGGCTGAGCGCCGCGTCGCTCACCTGGCGACCCAAGAAGGACTGGCAATTCGACGTCCAGTCGACCTTCGGCCTCAACCGCGCCGCGCCGGACATGGAGCTGGCGGCGGGTATTTCGCGGCGGTTCTGATACCGTCAGCCCCTCCGCCAAAGGGGAGGGGCTAGTACAGCGCGGCCGCCACCGCCTATACCTCGCGCCTTCACGGGAGGGAGGGACCCAATGAGCCTGTTGCGTCGCAAGACGATCCAGCCACAGCCGCCCGGCCAGCAGCTCGCGCGGACGCTCGGCTGGCCGCATCTCGTCGCGCTGGGCGTCGGCGCGATCGTCGGCACCGGCATCCTGACGCTGATCGGCGTCGGCGCCGACCGTGCCGGCCCGGCGGTGATCGTCGCGTTCGTCGTCGCCGGCGCGATCTGCGCCTGTGCCGCGCTCTGCTATGCCGAGATGGCGACGCTGATCCCCGCCTCGGGCTCGGCCTATACCTACAGCTATGCGACGCTGGGCGAGGTGTTCGCCTGGGTGGTCGGCTGGAGCCTGATCCTCGAATATTCGCTCGTCGTCTCGACCGTCGCGGTCGGCTGGTCCGGCTATGCCGTCGGCTTCCTCAAGGGGCTCGGCGTCACCATACCCGCGGTGCTCGCCAATGGTCCGGGACTGGGCGGTGTCGTCAACCTGCCGGCAGTGGCGATCATCGCGCTGGTCGCCGGGCTGCTGATGCTCGGCACGCGCGAGAGTGCCCGGATCAACACCGTGCTGGTGCTGCTCAAGATCGTCACGCTCGCGCTGTTCGTCGGGGTGGCGCTGCCGCATTTCGATGCGGCCAACCTCCACCCCTTCGCGCCTTATGGCTATGGCAGTCCGACCGGCGCGGGCGGCGTCAAATATGGCGTGATGGGCGCGGCGGCGATCATCTTCTTTGCCTTCTACGGCTTCGATGCGATCTCGACCGCCGCCGAAGAGGCGAAGAACCCCGAGCGCGATCTCGCCATCGGCATCGTCGGATCGATGCTCGCCTGCACCGTCATCTATATGGTCGTCGCCGCCACCGCGGTCGGCGCGCTCAGCTACGCGCGCTTCGGCAGCAGTCCGGAGCCGCTCGCGCTGATCCTGCGCGAGCTCGGCCAGCCCAAGGTCGCGACGGTGGTCGCCGCCGCCGCCGCGGTGGCGCTGCCGACGGTGTTGCTCGCCTTCCTCTACGGGCAGAGCCGCATCTTCCTCGTCATGGCGCGGGACGGCTTCCTGCCGCCGGCGCTCGCCACGGTGAACAGGCGCGGCACGCCGGCGCGGATCACGGCGATGACCGCGGTGTTCGTCGCGATCATCGCCGGACTGGCGCCGCTCGACGTCATCGCCAGCCTCGCCAATGCCGGCACGCTCTGCGCCTTCGTCGCGGTGGCGGCCTGCGTGCTGGTCTCGCGGCGTCGCGATCCGGAGGTGCGGCGGCCGTTCCGTACGCCTGCGGCCTCTATCGTCGCGCCGCTCGCGATCCTCGGTTGCCTGTATCTGTTCACCAGCCTGCAGATCCGCACGCAGCTCGCCTTCCTCGGCTGGAACGGTTTTGGCCTGCTCGTCTACCTGCTCTACGCGCGCCGGCGGGCGGAGATCGCGGCATGAGCACGGGCTGGCATATCGGCATCATCGGCGGTTCGGGCCTCTACGATGTCGAGGGCGTCGAGGACGGCCGCTGGGTCGAGGTGACGACGCCCTGGGGGGCGCCGTCGGATGCGATTTTCAGCGGCCGGGTCGGTCCTGTCGCGGTGTCGTTCCTGCCCCGGCACGGGCGCGGCCATCGCATCAGCCCCGATGCGATCAACGCCCGCGCCAATATCGACGCGCTGAAGCGGATCGGCGTCACCGATGTGCTCGCGGTCTCGTCGGTCGGCTCGCTGGTCGAGGCGCGGCCGCCGGGCAGCTTCACGATCGTCGACCAGTTCATCGATCGCACCCGCGGCCGCGCGGCGAGCTTCTTCGGCAGCGGCTGCGTCGCGCACGTCTCGATGGCCGACCCGGTGTGCCCGCGGCTCAGCGCCTTCGCCGCCGATGCGGCGGGGGCGGGGACGGTGCGTGGCGGCACCTATCTGGCGATGGAGGGGCCGCAATTCTCGACGCGCGCGGAGAGTCACCTCTACCGGCAATGGGGCTGTCATGTCATCGGCATGACCGCGATGCCCGAGGCGAAGCTCGCCCGTGAGGCGGAGCTGCCCTATGCCCTGGTCGGCATGGTCACCGATTACGACTGCTGGCGGGCCGATACCGAGGCGGTCGACGTCGCGCAGGTGATCGCGCAGCTCGGCGCCAATGCCGCCCGCGCCCGCTCCATGGTGATCGACCTGCTGCGCGCCTTGCCCGCGCAACGGCCGCCGTCGCCGATCGACACCTGCCTCGACCAGGCGATCATCACCGCCAAGAGCGCGCGCGATCCGGTGCTGGTCGAGAAGCTCGACGCGGTGGCGTGGCGCGCGCTGGGGCTGCGCTAGCGCTCTAGCGATCGGGGCCGATGCTGAAGCCGTGGCGATAGTTCATCGTCACGGCGATCCGGCTGATCCCGCTGCCGACCGGCACCGCGACCTGCGCGAAGGCCGGCTTGAGCCGCAGCAGCGACAGCGCCGGGTCGCGCGAGAAGGCGCCGCCGTCGCCGCCATCGGACTTGCCGTTGCCGTTGGCGTCGTGACGCACGGCGATGCCATAGGTCCCCGGCCGCGGCACCGGCACGCACAGCTCGACGCTGCGCCGCGAGTCGCTCGGGACCTCGACCCGCGCCAGCCAGCGGCCTTTCTGGAGGAAGCCGGGTTCGTCATACAATTGCACGCGCAGATCGCCGCCGCCGGTCCGCAGCCCCCGCACCGTGACGATCAGCCGGTGCGGCGTCGCCGCGGTACAGCCGGCGGTGACATGCTGCGCCGACGCCGACGCCGGCACCACGAGGGCCGTCAACAGGAGCGGGTATAGGCGGGTCATGCGGCGGTAAGTCTCCGTAAAACGGTGATTATACCGCTGGATGTGGCGAGGGTGTGGCGCGCGCGGGAAGGCTGCCCCGGCCCGAATGCAAGCGGGGGCGACACCTCGCGGTGCCGCCCCCGTCGCATCCGTCGCTACGTCGCGGAATTACGCCGCGAGGTTGCGCAGCACGTACTGGAGGATGCCGCCGTTGAGAAAATATTCCAGCTCGTTGACGGTATCGATCCGGCAGCGCGTCGCGAACGTCTCGACCGTCCCGTCGGCGCGGGTCAGCGTCACATCCACCGTCTGGCGCGGGCGCAGGTTGGCGACGCCGGTGATGGTGAACGTCTCCGACCCGTCGAGGCCCAGCGTCTGCCGCGTCACGCCCTCGGCGAACTGCAGCGGCAGCACGCCCATGCCGACGAGGTTCGAGCGGTGGATACGCTCGAAGCTCTCGGTGATGACCGCGCGCACGCCGAGCAGGTTGGTGCCCTTCGCCGCCCAGTCACGGCTGGAACCGGTGCCATATTCCTTGCCGGCGACGATGACGAGCGGCGTGCCCTTCTCCTTGTGGCGCATCGCCGCGTCGAAGATCGGCATCACCTCGCCGTCGAACTTGGTCATGCCGCCTTCGATGCCCGGCACCATCTCGTTCTTGATGCGGATGTTGGCGAAGGTGCCGCGGACCATGACATGGTCGTTGCCGCGACGCGCGCCATAGCTGTTGAAATCGGCGCGGCTGACCTGCCGCTCCATCAGCCACTTGCCCGCCGGGCTGTCCGCCTTAATCGATCCCGCCGGCGAGATGTGGTCGGTGGTGATCGAATCGCCGAGGATGGCGAGCGGCTTCGCCTCGATGATGTCGGTGACGGGCTTCGGCGTCATCTCCATGCCCTCGAAATAGGGCGGGTTGGCGACATAGGTCGAGCCCGACGGCCAGGCGTAGGTGTCCGACTGGGTCACCTCGATCGCCCGCCACTTGGCGTCGCCGGCATAGACGTTGCCGTAGCGGTTGCGGAACATCGTATCATCGATGTTCGCCGCCATCACGTCGGCGACCTCCTGGTTGGTCGGCCACACGTCCTTGAGGAAGACGTCCTGTCCGTCCTTGCCCTGGCCGAGCGGCGTCTCGGTCATGTCGAGCGTCACCGTGCCCTTGAGCGCGTAGGCGACGACGAGCGGCGGCGAGGCGAGGAAGTTGGCGCGCACGTCGGGCGAGACGCGGCCCTCGAAATTGCGGTTGCCCGACAGCACCGAGGCGGCGACGATGTCATTGCCGTTGATCGCCCTCGAGATCGGCTCGGCGAGCGGACCCGAATTGCCGATGCAGGTGGTGCAGCCATAGCCGACGAGGTTGAAGCCGATCGCGTCGAGATCCTGGCTCAGCCCCGCCTTGTTGAGATAGTCGGTGACGACCTGCGAACCGGGGGCGAGCGACGTCTTGACCCACGGCTTGGGCTTGAGACCGAGCGCGTTCGCCTTGCGCGCGACGAGGCCGGCGGCGACCAGCACCGACGGGTTCGACGTGTTGGTGCAGCTGGTGATCGCCGCGATCACAACGTCGCCGTCGCCGATGTCATGGCCGCGATCGGCGACCTCGACGCGCTGCGGGCGCTCCTTGTGGTAAATCTTGAACAGATCGCCGTTGAACACCTCGTCGACCTTGCCGAGGCTGACGCGGTCCTGCGGACGCTTGGGGCCGGCGAGGCTGGCGGTGACGGTGCCCATGTCGAGTTCGAGCGTGTCGGTGAACACCGGCTCGGGCGCATCGTCGTGGCGCCAGAAGCCGTTCGCCTTGGCATAGGCCTCGACCAGCGCGATATTCTCCTCGGACCGCGCGGTCAGGCGCATATAGTCCATCGTCTTGTCGTCGATCGGGAAGAAGCCGCAGGTCGCGCCGTACTCGGGAGCCATGTTGGCGATCGTCGCGCGGTCGGCGAGCGTCATCGACGACAGGCCCGGACCGTAGAACTCCACGAAGCGGCCGACGACGCCCTTGGCACGCAGCATCTGCGTGACGGTGAGCACGAGGTCGGTGGCGGTGATCCCCTCGCGCAATGCGCCGGTCAGCTTGAAGCCGACGACTTCGGGGATCAGCATGCTGACCGGCTGGCCGAGCATCGCCGCTTCCGCCTCGATGCCGCCGACGCCCCAGCCGAGCACGCCGAGGCCGTTGATCATCGTCGTGTGGCTGTCGGTGCCGACCAACGTGTCGGGATAGGCGATCGGCGTACCGTCGCCATGGTCGCCGACGCTCGGCGACGACCAGACCGCCTGGCCGATATATTCCAGATTGACCTGGTGGCAGATGCCGGTGCCCGGCGGCACGACCTTGAAATTGTCGAGCGCGGCCGATCCCCATTTGAGGAACTCGTAGCGCTCGCCGTTGCGCTGATATTCGAGGTCGACGTTATCCTCGAACGCCTTGGGCGTGCCGAACTCGTCGACCATCACCGAATGGTCGATGACGAGGTGGACGGGCACCTGCGGATTGATCTTGGCGGCGTCGCCGCCGAGCTTGGTGATCGCGTCGCGCATCGCGGCAAGATCGACGACGCAGGGCACGCCGGTGAAATCCTGCATCAGCACGCGCGCCGGGCGATACTGGATCTCGCGATCCGAGCGGCGCTCCTGCTGCCAGTCGATGATCGCCTGCACGTCGGTCTCGGTGACGGTCTTGCCGTCCTCGAAGCGGAGCATGTTCTCGAGCAGCACCTTCATCGAGAAGGGCAGGCGGCTGATGTCGCCGAACTTCGCCGCCGCCTTTTCGAGGCTGAAATAGGCATAGCTCTTGTCGCCGACGGTGAGCGTGGAGCGGGTGTTGAGGCTGTCCTGGCCGATGGCGGTCATTATGATCCCTTCTGGTAGGCCCAGGGCGCTCGGGGAGGCGGCGTGGAGCCGCGCGGGCGCGCGAGAGCGCTTCTAGCGAAAGCTTATGGTGGGGCGGCCTTAGCAAGGGTGACCCGGCGGGGGAAGCCTATGCTGCACGTGCGTTGCCGCCGGCGGCGATCAGGTCGCGGCCGGCAGGATCGCCTCGCCCGTCGCCAGCGTCTTGCCGCGCGTGATGATCACGCGATCGCCGACTTTCGCCTCCCGGAACAGCAATTTGGCAAAGGCGGTCGGCACGCCGATGCAGCCGTGGGTGGCATAGCCCCAGGCGACTTCCGTGCCGTGCACCGCGACGCCGTCGTTGGTCAGCCGCATCGTATAGGGCATCGGCGCGCCGTACAGGCTGGAGACGTGGTGCGCGTCCTTCATCAGGATCGGAAAGGTGCCGAGCGGAGTCGGCTTGTCGTCGGCGCCATAGAGGATCGCGGTCGCGCCGATCTCATAGCCGTCGCGGAACACCGACAAGGTCTGCGCGGCGAGATCGACGGTGACGATCAGCGGCCCGGCAGGGACGCCCTTGTCGTCCCAGGCATAGTCGCCGAACTTGATCGGCCCGATCGCGAGTACGCGCTTGACCGCGAGCGGATTGGCTGTCGGCGTAGGGGCGGGCGCGGGGCGGACGGCGACGGGGGTCAGGGCAGGGGCGCGGGTCGCGCTCACCGGCGACACCTTCGCCGTCATCGGCCGCAGCGACGGTGCCGCGGCAACCGCCACCGCGCCGATCGCCGCGACGGCGAGGATGAGCTTGGCCACCAAGGGCCGTCGTGCCGGCATGATCCGCTCCCGCTGCTCTTGGCCGCATGCCCCGGCGGCGGGCATTTGGCTAGGTCCCGCAAGGGCTTGTGCCGCGACGGGACGAAGCGCGACGGCGTCAACCTTGGGGCTGGACCGACGCCGCATCAGGCCGGAAGCCCGGCACAGGCAACCCGATGGCCCCGGTGCCGGTTACCCTGCCGAGATGGCCAAGCTCAAAGTCTTCCGCACCCCGATCGGGTTCCACGACGCCTATGTCGCGGCCACCAGCCGCAAGGCGGCGTTGAAGGCCTGGGGCAGCGAGCGCGATCTGTTCGCGCGCGGTTCGGCCGAGGAGGTCATCGATCCGTCGCTCACCGCCGAACCGCTCGCCCAGCCCGGCGTGGTGATCAGACGCTCGCGCGGCAGCGCCGCCGAACAGATCGCCGCGCTTCCCGAGACCCCTGCGAGGCCGCCCCGTCGCGCGACACCAGAGCCGGCCCCCGCCACGCCGTCCGCCAAGCCGAAGCCACGGGCGATCCCGCCGAAGCCGGACCGGGCCGCGCTCGACGCCGCCGAACAGGCGCTCGCCGAGGCGACCGACCGTCAGCGCGGCGAGGCGCGGGCGCTGCGGGCCGAGGAGGCGACGCTCGCCAAACGCCGCCGGGCGATGGAGCGGGAGCATGAGGACGAGCAGCAGGCGCTCGCCGCCGCAAAGGAGGGGGCGGCCGATGCTTATGACCGCGCGATGCGGCTGTGGCGGGCCGCGTCGCGCTGACGCTCGCTGCGGCCGAGGCGTTGCGCCTGCGGAACATTGCATCGCGCCATGGGGTTGGATCGGCCAGAAAGGATCAGCCATGTCCCATATCCCCAGTTCCGCGATGAAACATGCCGGCCCAGTGCATCACGACGAGGCCGCGCCGCCCAAGCCGGCGCCCAAGCCCAAGCCGCCGCGTCCGCAGCCGGGTGGCCTCGGCACCGCGGCTTGGCTGGCGATCGGCGGAACGATCCTGGTCGGCGCCGCCGCGGCGATCGCGGTGCCGTTGCTGCGCGCCGAGGCGACCCCCGTCGCCACCCGTCGCGGCAAGAAGGCGAACAAGCCTGGACGCAAGAAGGCCAAGCCGGCGCACGAGTGACGGCCGCCCCGCCGCGGGGCGATTCGCTCCGCGGCACCCTATTAAATTACCCCCCACACCCAATGCGTTGAGCGGACGTGACCGTCCGGCCACCGTGGCGCACGAAATCGCCGCGGCCGCCAAGCAAGCGCTTGCGTCGCCGCGCGTCCCGCGAGACAGGGGAGTGTGACTGACGCTATTCCGTTCCACCGCCTGACGCGCCGCCACCGCGAATGCCTTCGCGGCGTGCGTGAACTCAAGGGGTCGAAGGAGATCGCCGAGGAACTCGGCATCGAAAAGAGCACCGTCGACAAATATCTGACCGAGGCGGTCAAGGTGCTCGGCGCGCGCAATCGCCGCGACGCCGCGCTCCAGCTCGCCGCGCATGAAGACGCCTCCGACACGCCCGCCGACGCCCCCGATAAAATGGGGGGGCATTCTGCACGGCTAGCCGATCCCCCCGCCGATCCGCCAATGCCGGTGACGCCGGACGACAGGATCGTCAGGGCACCGGGGGGTTCCGGGGAGCGATTGCCAGCGCAGCGCTTCCCGGGACTATCGATGCCCATCCGGCGGAAGGGACAGCGGGGCAATGATCTGACGATCGGCGGCCGGTTGATCTGGATACCCGCCATCGCCATCAGCATCGCCATCGGGTTCGGCATGTTGATGACCGGGCTCCAGGTCCTCACCGGCCTGATCGCGGCGATCACGCAGCGCCTGTCCTGACCTACAGCAGGCGCCCCGACCGGGGTGCGCAGGGGGAAGGGTGGTCATGTCGCAGAACAATCCCGTCTATGCCAATGCCGAACTCGCCGCCGATGCGGTCGCCGCCTTGTTGTGGCGGCTCGAAACGCAGCTCGACGAGGCCTTCGCCACCGGCGGCGAACTGCTCGCCGCCTTGCCCCGCGCCCGCAGCGCCGCCAGACTGCCGGCGATCGCCGGGCAGCAGGCGTTCGAGGTATTCGGCCAGGCGATCCTCGCCATCGGCGCAGCGCGCGGCCATACGGTCGCCGGCCATCGCGTCATCGAGAAACTTGGTCGCCAGATCGGGTATGAGACCAGTTTCGGCGATGAACAGCCGAAGCCGGATGTCATCCCGTCGGGCGTCGATGCCAGTCATCTGCGCGTCGCCGCCTGAGTGTCATGGCTTGGCCACCAGATCGCTCCTTTGGCCGGCCAAGTCATGACACATATCCTCGTCTTCAATCTGATCCTGTTCGGTGCGTGCCTCTATGCCCTGGCGGCGGGGGGCGCGCCCGAACGCTGGACCGCGGCGGTCTTCCTGGGGGGCGCGACGATGACCTTCCTGCTGCCTTTCCAGCCCAACGTCAGCTATCACACCGTGCATCTGCGCATCCTGGCGATCGACTGTCTCGTCCTGCTCGCGCTGGTCGGCATCGCGCTGCGCGCCGACCGCTTCTGGCCGCTCTACGTCAGCGCGCTGCACCTGCTCACCATCGCGATCCACGGCGTCAAGGCGCTCGATCCCACGCTCGTGCCGTGGATGTATGCCGGCGCGAGCGCCAAGATCGCCTATCCGATGCTGGTGCTGCTCGCGCTCGGCGTGATCCGCCACCGCCACCGTCTGGCGCTGTTCGGCAGCGATCGCGACTGGTCGCCGGTGCGGCCTGCGGACGCTGAGTCGCAATGACGCCGGATATCCGTCTGTGGCGCTGGCCCGAACGCGACCGCGAAAGCCATGAACGGCTCGCCGCTGCGATTTCGCGCCTGCGCGCGCTGGTCGCGCTGGGGCGCGGCGAGATCGTCGCCACCGCCCTCACCGGACCGGAGGAGCCCGACGACGCCGAACGTGCCCGCGCGCTGCTTGCCCAGCGTCGCAGCCGCAATGCGGCGGCCGGCTCGCTCGCCGAACTGTTCGGCGAGCCGGGATGGGACCTGCTGCTGATCCTGTTCATCGCCTATGAGGAAGGGCGGGTGATCGACGGCCGTACCCTGCTGGCCGAGGCGGGGGTGCGCCACACCGTCGGCCGGCGCTGGCTGCTCGCGCTCGCCGCGCGCGACGTGATCCGCTGCGACCCGCATGCGCCCGAAGCCTGCCCGGTCGCGCTCACCGACGAAGGGGTGATGCTGACCCTGCGCTGCATCGCCGCGGCCTAGCCTGGGGCGGCGCGCTATGCCCGCTCCTATCCCTCGCCGAGCAGCCGGTCGGCCTCTTCGCGCATCATCTCGACGCCCTGGCAGACGTGCAGCCCGGCGACGGTCAGGCCGAGATCGTCGGACAGGCGGATGAGCTCCTCGCCGAGGCCGATCGCGCGTTGCAGCAGTTCCGCGCGGATCCGGGGCGGGATGGGGTCTTGATTCGTCGACATACGCCTTGCCTTCTGCCGACGCGCGGATACGCCAACACGGGTCGCGGCGCCGGAGCCAAGCTCCCTATCACACGTTCACAGACTGGTAACTGAACGGACGACCGATCCGTCGTCCCAAGATGAGAGGATTGCGACTGATGGCCGAGGATAATGCAGGCGCGGGCGCCGCGCAGGGTGCCGATGCGATGCGTGATGCCGCCGAAACCGCACGCGCCGGCTTCGCCGAACATGTCATCGATCCCGCCCGTCGCGCCGGCGAGGCGATGCGCGCCTCGGGCCAGAAGGCCGCCGACAATGGCGCGGCGATCGGCCTCAAGATCATCGAACAGGCCGAGCAGAATTCGCGCGAGGCGTTCGACGCGATGCGTGAAGCCGCCAAGGCCAAGGACCTCAGCGAGGTGATGCGCATCCAGGGCGAATATCTGCGCGAACAGGGCCAGCGATCGATGAACCAGGCGCGTGAGATGGGCGAGTTGATCATGCAGTTCGGCCGCGAGGCGGTCGCACCGCTGCGCGGGGGCAAGCCCGACCAAGGCTGAGTTTCGCGTTATTCCCGGGGGGCAAGCTTCGCACGGCTTCGCCTCCTCGGGTGAATGTCTGCTCCGGCCCCGCCGGGCGGGCCGGGGTATCGGCCACCTGTCGGCAAAAGCGGAAGGCCGCCCTCCGCGGCGATATCAGGCCGTCGGCACCGCCCGCGCCAGGATCAGCAGGTCATGGGCGACGCCATCGCGACCTTTGACATGATCCGTGAGCAGCGCCTCGCGTCGGAACGCCAGCCCCTCGAACAGCGCGATCGAGGCGGTCTGGTCGGGCGTCATCGTCGCGCTCAGCTTGGCGAGGCCGTGCGCATGGGCGATCGCGAGCAGCGCCTCGAGCAGGTCGCCGCCGAGCCCCGCGCCGCGGCGGTCGGGGGCGACGAGCAGCCGGATCTCGCCGACATGGCCGCTCCACCCGAGCGGATCGCGCACCAGCGCGCCGGTCGCGACGATCCGCCCGTCGTCCTCCGCGACGAGGCTGTCGATCCAGCCTTCGCCCACCGCCTGCTGCCATGCCTCGATGACGCGCTCGTGGCGCAGGTCGCGGCCAAGGAAGAGCAGATCATGTTCGGGCAGCGTCGCGGCGAAGGCGAGCATCGCCGCATCGTCGGTCGGGCGGAAGCGGCGGATCGTATGGCTCATCGGGAACGCTCCGGCTGGATCAGGCCGCGTCTATATGCCTGATACAGCCGGATTGTCGAAAGGCGATTGCACCGTCGGCGAGGGATCAGTCGGGTCGCGGCACACCGGTCGGAGTCACCGGCACCGGGCCGCTCGCCCGCGCGTCCAGTGTCGAATCGCCGCCGAGCACGCGGTACAGCGTCACCCGGTTGCTCGCGCCGGTCAGCGTCGTCGTGATCAGCGTGCGCTGCGCGGTGTAGAGCGAGCGCTGCGCGTCGAGGCTCGACAGGAAGGTGTCGATGCCGCCCTGATAGCGCGCGTTGACCAGTTGCAGCGTATCCGCCGCGGCGACCTGGAAATTGGTCTGCGCGCGCAACTGGTCGGCGATCGTGCCCTGCCGCGCGAGCGCGTCGGCCGTCTCCTGGAAGGCGGTCTGGATCGTCTTTTCGTAGGTGGCGAGCGCCGCGTCGCGCTGCGCCTGCGTATAGCGGACGTTGGCGCGGCCCGCGCCCGCCTGGAAGATCGGGTAGCTGATAGACGGCGCCGCCGAATAGCTGAACGCCCCGCCGGCGAAGAGCGTGCGCAGCGCGGTGCTCGCGAACCCGACCAGCCCGGTCAGCGAGATACGCGGGAACAGCTCCGCCCGCGCCGCGCCGATCTCGGCATTATAGGCGCGCAGCGTATATTCCGCCTGCACGACATCGGGTCGACGCAGCAAGACGCCGCTGTCCAGCCCCGCCGGCAATGTCGCGATCGTCGCCTGCGCCTGATCGATCGATGCCGGCAGCAGCGCGGGGTCGATCGGCGCGCCGACGAGCAGTTGCAGTGCGTTGACGTCCTGCGCCACCAACGTCCGCTGCTCGGCGAGATCGGCGTTGGCGGTTTCGAGGATCTGTTCGGCCTGACGCACGTCGGTGCGGGCGCTGATCCCGCCCTCCAGCCGGGCGCGGGTGAGGCGGACGCTGGTCTGCGCGCTGGTCGCGGTATCCTGCGCCACCTTGAGCAGGCTGCGATCGGCGGCATAGGTCAGCCAGGCGTCGGCGATGTCCCCGACCAGCGTCAGCCGTGTCGCCCGCGCCGCGGCCTCGGTGGCGAAATAGCGATCGAGCGCGGCGCGCGACAGCGAACGGACGCGGCCGAACAGATCGAGCTCGAAGGCCGTGACGCCGAGCTGCGCGGAAAAGGCGCTGTTGCTCGAACTGGTCGTCGTCACCGTTCCGGTCGATCCCGTCCCGGTGCCGACCCCCGTGCCGGTTCCGGTCCCGGTGCCCGTATTGCCGGTGCTCGTGCCCGTGCCCGTGTTGGTGCTGCCGCTGCTCGCGGTATTGCGCACGCCATTGCCGCCGCCCGACAGCGAATAGCGCCCGGTCGCATCGACCGCGGGGAACAGGTCCGCGCGCTGGATGCGATATTGCGCGCGCGCCGCAGTGATGTTGGCGGCGGCGACCCGCAGGTCGCGATTGTTGACCAGCGCCTGATCGATCAGGGTCTGAAGCCGCGGATCCTTGAAGATGTCGCGATAGGTGAAGGCGGGAAGCGCCGCTTCGCTCTGCTTCAGGTAGACGTCGCCGACCGGCCAGGAGGTCGGCACCGGCATCTCCGGCCGGACGTATTTGGGCTCCATCGAACAGCCCGCGAGTGCGGTCGCGGCGAGCGCCGCGGCGAGGATCGGGCGGCTCATCGGGCAGGCTCCGGCTCGGCGGGCGGCATCGGCGGGGCAGGCGGTTCCTTGTCGACCTTGCCGCCCTGATGCCCGGTCGGACGACCACGCATCTTGGCGAGCCCGTCGCGCACGCCGCGGCGGACCAGCACGAAGAACAGCGGAATGTAGAAGATCGCGAGGAAGGTCGCCGAGAGCATCCCGCCGATCACCGCGGTACCGATCGCGATGCGGCTGTTCGCGCCCGCCCCGGTCGAGATCGCCAGCGGCAGCACGCCGAAGATGAAGGCGAAGCTGGTCATCAGGATCGGCCGCAGGCGGATCTTCGCGGCTTCCAGCGCCGCGTCGAACACGCGCGCACCCTTGCGTTCGGCCTGTTCGGCGAACTCGATCATCAGGATCGCATTCTTGGCGGCGAGACCCATCGTCGTCAGCAGTCCGATCTGGAGATAGACGTCGTTGGTCAGCCCGCGCAGCGTGACGAAGGCGATCGCGCCGATCAGCCCGAGCGGGATGACGAGCAGCACCGCGAACGGGATCGACCAGCTCTCATACAAGGCCGCGAGGCAGAGGAAGACGACGAGGATCGACAGACCGTAGAGCAGCGGCGCCTGCCCCGACGACAGCCGTTCCTGATAGGACAGGCCGGCCCAGCTCACCGAGGTGCCGGGGATCTTCGCGGCCAGCTCCGCCATCCGCGCCATCGCGTCGCCCGAGCTTTTGCCCGGCGCCGCCGAACCCTGATATTCGAACGACGAAATGCCGTTGAAGCGGGAAAGCGTCGTCGGCGCGGTCGCCCAGCCGGTGCGCGAGAAGGAGGAGAATGGCACCATCTGGCCGTTCGAACCGCGGACGAACCAGTCCTTCAGATCCTCGGGCTCGGCGCGATACTGTGCGTCGCCCTGGACGTAGACGCGCTTGACGCGGCCGCGGTCGATGAAGTCGTTGACATAGGTACCGCCCCAGGCGGTGGTCAGCGTCGCATTGGCGTTGCTCTGGGTCAGGCCGAGCGCCGACAATTTCTGCTGGTCCATGTCGACGCGCAGCGTCGCGATGTCGGGCAATTCGGTGAGACGGACCGAGGCGAGCACCGGATCGGCATTGGCCATGGCGAGCAGTTTGTCGCGCGCGTCGTTGAACTGCTGCTGCGACAGGCCGCCGGTGTTCTGCAACTCCATCGTGAAGCCGTCCGACTGGCCGAGCCCGCGCACCGCCGGCGGCACCAGCGCGAACACCTGCGCATCGCGCAGCCCGCGGAAGGCGGCGGAGGCGCGGCCGGTGATCGCGTCGGCGGTGTTCTCCTTGCCCTTGCGTTCCGACCAGTCGACGAAGTTGAGGAAGCCCTGGCCGGTATTCTGCCCGGCCGAACCCGAACCGCCGCCGGCGACGGTGAACAGCACGGAGCTGTTCTTGCCCTCGTTCTGGACGAAGTAATTCTCGACCTGCTTCTGCACCTGGAGCGTCCGCGCCTGTGTCGCGCCGGCCGGCAGGCGGAACTGGACGATCGCCGACCCCTGGTCCTCGGTCGGCAGGAAGCCGGTCGGCAGCCGCAGGAAGAGGATCGCCAACAGCGCGACGACGCCGACATAGATCAGCAGGAACAGCCACTTGCGATCGACCACCGCGCGCACCGCATTGGTGTAGCGCTCGACGCCGCGATCGAAATTGGTGTTGAACCAGTGGGAGGCCTTGGTCCCCCAGCCGGCGACGCGCGGAAACCGCCGCTTGAAGCCCTGTGCCTCGTCGGCCTCCTGCGCCTTCTGCTTGAGCAGCGAGGCGGTGAGCGCCGGGCTGAGGATCAGCGCGACGAGCACCGACAGCACCATCGCCGCGACGATGGTCAGCGAGAATTGCCGGTAGATCACCCCGGTCGAGCCGCCGAAGAAGGCCATCGGCAGGAACACCGCCGACAGCACCAGCGCGATGGCGATCAGCGCGACGGTGATCTCGTTCATCGACTCGATCGTCGCTTCGCGCGGACTCATCTCCGGATTCTCTTCCATCAACCGCTCGACGTTCTCGACGACGACGATCGCGTCGTCGACGAGCAGGCCGATGGCGAGGACGAGGCCGAACAGGGTCAGCGTGTTGATCGAGAAACCGGCGAATTTGAACACCGCGAAGGTGCCGAGCAGCACCACCGGCACGGCGATCGTCGGGATCAGCGTCGCGCGCCAGCTCTGCAGGAAGACGAACATGACGATGACGACGAGGATCACCGCCTCGATCAGCGTCTTGACCACCTCTTCGATCGACAGCTGGATGAACGCGGTGGTGTCGTTGGCATAAGCGACCTTGAGGCCGGGCGGGAAGGTCTTGGCGACGCGCGCCACCTCCGCCTTGACCAGTTCGGCGGTCGCCAGCGCGTCGGCGCCGGGGGCGAGCAGCACGGCGATACCCGCGCCGGGATGGCGGTTGATCCGGCTGACCGAGGCATAGCTTTCCGCGCCGAGCTCGATCCGCGCGACGTCGGACAGGCGCACGGTGGCGCCGGTCGGCAGCGTCTTGACGATGATCTGGCGGAATTGCTCGGGCGTCTGGAGCCGCGACTGGGCGGTGACGGTGGCGTTGAGCATCTGCTCGCTGCTCGACGGCAGGCCGCCGATCTCGCCGGCGGCGACCTCGGTATTCTGGTTCTGGATCGCGGTGGTGACGTCGCTCGGGATCAGCGAATAGCTCGCCAGCCGCGCCGGATCGAGCCAGATGCGCATCGCATATTGCGAGCCGAAGACGTTGACGTCGCCGACGCCCTGCACGCGCCCGAGCGGGTCCTGCAGATTGGAGACGAGATAGTCTGACACGTCCATGTTGGTGCGCTGGTCGGTCTCGTCATAGACGCCGACGATCAGCAGATTGTCCGGGTTGGACTTGCGGACGACGAGACCCTGTTGCTGCACCTGCTGCGGCAGGCGCGCGACGCCCTGCTGCACCTGGTTCTGCACCTGGACCTGCGCGATGTCGGGATCGGTGCCCTTTTCGAAGGTCGCGGTGATCGTCACCTGGCCGCGGCTCGACGAGGAGGAGCTGAAATAAAGCAGGCCGTCGATGCCGGTCAGCTGCTGTTCAATGACCTGCGTCACCGAATTCTGCAGCGTCTGCGCGTTCGCGCCGGGGAAGGTCGCGCGGATCGAGACTTGCGGCGGCGCGACGTCGGGATATTGCGCGATCGGCAGGCTGAGGATCGAGCCGACGCCGGCGAGCATGACGATGATCGCCAGCACCCAGGCGAAGATCGGGCGATCGATGAAGATGCGAC
Source organism: Sphingomonas sp. RIT328 (assembly GCF_000632225.1). Lineage (GTDB taxonomy): Bacteria > Pseudomonadota > Alphaproteobacteria > Sphingomonadales > Sphingomonadaceae > Sphingomonas > Sphingomonas kyungheensis. Next base: position 185,136 of record NZ_JFYV01000001.1, read on the forward strand.
TGATCACGGGGTCAGCCCGCCTTGCTTTGGGTGTTACCCTGCTGTGCGTCCTTGCCCTGCGGCGGCTTGACCACCTGCGGGCTGTTCGCCGGCACCGCCTTGACCTGCGCGTTGGGCTTGAGGTTGTTGAGCCCCTGCGTGATGATCTTGTCGCCGGGGTTGAGCCCGCTCGTCACCACCCAATAGCGTCCCTGCGTGCGCGACGCGGTGACCGACTTCTGCACCGTCTTGTTGTTCGGTCCGACCAGCATCACCGTCGCATTGCCCTTGGCGTCGCGGCTCAGCGCCTCCTGCGGCACGAGGAAGGCGCGCTGGTTGATCGCCTGCGCGAACTTGGCGCGGACGAACATGCCGGGCAGCAGCAACCCTTGCGGATTGGGGATGCTGGCGCGCAGCGTCACCGTGCCGGTTTCGGTGTTGACCAGGGCTTCGGAGAATTCGACGCTGCCGGTCTGGCCATAGTCGCTGCCGTCCTCGAGCGTCAGGCGGACCTGCGCGCGCGTCGGGACGATGCCGTTCTGCGACAGGCTGCGGCGCAGCGCGAGCATGTCGGCGGCGGATTGCTGGATGTCGACGAACATCGGATCGAGCCGCTGGATCTGCGCGAGCGGATCGGTCTGGCTCGCCGAGACGAGCGCGCCCACGGTGAACAGCGACCGGCCGATCCGGCCGCTGATCGGCGCCGGCACGGTGGTGAACTTGAGGTTGATCCGCGCCGTCTCCAGCGCCGCGCTGGTCTGCGCGACCGAGGCGGTCGCCTGTCGCGCGGTGGCGACGGCGTTGGTATATTCCTGCTGCGACACGGCCTGGATCGCGGCGAGCGGCTTGTAGCGTTCGGCCTGCACGCGCTGCGCTTCCTGATTGGCGCGCGCGCTTTGCAGATTGGCCTGCGCCTCGTTGACCGCGGCGCGGTAGAGGCGGGGGTCGATCTCGTAGAGCGGCTCGCCGCGCTTCACCAGCGAGCCTTCGGTGAAGAAGCGGCGGCGGATGATGCCGTTGACCTGCGGCCGGACGTCCGAGCTTTCATAGGCGTTGGTACGCGCCGCCAGTTCGGTGACCATCGCCGCCTGCGTCGGCTGGACGACGACATAGCCGACCGTGGTCGGACCCTTGCCGGGACCGCCTGCGCCGCCCTTGCCCTTGGCGTTCGAATCACCGCCCCCGCCGCAGGCGGCGAGGCTGAGAATCACTGCGGCGACCGCCGTGCCGGCACCCAACCGGCGGCCCCGAAACGCAAATGTCGTCAAGTATGTCACCCGGATGGTATCTCGGCTCGCGCAGCCGGGACCAGCGCGACAATGCGCGGCCCGACGATTGGTTGCTCTTGCTGGCCCATTGGCGGCGAACGCGGCGGAAATGCAACCCGAGTGCCGCGTTATTAATGTCGCAAATTGTCGCAGTGCGGGAAGGATCGGGACATGACGGATGATCGGGACAAGGCGCTTGCCGGCGCGGCGGCGGCGGCCGAGGTCGTCGACGGCATGCTCGTCGGGCTCGGCACCGGCTCCACCGCCACCCATGCGATCGAAGCGATCGGCGCGCATGTCGCGCAGGGGCTGCGCATCCACGCCGTCGCCACGTCGCGCGCCAGCGAGGCGCTTGCCCGGCGGCTCGGCATCGCAATGCTCGACTTCGCCGACGTGCCGCGGCTCGACCTGACCATCGACGGCGCCGATGCGATCGACCCGCGGTTCTTCGCGATCAAGGGCGGCGGCGGCGCGATGCTGCGCGAGAAGGTGGTCGCCGCCGCCTCCGACCGGATGGTCGTCATCGCCGACGGCAGCAAGCGCGTCGCCGCGATCGACGCAGGGCCGCCGGTGCCGGTCGAGATCTTGCCGTTCGCGCGCGCCTCGGTGCTCGCGGCGCTGGGCGCGGGGGCGGTGCTGCGCGGCGGTGAGCATGAGCCCTATGTCACGGATAACGGGAATTATATTGCCGACTGCCGGATCGATCTCGGCGATCCGCGCACGGTGGCGTCGCGTTTGGCGGCGATCCCCGGCGTGCTCGGCCACGGCCTGTTCCTCGACGAAGTCGATGCCGCCTATTTTGCGCAAAACGGGACCGTTTCGCGGCTGGAACGGGGGGATTACTCCGGCTAAGGCCTGCCGTACCGCAACAGATCGGGCGTGCAGGCGTTCGACGCAGGGTAAGAGCGAGGGCCTTTAATCCCATGACCGATACCAACACCGCGATCCACGAAGACGGTTCGCTGGAACGCCTCACCATCGATACCATCCGCACCCTGTCGATGGACGCGGTGCAGAAAGCCAATTCGGGTCACCCCGGCACGCCGATGGCGCTCGCCCCGGTCGGCTACACCCTCTGGTCGCAATTCCTGCGCTACGATCCGGCCAAGCCCGACTGGCCCAACCGCGACCGCTTCGTGCTGTCGGTGGGCCACGCCTCGATGCTGCTGTACAGCCTGATCCACCTCGCCGGGATCGAGGAGATCGACGCGGACGGCAACAAGACCGGCCGCCCGGCGCTCAGCCTCGACGATCTCAAGGGCTTCCGCCAGCTGTCGTCGCGCACGCCGGGCCATCCCGAGTTCCGCCATACCACCGGTGTCGAGACGACGACCGGGCCGCTGGGTGCGGGTTGCTCCAATTCGGTCGGCATGGCGATCGCCGAGCGCTGGCTCGCCGCGCGCTACAACCGTCCCGAGTTCACGCTGTTCGACCATGACGTCTATACGCTGTGCGGCGACGGCGACATGATGGAGGGCGTGGCCGCCGAGGCGGCCAGCCTCGCCGGTCACCTCAAGCTGTCCAATCTCTGCTGGATCTACGACAGCAACCATATCTCGATCGAGGGCGGCACCGATCTCGCCTTCGACGAGGATGTCGGGCTGCGCTTCCAGGCCTATGGCTGGAACGTCATCCACCTCGACGATGCCAACGACACCAAGGCCTTCGCAAAGGCGATCGAGACGTTCAAGGCGACCGACGACAAGCCGACCTTCATCGTCGTCCATTCGGTGATCGGCTGGGGCAGCCCCAAGGCGGGCAGCGAGAAGGCGCATGGCGAGCCGCTCGGCGAGGATAACGTCCGCGCCACCAAGAAGGCCTATGGCTGGCCCGAGGACAAGGATTTCTACATCCCCGAAGGCGTCGCCGAGCATTTCCACGACGCGATCGCCGGGCGCGGCGGCGCGCTGCGCGAGGAATGGGAAGCGACCTTCGCGCGCTATCGCGAGGCCAATCCGGAGCTCGGCGCCGAGCTCGCGCTGATGCTCAAGGACGAGCTGCCCGAGGGCTGGGATGCGGACATTCCCGACTTCCCCGCCGACGAAAAGGGCATGGCGAGCCGCGATTCGGGCGGCAAGGTGCTCAACGCGCTCGCCAAGCGGGTGCCGTGGCTGATCGGCGGTTCGGCCGATCTCTCGCCGTCGACCAAGACCGACATCAAGGGCGCGCCCTCGTTCGAGGCGAACAATTACGGCGGCCAGAACTTCCACTTCGGCGTGCGCGAGCACGGCATGGGCGGCGTCGTCAACGGCATGACGCTGTCGCACGTGCGCGGCTACGGCTCGACCTTCCTCGTCTTCGCCGATTACATGCGCGCGCCGATCCGCCTGTCGGCGATCATGGAGCTGGCCAGCGTATGGGTGTTCACCCATGATTCGATCGGCGTCGGTGAGGATGGCCCGACCCACCAGCCGATCGAACATCTCGCGACGCTGCGCGCGATCCCCGGCCTCGACACGATCCGTCCGGGCGATGCCAACGAGGTCGCCTACAGCTGGCGCGCCGCGCTGGAGGACGCCAGCCGCCCGACCGCGCTCATCTTCTCGCGCCAGGCGCTGCCGACGCTCGACCGCAGCAAATATGCCTCGGCCGAGGGCACGCTCAAGGGCGGCTACGTCCTCGCCGATTGCGAAGGCACGCCCGAGGTGATCCTGATCGCGACGGGCAGCGAATTGTCGCTGGTCGTGCAGGCGCACGAAAAGCTGTCGGCGGACGGCATCAAGAGCCGCGTCGTCTCGATGCCGAGCTGGTATCGCTACGAGCTCCAGTCGGAAGACTATAAGGAAAGCGTGCTGCCGTCGTCGGTGCCCTCGCGCCTCGCGGTTGAGCAGGCGGGCGAGATGGGCTGGCATCGCTATGTCGGCCTCAAGGGGCGTACGATCACCATGTCGACGTTCGGCGCCTCCGCCCCCATATCGAAGCTGCAGGACAAATACGGCTTCACCCTCGACAATGTCGTCAAGGTGGCGCGCGAAATGCTGGAGAGCAACAATGGGTAAGCTCAACGACCTGAGCGCCGCGGGCACCGCGGTCTGGCTCGATTTCGTCGATCGCAAGTTTCTCGAGGCCGGCGGCCTCGAGACGTTGGTCAAGGAGGATTCGCTGACCGGCGTCACCTCCAACCCGTCGATCTTCGAAAAGGCGATGGGGCATGGCGATGCCTATGACGAGACGCTCGCCGCCTTCGACAAGGAGAATCCCGGCGCGGCGACGATCGATCGCTACGAGCATCTCGCCATTCAGGACATCAAGGCCGCGGCCGAGACGCTCAAGCCGGTGTATGACCGGCTCGACTCGAAGGACGGCTATGTCAGCCTCGAAGTCTCGCCGTACATCGCCGACGATACCGACGCGACGATCGCCGAGGCGGAGAAGCTGTGGCACGCGGTCGACCGCGCCAATCTGATGATCAAGATCCCCGGTACGCCCGCCGGCGCGCCGGCGATCAGCGCGACGATTGCCAAGGGCATCAACGTCAACGTCACGCTGCTCTTCTCGCAGGAGGCCTATATCCGCGTCGCCGAGGCCTATGCCACCGGCCTCGAAGAGCGCGTCCGCCAGGGCCAGCCGATCGACCGCATCGCCAGCGTCGCCAGCTTCTTCGTCAGCCGCATCGACGCGGTGATCGACAAGGAGATCGACCGCCGCGTCGCCGACAATGATCCCGAGGCGGACACGCTGAAGGGGCTGCGCGGCAAAGTGGCGATCGCCAATGCCAAGATGGCCTATCAATGGTTTCTCGACTTCGAGAAGTCCGAGCGCTGGCAGGCGCTCGCCGCCAAGGGCGCGCAGCCGCAGCGGCTGCTGTGGGCCTCGACCGGGGTCAAGGACAAGGCCTATCCCGACACGCTCTACGTCGACACGCTGATCGGCCGCGACACGGTCAACACCATGCCGCCGGCGACGATGGACGCCTTCCGCGAACGCGGCACCGTCGCGCCGACGCTCGAACAGGATGTCGACGACGCCCGCCGCGTGCTGGCCGAGGTCGACCGGCTTGGCCTCGACCTGACCGGCGTGACCGATACGTTGGTCGAGCAGGGCGTCGCCTCCTTCGCCAAGGCGTTCGACGATCTGCTCGGATCGATCGCCGCCAAGCAGCCGGCAACGGCATGATCCGCCGCCCCGTCCTGATCCAGGGCGGGGCGACCGCCCGGTGCGGATACACCGGTTTCCCGCACAGCCACTGCCCGACGTCGCCGCGATATGGTCGCGGCGCGGCGGCAGGGCTGTGATCGGCGGCGAGCTTCGGCGGCGTGCGGCAGGTTGCGCAACGCAACTCATCCTCCACCGCTCCGTTTAACCGACATCACAATCAGTGTCAGGACAGCAAGCATGAAGATCGGACTGATCGGCCTCGGCCGCATGGGTGGCAATATCGCGCGCCGGCTGATGCACGCCGGCCATGAGGTGGTCGCCTATGATCGCAGCGCCGAAGCGGTGACGGCTCTCGCCAAGGATGGCGCGGAGGCGGCGCATTCGCTCGACGACGTGCGCGCCAAGCTCGGCAGTCCGGCGATCTGGTGGGTGATGTTGCCCGCCGGCGGCCCGACCGAAGAGACGATCCAGGCGATCGGTGCGGGCGCAAGCGACGGCGATATCATCATCGACGGCGGCAACACCTTCTACAAGGACGACATCCGCCGCGCCAAGGCGCTTGCCGACAAGGGCGTCCATTATGTCGACGTCGGCACCTCGGGCGGCGTCTGGGGGCTGGAGCGCGGCTATTGCATGATGATCGGCGGCGACGTCGAGACGGTCAATCTGCTCGATCCGATCTTCGACGCGCTTGCGCCCGGCTATGGCTCGATCCCGCGCACGCCGGGGCGCGTCGCCGAGGCGGTCGATGCCCGGGCGGAGAAGGGTTATATTCATGCCGGTCCCGCCGGTGCCGGCCATTTCGTCAAGATGATTCACAACGGCATCGAATATGGCCTGATGCAGGCCTATGCCGAGGGCTTCGACATCCTCAAGTCGAAGAGCAGCGACAAATTGCCCGAAGACGAGCGCTTCGACCTCAACCTGACCGACATCGCCGAAGTCTGGCGGCGCGGCAGCGTCATCTCGTCGTGGCTGCTCGATCTCACCGCGATCGCGCTCGCCAAGGACGGCATGCTCGAAGGCTTTTCGGGCAGCGTCGCCGATTCGGGCGAGGGCCAGTGGACGATCGACGCCGCGATGGAAGAGAAGGTGCCGGCCAACGTCCTCACCGCATCGCTGTTCGCGCGCTATCGCAGCCGGGTTGACCATACGTTCGGCGACAAGGTGCTGTCGGCGATGCGCTTCGGCTTCGGCGGCCATGTCGAGATGCCGCAGTGAGCCGTGAGGCACCGCCGATCCGGCTCGTCGTGTCGGACATCGACGGCACGCTCGTCGACAAGAGCAAGCAGGTCACGCCGGCCACCGTCGCGGCAGTGCGCCGGCTGGAGGAGGCCGGGATCGGCTTCACCGTGATCAGCGCGCGGCCGATGTCGGGGATCATGCCGATCGCCGAAAAGCTGGCGATCGACGCGCCGATGGCGGCGTTCAACGGCGGCATCATCTTCCGGCGGGACGGCAGCATCGCCGAGCAGCATCGCGTCGATGCGGCGGTGACGCGCGGCGTGATGGGGATCGCCGCCGACAGCGGCGCCGACATCTGGGTCTTCGCCGACGACCTTTGGTATGCCTCGACCGACGTCGGCGCGCATGTCGACAGCGAACGGCGCGCCTCCAATCAGGAGCCGATCGTCGCCGACGATTTCGATGCGCTGCTCGACCATGCCGACAAGATCACCTTCGTCAGCGACGACGAGGCGATGCTCGCGCGCCTCGCCGAACGCTGCAAGGCGGCGCATGGCGACGATGCGACGATCGTGCAGAGCCAGGTCTATTATCTCGACGTCACCGCCCGCGCCGCCAACAAGGGCGCAGGGCTGGTCGCGCTCGCCAAGACCTTCGATCAGCCGCTCGAAGCGATCGCGGTACTCGGCGACCAATATAATGATGTCCCAATGTTGGAACGCGCCGGCCTTTCTGTCGCGATGGGAAACGCGCCTGATCCGGTAAAGTCTATTGCTCATGCGGTGACGAGCGGCAATGACGCGGACGGCGTCGCGCACGCCATCGACACGATCATCTTTCCCCGTATTGGAGCTGTTGCATGAAACAACTGGTTGCCTTCGACCTCGACGGAACGCTGGCCGAGAGCAAGCAGCCCTTGCAGGAGCCGATGGGGGAGGCACTCGCCGACCTGCTCGGCGTCGCGCATGTCGCAGTGATCTCGGGTGGCGACTGGCCGCAGTTCCAGAAGCAGGTCGCGAGCCGCCTGCCGGCGCGCGCCGATCTCAGCAAGCTGTGGCTGATGCCGACCACCGGCACCAAGCTCTACACCTATCGCGACGGCAGCTGGAACACCGTCTACGCCGAGCTGTTCGACGACGAGACCAAGGCCAAGATCCTCAAGGCGTTCGACGAATCGCTCGCGGCGACGGGTTTCACCCCGGAAAAGACCTGGGGCGAGCGGATCGAGGATCGCGGCAGCCAGATCACCTTCTCCGCGCTCGGCCAGGAAGCGCCGATCGCCGAAAAGGAGCATTGGGACCCCAAGTTCGAAAAGCGCAAGGTCATCCAGGCCGATCTCAAGCAGCGCCTGCCGGGCCTGTCGATCAACATGGGCGGCGCCACCTCGATCGACATCACGCGCGAAGGCGTCGACAAGGCCTATGGTCTCAAGAAGCTGCGCGACGAGAGCGGTATTCCGCTGGATAGCATGATGTTCATCGGCGACGCCATCTTCCCGGGCGGCAACGATTATCCCGCCAAGGAACTTGGCCTCGATACGGTCCGCGTCCGCGACCCGGAAGAGACGATCTCGGTCGTCACCGCGATCGTCGCCTGCCAGAAGTAAATAGGTACCGGGCGGCTCAGGCGATGGCCTCGAGCCGCTCGATTGTCGCGCGCCACTCGTCGGCGCAGCGGCGATCCTCGCCGAACGGAATGACGCAGGTGCGGACCGGTCCGTTGCGGTCGAGCTGGTAGCGGATTTCGAGGAAGGCGGTCTCGATTGTCGTGCTCACCGACCGCGACTTGCCGCCGAACGTATAGCCGCCGAACAGGCCGCCCGAAACGCCGCCGAGCGTCAACCGACCGCCCTCCCGCGTATCGGTATAGACCGTCGCCTCGCGTTCGACCGTGGCGTGGACGATCTGGTCGCGGCTCAGCCAGAGCTGGTGATAATCGGTGTCATAGTCGGTGATGACGACATGCCCCCCGCGGGTGATCGCTGCGGCGCCGGGCGTATCCTGCCACCAGCTGATCGACAGATTGGCCGGTTCGGGAAGCGAATCGACCTGTCGCATCAGCGTCTGCGCCGCGGCGCGATAGCGGAACCTGATCGTCGGACGAAGGAAAAGACGCGTCACAACCGCGATGATCAGTCGCGAAATCAGATAGTTGATGACGCCGCCAAAGAGGGCCCAGCCAATCGAACCGTGCAGTAGGGCGCTGAGCACCGGGACCGCGACGAAGACGATGATGATCCCCCGCGGCATCCATAGCGCGATCTTCTGGACGTGCTGGACCGTCGCGCGGACATCATCATTGGGCGGCGCGATCCGCTCCGGCCTGAGACTGGATTGTTCTGCAATGGCATCCATGATCGCCCCCCGATCGATTTGCGACGATCATGCAAAGGCGATTCGGTCAGGTCCAGCGCGGCCGCGTATCGCGTTGATTCGGCGACGGCCCGTCCGTTGGTGGGGGCCGGCGACTCGGGAGCGGCTCAGCCGAGCCGGTACAGGCCCGCGCCGTGCGACGGGATCGTCTGGCGGAATTGGTCGCTGGCGGTGCCGACCGACCGGCCGCTCCACAGATCGACCGCCGCCGCCGATCCGGCGAGGCCGAGCATCGCCAGCGGCACCGCCACCTCGCGCGCCTTGTCGGTGGTGTTGAACAGCGCGACGTAGACGCCGCTGCCCGTGATCGGGCGGGCCGACCAGATGCGCGTGCCGTCCGCGACGAAATGCGGGCGGTTGTCGCGGCTCGCCTGATTGACCGCCAGCACCGCCCGATTGGTCAGCAGCGCCAGCGTCGCCGCATCGAGCCGACGCAGATCGCCGCCCATGATCAGCGGCGACCGCGCGATCGACCACAGGGTCATCAGCGTCCGCTGCTCGTCCGGAGTGAATTTGGTCGCCCGTGCGCCGAGCGCCAATTGGCCGAGCGGCAGCATGTCGGCATCGGGCCAGCCCCCCGTCGTGTCGACCGCATGCCAGTTTTCGAGGCGCGTGAACTGCGCCTCCAGCATCGGCCATTCGTCCCAGAAATCGTCGCTGATCCGCCACATCTGCGCATGGCGGCGGACGTGGTCGGCGCGCGCCACCGGCGTTTCGCCCGGCGACAGGCTGAGCACGATCGGCCGGCCGCTATGCTGGATCGCGGCATGCGCCGCCTCGATCTCGGCCGCATGGGAATCATAGGGGCGGCTCATGTCGTCCATCTTGACGAAATCGACACCCCAGCCCGCGTAGAGCGCGAAGACGCTGTCATAATAGGCCTGCGCACCGGGCTTGCGCATGTCGACGCCATACATGTCCGGGTTCCACGGGCAGATGCTCGCCGTGTCGGCAATGTCGCGGGCGCGATAGCGGGTATTGAGCACGGGCAGGTTGCGCTCGACCGCCAGCCGCGGAATGCCGCGCATCAGGTGGATGCCGAACCTGAGCCCCATCGCATGGACGTCGGCGGCGAGCGGCGCGAAGCCCTTGCCCCCCGCGCTCGACGGAAAGCGATTGGGGGCAGGGAGCAGCCGGCCATAGCCGTCGAGCGTCGGCTGCGGCCTGGTGCTGTACGTATAGCTCGACGCACCCGGCTCATACCATTGGATGTCGATGGTGAAGACGTCGTAGCCGAAGGGCAGCAGCTGCGTGCGCATGATCGCCGCGGTCTCGCGCGCCTGCGCCTCGTTGATCGTCGTCGCGAAGCTGTTCCAGCTGTTCCACCCCATCGGCGGTCGCGGTGCGAGCGTGGCCGGGGCGGGCGGTTCGGCCGTTGCGCGCGCGGCGAGGGCGGTCGTGGCCGCGAGCGCCGTGCCGGCGCCGATCAGCGTGCGACGGTCGATAGATGTACGGCTCATGATCCCCCCGGACAGCAAAGGCGCCCGTGCGTTGCGGGCGCCTTCTGGTAGACGATCCGGACGGGCCTGTCCGCCCTTTTGCGCCGCGGCGGGGGTCGGCCCCACCGCGGTGCGGGTCAGCGGTCAGGCGCTATAGTACATGTCATATTCGACCGGCGACGGCGTCATCTCCCAGCGGGCGACCTCGCCGCGCTTGATCTCGACATAGGCCTCGATCTGATCCTTCGAGAAGACGTCGCCCTTGAGCAGGAAGTCGTGGTCCGCTTCCAGGCTGTCGAGCGCCTCGCGCAGGCTGCCGCAGACGGTCGGCACCTGGGCCAGTTCGGCGGGCGGCAGGTCATAGAGGTTCTTGTCCATCGCCTCGCCGGGGTGGATCTTGTTCTGAATGCCGTCCATCCCGGCCATCATCAGCGCCGCATAAGCGAGATAGGGATTGGCCATCGCGTCCGGGAACCGCACCTCGACGCGCTTCGCCTTCGGACCGGTGCCGTAGGGGATGCGGCACGAGGCCGAGCGGTTGCGCGCCGAATAGGCGAGCAGCACCGGCGCTTCGTAACCCGGCACCAGCCGCTTGTAGCTGTTGGTGGTCGGGTTGGTGAAGGCGTTGATCGCCTTGGCGTGACGGATGATGCCGCCGATGAAGTAGAGGCACATGTCCGACAGGCCGGCATAGCCCTCACCGGCGAACAGCGGCGTCTTGCCGTTCCAGATCGAGAAGTGGGTGTGCATGCCCGAGCCGTTATCTTCCTTGATCGGCTTGGGCATGAAGGTCGCCGACTTGCCATAGGCATGGGCGACCTGATGCACGACATATTTGTAGATCTGCATGCGGTCGGCGGTGGTGGTCAGCGTGCCGAAGGTCAGGCCGAGCTCGTGCTGCGCAGCGGCCACCTCATGGTGATGCTTGTCGCAGGGCAGGCCCATTTCGAGCATGGTCGAGACCATCTCGCCGCGGATGTCGACGGCGCTGTCGACCGGCGCGACCGGGAAATAGCCGCCCTTGGCGCGCGGCCGGTGGCCGAGGTTGCCGCCCTCATATTCGCGACCGGTGTTGGTCGGCAGCTCGATATCGTCGATCTTGAAGTAGGACGACGCATAATTGGTGTCGAACTGGACGTTGTCGAACATGAAGAATTCGGCTTCCGGGCCGACGTAGACGGTGTCGCCGATCCCGGTGGTCTTGAGATAGGCCTCGGCGCGCTTGGCGGTCGAGCGCGGGTCGCGCGCATAGAGTTCACCGGTCGACGGCTCGACGACGTCGCAGAAGACGATCAGCATCGGCGTCGCCGAGAAGGGATCGGTGTAGACCGCGTCGAGATCGGGCTTGAGCACCATGTCCGATTCGTTGATCGCCTTCCAGCCCTCGATCGAGCTGCCGTCGAACATCAGGCCGTCGGTCAGCTCGTCCTCGCCGATCAGGCCGGCGACCATCGTCAGATGCTGCCATTTGCCCTTCGGGTCGGTGAAGCGCAGATCGACCCACTCGATCTCTTCGTCCTTGATCTTGTTGAGGATGTCGTTGGCGGTCGCAGCCATATCAGGTCCCTTGCTCTGCTACGTGGCCCGGGCGATGCCGGGCAGGAAATTGCGTCGCGGCGGCGCATTCACATGGAATGTTGCGCCGCGTCAAATGACGATGCTGTCAGATCGCCGCTTCGTCGCGCTCGCCGGTGCGGATGCGAAGCGCTGCCTCGACCGGGATGACGAAGATCTTGCCGTCGCCGATCCGGCCGGTCTGCGCGGCATTGGCGATCGCCTCGACGACGCGGTCGGCGAGGGCGTCTTCGACCACCACCTCGAGCTTCACCTTGGGCAGGAAGTCGACGACATATTCGGCGCCGCGGTAGAGTTCGGTATGACCCTTCTGGCGGCCGAAGCCCTTGGCCTCGGTCACGGTGATGCCGCTCACGCCGATCTCGTGCAGTGCCTCCTTCACCTCATCCAGCTTGAATGGCTTGATGATGGCTTCGACCTTCTTCACCGCGATACGCCCCCTGAAAATCCCGCGCGTCTGGCGCGGGCGGTGCAGTAAACGTGCCAGTCCTGACCCTTCGGGGCAACCGGGATTCGAAGCGATTTGCTGCTTGTTAAACGGGCAGGTCAGGCCGGCTTGCTGCTTGGGCGGGCAGGCGGGCGCTGGCTACAGGATCGTCCGCACCGCCTCTGGCGGCCGGGCCAACACGACGCCCTTGTCGGTCTCGACCAGTGGGCGCTGGATGATGATGGGGTTGATCGCCATCGCCTCGAGGATCGCCGCGTCGTCCGCCTCGCTGTCGGCGAGTCGCTTGCCGTCCGGCTCGCTGAGCCGCAGCCCGTCGCGCGGCGTAAGGCCGGCACGGGCGTAGAGCCGCGACAGGTCGGCGACGGTCGGCGGCCGTTTGAGATATTCGATCACGGTCACCGTCGCGCCCGCCTCCTCGAGCAGGGCGAGCGTCTTGCGCGAGGTGCCGCAGCGCGGATTGTGATAAATGGTCGCAATCATCGCGCTGCGGCTCCGGTTCAGAGGATGATCAGGCGTCCTGCTTGGCCAGCCATTCCTCGAGCCATTTGATCGTATAGCTGCCCGCCTGGAACTCGGGATCGTCGAGCAGCGCCTGATGCAGCGGGATGGTTGTCGTCGGGCCCTCGATCACGAATTCCTCCAGCGCCCGGCGCAGGCGGCGCAGCGCGCCCTGACGCGTCGTGCCGTAGACGATCAGCTTGGCGATCATCGAATCGTAATAGGGCGGCACGCGATAGCCGGCGTAGAGGCCGCTATCGACGCGGACGTGCATGCCGCCCGGTGCGTGATATTGCTTCACCAGCCCCGGCGAGGGGGCGAAGGTGCGCGGGTCCTCGGCGTTGATGCGGCATTCGATCGCATGGCCGCGGAACTGGACGTCCTCCTGCCGCAGCGTCAGCGGATGGCCTTCGGCGACGCGGATCTGTTCGCGGACGAGGTCGAGGCCGGTGATCATCTCGGTCACCGGATGTTCGACCTGCAGCCGGGTGTTCATCTCGATGAAGTAGAACTCGCCGTCTTCCCACAGGAACTCGATCGTGCCGGCGCCGCGATAGCCCATGTCGGCCATCGCCTTGGCGACGATGCCGCCCATCCGCTCGCGCTCCTCGGCGGAGATGATCGGCGAGGGCGCCTCTTCCAGTACCTTCTGGTGGCGGCGCTGCAACGAACAGTCGCGCTCGCCCAGGTGGATCGCGTTGCCATTGCCGTCGCCGAACACCTGGAATTCGATATGCCGCGGATTGCCCAGGTATTTTTCCATGTAGACGGTGGCGTCGCCGAACGCCGCCTTCGCCTCGGTCCCGGCCTGCTGCATCAGCGTTTCGAGATGCTCGGGGCCGGTGCACACCTTCATGCCGCGACCGCCGCCGCCGCTCGCCGCCTTGATGATGACCGGATAGCCGATCGCGTCCGCCAGCACCTTGGCCTCGGCGACGTCGCTGATCGCGCCGTCGCTGCCGGGAACGAGCGGCAGGCCGAGCGCGCCGGCGGTGCGCTTCGCCTCGACCTTGTCGCCCATCGTGCGGATATGTTCGGGCTTGGGGCCGACGAATAGCAGGTCGTGCATCTCGACGATCTCGGCGAAGCGGGCATTTTCGCTGAGGAAGCCGTAGCCGGGGTGGATCGCGTCGGCGCCGCTGATCTCGGCGGCCGAGATGATGTTGGGGATGTTGAGATAGCTGTCGGTCGCTGCCGGCGGCCCGATGCAGATCGCCTCGTCGGCGAGGCGGACGTGCATCGCCTCGGCGTCGGCGGTCGAATGGACCGCGACCGTCGTGATGCCCATCTCATGGCAAGCACGGTGGATGCGCAGCGCGATCTCGCCGCGGTTGGCGATCAGCAGCTTCTTGATCGGGCGCATGCCTTACTCGACCACCACGAGCGGCTGGTCGAATTCGACCGGCTGGCCGTTCTCGATCAGGATCTGGCGGACGATGCCGGCGGTCGGCGCGGTGATCGGGTTCATCACCTTCATCGCCTCGACGATCAGCAGCGTGTCGCCGGCCGACACCGCATTGCCGACCGCGATGAACGGCTTGGCGCCAGGCTCGGCGGACAGATAGGCGGTGCCGACCATCGGCGACTTGACCGCATTGGCGGCGGCGAGCGTCGGCGCCATCGCACCGGCCTCGGCGGCGGCCGGCTGCGGCGCTGCCGCGGCGGGAGCGGGCGCCGCCGCCGGCGGGGCGTAATGGAGCGGTGCGGCGGCAGCGGCGGCCTTGCGCGCGACGCGGATCTTGCGATCGCCTTCCTCCACCTCGATCTCGGTGAGGTGGGTGGCGTCGAGCAGTTCGGCGAGCTGGCGCACGAGGTTGACGTCAACCTGCATGCTCTGCGCAGGGGCCCCGGAGTTGGTCTGGTCGGTCATGGGGGAGCCTCCTGTCAGAAGCGCGCCGCCGCTTCAAGCGCAAGGGTATAGGACAGCGCTCCGAATCCGGCGATGGTGCCTTTCGCCGCACGCCCGACGAAGCTGGTGTGGCGGAATTCCTCGCGGGTGTGGGGGTTGGAGAGGTGAACCTCGATCACCGGCGTGCGGATGCCCTTGATCGCGTCGTGCACCGCGATCGACGTGTGCGTGAAGGCGCCCGCGTTGAGGATCACCGCCTTCGCGCCGCGCGCCTGCGCCTCGTGCAGCCAGTCGACCAGATGGCCTTCGTGATTCGACTGGCGCATGTCGATCTCCAGCCCCAGCACCTGGGCGCGATCCTCGAGCTGGCCGGCAATGTCGTCGAGCGTGTCGGCGCCGTAGATCTCGGGCTCGCGCGTGCCGAGCAGGTTGAGGTTGGGGCCGTTGAGGACGAAGATGGTGTCGGTCATCGGGTCGCTTTCGGTTGAACCGGAGAGATCGTGTGCCTAGGTGCGGCGCATCACCCTTAGTCCGTTCGCCCTGCGCTTGTCGAAGGGCAGCTCTCCTCTGTCGCACCGGGCCGAAGGGGAGAGCGGGGCTTCGACCGGCTCAGCCCGAACGGATGGGGGCGTGCGCCTCCTGCAAGCTTATGCCCCATAGCGACGGAACGGTATCGATCACGGTCAACGGCGCGCACAAGCGCGTCAACGCGGGGCTGAGCCTCGCCGAACTCGCCGCCGAACTGGGGCTGGTGCCGGAGAAGGTGGCGGTCGAGCGGAATCTCGAGGTGGTGCCGCGCTCGACGCTCGCCGAGGTGTGGGTCGAGGACGGCGACGATATCGAGATCGTCCATTTCGTCGGCGGTGGCGACCACCCGCGGACGGTGGCCGACGACAGCTGGACCGTCGCGGGCCGGACCTTCCGCTCTCGCCTGATCGTCGGCACCGGCAAATACAAGGATTTCGCGCAGAACGCCGCCGCGCTCGAAGCATCGGGGGCGGAGATCGTCACCGTTGCGGTGCGTCGCGTCAACGTCAGCGACCCCAATGCGCCGATGCTGACCGACTTTATCGATCCCAAGAAGGTCACCTATCTGCCCAACACCGCCGGCTGTTTCGACGCCGAGAGCGCGATCCGCACCCTGCGGCTGGCGCGCGAGGCGGGCGGCTGGGATCTCGTCAAGCTTGAGGTGCTGGGCGAGGCGAAGACGCTCTATCCCGATATGCACGAAACGCTGCGCGCGACCGAGATCCTCGCCAACGAAGGCTTCAAGCCGATGGTCTATTGCGTCGACGATCCGATCGCGGCGAAGCGGCTGGAGAATGCCGGCGCCGTCGCGATCATGCCGCTCGGCGCGCCGATCGGCTCGGGGCTCGGCATCCAGAACCGCATCACGATCCGGCTGATCGTCGAGGGTGCGGGCGTGCCGGTGCTGGTCGACGCCGGCGTCGGCACCGCCTCCGACGCGGCGGTGGCGATGGAATTGGGCTGCGACGGCGTGCTGATGAACACCGCGATCGCCGAGGCGAAGGACCCGGTGATGATGGCGGCGGCGATGCGTGCGGCAGTCGAGGCGGGGCGGCTCGCCTATCGCGCGGGACGCATGGGACAGCGGCGCTATGCCGATCCGTCGAGCCCGCTCGCCGGGCTGATCTGACGCCCCCTGACGGATTTGTCACGGAACCGGTCCGGTCCGAACCCGTTGTATTGTCGTAGATCAAGCGGCCCGGCTGGCGGGCTGACGATAACGGCAGGAGGTCCTGATGGGCGAGCTCACCGACAAGATCAAAGGCACCGTGAACGAAGCGATCGGCAACGCCAAGGAAGCGATCGGCAAGCACAATGACGACCCCAGCCTCGCCGCCGAGGGTCGGGCCCAGCAGGCAGAAGGCAAGGGCGAGAAGTTCAAGGGCAGCGTCAAGGGCGCGCTCGGCGACAATATCTGATCGCCTGATCGATTGCCGGCAAAGGGCCGTCCCGCAAATTCGGGGCGGCCTTTTCCATATGGAAAAAGGGAGATGCATATGAAGACGACGATGATGGCGCTGGCCGCGGGTGCGATGGCGCTGTCGCTGGCAGCGTGCGGCGGCAAGGGTGACGACAAGCTCGGCAGCGAGGTCAAGGCCGCCGCCGACAATCGCGCCGATGCGATGGAGAGCGCCGCCGACAATCTCGAGGATCAGGCCAAGGCGGAGCGCAAGAGCGCGGCGCAGCAGGCCGATGCGATCGACGACGCCGACGTCAATGCCGCGGCGATGTCGAGTGGCGAGAAGGCCGCACTGATCAACGGCAGCGACAAGCTGCGCTGATCCGCGGCGGGCACCGGGGACTATTTGCTTCGGCGGGAAACATCGTTTGTCGTGAGTGGTTTACGGCCAATGACCCCGCCCTATAGCCAACCGTCCTCGGTCACCCACGACCAAGGTGAGATCATCGTCGACGGACCCGACGGCGTCGCCGTTTCGCTGACCCCGGAGGCGGCGCTCATCACCGCCGGCCGATTAGAGACCGAGGCGATCGAGGCCCTGCTCGAGCGGGGCAAGACCGTCGTCACCAAGCCGGTCGGCTGAGTGGCGCCACTCCGGCTGCTCATCGCCGAAAGTGAGCCCCCCGCTGCCCGCGCCGAACGCCGCGACAGCGTCGGCCGCAGTTCGGGCGAGACCTTTTGCAAGCGGCTCACCGGGCTGATGCCGGAGGCGCGGTGCGAGCGGGTCAAGCCGGCGGACGCCGATGCCGGGATCCCCGCCGGGCTCGGCGGCTATGATGCGGTGTTGCTGACCGGATCGCCGCTCCATCTTTATGAGGATACGCCCGAGGCGCGGCGCGAGATCGCGTTCATGCGCGCGGTGTTCGCGTCGGGCACGCCGGCGTTCGGATCGTGTGCCGGGCTTCAGGTCGCGGTGGTCGCCGCCGGCGGGCAGGTGCGGGCGATGGGGTCGCGGCGCGAGATCGGCTTCGCGCGCCGCATCTTCCGGCAGCCGGACGGCGTCGATCACCCGCTGCTCGCCGGGCGGCCGCCGGTGTTCGACGTGCCGGCGATCCACGGCGACGAGGTCGAGACCTTGCCGGACGGCGCGACGCTGCTCGCCTCCAACGGCGTCACCCACGTGCAGGCGGCGGAAATCCGGCACGACCGCGGCGTCTTCTGGGGCGTGCAATATCACCCCGAAATCTCGCTGCGCGAGGTCGCGGCGGCGCTGCGGCGGCAGGCGGAGGAGTTGATCGACCTCGGCATGGCGCGCGACCGGCTCGACGTCGAACAGCAGGCGGTGCTGGTCGACGCCCTCCACCGCGAGCCCGAGCGGCGCGATCTCGCCTGGCGGCTCGGACTCGACGAACAGGTGCTCGATCCGATGATGCGGATGACCGAGCTGCGCAACTTCCTCGACCGGCTGGTGCTGCCGACCCGCGCCGCGCGTGGGCGGGGCTAGGCGGACCGCCGCGCCGCCATCGCTTCCAGCGTCGTCGCATTGCTGATCACGGCGATGTCGGTGCGCAAATGGAGCAGGCGGACCCCGCGTCGGTCGAGCGCCCGCGCCAGCGCCGGGGCGAAATCCTCGGTCCGCTCGACCGTCTCCGCCCAGCAGCCATAAGCGCGGGCGAGCGCGGCGAAGTCCGGGTTGGTCAGCGTCGTCGCCTGGAGGCGGCCGGGATATTCACGCTCCTGGTGCATGCGGATCGTGCCGTAGCCGCCATTGTCGATCACCAGCACCAGCATCTGCGCATCGTGTTGGACCGCGGTGGCGAGTTCCTGCCCGTTCATCAGGAAACAGCCGTCGCCGGCGAGCGCGACCACCTGCCGCTCGGGAAAGCGCAGCGCGGCGGCGACCGCGGCGGGGACGCCATAGCCCATCGCGCCGGCGGTCGGGGCGAGCTGCGTGCCGGGCGCCGTATAGCGCCAGTAGCGGTGCCACCAGCCGCTGTAATTGCCCGCGCCGTTGCACAGGATCGTGTCCGCCGGCAACGCCGCTTGCATCGCCGCGACGCAGGGGCCGAGATCCATCGCCACGCCGTCGCGGGGTGCGGGGGTCGACCAGGCCAGCCATTCGGCATGCGCCTCGGCGCCGCCGGGATGCGGCGGGCCGTCGATTGCCGCGAGCGCCTCGGCGAACTCGGCCATGCCGGCGCAGATCGCCAGATCGGTGCGATAGGTCATCCCGAGTTCGGTCGCATCGGGATGGACGTGGATCAGCCGCTGGCCGGGATGATCGGGGGTGATGAGCGTATAGCCGTCGGTCGTCGCCTCGCCGAGCCGCGCGCCGACGACGAGCAGCAGGTCGGCGGCCTTGACGCGCGCGACCAGCGCCGGATTGGGGCCGTAACCGAGATTGCCCGCATAAGCGGGGCAAGCGTTGGGGATCGCATCCTGCCGGCGAAAGGCGGTGGCGACGGCGATGCCGGTGCGATCTGCCCAGGCGGCGAAATCCTGCGCCGCGACATTGTCCCAACCGCCGCCGCCGACGATCGCCAGCGGCCGTTCGGCGGTGGCGAGCAGATCGGCTAGCTGCTCCAGCCCCGCCTCGTCGCAGCCCTGCGACAACCGTTCGACCCGTGGCCGGTCGGCGACCTCGGCGCTGTCACGCAGCATGTCCTCGGGCAAGGCGAGCACGACCGGACCGGGCCGGCCGCTCATCGCCACGGCATAGGCGCGTGCGACATATTCGGGGATGCGCGCCGCATCGTCGATCCGTGCCGCCCATTTGGCGAGCGGCGCGAACATCGCGGTCATGTCGACTTCCTGGAACGCCTCCCGGTCGCGGGTGCCGCGATCGACGTCGCCGACAAACAGGATCAGCGGCTGCGAATCCTGCCGGGCGACGTGCACGCCGATCGCGGCATTGGTCGCGCCGGGGCCGCGGGTGACGAAGGCGATGCCGGGCCGGTGGCCGAGCGTGCCGTCGGCGCAGGCCATGAACGCCGCGCCACCCTCCTGTCGGCAGACCACCGTCGCGATCTCCGGCGTATCGTGCAGCGCGTCGAGCACGGCGAGGAAGCTTTCCCCCGGCACCGTGAAGATCCGCTCACAGCCTTGGGCGAGCAATTGCGCGACGAGGATCTGGCCGCCGGTGCGTGGGGTGGTGTCCATACCCCGATCCTGCCCAATCCCTCCGGAGAAGTCGAGCGATCCGAGGCAGATGGGCGTTAGCGGCGGGTGGTCGGACCGAAATCGAACCAGCCCGGGCGGCTGCCCGCGGGATAGGCAGGGCGGACGGTGCTGACCGGGCGGACGCGGCCGGTGATGCGCTCGCCGAGCGTCGGCGCGGCGGCGACCGGCGCGGCGGGGGCGGCGACCGGCGCGGTTTCTGCGGCGCGGGCGAGGCGGTCGTTCTCGCGCTCCAGTTCGGTGATGCGCCGGTTGGCCTCGGCCAGTGCGGTATCGCCCTGCTTGCGATAGCCGGCATGCGCCTCGCGCTCGTCGGCATAGCGCGTCTTCCACTTGCGCCCGCCGCTGCTGCTGGCGAGGCCGAAGAACCAGCCTGCGACAAGGCACAAGGCCAAAGCGGCGAATTGCGTCGTAGTGGTGAACAGCATCCGAGCCTCCCTGTTACGCAAGCATAACGAGCGCGATGGCGCTTGGTTCATCGTCGTCCGCAGCGAAAGCGGCGTGACGTCCGGCGACGAACATGGACAAGTTGGACACCTTCATCGAAACGATCAGGCCCGACCGTTTCGGATTTTGCGCTGATCGATCGACGATGAGACAGAGCCGCGGCGAGATAGCGCCGCCCGCGCGGTGAGGACAGCGGTCCTCATTTCGCGCGGCGGTGCAGGCGCTTGCCCGTGCCTCGGTCCTAGAAGGCGTCGCTGATCGAGCAGGCGGCGGGGCCGAGGATGACGATGAACAGCGTCGGCAGGATGAACAGGATCAGCGGGATCGTCATGATCGCCGGCAGCCGTGCCGCTTTCTCCTCGGCGCGCATCATCCGTTCGTTGCGGAATTCGGCCGACAGCACGCGCAGCGCCGAGGCGAGCGGCGTGCCGTATTTCTCGGTCTGGATCATCGTGGTGACGACGCCGCGGATCGCGTCGAGGTCGACGCGGCTGGCGAGATTCTCGAAGGCCTGACGCCGTTCGGTGAGGAAGCCCAGTTCGATCGCGGTCAGCGTGAATTCGTCGCCGAGTTCGGGATAGGCGCGGCCGAGCTCGCGCGCGACGCGGTGGAAGGCGGCGTCGACGGTGAGGCCCGCCTCGGCGCAGATCACCAGCAGGTCGAGCGCGTCGGGCAGCCCCTTGCGGATCGCGTCGCTGCGCTTGGTGATCTTGTTCTTGAGATAGAGGTCGGGCGCCTTGTAGGCGAGGATGAAGGTCACCGCGACCAGGGCATAGCGTTTGAACGCCGACCAGTCGGGAAAGTAATCGAGCCCGTAGACGAGCAGCACCATCAGCCCGCCGAACACGATCGGCAGCGCGAGCCGGCCGAAGATCACGCCGACCGCCCATTCCTTGGAACGGATGCCGGCGCGCATCAGCTTGAGCTGCGCGTCCTTGACCTGGCTGTCCTGCAACACCTTGAGCGAAGAGAGCAGGCCGCGCATCCAGTCGGTAGTGTCGTTGCGCTGGACGAGCTTGGCGCGCCGCTTGGTCGAGGCGGTGATGCCCGCCTTGAGCTGTTCGCGGCGCTCGTTGAGCACCTTGACGCGCTTGTTCATCGGATCGGTGACGGTGCGCATCACCGTGTAGAGCGCGAGCATCACCGCAAAGGCGGCGACGCCCGACAGGATGGTCGCGACCCAGAGCACGTCGATGCCCATCAGCGTCGGTCCGGAAGGCTGCATGTCTCGTTTCCCGCCCTGGCGCCGCTAGATTTCGAAGCTGACCATCTTGGCCATGATGAACACGCCGATCCCCATCCACAGCAGCCCGCCGATGCCGGCGATCATCAGCCGCGGTTCGGAGAAGAAGCCCTGCATATAGCCGGCGTTGATCATCCAGATCATGCCGAAGACGATGAACGGCAGCGATCCGACGATATAGGCCGAGGCCTTGGATTCGGACGACATCGCCTTGATCTTGAGCTTCATCTGACCGCGCTGGCGCAGCACCGTGGCAAGATTGGCGAGCGTTTCGGCAAGGTTGCCGCCGGTTTCGCGCTGGATGGCGATGGTGATGACGAAGAACTGGAATTCGGGCGTGCCGAGCCGGTCGGCGGTGTCCTGCAACGCCGCGTCCATCGACTTGCCGATCTTCATCTTGTCGGAGACCATGCGGAATTCCTCGCCGACCGGGCCTTCCACCTCCTGGCCGACGACGCCGATCGTCTCGGTGACCGGCAGGCCCGAACGCAGGCCGCGGACGAGCAGTTCGATTGCATCGGGAAATTTGGCGGTGAAGCGCGCGACGCGGCGGCGGATGAAGAAGCCGACCAGCCAGTGCGGCAGCCCCGCGCCGACCGCGAGGCCGAACAGCAGGGCGAGCAGGATCGGCGCGCCCTTCAGGATCAGCAGTCCCGCGACGACGACGATCAGCCCGCCGCTGATCATGCCGTAGCGGCCGACGCTCCAGTCCTTGCCGGTCATCGCCAACCGCTGGGCGAGCTGCGCCGGATTGGGCAGCAGCCGGCCGAAGGCGAGATCGGTGCGGGTCTGGACGCGCCCGGCGGCGATGCGGCGCATCTGCGTGTCCGCCACCGTCGCGGCATCGCCATGCCGGGTGCGGACCGACGACAGCCGCCGCGCCTGTGCGCGCTGCGCCGACGGGCCGGCGAGCGCGATGACGATCAGGCCGATCGTCATCACCCCGCCGAACGCCACCATGATCAGGGGAAGCAGGTCCATCGCCGCGCCGTTATTTCTTGGCGCGCTTGCTGAGCAGCGCCGAGAAGCCGCCGATCAGCGACTTGCGCTTGGCGGTCGCCTTGCCCTCGCTGCCGGTGGCGACCAGTTCCTCGCCGACGTTGAGGACGTGGCGGGTCAGTTCGATCAGCGGCGCCACCGTCTTGGTGTTCTTGCCCGCCTCGGCGATCGGCTTGCCGAGCTTGGCGGCCTGCGCGGCGAGCTTCTGGTCGAAGGGGATGAGGAAATCGATCTTGCGCTCGATCGAGCTTTCGAAGTCCTTGCGGCTGATCTCGAGCTGCGCGGCGGGGTGGACGCGGCTGGCGACGACGGTGAGGTGCGTCTGCGGCGCGTTGGTCTTGAGCCACGACAGCACCCGGATCGTGTCGCGTGCCGCGGCGAGCGTCAGGTCGGTGACGATCACCGCCGCCTGGATGTCGCTGATCAGATGCGGATGCTGGACCAGCATCGCGCGCGGCAGGTCGACCACCGTCGCCTCGAAGGCGGCGCGCATCTCTTCCTGCAACTGGTAGAAGGCGGCACCGTCGGTGACGAGCGGCGCGTTGATCGGCGCCTCGGCGGAAAGGACGGCGAGCTTCTCGGTCGCCTTGACCATCGCGCGTTCGATGAACAGCCCGTCGATGCGGCTCGGATTCTCGATCGCGTCGGTCAGGCCGCGGCCCGGTTCGAGATCGAGGGTGAGCGCGCCGGTACCGAAATGGACGTCGAGGTCGAGCAGCGCGACGGTGCGCTTCTCGCGCTCGGCGAGCAGCCATGCGGTTGAGGTGGCGACAGTCGAGGCGCCGACGCCGCCGCGCGTGCCGATCACCGCGATCGCACAATGCGGCCGGTCGACGTTCGCCTCGGCGAGCTTGGGGGCGTTGAGCATCGCCTGGGCATGGCCGAACGCCTCGCGCATCGCATCGGGATGCAGCGGCTTCAGCAGATAGTCCTGGATGCCGCTGGCGATCAGGTCGCGATACAGGCGCACGTCGTTGACCTGCCCCGCGGCGATCACCACCGTGCCGGGCTCGCACACCTCGGCGAGGCTGTTGATGTCGTTGAGCGGATCGCCCGATTCGGCGAGGTCGACGAGCAGGATCTGCGGGCTCGCCGAGACCGACAGCGACTGGACCGCATTGCGCAGCCCGCCCTTGTGGACCTTGTCGACCGACCAGCCGAGCTCGGCGGCGATCGGCCGCAGCAGTTCGGCGGTGGTGTCGTCGCAGACATAGGCGGCGAAGGGTTCGCGCTGCGCGGCGCCGGCGGGTTTCCAGGGCGCGTTCATCAATTGCCCCCCTTGGTGCTCGTCGCCTGGAGCGTGCCGGCGCCGGTCGGCGCCTTCTTGATATAGGCGTCGATCGCTTTGCGGTTGACGGTAGTGTCGGCGAGCGTCTGCGGATCGGCGCCATGGACCAGATCGCTCGGCCGCGCGATCATCGCGGCGAGATTGGTGTTCACCGCACAGCCGTAGTTGGACGAGGTGTTGGCGTCGAACTCGTTGCTCGAATTGCGGCTCCAGTCGGGGCAGCCGGGGACGGAGGCGTGCATCCGGCTGATCACCACGCGCACCGTGCCCGGCGTCACCGGCGCATCGGTGACCGGACGGTCGTCGGAGAGCAGCAGGCCGTAGCTCGCCACCACCGCTGCGACCTCGTCGCGCGCCGCGCCGGCATAGGCCGCCTCGTCGATCGCGACGCGGTCGCCGAAGCCGAGGTGCATCGCGTCCATCCAGCCGGCGAGACGGCGTCCCTCACCGGGCGCGAGGCCGCGGCCGCCGGTGGCGAGATCGAGCGCATAATCGTTGCGCGCGACGACCGGCTGATGGACCGATTCGAGGCCGCGATTGGTGGTGCCCATGCAGCCGCCGAGCAGCAGCGCGGGCAAAGTGGCGAGGAGGAGCGAACGCTTGGTCATCGACGCGAGGTCCTTGATCGGGGACGCAGGAGTGGGGGATGCGGGGGCCATCAGTCGGAGAAGCCCGGGGCGGGCGCGGCGCCCTTCTTCTTCGACGCGGCGCGCGGATCGGCGGCGGGCACCGGCTGGCGCTGCGGCACCGGCGGCACCGCGGCGGCGGCGCCGAGCGTCGGCGGCACCGGCTGGCCGCCGGGCACCATCACCGGCACCGGCCGCTGCCCGCTGCCGCCGCCGCCGACCTCGCCGAGCAGGATGCGCTCGGCATCGCCCGGTGCGCGATAGCCGTCGTGCGGCAGCGCGACCTGCGCCGGATTGTTGATCGGCTTGACCAGATAGGGGGTGATGATGATCACCAGCTCGGTCTCGTTGCGCTGGAAATTGGTCGAGCGGAACAGCGAGCCGATGATCGGCAGGTCGCCGAGGAACGGCGTCTTGTCGATATTGTTGCCGTGCGTGTTCGACAGCAGGCCGCCGATCATCATGCTCTGGCCCGAGCCGAGCTCCAGCGTCGTCTCGGCGCGGCGGGTGGTGATGCCGGGGACGCGGGTGCCGCTGACCGTGACCGCGCTGGCATTGTCGATCTGCGACACCTCGGGACGGACGCGCAGCGAGATGCGGCCGTCGGACAGGACGGTCGGCGTATAGGCGAGGCTGACGCCATATTGCTTGTATTCGACGGTGACGGTGCCGAGGCCGCCGGACAGCGGGATCGGGATCTCGCCGCCGGCGAGGAAGGTCGCAGTCTCGCCCGACAAAGCGGTGAGATTGGGGTTGGCGAGCGTCGTCACCTGACCCAGCGTCTCGCCGAGATCGACCGCGGCGAGCAGGTCGACCCCCAGCAGCTTGCCGGCGAGCCCAAAGGTGGCAGCGTTGGCTGCCTGACTGATACCGCTATAAGCTGGCTGCGTGAAACCCGTCGAGAGAGGGCCGCCGGGTACAAACTGGGTGCCGGCCCCTCGACCTTGCGCGACGCCGAATTGAAATCCGCCCGACGAGTCGCGGCTTTGCAGATTGACCCCGACGTTCTTGATGAACGTCCGGCTCACTTCCGCAATCCGCACCTGGAGGTTGACCTGCAACGGCGTTGCGGTGCGCAGGCGCGAGAGCACCTTGGTCGAGTCGCCGACATAGGCCTGGACCAGCCGCTCCGCCTCGGCGGCGTCGCCCGGGCCGGCGACGGTGCCGGTGAGCAGCACCAGCCCGTTCATCGGCGTCGCGGTGAGATGCGCCTCCGGCATCGCCAGCTGCAGCATCGCCGCGATCGAATCGAGATTGTTGCCGACGCGGACGGTGGTCGCATAGACGACCGCGCCGCCCTTCGTCGTCGCCGAGATCGTCGTCTCGCCGGTCTTCTTGCCGAAGATGTACAGCTGGGTCGGCGAGCGGACCTGGACGTCGGCGACCGAATCGTCGGCGACGAACACGTCGCTCATCGGCCGCGACAGCGTCACCAGCCGGCCGCGGCCGGTGTTGACCTGGACGATCGAAGAGCTGCGCGCGACGGTGGCATCGGGCGCCCGCGCATCGGCGGCGCCGAGCGGCAGCGCGACGCTGCTCGCCAGCATCAGGCCGAGGGCGGCGGCGCGACGGCGCGACGCGCGGAAGGTCTGCGACGAAGCCATTAGTTTTTCCCTCCGACCGGTACGACGGTCACGCTGTTGCCGCGCGCGACGCGCACGACCGGCCCCTGGATGACGACCGCACCGGGGGTGCCGGGCGTGCCGGTTGCCGCGGTGGCGGTGGTCGGCGTGCGCGGCGGCACGGTGCTGCGCTGGAAGCGCGAGACGTCGGCGCCGGTCGCGTAGGTGCTGCCGCCGGTCTGCGGCTCGCTCGCGACGCGCAGCATCATCGCCTTTTCGGCGCGGGCATCGCCGTCGGGCACCTTGACCGCGCCGCTGGCGATCGCCTCTTCCAGCTGGGTCGAATTGTCGGCGAGCGCGCGCAGCGACAGCGACAGGTCGCCGATCGTCCGCGCCACCGCGATCTTCTCGGCCATCTTGGGCGTCGCCTCCAGCGTCACGGTCGAATAGGTGCTGACCTTGGACTTGCCGTCCTCGCCGACGACATTGTCGGTGCGCTGGTCGGTGGCGAGCACGCGGACGTTGCGCATGATCGTCTCGGACACCTTGAGCGGCTGGCCATCGCCGCCGCCCGGCACCGTCTGCGTCAGCACGAGGTCGATGCGATCGCCCGGGAAGACGAAGCCGGCGACCGCCGCCTGGCTCGACACGCTCACCGTCACCGCGCGCATCCCCGGCGCGAGCGCCGCGGCGAGGAAGCCGCGATCGCCCGGCGAGACGAGCGCGCCGCGCGTCACCGGCTGGCCCGCGGTGATCGCGTTGCGGACGACGGTGCCGGTCAGCTTGCTGAGATCGGTGCTCGGCTTGAGGTAATAGGCGTTGTCGACCAGCTCGCGGGGCCACGGCTGGAACTTGAGCGCGGTGGCATCGAGGATCGTGCCGACCGGCAGCGTACGGGTGGCGACCAGCACCTCGGGGCCGTTGGCGACGACCGGGGCGGGGGCGCCCATCGCCATCGCCTGCGGCGCCGACGAACCCGCGATCAACGTGCGGGCAAAGAATGCCGTGATGCCGGCGACGAGCAGGGCGCCCACCAGCAAAACGATCTTGCGACTATCCATGTTCTCAACGGGCCTTTCAGCACACCGGGGGCAGTGGCCGGACTATGAGCCGAGACTGGTTAAAATCCGGTTCGTCTTCAAAGCGCTGGCATTGTAGCGGGTAAGGCGAGCAGCGCCGCGGCGGCGATGGCGACGCCATAAGGCACCTCGACCTGGCCGATGCGGCGCTGCCAGCGCCGCTCGATCATCATCGCGATCGTGATCGCCCCGCCGAGCACCGACATCACCATCAGCATCTGCAACAGCCCGCCGAGCGGCAGCCACAGCGCCAGCGCGCCGATCATCTTGACGTCGCCGCCGCCCATCCAGCCGCGCGCGAAGGCGCCGACGAACAGCGAGAAGACGATCGCCGCGACGAGCAGCTGCACGCCGACCTCCGCCCAGCCGAGGCCGAGCGCCCACCACCACAGGGGGGCGAGCAATGCGATCGCGGCATTCTTGACGTTGGCGATCTCTCGGGTACGGGCATCCTCGATCCCCGCGGCCACCAGCAGTGCGCCGAGCATGACGGCCAAAGCCGCGACCAGAAGATTATCCCACCCCATCGTCATGCGTAGGTAGACGGGATGGCTTGCGAAAACGTAACCAGCGCGACGATGACCGAGCAAGACGAGCTGCGCCGCCAATGGCCCGCCGAATCGCGCCTGTCGCTATGGCGTGCGCCGGACGGCTGGCAGCACCGCCGCTTCGACTGGCCGCATCCCGCGCCGCGCGGCCGCGTGCTGGTGCAGGGCGGGCGCGCCGACATCATCGAGAAGTTCATCGAGACTTTCCGCCACCTGCATGCGCACGGCTGGTCGGTGACCGCGTTCGACTGGCGCGGGCAGGGCGGATCGGGCCGGCTCGCCGGCGATCGCCACGTCGGCCATGCGGCGAGCTTCGCGCCCTGGGTCGCCGATCTCGCCGCCTTCTGGCAGGACTGGCGCGGCGAGGCGGCGGGGCCGGCGGTGCTGCTCGGTCATTCGATGGGCGCGCATCTCGCGCTGCGCGCGATGCTCGACGGGGGAGTGACGCCCGATGCGGCGGTGCTGGTCGCGCCGATGATCGGCATCCGCTCGCCGCTCGGCAGCCGGATCGGCGCGCTGGTTGCCGCGGCGGCGACGCGGTTCGGCGATCCGGCGCGGCCGGTGTGGAAGACGCGGCCCGGCGATGCCACCTCCGGCCATCGCCAGCAAAGGCTGACCCATTCGCTCGAACGATATGGCGACGAGGCCTATTGGTATGGCCGCGACCCCGATCTGCTGCTCGGCCCGCCGAGCTGGGCCTGGGTGCGCGAGGCGTTCGTCTCCGGCGCGCGACTGCTCGCCGACCCGCGGCTCACGCGGCTTGCGGTGCCGGTGCTGATGCTGGTCGCCGACCACGATCAGCTGGTCGACAGCGCCGCCGCGCGCCGCCTCGCCGCGCGATTGCCCGATGTCGAGCTGATCCGCTTCGGCGCGGAGGCGGCGCATGAGATCCTGCGCGAGGCGGATGGCGTGCGGCTGCGCGCGTGTCGGGCGATCACCGACTTTCTGGAGCGGCGGACGTGATCCACGACGTGGCCATCGTCGGCGGTGGCATCGCAGGGGCGGGGCTCGCCGCCGCGATCGTCGGCGCGGCGCGCGTGCTGCTGCTCGAGGCGGAGGCGCAGCCGGGCTATCACAGCACCGGGCGGTCGGCGGCCTTCTGGTCGGAGACCTATGGCGGCCCCGGCATCCAGCCGCTGACCAGCGCCTCCGGCCCGGCATTGCGTGACGGCGGCTTCCTGGCGCCGCTCGGCTCGCTTCACGTCGGTCGGGCGGCGGATGCCGCGCAGGTCGATGCGTTCGTCGACTCGTTCGCCGGTACCGCGGTGGCGCTGGATCGGGTCGATCCGCACCAGCGGGTGCCGGGGCTGCGGCCCGACTGGACACTCGGCGTGATGGAGGCGAGCTGCGCCTATATCGATGTCGCGGCGCTGCATGCCGCCTATCTCGCCGCGTTCCGGCGGGCCGGCGGCGTGATCGCCACCGATGCCGCGCTGATCGCGGCGCGGCGCAAGGCGGGGGTGTGGACGATCGACACGCCCGCCGGGACGTTCCGGGCGCGGCTGCTCGTCAATGCGGCGGGGGCGTGGGCCGATACGGTCGCCGGGCGGGTCGGCGCCGCGCCGCTCGGCATCCAGCCCTATCGGCGGACGATGGTGCAGCTGCGCACCGAACCATCCGCGCCGGCGGGGATGCCGCTCGTCGCCGACATCGCCGGGCGCTTCTATTTCAAGCCCGAGGCGGGGCGGCTGTGGCTCAGTCCCCATGACGAGACGCCGGTCGGTCCGCATGACGTCGCGCCCGAGGAGGTCGACGTCGCGCAGGCGATCGACCGGCTCGAATCGGTCGTCGACTGGCGGGCCGTCGCGGTCGAGCGACGCTGGGCCGGCCTGCGCAGCTTCGCGCCCGACCGGCTGCCGGTCTATGGCTTCGACGCGCGGGTGCCGGGGCTGTTCTGGTGCGCGGGGCAGGGCGGCTTCGGCATCCAGACCGCCCCCGCCGGCGCGGCGGTGGCGGCGAGCCTGCTGCTCGGCACGCCGTTGGCGGCGCCCTATGCGGGGATCGACGTCGATCGTTATGCGGCGCGGCGCTTCCTGCCGGGCTGACCGGGGGCAGGCTTGGCGCAGGGGTGCAGAGGGAGCATCCACGGCGCAGCCGCCGTCCCGACACCGCCGAGGTGACAGCGCCGCCGCCGCGCCACTTCCAAACTCTCCGCGCCTCCGCGCCTCCACGTGAACAAATCTCTTCGCGTGTCCGCGTCTTCGCGTGATCAAAGCTGCCGACCATCAGGCGGAGAGGTCTGGGGAGGGGCAAGGATGGTTCACGCAAAGCCGCGAAGAAGAGTGCTCACGCGGAGGCGCGGAGGACGATCGGGACGGGCGGCTGGCTCCCTTTACCAGATTGTCCTGATCGCCGCTGGCGCGGCGGGGGTAGGGCTCTGCGTCTTCTGCGCGAATCCTTAAACGGCAGGCCGGCTCGCTGCGAGGGCGGCGTCGCTGGCCAGTTTGTCGACGCGTTCGTTGTCGGCGTCGCCGTTGTGGCCCTTGACCCAGACCCATTCGATCTCGTGCTTCTGCGTCTCGGCGAACAGCGCCTGCCAGAGTTCGGCGTTCTTCACCGGCTTCTTGTCGGCGGTGCGCCAGCCGTTCTTGCGCCAGCCGTGGATCCAGCGGGTCAGGCCGTCCATGACGTATTTGCTGTCGGTCGACAGGCGGATCTTGCACGGCCGCGTCAGTACGCGCAGCGCCTCGATCGCCGCGGTCAGTTCCATGCGGTTGTTGGTGGTCAGCCGCTCGCCGCCGGACAATTCCTTCTCGTGGCCGCCGAAGCGGAGCAGTGCGCCCCAGCCGCCGGGGCCGGGATTGCCCTTGCAGGCGCCGTCGGTGGCGATCTCGACGAGCGGGGCGGCGGCGGGGTCGGTCATGCAAAAGCCTCCGGATGGGCGTCATACCAGTCGAGCCGGCGCAGATAGGCGAGAGGGTCCTTGCGCGTCACCAGCGCATCGGCCGGCGTGTTGAGCCAGTCCCAGGCGCGGGTGAGCAGGAAGCGGAGCGCCGCGCCGCGCGCCAGCACCGGCAGCGCGGCGCGCTCCGCATCGGACAGGCCGTGCTCGGCCGCATAGCCGGCGAGCAGCGCCGCGCCGACGCCATCGAGCGGCTCGCCGCGCGGATCGAAAGCCCAGGACCCATGCATCACCGCGACGTCATAGGCGCGCAGATCGCGGCAGGCGAAGTAGAAATCGATCAAACCGGTCACGGAGTCGCCCAACATCAACACGTTGTCGGGGAACAGGTCGGCGTGGATGACGCTCGTCGGCAGATCGTGCGGCCAGTCCGCCTCGACTGCGGCGAGCGCGCCGTCGACGCGCGCGTACAGGCCGGGCGCGATGCCATCGAGGTCGCCGCCGCAGCGTTCGAGCAACGGCCGCCAGTCGGCGATGCCGAGACTGTTGGCGCGTGTGCCGCTGAAATCCGCGGCGGCGCGGTGCAGCGCGCCGAGCGCCGCGCCCGCGGTGGCGGCCTGCGCCGGGGTGGGGCGGGTCACCGACACGCCGGCGAGGAAGCGGATCAGGCAGGCGGGGCGGCCCTCGAGCTGCTGCACCGCGACGCCGTCGCGGTCGCGGATCGCTGGGGGCACCGGTAGTCCGCGCGCGGCGAGGTGATCGAGCAGGTCGAGGAAGAAGGGCAGGTCGCCGGCATCGACGCGCTTTTCGTAGAGCGTCAGGATAAAGCGCGCGCGATCGGTGTCGACCAGATAGTTGCTGTTCTCCACCCCCTCGGCGATGCCCTTGGCGGAGACGAGCGCGCCGACGCCGTCATAGCGGCGCAGGAAGGCGGACAGCGCCTCCGCCGAGACATGGGTGTAGACGGCCATGTGTTCCTCCCCCGATTGCCGCGCCCCCGGGCGCGGGCCGGGGAAGCGGGCGGCTATGCCGCGGCGTCGAGCCCGCGTGGCAGCTTGAACGCGATCGTCTCGCGCGTCGTCTCTTCCTCGCGCTCGGTGACGTCGAAGCGGGTCGAGAGCAGCTCGACCAGCTCGCGCACGAGCAGCTCGGGCGCCGAGGCGCCGGCGGTGATGCCGAGCGTGCCGACGCCGTCGAGGAAGCGCCAGTCGAGGTCGGCGGCGCGCTGGATCAGCCGCGCCGGAATCCCCTCGCGCTCTGCCACCTCGACCAGCCGCACCGAGTTGGACGAATTGGGCGCGCCGATCACCAGCATCGCATCGCACGCCGCGGCGATCGCCTTGACCGCCGCCTGCCGGTTGGAGGTGGCGTAGCAGATGTCCTCGCCGCGCGGCGGCAGCATGTTGGGGAAGCGGCGCTGCAACACCGCGACGACCGCGGCGGTATCGTCGACCGACAGCGTCGTCTGGGTGAGGAAGGCGAGATTGTCGGGATCGACCGGCGCGAAGGTCTCGGCATCGGCGGCGGTCTCGATCAGCGACATCGCGCCGTCCGGCACCTGTCCGAAGGTGCCGACCACCTCGGGATGGCCGGCGTGGCCGATGAAGATGATGTGGCGGCCGGTCGCGACCAGGCGTTCGGCCTGGCGGTGCACCTTCGACACCAGAGGGCAGGTGGCGTCGAGATATTCGAGCCCGCGGCTCTGCGCGTCGGCGGGCACCGATTTGGGCACGCCGTGCGCCGAGAAGACGACCGGCGCGCCGTTCGGCACCTGATCGAGCTCCTCGACGAACACCGCGCCCTGAGCGCGCAGCGTGTCGACGACGAACTTGTTGTGGACGATCTCGTGGCGGACGTAGACCGGCGCGCCGTGTTTCTCGATCGCGAGTTCGACGATGCGGATCGCGCGGTCGACGCCGGCGCAAAAGCCGCGCGGCGCGGCGATCAGCAGATCGAGGACGGGCTTGCCGCCGTCCGGCTGAAGAAGAGAGGCCATGGCGGTCGCTCTACGCGATTGCTTGCACGCGGGAAAGGCGCTTCCTATGGTGCGCGCCGTACCGCCGGGCCGCCGGCGACTGCGTCACTGACCGTTCGACAAAGGTATGCGTCCCCGTGAAAACCACGATTCTCGGCCTGTCCGCCCTCGCGCTGATCCTCTCGGGCTGCGCCAGCAAGGGCGAGATCGTCGAAGGCGGCATCTCGGCGGTGCGTTCGGCCTGTCCGACCGTCGGCGTCGCGGCGGGGACCGGCGACATCACCCTGTTCGACCCGGCGACCAGCCGTGACGAGAGCGCGATCGACGTCGTCGCCAACATGACGCACGTACGCGGCGCCTGCAACGACGCGGGCGACCAGATCGTCACCAGCGTCACCTTCGACGTGCTGGCGCGGCGCACCCGCGCCGATGCGGCGCGCGACGTGGTGCTGCCCTATTACATCGCCATCGTCCGCGGCGGCACCGCGGTGACCGCCAAGCGCAAGGGGGCGGTGACCGTCCATTTCGACGCCGGCCAGACGCGCGCGCAGGCGAGCGGCACCGCCTCGACGCAGATCGCGCGCGCCGCGGCGACGCTGCCCGACGAGGTGCGCGACCAGCTCACCCGCAAGCGCAAGGCGGGGGACGAGGATGCCGCGACCGATCCGCTCGCCCGGCCCGAGGTGCGCACCGCGGTGCTGCGCGCGACGTTCGAGGCGCTGGTGGGCTTCCAGCTCACCGACGATCAGCTGAAGTATAACGCGCAGCGCTGATCCGCGGCGGATGCGGGCCTTTCCGCATTGACTAAGCCCTTGCGGGACGCCAGAGCATCGCACGTCGATGCCGGGCGACCGGCATGGGCGGGCGCGGGAGAGAGCCTCTTCACAAGGAGGCCGCCGAAGGAGCAACCACCCCGGAATCTCTCAGGCATAACGGACCGCGCGCTGCCTTATCGACACTCTGGAAAGCGTTCCTTTGAGGAGCCACCGAAGGGGTAAGCCCGCCGCCTGTTATGCGCCGGGTGAAAGCTCTCAGGTCACCGTGACAGAGGGGGTATGACGAGATCGGATGCGGCTGGCCCGCGACCCGGATCGTGTGCCTTTTTTGGAGACGGTTGATGAGCGACACGCTGCCGGACACCCTGCCTGACCCGCTCGACGAGCTCGACGGCGACGAACCCGCCATCCAGTTGCTGCCGCTCGACGCGTGGCATCGCGCCCGCGGCGGCCGCATGGTGCCCTTCGCCGGCTATGAGATGCCCGTCCAATATGAAGGCATCATGGCCGAGCATCTGTGGACGCGTGAATCGGCGGGTCTGTTCGACGTCAGCCATATGGGGCAGGTCGGCCTGACCGGCGACGGCATCGACGCCGCCGCGGTCGCCGCCGCGCTCGAACAGGTGCTGCCCGGCGACGTCGCGGGCCTCGCGCCGACCAGGATCCGCTATTCGCTGCTGCTCAACGACGAGGGCGGCATCCTCGACGATCTGATGGTGACGACGCTGCCGGAAGAGGGCGCGCATCCGTTCGGCGCGGCGAGCCATTATGTCGTCGTCAACGGCGCGACCAAATATGACGATCTCGCCTATCTGCTCGACGTGCTGCCCGATGACGTGACGCTCAACCTGATGGAAGATCAGGCTCTGCTCGCGGTGCAGGGGCCCAAGGCGGTCGCTGCCGTCGCGCGGCTGGTCCCCGGCGTCGAGGCGCTGGTGTTCATGACCGCGGGCGCGTTCGCGTGGAACGGCCATGCGCTGTGGATCAGCCGTTCGGGCTATACCGGCGAGGATGGTGTCGAGATCTCGATCCCCGCAGAGGCCGCCGCCGCCTTCGCCGATGCGATCTGCGCCGAGCCGGAGGTCAAGCCGATCGGCCTCGGCGCGCGCGATTCGCTGCGGCTCGAAGCCGGGCTGCCGCTCTACGGCCACGACCTCGATCCCGAGACGACGCCGGTGATGGCCGATCTCGGCTTCGCGCTGTCGAAGCGCCGCCGCGAGGCCGCCGACTTTGCCGGTGCGGCGCGCATCCTTGCCGAGCGCACCGACGGCCCCGCGGTCAAGCGCGTCGGCCTGTCGGTCGCCGGGCGCCAGCCGGTGCGCGAGGGGGCCAGCGTCGTCGACGCCGATGGCGCGGTGATCGGCCGCGTCACCAGCGGCGGCTTCGCGCCGAGCGTCGGCGCGCCGATCGCCATGGCCTATGTTCCCGCAGCGCTGGCGGAGGCGGGCACGCCGCTGCGCCTCGTCCAGCGCGGCAAGATCCATGAGGCGGTGGTCGCCCCGCTGCCCTTCGTTCCCCACCGCTATGTCCGCGCAGGAGGCAAGTGATGAGCCGTTATTTCACCGAAGATCATGAATGGGTCGATGTCGACGGCGACACCGGCACGGTCGGCATCTCCGACTATGCGCAGGGCCAGCTCGGCGACATCGTCTTCGTCGACGTGCCCGAGGCGGGCAAGCAGCTCGGCAAGGGCGACGAGGCGGCGGTCGTCGAGTCGGTCAAGGCCGCGTCGGACGTCTATGCGCCGGTGTCGGGCACGGTGACCGAGGGCAATGCCGCGCTCGCCGACGATCCCAGCCTGGTCAATTCGGACCCGGAGGCGGAGGGCTGGTTCTTCAAGATCACGCTCAGCGACCCGGCCGAGCTCGAGACGCTGATGGACGAAGCGGCCTACGCGGACTTCGTCGCGAAGCTGTGACCTATCTTAGCCCCTCCCCGGAAGGGGTGGGGCTTCCAAGGGAATGATGATGCGCTATCTGCCGCTTACCCAGCCCGATCGTGATGCGATGCTCTCGGTCATCGGCGCGGGATCGATCGACGATCTGTTCGTCGACGTGCCCGAGGCCGCCCGCCTGTCCGGGCCGATCGCCGGCCTGCCGGGCCATGCCTCCGAACTCGCGGTCGAGCGGCACATGACCGCGCTGGCGCGCAAGAACGTCGTCGCCGGCGAAGTGCCCTTCTTCCTCGGCGCCGGGGCCTATCGCCACCATGTGCCGGCGAGCGTCGACCATCTCATCCAGCGCGGCGAATTCCTCACCGCCTATACGCCCTATCAGCCGGAAATCGCGCAGGGCACGTTGCAGATGCTGTTCGAGTTCCAGACGCAGGTCGCGCGGATGCTCGGGACCGACGTCGCCAATGCCTCGATGTACGACGGCTCGACCGCCTGCTGGGAGGCGATCGGCATGGCGCGGCGCATCACGCGCAAGGGCAAGGCGATCCTGTCGGGCGGGCTCCACCCGCATTATGTCAGCGTCGCCAAGACGATGGCCAAATATACCGGCGACCAGTTGGAGACCGCGACGCCGGCGCTGAGCGCCGAGACCGACGTCGAGGCGCTGATCGCGGCGATCGACGCGGACACGTCGTGCGTCGTCGTGCAATATCCCGACATCCTCGGCCGCATCACCGACCTCACCCCGCTCGCCGATGCCTGCCACGCCAACAAGGCGCTGCTGATCGCGGTCGTCACCGAGCCGGTGGCGCTCGGCGCGATCACCGCGCCGGGCGAGATGGACGCCGACATCGTCGTCGGCGAAGGCCAGTCGCTCGGCGTCGGCCTGCAGTTCGGCGGCCCCTATGTCGGGCTGATGGGCTGCAAGGAGAAGTACATCCGCCAGATGCCCGGCCGCTTTTGCGGCGAGACGGTCGATGCCGACGGGCGCCGCGGTTTCGTGCTGACGCTGTCGACGCGCGAACAGCATATCCGGCGCGAGAAGGCGACGAGCAACATCTGCACCAACTCGGGGCTGTGCGCGCTCGCCTTCTCGGTGCACATGACCTTGCTCGGCGAGGCGGGGCTGCGCCGGCTTGCGGCGATCAACCATGCCGCCGCCTGCCGCGCCGCCGACCGGCTGTCGCAGGTGCCCGGCGTGGAGCTGGTCACCGAGAGCTTCTTCAACGAATTCACCGTCAGGCTGCCGGTCGAGGCGCGTCCCGTCGTGCGCACGCTCGCCGATCGCGGCATCCTCGCGGGCGTGTCGCTTGGCCGGCTCTATCCGGGCGAGGCGGCACTCGCCAACGGGCTGATCGTCGCGGTGACCGAGACGACCAGCGCGGAGGACATCGAAACCCTTGCCGCCGCACTCGAGGAGGTTCTGGCATGAGCATCAATCAGAGCGGCTGGCGTCCGCAGATGACCGCGGGCGACGGCAAGCCCGCCGCACCGACCGCCACCGGCAACAAGGCGCTGATGCTGGAGGAAGCGCTGATCTTCGAGATCGGCGACACGCAGACCACCGGCGTCGACTTCACGGGCATCGATGCGGCGGCACCGGCGTCGCGCCTCGGTGGCCTCGCGCGCAAGGCGGCGATCGGCCTGCCCGGGCTCGCCGAGCCGGAGGCGGTGCGCCATTACACCCGCCTGTCGCGCCAGAATTATGCGATCGACCTCGGCCTGTTCCCGCTCGGCTCGTGCACGATGAAGCACAATCCGCGGCTCAACGAGAAGATGGCGCGACTGCCCGGCTTCGCCGACGTGCATCCGTTGCAGCCGGTCGATACGGTGCAGGGCGCGCTCGAGGTGATCCATCAGCTCGCGCACTGGCTGGTGACGCTGACCGGCATGACCAGCGTCGCGATGAGCCCCAAGGCGGGCGCGCACGGCGAATTGTGCGGCATCCTCGCGATCAAGGCGGCGCTGGAAGCGCGCGGCGAGGGGCATCGCAAGATCGTGCTGGTGCCCGAATCGGCGCACGGCACCAACCCCGCCACCGCCGCCTTCGCCGGCTTCGCGGTCGAGGACATTCCCGCCACCGCCGACGGCCGTGTCGACACCGCGGCGCTGATCGCGCGGCTCGGGCCGGACGTCGCCGGGGTGATGATCACCAACCCCAATACCTGCGGCCTGTTCGAACGCGACCTCAAGACGATCTCCGACGCGGTGCATGACGCGGGCGGCTACGTCTATTGCGACGGCGCCAATTTCAACGCGATCGTCGGCCGGGTGCGGCCGGGCGATCTCGGCGTCGATGCGATGCACATCAACCTGCACAAGACCTTCTCGACGCCGCACGGCGGCGGCGGGCCGGGCTCGGGGCCGGTGGTCTTTTCCGAGGCGCTGACGCCGTTCGCTCCGCTGCCGTTCGTCGAGAAGCAGGGCGAGCAATTCGTGCTGATCGAGGAGGAGAATGCCGGCGAGCATCACGCCGGCAGCTTCGGCCGGATGGTCGCCTTCCACGGCCAGATGGGCATGTTCACGCGCGCGCTGACCTATATCCTCAGCCACGGCGCCGACGGCCTGCGCCAGGTCGCCGAGGATGCGGTGCTCAACGCCAATTACGTGCTGCGCTCGCTGGAGGGCACGCTCGACGCGCCCTTCGCCAAGGCCGGACCGTGCATGCACGAGGCGATCTTCTCCGACGCCAATCTCGCCGAGGGCTTTTCGACGCTGGATGTCGCCAAGGGGCTGATCGACGAGGGCTTCCACCCGATGACGGTCTATTTCCCGCTCGTCGTCCACGGCGCGATGCTGGTCGAGCCGACCGAGACCGAATCGAAGGCGGCGCTCGACCAGTTCGTCGGCGCGCTGCGCTCGGTGGCGGAACGGGCGAAGGCGGGCGATGCCAGCCTCAAGACCGCGCCGCATTTCGCGCCGCGCGCGCGCCTCGACGAGACGCAGGCGGCACGCAAGCCGGTGCTGGTGTGGAAGGACGCGCCGCTCGCCCAGGCGGCGGAGTAGCATCCGGTCCCCCGCCCGGGCGTGACGGGCGGGGGCGACCGTATCGGGCGGTCAGTCGGCGGGCTCGGTTTTCTCGACTTCATATGAATAGAGCCGCATGATCATGCCGATGATCGAGGTCGTCGCGCCGCAGACGAGGCACAGGGCGAGCGCGGAATCGCGGCTGGCGCTGCGCCAGGAGACGATCGCCAGAAGAACGACGCTGAAGGTCGAAATGACGTAACCGGTCGCTTTGATTTTTGCGCTGCGGGGCAGGGAAGGCCAGGCTGTCATCGTCCGGCGCTAGCTAATGGGTTGCTTCATGTCGCCGATGTGCAGGCGACTGAACTCAAGTTTGGACTGGCGGGGCGGAGAGCGATGGACTGGATCAACTATGCCCTGCCGCTCGTCGTCGTCGCGGTGGTGATGGCGATCCGCTGGCGGCGGATGAAGCGGGTGCGGCCGCTCAAGCTCGAACATCTCTGGGTCCTGCCCGCAGTTTATGCGGCGGTGATCGCCGTCACGTTCAGCCGCTTTCCGCCGCGCGGCCTCGGCTGGCTGTTCTGCCTCGTCGCGCTGGCGCTCGGCGCGGCGCTCGGCTGGCAGCGCGGCAAGATGATGCGGATCACGCTCGATCCCGAGACGCACCGGCTCGGCCAGACCGCGTCGCCGGCGGCCTTGCTGTTCATCGTGCTGCTGATCGTCGTGCGCAGCGGCGCGCGCGGCGCGATGACATATGCGGGGCCGGCGGGGCTCGATCCGATGGCGATCACCGACCTGTTGATGGCGCTGGCGCTCGGCCTGTTCAGTGCGCAGCGGCTGGAAATGTATCTGCGCGGCAAGCGGATGCTCGCGGCAGCGGGAAATCGGACGCCGCCGATCTGAGCCCCCGGTGATCTTTCTATAAGAGAGAGATCGACTGGGGGGACTATGTTCATCACTTGGGGATCGAAGACGGTCAGCCGCGATCTGGGGCCGGACGGGCGCAGACATTGCCCGACCTGCGAATGCCAGCGCGGTTTCTACAAGCATCTGGCGTATCGCGTGCATCACATCATGTGGCTGTTCCGCTGGCCGACCGGGGTGCGCTACGCCAGCCGGTGCGATCAATGCGGCCATGGCGCGCCGATCGATGCGGTGCAGGTGCGCGCGGATCTCGGCAAGTCGCCGGTCGCGTGGATCGATCGCTACGGCTGGCTGCTCGGCATCGCCGCGGTCGCCGCCTTCTTCCTGTGGGCGATCCTGTCGGACCCGCATCCGCCGGTGCGCTGATCCGCGATCGTGCAGGGGGTGACGGACGCGGCGGCTTTGGCTAGGCGTCCCACGCATGAAGCACGCTCTCTCCGTCACCCGCGCACAGGATTTCGCCGCCTGGTATCAGACCGTCATCGCCGAGGCCGACCTCGCCGAGGAATCGGGGGTGCGCGGCTGCATGGTCATCCGGCCGTGGGGCTATGGCATCTGGGAGCGGATCCAGCGGCTGCTCGATGACCGGATCAAGGCGACCGGGCATGAGAATTGCTATTTCCCCCTGTTCATCCCGCTCTCCTATTTCGAGAAGGAGGCGGAGCATGTCGAGGGCTTCGCCAAGGAGATGGCGGTGGTCACGCACCACCGGCTGATCGGCGACGGCAAGGGCGGGCTGGTGCCCGATCCCGCCGCCAAGCTGGAGGAGCCGCTGGTCGTGCGCCCGACGTCGGAGACGGTGATCGGCACCGCTTTCTCGCGCTGGGTCCAGTCGTGGCGCGATCTGCCGGTGCTGATCAACCAATGGGCCAATGTCGTGCGGTGGGAGATGCGCACCCGCATGTTCCTGCGCACCAGCGAGTTCCTCTGGCAGGAGGGCCATACCGCGCACGCCACCGCCGACGAGGCGCGTGACGAGACGCTCAAGATGCTCGAAGTCTATCGCAGCTTCGCCGAGGAGTGCCTCGCGCTGCCGGTGGTCGCGGGCGAGAAGCCGGAGAACGAGCGCTTCCCCGGCGCGGTCGCGACCTACAGCATCGAGGCGATGATGCAGGACGGCAAGGCGCTGCAGGCGGGCACCAGCCATTTCCTCGGCACCAACTTCGCCCGCGCGCAGAACATCCGCTTCCAGAACGCCAGCGGCGAGCTCGAACTCGCGCAGACGACGAGCTGGGGGGTGAGCACGCGGATGATCGGCGGCGTCATCATGGTGCATGGCGATGACGACGGCCTGCGCGTGCCGCCGCGGATCGCGCCGTGGCAGGTGGTGATCGTGCCGATGCTGCGCGACACGCCCGAGGACGAGGCGCTGATCGCTTATGCCAAAGAGGTGCAGGCGGCGCTCGCCGGCCTGTCCGCGCTCGGCGAGCCGGTGCGCGCGCTGCTCGACCTCAAGCCCGCCAAGGCGGCGACCAAGCGCTGGGGCTGGGTCAAGAAGGGCGCGCCGATCGTCGTCGAGATCGGCGGGCGCGACATGGCGGGCGGCAACGTCTCGGTGATCCGCCGCGACCGGCTGTATCGCGAGGACGGCAAGCTCGATTCGCAGGTCCTGCCGCGCGACGGTTTCGTCGCGGAGGTGCCGGCGCTGCTCGCCGCGATCCAGCAGGCGCTGCATGACGAGGCGCGCGCGCGGCTGACCGCGGCGATCGTCCCGGCGGCGGATTTCGCCGCGGTCGAGGCGCATTTCGCCGAGGGGGCGGTCAACCCCGGCTGGGTCGAGGTGCAATGGTCACGTCCGACCGGCGCGGCGCTCGACGCGGTGGTCGAGCGGTTGAAGGCGCTCAAGCTGACGATCCGCAACGCGCCGTCCGATGCGGCGGCGGCGGACGGGACGTGCCTATTCACCGGCGCGCCGGCGGTGGAGCGGGTGTTGCTGGCGCGGGCGTATTGAGGGGCTTTCGCTAACGTCCCGCTCCCGTCCTCCCCCTTCGCGGCTACGCCGCTTTTCCCCCTCCCGCCGGGAGAGGGAAGAGGTCGCGCAGCGACCGATAGGGTGAGAGCAGGGCGTGACGCTTGTGGCCTTAACCGCCCTAAGCCCTACGCTTCGTATGTCGCGCCGACGTGCGCCTCGCCCCGTGCCTCGGCGAGCTGGACCTGGCGGTGGCGTTCGGCGGCGCGCGCCCTGGCGGCGTCGTCACGCGTGGCGTGGCAGCGCGGGCAGCTCACGCCTTCCGCATAGAGCGGCGACTGGCGATCGTCGGCGGAGACCGGCATCCGGCACGCCCGGCACAGGCCGTGGCTGCCCGGCGCGAGACCGTGGCCGACCGCGACGCGCTCGTCGAAGACGAAACATTCGCCCTGCCATGCGCTCTGCGCGGCGGGTATCTCCTCCAGATAGCGCAGGATGCCGCCCTTGAGGTGGAAGACGTCGGCGACGCCCTCCGCCTTGAGGAAGGCGGTCGCCTTTTCGCAGCGGATGCCGCCGGTGCAGAACATCGCCACCTGCTTGCCGCCGGCAAGCAGTTCGTCGCGATGCGCGCGGAACCAGGCGGGGAAGTCGCGGAAGCTGTGCGTCTGCGGATCGATCGCGCCGGCGAAGCTGCCGACCGCCACCTCGTAATCGTTGCGCGTGTCGATCACCACCGTCGCCGGATCGGCGATCAGCGCGTTCCAGTCGGCGGGCTCGACATAATGGCCGGCGGCGAGCGGATCGACATCTTCGACGCCCATCGTCACGATCTCGCGCTTGAGCCGCACCTTGGTGCGGTGGAACGGCATCGTCTCGGCGCGCGCCTCCTTGACGTCGAGCGTCGCACAGCCGGGAAGCGCGCGGATATGCGCGAGCACCGCCGCGACCCCCGCGTCGGGACCGGCGATCGTACCGTTGATCCCCTCGGGCGCGAGCAGCAGCGTGCCCTTCACCCCGGCGGCGAGACAGGCGTCGAGCAGCGGGCCGCGCAAGCCGGCAGGATCGTCGAACGGGGTGAAGCGATAGAGCGCGCAGACGCGGAACGGCGACATGGCGGCGCTGTAGCGGCTCGCGCCGCCCGGCGCAAAGTTGGGGCATGACGTTGCCGGGTCCAATCCCTATCTTCGCTGCGTGAAACATAAAAACAGACCCGGTCTGCCGACGCAGGCGCAGATCCTCCAGTTCATCGAAACCTCCGACGTGCCCGCCGGCAAGCGCGAGATCGCCAAGGCGTTCGGGCTCACCGCGCAGGAGAAGATCGCGCTGAAGGCCTTGCTCAAGGACATGGCCGACGAGGGGCTGATCGACAGCGCGCCCGGCCGCGCCTTCCACAAGATGGGGGGCTTGCCCAAGGTGACGGTGCTGCGCGTCGCCGACGTCGATGACGGCGGGACGGTCTGGGCAGTGCCCGATCGCTGGGAGGCAGAGACGCCGCCGCCGCGTCTGCGGGTGCGCGAGCGCAAGCGTGGCGCGCTCGGCATCGGCGAGCGCGTGCTGGCGCGCACCGAGCAAGCAGGCAACGGCTGGATCGCGCATCCGATGAAGGTGCTCGCCAAGGCGTCCGAACAGGTGCTCGGCGTGCTGCGGCGCGAGGGGGAGCGCTTCTGGCTGACCGGGGTCGAGAAGAAGGACCGCCGCGAATTCCCCGTCTCCGATACCGGCGGTGCCGAGGCGGGCGATCTGGTGATGGCCGAAATGACCGGCCGGCCGCCGCGGATCAGCGTGCGCGTCGTCCAGCGGCTCGGCGATCCGTTCGCACCGCGCAGCTTCTCGCTGATCGCGATCCACAAGCTTGGCATCCCCGACGTGTTCACCGGCGATACGCTGGACGAGGCGGCGCGCGTCTCCGAACTGCCGCTCGGCGACGATCGCGAGGATCTGACGCACCTGCCGATCGTCGCGATCGATCCCGCCGATGCGCGCGACCACGACGATGCGGTGTGGGCCGCGCCCGACGACGATCCCGCCAACAGCGGCGGCTGGCAGGCGGTGGTGGCGATCGCCGACGTCAGTTTCTACGTGCGGCCGGGATCGGAGATCGACCGCGAGGCGCGGCGTCGCGGCAATTCGGTCTATTTCCCGGATCGGGTGGTGCCGATGCTGCCCGAGATCCTGTCGGCCGAGGTATGTTCGCTCAAGGAGGGCGAGGATCGCGCGGCGCTGGTGTGCCATCTGCAGATCAGCCGGTCGGGGGCGCTGAAGAGCTGGCGGTTTACGCGCGCAAGG
Organism: Sphingomonas sp. RIT328; assembly: GCF_000632225.1. Classification (GTDB taxonomy): domain Bacteria; phylum Pseudomonadota; class Alphaproteobacteria; order Sphingomonadales; family Sphingomonadaceae; genus Sphingomonas; species Sphingomonas kyungheensis. Next base: position 228,316 of record NZ_JFYV01000001.1, read on the forward strand.
GTGCGGATCGCGGCGAACCTGGCGTATGAAGAGGCGCAGGCGATTTCTAACTCATTCCTCCCCGGCACGGGGAGGGGGACCAGCGAAGCTGGTGGAGGGGGGGCGCCATCAGCGACACCGCCCGAGGAAGCGCCCCTCCACCACGCCGCTGCGCGGCGCGGTCCCCCTCCCCGTGCCGGGGAGGAATTGCGCGAATCCCTCCGCCACCTCTGGGACTGCTGGCGTGCGCTCGCCAAGGCGCGCGACGCGCGCGAGCCGCTCGATCTCGATTTGCCGGAACGGCGGGTGGTGCTCGACGAGATGGGGCGGATCATGTCGGTCGCGCCGCGCGAGCGGCTCGATGCGCACCGGCTGATCGAGGATTATATGATCGCCGCCAACGTCGCCGCCGCCAAGGCGCTGGAGGTGAAGAAGGCGCCGGTGATGTACCGCGTCCACGAGCCGCCCAGCCGCGAGAAGCTCGTCGCGCTCAAGGACTATCTCGAAACGTTCGACGTGCCGCTGGCGCTCGGGCAGGTGATCCGCCCGGCGACCTTCAATCACGTGCTGGCGCGCGTCGGCGATGCCGACTTTCGGCCGCAGGTGATGGAGCAGGTGCTGCGCACCCAGACCCAGGCCTATTACGCGCCCGCCAACCAGGGGCATTTCGGCCTGTCGCTCGGCTCCTATGCGCATTTCACGTCGCCGATCCGGCGCTATGCCGATCTGCTCGTCCACCGCTCGCTCGTCGCCGCCTATCGGCTCGGCGAAGGCGGGCTCGGCCAGACCGACGCGGCGGCGATGGACGTGATCGGCGAGACGATCAGCGGCTATGAGCGCCGGGCGATGGAGGCGGAGCGCGATACGATCGACCGCTATGTCGCCGCCTTCCTCGCCGAGAAGGTCGGCGAGACGGTCGGCGCGCGGATCACCGGCGTACAGAATTACGGCTTCTTCGCGACGGTGGAGGGGATCGGCGGCGACGGGCTGATGCCGGTGCGCGATCTCGGCGGTGAATATTTCCGCTTCGACGAGGCGTCGCGCACGCTGGTCGGCGAGCAGAGCGGCGAGGCCTATACGCTCGGCCAGCGCGTCGAACTGCGGCTGGCGGAGGCGAATCCGGTGTCGGGGGCGCTGCGCTTCGAACTGCCCGGCGGCAAGGGGGCGGCGCCGGGTGCGCGGCACGTCTCGTCATCGCGCAAGGACCGCGTCATCAAGCACCGCGGCCGGCCGGCGAACATCCGCCATCAGGGCAAACGGCGGTGACCGCGCGGCTGACGCGTGAGCCGTCGCGCGGCACGGTGCGCGACCGCTATCTCGTCCGCGGCAGCATCGCGCCGCAATTCGTCGCGGCGCATGCGGTGACCGCGGACGATGCGATCGCCTTCACCCCGCGCGACGCGCGCGAGGCGCGCGCCTTTGCGGCAATGATCGCCGACGGATCGATCCGCATGCCGGCGGCCGGGCGCTTCTGGTTCGACATGGATGCCTATGAGACCGCCGCGGCGGCGAGGCGGGCGCGGCGCGTCCCGGTGCTCGTGCTGGTCGCGCTGCTGATCGCGGGCGTGGCGGTGGTATTCTATCGCGGGTGAGTGGGCATTCGGTCGAATCGCCGCCTGCCGATGCCACTAAGTAAGTGAATCCGTACGGCTTCCGAAGAGAACCTATAATTGCTGGCGCGATCTTCCCAATTCTGCCTACGATAAGAGACTGCCGATAGTCGGGCAGGGGCAACAAAGCTCTTGGGGAGGGGCGGATGCGGCGGTGGTTCATCGGGGGAATCGCGCTCGCGATACCGGGCGGCAGCGCGGCACAAACCGCAGCGCATGCACCGCCCGGCGATATCGTCGTCGTCGGCGAGAAGCTGCGCGGCTCGGCGATCGGTGACAGCGCGCCGGTGGCGGTGCTCGATGCGCAGGCGATCAAGGCGCTCGGCGCGAGTCGGATCGACGATCTGCTGCGGCTGCTCAAGCCGCTCACCACCTCGAACAGCGGCGCCGATCCGGTGTTCCTGCTCAACGGGCGGCGCATCTCGGGCTATGAGGAATTGCAGACGCTGCCGCCCGAGGCGATCGAACGTACCGAGATCCTGGCGGAAAGCGACTCCGCGCGTTTCGGTTTTCCGCCGACGGTACGGATCACCAACTTCATCACCAAACGCCGCTTCCGTGCACTCGAGGCGAGCGAGGACTCGTCGACCACGACAGAGGGCGGCGGCAGCGCGGCGACCTTCCTGCTCGGGTCGACCCGGCTCGACAAGGATCGCCGCACCTCGGTGACCCTGTCGTACGAACGGCAGGATCCGCTCCTCGCATCGCGTCGCTCGCCGGCGCCCGACCCCGGCGTGCTCTATGATACGATTGGTACGATCGCGGCGCCGGCGGGCGGATCGGTCGATCCGGCGCTCGATGCGCTCGCCGGACGGCCGGTGACGAGCGTGTCGGTGCCGGGCGATCCGGGCGCGCGGGCCACGCTTGCCGGTTACGCCGCCGCGGCGGCGGGGCCGCGGCGGATCACCGATCTCGCGCCCTATCAGTCGCTCACCAGCCGCGACCAGCTGCGCGTCAATGCGACGCACGCGATGCCGATCGGCAGGACGGTGACCGGATCGCTCAACCTGTCGATGGATGCGCAACGCGGGATGGGCCTCGCCGGCCTGTCGACCGCGGCGCTGCGCGTCCCCGCCGGCAATCCTGCCGCGCCCTTCGCCGGCGACGTGCTGCTCTACCGCTATCTGCCCGAGGCGGGGGTGCTGGCGCAGCGGACGCGCGCGCTGACGCTGCACGGCGGCGCGACGTTGCAGGGCAGCCTGCGGCGCTGGCTGTGGTCGGTGACCGGCAGCTACGACCGGAGCCGGACCAGCGCGATGGTCGATCTCGGCGTCGATACCGGCGCGGCGCAGGCGGCGATCGATGCCGGCGCCGATCCGTACCAGCCGTTCGATGCGGCGTGGCTGCGCCAGCGCGAGGTCAGCCGCAGTCGCACGCTCGCGCGGACCGTATCGGCCAAGGCCAACGTCACCGGGCCGCTGCTCGCGCTTCCCGCCGGCGATGCGCGCGTCACGCTGACCGCCGACGCCGCCCGCACGTCGAGCGCGGGGCGCTCCACCGCCGCCGCGACGCCGCCTTTGCGCCGCGATACGGAGAGCGCCAACGTCGCCTTCGAGCTGCCGCTCGCCTCGGCGGAGCGCGGCATCCTGTCGCCGCTGGGGACGCTCACCGCCAATGCCGGCATCGGTATCGCTGCCGTGTCCGATTACGGCAGCCTCGCCAGCCGCAACCTCGGGCTGATCTGGGCACCGCGCAAGCGGGTGCAGATCACCGCCTCGACCAGCGTCAGCCGCACCGCGCCGGAGATCGCGCTGCTCACCCAGCCGGTGGTCGCGGTGCCCAATGCCCCCTTCTTCGACTTTCTCACCGGCACCAGCCCGCTGGTCACCGTGGTCGCCGGCGGCAATCCCGCGCTCGGCCCGCAGCGGCGGCAGATCGATACCGCGGGTATCGGCTGGCAGCCGTTCCGCGGCAAGGAGTTGCGGTTCAACCTCGACTATATCGAGACGACGACCGACGGCCAAGTCAGCTATCCGGTCGGCGGCACCGATGCGTTGCAATCCGCCTTCCCCAACCGGTTCGAGCGGGATGCCGCCGGCCGGCTGGTGCTGGTCGACCTCCGCCCGCTCAATCTGGCGCGCGAGCGCGAGCGCAAGCTGCAGGCGCGCGTCTCGCTGTGGACGATGCTTGGGGCGAAGCCGCCCGAGCCACCGCCGCCCGCCAAGGAAGCGCCACCGCCTCCGCCGCCCAAGCCGCGACCGTCGCTCTATACGTTCGTCACTGCCACCGCCCGGATCGATGATCGCCTACTGCCCCGGGTGGGACAGCCTGAGCTCGATCTGCTCGCGGGGGAGTCGGTCACCGGTAACGGCGGACGAACGCGCTACGAGGTGCAGGGCACGCTCGGTGGCTCGGTGGGTGCGGTCAACGGCGGCGTGTTCGGCATGTGGCAGGGGGCGACGCGCATCCGCAGCCCGATCGCCGCGTCGGACCTGTCCTTTTCGGGACGGACCTTCCTGGCCCTCTACAGCACGATCGATGCGCAGAAGATCGCGAACGGCGCGGCCTGGGCGAAGAGCCTGAGCTTCCAGTTCAACGTCAACAACCTGCTCAACACGCGCACCGTCGTGCGCGATCGCAACGGCATGACGCCCTATCGCTATCAGCGCGCCTTCCTCGATCCCTATGGCCGGATGGTCAAGCTGACGGTGCGCAAGCTGTTCTGAGCGGCCACGAAAAAGGGCGGCCCGTTGCCGGACCGCCCCCTTCGAACCCCAAAGGGCCGGATCGCTTAGCGCTTCGAGAACTGGAAGCTGCGACGCGCCTTGGCGCGGCCGTACTTCTTGCGCTCGACGGTGCGGCTGTCGCGGGTCAGGAAGCCTGCCGCCTTGACCGGCGCACGCAGCACCGGCTCGAAGCGGGTCAGCGCCTGGCTGATGCCGTGCTTGACCGCGCCGGCCTGGCCCGACAGGCCGCCGCCCTTGACGGTGCAGACCACGTCATACTGGCCCTCGCGCTCGGTGATGCCGAACACCTGGTTGATGACGAGGCGCAGCGTCGGCCGCGCGAAATAGACTTCCTGATCGCGACCGTTGATCGTGATCTTGCCCGAACCCGGCTTGAGCCAGACACGTGCGACGGCGTCCTTGCGGCGGCCGGTCGCATAGGCGCGGCCGTATTTGTCGAGCATCTGCTCACGCAGCGGCGTGACGGGCAGCACCTGCGTCGGCGCGGCGGGGGCGTCGCCCTCAGCAGCGGCGGCGGGCGCACCGGTGGTCGCCGGAGCGGCCTGGGTCAGCGACGCGAGGTCGGAAAGCGACTGGCGATTGTCGGTCATTACGCGCCCACCTTGTTCTTGCGGTTCATGCCCGCGATATCGAGAACGTCCGGGTTCTGAGCTTCGTGCGGATGCTCGCTGCCCTTGAAGATGCGCAGGTTGCGCATCTGCTCACGGCCGAGCGGGCCGCGCGGGATCATGCGCTCGACGGCCTTTTCGAGCACGCGCTCCGGGAAGCGGCCGTCGAGGACCTTGGCGGCGGTGACGCCCTTGATGCCGCCGGCATAGCCGGTGTGCTTGTAATAGACCTTCTTCGCGGCCTTGTTGCCGGTGAAGCGGATCTTGTCGGCGTTGATGACGATGACATTGTCACCGCAGTCGACGTGCGGGGTGAACGACGTCTTGTGCTTGCCGCGCAGGACGTTGGCGATGATCGTCGCCGCGCGACCGACCACCAGGCCGTCGGCATCGACGATATGCCACTTCTTCTCCACCTCGTGCGGCTTGGCCGACTTGGTGGTCTTCATGAGCGCCTTCATGGCGTTGGACCTTTCGGTTTGAAACGAGGCACGCCGCCCGTCGCCGGGCGGCGTGATTGGTCGCGCTACTGCTGGAACGACCCCCAAAAGTCAAGCAAAGCGCGGCTTTGCTGACGGGTAAAATGATACCTGAGGGTCAGGCGGGGCGGCGGCCGACCGCGTGGGCGGCGCAGACGGTGGCGATCAGCAGCAGTGCGGCATTGGCCTGATGCGCGACGGCGAGGTCGATCTGCACGCCGCTGAGCAGGGTCGCGATGCCGAGCCCGATCTGCAACGCGACGAGGCCGATCACCCAGCGTCCCGCGCCCGAGCCCATCCGGATCGCGCGCACCGCGAGCCAGACCAGCCCGGCGGCGGCGGCGAACGCCCACCAGCGATGGATGAACTGGACGACGACCGGATTGTCGACCGCGTTGCGCCAGCCGGGATCGACCATCGGCACGCCGGCCGGAAACAGCGCGTCGCCCATCAGCGGCCAGCTTGCGAAGGCATAGCCGGCGTCGAGCCCGGCGGTGAAGGCGCCATAGATCAGCTGGACGACGAGCAGCGCAAGCGCGACCGCCGCGATCCGCGTCAGCCGGGCCGGTCGGGCGAGCGGGTTGTGGTGCAGCGCGATGAGGTCGAGCGCGGTCCACACGATCCCTGCGAGGATGGTGAGCGCGGTGAGCAGGTGCACCGCGAGGCGGACGTGGCTGACGTCGGTCCGCACCGACAGGCCCGAGGCGACCATCCACCAGCCGATCGCCCCCTGCAAGCCGCCGAGCGCGAGCAGCGCGACCAGCCGCCAGCCGTAACCGGCGGGGATGCGCCGCCGGATCGCGAACCACAGCAACGGCAGGCCGAAGGCGGCACCAATCACCCGGCCGAGCAGGCGATGCGTATATTCCCAGAAGAAGATGCGCTTGAACCCGTCAAGCGTCATCCCCTGGTTGAAGGCGGCATATTCGGGAATGCGCTTGTAGCCGTCGAACTCGGCCTGCCATTGCGCCTGCGTCAGCGGCGGGATGATGCCGCTGATCGGCTTCCACTGGGTGATCGACAGGCCGGATTCGGTCAGGCGGGTGATGCCGCCGACGACGACCATGGCGACGATCAGCGCGGCGACGACGATCAGCCAGCGCGCGACGCTGCGCGGCCGGACAGGCGAGAGGAAGGCGGCGCTGGGTTGAAGCATGGCAGCGTCATACGCCTTTTGGCGGCGGCTCGCCAGCAGCGATCGGATTGATCGCGCGCGATCGGAGCAGGCCTTCAGACCCGAGCGGTGCTTCCCCCGGCGATGGCATGCTGTAAGACAATCGTCCGCATCTTGGCGGCGGCGGCCGTGGGTCGGCGGGGTGCCCGTTGCAGATTGGTACGAGGCGACGGCGGCGCTCCCTCGCCATGCCGAAGCCGTTCCCGCATCCACGGTTCGGCAAAAGCACAAGCCGTTGATTGCGCGGCGCAGTGGACCCCGGAACACGCCCGGGGTGACGATTGGTCGAGGGGCGCGCACACGTCGTTGAGATTCCCATGGTGGCAGACGGTTGGCACCGCACCCGCGTCGATGCATGGCGCTAGCGCAACCGCGATGATAACCGTGACCGGCAAGTGCGGGAGGACGAGCGATGACGTGGTTCGATCGGTTCGGCTGCTCGGTGCCGCTGATCCAGGCACCGATGGCGGGGGTGGCGACGCCCGCGCTCGCCGCCGCGGTAAGCGAGGCGGGTGCGCTGGGATCGATCGGCGTCGGCGCGACCGATGCCGCCGGGGCCCGCGCGATGATCGACGCGATACGCGCCGCGACCGATCGGCCGTTCACCGTCAATCTGTTCGTCCACCGCACGCCCGACGCGGATGCGGCCCGCGAGGCGGCGTGGCTCGCCGCGCTGGCGCCGGTCTTCGCCGCCTATGACGCCGAGCCCCCCGCGCGTTTGCATTCGCCGTATCGCAGCTTCGCCGATGATGTGGAGATGCTCGCGATGCTGGTCGAGACCGCGCCGCCGGTGGTCAGCTTCCATTTCGGCCTGCCGCCCGCGGCGGCGATCGCGGCGTTGCGCGCGGCGGGCAGCGTGCTGCTCGCCACCGCGACCAGCCTTGCCGAAGCGCGCGCGATCGAGGCGGCGGGGATCGACGCCGTCGTCGCGCAGGGGATCGAGGCGGGCGGCCATCGCGGCAGCTTCGATCCCGCCGCGCCGGACGATGCGCTCGGCACCGTCGCGCTGACCCGGTTGCTGGTCCGCGACGGCGGGCTGCCGGTGATCGCCGCCGGCGGTCTGATGGACGGCGCGGGCATCGCCGCCGCCTGTGCGCTCGGCGCGGTGGCGGCACAGCTCGGCACCGCCTTCGTCGCCTGTCCGGAATCGGCGGCGGACGAGGGCTATCGCGCCGCGCTGGCGGGCGAGGGGGCGTGGCATACGCAGCTGACGACGCATATCTCGGGGCGGCCGGCACGCGCGCTGGCCAATCGGTTCACCGCGTTCGAGCCGGACGTCGCGCCGCCCGACTATCCGATCGCTTATGCCGCCGGGAAGGCGCTTCACGCAGCCGCCCGGGCCCACGGCGAGCATGGTTATGGCGCGCATTGGGCGGGGCAGGGTGCGCCGCTCGCGCGGGCGATGCCGGCCGCCGACCTGGTCGCGACGCTACGGCGGGAATGGCATGCGGCCGGCGCGGGACGTGAGTCGCCTGCATAGGACAATGTCAATGTCACTTCTTTGCAACATACCGCAACATTTTGAAACGCGCTGACATTTACGATTACATCAGGCGCCCTGGCCGGTTAGCTGCGCGGCAGCAGGACAGACTCGTTGTCCTTCCAGTGCACAGGGTATCTCATGTTAGCAGCGTATCGTCACCGCCTCCTTGCCACCACTTTGCTCGTCGGCGCCGTATTCGCCGTGCCGGCCCAGGCGCAGGATAGCGCGCTGCCGACGCAGGGCACCCCCGCCGACACCACCAACGATCAGGCGGCGAGCCCCGCCGCGACCGGCGTCACCCCCGCCGGCGACGATGCGACCGCGCCGGGCGCGCCGGCGCCGGGCGGCGACATCGTCGTCACCGGCTCGCGCATCGCCTCGCCCGCCGCCGCCAGCGCCTCGCCGTTGCAGGTGATCGGCGCCGAGCAGATCCAGCAGCAGGGCGCGATCAACGTCCAGGAAGTGCTGTTGCAGAATCCGGCGTTCGGCACGCCCGGCATCAGCCGCACCAATTCGTCGTTCGCAACGCAGGGCGCCGGCGCCGCGACGGTCAATTTGCGCAACCTCGGCGAGGATCGCACGCTGGTGCTGGTCAACGGCCGCCGCTTCGTCTCGGGCCAGCCGGGCAGCCAGGCAGTCGACCTCAACGTCATCCCGACGCAGTTCATCGACCGCGTCGACGTGCTGACCGGCGGCGCCTCCGCGGTCTACGGCTCGGACGCGGTCGCGGGCGTGGTCAACATCATCTACAAGAAGAATTACGAAGGCCTCCAGGCGGATGGTCAGGTCGGCATCTCGCAGCGCGGTGATGGCGCCGACCGTCAGGTCAGCCTGCTCGGCGGCAAGAATTTCGCCGACGGCCGCGGCAACATCATGCTGTTCGGCAGCTATTCGAAGCAGGGCACGGTGCTGAAGCGCGACCGGTCGACCGAGGCGGGGTCCAGCGCGGTCGATTCGACCAGCCTCGCGAACCTGACCGGCGATCTTGGCGATCTGTTCACGCCCGCGCGTCCAACTCTGTCGAGCTATGCGCCGGGCGGCCGTGTCTTCGCCGGCGACCAGACCTTCAGCTACAACACGGGTTCGCTCGTCAACTGCTCTGACATCAGCTGCGGCGGCTTCAACCGGTCCGACTACCGCTATCTTGCGGTGCCGGTCGAGCGGTACGTCGCCGCCGGTCGTGCGACCTTCGAAGTATCGCCAGCCGCGAACCTGTGGGTCGAGGGCAATTACGCCAAGACCAAGGTCAACACCGTGATCGAGCCGTTCCCGCTCGATTCCACCTTCAATGTCGTCGGGGCCAGCGGCCAGGTGCCGATCCAGACGGTCGTCGGCGGCGTCACCTATCGCAACCCCTATGTGCCGGATGCGATCTTCAACGCGGCAACCGATACCGATGGCGACGGGCTGCGTGACATCAGCTTCGATCGTCGGCTTGCCGACTTCGGCAACCGGACGAGTTCGGCGGACCGCGATCTGTTCCGCATCGCCGGCGGCCTGACCGGCAAGTTCGCCGGCGATCGCTGGGGCTATGAGCTTTACGGCATCTACGGCCAGAGCAAGGAGCATCAGGACGGGACGGGCCAGTTCAACACGCTGCGCTTCCAGCAGGCGCTCAACGCCTATACCGATCCGGCGACCGGCCAGGTGGTCTGCGCCGATCCGGCGGCGCGCGCGGCCGGCTGCGTTCCCGCCAACATCTTCGGCATCGGCACCTTGGCGCCCGCGGCGGGATATCTTGCCGCGCCGACCTTCCTCGATGCCAAGGTGACGCAGACCGTGTTCGGCGGCAACGTCACCGGCAAGCTCTTCTCGGTGTTCGGTGCCGATCCGGTCGGCGTCAACATCGGCACGGAATATCGCCGCGAAACCAGCAGCAACTCCTTCGACCTGCTGACGCAGCAGGGTCTGAACGGCAACAATGCGCTGCCCGCGACCAGCGGCCGCTTCCACTTGTGGGAAGGGTTCGGCGAGGCGATCGTGCCGCTGTTGCAGGACCGGCCGTTCTTCCACTCGCTCAGCTTGCGTGGCGCGGTTCGCGTGTCCGACTATTCGACGGTCGGCACCACGGTCAGCTATAACTACGGCGGCGAGTGGGCGCCGGTGCAGGACGTCCGCTTCCGCGTGATTGCGGCGCGATCGGTCCGGGCGCCCAATATCAATGAGCTGTTCCAGCCCGCGCAGCAGGATTTTCCGAGCGGCCTGCTCGATCCCTGCACCGGCGTGACGCTGGCTTCGACGGGCACCTTGGCGACCCAGTGTCTCGCCGCAGCGGGCGTTCGCGCCAACATCGCCGCCAACAACGGGACGTTCACCGTCAATCAGAGCGATCGCCAGGGCATCACCAGCTTCGGCGGCGGCAACATCAACCTGCAGGAAGAAAAGAGCGACAGCTTCACTGCCGGCGTGGTGATCAATCCCCGTTCGGTCAGCGCGCTGCGCAACCTCGTCCTGACGGTCGATTACTTCAACGTGCGGATCCGCGATGCGATCATCTTCACGCCGCTGCAGTTCACGCTGTCGCAATGCTATGATCAGGGCAACCAGGATTACTGCACCCAGGTTGTGCGCCGCGCCGCCGCGCAGGGCGGCAACAGCGCCGGCTCGATCGATCAGGTCAACACCACCTATCGCAACAGCGGCGGGACCAAGACGTCGGGCGTCGACACGACGGTGACCTGGCGTCAGAATCTCACCGACTGGGGTCTTGCCGGCACGTTGAACCTGCACGGGTCGTACACGCATCTCATCTCCGGCTACACGGTGCCGGTGCCGGGATCGTCGCGCGACTATTTCGCGGGGGAGATCGGTGCATCGCGTGACCGGTTCACCATCAACGGCTCTTACGATCTCGGTGGCGTCGGCCTGACGATGACGGGGACTTGGCTCGGCCAGGCGAGCGTCGACGATCAGTTCACCGGTGAGCGGCCGGGGTCCGACCCGCGGGTTCGCGTCCGCCCGCAATTCTACCTCGACTCGCAGCTGCGCTTCCGCACCAACGACAAGTTCGAGTTCTTTGTCGGCGGCGACAATCTGCTCGACAACAAGCCGCCGTACCTCGCAGACGTCAGCAGCTCGGCGGGGCAGGACACCGATGCGGGCACCTACGACCCGCTCGGCCGCCGTTACTATGCGGGTGTGCGCATCGCCTATTGAGCGAGATTATTAACCTGCCACGCAAAAGGGGGCGGTCGCTGCGGCGGCCGCCCTTTTTTGTCGCCCGGCATCGGGGCGAGGGCGTAATCACCGGTTGTCGGATGGTAGCGCTATCGATAAGCTTCGGGAAAACAAGGGCTTGGGGATACTCCCCGGCTCGCACCGCCGGCGGCAGACCGGCACCCAGTGGAGACGATGCCTGTGACCCGATGGAACCGGACCCTGTTGCTTGGCGTGGCGAGCGCCGCGATGCTCGTCGGCATCGGCCATGCCCAGACGCTGACCGTCACGCCGGCGGAGACGCTCGAGACGCAGGGCCTCACCGTCATCGTCGACCAGAATCACTTCAGCCCGATCTTCTTCGACGAGAAGAATGCCGGCATCCAGATGGTGCTGCACGGCGAGCGGATCGCCACCGACGGCGCGGTGCGGCTCGACCGCACGCCCGAACAATGGGCGCCGGTGCCCGAATTCGTCAGCCGCAGCCTCGGCAACGAACCCAATCAGGTCGTCGTCCGCTCGGCGTTCAAGCAGCAGCAGCTCGCCTATAGCGTCAAGGTCACCGCCGAGCCGGGCGGCTTCCGCATCGCCGTCGACCTCGATCAGCCGCTGCCTGCGGCGCTGGCCGGCAAGGCGGGCTTCAACCTCGATTTCCTGCCCTCCGCCTATTTCGGCAAGACCTATCTGACCGATACGGCGCCGGGGCTGTTCCCGCGCCACCCGACCGGGCCGATGGCCAAGGACGGATCGGGCGATCCGCTGCCGCTGGGGAGCGCTACCAAGGCGATCACGCTGTCGCCCGAGGACCCGCTGACCCGCGTCAGCATCACCTCCGACACCGGCCGGCTCGACCTCTATGATGCACGGGCGCGGGCGCAGAACGGCTGGTTCGTCGTCCGATCGCTGATCGCGCCGGGCGCGCAGAAGGATGCGGTGGTCTGGCACGTCCGGCCCAATGTCGTGAAGAACTGGACGCGCGATCCGGTCGTTTCGTTCAACCAGGCGGGCTATACGCCCGGCCGCGCCAAGGTCGCGCTGATCGAGCTCGACCCGAACTTCAAGGCGCCGGCCGAGGCGGAGCTGGTCCGCCTCACCGCCGACGGCACGCAGTCGGTGCTGCGCGCGCGCACCCAGACGCGCGGCCATTGGACGCGCTACGACTATGCCGCCTTCGACTTTTCGTCGGTGCGCGAGCCGGGCCTCTATGCGATCCGCTATGCCGGCCGCACCACCAACCCGTTCCGCATCGCGCCCGACGCCTATCAGCGGCTGTGGCAGACCTCGCTCGACACGTTCATCGCCGAACAGATGGATCACGTCGGCATCCGCGAACAATATCGCGTCTGGTCGTCGCCCTCGCATCTCGACGACGCGCGGCAGGCGCCGCCCAACATCACCCATTTCGACGGTTACAAGATGGGGCCGAACCTCGATTCGCCGTTCAAGGCGGGCGAGCATATCCCCGGCCTCGCGGTCGGCGGCTGGCAGGACGCCGGTGATTACGACATCCAGACGCCCGAGAATGCCGCGGTGACGCGCGATCTGGTCTGGGCGCGCGAATTGTTCGGGCTCGACTGGGACGAGACGAGCATCGACGAGGCGGCGCGCAAGGTCGAGATCCGCAGGCCCGACGGCATCGAGGATGCGGTCCAGCAGATCCGCCACGGCACGCTGCAATTGCTCGCGCAATACAAGGTGTTCGGACACGCCATCGTCGGCATCGTCGATCCGTCGCTGCGCCAGTACGCGCATCTCGGCGATGCCGGGTCGCAGACCGACAACCGGCTCTATGACGCGAAGCTCGGCAAGGACGAGATCAGGGGCAATGCCTCGGGCACGCCCGACGATCGCTGGGCCTTCACCACCGATCTGCCCGCCAACAACCTCGCCGTCGCGGGCGGGCTTGCCGCCGCCAGCCGGGCGCTCGCCGGCAGCGACCCGAAGATGGCGGGCGAGGCGCTCGCCGCGGCCAAGGTGCTGTGGAGCAAGCAGCAGGGCGGGGTGGTCAAGGCCGGCGACGGCCGCGACGATTCCTCGTCGCCGCGCTCGGCGGAGGCGGCCAATGTCGTCGCGACGGTCGAGCTGCTGCTCACCACGCGCGATCGCGTCTATGCCGATCGCCTGCGCCAGTTGCAGCCGGTGATCGCGCAGAACTTCCCGTGGCTCGCCGGTGCGGCGGTGCGGGCGATCCCGCTGATGGACGCAAACTATCGCGCCGCGCTGGTACCGCTGGTGCAGGACATGAAGGCCAAGGCGGACGGGCCGATGACCGCCAATCCGTTCGGCGTGCCGATCAGCGACGGATCGTGGGCGGGATCGAACCAGGTGGTCAGCTTCGGCACGACCATGTACCTGCTGCACAAGGCGTTTCCGGAGATCGTCGGCACCGCCTACACGCTCAACGCGATCGACTATGTGCTGGGGCGCCACCCCGCCAACAATCTGTCGCTGGTCTCGACCGTCGGCACCGCGTCGAAGCTGATCGGCTATGGCCATAACCGCGCCGATTACAGCTTCATCCCGGGCGGGATGGTGCCGGGCGTGCTGATCGTCAAACCCGATTATCCGGAGGCGAAGACCGACTGGCCGTTCCTGTGGTTCGAGAACGAATATACCGTCAGCACCACCTCCGCCTATATCCTCGCCGCGCGGGCGGCGGCGGTGGTCGCGGCCGAGACGCAGTGATGCGGCGCCGCGGTGGCGGACTGGTCGCGGCGGTGGGAATCGCGCTCGCACCCGCCGCCGCCGCGCAGTTGCCTGTCGGGCCGGTGCTGCCGCGGGTGGCGCCGCCAATCCCCTCCGATGCGCCGCACCGCATCGTCATCCCCAACCGGCCCGATCCGGTGCCGGTCGTCCTCCACGTCGCCGGCACCGGCAGCGACGACGGCGACGGTTCGGCCGCGCATCCCTTCGCGACGCTGCTGCGCGCGCAGGCGGCGGTGCGGCGGCTCAACCGCGATCACGATGTCACCGTGCGGATCGCCGCCGGTGCCTACCGGCTCGCCGCGCCGTTGCGCTTCACCGCCGATGACGGCGGGCAGAACGGCTATACCGTGCGCTGGGAAGGCGCGGCGGGCGCCTATCCGATCGTGTCGGGCGGCGTGCCGGTCACCGGCTGGACGCGCGCCGACCGCGGTCGCGACATCTGGGTCGCGGCGATCCCGCGCGGCAGCGATCCCTTGCAGCTCAGCGTCGCGGGCCGGCTCGCCAGCCGCGCCGCGATCGAGATCCCGCGCGCCGCAGTCGCCTTCACGCCGGCCGGGCTGACGATCACCGATCCGGCGTGGCGGGCGCTCGCGCAACTGCCCGATCAGCGCCGGATCGCGGTCGAGGGGATGAGCTGGTTCACGCATCGCCATGCGATGGTCGAGCGGATCGAGGGCGACCGCATCGTCATGCAGCAGCCCGGCTGGCGCAACAATCTGGTCGGCTATGACACGCTGGCGCGGCCGGTGTCGGCCGAGGTGGCGCGGCTGTTCCTGGTCAATGCGCTCGCCTTCCTGCGCGAGCCCGGCCAATTCTATGCCGATCCCGCCGCCGGTCGCCTCTATTACAAGCCGCGCGCCGGTGAGGTGATGGCGCGCACCGCGGTGGTGATGCCGCGGCTCGAATCCCTGCTGTCGATCGCCGGGAGCCACGACCGTCCCGTCGCCGACCTGCAATTCCGCGGCCTTTCATTCAGCGATACGAGCTGGCTGCAACCGGCGAGTGCCGAGGGCTATGCCAGCCAGCAGAGCGGATCCTATCTGTCCGGCGAGCTGCCCGACTATCCCGCCGATCCGATCCGCGACTGCAGCTGGGGCTGCCGCCCGTTCGAGGCGATGCGTAACCGCTTCCGCCAGCAGCCCGCCGCGGTACAGGTCGCGGCGGCGCGGCGCATCGTCTTCGACGACGACCGGTTCGCGCAGCTCGGCCAGGTCGCGCTCGGCATCGGCAACAATCCCGACGCCAACGATGCCGGCATCGGCCTCGGCGCCAGCGCGATCGAGGTGACGCGCAGCGCCTTCACCGATCTCGCCGGCGGCGCGATCATGGTCGGCGGGGTGCAGCCCGATGCGCATCACCCGCAGCGGCCCGAGATGGGGCTGCGCGATATCGTCATCCGCAACAACCGGATCAGCCACGTCTCGCGCGATTACAAGGAACAGTCGGCGATCCTGGTGACCTATGCCTCGGGCACGATCATCATGAACAACGACGTGTCCGACGCCCCCTATGACGGCATCGACGTCGGCTGGGGCTGGGGGACCAACGATCCCGGCGGCAGCGCCGAATACTGGCGCGGCCAGCGCGGCTATTACGACGCGCCGGGCAATCGGGTCTATGACACGCCGACGACGTTGCGCGACACGGTGATCGTCGGCAACCGCGTCGCCCGCGTCAAACAATGGTTTCCCGACGGCGGCGCGATCTACCATCTGTCCGCCGATCCCGGCGCGCTGATCGCCGAGAATTACGTCGCCGATGTCGCCGGATCGGGCGGCATCGCCATCTATCTCGACGAAGGCTCGCGCTACGTCACCGTCCGCAACAACGTCATCGATCGCGTCGGCGGCGTCTGGCTGACGCTCAATTCGCAGGACCATATCGCGCCGCGGCGCACCGCGATGGACAATCGCGCCACCGGCAATTGGTATAATTCGGGCCGGTTGCAGGGCGGCTGGACCGACTATCTCGACAATCGCGCCGAGGCGAATGTCGCGGTGACCGGCGACGCCTGGCCGGCCGCGGCGAAGGCGGTGATCGACAGGAGCGGCGTCCAGCCGGCGGCGGCGCGATAACGACAGGGGGTGCAACAATCGCGCGGACGCTTCGTTCGTCGCGCATCCCCCCTGATCGATACGAAAGGCCGATTATGTTCGGACTCACCAAGAAGGTGCGCTACGCCGTCGTCGCCGGCGGCCAGATCTCGCAGCAGGCATTCATGCCCGGCGTCGCGCGCACCAACAATTCGGAGATGGTCGCGCTGGTCACCGGCGATCCGGTCAAGGCCGACAAGCTCGCCAAACAGTATAAGCTCAAAGCCTATACCTACGAGCAATATGACGAACTGCTGCGGTCGGGCGAGATCGACGCCGTCTATGTCGCGACGCCCAACTTCCTCCACATGCAATATGCGGTGCCGGCGCTGGAAGCGGGCATCCACGTGCTGCTCGAAAAGCCGATGGCATCGAGCGTCGAGGAGGCCGAGCAGATCCTCGCCGCGCAGAAGAAGAGCGGCGCCAAGCTGATGATCGCCTATCGCCTGCACCACGAGCCCGGCACGGTCGAGATGGTCGCGCGTGCGCGCGGCAAGGAATTCGGCGAGCTGCGCAGCTTCGTTTCGGCCTTCTGCCAGAATGTCGCCGAGGCCAATTCGCGCGGCCACAACGGCTATTGGGGCGGGCCGGTGCCCGACATGGGCACCTATCCGCTCAACGCCGCGCGCAACCTCTTCTCGCTCGAGCCGATCGCGGTCCATGCCGTCGGCACCACGACGCCCAACCGCGGCTTCAACTTCCACGATACCGTCGCGGTGACGCTGACCTTCCCCGGTGAACGGCTCGCGCAATTCACCGTCAGCTACGCCACCGCCTCCGCCGAATTCTTCGAGTTGGTCGGCACGCGCGCGAGCATCTACGCCTCGCCCGCCTTCATGTTCGGTCCCAAGGTCGGCATCCGCTATGTCGAGAAGACCGAGGATGGCGAGAAGACGCACAGCTTCGATCCGGTCGAGCAGTTCGGCAACGAGACGCAATATTTCTCCGACTGTATCCTCAATGATCGCGAACCGGAGGCGAATGGGGAGGAAGGCTTGCTCGACATGCACGTCCTCGCCGCGGTCGAACGCTCGCTCGAGACGGGCGAGACGGTGACGCTGCCGCCGCGCACCCGCGATCGCCGCATCGACCCGAAGCAGGCGCTGACGCTCAAGCCGGCGAAGGAACCGGGCGAGGACGAGCTGATCAGCGTGATACCCCAGTCGGCGTAACGGGGCAGGGCTCCGGTCCCCTTGGATCGGTGGGCGACCCGCCATCGGGCCGCCCGGATTGCATGCACCTCCGTGTTGGGGCACATCGTTCCCCACGGGGGTGCGCGCGCGTTGATCGAGCTTCTTTTCGCCGCGGGGTCGATGGTTGCCCAATCCGTCTCACCCGCCACCGCGGCTGTGGCGCCACAATTGCGCAATGCCGAGGATGTCATCACATATTCGGATTATCCCGAAGAGGCGTTGCGTCGGCGCGAATATGGCATCACCTCGATCGTCCTGCAGGTGACGGCACAAGGTAGCATCTCGGCCTGCGCCGTTACGGAAAGCAGCGGATCACCAACACTCGATAGGAAGACCTGCGCCGTCTACGTCAAGCGGGCGCGGTTCACTCCGGCAACCGATGCGACCGGCCAGCCGATCGCTGCCGAGTTTCGGGTCGGAACGAGTTGGGGTGTCGAAGACCATCAGCCCAGTACGTTGATGTCCGTGCCGCTGCTGGTGAAGACGCTGCCACCCGAGTATCGTGATCCGGTCAAGGCGCGATTGCTGTTCGACGCGAGCGGGCGTGTTGCGCGCTGCGATGTCACTACGACGAGCGGCAGCGGCGCGGCGGATCGCGCGGCGTGCACCTATATCAGGACCATCCTGATCGTGACCCCGCCGAAGGCCGCAACGTCGGACGTGGCGCCGGTGGCCGTCCGCTATCTGACGGCAAGCTATCTCGTCCAGCCGGGCGAGACGGCCGCGCCGCGGTGATCGTCTGCCACCGCCGCACGCTGTCGGGCGGACGGTGGCGCGTCGATCAGAGGCGCTGACGATCGGAGGGCTTCCGCCGCGCCACCGCACCTGCTTAACTCACGCGATGCGTTACCTTTTATCCATCGCCATGCTCGCCGCCGCGCCCGCTTTCGCGCAGACCGCCGGCGCACCGGTCGACGCGGTCGATCCGCTGATCGGCACCGCGGGGGAAGGGCATACCTTTCCCGGCGCCACCGCGCCGTTCGGCATGGTGCAGCTGTCGCCCGATACCGATACCGGCTGCGAGATCCGCGCCTGCTACGGCCATGCCGCCGGCTATCACTATGAGGACCCGACGATCCAGGGGTTCAGCCACACCCACTTCTCGGGTGCCGGCCATTCCGATCTCGGCGACGTGCTGGTGATGCCGATGGCGGGGACGGTGCGGCTCGATCCCGGCGATCCGGCGCGGCCGGGATCGGGTTATCGGTCGCGCTTCGATCACGCCAGCGAGACGGCGCGGCCCGGCTATTATGCGGTGACGCTCGCCGACAGCGGTATCCGCGCCGAGCTGACCGCGGGGACGCGGATCGGCGTGCATCGCTATCGCTTCCCGGCGGGCAGCGCCGCGCATCTCGTCATCGACCTGCGCTCGTCGCTCTACAATTATCCGGGCAAGATCCTGTGGTCGGGGCTGCACCTGCGCGGCGACGGCATCCTCACCGGCTTTCGCGAGACGCGCGGCTGGGCGCCGGGGCGCAAGCTCTTCTTCGCGATGCATTTCTCCGCACCGCTCACCGACCATGCCTTCGTCGATCGTGATACCGCCGTGCCGTACAAGGGCTTCCAGGGGCCGGGGCGGGGCAGCGAGGCGCTCGCGGAAAAGCTGGGGCGGGCGCTCGAGGCGCGGCTCGATTTCGGCAGGCTTGCCGCGCCGCTCGAGGTCAGGGTCGCCTTATCTGGCGTCGACGAGGATGCCGCGGTCGCCAATCTCGCCGCCGAGCCGGGGGATTTCGACGCGATCCGCGCCGCCACGACCGCGGCGTGGAACGACGCGCTCGGCGCGGTGGCGATCGACGCGCCCGCGCCGATGCGCCGCACCGTCTATACCGCGCTCTACCATGCCCTGCTCGCGCCGAGCGTGTGGAGCGATGCGGACGGCCGGTATCGCGGGCCGGACGATCAGGTGCACAAGGCGGAGGGCTTCACCTTCCGCTCGACCTTCTCGCTATGGGATACGTTTCGCGCCGAACATCCGCTGCTGACGCTGATCCAGCCGGCGCAGACCACGGTCGACGTCGTCCGCTCGCTCGTCGCCAGCCGCGCGCATAGCCCCGACGGCATCCTGCCGGTGTGGCAGTTCGCCGGGCGCGAGACCTGGACGATGATCGGCTATCATGCCGCGCCGGTGATCGCCGACGCCTATCTGAAGGGTATCCGCGGCTTCGATGCCGATGCGGCGCTAGACGCGATGGTCGCGAGCGCGACCTATGCGCCCTATGGCGGGCTCGGCGACTATATGGCGCACGGCTATGTCCCGATCGACAAGGAGCCGGAAGCGGCGTCGAAGACGGTTGAATATGCCTATGACGACTGGACGATCGCGCGGATGGCGCGGGCGATGGGGCGGACCGCGATCGCCGACCGGTTCGACGCGCGCGCCGGCAACTGGCGCAACAGTTTCGACGCCAGGACCGGCTGGCTGCGCGCGCGCCTGTCGAGCGGCGCGTTCCGCACGCCGTTCGATCCGACCGCGATCAACTACGGATCGGATTATACCGAGGGCAATGCCTGGCAATATAGCTGGTTCATGCCGCAGGATCAGGCCGGCCTGTTCCGCCTGCTCGGCGGCGACGCCAAAGCGATTGCCAAGCTCGATGCGATGTTCGACTATGACACGAGCAAGCTCGACTATAGCCATGCCGAGGATATCGCCGGGCTGATCGGCCAATATATCCATGGCAACGAACCGAGCCATCACGTCGCCTATCTCTACAATTATGCCGGCGCGCCGTGGCGGACGCAGGAGCGGCTCGCGCAGATCGTCGCCTCGCAATACAGGCCAACGCCGGATGGGCTCGCCGGCAACGACGATCTGGGGCAGATGTCGGCATGGCTGGTGTTCACCGCGCTCGGTTTCTATCCGGTCGCACCGGGATCGAACGAATATGTCATCGGTCGCCCGTTCGTCGACCGCGCGGTGATGCGCCTGCCCGACGGCAAGAGCTTCACCGTCGTCGCCGATGGCCTGTCGCCGACGAACCGCTATGTCGCCGCGGTGACGCTCAATGGCAAGGCGCTGACCCGCAGCTTTCTGCGCGATGCCGAGCTGCGCGCGGGCGGCGAATTGCGCTTCCGCATGGCGGCGACGCCCGACCGCAGCTGGGGCCGGAGCCGTGCCGCGCGCCCCTATTCGCTATCGACGCGATGACCGCGCGCCCTTGTCTGCCGGCGCATATCGCATAGATAGGAGCGAGCGTCGCAGCCCGCGCGATGATCGGCTGCGACAGGGAGTGGGCGATGGCCTGGTATGAGAAGCTGGCCATAGTCGTCGGCATGGTGCTGTTCATGGAGTGTTTCGCCTGGGCGACGCACAAATATGTCATGCACGGCTGGGGCTGGGGCTGGCACAAATCGCATCATGAGCCGCATCAGGGCGCGTTCGAGAAGAATGATCTGTATGCGATCACCTTTGCGGTCATCGTGCTGGTGCTGTTCGTCGTCGGCCTGCGCTGGCCGCCCCTGTGGTGGGCGGCGCTCGGCATCACCGTCTATGGCGGCATCTACGCCTTTGTCCACGACATGATGGTGCATCAGCGGTTCGGCATGCGCTGGGTGCCGCGCCGCGGCTATTCGAAGCGCCTGCTGCAGGCCCATCGGCTGCACCATGCGGTCAAGGGCAAGGAGGGCGGGGTGAGCTTCGGCTTCCTGCTCGCGCCCGATCCGGTGAAGCTCAAGCGCAAGCTCGCCGAACGTCATTCGCGATGAGCGGGCGATGACCCGCGCCGCGACGACGCGGACCAGCCTGCTGCTGGCGCTGGCCATCGCCGGCGGCTGGCTGGCGATCCATATCGGCGGCATTTTCTTCTGGCGCTGGCAGCCCGCGACGCTGCCGGTCGCGGCGCTGCTCATCCTGGTGCAGGCATGGCTGAGCACCGGCCTGTTCATCATCGCGCATGACTGTATGCACGGATCCTTCGCGCCGGGGCGGCGGCGGTGGAATGCACTGGTCGGCACCGCCTGCCTCGGCGCCTATGCCGGCCTGTCGTATCGCGCGCTCTACCCGATGCATCACCGGCATCACGCCGCACCCGGCACCGAGCACGATCCCGATTTCCACGCCGGCGCGCCGCGGCGTGCGCTGCCGTGGTTCGTCCATTTCTTCCGCGGCTATTACACACACGGCCAGATTCTGCGGATCACCGTCGCGGCAATCGTCTACATGCTGCTCGGCGCGTCGCTGCTCAATATCGTGGTCTTCTGGGCGCTGCCGGCCCTGCTCGCGCTGGCGCAGCTCTTCCTGTTCGGCACCTATCTGCCGCACCGCCATGCCGATACGCCCTTTGCCGATGCCCATAATGCGCGCAGCAACGGCCTGTCGCCGCTCGCCTCGCTCGCCACCTGCTTCCACTTCGGTGCCTATCACCACGAACATCACCTCAGCCCGCAGACGCCGTGGTGGCAATTGCCGCGGGTGCGGCGCTAGGCGGCGTCAGGGCGCGGTCTTCACCTCGCGGCCGTGGTCGTCGATCGCCGCCTTGGGGGCTTCGGACATCGGGCTCGAACTGCCGGTGCCGCGGCCGCGCAGATGATCGATCTCCGCCTGACGGCGCTGGAGATAGAAGGTGCGCGTATTGGCATAGGGGTCGGCGGCATTGTCGTGCAGCTCGTGCAGCGTGTCGTCGAATTCGGCGCGATGGTCGAGCACGCCGAGCACCGCCGCGGGGACGACGAAGGCGGGCTTCGTCACCACGCGCCCGGCGGCGAGCGGCAGCACCAGCCGGTCGACCGCGCCGCCGAACAGGTCGCGCACCGTCGTCGGCCCGACCAGCGGCAGGAACATGAACGGCCCCGGCTTCACGCCGTAGAAGCCGAGCGTATCGGCGAAGCCATTGCCGCGGCGCGGCAGGCGGAAGGGTTTGCGCTTGGCGATGTCGAACGCGCCGAGCAGGCCGACGGTGGTGTTGATCCCGAACCGGCCGACCGTCTCGATCGCCTTGCCGATCTTGTGCTGGAGCAGGAAGTTGAGGAAGACGACCGGCTCGCGCAGATTGTAGAGGACGTTGTGGACGCCGTCGCGGAACGGCTTGGGCGCGGTCTTCTTATACGCGCGCGCGACCGGCGCGATCAGCGCCTTGTCGACGGCCTCGGTCGCCTCGAACGAGCGTTCGTTGACGGCGCGGAAAGGATCGATCTTCGCATCGCTGCGCCCGGTGATGACGATATCGGCCGGTTCGGTGATCGGTCCGGCAGGCAGCGGCTGCACCGTCTGCGGCAGGGCCGGCGGCGGCGTCTCCGGCGCAGCCATGGGCACCGGAACGGCGGGTGCGGCCTGATCGGCGGGTGCAACCTGATCGGGGGTCGGCGGAGCGGCCGGCGGCGCGACCGGCACGATGACGGGCGCGGTGTCGGTCGGGACGGTGGCGGGCGGGACTTGTGCCGGCGGTGTCTGCTGGGCGGGCGCAGAGGCGAGCGCCGAAACCGTCGTCCACACCACCCAATTCAGCATAAAACCCCATCAGCCGCGTTCGTGACTTTATAGCGGACGCGGGCCGATCAACCACAATTGCGCTTAACAAGCCACCAAGAAGCTGAGGACAGGGGCAAAAAGCGCCCGCCGACGGGCGGGCGCTTTTCCGGATCAGAGTCGCGACGCAGTGGTGTAGCGGGTGCGCTCGTTTTCAACCTGATCGGCGGTATAGGCCGGGGCGGCCTCGTCGAAGCCGGTCCAGCCGCTGTCGCGATAGGCAGCGCCGCGGGTCTGCGCGTCAACCGAGCGGTTGCGCTGGAGCACCGCCTCGGCCTCGCTCACCATATCATCCGGGACCCGCGCGCTGACCAGCGAGCCGCCGCGGCGGACGCCTTCGGCATAGACGTGCGCGTCGGCATCGTCATGGCCCGCATTCTTGAGCGCGCCGACGATGCCGCCGGTCGCCGCGCCGCCGGCCGCACCGATGCCGGCACCCGCTGCGGTCGCGGCGAGCCAGCCGGCGGCGACGATCGGGCCGAGACCCGGAATGGCGAGCAGGCCGAGTCCGGCAAGCAGGCCGCCGGCACCGCCGACGACCGCACCGGTCGACACGCCGCGGCTGACGTCGCCGTGATCGTCGACACCGTCATGATCCTGTTCGACATGCTCGCCGTGGCGCTTGTCGGCGTTGCTCGCGACGATGCTGATGTCGTCGTGCGACACGCCGAGCGATTCGAGTTCGCGTACCGCGGTGGTCGCATCGGCATAATCGTCGAACAGGCGGGTGATGGTCTGGGTCATGGTGTCTCTCCTGAAGGGTAGCGCGTCGGTCAGCGGGCGGTGATGTTGCCCTTGTAGTCGAGCATCACGGTGGCGCGCTTGCCGCCTTTCATCGCGCTGCCCTGCCACAGGCCGTCGCGCTTGGTCAGCTTGGTGACACCGGTATAGCCCGCCTTCGCGAAGCGGCCGCGCGCCTGGTCTTCGGTGAAGGAATTGGCGCCCTTGGCCGGCGCGGCGATGGTGTGCGGCGCACCGTTCTTGACCGCCGGATTGTGCGATCCTGCCTGATGGGACTGGGCCATCGCGCCACCGGCGCACAGGGTCATGGCGGCTGCCGCGATCACAAAGCGTTTCATGCAAACTCTCCTCTTCCGATCGGCGCCCAACGCGCGGCTTGGCGAAATGGAAGCAAGCTACTGAAAAGGTTTGGCAGTCAGGCCGGTCGGGTAGCTTTGTACCCAAGGCCGCGACACATGCGTTACAGACTATTGCTGATCAAAGGACCGCGATGCGCATTCCCCAGCCCGCCGAGCGCGGTGCCATTCTGAACGCCAAGCGCCAGCTCAAGATGGCGCGATCGACCCACGCCTATGTTCGCGGCAATACCGTGAAATTCTACGACTGGCTGGCGGAGTCGGCGGCGGCCAGACGGGTGCCGGCGGGGCCGGCGATCTGGATCTGCGGCGATTGCCATCTCGGCAATCTCGGCCCGATCAACGATGGCGACGGGCGCATCGCGATCCAGATCCGCGACCTCGACCAGGCGGTGATCGGCAATCCGGCGCATGACCTGATCCGGCTGGGCCTGTCGCTCGCCACCGCGGCGCGCGGCTCGGACCTGCCCGGCGTCACCACCGCGCATATGATCGAGGAGATGGCCGAGGGCTATGCACGGGCGATGCAGGACCCGGCGAGCGGCGACAGCGGCCCGGAACCCGACGTGGTGCGCAGCGTCCGCCGCCGCGCGCTCGGCCGGCGCTGGCGGCACCTTGCCAAGGAGCGGCTGCGCACCACCGAGCCGACGATCCCGCTCGGCCGCAAGTTCTGGCCGCTCGAGCCCGCCGAACGCGCCGCGCTCGCCGAGGCGCTCGCCGCGCCCGAGGTGTCGGCGATGGTGCTCGCGCTCGACGACAAGGACCGCGACCGTACCGTCCGGCTGGTCGACGCGGCCTATTGGATGAAGGGGTGCAGCTCGCTCGGCCTGCTGCGCTTCGCCGCGCTCGCCGGACTCAAGAACGCCAAGGGCCGCTCGGATTATGCGCTGATCGACCTCAAGGAGGCGACGACGCCGATCGCGCCCGCCGCACGCGGTGCGCGCATGCCCGCCGATCAGGCGGAGCGCGTCGTCGCCGCGGCGCGCGCGCTGTCGCCACACCTCGGCAGCCGGATGGTCGCGACTCGGCTGCTCGACCGCTCCTTGTTCGTGCGCGAATTGTCGCCGCAGGACCTCAAGATCGAGGTCGAGCAGTTCAGCGCGGGCGAGGCGGTCAAGGCGGCGCGCTATCTCGCCTTCGTCGTCGGCAAGGCGCATGCCCGCCAGCTCGATGCGGACGGCCGCGCCGCCTGGGCAGAGGTGATCGGCGCGGATCGCCGCGGGCGTATCGATGCGCCGGGCTGGCTGTGGGAGAGCGTCGTCGCCCTCGCCGGGCGGCATGAGGCGGGCTATCTCGACCATTGCCGCGACTATGCGCTGGCGAGCTGACGGTCAGCCGAGCCAGCGTTGCAGGCGGGGGCGATAGCGCAGGAAGCGACGATAGCCGCGCTCCAGCCAGCGCAGCGCTATCGGATGGCGGGCGACGAGGCCGAGCGGGCGAAGCAGCGGGATCGCGCGCCACATCGCCGCAAAGGCGGCGGCGCCCGACAGCAGCACGCCATCCTCGCGGGCATGGAATCGGTCGAGCAGGGCGGCGCGATCGATCGGGCAGGCGGTGTCGGGATCGGTCGCGTCGACGAAGCGGATCGCGCCGCGCGTATCGAGCCGCCGCATGAGGGCGATCTCGCGTCGGCACAACGGGCAGGCGCCGTCATGCCAGACGGTGAGGCGGGGTACGGTCATCCGCTTCCAATGAACGGCGGGCCGTTCCGGTTGCTCCGGCACAAATTCCCCGCCACGCCGGACCGGCGTGACGGGGCAGGTTGGGGGCAGGGGAAACGGCTTAGAAGCGCGCGCGGACGCCGAGACGATAGAAGCGGCCGAGCGTGTCGTAGAGCGCCGGATTGACGTCGAGCCCGGTGTTGGTCTGCGGCGAGGCTTCCGGATCATGATCGAACAGATTGTCGACCTTGAAGAACATGCTGACCTGCTTGGTCACGTTGAGCGAGCCGCCGATGTCGAAATAGAAGGCGCCCTTCATCTTGTTGTAGTCGATGGTCGGATTGTTGGCGGTCGAGACCGGGCAGTTGGTCGAGCAGACGATATATTGATTGCCGAAGACGCCGTCGCTGAACCAGCGCTCCTGGAGCAGCAGGCTGAACCGGTCATTGTCGTAGGTCTGGACCGCCAGCCACTTCCAGCTCGGCGTCGCCCCCGAATTGGCGCCGGCGCTGTCGACCGGGATGGTGCCGGGCAGGCCGGGATCGGTGATGAAATTGATGACATGGGTGCCAAGGCCGCGCAGCGTGAAATTGCCGCCGAGGCCGAGCGGATTGCGCCACTGGTAGCTCGCCTCGATGTCGAAGCCCTCGGTCTTGATCGAGGCGAGGTTGAATGACTGGACGTTGACGAACGCGGTCTGGTTGCTGCCGACCGGCACGTCGAGATTGAATGCGCCGCAGGTGTCCGGCAGGTTGGAGATATAGCAGAGGTTGACGATCTGCTGCGCCGACAGGCTGGAGACGACGTCGCTGACCTTGATCTTGTAATAGTCGAACGACAGGCTGAGCCCCGGCAGCCACGACGGCCGCGCATAGACGATGCCGGCCTCGGTGCTGCGCGCGGTTTCGGGGCGCAGATTGGGGTTGCCGATCGTATTCTGGATGATCAGCAGCTGGCGCCCGTTGGGATTGGCCGTCGTCTTGCGCGGATCGGTGAAGTTGGGAACGGTGGTGGTCGTCGGTGCGGCGAACAGTTCGGACAGGTTCGGCGCGCGCACGTCGCGCGACGTCACCGCGCGCAGGCGCAGGCCGTCGAGCGGCGTGTCCCAGGTGCCGCCGACCTTCCACGCGTAGATCACGCCCGAGGTCGAATATTTGGTCGCGCGGCCCGCGCCGTTGATGCTCGCCTTGCCCAGCGCCGCCGAGTCGAGGATCGGCAGGTTGAGTTCGAGGAAGCTTTCGTAGACGTGATACTTGCCCGAGCCGTTCTTGTAATTGCCGGCATACCAGTTGCTGCCGACCGTCGAATTGAGGATCGGATCGGCGGGATAATCGGCCGAATTGGGGCTGATATCCGAGACGCCGGCGCCGTACGGATCGGCATTCACGCGATAGGCCTCACGCCGGTATTCGACACCCATCGCGATGGCGAGCGGACCGGCCCACAGGTCGATCGGCGTGCCCGAGATGCTGGCGGCGGCGGCATCCTGCGTCTGGCGGGTATGCTGGAACGGCCCGTTTTCCGGCACGATATAGGCGAGCGCCGCGGCGGACGGCGTCGCACCGCCGAAGATGTTGATCGGCTGGCAGCCGTTGGCGCGCGCGGTCGCATTGGCGCAGACGATCTGGCCGTTGAGCGTCGTTGCGTTGATCGCCTGGTTGTACCGGCCGTTCAGGCTGATGTTGTCGACATTGATGTCGGTGATGTTGATGCCGTGCTCGTAATAGATGTCATAGGTCCAGCTGGACCCGACCAGATCGGCCTTGCCCTTCAGACCGCCGACGAAGCGATACTGGCGGCGATCGGTGTTGACCTTGATGTTCGGCAGGATCGCGTTGCTGAGGCCATAGCCGAAGGTGGTGATGCCGTTGGCGGCGCAGGCGGCGCTGATCGACGCGGGCAGATAGGGATTGGAGCACTGGATGGTCAGCCCGGTCTTCGAGGCGCCGGGGTTGGGCTGGTTGTTGGTCTTGACCTGCGCGATATTGGCGGTGACGTACAGCTCGGTGTCCGGCGCGATGTCATAGCCGACGCGGGTATAGCCGTTGATCCGCTGCAACGCCGATTGCAGCGACGTGCCCGAGCCGACGTGGCCCGACTGATCGCCGCCGACGCAGAAGCCGACATAGCAGCCGATGACGTTGCCGCCCGCGGTCTTCGACGGCACGCCGTTCGATCCGTACTGGAACGGGAAGGGGTTGCCGTTGACGTCGAACGCCGTGCCCTGGAGCGGGCCGCTGCTGATCAGGCCGTATTTCGTATATTGATAGGCCTGTGCATGGTCGCGATAGAGGAATTGCGGCGTGCCGCCGGCGCGGTTGCCGGTGTCGACCAGGGTCGAGGCGCGATACCAGTCGCGGCTGCCGGCGAGGTCCTCGCCGAAATTGCCCGGGCCGACGCCCTGATCCTTGGCATATTCGCCACTGAGGATGACGTGGAGCCTCTCGCCTGCGAACGCCTTGCCGACTGCGAGCTGCGCCAGCACCTGACCATCGTCGCCATAGGTCGTCACGCCGGTCTGCAGATTGCCCTTGACGCCGGTGAAGCGGGTGTCGGTGATGAAGTTGACGACACCGCCGACCGCATCCGATCCGTAGGAGGCGGAGGCGCCGCCGGTGACGATGTCGACGCGCTTGATTAGCAATTGCGGGAACTGGCTGATGTCCGTCACGCCGGTGACGTTGGCGCCGATGACGCGCTGTCCGTCGAGCAGGGTCAGGGTGCGGATCGTGCCGAGGCCGCGCAGCGACAGCGAGCTGAGACCCTGCTGGCCGCTCGAGGTGCTGAACGTCCCCGTCGTCGCGCCGGTCGATCCCTGCAGCGAAGGCAATTGGACGACGGTGTTGAAGATGTTCGACTGGGCGTTCTGCTGGATCTGCTGTTCGCCGATCACCGTCGTCGGGGTCGGCGCGCTGAAGCCGTTGGCGGTGATGCGCGTCCCGGTGACGACGATGTCGCTCGCCGGCGTCTCGACCTGCGGTGCGTCGGCGGTGCCGTCGGTGGTGGTGGTCGGCTTGGTCAGCTGGTCGGGCGCGGCGGGGTCGGCGGAGCGGGTCGAATCGGGCACCGCCGACTGGTCCTGCACCAGCGGCTGCGCGACCGCCGGCATCGCGATCAGCATCGCCGCGAGCGCCATCGCGCTGGTAGCGCTACCCGACATTGCCGTGAAACGCCGTCGCGTGCGCGAGACCTTGCTCATCGTCCATCCCCTTGCTGACAGGCTAGTGCCGACCGTTCCGGCCTGATCCCTGATCTTGGCTTCTGCTTACGCAAAGACGGGGGCGACGGCATCTACGACCAAAGTCGATCAAGCCGGCAGGGACATATGGTAGCGCCGTCGCCCGAGACGCGCGGACGCACGTTTCGCGGGCAGGAACCGCCCCCGACATGCGCGCTGCCGCGCATGCCGGTGAAAGGACGTTACGGACGCGCGGTGTAGAGCGCGTGGTGGGTGACGATCAGCAGCGTCCGCCCGTCCGCGCCGCCGAACAGCAATTGCAGCGGCCGGTCGGGCACGTCGATCCGCCCCGTCTCGCGGCCATCGGCGGCATAGACGAAGATCTGTGCGTTGGCGACGTAGACGCGGCCGTCGGGGCCGGCGACGACGCTCTCGCCGCCGCGCGGCGCGAACGGCTTGAGGTCGGTGATCGCGCCGCCGGCGCCGACGAGGCCGCTGTAGGTGCGGTCTTCCGAACCGTTGGGCACATAGAGTCGCTCACCGGGTTTGGCGGTGACGAGGCCATAGGTGTCGAGCGTATCGGAGAAGCGCCAGCCGCGATGATCCGCCGGCCCCTGCTGCCAGACGCGGAACGCCGGCAGCGCAAGGCTGCCGTCGGGCGAGACATATTCCCGCGCCTTGGGCTCGGCGACGTCGCGCGCGAACATTTCGGCGAGCGTGGTGAAATGGTCGGTCGCGGGGTCATATTGATCGCGGAACTCGCCGTTGACCCACAGGCTGGCAGGCAAGGCGAGGCGCGGATGCGGCCTGGTCGGCGTCGCGGGCAGCACGGTGATCGCGGCGGGGTGGGCGGGATCGAGGCTGTAGACGGTGCCCGCAGCACCGGCCGAGGACAGGACCATCAGCTTGCCCGACCGGTCGACCGCGAGGTTGACCGCGTCGAGCGGCGCATCGGCGACCACCGACAGCCCGTCGCCGGCGGTCCAGCGGTGGATCCGCTGCATCGGCCGATCGACGAAGTAGAGCGCGCCCGCGGCATCGACCGCGCCGCCGCCCAGAGCGTGAAAGCCCTCGGCGACCCTGGTCACCGCGACGCCGGCCGACGGTGGGGCGACCGGCGCGTCGCCGACATCGAGCACGGCGAATTCGCGCTCGCGGACCTCGGTGCCGCGGGTGATATCGCGGATCGCGTTTTCGTACGGGTATTTGCTCGCGCGCAGATAGGTGCCGCAGCCGGCTTCGTCGCAGGTCGCAAAGCCGCTTTCCGCATTAACATGCACGTTGCGGAAGCGGATGTTGCTCGATCCGGTCAGCGTGATCGCATCCGGCGCGGCTTGCAGCGAGCGGGTGACGCGATAGGCGTGGAGATTGGCGAACAGGATGTCGCGCGAGTTGCGGATCTCGAACGCCACCGTATCGCGGCTCTCGCCCGCTTCCTCCTCGGTCTGCGGCGCGAGGAACTCCCAGTTGCGCACATGGTCGAGGACGATCTCGGCGCGGCGATGATGCTCCGCCGACATCTGGTAGACGTGACCCGGCGTGGCGGTGTCGGTGACGAGCAGGCCCGCCGAGGCATAGGTGCTCGGCGTCCACAGCCCGTTGAACGTGCCGCCGCCGCCGTCGGTCACCCACAGGCTGGCGTTCTGCCCGTCCCAGCGCTGGAGCGGATCGGGGTCGCCGCTGTGATCGGCGTTATAGGGATCGAAGCGGCTGCCGTCGGCGCGGAAGGTGCCGTGCCCGCCCTGGAACTTGACGTCGTCGACCAGCGAGCGTTCGCCCGCCCGCCACAACAGGGCGGTGGCGCGCGGATTGCGTCCGCCGGTGGCGAGGCCGAGGCCGGAGACGATCGCGTCGCCACCGCGCGCGCTTGCGATCAGGGCATGCGGCGCGCCGATGCCGCGATAGGCGGGGCTGTCGTCGGCGAGCACGATCTGGGTGAGGCTGGGGTGGAGGCCGATCAGCACGCTGTCGGGACGCAGCGTCAGCGTGTCGCTGACCCGGTAGAAGCCGGCGGGGAAATAAAGCACCTTGCGGCTCGCTATGGCCTTGCGCAGTGCCTCGGTATCGTCGGTGCTGCCGTCGCCGGTGACGCCGAGATCGCGGACGTTGGTCCAGCTCGCGACCGGCGGCAGCGCGCGGATCGCCGGCGCCGGCCGTTTGGCGCCACCGGTCAGCGGCACCGCATCCATCCGCGTCGCGAACGTCCCCATCGCGCCGAGTGCCGGCAGCGTCAGGCCGTAGGTGAAGGCGCGCACCCGATAGCGCGCCGCCGGGCCTGCCACCGTCCGGCCGCTGTCGCGGAAGCGCGCGAACACCGGCGTTCCGGTGGCGGTCGCATCCTCGAAGCCGATCTGCGTATAGGCATTGCCTTCGTTGCTGATGATGACGCCGGCCTTGGCGACATTCTCGAACCGGACCTGCTTGCCCCACAGCCAGTCGCCATAGCCGCGGTCGATCTCGATCCCGACGGGCACGTTGCGGAAGACGGTGTTGACCAATGTCAGCCCCGCCTCATGCTCGCGGATCGCCGCGTCGCGCTGACCCTCGAAGGTCGCGTCGAGCAAGGTGTAGGGCCAGGCGGGGGAGGGCTTTTCGGTGAGGATGCCATAGCGGCCGCCGAAGAAGCGCAGGTCCTGCCCGACGTTGCCGACCTGATAGATGCCGGCGAGCGCGGAGCCGAGATGGAAGTCGATATGCGACAGATAGGCGTTCTGCGCGGCGTGGAAGCGGACCGCGGTCGCCGCCGGATTGCCCTCGCCGATGACGAAGTCGACGTTGGCCATCGACGAATAGAAGGTGCCGGAATTGGCGTCGGCGATGGCGGGATCGAACGGCACGCTGGTCGGCGGCGGCACCGGCACCACGCGCGGCGTCTCACCCGACTTGGTCGGCAGCGTGCCGGTGAAGAACACCATGCTGCCGACCCCGGTCTGGAAGCCGGGCGTGTTCGCCGCAAGCAGGATCACCGGCCGCCGCTTGCCGACGCCGAACAGCCGCACGCCCGGTCGCATGAACAGCGTGCGGGTGATCCGGTAGCGCCCTTCCGGCAGGAAGACGATGCCGCCGCCACCCTGCGCGGCGACCGAGTCGATCGCGCGCTGGATCGTCGCGCCGTCGTCGGCGATGCCGTCGCCCGTCGCGGCGACGGTGACGGCGCGCGGATCGGCCGGCGCGGCGGTCAGGCTCGACACCGATGGCGTCGGCGCGGCGGCGAACAGCGGCGCGGCGGTGCCGGCGAGCAGCAGCATGGCGACGGGGGGAAGGCGGCGCGCCGCGCGGGGCCTGATCGTCATCACGGCGAATTCCTTGTCAAAACGGGGCCGGAGCGCCGGTGCGCCCGAAGTAGGAGCGGCTGCGGCAGGCGACGATTGCGACAAAGGTCGTAATGGTCAGCCGGGCACGGACGCGGGATAGCAGCGTTATCCACACGCCGGCGCTCGGCCGGCGTCGAACGCAAAGGTAGCCGGTGCAGGGGCAAGCAGGGCGGACATATGCCGTCGTCGTCATGGGCGTGAGCGGCAGCGGCAAGTCGACCCTGTCGACGCGGCTCGGCTGCGCGCTCGCCTGCCCGGTGCTCGAAGGCGATGCCTTCCACTCCGCCGCCAGCGTCGCCAAGATGCAGGCGGGCCATCCGCTCACCGACGACGATCGCTGGCCGTGGCTCGACCGGCTCGGCGCGGCGCTCGGCGAGGCGGCGCTGGCAAGCGCGGGCGGCGTCGCGGTCGCGGCCTGTTCGGCGCTCAAGCGCAGCTATCGCGAACGCCTGTCCGCCGCCTCGGCGGTGCCGTTGCTGTTCGTGCTGCTCGACACCGGCGCCGCGGAGATCGCGCGGCGGATGGAGACGCGCTCGGGCCATTACATGCCGCCCAGCCTGCTCGGCAGCCAGCTCGCCACGCTCGAAAAGCCGACCAGCGACGAGGCGGCGGTGACGCTCGATGCGGCGCGGCCGGTCGAGACCTTGGCCGCCGAGGCGCTGACGTGGATCGATGCGCAGCACGGTGCGATCCTCGGAGCCGATCCGATATCCCGCCGGTCGCACTAGGACTGTCGAAGGGCGGTGAGTCTCGGGCCCCTCGACAGGGTCAGACCAAGCGGCTGAAACAGGGGAGTCTGCGCCGATTTCGGTCGGTCCGGCCCGGCTCACGGCATCAGCCGCTTGCGCCCCTGCGACAGGTGCCAGCGCATCGCCAGCGCCGCGCCGTCGGCATCGCGCGCGCGGATCGCATCGACGATTGCGTCATGTTCGTCCATCATCGCGCCGATCACCTCGGGCGGGCGCGAGCGCGAGATGTCGACGCCGGCGCGCAGGATGCGCATCACCTCGTCCTGCAGATGGCCGAACACCGGCACGAAGGCGGAATTGCCCGTCGCCTCGACGATCGCGCGGTGGAGCAGCCAGTCCTCCTCATGCGCCGGCGCGTTTGACAGCAGCGCGCTGCGCAGCGCCGCCAGCGCCTGTTCGATCACGTCGAGCTGGTCGGGCGAGCGCCGCTGCGCCGCGAGCCGTGCCGCCTCCGATTCCAACACGAAGCGGACCTCATATGTGCCGAGCGTCTTGGCGAGCGCGTCCATCGGCATATGCGTGCTCAGCCGCTCGGACGGGCGGCGCTGCACATAGGAGCCGGCGCCGCGCCGCGCCGCGGTGATCCCGTCCGAGGCGAGGCGGGCGAGCGCCTCGCGCACGATCGTCCGCGACACGCCGAACGATTCGGCGAGCCGCGCTTCGGAGGGCAGCCGATCGCCGATCGCCAGGCCATCGTCGTTGATGATCGCGACGATCGCCGTATAGGCGCGGTCGACCAGCCGTACTTCGCTCATTCTGGCTCCTTTTCCCGCCGGTCAGACGACATAACTGAGCGCGACGACCAGTGCGAGGCCGACCACCGAGATCACCGTCTCGAGCAGGGACCAGGTCTTGAACGTGTCCGCGGTGCTGGTGCCGACATAGCTCTTGACCAGCCAGAAGCCGGGATCGTTGACGTGGCTGAAGAACACCGACCCGGCGCCGATCGCCAGCACCACCAGTTCGGGCGACACGCCCGACCCGGCGACGACGCCGGGCATGATGCCGACCGCGGTGATCGTCGCCACCGTCGCCGATCCCGCGGCGAGACGGATGCCGACCGCGACTAGCCAGCCGAGCAGCAGCGGCGACACCGCATACATCAGCACCAGCCGGGCGAGCAGGTCGGACAGGCCGGCGCTGACCAGCACCTGCTTGAGCGCGCCGCCCGCGCCGATCGCGAGCAGGATCGCGCCGGCCGCGGCCATCGTCTCGTGCCACACCGCGTCCTGGATCTTCGCCTCGCGCAGCCGCCGGCCGAACAGGAGGGGGAGGGCGAGCAGGTTGGTGACGAGCAGCGCGATCACCGGATTGCTCGCCGCGACCAGCCAGCCCGCGCCCTTCAGCCCCGGCGCCATCTGGCCGAGTTCGCCGGTGGCGATCAGCAGCACCGGCAGCAGCACGATGACGAGCGAGGCGAACCGGTTCGGTGTGGCGAGATCGAGACGGTGATCGTGGAGCAGCGGCGGCGCGAGCCGGACGCCGGGCGTGACGAAGCGCGCCAGCACCGGCCCGGCGAGGATCGCGGTCGGAATGGCGACGAGGATGCCGTAGAGCATCGTCTTGCCGAGGTTCGCGCCGAGCGCCTCGACCGCGAGCAACGGCCCGGGATGCGGTGGCACCAGCGCATGGACGACGCCGAGCCCGGCGAGTGCCGGCATGATCAGCCGCAGCTTGGCGCCGTCGCGCGCCGCCGGATCGTCCCCCGCCATCGCCTCCGCCGCGGCGACGACGATCGGCAGCAGCAACACGAGGCCGGTTTCGAAGAACAGCGGCAGGCCGATGACGATGGCGATGCCGAGCGTCGCCCACGGCGCTGCCCGCGCGCCGGTCAACCGCAACGCGCCCTGCGCCAGTGCCGCCGCGGCGCCCGACAAATGCAGCATCGCGCCGAGCGACAGGCCGAGGGCGACGATGAGGCCGGTGCCGCCGATGATGTCGCCGACACCCTTCTGCACCGCCTTGGCGATCTCGGGCAGCGGCAGGCCGGCGAACAGCCCGACCGCGAACGCGCCGCACAACAGGCCGATGAAGGGATGGAGCCGCCCGCGCACGATCATCGCCACCGCCAGCAGGATCCCGGCGAGCGCCGCGGCGATCAGACGGATGTCGGCGGCGCTCATGCCGGCGTGCCCACCGCGCGGTGACGGTCGCATGCGCCGATTCGATCGGAACCGCGCCCTGCCGGTCGTGGCGCTGCGCCGCTTGCCGCGCTGCCCTGCCTGTGCCGCATCGACACCCTCCCTCCTGTGCGGCGACGCCTTCGCCTGCCGTTTCTAAACTATCTGTAGGACAGGTTTTTACGGATCGGCAAGAAAAAAGGCTTGATCCCATCGTATTAGCTGGATCATACAAGAAACCTGTCTAACCGAATCTATGCAAATGGTTCGCAAGACCAAGATGGAGCGTCCGCCATGGACGTCCGCCGGCCGTTGGCCGTTTAGGGAGGATGACGATGGAAGGGACTTCCACACTCGCTCGCCAGACCGCGCCGCGCACTGCCGCTGCGCCGGGGGTGACGCCGACGCTCGAGTCGCTGACGCCGACGCAGATGAAGGTGCTGCACGGCGTCCATTCCGGGCTGCTCAACAAGCAGATCGCTTATGATCTCGGCATCGCCGAAGCGACGGTGAAGGCGCATATGACCGCGCTGATGCGCAAGCTCAACGTGCGCAACCGCACGCAGGTCGCGCTCGCCGCGCAGACGCTGGCGCGCCGCGCCTCCTGACCCTTTCACGCGGCCCGCCGGGTCGCGCCGCACGATCGAACCCCCGGGGAGACTGGCCTTGAAGCATATCTGGCTGCTTGGCGCGGCGGCGCTGGTCGCGCCCGCGCCTGCGGTGGCGGCGACGACCTCCGTCTATCTCACCGCGCCCAA
Source organism: Sphingomonas sp. RIT328 (assembly GCF_000632225.1). Taxonomy (GTDB): domain Bacteria; phylum Pseudomonadota; class Alphaproteobacteria; order Sphingomonadales; family Sphingomonadaceae; genus Sphingomonas; species Sphingomonas kyungheensis. The sequence continues at coordinate 263,825 of NZ_JFYV01000001.1, forward strand.
GGACGAGCGGGCGATCACCGTGCGTGGCGTCGGCGACGGCCGCGCCGACGACAGCGCCGCGATCCAGCAGGCGATCGACGCGGCTGCGGAAAGCGGCAAGGGCGGCGTCGTCTTCCTGCCCTCGGGCCGCTACCGGGTCAGCCGGACGATCTTCGTCCGCTCGGCGGTGCGTATCTTCGGCGTCGGCGCGACCCGGCCGGAGATCGTGCTCGGCGACAATAGCGCCGGCTTCGGCGAGGGCGTCGCGGCGATGCTCGCCTTCACCGGCGAGGATCAGTATCGCGTCGGCAAGGCGCCGGTGCCGCCGCGGACCAGCGTGCCGTTCGATCCCGCGATCTTCGACGCGACCTCCAGCACCTTCTATTCGGCGATCAGCAACGTCGATTTCCGCATCGGGGCCGGCAATGCCGGCGCGGTCGCGGTCCGCTTCCGCGTCGCGCAGCACGGCTATATCCGCCATGCCGACTTCCATATCGGATCGGGGCTCGCCGGCGTCTATCAGGCTGGCAACGAGTTCGAGGACCTGCGCTTCTTTGGCGGCCGCTACGGCATCATGTCGGAAAAGACCTCGCCCGCCTGGCAGTTCACGCTGATCGACAGCGATTTCAGCGGCCAGCGCGATGCGGCGATCCGCGAGCATGAGGTCGATCTGACTTTGGTCAACGTCGCGATCCGCGACACGCCGGTCGGTATCGAGATCGACCGCGGCTATTCGGATTCGCTGTGGGGCAAGGACGTCCGCTTCGAGAACGTCTCGCAGACCGCGGTGCTGATCTCGGAAGAGAAGAGCGTGTTCACCCAGATCGGCTTCGACAACGCGATCGGCATCAACACGCCGACCTTCGCCCGCTTCCGCGACAGCGGCGCGACGGTGGCGGGCAAGGGCGCCCGCTATCGGGTCAGCGACTTTTCCTATGGGCTGAAGCTCGCCGGGCTCGGCACGATCGGCGATTATGCGACCGACGTGACGATGGCGCCGCTGGCGCGGGTGCCGGCCCGGCCCAGGCCGGCGATCGCCGCGCTGCCGCCGGTCAAGGCCTGGGCGAATGCGCACGACCTCGGCGTCAGGGGCGACGACACCACCGACGACACCGCCGCGCTGCAACGCGCGATCGACACGCATCGCGTCGTCTACCTGCCGATGGGCCGCTATCGCGTCACCGATACGATCAGGCTGCGCCCCGACAGCGTGCTGATCGCGCTCCACCCGAGCCTCACCCACGTCTATCTGCCCGACGAGACGCCCGCCTTCATGGGCGTCGGCAGCGCCAAGGCGCTGATCGAAAGCGCCAAGGGCGGCAATGCGATCGTCCACGGCCTCGGCCTGTGGACCGGCGGCGTCAATCCGCGCGCCACCGCCTTGCTGTGGAAGGCGGGCGAGCGGTCGATGGTCAACGACGTCAAGATCCAGGGCGGCGGCGGCACCGTGCTGACCAAGGGCAGCCCGATCGGCTTCGGCGATCCGCGCGCGCGCTTCGACGGCCAATATCCCAGCATCTGGGTGACCGACGGCGGCGGCGGCACCTTCGCCGCGCTCTGGTCGCCCAACACGCTGGCCTCCGCGGGATTCTACGTCTCCAACACCAAGACGCCGGGCCATGTCTACGAACTGTCGGCCGAGCATCACTATCGCCACGAGATCGTCCTCGACCATGTCGAGAATTGGGAATTCCTCGCGCCGCAGACCGAGCAGGAGGTCCGCGACGGCGTCAATGCGGTGTCGACCGAGTTCCGCAACTCGCGCAACATCCTGTTCGCCAATTACCACGGCTATCGCGTCACCCGCACGATCAAGCCGATGGACACCGCGGTGCGGCTGTACAATTCGGGCGAGATCCGCTTCCGTAACGTCCATGTGAATGCGGAGAGCGGCTTTGCGAGCTGCGACGCCAAGGGCTGCGGCACCTATACGCGCGCGAGCAAATTCCCCTTCGAGAATGCGATCAAGGACATGACGCGCCAGCAGGAGGTGCGCGACCGCGAATTCGCCCGGCTCGACGTGCCGGCCGCGCCGGCCAGCGCCGCGACCGCACCGGCCATCCCCGTCTCGGCGGGGGTGCGCAAGCTCGCGGACGGCTTCTATTCGATTGCAGGCGCGGCGACCGATGCCAACGGCAAGCTCTATTTCATCGATCGCTTCTTCCAGCGCATCCATGGCTGGTCGGCGGGCGAGGGGCTGACGACGGTGTCCGACGCGCCGCTCGATCCGGTCAATCTCGCGGTCGACCGGTCGGGATCGTTGCTCGTCCTGTCGTCGGCGGGGCGCGACGGCAGCGTCTACAGCATCGATCCGCGCGATCCGGCCGCGGTCCGCGTCATCCCGCCGACGCCGGTGCGCGCCGGGCGCAAGGCGGCGACGCTGCTGCCGGTCAACGTCTGGGCGAACGGTGAATTCGCCGACCGGATCGACCCCAAGACCTATAGCTACCCGCCGCTCAGCGCCTTCTTCACCGGCAAGATGGGCGAGGCGAAGGCGCAGGAATATGTCTCGCCCGACGGATCGCTGGTGCTGCCGGCGTTCCGCGTCTGGAACCAGGGGCCGGACGATCATCAGGGCTGGCGCTGGTCCGACACGCTCGATTCCTACGGCTTCGTCGCGGCGCCGCAGGGCGGCCGGGTGACGCTGACCAACGGATCGGAGAACCGCACCTACAGCGGTCTCGTCGGCGAGGGCGGCCAGGTCACCGACCTCAAGGTGGTCGCCGATCGCGGCGGCGAGAGCGTTGCGCGCGATGCGGCGGGCAACCTCTACGTCGCCAACGGGCAGGTGTTCGTCTACGCGCCCGACGGCACGCAGACGCGTCGGATCGACGTGCCCGAACGGCCGCTGCAACTGGTGATCGGCGGGGCGGGGCAGAAGACGCTGTTCATCCTTACCCACCATGCGCTCTACGCGGTGGAGCTGTAGGGCGGGCCGTCGCCGGGCCCCGATCCGGTGCGATCGATAAGCGGCGCCCGCCCCCTGCCGGCCTGATCGCGGGCAGGGGGCGGGGCGGGCCGCCGCCGCTGCCACGCGCATCGGTCCGGAACCGTACCGCAACAATCGCGGCGTCCCGGGGGTTTGACGAAAGGACCTTGTCCCTCAACGCCCGCAGCGAGATGCCCGATGACCGACGCCCCGATCCGTTACCGTCCCGACGTCGAAGAGGTGAAGCCTGACGAGGCCGAGACGATCGCCGGCCTCAACCAGACGTTCGACGTCATCCTCGAACGGACCGCGGAAGATTACGGCCACGCCGTCCGCTCGGTTCACGCCAAGGCGCATGCGCTGCTCGAAGGTGAGATGACCATCGACGCCGACCTGCCGCCCGAGGTGGCGCAGGGTCTGTTCGCGACGCCCGGCCGGCACAAGCTGCTGATGCGCATCTCGACCAACGCCGGCGATATCCTGCCCGACGCGATCAGCCTGCCGCGCGGCCTCGCGATCAAGGTGTTCGACGTCGCGGGCGAGCGCCTGCCCGGCGCCGAGGGCGAGACGCAGGATTTCGTGCTCAACAACGGCAAGGTGTTCCAGGCGAAGGACGCCGCCGCATTCCTGTCCAACCTCAAGCTGCTCGCCAAGACCACCGACCGGCTGGAAGGCACGAAGACCGTGCTGTCGACGGTGCTGCGCGGCGTGCATAACGCGCTGGACGCGGTCGGTGCGCAGATCCCCGCAGTCGATACGCTCGGCGGCGCGCCCAATGTCGATCCGCTGGGAGAGACCTATTTCTCGGTGACGCCGTATCGCTGGGGTGATTACATCGCCAAGTTCCGCATCGTCCCGGTCGCGCCGGCCCTGACCGCGCTCACCGGCCGCATCATCGACGCGAACGGCCGCGAGGATGCGATCCGCAGCGAGGTGCGCGAGGAAATGGCGCGGATCGACGGCGAATGGGAATTCCAGGTCCAGCTCTGCCGCGATCTCGATCGCCAGCCGGTCGAGGACCCGACGGTCGAATGGCAGGAAGAGGAAGCGCCGTTCCAGCGCGTCGCGACGATCCGCGCCGCGGCGCAGGACAGCTACAGCGACGCCCACGTCCAGCAGATCAACGAGCAGAGCCGCTTCAGCATCTGGACCGGACTTGCCGCGCACCAGCCACTCGGCAACGTCAACCGCGCGCGCAACGCGACCTATCGCCATTCGGCCGATTTCCGCGCCCGCGTCAACGGCTGCCCCTATCACGAGGCGATGCGCGCCGCCGAGTGAGCGGCGCCGACTGCAAACATCTGACGGACATCCTCCCGCGGCCTTCGATACGCCGTGCACCCCGACCGTTCGGGAATACCAATAGCCATTTTAGGAGAATCATCATGACCCTGTCGGGCAAGACCATCGCCATCCTGATCGCGCCGCGTGGCACCGAGGATCCCGAATTCGCCAAGCCCAAGGCGGCGGTCGAGGCGGCCGGCGGTACCGTCACCGTGATCAGCCTGGAGACGGGCGAGGCGCAGACCGTCAATAACGATCTCGATCCGGGCAGCAGCTATACCGTCGACAAGGCGGTCGGCGACGTCGCCGCCGCCGATTTCGACGGGCTGGTCATCCCCGGCGGTACGGTCGGCGCCGACAAGCTGCGCGGTTCGGACGCGGTGGTCGCCTTCGTCCGTGACTTCTTCGCGGCGGGTAAGCCGGTCGCGGCGATCTGCCACGCGCCGTGGACGCTGATCGAGGCCGACCAGCTTCAGGGCCGCACGCTCACCTCCTATCCGACGCTGGCGACCGACATCCGCAACGCCGGCGGAAACTGGGTCGATCAGGAGGTGGTGGTCGATAAAGGCCTCGTCACCAGCCGCAATCCCGACGATCTGCCCGCTTTCTGCGCCAAGCTCGTCGAGGAATTCGCCGAGGGTCGCCATCCGGCGCAGGCGGAGAATGCGTGATGGCGCGCTTCGCCGAAACGGTCGTGCTGATCACCGGTGCCGCGTCCGGCATCGGTGAGGGGGCGGCGCGCCGCTTCGCCGAGGAAGGGGCGACGCTGATGCTCGGCGACATCGATGCGGCGGCGCTCGGTCGCCTCGCCGACGAGCTGCCCGGCACGGTGGCGGTGCAGACCACCGACGTCTCCGACCGTGCCGCCTGCGAAGCGCTCGTCCAGGCGACGATCGATCGCTTCGGGCGGATCGACGTGCTCGTCAACGACGCCGGCGTCGATCATCTCGGCAAGCTCGACGAGGGCGAGTTCAGCGCCTTCACCAAGGTGATCGAGACCGATCTCTACGGCGTCGTCCAGATGAGCCGCGCGGCGATCCGACATCTGCGCACGTCGAAGGGCTGCATCGTCAACATCTCGTCGGTATCGGGTCTGGGTGGCGACTGGAACCACAGTTTCTATTGTGCGGCAAAGGGCGCGGTGAGCAATTTCACGCGGGCGCTGGCGATGGACGAGGCGCAGCATGGCGTCCGCGTCAATGCGGTCAATCCGTCGCTCACCTATACCGCGCTGACCGCGGGGATGAAGGAGCAGCCCGAGCTGATCGCCAAGTTCGAGGAGCGGATCCCGCTCGGTCGCGGCGCCGAGCCGGCCGACATCGCCGGCGCGATCGCCTTCCTCGCCAGCGAGGACGCGCATTATGTCACCGGGGTCAACCTGCCGGTCGACGGCGGCCTGACCGCGTCGAACGGCCAGCCACCGCTGTCGTGACATTGGAACCAATAGAGCGGGAAGACCGCTGGTGACCCCTACGAGAATCGAACTCGTGCTTTCGCCGTGGAGCCGGAAAGTCGTTTGTTTTCAACGGCCGTTGCCGCTTCCGACCTCGAAACCCGATCATTGTAGATCAATGGGTTACGGGTGCGGGGGCATCGAGCACGTCCGATCTGGCATTCACCGCTTGGAGAACAGACGCGGAACATCTATCTAACTGATGACGCGAGTCACAGGAGGATATGACCATGGCCACGGCCTATGATCACGACGACGTCGAGCGGGAGCCGTTCGGCAAATGGCTGATGAAGCAACGCGAGCGCGGCGGGTTCGTCGGCCAGCTCGCGAACAGCGCCGCGCAGGATCGCACGTTCCCAAAGAGCGGCACCTATGAGGACGCCCGCAAGTGGATGCAGGCGCAGCGCGCCAGCGGCGACGACTGGGAGGCGCTGGAGGACGCGGAGAGCGCGTGGCTGGCGTCATGATCACAGGCACCGCCAAGCATCGCAACGGCCCGCCCGATCCGCGCGAGGCGCTGGCGGCGGTGATCGACGGCAGCCGGGACAGCTATGCGGCGCTGTCCCGCATGCTCGATCGGCCGCCCCACTACCTGCGGCGGTTCGTCGTCGAGGGCAGTCCCCGCGCGCTTCGGCCCGACGAGCATCGGCGCCTCGCGGACTATTTCGGCCTGACCGAACGCGCGCTCGGCATCCGCGATCTGTGGGCCGACCAGTCGTGAGGCTGCTCACCCGCGAGCAGCTGCGGACGCAGGTCTGGGTCGCGCTAACCGTGCTCAAGCCATACGAGAAGCGCGCGCTCGGCGTGGTCGTCGAGCAGACCCGGAAGGACGTGACCGAAGATCTGGTCCTCCGGATCATGGGCGAGCCGGAGAGCGAGACGGTAATCCTCCAGCCGGATCTCGTCGGCTTCCCCTATTCGCGCGTCGGCGTGTGGAACGTCGACGAGCCCCATCCGCACCCCGACATGGTGAGGCCCCGATGAGCCGCTGTCTCCTGTGCACCAGCAACGACGATGATGCCCTGATCGAGCACCTCGCCGAGAAGCTATGGGACAGCCGTATCGAGCGGATCGAGGGACCGATGCCTTGGAGCGAGGCCGGCGCGACGTGGCAGGCTGCGTTCCGCGAACTCGCCGTCGCCGCGCGCCAGGCGCTAACGCAGTAGCGCGACCGACAGGATCGCGATCCACAGCAGCAGCGCGATCGGCAGCCCGATCCGCACGGACCGCCGCCTGATCACCGCGAACACTCCGCCGGCGCCTGCCCGGTGGCGAGCACTGCCGAGGTGCAGCGCCGCTCAAGAGCGACGGCGACAGCGCGAGCGTTGCCCCGCTCGACTGCACCGATCGCCTCGGCGAATCGCTCGACAATCTCCGACAGGATGCTGCGGTCGATCGTCACCAGCTCGCCGGACGGCTTGGCGGTGAGCGGCGTCAGGCGTTCCGTGCGGGTCAGGTCAGCCGACAGGGCCGGCAGTGCCGCCCGCTCGGTTCGCGCGATCGATGTCGGCGTTGAGCGCGTCGCGCAGGCGGTCGACAGGAGCGGCAGGAGCAGGAGCGCCGGCAGCAGCAGGCGGGACGGTATCGATCGCATCGCGGAGATCCTTGATGGTGGCCTTCACGGCTCGGGTGGAAAGGTCGTCGGCACGGGCGACGCGCTGGCTGATCGAGTTCGAGACGACGGCCGCCGCCCGCTCGTCGGCGCGGGCCTCGGCGACGCTGTCGGCATGCTGCCGCTCGACCGCCTGCGTCACCTTGGCCTCGCCCGCACGGCGGCCGATCCGACCGATGACGAGGGCGAGCGCGCTGATGACGAGGAGGAAGATGAGCACGACGAGGAGGGAGCGCCGCCACGTCATGCCGCCAGCCCCTGCACGCAGATCGCTCGCTCGCGCTCGCGACGCTTGGCAAGGCCGGCCACGGTCCTGCCGCCAGCCTTGTTGAACAGGAGGAAGCGGTCGCATCCGGCCCGCCACTGCCCGGCGTTCCACACGCGGGCGATGCTCGACCGGCAGAAACCCGCCGTCCCGATGTTGTAGGAGAGCGAGACCGCGGCGATCACCTGGTTCGTGCGCCCCTTCAGCGCGGGCACGCATCGGACGATCGGCTCGGCATGCGCGATCAGCTCCTCTTCGAGCAGCTCGTTGCAGCGCTCGGGGGTGAACCGCATCCCCATCTTCACGCCCTTGGTGATGCCGTCGCAGGCGGTCGGCACCTTCACGATGTCGAGATAAGCGTCGAGGTACTGCTTGCCGGCGACGTGCTCGACGGTGATGCTCTGGTCGGCGTTGACGGTCGCCTTGACCTGCCGGCCGCTCTCCTCCTTCGGCACGACGACGAACAGCGTTGCTGCGGCGACGACCGAACCGATCACCCCCGCCAGCGTCTTCTTGCCGGGCTTCGAGGTCCGCGTCGCCGCAGGGCGGTCAGGCGCCACCACTGGCCGCCTCCTCGATTTTGGCGTTGGCCTTCGGCTGCAGGATGAACCGCGAGACCAGCGTGCCGACGAACAGCAGGAACGGAATAGCGTTGCCGACCTTCTCGGGGAGCAGCGCCTGCACGTCCGCCGGCAGCGTGTTCCACGCCTGCAACAGCGCATCGGGCGCGAGCGCGGCCCACCCCATGAGGATGGCGCCGATCGCGGACAAGCGAACGGACCAGAGGCGCCATGCCTGGCGCCAACCGTCGATCAGTTTCATCGATGTCTCCTTGGATGGCGGCAGCCGGCCGCCCGCGGATCAGTGTGTTCGACGTTTCCGGAACAGGGATCGCCGCTGCCACCGGCGCAGCTCAGCGCTTTCGCGCGCGGCGTCGGCGGTGATGATCAGCCGCTCCAGATCCTGTTGCGGCGGAGGCGGCGGAAAGGCGCGGCGCAGCACCGGCTCGACGAGTTCGGTGCGCACCCAGCGGCGATTGGCGAGCACGCGCTCGACCGGGCCGATCGCCAGCGCCAGCGCGCCGATGAGCATCACGATCAGGCCCCCGTCGATCATGGCGCCTTCTCCGACTTGGGCGGCGCCATCATCTCCAGCTTCACCTCGATGCGCGCGAGGCGGAGATCGAGCTGCTGGAGCATCTCGGTCCGCGTCTTGGCGTCGGTTCGTGCATCGGCTTCCAGCTGATCGATGCGTCGGGTGTGGTCCTTCAGCGTGGCGATGTAGCCGCCGCTCGCCAGCACGACGCCGGCGATGACGATGATCAGCGAGATCACCGGGACGAATGGCGCCCACCATGGCGGTGGGCTCGATGGCACGCTCACGTGCCTGCCGCCTCATCCGCGGCTACAACGGCCGCGGAGCTGCTGTTGATCATGGTGGTGCCCCTCAACCGTGCTGGACGTCGACCCATGGCCGACCGTCGCGGATCGCCCAGACCTTGCCGAGGCGACGTCGATATTGTTCGAACGTGATGTCCGTCTCAGCAACGGCAACAGCCCGGATGCCGCTGCCCTTGGCGACGGCAATGAGGTAGTCGCCGACCGCGAAGTCACCGATTGCGTTAACGGGCACCTGCCCGGCGAAAGCGATCCGGTCGACGCACTGGCGCGCCGCTTCCTGTTTCGCCTCCCAAACCGGCAATTCGGCCGCATACCGCTCCGATGCCTGATCATAGGCGACTTTCGCCACAGCGTAGGCAGCGCACGCCGTGCCGTACGCCGTAGCGGCGGCTTGACGATCGTCATCGGTAGCATCGCCGGGCAGCGACGGAGGCTCAGGCTCAGCCGGAGCTTCTCCGGGTTCGGCCGGCCGCGGTGGCAGATGCAGAGCCCAACTATCGCCGCCGACGTAAGCGGGATCGGTCGACTTGACGACGAAGCTGCTCGCCGCAGCCCAGCTTTTCGTCAGCTTGCCGTCGGCGTCGACGCCGCAGACATCGCCCTTGGCAATTTCGCCACAGCCATCCGCCTTGACCATGTACTCGGCATAGTCCGCGCCGCTGGCATTGATGGTGCCGCTGGTTGCTAGTGATCGACCGGTGCTCGACTTGCCGATCTTCATGGCAGCATTGGCGGTGTTCGCGCTCTCAACGCCGTTGAAGTCAACGACGTAAACAGCTGCGACCACCACCGCGCCGGGTTGCGTGAAGGAAATGATAGGCGAGGCGTTGGCCGTGCTGGTGCCTTGAATGGTATGTGCACTGCCGGATGTAGTGCCAACGAGCAAATTACCTGCCGCAGTAATGCGAACCCTTTCAGCGCCACCTGTTCCCAATAGAAGCGTCGCCGACATTTCGTTCATTAGGTAGAAGCTGTCATCGCCACCACCATAGCCCATAAAGGCTTTGCGCCCGGAACCGTCGTAGAAGGCGGCGAAGCCATTGCCGCTACCCCGAGCTGCATTCCCCTTGATAGCGAAAAGCTCACTGGTAGTGCCGTTTACACGAGCGCCGGTTGCGTCCGCGACTACGCGAGCGACGCCGCCCGTAACAAGCGCCAATTGGTTTTCACCCGGACGGCTGATGCCAGTGTCTTGATCCGCCAAAAACGAAATGCCGGGAGCTGCAAGGTTACCATCACCAAAGCGCCCAGATAGCGCGCCAGAGACCCAGCCACTTACCTGCGTCAGAAACTCCGTGAGCCGTGTCGCCGCGGTTTGCGCAAATCCCTGATTCGGCTGCACCGAATATACCTGCCCAGCAGCCGTGCCGCCCAGATACACCGAACCCAGCGTCAGCTGCGTAGTGCTGTCGACCGACAGCACCTCGTAGGCGCGCCCATCGGGCAGGTTGATGGCGTGTCCTGCTTGGACGTTGGCGACGAAGGAAGTGCCGGCGCCGGTGACCACGGCAGAGCCGTTCGTCACCGTCACCGAACCGGCGCGATACCAAGCCATTCTTGTGCTCCTGATGAGTAGCTGATTGCGGGCGGCGTCAGCCGAGCCCGGTGAGATCCACGATCATGCCGCGCGGGGCGCGGTAGGTCTGCGGCGCATCGGTGTCGTCCGCGGCGGCCAGCTGGATGTCGCGCGTGTAGCGGCGGACACTGACAGTCCCACCCTCGGAGAAGGCTCCCCACGTCTCGTAGCGGACATAGACACGGCCGCCTTGGGATGACGAGCCTTGGAACGTGCCGCTGCGCGCTAGGCCGCCGACCTGCATCAAAGCGCCCCAGGTGCGACCGGCCGGCACGGCGACGGAGAAGTCGCCTTCGGTCAGCCCCTGCCGCAGCATCATCGGCCGGCAACCCGTATCGAAGATGACCGCAGCGCCGGCGTCATCCCAGAACTCCAGCGCCGCGCCGCTGCTGCCGCGACTGGTGCCCGGATGGAGGCCGAAGAAGTATAGCGATCCCGCGCTACCGGCGAGCCCTACAAATTGGCAGCGCCAGACGCCGTCCGAGGGGTCACGGTAGACTGCGATCTCCGTCGGCAGCTTCGATCCTGTCACGGCGACCTGAACCGCTCCGGCGAACGCCTGAACGGTGCATATCTCGATCGCCGTGGAGTAGTCAGGCGCCTGACCGTCCTGCTGTCGCGCCGTCGTGACTGCGCGGGCGCCGATGTTCGCGCCGATGTCGCGCTTGCCGAGGTAGATGTACGGCGGCCGGACGCTGCTGAACTGCAAGAGGTCCGTGTCGTAGGTGTAGAACTCGCAGCCGTTCGGCATCAGAAGAACCCGTATTCGAGAATGACGGGGCGGGCCGGCGACTGGAACCGCACGTTCGACGGTGACCAGCTGACGGTGATCCCGTTGAGGGTCACGTTCGGCGAATAGTTGCTCGCCGTAGTGATCCCGCCGGCGGGGCGAACCATGTAGCCGAAGGTGTAATTGGGGTCGCCAAGCTCTGGAATGGCGACGCTACCGCTGTCGTTGGCGCCGATCAGGACTTCGCCGGCCTTCTTGAACGCGCGGTCGGTGACGCCGAAGGCGACCGAGCCGTCGTCGTTGTAGATCTCCAGCCCGACCGTCATCCCCACGATCCGAGACGGAAGGTCAGTTTGCCGTTGGCCTTCACACCCGAGATCAGCTTGTTGGTGATCTTCAGTCGCTCGCCCTCACCGTCGAGGCCGACCGCAATGTTCGTCGCACGGACGCTGCGCATCTCGATCACGCCGTCGTCCGCAACGGCGAACACCACTGTAGCACTGCTGCCGTTCGCCTTGGCGATCTTGAAGGTGTCGACGACGAAAGCGGCGTCCGTGCGTCCCGAACCATTGTTGAGGGCAAAGCCGGTGATTACGCCGTTGGCATTGAACTCGACGCCCCACTTCGAGCTCAGGCCGTCGATCGACTCGCCGTAGACCCTCAGGGTGTTCGTATTACCCGCTACGGTCGACGTGAGCGACGTCACCATCCCCGCTACCGAGGTGTTGATCCCAGATTGAGCGACTAGCACCTGATTGACTTGAGCGAGCGATCCATTCGTCGCTGCCTTGTATGTGGCGAGGTCGCTCGCGATGGCTTGGTCGCCTTCGATCTGAGCAGCTTGGACGCGACTTACGTTCGCATTCACTGCACCGATCTGCACTCCTAATTGCAGCGATAGCGACGCGATCGCGCTCGTGATGGTGTCCGTCTTTGCCGTCAACTCCGTCTTTGCCGTGGCGATGGCAGCAAGTGCAAACTGGCCGGCGTCAAACGCGGCCAACGTCGCGAGGATATCGTTCGCACCTCCAACATCGCCGTCTGGTATGAAGCGACGACTTGCGGTCAGCGTGGTCGCAAGAGAAGCTCCGTCGAACGCGTTCAAGGTCTGCTCGGCGAGCGTAAGCCGAACGCCCATCTTGTCGACCACCGTCTGGCTGACCTTCGTCTCGACGACCGCTTTTAGCGCATCGAGCGACTGGTTGATGGAGGTGACCGAGCCTTGAAGCCCGGTAACCACAGTGGCGTCGGCTTTTAGTTGGATCGCCCCCTGAAGGCCGAAGACATTGGCTTCTGCTGAGGTCAGTCGAACGAGGATCGAAGACAAGTCAATGTCGCTGCCGTCCAGCTTGGCCTGTAGGATCGCCTCGTTGACGTAGTTGACGGATGCTTTCAGTTCGATCGACGACAGTGCTGCGTTTAGCGTTACCGAGAGCTTGCTAAGCTGCTCCGCCCGGCTCTCGATTGCAAACAACTTGGCCACGCCGGACGCCGGATCGGCATACAGGCCGGCATCCCGGAAAACGTTCTGAACGATAGCTTGCCCGGTTGCGAGCTGCGCGACGGCCGCCGAGAGAGAGGCGAGATCCATTTCGAGCTGGCGACGCGCCGTGTCGTTCGCTGCACCAAGATCAATGAGGTTGATCTTGCCGAGGGGGCGGACGGTGTCGCCGATCGACACGACGAGGGTCCCATCCGGGCGAAGATCGACAGCACTATTCAGTACCTCGCCCGGATCTACTAAATCACCGACGTCCGTGAAGAAGTTCTCGCCGATAACGGCTCCGACCGTCGCGTTGTCCTCCGGCTTTCCTTCGCCGACGATCGCGGGCCATTCCGCAGTCCGGCCCGCCTCGTCGATGGCGACGATGATCGGGAGGAGCAGCGGGTTAAATTCGTTCGGCTCGGCCGCCTGCACGGCAGCACGCTCGTCCCGGTCCCAAGCGTAGATCGCCTGATGCTCCTCGACGAGCACCAGCGGCACGACGCCGGTGGGATCGATGACGCCTTCGCTGACCCGGAACAGCTTCCTGTCGAAGCCGAGCGCCGAGAACGTCAGCCGAACGATGTCGCCGTCCTTGACCGCCCACCCGCGGGCGTTGAACTCGGCCGAGAAGGCACCCTGGTACTGCGCGCGCTGAAGGCGCTGCTTGGCGAGGCGCTGCCCCTGGCTCGGCGATTGGACGAGCGCGAGATCCACGCTGTCGATGCGCTCGATCCCGTCGACGGACGCGATGCGTACCGCCGGGAAGTCGACGAGCTGATACAGCGATGCCGGATCGGTCAGCCGCCCGCGCACGACGTTGCGCCGGTCGTTAAGGTTGTTGCCGGCGGACCAGTTGAAGTCGCCGAGGACGTCGTCGTCAGTGAAGTCGACGACCGGGGTCGCCAGGTCGTTGTGCAGGACCTGCAACGCGAAGCGGCCGGTGCTGTCGCGCAGCTTGCCGTTCATGCACGCCTCGAACCCGGCGATGACCTGCGCGGGATCGTCCTCCTCCGAGAAGGTCCCATCGCACCGATAGCGGGGCTCCGTCGTGCCGTCGGCTCGCGTTACCGGCTCGTCGCAGAGGTTCGCCGCGGTGATGAAGCTCTCGACGTCGATCCGATCGATCGGCACGCCGCGCCCCACGGCGAGCTTCCACTCGCGCGTCACCGGGTTCTGGATGCGCCAGCCGATGAGATAGAACAGTAGTGCCAGGGCGGGATTGCGCCCGCTCTCGTAGCCGTTCGGCGCCCACGCCCACGTCGTCTGATCGGCGAGCCGAACGGCTCCGGCACCGCCGAGCGTGCTATCGAAACGGGGATCGGGAAGACGTGCGCCCTTGCCGACGACCGTGACGCGCGAGGTGATGGTCGACGAGAACGGGCTCTTGCCCTTCTTCCCGTTGCCGGTGACCTTGAACTGCAAATACAGGGTCGCGCAGCCAGCGAACGCGGCGTTGGGACCCCAGCGTCCGGACCAGCCGGCGTTGAACGTGCTGCCGGTGACCGCCTGAGCATGGATCGCGACGCCGAGATAACCAGCGAACTCGCCAGTGACCCCGCCGGCCGCGCTCCAGGCGAGCTTGTCGTCGAGCCAGATCTCGTCGATCGATTCGCACCAGTGCGACGCCACGACGAAGACTTGACTGCAATACTCCTGATCGCGGCCCCACCACTCCTGATAGCGCAGATCCGTGTTGAGCGCCGTCCGGCCGAACACCATCTTGCGCGGCGTGTCCGTGACGAGGCTCGCGTTGAGGCGGTCGGTGGTCGATCCCGACAGCTTCGGCCGCTTGATGAGGGCCTGCCCGACCGCCTGCAAGGCCGCACCGGCGAACAGCAGCGTGCTCGCGCTGATCCCGCCGATCGAGACGGCGCCGGCGAGCGCGGGCGCGGCGATGGCACCGATGCCGGTCGCGGCGAGCGCGACCGCGCCGACGATCACGCCGACGGTTGCGACGACCTTGCCCACTCAGACCCTCCAGGCCCGCGCCCATTCGGCGCGCGCGATCCGGATCAGGCCCTGCTCGCCGGCGAACATGGCCTCCCCACCGATGCAGACTCCCACCGAGCCCTGCGCAAGGACGAGATCACCGCGGCGCGCGAGCGCGGGCGGAACTTCGTCGAGATGGCGGTCGAACGTCGCCTCCAGCGTGCCCGCCCCGTACTTCCTGAGCGCGCGCGCCGATCCCGTCGCGGTCGAATATCGCCCCCTGAACGGCGTTCCATGGTCGACGCCGGTCTGCGCCAGGACGGCGTTCGCGCCATGAAGCGCGCAGTCGTGCTGGCCATAGACGTGCGGTGCATGCAGCACGCTTTCGAGGTAGCCGGCGAGCCGGGTCTCCCAGTCGGGCAGGCGGTTCATCCGGTTTTGGCTCCATTGGCGACGGCGAGCGTCAGCGCTGCTGACGAGTCGGTCGGATCGAAGTCCGACTGATCGAGGTACGTGCGATTCGACGCGGAGGTGAGCGAGGCGAGATAGCTCTCGATCTCGACCTTGGCGGTCTGTTGCTTGGCCGATCCGGAGATCCCGAAGCCGACCATCCGGCCGGTATAGTAGGGCACGACGGCGCCGACGCGGTCGCCGGCGGCATTGAGCGTGAGGAACCACAGGCGCGCGACACGGCCCTTCCAACGCGTCTCGTCGCCGAGGACGTTGAGGAGGTCGCTGTCCGGCCCAACGATGCCGGACAGCAGGGCCGTCACGGTGTCGGAGCCGCCGGTCGCGCGCTTCACGGCGCTCACCGAGCCCATCGTCGGGCTGATCGCGGAGAACAGCTGGCCGTCGAGATCCGGGTCGCCGGTGCCGGTCAGCCGCAGCGAGGTCTCCCAGGTCGTCGCGCGGACCGGATCGCCGTCGATGTCCAGCCACGCGAGGAACGGCGGCCGAACGACCTCCGCGCCGAGCATGGAGAGGGTGGCGGGATCGAACGTCAAAACGCCTCCTCCACCTCGATCGACTTCGCCTGGAAGACTTCGCCAAGATCCTCGGTCCAGCCGATCGCGCTGCTGACCAGCGACACGCGCACGGTCGGCCGGCGCACCTCCACGGCCGTGCCATCCAACGGCGAGAGCCGCAGCGATGGCTTGAAGGTGACGATCGCCTTGCCGGCCGCATTGAAGACGAACGGCGCCGAGATCGAGACCATCTGCTCGTTGACGGTCAGCTTGTGGCCACGCTTCAGGCCGATCCCCGGCACGCCGTTGCGCAGGTTGAGCGATCGACCGTACTGCCCGGCGCCGTCGACGACCGGCATGAGATTGTCGGGCGCTTGCGGCGTGGCAGCCGCTTCGAGCCGGAAGCTGTTGATCTGGCCTTCGAGGTCGATCAGGAACGCCTCCGCCTCCAGCCATTCGTCGGTGCCGCAGCGCACCGCCATCTCGGCGGTCGCGCTCCACATCGAGGGGCCGGGCTGGGTTACGACCTGCCGGCGCTTGGTCCAGTCGGACCGGTTGACCTGCGCCGGCCGGTCCAGCGTCCACACCCGGCGACGGATCGCGAGCTGGTCGGGGACGGTGATGAGTGCCATCGTGCCGTCCCCTTACAAACGCTGCCGGGCGACGCCGGCGATCGTGCTCTCGGTGTGCTTGGCGGACGCGCGGTAGGCTTCGCCCGCCCGCGCGGTGGCGATCTGGTTCACCTTGCCCCAGACGTCCTGGTCGACCATGGCGCCGCGCATATCGATGTACTGCGTGTTGCCTGCGCCGCGTGCCTTCCCGCCGTCGTTCGGCACCACGGTGCCGCTGATCCCCGGATAGAAGCGCTCAGGGCCATTCTCGCCGACGTTGTACCACTTGCCCGCGGAGATCCCCCCGCCGTTCTTGCGCGCACCGCCGAACGACGAGGCGAAGAAGTTGCCGATCGAGGCGAACACGCCGCCCCCGCCACCAGCGCCGAACAGGCTGTTAGCGAGAGGCTTGATGATCGCCTGTTGGATGGCGATGTCGAGCAGCGAGCCCACGATCCGGCGCCCCATGTTGGTGAAGGCGTCCCCGAGGCTCTTGGCGCCGAGGATGGCGTCCGAGAGTTCGGTATTGAGATCGTGCAGGGCACCGACGCCGGCATCCTCGACGCTCTCCTTCAAGGCGTCGCCGGACATGTTCATCTGCCGCATGAAGGTCTGCGCCGACGTCTCATTGCCCCGCATGGTCGCGGCGCGACGTTGATCGTAGACGCCCTTCAGCGCGTCCTTGCGCGCCGCGGCGTTGCTCCATTCGGCCGACCCGGTCGCCTTCGTAGCGAGGATGAGATCGAGATCCGCCTCTTCCTGCTGCTGCTGGAGATCGAGCAGACGCAGCTCGCCGTCCCGGCGCACCGCCACACTGTCAGCCGCGTCGATCGCCACGCGAACCTGCTCCTGCGCGGCATCGTTCCTCGCCTTGGCGAGATCGTAACCCTCCTGCGCGAGCGCGACCGTGAGCGTCTGTTGGACGACGTCACGACGACGCTCCAGCACCTGGTCCTTGGCGGCGAGCAGGCTGGCGCGCTGCGCGTCGGTCAGATCCTTGTCGACACGGTTCTGGCGGATGTACGAGGCGCGTTCCTCTTCGAGAGCGGCGACGTCCGCGGCGAACCGGGTCCGCGCGTTGTCGGTGAGGTCGGCCTCCGCCTGGAGCCGCTCGACGCGCGAGCGGCCGAGCTCGTCCTGAAAGGCTGCCTCGTTTCGTGCCGCATCGTCGGCGGTGTCGCGGGTCTTCTTCGTACGCGGCTTCTTCGGGTCGTCGAAGCCCATGTCGATCTTGGTCGGCTTGCCCGCCGCCTCCGCGCCGTTGATCGCGTCGTCGATCGTCCGGAAGTTCGCCTCCGCCTTGGCGGCGTTCTGCGCACGCTGCGCGACCTCCGCCTTGGCGTCCTGCACACGGCCGGTGCGGGGCAGGATCAAGGTCGGATCGAAGCCGGCGGTCGCGAGCAGCGTCAGCGCCGCCCCTCCGACCGACTTGTCCTGCTTTGGCGCCTGCGCCTGCGCCCGCGCCAGCTCGGCACGTGCCGCGGCGAGGTTCGCGCGGGCATTGGCGATGGCGGCGGCAGCGGCGACGCGGTCCGCCTTCGCCTTGCCGAGGATCTCATCCCGCGCCTTGCCGGTGGCGGTCGCCAGCCGGGTCGCGGTATCGGTCGCGGCCGAATTGGCGTCGTCGAGCTTCGTAGCGGCGTCCTTGGCCGCCTGCGACGCCTCGGCCGTCTTGAACATCAGCGGGGCGAGCAGCGTCAGCAGGCTCACCGCCAGTCCGATCGGGCCGGCCAGTGCGAGCAGCCGGGTGCCGAGCGCCTGCAACATGGCCGATGCTCCGGCCTGCAACGCGAGCTGCGCGAGAAGGCGGATTACGACGCCGACCGGGTTGATCAGCGCGGCGAAGCCGAGTGCGATCGGACCCAGACGCAGCAGCAGCAGCGGCAGCGCCACCTTGGCGAGCGTCAGCATCACAAGAATCATCGGGCCGGTCGCAGCCGCCACCGCGCCGACGGCGACGCCGAGCTTCAGGAACCAGGGCGGCGCGCCCGCGACGGCGTTGATCATCGTCGCGGCGGTGTTCTTGATCAGCGTGATCGCCTGAAGGATGCCGGCGTCGCCGATTGCGATCTTCGCCTTCTCCCATGCGCCCGCCAGCCGCTGCGTCGCCGCGGCCTCGCCATCGAGCAGGACCGCCATCTTCTGCCCGGCAGTCACCTTCTCGATGCTGGCCTGCACCTCGTTGATGCCGGCCGCGCCTTCCTTCATCAGCGCGATGCCGGTGCGCATGGCGTCCGTCCCGAAGGCCGTCGTCATCGCGTCCTGCAACGACCGATCGCTGAGCTTGCCGAACTTCTGGCGCAGCACCTCGGCTATCTCCGCGAGCGGCTTCGCCTGCCCCGCGGCGGTGAAGAAGGCGTTGCCGTTCTCCTTCGTGATCACGCCGAGCTTGGTGAGGACGCGCTCCGCCTCCTTGGATTGCGGATTGAGGGTCGTCAGGAACGTCTTGAACGAGGTGCCCGCGTCCGATCCCGACTGAAAGTACGAGGCGGTGGCGGCGAGCGCCGTGTTCATGTCGTCGAAGCTGTAGCCGAGGCCGCCGGCGACACCGCCGACCTGACCGATGGCGAGACGATAGTCGTCCATCCCCATCTTCGACACGTCGAGCGCGCCGGTGACCTTGTCGACGATCTCCGGCAGATCGGCGGCCGTCTTGCCGAACTGCTGGATGATGTCGGTCGTCGCGTCCGCCGCGACGTTGAGATCCGTCTGACCGACGACGGCGAGGGTGAGGGCGCTTTTGAGGCCGCCGGCGAGGATCTCGGCCGCGCTCATCCCGTTCTTCGCGAGCGCTTCGATCGCACCCGCCGCCTCGGTGGCGCTGCGGCCGACCGCCGGACCCATCGACAGCGCCGCATCACGCAGCTTGTCGAGCTGCTCGGGCGAGGCGTTGATCAGCGCGGCATGCACGCCGTTCATCGCCGCCTGGAAGTCCGACGCGGCGTCCTTCGACACCTTGGCCATGCCGCCGAGACCGAGCGTCAGCCCGGCCGTGAGAGCGAGGCCGGTGGTACGGACCTTCTGCCCCGCCTGCGCGACCGAATCGGCGATCTTGACCGCCGCCTCGTTGACCCGCTTGGCCGTGCGTTCGACTGCGCCGGCCATGCCGTCGGTCGACTTGTCGAAGTCCTGCTGCGTCTTCTTAGCCTCGGCGCGCGCAGCCGACATGCCCGCCTTGTAGGCTTCGTCTTTCACACCCATCGAGACGACGAGCGATGCCAGCAGTGCCTGCAACGTTGATCTCCGAAGGCGTCAGGCGGCCCCCGGACGGGGACGGCCGGGGAAGTCGACAAGCTCGATCTTGATCGGCGCCCCCGCCGAGGCGCGAGACGCATAAGCGGCGAGCATCTCCGCCGGCGACTGCCGGTCGGGCTGCTTCTTCGCCGACGCGGTCAGCGCCGACAGGTAGTGCTTGAACCCGCGCAGCCGCTCCTCGCGGGCGAAGAACTCGCCCTTCCACGCTCCGAAGAGCGTCTGTTCGTATGCGTCTGCGCGGGCCTTCAGCCGCCCGCGGAGGGCCGCGCCGTACGTTGCCGGGCACTGGTGCCAGAACGTGCCGGCGTCGAACCCCGCGCGCGCCCACTGGTGGACGAGGGCTTCCCAGTCCGTCCGCTCGCGCGGGTTCGGGGCTTTCCCGGGGCGGCGTCGTCGCCATCCCCCTTGCCCTGCGCCGCGCGGATGGCCTTGCCGATGATGTCGCCGAACGCCTCGTGACCGAGATCGTCGGCGATGTCGCTGACGTCCTCCAGCGTGACGTCCGCATGATGACGGCGCAGGCCGAACCATGCGAGGTCGCGCAGCACGGACAGGCGCACCGTCTTCATCGCCGTCTGCATCTTTTCGACCGCGGCGATGCTCAGGCCATCCAGCTTGCCCGTCGACATGGCGGTGCCGATCGCGAACGCGGTCTCCGGATCGATGTCCGGGATCGCGTCCGCGACGACGCCGAAGAAGCCCTTGCCGTAGTGCTCCTCGACGGCGCACTGCGCGGCGTTGCCTAGGAACAGCGTCCAGCGCTGCCCCGCGGCATCGAACGTCTGCTCGCCGATCATCCGGCGATGTCCGGCTGCGCAGCCGCTGACGCCTCATCCGAGCCGCCGGTGAACTGGACGTTGATCGTCTGCGTCATGCGATCGTTGATCGGGATCGCCCGGCCGCGCGACTTGACGATCAGGAAGCCGCTGATCTTCCACCACTTGTCGTCGGGTGCCGGGAGATAGGTCTCGTACGCGTGCGGCTTGCCCGACGCATGGGCCTCGCGAAGAACCACATCGGTCGGGCTGCCGGGAATGTAGTTGATCTCCAGCGTGTCCTCGCCGGGCTCGATCAGGCCGGCGCCGTATTCCTTGCGCCGGCCCGGCGACTTAAGATGGGTCTTCTCGAAGGTCTCGGTCGTCTCCTCGGCGAACGGGACCTTGATGACCTCGTCGATCTCGGTCTTCGCCCCGCCGGGAGGGGTGAGGAAGAAGCCGGTGCCGTAGCCCGACTGTGCCTCGCTGTTGCCGTCTGCGTCCATGGGATGCTCCTTGCGCTAACCGTTGTGAAGGAAAATGAAGTCGATGATCTCGCGGTAGAGTTCGCCGCGTGGCTGGCCGTCGGTCGCCGTGCCATCGCCGTCGAAGCCGGGCCGGACGAGCGGGACCGAAGCACGATCGAACCGGACGCCGGCGACCTCGTCGGCGGGCGTCAGGACGGCGATGGCAATGTCGCGCAGCGCGATGGCATCCGCGAACGTCGCGCCCCAGCAGTCCACCTGGACGCGCGTCGGGCGGACGCCTTGGAAACCCTTGTAGTGCTGCGGCCGGGAGTCGCTGATGATCTGCAACGTGTAGGCCGGCAACGTCTGGCCGGGACGCCGCATCCAGTCGACGCGGGTCGCCACCTTGGCCGCAGCGGCGGGATCGTCGAGGAGGCGCTTGGCGACTGCGATCTCGAAGCTCATCGGGCCGACCTCTTCACGCTTTCGAGCAGATCCTGCAC
Organism: Sphingomonas sp. RIT328; assembly: GCF_000632225.1. Classification (GTDB taxonomy): domain Bacteria; phylum Pseudomonadota; class Alphaproteobacteria; order Sphingomonadales; family Sphingomonadaceae; genus Sphingomonas; species Sphingomonas kyungheensis. The sequence continues at coordinate 285,024 of NZ_JFYV01000001.1, forward strand.
CACGACGTCCGCCGCGGTGTCGGACTTGGTGTCGACGGCGGGGCGGGCGAACGGGTGCGCAGCGGCGTGCGGCGTCCCTTCTTCGACCAGACGGCCGTACCAGCCGTCGGGCAGCGAGGGGCCGAAGTAGACGGTGTCGCTGTTGCTCGGCAGACCCTCCGCCTCCGCGGTGACGACGATGCTGCCGGCCAGCTCGCCGCTACGGGAATGGATCAGGCGGCGTTCCTCGTCGGCGATGATCGTCGCCCCCTTGGTCAGGGCGCGCCGCTTCTCCGCTGGCGTGGGGCCGCGCTCCAGCTGCGCGAACTTGCGGTCCAGTTCGCGGAACCCGCTCGACTTGAACGATCCCGCCGCCATCAGCCCGCCTTGACCGCGCGGCAGGTGAGTTCGAGGCCATCGCGGCGGCCGATCTCGCGCGGGGCGGCGATGATCTCGAACAGCTGCCCGTCGTCCTTCGCAGGATAGCGGACGCGATCGGCCGGGCCGACGTCGGCGACCGTCCGCGACCACCGGATGATGAAGGCGACCGGGATCTCGGCCTCTCGCGTGGCGAGGTCGAAACGCTCCTGCCCGCGGGCGGGCTTGTACTGCGCCCAGACCGTGGCGAGCGGGAAAGGCTTGCCGGGGACGTTCTGCAGGCCGTCGTGCGACGGCTTTCCATCGCGCTCGATCCGGATGCGCCGGTCGAGCGATCCTGTGTCGAGGCCCATCAGCCGTACACCCGGAAGGGCTGGAGCAGCATGGAAGAAGCCATTGGCATTTTGATTTCGCCAACGTTGCCGATCGCGACGTTGCCGCGGTTCCGGTATAGGTCGTCGACGAACATCAGAAGGGCGACACGCAATGGTGCGGGCACCTGCTCGTAACCTGCCCGATAGCGGATGCGCACCGATCGGCTTGCACCCCTATATGAGCGGGTGCCAGGCCACGACTTGCCCCACGCAGTGCCGATCTCGCCGTCGCGCACCTCATAGGTCGCCGGATCAAGATCGCGCCACGTGCCGGTCACGTCCTCGTACCGGATGCTGACCAAGTCGATCAGCGGCGGATAGGGAAGCCGGATCGGATCATGGACGAAGCCGTCGAGACCGGCTTCCAGTGTCTGGACGCCGATCGCGCGGCCGAGCCAACCATCGGGGCCATCGATATGCCCGGTTGCCGCGGCGATATAGGCTTCGATCAGCGCGTCATCGTCATCCGCATCCACCTTCAGCTGTTGCTTCGCTTCATCGAGCGTAATGATCGGCTGTGGCGGCTCGATGACGATGACGCGCGGGTTCACGGATCAGGCGCTCTTGTTCGCCGGCTTCGGCGCAGCCTTATTCGATGGCGCCGGCGCGTTCTTGTTCTTGGGCGGCGTGACGGCCTTCGGGGCGGCGGGCTCATTCGTCATCGGGGCGCTCTCCTGCTGCCTGATCGCTTCGGCGATTTCCTCGCCAGTGCTCCGCGAGGCGTAGCCAGCGGGCGGATAGTTCTTGGCCGGATATCCAGCGGCGACGTATTCGCCGACGGTCGGACCGTCGGTCTTCAGCTCGCCGCTCTCGTCGTCGTCGTCCGACAGGATTTCGACGAGCCCGTTGGCCTTCAGCTGGCTGCCACGCGCGCGGGTGACCGTATGTTCGGAGCCTTCCCGGACATCCTTGTCGGGTCCGACGCCCTCTTCACCGCTGTAGGCGCGGATGACCTTGATCTTCATGATGCTGCTCCTGGTTGGACCGAAGGGAGGGCGGCGGCCAGGCTGTTGCGCTGTCGAAAGATAACCGCCGCCCGCCGTTCGGGCGGGATCGCTCCCGCCCTCCCGGATCAGGCAACGTTGCCGAAATCGCCGTAGATGATCGCCTCGGGACGATAGACGGCAAGGCCGGTGCGCTGCTCGCCACGGATCGTGACCATATTCTTGACGAAGTTGTCGCGATCCTCCGTCGAGATCTCGACGTTGGCGTCCTCGCGATCGAACAGCTGAGCGGCGAGCTTGAATGCCCCCGTCAGGAACTTGTCGACCGTCATCGCCGGGGTTTCGACCACCGGAAGACGCCACAGGCGGGGCGGCGCGCCGTCGGCCGCGTCGCCGATGATGTAGCGGCCCATCTCGTCCTTGCTGGTCTCGATGCGCGCCCAGTCGATCGGGTTGAGAACATGCCCGGTCGCCGGATATTCGGCGAGCACCGCTTGCAGCATGGCATAGCGCAGCTGGTCGATCATGGTCGTGGCGACGAGACCGCCCTGGGGAGCATAGGCCGTTGCCTGCGGGATCAGACCCAGCAGGTTCGATCCCGTTCCATCGCCCTTGAGCAGCTGAAGCTCCTCGGCATAGGCGAGGCCGTATCGCAGCCGGCCATCGATGTAGCTCGCGAGCATCGGCGCATCGGCGAGGATCTGCTTCGATGCCTGCACCCAATGGGCGATCGTCGCGACTGGCACCGTCTTGAGGTCGAACTTCATGCTCGACTCGGGCTTCAGCAAACCCTCGGCGACCGCCGCGGCGCTGTTCACGAATCCGGTCTCCTGGACGTACTGGATCGCGTTGGAGTTGGTGCGGCCGGGCGTGATGAGATCCCGAACCGTCATGCGGCGATCGGGCGCCGCGACGATGCCCGCCTGCCGATCGGGAACGATCAGGTCGCCGGCCGCGCCTGCCGTGTCGGTGGTGACGCTGGTGATCGCCTTGACCTCGACGCTGACCCCGCCCTTCGACGGCGGCCGCTGCATGAAGCCCTTCACGCCCTCGTCCTCGACGAAGCGCTGACCCATGGACTTCCGCTCGGTGTCCTCGCCACCGCCACGCCGGGCGAGCTTCTGCTCGATCTCGGTCATCGTTGCCGAAAGCTCGTTGAACTTGACCAGCGCCTCGTCCGCGGCCTCCTTGGCCTTCTGGCTCAGGGCCTCGCCCTTTTCGAGCCGGCCCTTCGCGTCCTCGGCGAATTCCTTCACCTTGTCGGTGGCGGACTTGAGGTCGCGCGACAGCTGCTTGATGTCGGGCTCGTTGCCACCGCCGTCCTTGCGGCCATATTCGGGCTGGCAGAACGCCGGGGTGACCATGGCGCCCATGGCGAGGGCCGCCGCGGACGATGCGGCGAGGATGTTCGGATGCTTCATGATGCGTTCCTTCAGAACTTGGGCAGGCTGAAGCCTGCGATGGCGTCGGAAATGGACTTGAGATCGCCGGCGCCCGCGGACTCGCTCCGGAGCAGATGGTCTAGGCCGTGGCTGGCGATCGCCGCGGCCTGCGACTTCGAGAATGGAAAAGCCTCGCGCAGTGCCTTCTCGAACTCGGATTTCGTCGGGAGCTGACCGCGCTCCAGCTTGAACTTGACCGCCTCGACCCGTGCATCGTCGTTGGCGGGGAACGTGACGAGGCTGACCTCGACGAGGTCGAGCTTCTTCAGCGTGCGGATACCCGTCTTCTCATCGTAGCTGGCTTCGCGGACCCAGTAGCCGATCGACAGACCGGAGACGGCACCGGCCTTCAGCAGGGCATGGGCCTCCTGCGCCTGGCGCACTCCGGGGCTCTTGGGCGTGCCGTCGCCGATGATCAGCTGCCCCTTCACCCTGAGGCCGCGGGTGTCCTCTTCGAGCAGATCGTAGACACCGATCGGTTCGGACGAGCGATGCTGCCACAGGACCGGGACGGTGCGCCCTTTCGCCTTCAGATCGGCGAGGCTGTCGGCAAATGCGCCGGGCGCCACGATCTCGCCGTAGCTGTCAGTGACGCCGAAAACGGAACCGTAGCCGGAGAAGCTGCCGTCGTCGGCAACGTCGCTGGCCTTGATCGACAGGCTGAAGTCGCGAACCTTCAGCTGCCCGTGCTTGTGGTGGATCAGCATTACGCGTCTTCCTTCTGTTTCAGCGACGGCATTCCCTCCGGGAACAGCCAGTCCATGATCGAGCGACGCGCCGCTTCGCCGCTCGCGCTGGTCAGCTCGCCGAGCTGCTTCGCCGGGATCATGTTCGACTGGATCGTCAGATCGTCTCCGCCATCCAGCGGCGGCAGGTTCTCGAGGCGGCGAACCTCGTTGCGCGTCATGATCCCGTTCTGGACCATCTGCGAATAGAAGGAGGCGCGAGCCGCACTGTCCGCGCGAAGCAGACCTTCGAAGTTGAATTCGACGGTGATCGTCAGGCGCTCTGCCGGGGTCAGCAGCTGCTTGATGATGGCCTGCTCGATCCGCTTGAGGCGCTCGCGCAGCGTAAAGATCAGGAAGCCGATCGTCTGCTGTTCGAGACCGCTGCCCCAGCTCGTCGTGTTGGTCGTGTGGCCGACCATGTGCGGCGGCACGCCGAACCAACGGCAACCGTCCTCGACCGAGAACTGGCGGCTCTGGATGACCTCGGCGTCGGCCGACGACATCTGGATCGACTTCCATTCGAGCCCGGCTTCGAGCACGAGCGGCCGACCGCTGTTGTCTCCCGCCATCGGCTCGACGACGTACTTGTAAACGTCCTCGCGCTGCTCCTTGCTCAGCGTGCGCTGATCCTTGGTCGTCAGGACGCCGGAGGGGCGCAGCCCGTTCTTGTAGATCTGCGCTGCGGCCTCGTCGGTCGCGAGAGCGAGGCCGAAGGACTGGCGGCCGAAGGACAGCGTCGACAGGCCGCCCATCGGCGAACCACCGAAGCCGCGGATGTGGAACATCTCGTCCTGACCGATGTCGATCGCCTTGCCAGCATCGACATAGCGATACCGTATCGAGCCGTCGTCCGCCCGCCGGACTTTCACCAGCTCCGGGCGGACCGGCGTCAGGGCAACGATGCGGTTGCCGGCGCCACGCTCGATCCGGGCATAGGCGTTGCCCCACAGTTCGAGGCTGACACACATGAACTGCCAGAAGTCCAACGCGGTCTGATCGGCGTTCGGGCTGTATTGCAGCAGCTGGTAGAGCGGATGCGCCTTGAACCGGCTGCGGGTCTCGTTCGGACCGTCCTTATAGACGATCAGCGGCAGAGAGGAGATGGTGCCGGCGACGAGGCGAGTGCACGCCCAGACCGTCGAGAGGGTCAACGCGTTGGCGGCGTTGACCGTCTTGCCGGACGTGCTGGTCTCGGTCAGCACGCCGGACCAGCTGCGCGGATCGAGCAACGACAGCAGCATCTTCATGCCGCGCCGCATCTTGCGACCGATCTCCATCAGGCGCGCCCTCGGAGGGCGGCGAGATATTCGTCCATACCGCCTCCTTTTGCTTCCGGGTTGAGACTCATGAGCATCACAGCCGAAAACATGGCCGCAACGGGGTCGATCTTCGCGCTTGGCGACTGCTTCGTGATGGCGACGCCACTCGCCCCGCGCGGCTCCTGCTTCACGTTGCCGATGCACCACGACATCATCTTCGTGCCGCCATGCCGCACCGTGCGCGCCGCGCACTTCTTCGCGAGACCCTTGATCGCACTGCTGAGCCGCCAGCCCTGAGGAATGCTCTTCAGCATCTCATCCTCGAACCCCCGCAGGGCCAATTCGTCCACGATCGTCGCGACACCCGCGGGGTCCAGACCCACTGCCTCCCTGTCAGGGAAAAGGCCGGCATCCCGGACTTGAACCAGAACGTCGACGACCCCCCGAACGTCCTCGGTAAGATCCTCGGCGAGATCCTCGCCGACATCATCAGCGACTGCGCTGAGATCATCCTCCTCAGGCATGTTGCACCGGATCAGCGTGCCTTCGCCGACCAGCTCGTCGAGCTTCGTCGCGATGTCCTTGCGGCGATCCCATACGACGGACCAGGCCCAGCCCTGAGCCCATATCAGCCACCGCTTGCTGCCCTTCTCCCGACCGATGAGGCACAGGCCGAGAAGGTCATCCAGTCCGCCGCCATCGACACCTGCGACGATCACCTCGCTTCGGGCCAGCAGATCGTCCAGCGTCAGGGCGGGGATCGCGCAACGGTCCCAGAAGTCGGCGCCAACCCAGCGATCGTTCGAGAGCCGGGTGCCGATCTCGATGTTGAGGTGCTTCGACAAGAAGATCTGGAGCTCGCCGGTGTCGGCACGCTCGGCTTCGATCAGTTTCTCAGCGAGCCACTCGGCGTCTACCGAACGGCCGATGTTCGGGTTGGTGACATAGAAGTTTGCCGGATCGCGATATGCCCGGCTTTCAATCATCGCCGGCGGGAACTCGTAGAGCATTCCCAGCTTGCGGGGATCGACGATCGTCCCGTCACGGATGCCGCGGAAAAGATCGAGCTGCTTCTTGAACACGCCGCGGGGCGCGCCGTCCGAATGGGTCGACAGATAGACGACGAACCCTTCCGGCCGGCTCACCATGCCGCCGGTCGCCTCCATCAGCATCGCCGCGGCCTTCGGGTTCTTCCCGAACAGCCAAAGCTCCTCGACGAGGATGAACCCCGCCTTCTTGCCACCGACGATCTCGCTGTCGGCCGCGACGACCTTCAGCTCGGCTTCGTTCTCCAGATGCTTGATCGTGCGCAGATGCTCGATCGGCTTCAGAAGCGCTCGCAGTTCAGGGTCGGCGTTGACCATCCCCATCGCGGGGGTGAAGACGTTGTTCGCGATCTCCTTCGTCGGCGCCAGTACGAGCAGCTCGTTGTAGTGCCGCCAATTCAGGATCAGCGCCGTGATCATGATCCCCGCCGCGATCGTCGACTTCGAGTTCTTCTTGCTGATGAGCAGGAAGAACTCGTTGATCAGCTGCCGCGTCTGGGTCGCATCGTAGGCGCCGAAAATCGCCGCCACGAAGTCGAAGACGAAGTCGTCACATGCCTCGCCGAACGTCGGCTGTCCGGGCACGTCGACGATCCGCAGGTCCTTGAAGATCTCCAGCGCCGCTTCCGCCTCGTCCGGGAAGAGGGGCGGTGGCACCAGGCTGCGCCCCTCGACGATCCGCTCTTCCCAATCGGGACAGGCGGTCGACCATTCGAGCGGACGCATCGGCTCAGTTCAACAGCGTCGGGCCGGCGCGGGGCCTGAACTTCTTGACCGCCTCCTTCGCAGCCTCGCGGGCCGCTTCCTTCTTCCCGATGGGAGCAGGCTTCTTGATGCGCCCGCGGTCGATGACCTTCTCCGACAGTTGCTGGATGGCCGCACGTTCCAGTCGTCGGCCGAGCTCCTTTTCGGCAGCAACGCTGCCGGCCTTGGCACCGTCATTGAGCCGGGCGAGCTGGACCATTTCGAACCGGAGCGCGGCGGCCTCGCGCTGCGCCACTTCGGAAGAATAATGCTTGCGCAGCGTCGGGACCGAGACCCCGATTGCAGTCGCCGCCTCCTTGACGCTCAGGCGACGAGCGAACGCCAACAGGACCTTGTTCGAGTTTTCGAGGGTCCAGACGTGCTCAGGTCGCCCACGGCCTTCCTTGCGCGGCTGGATCGGGTCGCCGAACAGATCGACCCCCGAAAAATCCGCGTCGGCCAAAATAAAATCTCCAGATGAGAGGACTAGCGGTCTGGAGGCCTGCTCCCCTCCCGACTTTTCACCCCCCCCACCATTACCAATCCTGCCGCCGCTCCTCCGCCTGCTTAAGGCTGTCGTGGCACGGCTTGCACAGGCACCACAGGTTCCGGTCATCCCAGAACAACGCCTCGTCGCCGCGGTGCGGCTTGCGGTGGTCCGCGACCAGCTGCGACGTGTCGGCCTCGACCCGGCCGCAACCCGGCCACTGGCAGGTGAACAGATCGCGCAGGAGGATCGACATACGCAGCTTCTGCCAGCGCGACGTCTTGTACCACTTGCGCCATGCACGTTGGTCGCGCTGCCGATCGAACGACTGTCGATCGACGGGCACGCTCGCGAGGCGAGGGCGCAGGCCACCGAGGCGTGGCCGCAGGCTGGTCAGCTTGGCCACGTCGAACGCCTGTAAACGGCGACGGGCGACGTGACCGAAGCCGCGCCGCCCGTCGAGGAGAGGATGCCACCGTGTTGCGTCCGAAGGCCCAACCCAGTGTGTCAATAAATAGGCCGATTTTGTCGTCTAGGCGAACAGGGAAAATGATCGTGGCTGCTAGTTTATGGGATTGACAGGTTCCGGCCAGCATTTCCGCCGTTCTGCGCAACGCAGATGGCGTTGATCGCGCGACCGTAGCGCATGCGCAGTCCGTCAGCCCCGCGCTTCAGTCCCATGCGAGCCAGCATGTCGAGCCACGACACCTCGCGCCGGCCACGCGCCAGCTGCCCGATCGCAAGGCCGACGAGCTTGCGGTCTTCGGGTGAGATCGCGTCGAGCCAGCCGAACGCCTCCTCCATCTCCGCCACCTCGATCCGCGTCTGCGATGCGGGCCGCAGCACGACGTCGGAGCTGCTGCCCTCACCGCCGCGGGCGTCATAGTCGCCACGATGCTCCTCTCGGCTGATCTCGGGCCACGCCGACCGGATACGCTGCCAGCCGCGTTCGCGGTCGGGGTAGCGCCAGCAGGTCAGCAGCGCCTCGACGAGACGGTCCTCAACGTCGCAGAAGGTGAGGGCGCCCGTTGGAAGGACGGGCCCTTCCACTGGAGGCTGCTCGCTGATCGTCCGTCCTTCCATATCTCGGTTCCTCTTTGTCGCTGAAAGTGGCGGTTTTCCGCCGTTTTTGATGTTGGTGATCTGATCAACAGATCAGAATGGAAGGACTGGAAGGATAATTCAGGGTCTTTTCGTGTGCGCGCATGCGCGCACACACGCGCATGACGGGGGGACCGTGCAAACCCCTTCCACCCCTTCCAAAGCCGCGGAAAACCGTCACTTTCGTCCTTCCAATCGTACTTCCACGCGGAAGGATGAGTCCTTCCAAAATCGTCATCACAGCGGCACATCATCCGGATAGGGTCCGGGATCGCCATGATCACGACGGGAGCGATTGCTGACGTCGGTGTCGGCATAGTCGTCGGGCGACTTGGTCATCTCGATGTCCAGCCACTGGATACCGTTGGACGACTTCTTCTCGAAGCCACGGTCCTCCATCGCCTTCGAGAAGCCCTGCGTCTGCCATTCGGCCGAGCCGGTAGCCTTGGACCATGCCGTGAACAGTTGGAAGAGGGTAGACGACTTCGATCGCGCACCGCTCATCGGCCGCGTGCACTCGTCGAGGAACCGGCCGAGCTGATCGCTCTGCTCCCGGTACTTGGCCGTCGCCGCGATCACGCTCTCCGGCTCGACCAGACCGTGTGCCCGCCAGTCGAGCAGCCCCTCCAGCAGCCGGTTCAGGATGCCCGATGCCTCCTTCTTCAGCTTCTCGGGCAGCGCTTTGTCGACGTCCTCCTTCGCGATCTGGACCTCCCAGGGCACCAGCATCACGCGTCGCCAGATTCCGTCGTCGTGACCGGTGATCTTGGGCTTGTGGTTGCCCGAGATCGTCACCTTGAAGGAGGGCAGGAACGAGAAGAACCCCTTGTTGAGGTGGCGCGCGTCGATCAGCTCGCCGCCCGTGATCAGCTTGATCAGCGCCTCGGCGAGCTTCGCGCCCTTCTCTGGTTCGGACGTCCGCAGGAACCGGATGCCGGGGAGGCGAGCGAGATCCGGCGTCGCCTCGCCACCCTTGCGGCCGCGGCCCTGATCGAGGAACGTCTCGATCGCGACCGATCCGCCATAGTCGCCGGCGATGTAGCTCCACGCGTCGACTAGCGTCGACTTGCCGTTGCGGCCCTTGCCGTGGAAGAACGCCAGTTTCTGTTCGGTGATGTCGCCGGTCAGGCTCAAGCCGCCCCACTGGTGCAGGAACCGCCGCATCTTCTCGTCGGGCTGCACCACGGCGAGGAACGCGTCGTAATCAGGCGACACGGCCTTCGGATCGAACACGACGTTGGCGATCTTGCTGATCAGATCCTCCGGACGATGCTTGTCGAGGCGCAGGCCCCAGCGGTCGCCCATGGTGATCGGCTTCAACGTACCCTCGACCATCACCCATCGCTTGCCCTCTTGGGTCAGACGCATGGTGCCGTTGAGGAGATTCATGGCCATCCGGTCGGCGTCCATCGCATCCGCACGGATCGCGACGTCGGCGAAGGATTTGACCAAGTTGGCGATGCAGCCGAGCCGCTGCGATCCCTCGCTCGACTTCGCATGATCGCGTAGGGTGTCGCTGTAGTAGATCGGCACCTTGTTGTCGCCGCTGCCCTTCCAGCGGACGATGAAGTTCAACGTCTCGGCACGCTGCTCGTCCGTCGCGTCCTCCGGAAGCTCCTCCTTCAGGCCGCTGGCCTCGACGAGGTCGGCCTCGTGACGGATCGAACGCACCGTGTCGAACACGGCGAGGCTGACCTTGCCGGGGATCTTGTCCTTTTCCTCGGACAGTAGCTCCCAGCGGCGATCGTCCCAGACGAACCATCCCAGCTCGTTGCAGAACCGGAAGCGCCAAGCATGCCGCGCCCTGAAGCGTTCGGCGTTGCCGAGATCCGTGGTGGAGAACAACGCGCATTGGCGATCCAGCACTTCGTTTTTGGCCGGCGCAATGCGCCCCCCAGACCCCCTAGCGATGGGCGCTGGGCTCGGGGTTCCAGACTGGAAGGACGTTTCCTCTCCCTCCCGGTCGGGTGCGGGTGGAAGACGCTCGATGTCGTCGGCATAGGCGTCGATCGGAGGGAGGCCGGGGCCAGGAGCCGAAGAGGATGATGCGCGGCCGCTGTCGCGACCGCGCGCGGTTTGCGCGCCTACGGCGCTGAGGTCGCGAGGCTTGGCGATGCCGTTGGAGAGGCCGTTCTCGATCGCGCCGGCATGCGACTGATAGGCGCCCGGATCGAAGCCACGGACGACGTCGAGCAGCGTGTTGCGGACCAGCGCCTCGGACAGCGCGCCGGCGCCGACGAATTGGCCGAGATTGAAGGCGGCGTGATAGGCGCCCTGATTGCGCCCACCGTGCCGGCCGCCGCCCTTCGGCGTGCCGGCGAGTTCGCGCACCTCGGCATCGAGCGCGTGCAGCGCATACCTACGGTGCGATTCGTCGAGGTCGACCTGGAACAGCTGATCATGGGCCGCCAGCGGGGGTGCGGGGGCGTGATCCGTTGCGACGCGTGCCTTCGGCCGGCGCATGATCTCGGCGAGCGCTTCGGGCAGCGCCGCGATCGGCGTGTCCGCCTGACCGCGCAGCCAACGGTATTCGCCGCGCGAGTTATTGCCGTCGCCTTCGCAGAAGGAGGGCGGCACGATCGTGTAGCCGCCGAGCCCGCGCACATCGATGTGGTCCGGCAGGCTACCGCTGTTCCCGATCGGCTTTCCCTCGGGCATCAGGAAGTAGATATGCACGCCGCCCGACGGGGTCCGCACTGCGAGACTGACCGGCAGCTGACCGCCGATCAGCTCCTCCAGCGCCAGGCGGTGCCGCTCCAGCGTCCATTCCTCGTAGACCGCCTCTGCGATGACCTCGCCGGTGTCCGGATCGATCATCTCCGGGGTGATCAGATCACGGCGCGGGTCGAGGTCGATCACGACCATCCCGGCGCGGCCGACGGCGACGCCGATCATGGCTTCGGGCCACTTGCGCCACCAGGCGCGGATCTGCTCCTCGTCGTCGGTTGCCTTGCTGACGCCACCCGAGCCCTTGATCGGCTTGCCGTCGGCGTCCTTGTCGCGGGCAAGCAGCGGGCGCTTGTTCTGCCGCGAGCACGGGAACACCGGCCAGCCACGGCGCGCGAATTGGAGCGCCGCCTCCAGCTGAGACGGCAACGAAGTGGATACGCTCACGGATCATGCCCCCGGCAGGATTGGTGGCAGACGACCGTCGCCGGTCTGCCGTCGGCGCGATGCGCCGGTTAGAAGGGGACGTCGTCGTCCAGATCGTCGACCGGCGCGCCGCCACCGCCGGCGCCACCACGCGGACCGCCGCGGCCGTCCGCATAGCTGGAATAGTCATTGCGACCGGGATCGGCCTCGCGACGATCGAGCAGCACGAGCGTCGAGTTGAACGTGCCCAGGACGACCTCGGTCGAGTAGCGATCGTTACCGGCATTGTCCTGCCACTTGCGGGTGCGCAGCTGGCCCTCGATGTAGACCTTGGCGCCCTTCTTCAGATACTGCTCCGCGACCTTTACCAAGCCGTCGTTCATCACGACGACGTTGTGCCACTCGGTGCGCTCCTTCTGCTCGCCCGAAGTGCGGTCCTTCCAGCGTTCGGAGGTCGCGATGCTCATGTTCACGATCTTGCCGCCGTTCTGAAAACTGCGGCTCTCCGGGTCCTTGCCGAGGTTGCCCACGAGGATCACCTTGTTAACGCTGCTCATGCCATCATCCCCATCGCGCGCAGGTAGACCTCAAGGATCGCCTGTCGTTCCTGCTGTTCCTCGGGCTTCTTCGCCCGCAATTTCATGATGTCCTGAAGCGCGCGCGGGTCGTATCCGCGCCCCTTCGCTTCCGCCCAGACATCCTTGATGTCGTCGGAGATGCCCTTGCGCTCTTCGACCAGGCGCTCGGCACGCTCGATGAGCAATCGAACCTCATCCGCCGCCACGGCGCCGCCTTCGAACCCGTTGTGGCGCGGATTTTCTCCGCCTTCGCCCTCGGGCCGCGGCGGTACGTAGACCACGCTACCACCCTCGCGCCGCTCGCCGATCCACCCGGCGCTGACGAGCGCCTTGGTCATGGACTTCAGCGACGGCGACGCCGCACGAATATGACCCGGCAGCCGCTCCGCGACCTGTTCGAGCGTGATCTCGTCACACCCGACGAGCATCGCGCCGACTGCCGCCGCCACCTGGGTGTCGAGCTTCTGTTTCACGCCGCAAGCGCCTCGCGCAGCTTCGTCAGCCTCGCCTCGGCGGCCGTCGCGCGCGCTTCCGCCGCGTCGGCGCGTGCGGTGGCTTCGGCCAGCGCCGCGGACTGGTCGGGACGATCGGCGAACCGGGCGCGTAGCAGCTCGATCAGCGTGTCGAAGTCGACGACGGGAGCCGCGACGGGCGCCTCGGGCACCGGTGCCGGGGCGGGCTGGAGCCCCCGCTCGATCAGCTCGGCAGCTGCCGCGCCCAACGAGAGCACGTTCCGCTGCGCGTGCTGCTCGACCGCCTTGATCGCGGTCTGCGCCGTTGCCGGCAGTTGTATCGACTTCGGATTCACGATGTCCTCCAGGACTGGGGCGGGTACAGGCGCCGGAAGCTTGCCGGTCGGGTTGGTGGGGCGTCGTCGACCATCACGGCAGAAGGCGCAGCGGCCACCGACGAGGCGTGGACTGTCCTCGAAGCACTGCTCACACTCGCCGGCGACGCCCTCGGCGATCGGCAGGCGCGCGCGCTGGAGGCTCAGGGCGAGGTGCTCGTCCTGAAGCTCCGCTGCCATGTCGACGACGTCGGCCATGATCAGGCCGCAGCGCGCGCGATCGCGATGCGTTCGCTCAGGGCGTCGGCATTCGGATGGTCGCGGACTAGACGGTTGATGTCGATCAGCGCGTCGGCATGGTTGCCGCGCACGATGTTGACGACCAGATCATGCAGAACGGTCTCGTCGAGGTCCGGCGAGGTGCCGCCGCATTCGTTGCACTCGTAGTCGATAGCCATTGCTTGCTCCTCAGACGCGGTAGGGCATGAGGACGCCGACGAGGTCGTCGTCCTTGTCGGAAGTGACGCGGATCGGCGACGCCGGGTCGTTCAGCGAAAGCGTCAGAAGCGATCCTTCCGCGAAGACGCCAGCGACCTCCCGAGCGTACTGACTGTTCAAGCCGAAACGGATGCCGGACCCGGAGTAGGATGCCTCCAAAGGCTCGGTTGCGCTGGTCCCGGTCGCATCTCGGGCGCTCACCTCATAGGCGTCGTCGCCGGTGGTGAAGTCCAGTGCGACCGCGCGCACCTTGAACTTGTCGCCCTCCGCGTTGACGATCGCCGAAACCGAGGAGACGGGTCCGGTAAAATCCTCGCGCTTCATCTTGATGACATGCGCGCCGACGTCGGGGATCACCCGATCGTAATTGGGGTAGGTGCCGTCGACGAGGTTGCTGATGATCGTCGCGTTGCCCAGCTGGAAGCGGATGGCCTTGTCGTTGACCTCGATGTCGACGTCGCCGCTGGCGGAGCCCAGCAGTTGGATCATTTGTGTCACGGCCTTGGTCGGCACGATGACGTCCGCAAGAGCCTTCGCGGCATCCGGCAGCGCCATGTCGGCCCGCATCAACCGGTGTCCGTCCGTCGCCGCTGCCCGCAGCTCGCCTTCGACGGCATGAAGGAAGATGCCGTTAAGGTAATATCGCGTCTCGTCACGTGACTGGGCCACCCGGCAGGTTCCAAAAAGACGCAGCAAGGCATCACCGGCCAACCGAAAGCTGGCTGCGTTCTTCAGAGCTTCTCTTTTGGGGAATGCGTCGGCGCCCAAGGTCGAGATCGTGCGGACGCCACGACCCTGCTTTACCGTCACCGCCGCCCGCCCTGGCACCTCGGCTATCGTCAGCTTGCCCGCCTTGAAGCTCTTGACCGCGGTCAGGATCTTGTCACTTGGCAGGGTGGTCTTGATCTCGCCCACGACAGGCGTCGTCGCGTTCGCTTCGATGTCGATATCTGTGCCAGTAACCGTCAGCAGACCTTCCTGCGCCACGAACAGGATGTTGCTCAAGATCTCCATCGTGTTGCGCGCCTCAATGACGCCGTTGACCTGCTGAAGCGCGCCGAGCAGCGCGTCGCGTTCGATTTCTACGGTCATGCTGCCAGTCCTGTGATCGCGCCGGTGGAGAGGATGAGGACCCTGCGATTGGTGGGCCCGCGCGCGCCCTCGATGCGGATCAGGTGAGCCGCGACCATCGCGTCCAGCGTCGGCTGGACCATGGCGGTCGCGATGCCGGCACGTTCGGCCAGCTGTTTGTCGGTGGGGCAGGGGCGGCCCTTGGCGGCGAAGCGCTCCAGTACCGGGAGCAGCACGTCGATCGACGCCGCCTCGTCCTCCGCAATAGGCGCACGGCTCAGCGCGAGGCGAGGTCGCGCGGGCTTGGCCAGCGCATCCGCGACCGCGGTCCGCACCGCGATGTAGTTCATGCGGGTCGGATCAAGCGACGAGCGCGCCTGGAACAGCATCACCAGCTTCCGTCCCGCCAGATCGCGCATGCGCGCGGCACCTGCCGAGGCTTTGGGGAGGCCGGACCGGCTGGCGTAGATGAAGCGGTCGCCCGGATTGGCGACGGCCATCCAGGCGTTGATCCGATCGACGCCGGCGACGAGGCCGCTGACCTCGTCGAACATCGAACCCGAGGAGACGGAGGCTCGGGGGAACACCCCCGCCTCCTCGGCACACACGCGCCCGTCGGCATCGTGCATGGTCAGGGACGCGGGCTTAGCCATGAGGCACCGCGGAGAGTTTCGGCGAGACGGGCCGGGTCATGGGGCTACGGGGGCCCGCCTCGCCGACACGCGCGAGGCCGGGGAGAGAACCCCCGCGCGTGATCTTGTTGAACATCAGGCGACGACCCGATCCGCGTCGAACCAGCCGCCGGCGGGAGGCGAGCGCCAGTCGGCGCGGCTGATGCCGTCGCGCGTCGCACGGGCGATGTCGCGGACCAGCTCCTCGCCGGGGATCAGCGATCCGTCGACGAGGCATTGGAGCTGGATCGCCGACAGCTGCATGCAATGCGCAGCGAACAGGAGCTTGCCCTTGTACGCCGACTGGATGCGACGGGCGAGCAGGCGCGCGCCCTCGTTCTTCGGCAGGGCCGGAAGATGCAGTTTCTTCATGCTGAGGCTCCATCGTTGGTGAAGCGGGCGACCGCCCGCATCTGGACGACCACGCGCAGCAGCTGGTCGAGCTCGCCTTCGAGGCGCTCGCCGTCCTTGCCGCACCACTTGCCATCCGCGAGACCGGCGCAGACCGCGCCGATCGCGTCGTTGAACTCGCTCGACAGCTGGGACGAGAGAGCGAGCAGATCCGAGCCGGTGGTCGGCGCCTCCGGCTCGGGTACGAACGTGCCGCCCATGGCGCGACACAGCGCCTGTGTTACGTGCGGCCACCCGGTGCGCTCGCGGGCGAGCGGCTCCAGATCGGCCACGACGTCGATCGGCACGAAGCAGTTAGGATGATTGGGAGAACCGTATTCCGACAGCATGGATCTACGGACACGCGTGAAGCCTTCTCCGGCTTCCTGACCGCCGACGCCCTTGATCATCTCTACGGTCGCGCGCTTCAACAGCGCCCTCTCCGGCGTCATGCCGCCACCTGGGCGGAAAAGTCGTCGTCGATTCCGGCTGACGCGGGGTCAACATCGGAGCAAACGTCACTCCCATGGAACGCCTCGAACCCCGCCTCCTCGTCCTTGCCGCGCATGAACGCGACGATGCGGTTGGCCGTGTCGAGGCTGGGCGACCGCCCCTTGCGCAGGCTTTCCAGAAGCTGCGGCTCGCCGGTGGCCTCGCGACCGAAGCGGGTAGGCGCCATGTCTTGGTGCCGTTCGAGGAACCGCTCGATCGCGGCGACCATGTCAGAGGTTGTCGGAACGTCCATGCGCACGCTTGTAGATCAGCGATCGCTTACGTTGCAAGCAGATTTGTAAGCAATGGCTTCAATCGACGGAACGCCGCATGTTAGCTATTGCTGACAGGGTCATGTCAGACCCTCTTTCGCTATACGATCGCCTCATGGCGGTTAAGCCCGCCGGCATGTCCAACACCAGTTGGATGATGAAGGCCGGGCTCAGCCGGATGGCGCTCACCGACATCAAGCGGCGCGGCAGCGCCAATCACGAGACGATCGAGAAGCTGCTCGCGGCGATCGGCGCGACCTTCGCCGAGTTCGAGGCGGGCGAACGCAAGACGGATCGAGAACCGGGGACGACGCAGGAGCGCGGCCCTTACCTTGCGTTTCGCGGCTCTGATCGGCCGCGAGACGTGCCGATCGTCGGCACGGCGCTCTGCGCGGATCTCAAGTTCGAGGATGACGGAAGCACGGTCGATATTGAGGCCATGGAAATGCACTTCGACGACGTGATCGATCACGCCCGCCGACCTCTCACCTTGGACAATCGCCGGGACGTTTACGCCCTGTATTTCAGAGGCGTCTCGATGGCCCCCAGGTACGAGCCAGGCGAGCTGGGCTATGTCGATCCTCGCCGTCCACCGGTGTCGGGAGACTATGTCGTCGCGCAGCTGCGGGGACCGGATGGCGTCGACGGCGAGCGGATCATGACCGTGATCGCAAAGCGCTTGGTCCGGCAAACGGCTCATTACTACGAGTTCGAGCAGTTCAATCCGGCGCTGCTGTTCAAGGTGGAGCGCATCCGTGTAGCGCATCTTCACCGGATCATTCCGTGGGACGAGCTGGTCACATTCTGATCGCGTGTGCGGGCGGCTCTCGCTAGGCTGGGCGCTGTAGCCGGGAGGGTAGGGATGCAGGCGAAGGGTTCGACCGGGTCTATCACGATCGATGGCGATCTGGTCAGCATAGGCCGAGCGTCTTTGCCCGGCTTGGCTGAGGCGGTCAGGACGGTCGCCATCGGCGATCTGGTCGGTTTGGATCTGCGGCAGGCGACCGCCGTGGAGCCCGGCTATATCCGTCTCATCTATCCTGGTGCGAGCGCTGGCGTCGCGGGCAAGCTGCGCCTCTATGATCCGGACACGGTCATGTTCAACATCGAGCATCAGGAAGTCATGCTCGACGTACACGACGCGTTGATGAGCAGGATCTCCGGAAAGCCTTTCGTGACGACGCGACGGTCCGCGCCGGTGCGTTCGAGCGCGGCGACGGTCGTGTCGTTGATCGGCGCGATCGTCGGGCTGGCACTTCTGGCGTGGTGGGTATTCAGCTGATTTGTAAGCGGACGCTTATAGGTAGTTGACTGTAAGCAATCGCTTACGGTAAGCGGGCTTCATCAGGGCACCCCGCCCGATGGGAGCACGCCGTGCAACTTGCCAACCTTCCCCGCGAGGCCGACGCGACCGGCGCCCTCGTCACTGACTTCCACATCGACACGGACCCGCCGGTCACCCGGCGGCTCATTCCGCACACGCTCAGCCGTCACGCTGCCGCGCGGCCGTTCAACCGCCAGCCGCTGGTGCTCGCCGGGCGTGACGCCACCGCGGCCCGCCTGAAGGCCGTCGTCGGCCGGGCACGGGGCAAGTCGACGACGCATCCGCTGCGTCGGTCGCCGGTGCCGCAGCCCGCCATGCCTCGCCTCGCCGCCCTGTGCGACGCCGCGGAGGATCGCGCGCGCGGCGTGCTTGACCGGATGATCGTCCTCGCCATCGGCGGCCTCGCCGTCTGGGTCGGCGGCCCGGTGCTGCTGACCATGGTCGCGGGGACGCTCTGATGGCGAGCCGCACCCCGCCAGAGCGCAAGATCCGCAGCCCCTACAGCGGCAATCTGTTCAACTGCCCCCCAGGTTGCGGCTGCCCCGACTGCGCCAGCCGTCCCCCGCGTCCGCTGATCAGGGCGATCGTCGCGCTGCTCGCCCTGACCGTGCTGCTCGGCGGGACCGCTCTCGCCGTCCGCGCCGTCTGGGCGCTGATCAAGGGGCAGTGGTGATGCGTCGCCACCTCATCCCCCGCTTCGAGTGGGGCGGCTGGCGCGGTGACGGCCTGACCGTCATTCCGCGCGTGCTGCGCTCGCACCCCGAATGCCGCCATGACGAGATCAAGGGCGGCATCTTCACCATTCAATGGCTCGGTCTGATGATCGAGATCGGCATCGGAAAGGTTTCCTGATGATCGTAATCCACGGCCCCCAGCGCAGCGGCAAGACGCTGCACCGCGAGCTGTTCGCCAAGCATTATGGGTGCAACCGCATTGTTGATGACGTGATGTGCAACGATCGGCGCATTGCTGAGCAGGAGGGAGACCTCCTGCTCAGCAATGAAGACCCGGACAAGCTCGCCCGCCGCTTCCCCGGTGCGACGATCGTCAGCATCGACAATGCTCGTGCCAACGTCGGGCTGGATGCGGTCCCGGTTGGCGGGTTTCAGGTGGTGGCGCAGCAGAGGACTTGCCCACGCGTGGATGCCTTGGCCGCCAAACTCGCGGCGGGGGACGGCCTGTGCTGGGCCGAGGTTTGCGTCATGGAAACGGACATCGGCCAGCACTGCGAAAGCTCCACTTGCATCGCCGCCTTTCACGAGGATCACGATCCGCAGCATGCGCGCGCGTGGTATCGCTCAATCGCACGCACGTCCTTCGACTTCTTGGTCAACACGCCGGAGACGGCCGACTTCATGGCCGGTGTCCCCCTGGAAGCGACGCATCAGCGTGATCGATGGAGCTCGGACCACGACGCCGGCAAGACGCCGTTCGATTGGTTCTGGCTGATCGGCTATCTCGCGCAGAAGGCTGCGGCGGCCGCAGTCGCCGGCGACGTCGATAAGGCTCGACACCACACTATCAGCACCGCCGCAGCGCTGGCGAATTGGCATGCGGCGCTCTCCGATGCCGATACGACCATGCGGCCGGGCATCGAGCCGCCTGATCTACTCGAAAGCACGAACTCGCAGGAGGTCCGATAATGGCCACCGCAATCAAAAACGCCGCAGCACCGGCGTCGAAGCCCCGCGGCGCCAAGACAGCGCCTGCCACAGCCAAGGCGCTGGCGCCGACGTCGATCACCACGATCCCGTATGGTCGGCTGCGCCGCGCGCCGCAGAACGTCCGCAAGACCGACATAGCAGCCGACGTCGAGAGCCTCGCGGACGACATCGCAGCGCATGGTCTGCTGCAATCGTTGATCGGCTACGCCGGCAGCACGACGATCGACGCCAAGGCCGTCTACGTCGTGGGTGGTGGGCGACGCCTCCAGGCGCTTCAGCTGCTGCGCGAGCGCGGCACGATCAAGGACAACTGGCCGGTGCCAGTCCTCATCCGTCCGGAGGACGAGGCGGTCGAGCTGTCGCTGTCGGAGAACCTCGCGCGCCGCGACATGAACCCGGCGGACGAGTTCGTCGCATTCGCCGCGCTCATGGCGCCGGGCAACCGATCGCCCGCTGATCTCGCGAAGCAATTTGGTTTCACTGAGCGCTACGTGAAGCAGCGGCTGCGACTGGCGGGGCTGGCGGAGGAGATCCTCGACGCCCTCCGGCTGGGACAGATCAGCCTGGAGGTGGCGACTGAATACGCCAAAACTGCCGATCAGGCTCTACAGTCGCGCGTTTTCAAGCGCGAGTGCCGACCGAACAACTATCAACGGCACAGCCTGTGGAACATTCGCGCCGCCTACAGCGCCGAGCAGATGACAGAGGCGTGCAGCGTCTTCCGGTTCATCGACCGCGACACCTACGAACGCGAGGGCGGCGGGTACGAGGAGGATCTGTTCACCGCAGCGGCAGACGGCGCCCCACGCAAGCTGGCGAACGGTCAGCTTGCGCGGGGCATCGCTAACCGCTGCCTGCAATTGCAGGCTGTCCGCGTCCAGATGCAGGCGCAGGGGAAATATCCCAGCGTGTCGGGTTCCGTCATTCCTGCCGATCTGACGGTCGACGGTAAGGCCGAGGCCCCCACAGGCTACGCTCTCATTGCCGGCGGCTGGAATGGCGATCTTGGTATGCACGTGGCCATCGACGACTGCTGGAAGCGGGCCATGGACCGCGATGTCTCCATCCAGATCGTGGTCGGGGTCGGGCAGGAGGAGCCGATCGGCGAAGATGACGACGGCAGCGCGCTCGAATACGTGGCGCAATGGGATCGCACGCGGTTTTTCGTTCCGCGAGAGCACCGCAAGACGGTCCTTCCTGAAAAGCGCGAGACTTCCTATGGCGGTCCCCAGCTGACCCCCGAGCAGGAGGAAGAGCAGGCGGTCGCGCATCTCGGCCGGGTCTGGGCGGCTCGCCTCGCAGTGCCGAAGTTCAGCGATTTACCCGGCATGGAAGGCCGCGCCTTCTACGCCAACGATTGGCTAGGAGAGAAGACGAAGCCGGGAGACCCCCATTCGGGTCCGCGCACACCGTGCTTCGAGATCCAGATGTTTGTCACCGAAGAGGAGATCGCTTCGAACCTTCCCGCCGGCATAGAACATGCCCGCGAGGTAATCGCCGACCGGAAGCGTCGGAAGGAGGAACGTGAAGCGGCGGCCACCGCGGCAAAGGTCGCCGAGGAAACCCGCTGGCAGGAACTCTGTGCCGCCGATCCTGCGCCCGAGGTGCTGCTTACCACGGGCGGTGATCTTTGGACGAAGACGCCGTTAGGCTGGACCATCGAAGGCCA
The DNA here is from genome assembly GCF_000632225.1 of Sphingomonas sp. RIT328. GTDB lineage: Bacteria > Pseudomonadota > Alphaproteobacteria > Sphingomonadales > Sphingomonadaceae > Sphingomonas > Sphingomonas kyungheensis. Next base: position 306,015 of record NZ_JFYV01000001.1, read on the forward strand.
GGAAGAGGACGTCGGCTACGCCGAGGAGTTTGCTGATTTGCTCGAGGCGCTGAACCCCGCCGACGTCGGCGGCTGGTGGGCGACGCAGGCGGACTATCAAGCCGATCATCCGGACGCTGCCGGTGATGCGGAGGGCGGCCAGTGACCAGCTCGCAGACCCAGATCGAGGCTCGCTGCGTCGCCATCGCAGACACCGTCGTCCCCAACTACCGGAACGGCAAGCGGGCCTCCAGCTGTACCAGTCAGGCCGCCCGCATGTGGCAGGCCGCATATGATGGCGCGGCCAATGTGCTGTCCGGCTCGCATGGCGTCCCCACTCCCGCTGTGCTGTCCGATGCGCGGGTGCAGTGTCAGGCCTTTTGGGACGCGGCACAGGAATGTCTACGCGTCGGCGAAGAGACAGAGTTCGCAGCCGATGTAACCCAGGAGCACCGCAACGGGTACAAGGCCGCCTGCAACATGATGTCGGCAATTCTACAGAAAACCTCTCACCGGGTGTTTCACGGATTGCCCTGGAATGACACCCCGCCCGCGAGCGATGCCGCGGTTCCGGCGGGGTTGTTGCGGGAGGCGCTGCAACGTGCGCGCGAAACGCTTGAGGTCTATGCCGACCCGACAGGTTATACCGACAACGAAGGCGAGCAACTGACGGCCGAGGATGAATTGCACCCCGGCCTGCTTGCGCAGCACACGCTTGAGCAGATCGCCGCCATGCTCGCCGCAGCCCCCAAGGTCGCGAGCGACACCGGGGCGGGGGTCGATACCTTGGCGAAGCATGTCGCCGAGGTGATGGCCGAGGATGGCGGATGCTGGACTGCGTGTTCGGGCTGTCAGGAGAGTGACGAAGGCTACGTCTCCGAAAAATACTATCCGTACAGCCCTATCTTCCGATGCCAGCCGGGCGGCGGATGCAGCGAGTGCGGCGGCATCGGCGTAATCTGGAATGACGGCGCGTTTCTCGCAAGCTGGGGTGACAGCCTAGCCACCCCCACCGATGCGACGGACGGGGCGACGGGCGGCGGGGAGGTGACATGAAACGACCACCCGCGACCCATGAGTTCGCCGGCATAGCCGCTATCGCCGAGCAGCTTCGCGACGCGCGTGCTGCCGGCGATCAGCGCTTGGTCGCCGAGGACAAGATGACCGCAACCGACGCGACCGACCGCTTGCGGATCGCATCGGCACTTGCGGCCGACTGGCGGCGAGTGGTGAATCGCGCGCCGCGGCCGGAGCGCACCGCGACCGACGCCGAGATCCTCGCCATGTTGAAGCAGGCACTACCGGCGGCCATCAGCCGCCGCGATCGGGCGCATCAGGCCCTCGTGAACAACGCGCCGCAGTACCGCCGATACAAGACGGCTGAGCTTTGGGCGCTGTCCGATCGGATCGGCGCCTTCAGCGAGGGCGTGCAGGACGACATCGTCGAGTACGTCCGCCCGTTGCTCAACGCCGAGAGCGTGGCGGCCGGCCTCGCGGCGATGCTCTGGTGGCATCAACGCACCGGGACCGACTGCATCCATTGGCTGACTGACGCGACGATTGAGTTGCGCGCCGCACGGCTGGCGGAAGGCGAGGGGAGGCTGGCTGCGTGAACCTTGCCCGGCTGGAACAACTGCCGGACTGGCCGGCTCGCATGACCGCGGAGATCGCGGCAGCGTACATGGGCGTGTCGAAGACGTCGTTCCTGACCCGGTTTGGCGGGTTCGGGGTGAAGGAGGGCTACAACACCCTGTGGGCGAAGGTCCAGCTCGACGCGATGATTGCCAAGCAGTTCTCGATCAAGCAGCCTCGCGCGGGCGCGCAGGATCGGGACACGTCATGGGACGACTTTCGTTGAAGAATGTAACCGAGCGGAAGGGTCTGCTCTACTTCCGGCGCAAGATCGCCGGCAAGGATACCTACCTGCGACTGCCGGATCTCGACGATCCCGACTTCCACGCGGAGTACCGACGGCTGTCGCAGCAGACGGCGCCGAAGGAGGGCCCTGCGCCCGGCAGCATGGCCGCCCTAGTCGCTGCCTATCGCGGCAACCCGGAGTTCGCGGCGTTGGAGATGAGCACGCGCATCAACCAGATGCGCTACCTCGACCTGATCGTGACGGAGATCGGCGAGCGCGGCGTAAAGGGCCTGCGCCCTGCGCACATCTACACGATGCGCGACCGGATGGCCGAGACGCCGGGCAAGGCGAACGCGTGGCTTAGCGTCATGCGGGCGCTCCTCGCCTACGGCACGCGCATTGACATGCGCGCCGACAATCCGGCGTCGGGGATCAAGCGGCTTGAGCTGGGCGAGCACGAACCATGGCCGGCGGATCTGCTGCGCGTCGCGCTGGAGGAGGCGACGCCGATGACGCGCGCCGCGATCGTCACCGGGCTATGCTCCGGGCAGCGGGTCAGCGACTGCATCAGGATGCAGTACGGCTGGATTGACGGCGGCATCATGGAGTTCGCGCAGAAGAAGACGGGCAAGGACGTCGCCATCCCGATGCACCCGTTCTGGCTGGAGGAGCTGAAGAAGCTGCCGCGGCGGTCGACGACGCTCCTGTACGAGCGCAGCGGCGCGCCATTCAAGACGACGGGTGCCATCCAGGCGCGGCTTCGCGACCTGATGGCCATGTCCGCGGTGCGGGAGGTTCACGCCGATCTCGTCGCGCGCGAGGTCATCACCGCCGACGCGACCTTCTCGTTCCACGGACTGCGCAAGAACTCGTGCTGCTACTTGCTGGAGCTTGGCCTGAGCGACACCGAAGTCGGCTCGATCCTCGGCATGTCGAGCGAGATGGTGAGGCACTACGGGAAGCGGGCGCGGGCATTGATGATCGCGCGTGGCGCGGCCGAACGCGTGACCGGCGGCAAGATTGTGCCTCTGGCTAGGAAGGTTGTCTCCTGATCGTTTAGATCTGGAGACCCTCCGCTTCGTCGATCATCCATGAAAGGTGTCGAAGGTTCAACTCGGCTGCTTGCGTAGGGAGCAGATCATCAAGGATCTCACCTTTATGCAGGCGGGGCGGCGGATAGACGTTCGACTTCCCTGTGACGGGACGCAGCACCATCATAGGAATGCGCGCACGTATCCGCACTAAGCTGCTGCCGTCCTTGCTGCGCACGGTGAGCCGCACCTGGCTGCCGTGTTCGGTATCGACGAGCTCGTACGTCGACCCGCCGTCGTTCTCGCCAAACTCGACGGTAGGCGGTTGATACTCAACAGGGGCGGATAGCCCATGTTCGTCATCGTTGCGGGATTCGTACATGTACTGGAGTAGCGGGTCAGACTTCCGCTCCACTCTGCGATCCTCAAACCACGCCTTCGACGCGGCGCTCGCCTTTGCACCCTGTTCGAGGGTCGTATGGACGGCCTTCGCCGCAACTAGATAAGTGTACCAAGTGTCGATGAACTCGTCGCGAACGTCACAGCGCAGCAGCTCATCAAGGGCCTTCTGCGCAACTCGAAGCCGAGAACGAGCCTTGGTCACCGCCCTTCGATCCATCACCACCCCGCAAATTCGAAGGCAGGATAAGCCCGGCTTTACGTCGCAGGCAACCTCCGGGGGCAAAACGTATGGAATTGCGGGGGCAACCGAACCGCAGCAGGATGGCAAAAATGGCTGATTTCTGCCGCTGGTGACCCCTACGAGAATCGAACTCGTGCTTTCGCCGTGAGAGGGCGACGTCCTGACCGCTAGACGAAGGGGCCGTGCGGTGAGCCAGCGCCTCTAGGCGCTGGGGCAGGGGGCGTCAAGCGGGTTTCGCCGACGCCCCCGTTTATCAGGCGGCGACCTTGCGCCGCTCGGCCATTTCCGCGTTGAGCATCTCGGCGAGCAGGAAGGCGAGTTCGAGGCTCTGCCCGGCGTTGAGACGCGGGTCGCAATGCGTGTGATAGCGATCGGCGAGGCTCTGTTCGGTCACGTCGATCGCGCCTCCGGTGCATTCGGTGACGTTCTGACCGGTCATCTCCGCATGGATGCCACCGGCGTGCGTGCCCTCGGCGCGGTGGACGGCGAAGAAGCCGCGCACCTCGGCGAGGATGCGGTCGAACGGGCGCGTCTTGTAGCCGGTCACCGCCTTGACGGTATTGCCGTGCATCGGGTCGCAGCTCCACACCACCGGATGCCCCTCGCGCGTCACCGCGCGGACGAGCTTGGGCAACGCCGCCTCGATCTTGTCGAAGCCATAGCGGGTGATCAGCGTCATCCGCCCCGGCACGCGGCCGGGGTTGAGCGTGTCGAGCATGCGCAGCAGCGCGTCGGGTTCGAGGCTCGGCCCGCATTTGACGCCGATCGGATTGCCGATGCCGCGCAGGAACTCGACATGCGCCGAGCCTTCGAAGCGGGTGCGGTCGCCGATCCACAGGAAATGCGCCGAGGTGTCGTACCAGTCGCCGGTCAGCGAATCCTGCCGGGTCAGCGCCTGTTCGAACGGCAGCAGCAGGGCTTCATGGCTGGTATAGAAAGCGGTCTGCGCCAGTTGCGGCACGGTCTCGGGATCGATGCCGCACGCCGCCATGAACTCGAGCGCCTCGCCGATCCGGTCGGCGGTCTCGGCATATTTGCGCGACCACGGGCTGCGGCCCATGAAATCGTGCGTCCAGCGATGCACCTGGTGCAGATTGGCATAGCCGCCCTGTGCGAAGGCGCGCAGCAGGTTGAGCGTCGCCGCCGACTGCGAATAGGCGCGGATCATCCGCTGCGGATCGGGGATGCGGCTTTCGGGCGTGAAGGCGATGTCGTTGACGTTGTCGCCGCGATAGCTCGGCAGCTCGACGCCATCGATCACCTCGGTCGGCGCGGAGCGCGGCTTGGCGAACTGGCCCGCCATGCGGCCGAGCTTCACCACCGGCAGCTTCGACGCATAGGTCAGCACCACCGCCATCTGCAGGATGACGCGGAAGGTGTCGCGGATGTTGTTCGCGCTGTGCTCGGCGAAGGATTCGGCGCAATCGCCGCCCTGCAACAGGAACGCCTTGCCGGCGGCGACCACGGCCAGTTCGGCGGTCAGATTGCGCGCCTCGCCGGCGAAGACCAGCGGCGGGAAAGTGGCGAGCGTGTCGGTCGCCTGGGTGAGCGCGGCGGCGTCGGGATAGTCGGGAAGCTGGCGGGCATCGGCCTTGGTCCAGCTGTCGGGGGCCCAGTTCGCGGCCATGATCGGTGTGTCCTTCGGGTCTAAACGCCTCGCGACATGCGCCCAAAACGGCTTTGACGCAACGAAGGAACGCTTGGGGCAGTCACCGCGACGTCTTTGCGGGCAACCCCGCATTGCCGGTCATCGCTGCAATCCTCTAGGATGAAGGTAAAGACAGGGGACGGGGCATGCGGTGGTTGATCATGGGGCTTGCTCTCGCCGTCGCCAGCCCGCTGGCGGCGCGCGATCTGCCGGTGCCGGCGGACAAGGGGTGGCAGCATGCGCAGACCGGATTGGTGCTGACCGCACAGATCGACGGGATGCGCCGTACCGCGCTGACCGATGCGACGGCGTCCGAGCATGACGTGATGGCACAATATCAGGCGGCCGACGGCAGCGTCAGCGCGACGATCTATCTCTTCCATCCCGCGGCCGACGATGTCGCCCTCTGGTTCGACCGGTCGCGCACCACGCTTGAGCAGCGCGATCTGTTCCGCAACGCCGCCCCGGCCAGCGCCGATCCGGTCGCCTTCGCTGCGCCGGGCGCGTCGACGCCGTCCGCGCTGCGGCAGGTCTACGGTATCGCGGGCGGCGCAATCCGCAGTACCGCGCTGGCGGCGATCCCGGTCGGTGACTGGATCGTTGTCATCCGGATGACCGCACCGACGCTGACCGCGACGCAGCTCGACGCGCGGCTCCAGGCCGTTATCGGCGGGATACGCTGGCCGAAGCCGGAGGGAATGCCGGCCCCGGCGGCGGTGCCGATCGTCGCCTGCACCACCGCCTTGCACTTCGCCAAGGCGCAACCGATCAAGACGCTCGATATCCTGTCGATGCTGAGCGGAAGCATCGCTGCCTCCGCGGCCAAGTCCGAGCCCGCCGGCCCGCGCCCCATCTGGTGCCGCGACGGCGAGCCGCGCGTCGAATATGGCGTCTACCGGACGGACGAGCGGAGCTATGTCATGGTGCTGTACGACGCGGGCCGCACCGTCTCCGTCTTCCCGTCGATCATGGGGCAGATCGAGAAGAGCGGCAGCTATGCGGTCTCGCTCACCGATGTCGACGGGACGACGAGCGCCTTTCCGACCTTCGATCATATGCCGTCGCCGAAACAGGTCTGGAGCCTCGTCGGCAGCGGCAAGCGCGTCGCGGTCTCCACCGGCAATCGGGTGACCATCGACGCCAACGCGGTCAAATGACCGGATCGGCGGTTCCGCTGGCGCCGCCGCTCGCCTAGAAGCGGCGGATGATCAAGGCTCTGTTCTGCGTCGCGCTCGGATTGTCGCTGCCTTCGGCGGCCATGGCGCAGGATGCTGCGGCGACCTTTGCGGCGATCCGCGCGGTCGACGGGCGGATGGCGGGGATCGCCTATCGGCTGACCACCGCCAATGCCGCGCTGTGCCGCGAGCTGGCACCCACGCCGGGCTGGGCGATCCATGCGATCGACCAATATGACGCGCCCTTGCGCGACGCGGCGCGGGTCAGCTTCGGGTTCGAGGCGCCGGTCGCGGTCGAGGCGGTGGTGTCGGGCGCGCCCGCGGCGTCGGCGGCGGTCCAGCCGGGCGATTCGATCACCGCCATCGACGGCAAGCCGCTCGCCGCCGTCGCCGGCAAGACGACGTCGAGCGCCACCCGCGACGCCGCGCTCGCGACGATCGCTTCACTGCCCGCCGACCGGCCGCTGCGCGTCGCGCTGGTCCGCGGCGGGCAGGCGCGCAGCGTCACCATCGCCGCTTCGCCGGGCTGTCGCAGCGCGTTCGAGGTGCTGCTCGGGCCGGGCATGGAGGCCTCGGCGGACGGGCGGATCGTGCAGATCGCGGTGCGCTTCTTCGAACGCTATAGCGACGACGAGGTGGCGGTGGTGGTCGCGCACGAGCTGGCGCACAACATCCTCCACCATGCGCGGCGGCTCGATGCCGCGGGGGTGAAGCGCGGGCTGCTCGCCGAGGTCGGGCGCAACGGCCGGCTGTTCCGGCTGACCGAGGATCAGGCCGATCTGCTCGGCATGTATCTGCTGCGCAACGCCGGCTATGATCCGCAGAGCGCGGTGCGCTTCTGGCGCGACCATGGCGGCGATGTCGACGGCGGGCTGTTCCGCAGCCGCACGCATCCGTCATCGGCAGCCCGGGCCAAGGCAATCGAGGCGGAGATCGCGCGCATCCCCGCCGATGCGCCGCGCCCCTATGTCCCGCCGATCATCGCCACCGCCGACCAGCCGCTCGGCTAGGCGGCGGGCGGGATCGCGATCGCCCAGTCCCAGCCGAGCGGATCGCCGTCCATCACCTCGACCCCCAATGCGGCGAGTTCGTCGCGGATCGCGTCCGAGCGCGGGAAGTCCTTGGCCGCCCGCGCCTCGCGTCGTTCGGCGAGCCGCGCGGCGACCCCGGCGGCGTCGATCCCGGCGCTCGCCGGCCGGACGCGCAGATCCTCGCGCGCCAGCGTCGTCAGCCCGAGGCCGAATACCGCGTCGAAATCGGCGAGCGCCGCCAGCCGGTCGGCCGGGCTGATCCGTTTGTCGGCGAGCAGTTCGTCGAGCACCGGCAGCGCGCGCGGCGTGTTGAGATCGTCGGACAGCGCCGCATCGAGCCGTTCGCGATAGGGCGTCGCGGCGGCGGCGCCCTTCGCCTCGCCGCGGGCGCGCAGCGCCGCCACGGTCTGGACGTAGCGTTTGAGCCGGGTCTGCGCGGCGGCGAGATTCTCCCAGGAGAATTCGAGTTCGCTGCGATAATGCGCCTGCAGGCACATCAGCCGATAGGCGAGCGGATGGAAGCCGCGCTCGACCAGTGCCGGCAGGATCAGCGCGTCGCCCGCCGATTTGGAGACCTTGCCGGTGCGGTTGACGAGGAAATTGTTGTGCATCCACACGGTCGCGCCGGTGTCGGCGGTGCCGGAAAAGGCCTGGTTCTGCGCGATCTCATTGGGATGATGGATCTCGCGATGATCGATGCCGCCGGTGTGGATGTCGAAATGCGCGCCCAGATACTGGCGGCTCATCACCGAACATTCGAGGTGCCAGCCCGGCGCGCCGCGGCCCCACGGGCTGTCCCACTCCATCTGGCGGTTCTCGCCCGGCGCGCTGGTCCGCCAGATCGCGAAGTCGGCCGGGTGGCGCTTGCCCGCGACCGTCTCGATCCGCCCCTCGACCGGGCCCTCGTCGCGGAGGCCGGCGAGCCGGCCGTAATCCGGCACGGTGCTGGTGTCGAAATAGAGGCCGTCGGCAAGCTGGTAGCAATGCCGCTCGGCGATCGCCTCGCCGAAGGCGATCATCGGCCCGACGTGATCGGTGGCGAGCGGGAAGCGGGCCGGGTCGCGGACGTTGAGGTCCTTGAGGTTCGCCTTGAACGCCGCGGTATAATGCGCCGCGATCGCCCAGATGTCCTGCCCGCTGGCGCGCGCCGCCGCCTCCATCTTGTCGTCACCGGCATCGGCGTCGCTGGTCAGATGGCCGACGTCGGTGATGTTGATGACATGGGTGAGGCCATAGCCTTTCCAGGTCAGCACCCGGCCGAGCGTGTCGGTGAACAGATAGGCGCGCAGATTGCCGATATGCGCGTAATGATAGACCGTCGGCCCGCACGAATAGATGCGGACATCGGCGGGGTCGGCGGGCTCGAACAGCTCGGTGGTGCGGGTCAGGCTGTTGTACAGCGTCAGCGGCGTCATGCCGCCGCTCTAGCCCGGTCGCCCCGCCGCCGCCAAGGGGCGGTTACCGGCGCAGCGGCAGATCGTCGCGCAGATAGACGAGCAGATGCGCCCCCTCGCGCGGGACGCGCGACACCAGGCGATAGCGGGCGGCGAGGGTGCGGGCCATGATCCGCTCGCTGGCGCGGTTCCACGGCGCCATCGGCACGTCCATCGTCACGATCACCGGTGGCCGCCGCGACAGGATGCGTGCGACCTCGCGCGCCTCGTCGATCCCGGTTGCGCCCTGTTCCGCCTCATAGGCGAGCGTCGAGGGGAAGGCGTAGGCGGTCGGGATGCAGGCCTTGGCCAGATGGTAGAGGATCGCGTCGCCGGCGAAGACATAGGGGCAATCGCCGCGGTCGTTCGCCGCCATCACCCGGGCGACGGTGCGCGCCGAGTCCGCCTCGGTCGGCACCAGGGCGACGCGCGCGACGAACAGCGCCAGCCCATAGCCGAGCAGCAGCCAGGGCGCGGCGCGCCAGCGGCCGAGCGCGACGCCGGTGAGCATCGCCATCGGCACGAGCAGCGGCAGCGCATAATGATCGAAGAAGGCGCCGATCATCGCAAAGGCGACGAGCGCGGCGGCGAGCCAGCCGAAGGCGATCCACCGCTCCGGGGATCGCGGCCGCATCCGCCAGACCGCGGCGATGGCGATCAGCAGCGGCAGCAATTGCGCGGTCGTGCCGGCGAGCCGCGCGGCGATCTTGGCGGCGGGATAGCCCTTGCGCAGCGCGACCGAGGCGAAATTGGCGAACCAGAAGGCGTCGAACACCGCCGGCCCGCGCATCCAGTAGAAACCGACGATTAGCAGCGTCGGCAGCAGTCCGAGCAGCGCCCAGATCGCCGCCGCCGCGATTACTGCCGGCGCGGAGGCGCGCGCGCGATAAAGATACCAGAGGTGCGCGAGGCCGAAGAAGGCGCCTTCGACGACCGGCGTATATTTGGTCTGGATCGCCAGCCCGGCGAGCAGGCAGGCGACGCAGCCGCTGGCGACGATCGCGCCGACCGCCTGCGCCGCGGCGAGCCGCGGCAGGCGCAACGTCAGCACCACCGCGCCGGCGACGAACAGATTGTAGAAGACCGGCGACTGCCCGCCGCGCCCGCTGAGCAACGACAGCCACAGCACATAGGCGAGCCCGGCGACGAACCCGCCCGTCGCCGTCGCCCCGAGCCGCCGGCTGCCGCGCATCACCAGCCAGCCGGTCGCCGCCGCGAACAGCGTCGCGACCAGCTGATAGGCGAGGATGCCGTCGCCGGGCAGCAGCCGCATCGCCGCGAAGATCAGGAACAGGCCGGGCGGCTTGCGATCCCACAGATCGACATAGGGCAGGGCACCGTGCAGCAGGCGGTCGCCGACCAGCAGATAATATTGCTCGTCGACATGGATGATCGGATTGCCAAAATCGCGGCAGCGCAGGATCACCGCCCACAGCAGCAACGCCGCGCCTTGCCCGAACATCGACAGCCCGAATGCGGGCCGCCGGAGCGCGGGCGATCGGCCGGCTACCGCGGCTGCGGCCGGGAAACGGGCCATATGGGTCATCGGTCCTTGATAATCCGTGACCGGCACAGCGTCATGCGGAACTTTTTTGCATAGGCCGGTGTGGCTTGGGCGGATCGGTGTCGTCTGTCATCGGGGCATCGCAGCGACCGACGCGCGGCGCCGACGTGGTCTGCGGGGGGTGGACCACGTCGGCATGCGTCGCGGTCCGCGATGCCGCCAGACACGTCCGCCGGGGGCATCATGTTTCTGCTCAACGACCATGATACGATGCTACGCAGCGCGGCGGGATCGTCGATCGCCGCGCGGCGGCTCGATCGGCGGCCGACGCCGCTGTGGACGGTGCTGATCCCGTTCTTCAACGAGCGCGATTATCTCGCCGCGACGATCGCCAGCCTCGCCGCGCAGACCGTGCCGGTGATCATGATCCTCGTCGACAATGGCTCGACCGACGGCAGCGCCGATGTCGCCCGCGCCGCGGTGCGCGCGCACGGGCTCGACGCGCTGGTCATCACCGAACCGACGCCGGGCAAGGTCACCGCGCTGCGCACCGGGCTCGGCTGGGTACGGACGCGCTATGTCGCGACCTGCGACGCCGATACGCTCTATCCGCCGCATTATCTCGCCGAGGCCGAGCGGCTGTTGCAGCGCGACCGCTGCGTCGTCGCCGGCGCCTATTTCGTGCCGCCGGGCGCGGAACAGCCGGCGCGCGATGCCGAGGCGCGGCGCATCCTGTCGGCGGCGCGGCTGCTGCCCCGCCAATGCCATGCCGGCGGTGCGGGCCAGTGTTTCGACGTCGCCGCCCTGCGTGCGGCGGGCGGCTTCGACGCCGCGATCTGGGGCTTCATCCTCGAGGATCATGAGGTGATCCACCGGACGATGCGGCAGGGGCGGATGCTCTATTCGCGCGACCTGTGGTGCATGCCCTCGCCGCGCGAGCGCGACCGGGAGTCGATCCGCTGGACGCTGCTGGAACGGCTCGTCTATTCGGCCGCCGCCCCGGTCGCGGGCAGCTGGTTCTTCTATCGCTTCCTGGCGCGCCGGTTGCAGCGCCGCAAGTTGCTCAGCGTGCAGATGCGCGAGCGTGCGTTCCAGGATCTGGAGGGAACGGTCCTTGCCTAATCTGATTCTTTGCGCCGACGATTTCGCCTATTCGCGTGGCGTCAGCGAGACGATCGCCGAGCTCGCTGCCCTGGGCAAGCTCAACGCGACGAGCTGCATGACGCTGATGCCCGGCTGGGCAGAGGATGCCGCGCTGCTTCGCGACCTGCCCGCGCACGTTTCGATCGGCCTCCACCTGACGCTGACGCAGGAGCGGCCGCTCACCGATATGCCGCGGCTCGCCCCCGACGGTCGCCTGCCCGAGATCGATCCGCTCGCGCGCCGCGCGGCGCGGCGCAACCTGCCGCTCGACGAGATCGCCGCGGAGATCGCCGCGCAATTCGACGCCTTCACCGCGGCGATGGGCCGCGCCCCCGACTTCGTCGACGGCCACCAGCATAGCCATGCGCTGCCCGGCATCCGCGACATCGTCCTGTTCGAAACCGCGAGCCGCGCGCCCGATGCCTGGCTGCGCGACTGTACCGACCGCGTCGACGCGATGCTGGCGCGCCCCTTCGTCGGCAAGGCGATCGGCAGCGCCTATCATTCGCGCGGACTGCGCCGGGCGGCGGCGCGCTACCGGCTGCGCTGCAACGACAGTTTCGCCGGCCATTATGACTTTTCGAGCGACTACAAGACGCTCTTCCCGCGCTTCCTGCGCCGGGCCGCGGGCATGCATCTGGTGATGTGCCATCCCGGCGCGGGCAAGCGCGACGGCGATTCGATCGCGGCGGCACGGCCGCGCGAAGCAGATGCCTTGCGGAGATGGTCGATTGCGGACATGGCGGCGGCGGAAGGGCTGGCGTTTCCAGCCTGACGGGAGCGTGGACGCAGATTGGGCGAGGCTGGACTTCGCGCCATCTTCCTCGAACAGCGGACGATGCTGGCGCGGCTGCTGACCGCGCGGCTCGGCAGCCGCGACGAAGCGGAAGATGCGCTGCAAGACATGTGGTTACGGATCGACCAGCTCGCCGATCAGCCGATCGCGCAGCCGGTCGCCTTCCTGTGCCGCGTCGCCAGCAACCTCGCCACCGACCGGCGGATCGCGGCGGCACGGCGGGGCGCGCGCGAGGCGGCATGGCTGGAGGATCAGCCGGCTGCGGACGATCTGCCCGATGCCGAACGCACGCTGGTGATGCGCGACCAGCTGCGCGCGATCGAGGCGGCGATCGCGGCGATGCCCGAGCGGATGGCGACGGCGCTGCGGCTCTATCGGATCGAAAACCGGCCGCAGCGCGCGATCGCCGAAGAATTGGGGATCAGCGTCAGCGGCGTCGAAAAGCTGTTGCAGCGCGCCTATCGGATTATTCATGCGCAGGCGAACGCGATTGCTGCGGATATGCCGGTCGCGCATCGTCATGATGATGGAAGGGGGCAGCGCCTGTGAGCCGTGACGCACCGAACATCATCGATCAGGCGATCGCCTGGCATCTGCGCCAAGCCGATATGGCCGCGACGGAGTGGGAGGCGTTCGTCGCCTGGCTCGAGGTCCCCGCGCATGCCGAGGCCTATGATCGGGTCACCCTGCTCGACCGGCAGATCGCCGAGGTCCGCTTTCCCGATCCGGCGCCGCTCCCGGTCGCGGCGAACGACGACGCGCCTCGTCACCGCCGCTGGTGGCCGCTCGCCGGGGGCGGCGCGATCGCCGCGGCGCTCGTGCTCGGGCTGACGATGCCGTCGGTGTTCGCGCCGGCCGCCGCCGACCACGTCTACGCCACCCGCGACGGCGAGCGCCGCGACGTCCGCCTCGCCGACGGCACGCAGGTCGCGCTCAACGGCGGCAGCCTGCTGCGCGTCAGCGGCGACGATCCGCGCCGGGTCGCGCTCGATTCGGGCGAGGCGCTGTTCCACGTCGTCCACGATGCCGCGCATCCCTTCGAACTGCGCGCCGGCGACCAAGTGGTGCGCGATCTCGGCACGACCTTCAACGTCGTCCACAGCGGTGCGCGAATCGCGGTCGCGGTCGCCGAGGGATCGGTGCTCTTCCAGCCGGACGGGGCGCAGCTGCGGCTGGGGGCCGGGCAGGCGGTGACGATGGCCGCGGACCACCGGCTGGTCCGCTCGACCCTGCCGACCGCGGTGATCGGCGGCTGGCGCACCGGCGATCTCAGCTTCGACGGCACCCCGGTCGGCGAGGTCGCCGCCAGCCTGCGCCGCGCGCTCGGCATCGATCTGCGCATCATCGGTGACTTGTCGAAACGGCCGTTTACCGGCATGATCCACGTTACAGGCGCTGCCGATCGCGACGTTCCGCATCTGGCCGATCTGATCGGGGCAACATGGCGGCGTAATGGCGAAGGCTGGGTTTTGGCGCAGCGCGACACCGCAACGCCCTGAACTGTTACGAGCGCTGATCCTTGTCGCCGTCTGCCTGCCGGCGGCGGCGCAGGCGCGCGACCGGGTGATCGCCGTCACCATCCCCGCCACAACGCTCGACGCCGCCCTGCTGACGCTGGCGCGGACCAGCGGGGTGGAGATCGCCAGCACCGAAAGCGGCCTGCGTGCCGTCCGCTCCCGCCCGCTGCGCGGCACGATGACGGTCGCCGCCGCGCTCGACACCTTGCTCGCCGGCAGCGGCTATCGCGCGATCGCATTCGCGCACGGCGGCTATCGCATCGTCGCCGCGCCGCGCAAACGCCTGCCGCCGCCGCACCCGCGGGCCGCGCCGCCGCCACGTGCCGAGGCCGCCCCGGCGGATATCATCGTCACCGCGAGCAAGCAGCGCGTGCCGCTGCTCCGCTATCCCGGAAGCCTGACGCTGATCGGCAAGGCGACGCAGGCCAACGGCAGTGCCGCGGCGATCAGCGATCTCGCCGCCGCCGATCCGATCCTGCAGAGCACGCAGCTCGGCGCGGGGCGCAACAAGGTGTTCATCCGCGGCATCGCCGACAGCAGCTTCAACGGCACGACGCAATCGACCGCGAGCGTCTATCTCGACGACGTCCAGCTCAACGCCTCCGGGCCGGACCCCGGCCTGCGCCTCTACGACATGCAGGCGATCGAGGTGATGGAGGGACCGCAGGGTACGCTGTACGGCGCCGGCGCGATCGGCGGCGTGCTGCGGCTGACCTCGAACGCGCCGGTGCTCGATCGCGTCGCGGCGGCGGCGGGCGGCGGCGTCACCGCGACGCAGGGCGGTGCGGCGGGTTTCGACCTGTCGGGGATGCTCAACCTGCCGCTGCTCGACGAGCGGCTGGCGCTGCGCGGCGTCGCCTATGGCGTGCGCGACGGCGGCTATATCGACGATCCGGTGCGTGGGAGAGCGGTCAATCGCGTCGATACGATCGGCGGGCGCGTCGCGCTGCGGGTGCAGCCCGGCCCCGGCTGGCGGATCGACGTCAGCGGCGCCGGCCAGCGGATCGAAGCCGCCGACGGCCAATATGCCGAGACGCGCGACAGCTACCGGCGCAGCAGCCGGCTGGCGCAGCCCTATCGCAACCGCTTCCTGTTCGGCCGCGTCGTCGTCAGCAAGGATTGGGACAGTGGCCTGCGGCTCGTCTCGGCGACCGGGGTGGCGGATTACCATACCCGCGAACTGTTCGATGCGACGCCGCGCGGCAGCAGCCGGCCGGCGATCTATACGGTCGACAACGACAAGCTGCTGCTGTCGCAGGAATTGCGCCTGTCGCGATCGATACCGGGCGGTCCGTCCTGGCTTGCCGGGGTGACGTTGGTCAGCGACAATTCGGTCCTGTCGCGCGCGCTCGGCGGCCCGGGCAAGCCGATGGATATCGTCGGCGTCACCAACGTCACCCGCGCCGCCTCGGCATTCGGCGAGACGACGCTGGCGGTAGCCCCGGCGCTATCGATGACGGTGGGCGGCCGTTTCACCAGCGCGCGCGTCGATGGCGAACCCTCGGCGACGCGGCGGCCGAACGCGTACATCAAGGGGCGTTCGACCCAGCGGATCGATCCGACGCTGGCGTTATCCTATCGCCTCGCGCCCGATGTCGCGCTGTTCGCGCGCTATCAGACCGGTTTCCGGACCGGCGGCCTCGCGGTCGCGCAGGGGATCGGCCGCGTCGCCAATTTCGCCCCCGATTCGATCGCGGTGGGCGAGGTCGGCCTGCGCCGCCTGCGCAGCGGCACGACCGGGCTCGGCCTGTCGGTGAGCGCCGCGACCGCGCGCTGGCGCGGCATCCAGGCCGATCTGCTCAACCGGCGCGGGCAGCCGTTCACCACCAATCTCGGCGACGCCAATATCCAGACGCTGGAGGCGGCGATCGACTGGGTGCCGGTGGTCGGGCTCAGCGTCGCGGCATCGGCGCTCTATACCTACAACCGCGTGCGCGGACCGGTCGCCGACCAGTCGCGCGAGGACAATCGCCGCCTGCCCGAAACCCCGCCCTTCGCCGGCCATGCCGCGGTCGATTATGGCTGGGCAAGCGGCCGGCCGGTCGAGCCGCGCGTCGGCGTGACGTTCGACTATATCGGGCGCTCGGTGCTCGGCACCGGCGACCTGCTCGACGTCAGCCAGGGACGCTATGTGACGCTCGGCGCCTCGGCGGGGCTGCGCTGGCGCAGGGTCGACGTGACGCTGGGGCTCGACAATGTGACCAACGCCGCCGCCAACCGCTTCGCCTTCGGCAATCCGTTCGGCCTCGCCGCGCGCAACCAGGTGACGCCGCTGCGGCCGCGCAATGCCCGGCTCGGCGTGTCGGTGGCGTGGTGATACGCGAGCTTCCGCACCCGCTGGGCGCTGGCGGACACGAGGAGATGTGGCGATGACGATCATCCGCAATGCAACCACGCCGTCGATGCCCGGCAAGACGCCGGGATGGTTCACCGGCGACGTGCGCCTCGACAATGTCGTCGCGGCCAATCGGCCGGGCCGGCTCCGCGCTCGTCACCTTCGCGCCCGGCGCGCGCACCGTCTGGCACACACATCCCGCCGGCCAGACGATCATCGTCACCGCGGGCAGGGGCTGGGCGCAGCGCGAGGGCCGTCCACGTGAAGAGATCCTGCGGGGCGATACGATCGTCTTCGACGCTGGCGAGCGCCACTGGCACGGCGCCACCGCGACGACGGGGATGAGTCATATCGCGATGACCGAGAGCATCGATGGCTCCGCAGTGACGTGGCTCGATCCGGTCACCGATACGGACTATCGCGACTGATCGTTCGCCTTGCCGCCGGAGGATCTTCGCCGGCAGCCTCTAGTCTGCCGCGGCATCTGCTCCGGCACGGGCGATGAGCCGCTGCGCCTGTTTCAGATGCGGCGCATCCACCATCCGGCCGTCGACCTGCAGCGCACCGGCGTCGGGCGCCGCGGCGAAGGCGGCAGTGATGCGGCGGGCCGCGGCGATCTGCGTTTCGGTCGGGGTGAAGGCGGCGTTGATCGCGGCGACCTGCGCCGGGTGGATCGCCATCATCCCGGTGAAGCCGTCGCGCGCCGCGCGGGCGGCATAAGCGGCAAGCCCGTCGAGGTCGCGGAACGCGGGATAGACGGTGTCGATCGCCGCCACCCCCGCGGCATGAGCAGCGAACAGGGTCAGGGATCGCGCCATCTCATAGGGCGGCGTGTAGCGGCCGTCGTCCTCGCGGCTGGTCGTCGCGCCGATCGCCGCAGGCAGGTCTTCCGCCCCCCAGGTGAGGCCGGCGAGCGGGACCTCTGCCTGCGCGTAACTCCCGAGCGCGAAGATCGCCGCGGGGGTTTCGGTGGCGATCGGCAGCACCGGTGCGGCGATCCCGACCGCGGCCAGCCGTTGCGCAAGCTCGGTCAGGCTCGCGGCGCCCTCCGCCTTGGGCAGGACGATCGCATCGGGGGCGAGGCCGCGCAGGGCGGCGAGATCGTCGGCGACGAAGCCGCCATCGAGCGGGTTGATCCGGACGAACAGCCGTACCGATCCGCGCGGCTCGCGCAGCCGCGCCGCCACCGCCGCGCGCGCCGCGGGCTTGGCCGCCGCCGCCACCGCATCTTCGAGGTCGAGGATCAGCGCGTCAGCGCCGCTCGCCTCGGCCTTGGCGAACCGCTCCGGCCGGTCGCCCGGCACGAACAGCAGCGAGCGCAGCCTCATGCCGCCGACCGTTTGAGCAGGGCGGTGCGCAGGCATTCGCAGACGATCTCATCGCGCTGGTTGCGCATCCGGTGCGCGAAGGTGACGATCCCGGCATCGGGCCGCGAGCGGCTGTCCTTGAGCGCCACCACCTCGGTCTCGGCGCGTAGCGTGTCGCCGAGGAAGACCGGCTTCGGCATCACCAGTCTGTCATAGCCGAGATTGGCGACGAGCGTGCCGAGCGTCGTGTCGCCGACCGACAGGCCGATCATCAGCGCGAAGGTGAAGGTGCCGTTGACGAGGATCTGGCCGAACTCGCTCGCCCGCGCCGCCTCGGCATCGATGTGCAGCGGCTGCGGATTGTGCGTCATCGTCGAGAAGAGCAGATTGTCCGTCTCGGTGACGGTGCGGCGGATGTCATGGGCGATCCGGTCGCCGACCTGCCAGGCGTCGTAGGCGCGTCCTGCCATCATTCCTCTCCCGTCGCGACGCGGGCGAGCAGGGTGCCTTCGGGCACCTGCGCGCCCTCGGCGACCTTGAGTTCGGCGACGCGGCCGTCGAACGGCGCGACCAGTGCCTGCTCCATCTTCATCGCCTCGAGCACCAGCAGCCGTTCACCGCGCGTCACCGCCTGACCGGGGGCGACGAGCACCGCGATCACCCGGCCCGGCATCGGCGAGAGGATCGCGCCGTCGCCCTCGCTGCCGCCGGCGAGCATATCGGCGCGGGGCGGGCCGAACGGCCATGCCTCGCCGTCGAGGAACAGCACGCCGTCCTGATTGTGGCCCGCGGCGCGCGGCTGCGCGACGAGATGCGTGCTGCCCGCCACCGCGACCGCGACCGATGTCACCGGCGTCCGGTTGACCCGGAAGCCGCGCAGCCCGACCCACGGATCGCGTCCCTCGGGCAGCAGCGCCGCCGCCGCTGCGGCGAGCACGGCGGGCGAGGGGTCGGCAGCGGGGATCAGATCGTCGCCATGGCGTTCGATGAAGCCGGTATCGACCGCGCCGGCGACGAAGGCGGGATGCGCCGCCGCGCGGGCGAGGAAGGCGGCGTTGGTCTTCACCGGCCATACCTGCGTATCCCGTGCCGCCGCGGCAAGCTTCGCCGCCGCCTCGCGCCGGGTGGTGCCGTGGACGATCAGCTTGGCGATCATCGGGTCGTAATAAGGCGTCACCGCGCCGCCCTGCTCGACGCCGCTGTCGACCCGCACCCCGGCCGGAAAATGCAGCCGGTTGAGCGGACCGGTCGACGGCAGGAAGCCGCTCGCCGGATTTTCGGCATAGAGCCGCGCCTCCATCGCCCAGCCGTGGATGGCGAGATCCTCCTGCCGGCGCGGCAGCGGCTCGCCCGCGGCGACGCGCAACTGCCATTCGACCAGATCCTGTCCGGTGATCGCTTCGGTGACGGGATGCTCGACCTGCAGCCGGGTGTTCATCTCCATGAACCAGATGCGATCGGCGCGCAGCCCGTCGGAGCCGTCGGCGATGAACTCGATCGTCCCCGCGCCGACATAGTCGACCGCGCGCGCCGCCTTGACCGCGGCGTCGCACACCGCGGCGCGCGTCGCGGCGTCCATACCGGGGGCAGGGGCCTCCTCGATCACCTTCTGGTGGCGGCGCTGGAGCGAGCAATCACGCTCGAACAGATGGACGACCTGGCCGTGGCGGTCGCCGAACACCTGCACCTCGATATGGCGCGGCGACAGGATGTATTTCTCGATTAGCACCTGCGTGTTGCCGAACGAGGCGGCGGCCTCGCGCTGGCAACTGGCGAGCAGCTCGGCGAACTCCTCGCGCGCATCGACCTTGCGCATGCCCTTGCCGCCGCCGCCGGCGACCGCCTTGATGAGCACGGGATAGCCGATCGCATCGGCCTCCGCCTGCAGCCGGGCGGGGGATTGATCGTCGCCGAGATAACCGGGGGTGACCGGTACACCCGCGGCGATCATCCGCTGCTTGGCGGCGTCCTTGAGGCCCATCGCGCGGATGCTCGCCGGCGGCGCGCCGACCCAGATCAGCCCGGCGGCGATCACCGCCTCGGCGAACTCGGCGTTCTCCGACAGGAAGCCGTAGCCGGGGTGGATTGCGCTTGCGCCCGTGTCGCGCGCCGCGGCGAGGATGCGGTCCTGGCGCAGATAGCTGTCGGCGGCGGGCGCGGTGCCGATGCACACCGCCGCGTCGGCCTCACGGACGAAGGGCATGGCGGCGTCGACATCGGAATGGACCGCGATGGTGCGGACGCCGAGCGCCCGCGCGGTGCGGATGATGCGGCGGGCGATCTCGCCGCGATTGGCGATGAGCAGGCTGTCGATCATGGCCATCACATCCGGAACACGCCGAACGACGGCGACTGGGGGATCGGCGCGTTGAGCGCCGCGGAGAAAGCGAGGCCGAGCACCTCGCGC
Source organism: Sphingomonas sp. RIT328 (assembly GCF_000632225.1). GTDB lineage: Bacteria > Pseudomonadota > Alphaproteobacteria > Sphingomonadales > Sphingomonadaceae > Sphingomonas > Sphingomonas kyungheensis. Next base: position 325,822 of record NZ_JFYV01000001.1, read on the forward strand.
GTCTGCACCGGATCGATGATGCCATCGTCCCACAGCCGCGCGGTCGCGTAATAGGGATTGCCCTCGTCTTCGTATTTCTGGCGGATCGGCGCCTTGAACGCCTCGGCCTGTTCGGGCGTCCAGCCGTCGGCGTCGCGGTGGACGGTGGCGAGCACGCTCGCCGCCTGTTCGCCGCCCATCACCGAGATGCGCGCATTGGGCCAGCTGAACAGGAAGCGCGGCGAATAGGCGCGGCCGCACATGCCGTAATTGCCCGCGCCGAAGCTGCCGCCGATCAACAACGTGATCTTCGGCACCGAGGCGGTGGCGACCGCGGTGACGAGCTTGGCGCCGTTCTTGGCGATCCCCTCCGCCTCATATCGGCCGCCGACCATGAAGCCCGAGATATTCTGGAGAAACAGCAGCGGGACTCGGCGCTGGCAGGCGAGCTCGATGAAATGCGCGCCCTTGAGCGCGCTCTCCGAGAAGAGCACGCCGTTATTGGCGAGGATCGCCACCGGCATGCCCCAGATGCGCGCGAAGCCGCAGACGAGCGTGGTGCCGTACAGTGGCTTGAATTCGTGGAAGTCGGAGCCGTCGACGATCCGCCCGATCACCTCATGCACGTCATAGGGCGCGCGCACGTCCTGCGGCACGAGTCCGTAGAGGTCCTGCGCGTCGAGCAGCGGCGGGCGGGGATCGGTGACTTCGATGTCGACCGCCTTGGGCCGGTTGAGCGTCGCGACGATGTCCCGGACGATCAGCAGCGCGTGTTCGTCGTTCTCCGCGACGTGATCGACCACGCCCGACTTGCGCGCATGCGTCTCGGCGCCGCCCAGTTCCTCCGCCGAGATCACCTCGCCGGTCGCGGCCTTGACCAGCGGCGGGCCGGCGAGGAAGATCGTGCCCTGGTTGCGGACGATCACCGTCTCGTCCGACATGGCGGGAACATAGGCGCCGCCGGCGGTGCAGCTGCCCATCACGCAGGCGATCTGCGCGATCCCCTCCGCCGACATCTGCGCCTGGTTGAAGAAGATGCGGCCGAAATGATCGCGGTCGGGAAAGACTTCCGCCTGATGCGGCAGATTGGCGCCGCCCGAATCGACCAGATAGATGCACGGCAAGCGGTTCTCGCGCGCGATCTCCTGCGCGCGCAGGTGCTTCTTGACCGTCATCGGAAAATAGGCGCCGCCCTTCACCGTCGGATCGTTGGCGATGATCAGGCATTCGCGGCCCGAGACGCGGCCGATGCCGGCGATCATCCCGGCGCCGGGCGCGGCATCGTCGTACATGCCGTTCGCCGCCAGCGCGCCGATCTCGAGGAACGGCGAGCCGGGATCGAGCAGCCGCTCGACGCGATCGCGCGGCAGCAGCTTGCCGCGCGCGACATGGCGGGCGCGATGCTGCTCCGATCCGCCGAGCGCGCTCGCCGCGATCCGGTCGCGCAGCGTGTCGGCGAGTGCGCGATTGTGCGCGGCGTTGGCGGTGAACTCGGCCGAGGTCGCGTCGATCGCGGTACGCAGGGTCGTCATTGCGCGCGCGGCGCGTCATGACCGATCAGCTCGCGGCCGATCAGCATGCGGCGGACCTCGTTGGTGCCGGCGCCGATGTCGAGCAACTTGGCGTCGCGCCAATAGCGTTCGACCGGCCAGTCCTTGGTATAGCCCGCGCCGCCCAGCGCCTGGATCGCCTCGCCGGCCACCTTCACCGCGCTTTCCGAGGCGAGCAGGATGCAGCCCGCCGCGTCGAAGCGCGTCGTCTGCCCCGCGTCGCACGCCTTGGCGACGGCATAGACATAGGCGCGCGCCGCGTTGAGCGCGACATACATGTCGGCGACCTTGGCCTGCATCAGCTGGAACTCGCCGATCGGCCGGCCGAACTGCCGGCGTTCGCGGACATAGGGCAATACGACGTCGAGGCACGCCTGCATGATGCCGAGCTGGATGCCCGATAGCACGACGCGCTCGTAATCGAGTCCCGACATCAGCACCTTCACGCCGCCATTGAGCGGCCCCATCACCTGCGCGTCGGGCACGAAACAATCGTCGAACACCAGTTCGGCGGTGGGCGAGCCGCGCATGCCGACCTTGTCGATCTTCTGCCCGATGGAAAAGCCGGCGAAGTCCTTCTCGATCAGGAAGGCGGTGATGCCCTTCGACCCGCCGTCGGGGATCGTCTTGGCGTAGACGACCAGCGTATCCGCATAAGCGGCGTTGGTGATCCAGAATTTGGTGCCGTTGAGCCGCCAGCCGCCATCGACCTTGTCGGCGCGCAGCTTCATCGACACGACGTCCGATCCCGCGCCCGCCTCCGACATGGCGAGGCTGCCGACATGGTCGCCGGAGATGAGCTTGGGCAGATACTTCGCCTTCTGCTCGGCATTGCCCCAGCGGCGGATCTGGTTGACGCAGAGATTGGAATGCGCGCCGTAACTGAGCCCGATCGCGGCGGAAACGCGGCTGATCTCCTCGCAGGCGACGAGATGTTCGAGATAGCCGAGGCCGAGCCCGCCGTCCGCTTCCTCGACGGTGATGCCGTGCAGGCCGAGCGCACCCATCTCGGGCCACAGTTCGCGTGCGAAGCGATCCTCGGCATCGACCGCGGCAGCGATCGGCGCGATCCGGTCGAGCGCGAAGCGGCGCGTCGTCTCACGAATCGTATCGGCCATCTCGCCCAGGGCGAAATCCAGCTCAGCCATCCTGCTCTCCAACATGTTTTGCTGGTCTTTTAGGCATTCGGACCGAGGATGGAAATTTCAAAGTCAGCGGCGGCAAGGCGCGCTATCACGCCTGCCGCCGCCGCCTCTCGCAACATTCCGCGTCAGCGGGACTAGTACATCGGCCCGCCGCCGGTCACCGGCACCACCGCGCCGGTCATGTAGCTTCCCTCCGCCGAGGCGAGCAGGACATAGGCGGGGGCGAGTTCGCCGGGCTGGCCGGCGCGGCCGAGCGGGGTCGACTGGCCGAGCGTCTTCAATTCGTCGGTCGGTTTGGCGATCGGCTGGATCGGCGTCCACACCGGCCCCGGTGCGACCGCGTTGACGCGGATGCCCTTGGGTGCGAGCAGGTTCGACAGGCCGATTGTCAGGCTGGCGATCGCTCCCTTGGTGGTGGCATAGACGATCATATTCTCGGTCGCGACCTTGGCCTGGATGCTCGTCGTGTTGACGATCGCCGATCCCGGCTTGAGGTGTGGCGCGGCGGCCTTGGCGAGGCGGATCATCGCGAAGACGTTGGCGGCGAAGGCGCCCTCCATCTCTGCATCGTCGATACTGGCGAGATCCTCGTTCATCGTCTGCGCGGCGGCGTTGTTGACGAGGATGTCGAGCTTGCCGAGCTCGCCGACGGTGCGCTCGACCAGCGCGTTGCATTGCGCGACGCTGCGGATGTCGCCGGGCAGCAGCAGGCAGCGCCTGCCCGCCTTCTCGACCCACGATTTGGTGTCCTCGGCATCGACCTGCTCGTCGGCGAGGTAGGAGATGGCGACGTCGGCGCCTTCACGCGCATAAGCGATCGCCACCGCCTTGCCGATGCCGGAGTCGCCGCCGGTGATCAGCGCGACGCGGCCGTCGAGCAGGCCCTTGCCGCGATAGCTGTCCTCGCCATGATCGGGGCGGGTGCGCATCTTGTCTTCGAGGCCGGGGCGCGGCTGTTCGGGTTCGTTCGGGAATTCGGTCGGCGCGCTGGTGCGGGGATCGTCGGTCATGGCATGTCCTGTCCGAAAGGGGGCGTGACAGGAACGACGCAGGCGGCGGATCGCTCCGCCGCATGATCACGCCTGCCAGCCGCCGCCGAGCGCGAGGAACAGCTGCACCTGATCGCCGGCGAGCCGGCTTTCCGCCGCGGCGAGCGTCTGGTCGGCGCCGATCGCGGTGCGCTGCGCGTCGAGCACCGGCAGGAAGCCGGTCCGCCCCGCGCGGAACAGCGTCTCGGCATCGCGTGCCGCTTTGCCCGCCTGACGGCTGGCATCGCGCAGGGCGGCGACGCGGTCGAGGTCGCGGGCGTAGACGGTGAGGCCGCTTTCCGTCTCGCGCAGCGCGGTGAGCACCGCGCCGTCGAAACGTGCGTAAGCGGCGTCGCTGTCGGCCTGCGCCGCGGCGATCCGCGCGCGCACCCGCGTGCGGTTGGGGAATTGCCAGCTGATCAGCGGCCCCAGCGAGAATTTGTAGGTGTCGCTGCCGAAGGCGTTCTCGGCGAGGCCGACGGAGCCGATCGACGCGCCGAGCGCGATGCGCGGATAGAGGTCGGCGGTGGCGACGCCGATCCGGGCGGTGGCGGCACGCAGCTCCCATTCGGCGCGGCGCACGTCAGGGCGGCGGCGGAGCAAGGCGGCACCGTCGCCGATCGGGATCGGCCGGTCGAGATGCGGCTCGCCGGTGCAGGCGGCGACGTCGCGGTCGAACTCGGCGGGCGGGCGGCCGGTCAGCGTCGCGAGCCGGTAGAGCGCGAGGCGCTGCGTCGCCTGCAAGCCGGGCAGCGTCGCGCGGACCTGCGCCTCCTGCGCGGTCGAACGGGTCGCGTCGAGCGAACCGCTGCGCCCGGCGCGCACCAGCCGCTGCGTCAATTGCGTCGTCCGCCGTTGCAGGTCGAGCGCGCGCTGCGCGACGGCGATCTCGCGCGCCGAGGCGCAGGCATCGAGATAGGCGCGCGTCGTATCCGCGGCGACGGTGATGCGGACGCTGTCATAGGCGGCGCGCGTCGCGGCGACATCCGCATCGGCGGCCTCGATCGCGCGGCGCACCTGCCCGGCGAGGTCGAGCTGGTAGGAAATGCCCGCGCTCGCCGCATAGACGAATGACCGCGGCAGCGCGGCGCCGGGCCGCAATTCCTCCTCGGCCGAACGCTGGCCGTAGCCGGGCGCCGCCTGCAACGCAGTCTGCACGCGGCGGCCATCCTCGGCGACGTCGAGCGAGGCCTGCGCCCGCGCGATATTGGCGGTGGCGACGCGCAGATCGGTGTTGGCGGCGAGCGCCTGTTCGACCAGCCGGTCGAGCAGCGGATCGCGGTAGAGCTGCCACCAGCGATCGGGCACCGGCGCCAGCGCGGCAAAAGCGGCCTCGTTGCCGCCGACGAACGGCGCCGCCGCGGCCGGACGGTCGATCACCGCCGCCGCAGGCCGGTGATAGTCGGGGCCGGCGGTGGAGCAGCCGGCGAGCAGTGCGGCGGTGGCGGCGGCGAGGCCGAGGCGGCGGGTCATGCCGTCGCCCCCTTGTCGTTTGGCGTCCGCGGCATCACCTCGACCGTCGCGGTGCGGCCGACGACGAGCATCGCGCCGCGCGGCAGCCGGTCGATCGCCACCCGCACCGGGATGCGCTGCGCGAGCCGCACCCAGCTGAAGGTCGGATTGACGTTGGCGAGCAGATTGGCGCCGGCGCTGCGGTCGCGATCCTCGATACCGCCGGCGATGCTCTGGACATGGCCGGTGATTGCCTGATCGTCGCCCATCAGCCGCACCCGCACCGGGTCACCGACATGGACGCGCGGCAGCTTGGTCTCTTCGAAATAGCCGATGATATGCAGCGAGCCGCGGTCGATGATCGCGAATTCCGGATGACCGGCGGTGGCATAGTCGCCGGGCCGCAGGTCGAGGTTGCTGACCGTACCGGCGACGCTCGCCCGCACCTCGGTCCGGGCGAGGTTGAGCCGCGCGGTAGCGAGCGCGATCTGCGCCTGCGACAAGGCGGTGGCGAGCTGCGCGACCTTGGCGTCGCCCTGCTCGCGCACCTCGCCGGCGACGAGGTCGCCGAGCGTGCGGTTGCGCTGCGCCTCGCGCCGTGCCTGCGCAAGCAGCACGCGCTGCGCCGCGACCGCCGTTTCCGCCTGCGCCACCGCCAGCCGGTAGCGCGGCCGGTCGACGCGGAACAGCGGCGTTCCCGCCGCGACCGGCTGGTTGTCGCGGACGAGCACCTCGGTGACGAGGCCGGAGACGTCGGGCGTGACCTGGACGATATCCGCGCGGACGCGGCCGTCGCGCGTCCACGGCTCGGTCTCGTAATGGTCCCAGAGCCGGCGGCCGGCGACGACCGCGAGCAGGACGAGGGCGAGGGTGACGCCGATCCGTGAGGTGACGCGCAACGAAGGATGGAGGGTCATAAGCTTTCTAGCCGAACGGGCTCGGGCCGAGCAGGCTGGCGGGGTCGCCGCCGGTGATCAGGCCGGCGATGCCGGCCCACAGGATGACGGTCAGCGCGACGTCGAACAGGCCGCGATGCCAGACGAAACGATAGAGGTGCGCGCGGGCGAGCGCCCAGCCGATCAGCTCGGCAGCGGCGAAGGCGAGGATCGCGGCGAGCAGCAGCGGGTGGACGAAGACCCCGGCGATATCGATGTCGCCGGTCATGCCGCCGCCCTCGCATCCTGCCAGTCGTTCGCCGCCGGAAAGACGTTGCGGCGCAGGCCGACGAGATTGACCATCGCGTCGCGCCGCTGCGCCGGATCGGCGATGGCCTGGCCCGCCGCCAGCGCCTCGTCGATCTGCGCCAGAAGCTCCGCCGACGGCGTCGCCTCGTCGCCGCGGGCAAGATCGCGGAAGTGCCGGGCGAGCGCGCTGCGCAACGGCGCCTGATCGGCGAGCGGCGCGATCTGCGCGATGCTGAGCCCGACGCGCAATTCGCGCAGCGTCGCCGCGGCGGCGTCGCGCTCCTCGTCCTCGACCTCGCCGATGCGGCTGGCGAGCAGGCCGACGCGGTCGAGCATGCGGCTGCGCCACGCGGTGACCTGCCCCGCGGCGGTGTCGACCGGGCGTTCGGCGAGCTGCGCGAGGTCGCGCCAGCCGGCGCGGCGCAGGCGGCGGATCGCGGTGCCCGCGCCGATGCTGCGCACCAGCCGCGTCGTCATCATCGCCGCGGCGATGCCGATGACCTGCGCGACATTGCCGTTGAAGAAGCTCGCCGCATCGACGGTGAAGCGATTGGTGAGCGCGAGGCCGCCGGCGAAGCCGATCAGCATCGGCACCATCCGACCGTACCAGCTCGGCAGCGCCATCACCGCCCCCATGGCGAGCAGCGGCGGCGCCATCGCCAGCGTCAGCATTGCAAAACCGTCGATCGCCGGCAGGATCGCGAAGAGATAGAGTGCGGCGAGCGGCAGCGAGGCGATCGTCCAGATCAGGAAGCCGCGCTGCGCCGGCACCGGATCGTCGAGCGTCGCGAAGAAGCAGCAGACCACCGCCGCGATCATCGCCGCCACCGCGCCCTCCGGCCAGCCGGTGGCGATCCAGAACAGGCAGCAGCCGAGTACGCAGAGCAACGTCGCGAAGGCCGACAGCGCCGCGAGACCATAATCGCGGTGCAGCGGGCGGGTGACGCTCGCCACGGACACCGGCGGGCGGCTGCCCGGCTGCGCCACCGCGGCGGCGAGCGCACGGGTCTCGCCCAGTGCCAGCACCAGCTCCTCGAGCCGGGCGAGCAGGTTGAGCGCGAGCAGGTCGCGCCAGTTCGTGGTGTCCGCCGCCGTGCGGGCGGCGTGCAATTCGGCGAGCACGGGTTCGGCGGGGAGGGCAGGGTCGCTCACCCAGTCACGCATCGACGCGACCGCCGCGGCGACCTCCATGGGCGTCTGCTCGCGCAACTGGCGCCAGCGGTCCTCGATTGCCGAGACGAGCGGGATCAGCAGCACGAGCCGGTCCTGCATCGCGGTCAGCACCGCGCGGGTCGGGCGCAGCCGGGCGGTATCGAACGGAATGTGCGTCGCGGTGACGTGAAGGTCGGTGATATCGCCGGCGAGCTTGCGCCGCGCGCGGGCGGTGCCGGATGCGGGGACGGGGGCGAGCACGTCGCCGATCCACTGCTCCGCTTCACCAAGCACGACGCGGACGCGCGCGCCGAACACTTGGCCGACGCTGCGTGGCCAGACGACGGCATGGATGATCGCGGCGCTGAGCACGCCGATGCCGATCTCCTGCACGCGCAGGATCGCGGTGTCGAAGATCATCTCCGGATGCGTCACCGACGGGAAGCCGATCAGCGCGGCCGTATAGCCCGCGAGCATGAAGACGTAGGAGCGCGGCGTGCGATCGAGCAGCGAGACGAACTGGCACAGCGCGACCCAGCCGGCGAGCGCCAGCGACAGCAGCAGCGGCGCGTCGACCAGCGCCGGCACCAGCAGCACCGCGACGCTGCCGCCGACGATCGTGCCGATCAGCCGGAACACCGCCTTCGACCGCACCGCGCCACTGAGGGGCTGGCTGGTGATATAGACGGTCGCCATCGCCCAGAACGGCCGCTCCAGCCCGAGCGAGAAGGAGACGAATAGCGCCAGCATCGCCGCGGCGAAGCAATTGGCGGAGAACACCGTCTCGCGCAGGCCGATCCGCATCGTCGTTGCTCAGCCCTGCGCGTCGAGACGCGCCATCGTCGCGTGCAGCCGGTCGAGCACGCGCGTCGCGATGACGAGCTCCTCCGCCTCGATACAGGCGAGCAGCGTCTGGCGGATCTCGGCGGTGCGTTCCTCGACCTGCGCGGCGAGCGTCGTCCCGGCCGGGGTGAGGTGGAGCAGCCGCGCGCGCTTGTCGGTGCTGTCGACGCGCCGCTCGACGAAGCCGCTGCGTTCGAGCTGGTCGATCAGCGGCACCACCGACGGCGCCTCGACCCCGAGCTGGTCGGCGAGCGCGCCCTGGCGCAGGCCTTCCCTGGCGCGGCCGATCAGCATCACCGCCAGCGCCGGCGTATGCGACAGCGACAGGCCGGCGAGCCCGTTGTCGAGCGCCCGTCGGTAGCGCCGGCCGAGCGGGACGAGGTGGGCGGAGAAAGCGCGCATCTGGGCAGGGGTGGGGGAGGTCACGGCTGCTAGATAGTTAGGTAACTAATCATCTGCAACCGAAAACCGTCGGCGTCGCGCGGCTTTCACAATCGCGCGGCATGGCGGTGAGACTTTGGAGGAGCCCGCCATGATTCTCGACCGCCGCCTGCTGATCAAGACCGCGATGATCGGACTGGGCGCGACCGCCTTGCCGGGCGGCGCGTTCGCCGTGCAGGCGATGGGCGCGGCGCGCGGCTTCACCCATGCGGTGGCGAGCGGCGAGCCCGCCGCCGATTCGATGCTGCTGTGGACGCGCTACGTCCCCGCCGACGGCGGCGCGGTCGAATTGCGCGTCGAGGTCGCCGAGACGCCGGATTTCGCGCGCGTCGTCGCCGGCGGCGCGCAGATCACCGGACCGTGGCGCGATCATACCGCCAAGATCACCGTCGACGGCTTGCAGCCCGGCCGCCGCTATCATTACCGCTTCGTCGCCCCCGACGGCAGCCGCTCGCCGGTCGGCCGGACCGCGACCCTGCCCGAAGACGGCATGACGCCGTGGCGCGCGGCGATCTTCTCCTGCTCGAATATCGGCTTCGGCTGGTTCAATGCTTATGCGCATGCGGTCGCCCAGGGCGATTTCGACTGCGCCATCCACCTCGGCGACTATTTCTACGAATATGCGCCGGCGCATTATCCGCTGCCCGCCGACGCGGTGCCCGGCCGCACGCCAGCGCCGCTCGCCGAGACGATCCACCTCGCCGATTACCGGCTGCGCTACGGCAGCTATCGCGCCGATCCCGATCTCCAGGCGCTGCACGCGGCGATGCCGATGATCGTCCAGTGGGACGATCACGAGAGCGCCAACGACAGCTGGGAGGGCGGCGCCGAGAACCACGATCCCGCCACCGAAGGCGATTGGAACGCCCGCCGTGCCGCCTCGATCCAGGCCTATCGCGAATGGATGCCGGTGTCCGACGAGCCGTGGCGGGCCTATGATATCGGCGGCCTCGCGACGCTGTTCCGCACCGAGACGCGGCTGCTCGCGCGCACGCGCCAGCCTGATATCGCGCCGCTGTTCCGCGCCGCCGATCCGGCAACGGCGCTCAAGGCGTTCCGCGACGGCGCATGGCAGGACCCGGCTGCGACGATGATGGGCAGCCAGCAGGAGGTGTGGCTCGCGCATGCGATGCGCGCCTCGGTGCGCAGCGGCCGGCCGTGGCAGATCGTCGGCTTCGGCACGATCATGGGCGCGACGGTGATGCCGGCGGAGACGGAGCGATGGCTCGCCGACATGACGCCGGCGGCGCAGGGCTATGTCCACGCCGGCGTCGTCGCGGGGCAGCTCGGCCTGCCGTTCAATTACGACAATTGGGGCGGCTATCCCGCCGCCCGCGCGCGCTTCCTCAGGTCGGTGCAGCAGCTTGGCGGCAATACCGTGGTGATCTCCGGCGACAGCCACAACGCCTGGGCCTATGATCTCGCGCAGGACGGCCGCCCCGCCGCGGTCGAGTTCGCCGGGCATAGCGTCACCTCGCCGGGGTTCGAGAGCAGCCTCAAGACCGATCCGGCGCGCGTCGCCGCCGCGCTGGTCCGCGTCAACCCGGAGCTGAAATGGTGCGACACGTCGCGGCGCGGCTATATGGCGATGACGGTCGCCGCCGATCGCGTCACCAACGACTGGATCATGGTCGACGGGATCAAGACGCGCACGCCGCGTGCCGCGCCCGGCCACCGCGCCACGGTGTTGCGCGATCGCCACGTCATGGCGTGAAACGCCGGTTTGCCGCAACACTTTGGCGTTCGACTTGGTAGCGCAATCAATCCTACCGGGAAACGTCACATAGCGTCCGTAACGGCCCCGATCACGCCGCGGTGATGCGGCGGATTTGGGGATCATTATGTCACGGATGTTCAACGCGGTGCATCGGCGCCGCGGCGCTTTGCTGCTGGCCGTTTCGCTGGCCACGCTCGGTCAGGCTTCGGCTGCGGCGGCACAGGCGGCTGCCGCAGCTGAACCGGCCGCCGCGACCCCTGCGCCGCAGGAGGACGATGCCAACGGCGTCGTCGTCGTCACCGCGACGCGGACGACGCGATCGGCGGTGACGCTCGACGGCGCCGAGATCCAGAAGGTGCTGCCCGGCGTCAATCCGGTGAAGGCGATCCAGACGCTGCCCGGCGTCCAGTTCGAAACCGCCGATCCGTGGGGGAATAACGAGCAGAACATCTCGCTGATCGTCCACGGCTTCAACCAGAACCAGCTCGGCTTCACGCTCGACGGGGTGCCGCTCGGCGACCAGTCCTACGGCAATTACAACGGCCTCTCGCCGCAGCGTGCGGTGATCAGCGAGGATGTCGGCTCGGTCCGGCTGACCTCGGGCGCCGCCGACCTCGCCACCGCCTCGGCGAGCAATCTCGGCGGCGGGCTGGAGACCTATACCAGCGCCCCTGCCGCCCGCGCCGGCGTCCGCTTCGCGCAGACGCTCGGCAGCTATGACGCGCAGCGAACCTATCTGCGCATCGACAGCGGCGCGGCGGAGGCGCTCGGCGGCACCAACAGCGGCTATCTGTCGATCGTCCGCCAGAAGGCGCGCGCCTGGGAATTTCGCGCCAACCAGGGCGGCTGGCAGGGCAATGCCAAATTCGTCCACAAGGGCGAGCATGGCACGCTGACCGGCTATGCGGCGCTGTCCGACAAGGCGGAGCCCAATCAGGATTCGGTCGCGCACAATGCCGGCGGGATCGAGCCCTATTTCCGCACCGTCCTCTATCCGGACTGGCAGGCCGCGCTCGCCTATGTCGATGCCAACGGCAAGCCGCCGGCCAACAACCCCAATAACTACAGCAATTATTACGGCGATGCGCAGCGCACCGATTATCTGTTCTACGTCAAATACGATTATCGCTTCAGCGACGCGGTGACCTTCTCCAATCAGGTCTATGGTCATCATGACGAAGGGCAGGGGCAGATCGTCGGGCCAGTGTCGGCGGCGGGGCTGCCGGGGCTGTTCGCCGTCTATTTCCCCGGCCAGAACCTGAAGTCGGTGTTCGGCGGTTCGGGTTATGCGCTGCGCACCACCGAATATGGCATCGACCGCCGGGGCTGGCTCTCGTCGCTGGCGATCACCGCGGGCGACCACGAGATCGGCCTCGGCGGCTGGTATGAGCATAACCGCAACACAATCTTCCGCCGCTGGTATGCGGTGCCGGTCGATGCCGCGCCGCCGTCGCCCTATGAATGGGCCGATCCCGCGCTGCGCAAGCTGACGCAATATGCCAGCGTCGTCAGCTATGACGTGGTGCAGCTGCATCTGCAGGACCGCTGGCACGTCACCCCCAATCTTGCGGTCGAGGCCGGATTTAAGTCGAGCCTGCAATTCTCCGACGGCCGCGTCCCGACCCAGCCGCTGCCCAACGCGATGCCGCTGCCCGGCGGCGCGTCGACCCGCTACCCGGAAGGCAAGCTCAACACGCGCAAATGGTTCCTGCCGGCGATCGGCGCGGTGTGGGACGTGACCGCCGACGATCAGGTGTTCGGCCATATCCAGCAGAACGTCCGCCAGTTCCAGGCGTCGATCGCCGCCGGCCTGTCGCCCTATAACGTCGGCAGCCAGGACCTGTTTGAAGCGATCAAGGCCAATACCCAGCCGGAGAGCGCCTGGACCTATGAGGCCGGCGTCCGCACCCGGCGGCGGGTTCAGGCCGGCCCGCTCACCGCGATCGAGGCGCAGGTCAGCGCCTATCACGTCGATTTCAGCAACCGCCTGTTGCAGATCAGCTCGACGCAGGTGATCGGATCGGTGCTCGGCGGTGCGAGCATCCTCCAGAACGTCGGCGCGGTGCGCACCAACGGCATCGACGCGGCGGCGACGCTGCGCTTCGGGCCGGCGGTGTCGCTGTACAATGCGCTGTCCTACAACCGGTCGCGCTATGCCGATGATTATACCAGCGGCAGCAGCATCATCCGCACCGCGGGCAAGGACGTGCCGAACGTCGCGGGCTGGCTCAACAAGACGGTGCTGACACTCGCCGACGGGCCGTTCGAGACGCAAGTGATCGGCGATTACGTCGGTCGCCGCTTCGCCACCTATACCAACGACCAGTCGGTGCCGGGGCGGTTCCTGCTCAATCTCCAGGCGACCTATACGCTGCCGAAGGATCGCATCGCCGGGCTGCACAACCTGCGCTTCGCGGTCAACATCACCAACCTGACCGCGCGTCGCGGCATCTATGAGATCGGCGGGGTGGGGATCACGAAGACCTACAACACCTACGCGCAGCCGCCGCGGATGGCGTTCTTCACGCTCTCCGGCGGCTTCTGACCGGGCGGCGGGGCGGGGGCTGCGGCCTCCGCCTCACGACCGGCGGAGGCGACCGCGGAACAGGCCGCGGTGCGCGACCGCCTCGAACATCTCACCCGGCCCCTCGGGGTCGAGTACCTCATTGTCGGCGAGCCATTCCTCCAGCCCGTCGAGGTCGGGCACGCTATAGGGCCGCAGCGAGCGGCCGGGACCGCGCAATCGCTCGATCGTCTCGATCAGCGAGCCGGTCTGTTCGAGCAACTGGTCGACGCGTTCGGCGGGCACGTCGAGATGCTCGGCGATCAGGTCGCTGCGCACCGCGAGGATCTTGGCTTCGAGCCCGGCATCGGGATGGCGCGCCGCGTCGAGGATCACGTCGCATTCGGTATCGAGGCGCAACGAGCGGTTGTTGATGTTGGCGGAGCCGACGCGCAACTGCTGGTCGTCGATAATGGTGATCTTGGCGTGGCAGTATATCGCGGTGCCGCCGCGCGTGAAGGGATGGTAGAGGCGCAGCCGCCCGTGGGTGTCGCGCCGCCGCAGCGTCTCGACCAGCCGCGCGCGCGCGGTGTCCATCGCCAGCGGTTCGAGCCAGCCTTGCGCGGTGAGCGGGTTGACGATGACGATCTCCGGCCCGTCCACTTCGTCGAGCCGCGCGGCGATCGCCTCGGCGATGCGACGCGAGGCGAAATACTGGCTTTCGCAATAGATATGGCGTTTGGCCGAACGGATCTGGTCGAGGAACAGCGCCTCGACCTCGGTCACCGCGGGCGAATCGGGCATCTCGGGCTGGCTGCGCGCGATGCCGAGATCGACGTCCTCGAACATCGTGTCGAGCGACGGCGGCCAGCAGCTCCCCGCGACCTCGACCGCCGGCAGGCTCGCGCCGGTCGCGAGCTGCCAGCGCGCACGGCACAATTCGGCGAGCGCGGCGGCGGCCTTGCCGGTGATGGCGGTGGTCGCGTCATGCCACGGCTTGTAGGGCTTGCCGCCGGGCAGCTTGCGACCCGGATCGTCGTCACGATGGGCGCGCGTGTCCCAGCGTTCGGCGGTCATGTCGATGCCGCCGCAAAAGGCGAGGCAATCGTCGATCGAGACGATCTTCTGATGGTGCGACGAGGCGGTCGGGTGATGGTGATCGAGCTTGACGTGGATGCGCGGGTGGCGCGCCCATTTGAGCACGGTGAACATCGTCTTGCCGCGCAGCACCGATTTGAGCGCGCCGACATCCCAGCGCAGCAGATAGAGTTCCAGCTCGGGATTGCGCTCGACCAGCCAGTAGAGGAAGTCGCCGACCGTTTCCGGCCCTTCGGTGCTGACCGTGCTGCCGACCAGCCGGATTCGCGCGTCAAAGTCCCAGCCGACCAGCATGATCCGCCGCTTGGCTTGCAGGAAGGCCTCGCGCGCGACGCCGAAATAGCGGTCTGCGTCGACGATCACCGACAGGCGGTCGGCGTGGGCGATACGCCAGACGTTGCGGTCGCATGCGAGCAACCCGGATCGGTCGGTGCCTGAATCGCCCATAGGCCTGCGTCTGTCCTTCCTATCGGCCGTAGATGCGATCGAGCACCTCGGCGCTGCGCGCGAACCGGGCCGCGGCAGGATCGAATGCGGGCGAGGCAGCGAGCTGCTCCGCCCAAACGGCAGCCGACCGCGCACCCCAGGCATCGGGCGGCGTGGTCAGCGTGGTCGCGTGCGTACCGGCGAAATGCTGCGCCGTGAAGTCATAGAAGGAGCCATCGACGTTGCGCAGCGCCGCCCCGCCGCGGCTGCCGTAGAAGGCCGCCTCGATCACCGCGTCGCGGCCGGCGTGGAGATTCCACGAACAGGCGAGGCGAACGATGGCCGTGCCCGCGGTGAACTGCGCGACGGCATAATCCTCGACACCGCCGGGGGCGAGCGGCCTGCCGCCGGCACGCAGCTGCGCCGTCACGTCCGATACCGGCGGGAAATCGAGCGTCCACAAGGCGAGGTCGACGAGGTGGACGCCGAGGTCGATGACGCAGCCGCCGCCGGACTGCGCCGCATCGAAGAACCACGGCTTGCCTGGTCCGTAGGCGTTGTGGAAGGTGAGATCGATCGCGAAGACGTCGCCGAGCGTACCGTCGCGGACGAGGCCGGCGATCGCGCGCATCGCCTCGGTATGGCGGTAGGACAGGTCTACGCCGAGCAGCCGGTCGGCGGCGCGCGCCGCGTCGATCACCGCCTGCGCCTCAACGGCGGAACGGCCGAGCGGCTTCTGGCAGAACACCGACGTGCCGGCGGACAAAGCGGTGATCGCCTGATCGGCATGCAGCGCCGAGGGCGTCGCGATCACCACTCCGTCGAGCCCGAGCGACAGCATCGCGTCGAGTGACTCGACCACCGCGGCCTCGGTCGCGACGGCGCGGGCCTCGGCGACGCAGTCCGCGGACGGGTCGCAGATCGCCGCGACCTCGATCGCGCCCGTCTCGGCCATCGCCGCCATGCGATGGCGGCCGATCCATCCTGTCCCCAGAAATCCCACGCGTGGCTTAGTCATCACCCGTCCTTGTACGTAATTTCTCCCCGGGACGGGGCCAGCGGCTTGAGCATGCCCCGCATGCTCAAGGATCGTCCGGGGGACGATCCAACCCGATGCCGGGGACCGCCGCGTAGCGGTGGTGGAGGGGGCTCGCCGCAAGCGATATCGTTTGTGGAGGCCCCCCTCCACCAGCTGCGCTGGTCCCCCTCCCCGTGCCGGGGAGGATTGCTATTGCAGTTCCACCAGCGCCTTGACGAAGCCGGCCGGCTTGTCGCGCGTCGCATCCAGTGCCTCGGCCAATTGCCCCAGCGGATAGCGATGCGTGTAGAGCGGCGTCGGATCGAACCGCGCGCTCGCCACCGCGTCGATCGCCTCGCGCAGACCCTGCATCTGTACCGCCGGATCGCGCTCGTGCGCGTTGACCACGTCGATGCCCTTCCAGTTCCATTCCTGCATGTTGACCTGGCGCGGCCCGTCCTGGTGATAGCCGGCGACGACCAGTCGCCCGCCGAAGCCGATCAGCGCGGTGGCGAGGTCGAGCGGCCAGGGTTTGCCGACCGCCTCGATCACCCGCTCGCACAATCGCGGTTCGCCGTCGTCACCGGGGGTGAGCGCCTTGACCGTTTCGATGATCCGCCAGTGATCGTCCATCACGATCGTCTCGGCGGCGCCGTAATGGCGGGCGAGGTCGAGGCTTTCCTGCCGGCGTGAGATGGCGATGACGCGTGCGCCGGCATCGCTCGCGAGCTTGGTCAGCACCGCGCCGAGAAAGCCGATGCCGATGATCGCCACCGTCTGTCCGGCACGGATGTCGCTGCGGCGGAAGATGTTGAACGCGCAGCCGAGCGGCTCGCCCGGAAAGGGCTGCCCGTCGAGTGCGGCGGGCAGCGGCGCGACCCGGTCGGCCGGCGCGACGTCATAGCCGGCGAAGCTGCGATAGGAGAGCGCCGCGACCCGGTCTCCGACCGCCAATCCGCTGACGCCCGCGCCGAGCGCGTCGATCCGGCCCCAGCCTTCGTGGCCGAGCCCGCCCGGCTCGCCCGGATAGGTCAGCCACGGCAGACCCGCCCAGGGCTCGAGGTTCGAGGCGCAGACGCCGCAGCCTTCGAGCTTGAGCCGGACTTCGCCGGGGCCGGGCTGCGGCAGCGGCGCCTCGGTCAGCGTGATCTGCCCCGGCGCGGTCAGCACGGCCGCTGGCATGCGCTCTGCACCCAATTGGTTCTGCAACGATCTATCCTTCATGAACGAGCCCGGCATGGCGTCGACGCTGCATGGCAATATCGCCCGGCCGAGCGAACGCGGAGCGCGATCGCGCCGCCGCCGCGCGCGACGCTCATTCCGCCGCCACGGCGGAGGGGCGCGCCGGCGCATAGCGGTCGATCATCCAGGCGCAGAAATCGGCGAATTGCTGCGGGTCGCGCGCCGCGCTGCTGTGATGCGGCTGGACGCCGAGATGCTCGGGCGTGAAGCAGAAGGTCACCGTCACGTCGAAATCGGCGAGCGCCTCCATCTGCCGGTCGAACCAGTCGATCGCGTCCGGGCGGAAGCTGTCCGCCCAGCTGAGGCCGGTGCGCAGCCGCTTGGTGCCGAGCCGCTTCATCCACGCCACCGCCTCGTCGAGCCGCGGGTCCTGATAATGGAACCATTGCATCAGGCCCATCCGGTCGGCGACCGCGGCATAATCGTCGAGGCCGGGCTTGGCCGTGCCGTCCTCGCGGATCAGGCCCATGTAGAAGTGGCGGTAATAGCTCGACCCTTCCGCCTCGCGGTGCCGCGTCGTCGCGCCCCAGCTCTGCGGCAGGTCGAACAGCGAATACCAGAAGACGCGCGGCACGCGGTCGAGCAGCAGCTCGGCGGTGCGGCGCACGCCGAATTGCTGCACCTCTTCCGCGCCGAAGCTGCCGACGCCGACCTCGGTCGCCCAGATCGGCTTGTCGGGCACCACCGCCTCGATCTCGGCGATCTTGTCGGGCCAGGCGTGGATCGGCCACAGGTTCCAGTCGAGCGGAAAGCCGTGCACCGCGACGACGTCGACCGCGTCGAGTGCGCCGTAGCCGCGCATCCGCCGCACCCAGTCGGGATCGATCGGGCTCATCCCGCCGAGCACGCGCGTCACCGCCGGGTTGACCGCATGGATCGCCTGTCCGGCGCGGATCACCGTATCGGCGAAGATCGACCAGTCGGGATCGACCTCGACATCCCAATGCGACTTGTTGTTGGGCTCGTTCCAGATCATCGCGGCTTCGATCATGCCTGCCTCCCTTTCGCCGGATAGACCGCGGCCGGTCCGTATGCCTGATAGGGGACGGCGGCGATGCGGCACAGATAGACTTCGGCCTCCGGCTGCTGCTCGATCCGGAAGCCCGCCGCGCGCAACATCGCCGCGCTTCCCGCGGCATTGGGCGCCCACCAGTTGGTCCAGTCTCCGGCAAAGCGCTGCTCGATGAAGTGCAGCTTCGGATAGCCGGGTTCGTCGAACAGCGGCGGAGGCGTGTGCGTGCCGGGGACGAAGAAGGGATGGTCCTCCGGCACCGGGGCGATCTCGGTCGAACCTTGCTGCATCGTCTGGAACAGCATCAGGTCGCCGGCGACATGCTCGCGGATCAGGTCGAGCGCGAGCAACGGGTGGCGCAGATGGTAGAGCACGCCCATGAAGATGACGAGATCGAATCGCTCGCCAAGCGCGGCGACGTCATAGACGGAGAGGTTGCGGAACTCGATCCCCTCCTGGCCGAGTGCCGCGCTCGCCAGCCGTGCCTGGTCCAGATAGCGTTCGTCGCTGTCGATGCCGACGACCCGCGCGGCGCCGCGCCGCTTCATCTCGACCGAATAGAAACCGGCGTTGCAGCCGATGTCGAGCACCGACCGGCCGGTGAGGTCGGCGGGCAGCGCATCGGCGAAGCGCCGGTACTTGAAGCGGGGATAGTCGCCGAGGAAATGATCGGGCGCGGTGTGGATGCCGTGGCCGAGGTCGATGTTGTGAAACCAGGGGGCGAGGCGATCGACCTCGGCTTGCAGCGTTTCGGGTGTCATGCAGCGACCTGTTCGTTGAGGCTGATGAGCCTGGCGCCCCAGTCGCCGACGACGATGCGGCTGACCGAGGCGGGGCCGACGTCGAAGCGGAGCAGCCGGTCGAGCGGCAGGCCGAGCGCGAAGGCGACCGCGCCGCGGATCATGTCGGAATGGCTGACCAGCGCGATATGCGCGCCGTCCTGCTGCGTCGCGGCGGTGGTGATATAGCCGACGATCCGCGCCTGCGCCTCCGCCATCGTCTCGCCGCCGGGGACGCGGGCGGTGTCGCGATGATCGTTCCACGCCTGCCAGTCCGGTCCGCCGAGATCGGCGAAGGCGATGCCCGTCCAGTCGCCGAGGTCGATTTCGGTGAGCGCGTCAATCGGTTCGGGCGCCGGCAGGCCACAGGCGGCGGCGATCGCGGCGGCGGTTTCGCGCGTGCGTTCGAGGGGGCTGCACAGGATCCGCTCGATCGGCATGTCCGCGCGTCGCGCTGCCAGGCCGCGGCCGAGCGCCGCCGCCTGCGCGCGTCCGGCCTCGCTCAGCGGTACACCGGCGCGACGACCCGACAGCCGCTGGTCGAGATCGATATGGGCCGCGTGGCGGATCAGGAGAAAGGTCGCCGTCACTGTCCCGCCATTCCGCCGCCATCCCCCATGCCGCCCGGTCATCCCCAACAACGGATTGATCTCGGTTAACGAGATTACCGCATAACCCCGTAGGAACAAAGAAGAAGAACCTTCGTTCCACAAACGTAGCGAATAATCGCCAATTGGGGGCGGGTCGGCGGATGAACAGAAAAGACAGCAATACAGCGGTGGTGTCGTTGATCCGGATCAATAGACTATGACCGAAACGGTATTGATCACGGGTGGGGCGGGCTTCATAGGCCGCTTCGTTGGAGAAGAATTGCTGCGCCGCGGCAATCACGTGCGCGTTCTCGACAGTCTCATTCCGCAGGTGCACGGCGAGGTCGACCGGCCGCCGCTGCTCTCTGACGACATCGAGCTGATCCGCGGCGACGTGCGCGACGGTGCCGCCGTGACCCGCGCGCTCGACGGCGTCGACAGCGTCATCCACCTCGCCGCCGAAGTCGGTGTCGGCCAGTCGATGTACGAGGTCGAGCGCTATACCTCGACCAACGATGTCGGCACCGCGGTGCTGTTCGAGAAACTGATCGACCAGCCGGTGCGGCGCGTCGTCACCGCCTCGTCGATGTCGATCTACGGCGAGGGCCTGTATCGCGACGCCGACGGCCGTACGATCGAGGACGCCGAGCGCGGCGCGGTGCGCGACGGCATGGCGAACTGGGACCCGACCGACGCGCAGGGCCGCCCGCTGACCCCGATCGCAACGCCGGAATGGAAGCGGCCGAGCCTCGCCTCAATCTACGCGCTCAACAAATATGTGCAGGAGCGCACCACCCATATCATGGCCAAGCCCTATGGGATCGAGGGGGTCTGCCTGCGCCTGTTCAACGTCTATGGTCCGGGTCAGGCGCTGTCCAACCCCTATACCGGCGTACTGGCGATCTTCGCCTCGCGCCTGCTCAACGGCCAGCAGCCGATGATCTTCGAGGACGGCGAGCAGCGCCGCGACTTCGTCCACGTCAGCGACGTGGCGCGCGCCTTCGCCGATGCCCTAGTGTTGCCCGAGGCGGTCGGCGAGACGTTCAACATCGGTTCGGGCCAGGACCGGTCGGTGACGCAGGTCGCCGAGGCGCTGGCCAAGGCGATGAACAAGAACGACATCCGCCCGGAGATCGTTGGCAAGGCGCGGATCGGCGACATCCGCCATTGCTTCTGCGACACCAGCCTCGCCGAACGCCGGCTCGGCTTCACCGCGCGACAGGATTTTATCGAAGGGCTCGCCGAACTCGCCGAATGGGTCGGCGAACAGCGCGCCGAGGACAATGTCGCGCAGGCGCGGGCGGAGCTCGAACAGCGGGGGCTGGTCGCATGACGGCCGGTCTCGCAGAGCGATCCGGCGAAGCGGGGGCGTTCCGTGGCTGCTGAGGCGCCGATCCTCGTCACCGGCGGCGCCGGCTTCATCGGCTCGAACATCGCCGACCGGTTGGCTGGCGAGGGGCATGACGTCATCGTCTATGACGCGCTCAGCCGGCCGGGTGTCGAGCGCAATCTGCGCTGGTTGCAGGAGCGGCACGGCGACCGGATCACCGCGATCCGGGCCGACGTCCGCGACCGCGACGCGCTCGATCGCGCGGTCGCGCCGGCGCAGGCGGTGTTCCACATGGCGGCGCAGGTCGCGGTGACGACCAGCATGGACGATCCGCGCGACGATCTTGAGATCAACATCCTCGGCACGTTCAACCTGCTCGAGGCGGTGCGCCGCAAGCCCGGCACGCCGGTGATCTTCGCCTCGACCAACAAGGTCTATGGCGATCTCGCCGACCTCGAATTCGAACGGCAGGGCGAGGCCTATCAGCCGGTCGATACGAGCGTGCGGCGTCACGGCATCGGCGAGGACCGGCCGCTCGACTTCCACACGCCCTATGGCGTGTCGAAGGGGGCCGCCGACCAATATGTGCTCGATTATGCGCGCAGCTTCGGCGTGCCTGCAGCGGTGCTGCGGATGAGCTGCATCTACGGCCAGCGCCAGATGGGCACCGAGGATCAGGGCTGGGTCGCCCATTTCCTGATCCGCGCACTCGAAGGCCAGCCGATCACGCTCTACGGCGACGGCTATCAGGTCCGCGACATCCTCGACGTCGCCAATGCGGTTGAGGCCTATCTGCAGGCGTGGCGGCGGATCGATACCGTCAAGGGACGGGCGTTCAACCTTGGCGGCGGGCCGGACAATGCGATCTCGCTGCGCGTGCTGCTCGCCCATATCGGCCGATTGATCGGGCGCGAGGTGGCGATCCATGCCGCCGACTGGCGCGCCGGCGATCAGCGCTATTTCGTCGCCGACACGCGCGCCGCGGAGGCTGCCTTGGGCCTGTCGGCGCGGGTCGGCTGGCGGGAGGGCGTCGCGGCGCTGGCACGCTGGCTCGCCGCCGAACGCGGCTTCGACATCGCCATCGCCGATCCGCAGCCGATGGCGGCGGAATGAGGCTGCTGCTGACCACCGATGCGGTCGGCGGCGTCTGGCAGTATACGGCGGAGCTGGCGGTGGCGCTCGCCGCACGCGGCGTGACCAGCGTCGTCGCGGTGCTCGGGCCGCCGCCCAATGCCGACCAGCGCGCGATGCTCGATGCGGCGGGCCGGGCAGTGACGCTCGTCGTCACCGGCCTGCCGCTCGACTGGACCTGTCACGAGGCCGCGCCGGTCGAGGCCGCGGGCGCGGCGATCGCCGCGCTGGCAGTCGCGCAGGGCGTCGAGCTCATCCACTATAATATGCCGACGCTTGCTGCGGCGGGAGCGCCGCTGCCGTCGATTGCGGTGGCGCATGGCTGTGTCGCGACCTGGTGGCAGGCGGCGCGAGACGTGCCGCTCGCCGCGGCTTATCGCTGGCACCGCGCGCTCACCGCCACGGGGCTGCGCGCGGTCGACCGGGTGGTCGCGCCGAGCGCCGCTTATGCCGAGGTCGTCGCGCGCCATTATGCGCTCGCCCGACCGGTGCTCGCGATCCACAATGGCCGCAGCCTGCCGGAGGTCGCGCCTGCCGGCGCGCCCGCCGACGTCGCGCTGACGGTCGGGCGATTGTGGGACGACGTCAAGAACGCCGCTCTGCTCGATCGCGCTGCGGCGCGGCTGCCGATCCCCTTCCTCGCCGCCGGCGCGACGCGCGGGCCGCATGGCGAGACGATCCAGCTCGAGCATCTGCATAGGCTCGGCGAGGTGTCGGGCGCGCAATTGGCGCGGCATCTCGCGCGGCGCCCGATCTTCGTCTCCGCCGCGCGGTTCGAGCCGTTCGGGCTGGCGGTGCTCGAAGCGGCGCAGGCGGGATGTGCGCTCGTCCTCGCCGACATTCCGACGTTCCGCGAGCTGTGGGAGGGGGTCGCGCTGTTCGTGCCGGCCGACGGCCATGACCACGGCTGGTGCCGCGCGATCGAGGCGCTGGCGCTAGACGGTCCGCGTCGCGCCGCGCTCGGCGAGGCGGCGCGGCTGCGTGCCGCGCGCTACACACCGGCCGCGACCGCCGACCAGATGCTCGCGCTGTATCGCGCGACGCTCACCCGACCGACCATTCGAAGAGCCGCCGCATGAAGATCGTCTATTTCACACACAGCCTCGTCTCCTGCTGGAACCACGGCAATGCGCATTTCCTCCGCGGCGTGCTCAGCGAGCTGCTCGCGCGCGGCCACGACGTCCGCGTCTATGCGCCCGAACACGCCTGGAGCCTTGCCAATCTCGTCGCCGATCACGGGCCGGACGGGCTCGACGCCTATCGCGCCGCCTATCCCGAACTCGGCTCGGTCAGCTATCCGCTCGGCGCGGATGTCGCGGCGATGGTCGACGGGGCCGATCTCGTCATCGTCCACGAATGGAACGACCATGATCTGGTCGCGGCGCTCGGCGGGCTGCGGCGGCGGGGCGCGCCCTGGACGTTGCTGTTCCACGACACGCATCATCGCGCGGTCAGCGAGCCCGATCAGATGCGCGCCTATGACCTGTCCGGCTATGACGGCGTGCTCGCCTTCGGTGAGGCGCTGAGCGAGGTCTATCGCGGCTGGGGCTGGGGCGATCGGGTATGGACCTGGCACGAGGCGGCCGATGTCCGTCGCTTCCATCCGCCGGCCGAGGAGGGCCCGCGCGACGGCCTCGTCTGGATCGGCAATTGGGGCGACGGCGAACGGACCGAGGAGCTGGAGACCTTCCTGTTCGAACCGGCGCGGGAGGCAGGACTGTCGCTCGACATCTACGGCGTCCGCTACCCGCAATCGGCGCGCGAGACGCTCGCCCGCTATGGCGCGCGCTATCACGGCTGGGCACCGAATGCCGCCGCGCCGGGGCTGTTCGCGCGCGCGCTGGCGACGGTACACGTGCCGCGGCGCTATTATGCGACGATCCTCCCCGGCATCCCGACGATCCGCGTCTTCGAGGCGCTCGCCTGCGGCATCCCGCTCGTCTCGGCCCCGTGGCAGGACAGCGAGCGGCTGTTCCGCGACGGTGATTTCCTGATGGTATCATCGGGCGATGCGATGACCCAGGCGTTGCGCGACCTGCGCGAGGATGCGGATCTGCGCGCCGCGCTCGTCGCCTCGGGGCGCGAGACGATCCTCGCCCGCCATACCTGCGCGCATCGCGTCGACGAGCTGCTCGCCATCGTCGCGCGGATCGCGCCCCACGCCCGCAAGGACGCTGCATGAAGATCGCCTTTTACGGCTCCAGCCTGGTATCGAGCTACTGGAACGGTGCCGCCACTTATTATCGCGGCATCCTCAAGGCGCTGCACGCCCGCGGCTATGACATCACCTTCTACGAACCCGATGCGTTCGATCGGCAGCAGCACCGCGACATCGACCCGCCGCCCTATGCCCGGTCGGTGGTCTATCCCGCCACGGTCGAGGCGCTGAACGGCGTGCTGGCCGAGGCGGCGGCGGCGGATATCGTCGTCAAGGCGAATGGCGTCGGTGTGTTCGATGCGGAACTGCTCGACGGCATCGTCCGCCATGCGCGCGGCGACGCGCTGACCGTCTTCTGGGACGTCGACGCCGCCGCGACGCTCGACGAGATGCGCGCCGATGCGAGCCATCCGGTGCTGCGCGCGCTGCCGGCGCTCGACATGGTGCTGACCTATGGCGGCGGCCCGCCGGTGGTCGACGCCTATACCGGCTTCGGCGCACGGCATTGCATCCCGGTCTACAATGCGCTCGATCCGGAGACGCATCATCCGGTGCCGCGCGACGAGCGCTTCGCCTGTGATCTCGCCTTCCTCGGCAACCGGCTGCCCGATCGCGAGGCGCGGGTCGAGGAATTCTTCCTCCGCCCCGCCGCCGCGCTGCCCAGGCAACGCTTTCTGATCGGCGGCAACGGCTGGGAGAGCAAGGCGATGCCGGACAACGTCCGGCACCGCGGCCACGTCTATACCGCCGAGCATAACGCCTTCAACTGCACGCCGCGCGCGGTGCTCAACGTCGCGCGCGACAGCATGGCGCATATCGGGTTCTCCCCGGCGACGCGGGTGTTCGAGGCGGCGGGCGCCGCCGCCTGCCTGATCACCGACGCATGGGAGGGGATCGAGCAGTTCCTGATCCCCGACGTCGAGGTGCTGGTCGCCCGCGACGGGCAGGACGTCGCCGATCATCTCGCGGCTCTGACCCCCGACCGCGCCGCCGCGATCGGCGAGGCGGCGCGCCGGCGCGTCCTGGCGGAGCACACCTACGATCTGCGCGCCGAGCAGGTCGACGCGCTGTTCCGGGCGCATCGCGCGCAGGCGGCGACATGAGGCTCGTCGTCCTCGGCCTCAGCCTCGGATCGTCCTGGGGCAATGGCCATGCCACCACCTTCCGTGCCTTGCTCAAGGCGTTCGCCGCGCGGGGGCACGACATCCTGTTCCTCGAACGGGAGGTGCCCTGGTATGCCGGCGATCATCGCGATCTGATCGATCCCGAATATTGCGAGCTCGCCTATTACCGCGACCTCGCCGATCTCGAACGCTGGCGGGGCAGGGTGGCGCAGGCCGATGCGGTGATCGTCGGCTCCTACGTGCCCGACGGCGTCGCGGTCGGGCGCTGGGTGCAGGCAGAGGCATGCGGCGTCACCGCCTTCTACGACATCGATACGCCGGTGACGCTCGCCAAGCTGGCGCGCGGCGATTTCGAATATCTCTCGCCGGCGATCATCCCCGGCTACGACCTGTATCTCAGCTTCACCGGCGGGCCGACGCTCGACCGGCTCGAACGCGAGTTCAAGGCGCCCACGGCGCGCGCGCTCTATTGCTCGGTCGACACCGCCGCCTATCGGCCGCTCGACGTGCCCAAACGCTGGGACCTCAGCTATCTCGGCACCTATAGCGATGATCGCCAGCCGACGCTGACCCGGCTGCTGATCGACGTCGCCCGCGCCGAGCCGCAGCGCCGGTTCGCGGTCGCCGGCCCGCAATATCCCGCCGGCATCGACTGGCCGGACAATGTCGAGCGGATCGAGCATCTGCCGCCCGCCGGTCATGCCGCTTTCTATTCGGCGTCGCGCTTCACGCTCAACGTCACCCGCGCCGATATGATCGCGGCGGGCTGGTCGCCCTCGGTCCGCCTGTTCGAGGCGGCGGCGTGCGGCACGCCGATCATCTCGGATCGCTGGGACGGGCTCGACGCGATCCTCGCCGACGACGCGGAGATCATCCTGGCCGACATCGGCGACGACGTCCGCACGGCGCTGACGCGCGACGCCGCCGCGATCGGCGCCGCCGCGCGCCGCCGCGTCCTCGCCGCGCACGGCGCGGATACGCGCGCCGCCGAGCTGGAGGCCTATCTGGCCGATCGCATCACGGCGTGCGCGGCGTGACGGCGGCGACAGACGAACGTGCTTGCCTGGCGGAGCAAGCCCGGCAATGGAACGTTCCGGTAACGATCCTTGTTCGAGCAGGCTGATGAGAGACGATCCGACGCAAAGCGATCAAACCGACGGCGAGGTGGCGCGCTATCCGCAGACCGGGCGCTTCCTGATGGGGCGCGGCCGGACGCGGATGACGCCCGAGGAACGCCGCGTGCTGGAAGATACGGCGATGGCGGTGAAGGACTATCCCGCCCGTCATCATCTCGTCCGCCGTGGCGAGCCGGTCGACAGCAGCATGATGCTGATCGAAGGCTATGTGACGCGCTATATGGACGATCGCGAGGGCTATCGGCAGCTCGTCTCGGTCCACGTGCCGGGCGATTTCGTCGATCTGCACGGCTTTCCGACCGGGCGGCTCGATCATGACATCGGCACGCTCGGGCCGGTCAAGGTGGCGTTGTTCGATCATCAGGCGCTGGTCGGCATCACCGAACGCCATCCGACGCTGACCCGCTTCCTGTGGTTCGCGACGCTGATCGACGCGGCGATGCACCGCGAATGGATCTTCCGGCTCGGCCGGCTCGGCGCCGAGGGGCGGCTCGCGCATCTCTTCTGCGAATTGTATGCGCGGCTCGAGATGGTCGGGCTGGCGCAGGACGGACAGTTCGACCTGCCGCTGACCCAGCCCGATCTCGCCGAGGCGTGCGGGCTGACCGGCGTCCACGTCAATCGTACCTTGCGCACCTTGCGCGAGCGCGGCCTGCTCACCTTCAAGAACGGGCGGGTCGAGATTCTCGATCACCGTGGCCTGTGCACCACCGCCGAATTCAACAGCGATTATCTCTACTCGGACTGCGGCGTCTGGAAAACCTCGTGAGCATGGATGGCGGACATCCCCGTTGGTCCAGACGGTGGCGGGGGAGGTATCGATCGAGGTCGGGCAGGTGCTGCTCGACGGTCCGGGCGGTATCGCGGTGACGATGACGCCGGCCGCCGCGGCGGAGACCGGGCGGCGGCTGCTTGCGGCGGCGGACCGTATCGCGACGCAATCGGCGGGGTGACGTGGAGGGATCAGCGGCTATGCTGGCCCGCCGACCCATCCGGAGATCGCCGTGTTCCCCCTGATCCTTGCCGCTGCCGTCAGCCTGCCGCTCGCCGCCGGTGCGCTGGTCGCCGGCGACACCGCCGTCGCCGAGGCGCGCCCCGGCGCGACCAATCCGCTGCTCGCCGACTGGACCGGCCCTTATGGCGGCGTGCCGCCGTGGGACAAGGTGACGCCCGAGCTGTTCCCCGAGGCGTTCACCGTCGGCCTTGCCGAGCGCGCCGCCGAATATCGCCGCATCGCCGACAATCCGGCGGCACCGACCTTCGCCAACACCTTCGTGCCGATGCAGCTCGCGGGGCAGCGGTTCGGCCGGGTGATGACGCTGTTCGGCGTGATGACCGGCAATCGCAACACCCCGGCCTATCAGGCGCTCGACCGCGAATGGTCGCCGAAGATCGCCGCCGCCTCCGACGCGATCACCTTCGATGCCAAGCTGTTCGCCCGGATCGCCGCGATATATGCGGCGCGCGCGCAGCTCGACTCGCAGCAGCAGCGGCTGGTGACGCGCACCTATGACAGTTTCGTGCGACAGGGCGCGAAGCTCGATGCCGCGCAGAAGGCGCGGCTGTCGCAGTACAACCAGCAGCTCGCCAGCGCGTTCAGCGAATTCTCGCGGCGGTTGCTCGCCGACGAATCGACTGCGATCGCGGTGACGGACGAGGCGATGCTCGCCGGCGTGCCGGACAGCGTCAAGGCGGTGGCGAAGGCGGCGGCGACCGAACGCGGCCAGGCGGGCTGGGCGATCGTCAACACCCGCTCGGCGGTCGACCCGGTGCTGACCTTCGCGCAGAACCGCGCGTTGCGTGAACAGGTGTGGCGCGCCTTCACCAACCGCGGCGACAATGGCGACGCCAACGACACGAATGCGGTGATCGCGCAGATCGTCAAGCTGCGCGCCGACCGTGCGCATCTGCTCGGCTTCGCGACGCATGCCGACTGGCGGATGCAGGATACGATGGCCAAGACGCCGGCGGCGGCGATGGCGCTGATGCTGCGCGTCTGGCCGGCGGCGACCGCGCGCGTCGCCGAAGAGGTGCGCGACATGCAGGCGATCGCCGACCAGAGCGGCGCCAAGCTCACCATCGCGCCGTGGGATTACCGCTTCTACCAGGAACAGGTGCGCAAGCGCCGCTACGACCTCGATCAGGCGGAACTCAAACCCTATTTCGAACTCAACAACATCATCCAGGGGTCGCTCTATGCCGCCAACCGGCTGTACGGGCTGACCTTCAAGGAGATCACCGGCACGGTACCGGTGTTCGATCCCGACATGCGCGTCTGGCACGTCACCGATCGCAACGGCCGTGAGGTCGGCCTGTTCTATCGCGACGATTTCGCCCGCACCGGCAAACGCTCGGGTGCCTGGGCGAATACCTATCGCGGCCAGCGTCGCCTCGCGCCGGCACAGACGGTGCTGTCCTCGAACAACAACAATTTCGCCAAGGGCGCCAAGGGGGCGCCGGTGCTGATCAGCCTCGACGATGCGCAGACGCTGTTCCACGAATTCGGCCATGCGATCCATGCGATGCTGCAGGACGTCACCTATCCCGGCCTCGCCGGAACGCCGCGCGACTTCGTCGAATTCCCCAGCCAGGTGAACGAGCATTGGCTGCTGACCCGCGACGTCCTCGACAAATATGCCCGCCATTACCAGACCGGCGCGGCGATGCCGCAGGCGCTGCTCGACAAGATCGATGCCTCGAAGACGTTCAACCAGGGCTTTGCCACCACCGAATATCTCGCCTCGGCGATCGTCGACATGAAGCTGCACACGGTGGCGGACGGCGTCGTCGATCCGGATGCGTTCGAGCGGACGACGCTGGCCGCGATCGGCATGCCGAACGCGCTGGTGACGCGGCACCGCCTGCCGCAGTTCAATCACCTGTTCGCGTCCGACAGCTATTCGGCGGGCTATTACAGCTACCTCTGGTCGGAGACGATGGACGCCGACACCTTCGCGGCGTTCGAAGAGGCGGGCAGTCCGTGGGACAAGGCGACCGCCGACCGGTTCGCGCGCATCCTGCTGTCGACCGGCAACGAGACCGACCGCGCCGAGGCCTATCGCGCCTTCCGCGGCCGCGATCCCGATGTCGGCGCGCTGCTGCGCAAGCGCGGCTTTGCGGCGGCGGCGGCGCGGTGAGCAGCGCGGGCGCGCCGGCGGGGCGGCTCCGCTCGATCCTCGGCGGGTCGGCGGGCAATCTGGTCGAATGGTTCGACTGGTACGTCTATTCGGCGTTCGGCCTCTATTTCGCTCCGCACTTCTTCCCCAAGGGCGATCCGACCGCGCAATTGCTCAACACCGCGGCGGTGTTCGCGGTCGGTTTCGTGATGCGGCCGATCGGCGCGTGGATCATGGGCATCTATGCCGACCGGCGCGGGCGCAAGGCGGGGCTGACGCTGTCGGTGACGCTGATGTGCGCGGGCGCGCTGCTGATCGCCATCTGTCCGGGCTATGATTCGATCCGCTGGGGGGCGCCGGCGCTGCTCGTCGTCGCGCGGTTGATGCAGGGCCTGTCGGTCGGTGGCGAATATGGCGCGAGCGCGGTCTATCTGTCGGAAATGGCGGGGCGCAACCGGCGCGGCTTCTTCTCGTCCTTCCAATATGTCACGCTGATCGCCGGGCAGTTGCTCGCGCTGTTCACGCTGCTGCTGCTCCAGACGGTGCTGAGCGAGGCGCAGCTCGAAAGCTGGGGCTGGCGCATTCCGTTCGCGCTCGGCGGGCTGCTCGCGATCGCGGTCTTCTTCATCCGCCGCGGCCTGATGGAGACCGAGGCCTTTGCCAATGCGCAGGACAAGCCCAAATCGAGCGGCTGGCTGCTGTTCACCACCCACCCGCGCGAGGCGGCGACGGTGGTGCTGCTCACCGCCGGCGGCACGCTCGCCTTCTATGCCTATACCACGTACATGCAGAAGTTCCTGGTCAACACCAGCGGCTTCAGCCGCGAAACCGCGACCTGGGTGATGACCGGCGCGCTGGCGCTCTACGCGCTGATCCAGCCGCTCGCCGGCGCCCTGTCGGACCGGATCGGGCGGCGGCCGCTGATGATCGGCTTCGGCGTCGCCGGCGTGCTGGCGACGGTGCCGATCTTCCGCGCGCTGGAGACGGTGCGCGATCCGCTCGCCGCCTTCGCGCTCGTCCTGGCGGCGCTGGTGATCGTCACCGGCTATACCGCGATCAATGCGGTGGTGAAGGCGGAGCTGTTCCCGGCGCATATCCGCGCGCTCGGCGTCGCGCTTCCCTATGCGATCGCCAATACCGTGTTCGGCGGCACCGCCGAATATGTCGCGCTCTGGCTGAAGGGCGCGCAGATGGAGCGGGCCTTCTACTGGTATGTCACGGCGATGATCGCGGTGTCGCTGGTCACCTATTGGCGGATGCGCGATACGCAGGTGCACAGCCGGATCGTCGAGGACTGACGGTCAGGCGGCGCGCGGCAGTTCGATCGTCGCGCACAGCCCGCCGTCGCTGCGGTTGGCGAGCCGCACGTCGCCGCCCGCCTCGCGCACGATCGTCCGCGCCAGCGCGAGGCCGAGGCCGATGCCGCCGGTGTCGCGATTGCGCGACGTCTCCAGCCGGGTGAACGCCTCGAACACGTCGGAAAGCCGATCGTCGGGGATGCCCGGCCCGCGATCGGCGACCTCGATACACACGCTGGCGGGCTCGGCGATCAGCCGCACCTCGGCGCTGCCGCCATATTTGACCGCATTCTCGATGAGGTTGCGGATCGCGCGGCGGATCAGCGAGGGGCGCAGCCGCATGCGCAGCCGTGCCGCTTCCTCGAAGGCGACGTCCTGGCCGAGATCGCGGAAATCCTCGACCACCGCATCGACCAGGGCGGCAAGGTCGACTTCGGTCAGCGGTTCGCTCGGCCGCCCCATCCGTGCGAGCGACAGGATATCGTCGAGCGTGCGGTTCATCTCGGCGATCGTCTCCGCCATGCGCGCGCGGTCGGTATCATCGTCGACCGATTCGATGCGGACGCGCAAGGCGGCGAGCGGCGTGCGCAGATCGTGGCCGATCGCACCGAGCATCCGGTCCTTCTCGTCGAGCATCGCGGTGACGCGCCATTGCAACGCGTTGAACGAGCGGACGAGCAGGATGATGTCGGCCGGGCCACGCTCGACCACGGCGACCGGTGGCTCGCCGCCGCCGCGTCCGAAGCGTTGCGCCGCCGCGGTCAGCTCGCGCAGCGGCCGCGCGATATGCCGTGCGATCCACAGCACCGGCAGCAGCACGACGCCGTAGAGGATCAGCGTCTGCAGGAATAGGCGCCAGAACAGCCGCACGCCGCCGTCGTCGTCCCATGGCACGATCACCGTCAGCCAGCCGTGCCGCGGCTGTTCGATCGCGATCAGCAGCATCTGTTCGGGATGGTCGCGCTCGCGCCGGACCCGTTCACCGCGCGATGCGTCGCGCCGCTGCGTCGCATCGTCGACCTCGGCCCAGTCGCGCAGGCCGGTGTCGATCCGCCCGACGTCGACGCCCTGTTCGCGCAGCTGCGTCCGCAGTTCGGCTGCGAGTTCGGGCAGGCGCGGCAGGCCGGCGGGGATCACCGCGCGGGTGGCGCGGCGGATGCGGCCATGGTCCGGCGCGATTGGTCGGCCGCCCTGCGCCTCGCGCTCGAGCGCGTCGGCGATGCGGATCGCCACCGGCCGCGTCGCCTGGGCGAGGCGGAAGGCGGCGCGCTCGCGCAGCGCCAGCCCGAAATTCACCGCCTGCGCGATGAACAGCGCGAGCGCGATCAGCACCGCCATCTGGCCGGCAAGGCTGCGCGGCCACCATCTCACAGCCGCGTCACCTCCGCCGCCAGTGTATAGCCGCCGCCCCACACCGTCTTGATGATCTCGGGCAGCTTGGCGTCGGTCTCGATCTTGCGGCGCAGGCGGCTGATCTGATTGTCGATCGCGCGATCGAACGCCGCCGCTTCGCGCCCCTGCGTCAGGTCGAGCAACTGGTCGCGGGTCAGCACCTGCCGCGGCCGCGTCACCAGCGCGAGCAGCAGGTTATATTCGCCGGTCGACAGCGGCACCGACACGCCCTCGCGATCCACCAGGGCCCGCTCGCCGGTCTTGAGCACCCAGCCGGCGAAGGCATAGGAGCCGCTTTCCGGCGCATGCTGGCGCGCGCCGCCGGCGGTGAGGCGGCGCAGCACCACCTTGACCCGCGTCGCCAGTTCGCGCGGCGAGAAGGGCTTCACGACATAATCGTCGGCGCCCATCTCCAGCCCGACGATCCGGTCGGTCTCCTCCGCCTTGGCGGTGAGCAGGATCACCGGCGTGTCGCTGGTCGCGGCGATATGGCGGCAGAGCGACAGGCCGTCCTCGCCCGGCATCATCACGTCGAGGATGACGAGATCGATCGCATAAGCGGCAAGCCGCATCCGCGCGCTTTCCGCATCCGCCGACTGGGTGACGCGGAATCCCTGTTTGGTGAGATATTGCGCGAGCGGCTCGCGGATCGAACGCTCGTCGTCGACGAGCAGCAGGTGCGGCATGTCTCCCATCGCTTCGGCATTAGCCACGGCGCACCTCTCCTGCAAAGGCCGGACGGACCGAAGGCCCGTCCGATCCGTATCTTATTGCTCCGGCGGGGCGGGCGGCATGCCATTGTCGCGGGGGCCGCGCATCGGCCGCGCCGCGGCGAGTTCGGCCGCGTCGAGCTTGCCGTCATGGTTGGTGTCGAGCCGGTCGAAGCGTCGCCCGGCATGGTCGAGCGCTTGCGCACGGGTCATCGCCTCGGCGCCCTCGCGGGGCGGGCGGGCGCCGTCGCGCGGCGGCGGCGGCGCGTCACCGGCGCGGCGATCCCGGCCGCGCCATTGCGCCCGCATCGCGGCGCGGGCGGCCTCGCGTTCGTCCGGCGTCACCGTGCCGTCCTTGTTGGTGTCCATCGCGGTGAAGCGCGCATCCGCCTCCGCGAGCATCTCGGCCCGCGTGATGACGCCGTCGTGATCCGCGTCGAGCCGCATCATCCCGCCGCCTGCGCCGGGCGGGGGTGGTGGCGGCGGCGGCGTCTGCGCGCCCGCCGCGCCCGCGATCATGCCCGCGGCCATCATCGTCGCCAAAGTCCTGCGTATCACCTGCACCTCCACCCCGGCGGGGCCAATCCCCGTCCATCCGGTCTTGCCTATCGTAGGCGGGTGTCGCCGGCGTGTGTCGGCACGGGAGAAAAGTGTAACAAGCTGTCGCCGGCGGTCGGTCAGCCGCGGATCGCGCGATCGTCGAACAGACCGAACAGCAGCGTCGAGGCGTAGATGGCGACGGCGCGATCGCGCGGCATCGCCGCCGCCCATTTGCGCATGTCGAACGCGGCATTCTGCAACGCCATCAGCGCCTGCGCCGCGATCAGCGCATCGACCGCGCGGATCGATCCTTCGGCGATGCCGTCCATCATCGTGCCGGCGAAACGGCGCGCGATCCGGTTGGAGCGATCGACCATCGCGCTGCGCACCTCGCCCGGCAGGCCTGACAGCGCCGTCGTGCGGAGCAGCGGCGTACGCTCGGCGAACTGGACGTCGAGCAGCGTCGCGATCGTGCTGACCAGCCGCTGCCAGTGCGATCCGCCCGCGGCATCGGCCTGCCGCTGCGTGTCGGAGATGGTGTCGAAGCTGCGCCGGTAGCAGGCGATCACCAGATCGTCCTTGGCATCGAGATGATGGTAGAAGCTGCCCTTGGTGACGTTGAGCTCGGCGGCGATCCGCTGCACCGAGGCGCCGCGATAGCCGAGTTCGTTGATCAGCCGCGTCGCCGCGAGCAGGAAGGCGGCGCGGCCCGGCTCGCCCTCGTCGTGCGTCAGGTCGATCGGCTGCGGCGTCCAGGCCACGTCCGCGGCGGCGATGCCGGATTCGAACACGTCCATCAGCCGCGCCTCGACGCGGGCATATTCGTCGGGCTCGTAGCGGACCAGCCAGACCGGCAGCCAGAAGGTGTTTTCGAGCAGCACGTGCGCGCGGGCGCCGAACAGGTCGGTCTCGGCACGATTGGCCGGCGGGCCCCACAGGCCGCGCGTTCGCCGGAACACCTCGCGCCAGCGATTCAGCAATCGGGTACGGTTGGGTTCCTCGGTCGCACGCAGATCGGACAGCACCGCCATGGCGCGTTCCTCGCCCCGCTGGACGCGCGTCAACCGTTCCATGTTGAGCGACAGATAGCGTCGGACGCGCTCGCGCGGCGTCGCGGCGGCATGCGCCTCGTCGATCATCGCGAGCAACTGATCGAGCGTATGCTCGAACGCGGCGGCGGCGAGATCTTCCTTGCGCTTGAAGTAATAAGTGACGCTAGTGGTGTTGAGGCCGACGCGGCGGGCGACGTCGGCGAAGGTCATGCCCTTGGCGCTCTGTTCGTTGATCGCCTCGGCGGCGGCGGCCAGGATCGCGTCGCGCTTGGCGCGGAAGCGCTTCGTGCCCGTCTCCTCATCATTGGTGACGCCGGTGGCGTCCGCCTCGCGTTGCTCCATGCCGCCCGTCTACCAATGCTGGTTTCGAAGAAACAGTGTTTTCTACATGCCTTGCCGATCCACGCCCGGCGTGGCGAGGGGGCGCTGGTCGGCGCTTTACCGAATGTGCGGTATGGCCTAGACGATGGCGAGAGAACGGCTGGAGAGGTTGGATGGATTTCACGCTGAGCCAACGCGAGACCGAATTTCGCGACCGCGTGCGCGCCTTCATCGACGCCGAGATCCGCCCGCGCCGCGCCGAGCATGACGCCGAGGCGGCGAGCGGCGAGCGGTGGAAGGTGATCCCGACGATCGAGGCGTGCAAGGCCAAGGCCAGGGCGGCGGGGTTGTGGAACCTGTTCATGCCGCCGCATTCGGGGCAGGCGCATGTCGACGACCGCTTCGTGTTCGAAGGCACGCAGCTCACCAACCTCGAATATGCCCTGTGCGCGGAAGAGATGGGGCGGATCGACTGGGCGGCGGAGGTGTTCAACTGCTCCGCGCCCGACACCGGCAATATGGAGGTGTTGCACCGCTACGGCACGCTGGCGCAGAAACAGCGCTGGCTCGCGCCGCTGATGCACGGCGAGATCCGCTCGGCCTTCCTGATGACCGAGCCGGCGGTCGCCTCGTCCGACGCGACCAACATCGAAACCTCGATGGTCCGCGACGGCGATCACTACGTCATCAACGGCCGCAAATGGTGGTCGAGCGGGGTCGGCGATCCGCGGTGCCGCATCGCGATCGTCATGGGCAAGACCGATCCCGACGCGCCGCGCCACGCGCAGCAGAGCATGATCCTGGTGCCGATGGACACGCCCGGCGTGACGATCGAGCGAATGCTCAGCGTCTACGGCTATGACCATGCGCCGCACGGCCATGGCGAGGTGGTGCTGCGCGACGTGCGCGTGCCGGTCGATCACATGCTGCTTGGCGAGGGGCGGGGGTTCGAGATCGCGCAGGGGCGGCTGGGGCCGGGCCGCATCCATCATTGCATGCGGACGATCGGCGTCGCCGAGACCGCGATCGAGGCGATGGCGCGGCGGCTGCTCGGCCGCGTCGCCTTCGGCAAGCGGATCGCCGATCAGTCGGTGTGGGAGCAGCGCATCGCCAAGGCGCGGATCGATATCGAGATGACGCGGCTGCTCTGCCTCAAGGCGGCGGACATGATGGACCGCGCCGGCAACAAATCGGCGCAGCTCGAAATCGCGATGATCAAGGTCGCCGCACCGACCATGGCCTTGCAGATCCTCGACGACGCGATCCAGGCGCATGGCGGCGGCGGCGTGTCGCAGGACTTCCACCTCGCCCATGCCTGGGCGGCGATGCGGACGCTGCGCTTCGCCGACGGCCCCGACGAGGTGCACAGTCGCGCGATCGCCCGCGCCGAATTCGGCCGCCACGCCGATGCTGCGGCCCCGCGGCCCGACCGGCGATGAAGGCGGCGGTGCTCCACGCGGCGGGCGCGCCGCTGACGATCGAGGACGTCACCGTCGCCGATCCGCTGCCGCACGAGGTGCTGATCCGCACCTGCGCGGTCGGCGTCTGCCGGTCCGACCTGCATTTCGTCGACGGCGTCTATCCGCATGCGCTGCCGACGATTCCCGGCCACGAGGCGGCGGGGATCGTCGAGGCGGTCGGCAGCGAGGTGCGCACGGTCAAGGTCGGCGATCCGGTCGTCACCTGCCTGTCCGCCTATTGCGGGCAATGCGAATTCTGCGTCACCGGGCGGATGGCGCTGTGCGTCGATGCCGCGGTGCGCCGGCCGAAGGGCGCGCCGCCGCGGCTGATGCTCGGCGACAGACCGGTCGCGCAGATGCTCAACCTGTCCGCCTATGCCGAGCTGATGCTCGTCCACGACCATGCCTGCGTCGCGATCGATCCGGCGATGCCGCTCGACCGCGCCGCGCTGCTCGGCTGCGCGGTGACGACCGGCGCGGGCGCGGTGTTCAACACCAGCGACGTGACGCCCGGCGAGACGGTGTGCGTGATCGGCTGTGGCGGCATCGGCCTCGCCGCGGTCAATGCCGCGCGGATCGCCGGCGCGGGCCGGATCATCGCGCTCGATCCGGTCGCGGAGAAGCGCGCGCTCGCCGAGCAACTGGGCGCGACGCACAGCCTGGACGCGGCCGATCCAACCGCGGCGGATGCGGTGATAGCGCTGACCCGCGGCGGTGTCCATCATGCCATCGAGGCGGTCGGCCGCACCGACAGTGCCGCGACCGCGGTCAAGGTGCTGCGCCGCGGCGGTACCGCGACGATCCTCGGCATGCTGCCGCCGGGCGAGCGGGTCGGCCTGTCCGCGATCGACCTGCTGTCGGGCAAGCGGTTGCAGGGCGGGCTGATGGGCAGCAACCGCTTTCCGGTCGATATCCCGCGGCTGGTCGATTTCTATCTGCGCGGCCTGCTCGACCTCGATACGATCATCGCCGAACGGCTGCCGCTGGCGCGGATCAACGATGCGTTCGCGACGCTGCGGCAGGGCGATGCGACGCGCACCGTGATCACCTTCGCATGACCGACACCATCCCCGTCGCCGACAAGGATCGGCTCGACCTCGCCCGGCTCACCCCCTGGCTGGAGGCGAACGTCGCCGACTTCGCCGGGCCGATCCGCTATGCCAAATTCGCCGGCGGCCAGTCCAACCCGACCTATCGGATCGACAGCCCGTCGGGCGCCTATGTGCTGCGGCGCAAGCCGTTCGGGTCGCTGCTGCCCTCCGCCCATGCGGTCGATCGCGAATTCCGGTTGATCGCCGGCCTGCATCCGACCGGCTTCCCGGTCGCACGACCCTATGCCCTGTGCCACGACGAAGGCGTGATCGGCGCGGTCTTCTACGTCATGGCGCTGGTCGACGGCCGCTCACTGTGGGACGGCACGCTGCCGGACCATGCGCCGGCCGAGCGCACGGCGCTCTACGAGGCGATGGTCGATACGCTCGCCGACCTGCACGCCGTCGACTATGTCGCGGCGGGGCTCGGCGATTACGGCCGGCCGGGCAATTATTTCGCGCGCCAGGTCGAACGCTGGACGCGGCAGTATCGCGCCAGCGAGGCCGAGTCGATGCCCGAGGTGGAGCGGCTGATCGACTTCCTGCCGCGCACCGTGCCCGAACAGACGCGCACCGCGATCGTCCACGGCGACTATCGCATCGACAATATGATCTTCGCCCCCGCCGAACCGCGGGTGACGGCGGTGCTCGACTGGGAATTGTCGACGCTCGGCGATCCGCTCGCCGATTTCTCCTACTTCCTGATGAGCTGGGTGACCGAGCCGGAGGGACGGTCGGGGGTGAAGGGGCAGACCGGTGCCGCCACCGGCATCCCGACCATGGAGCAGGTGGTGGCGCGCTATTGCGCGCGGACCGGTCGTGACGGGATGCCCGACCTCAACTGGTATTTCGCCTATAATCTGTTCCGGCTGACCGGCATCGTCCAGGGCATCAAGAAGCGCATCGTCGACGGCACCGCATCGAGCGCGCAGGCGGAACGGTCCGCGGCGCAGGTCCATCGGCTCGCCGCGGCGAGCTGGCAGTTCGCGCAGGCGGCCGGCGCGTGACTTCGGGAGGACAGATGGCACGCTTCGACGGCAGATCGATCCTCGTCACCGGCGCCGGCAGCGGCATCGGCCGCGCCGCCGCGCTCGCCTTCGCCGCCGAGGGGGGACAGGTGATCGTCGCCGATCGCAGCGACGCGGGCGAGGCGGTCGCCGCCGCGATCGCCGACGCCGGCGGCATCGCGCGCGCGATCCGCATCGACGCGGGTGACGAGGGTGATGTGCAGCGCGCAATGGCACTTGCCGACAGCGCGTTCGGCGGGCTCGACATCGTCTTCGCCAATGCCGGTATCTCGGGCGGCATGGCGAATATCTTCGATACCGATGTCGCGCTGATCGGCGAGGTGCTGCGCGTCAACCTGATCGGGCCGTTCCTCGCGATCAAGCATGGCGCGCCGCGGATCGCCGCGCGCGGCGGCGGCGCGATCGTGCTGACCGCGAGCGTCGCCGGCTTGCGCTCGGGCGCGGGATCGCCGGCCTATTCGGCGTCCAAGGCGGGGGTGATCAACCTCGCCGCGGTCGCCGCGCAGCAATTGTCGGGGAGCGACGTGCGCGTCAACGCGCTCTGCCCCGGCCTGACCGAGACCGGCATGACCCAGCCGGTGTTCGACTTCGCGCGTGACGCCGGCAAGGGCGACCGGCTCGGCCGGCTCAATCCGCTGCGCCGCGGCGCGCAGCCGGAGGAGCTGGCGCGGGTCGCGCTGTTCCTCGCCTCCGACGAGGCGAGCTACGTCAACGGCCAGGCGATCGTGGTGGACGGCGGACTGTCGTCGAGCCACCCGGTGACGCGCCAGGACTATGGCAAGACCGCGGTCTGACAGGTGCTTACGGGGGTGACTTGTTACCGTCACGATTACGGGGCAGCCTGCGCCCATGATGTTGCTGCTCGCCGCCGCCCTCCTGCCCACCGTTCCGCCGGCGCCGCCGGCCGAGCCGAGTCGACAGGCGCTGCTGCGCTGGACGATGAGCCCGGTCCTCTGCCGCGGCGGTGAGCGGGTCGCCGCCGAGCGGGTGGTGCGTCCCGCCGATCCGCAGGGTACGATGGTCTGGAACGGCATGTCGAACCTGACCCCGTTGGCGATCGATTTCCGCATCGATGCGACCGGCCGGCCGCTGTCGATCAGCCCGGTCCGCACCGGCTACCGTCCCTATGCGGATGATATCGTCCCCGCGCTGGCCGCGGCGCGCTTCGCGGCCGGCGGGGAACGCGCGGGCTGCACCGTCACCTTCACGCCCCATGTCGTGCCGCTGGCAACGGCATCGATCGCCGATCTTGCCAGTTATGCCGCGACCAGCCCGACCATGCCGCACGAAATCTGGGTCAAGCTGCTGCCCGCCGGGGAGGATTGCAGCAATCCCGAGCCGGAGGTGTCGCTGCGCGCCTTTCCGCCGTTCAAATCACTGCCCGCGCAGCCCGGATATCTCAGTACAACGATGGTCGGCTATGACGTTGCCGCGAACGGCAAGCCGGTGCGGCCGCACACCATCGCCTCAAGCGAATCGCCGGCGCTCGACGCGGCGGCGCGGGCGGCGGTGGCGCGGTCACGGTTCGAACGCGGCGTGCGGCACGGCTGCGCCTTCCGTTATTGGAAGGGCGCGACGACGCTGGCGGCGCCGCCTACACCTGAGGAAGCGAGCGTCCGGCCGGCGGACGCCACCTGTCCGCTGACGCACGACTATGATCGCAAGCCCGACCTGCGCTATCCTGCCGCCTATAGCCGCCGCAACATCGAAGGCTGGGCGATCATCGCCTTCGATGTCGCCTCGTGGGGACAGACAGGTAATATCCGTGTGCTGGCCGCCGAACCGGCAAGCGATTTCGGCGAGGCGGCGACCAGCATGGTCAGGGCGGTGACGATGCCACCGTCACCGCATGGCTATACCGGCTGTATCGAGCGCGTCTTCTACCGGATCGGCAAGCCCGGCATGAAGGTGCTCCCGCCACAGCTGCCCTTCATCGACTAGCCGCGCCGGCGCATCAGCCCTTCCTGCGCGACGCTCGCGACCAGCCGGCCGTCGCGGGTGAAGATGCTGCCGCGGTTCATGCCGCGGGCGTGGCCCGCCCAGGGGCTGTCGGTGGTGTAGAGCAGCCATTCATCGGCGCGAAACGGTTCGTGCAGCCATAGCGCATGGTCGAGGCTGGCGCATTGCATCTCCGGCATCAGCCAGTTGACGCCGTGCGGCATCATCGCCGTCGCCATCAGCGCCATGTCCGAGGCGTAGGCGAGCGCGGCCCGGTGCAATTGCGGGTCGTCGCCGATCGGTGCGGCGACGCGGAACCAGGCGGCGTTGCTCGGCTCGCGTTTGACCGGCTGGAACCAGCTGCGCGGATAGAGCGGCCGCATCTCGATCGCATTCTGGCGGCGCAGGAAGAAGGCGCGGACCTTCTCGGGCACCTGATCGGCGATGGCGAGGCGCAGCTCCTGTTCCGATTTGAGCGCCTCGGGCGGCGGCACGTCGGGCATCGCATTCTGATGGTGGAAGCCGTCTTCGGGCAGCTGGAAGGAGGCGGCGAGGTTGAGGATCGGCTGTCCCTTCTGCAACGCGACGACGCGCCGTGTCGCGAAGCTGCGCCCTTCGAAGTCGCGGATGACGCGGAAGACGATCGGGAAATCTTCGTCGCCCGCGCGCATGAAATAGGCGTGGAGCGAATGTGCGGCCTTGTCCTCGACCGACCGCTGTGCCGCCTGCAACGCCTGTGCGATCACCTGACCGCCGAACACCCGCCCGCGGCCGCCCGGCTGGCGCGCGCCGCGATACAGGTCGGTGTCGATCTCCTCGACATCGAGCAGCGTCACCAGCATCGCCGCCAGCTCGTCCGGCGTTTTCCGGGGCGGTCCCGAGTGTGAAGAAGCCGTTTCGTCCATCAATATCCCGCATGCCTCGCCAGACGATCGGCGTGGAAGCCGACGTCGCCGAACAGTTCCGCGAGCACCCGCGCCCGCTTCATGTAGAAGCCGACGTCATACTCATCCGTCATGCCGATGCCACCATGCATCTGAATGGCTTCCTGTACCGACAGCGTCGTCGCCATGCCGGTCATCGCCTTGGCGACCGACACCGCCTCGTCGGCGCGATCGCTGCCCGCATCGAGCAATTGCTGCGCCTTGAGCACCGCGGCGCGCGCCACCTCCATTTCGCTGTAGAGATGCGCGGCGCGATGCTGCAGCGCCTGGAAGCTGCCGATCGTCGTGCCGAACTGCTTGCGCTCCTTCAGATAGCCGACGGTCATGTCCATCGCGCCGCCGCCGACGCCGACCAGTTCCGCCGCCGCGCCCGTCCGACCGGCGCGGAGCAGGCGGCCGAGCGGGTCACGGCCGGCGTCGACCTCGCCGATCACCGCATCGGCATCGACCTCGACGCCCTCGAAGCGCAGGCGCGCGGCGAGGCTGGCGTCGGCGAGCCGCTCGGGCGTCGCGGTCAGTCCGGCCGCATCGCGCGGGACCGCGAACAGCGTGACGCCGTCCTGATCGTCCTCGCCGCCGGCGGTGCGTGCCGCGACGATCAGCAGGTCGGCGACATGGCCGTGGGCGACGAACTGTTTGGCACCGGTGAGGCGGAAGCCGTTGCCGGCCCGTTCGGCGGTCATCGCGATCCGGTCGCGATGCTTCGGCCCCTCGTCGATCGCCAGCGCCGCGATCGCGTCGCCGGCCGCGATCCGCGGCAGCCATTCGCCCGCCTGCGCGCTGCCCTGCAAGGCCGCCACCGCCGCCACCGCGGTCGACAGGAAGGGCGACGGGGAAAGGTTGCGGCCGATCTCCTCCAGCACCACGCCCGCCTCGACATGGCCGAGGCCGAGGCCGCCATGCGCCTCGTCGATCAGGATGCCGGTGAAGCCCATCTCGGCGAACTGCTTCCACAGGTCGCGCGAGAAGCCGGTCGGGTCGTTGGCGTCACGCAGGCCACGCAGATGCGCGACCGGGGCATGTTCGGCGACGAAGTCCTTGGCGGTGTCGCGGAGCATCGTCTGTTCGTCGTTGAGGTAGAGAGGCATGGTTGCATTCCCGTGTTCCGGCGGAGGCCGGAACCCAGGGTTCCGGGCGTGCCGCTTCATGGCCCTGGGCTCCTGCTTCCGCAGGAGCCCGATCTCGCTCTAGGTGCCCGGCAGCTCGAGGATGCGCTTGGCGATGATGTTGAGCTGGATCTCGCTGGTTCCGCCCTCGATCGAATTGGCCTTGGTGCGCAGCCAGGCGCGCGGCATCGCCCCGGTGCGCGAGCGTTCGCTCTCCCACTCCAGGGCGTCCGAGCCGCCCGCCGCCATCATCAGCTCGTGGCGGTCCTTGTTCAGCTCGGTGCCGACATATTTCATCATGCTCGGCTGGGCGGGATGGGCGAGCCCGGCCTTGAGTTCGTCGATGAACCGCTCGCTCATCGCACCGAACGCCCTGGCGCGCACCTCGAACAGCGCGATCTGCGTACGCAGCACCGGATCGGCGAGGCGGCCGTCAGCATCGACGCCGATGGTGGCGATCGCCCCCTCGACCAGCGGATTGCGCCCGCCGCCGCCGAGGCCCATGCCGCTGATCATCTCGCGCTCGTGGCCGAGGAGGTATTTGGCGACGTCCCAGCCCTTGTTCTCGTCGTGGATGCGATTGGCCTTGGGCACCTTCACGTCGTCGAAGAAGGTCTCGCAGAAAGGCGAATAGCCGCTGATCAGCAGGATCGGCTTGGTCGAGACGCCGGGCGTCGCCATGTCGAACAGCACGAAGCTGATCCCGCCCTGCTTCGATTCCTTGCTGGTACGCACCAGGCAGAAAATCCAGTCGGCCTTGTCGGCATAGCTGGTCCACACCTTCTGGCCGTTGACGATATAATGATCGCCGCCGTCCTCCGCGCTGGTGGCGAGGCCGGCGAGATCGCTGCCGGCATTGGGTTCGGAATAGCCCTGGCACCAGCGGATCTCGCCGCGCGCGATCTTGGGGAGGTGCTCCAGCTTCTGCGCCTCGGTGCCGTATTTGAGCAGCGCCGGCCCAAGCATCGAGATGCCGAACGAGTTGAGCGGATTGCGCGCGCGGATCGCCGCCATCTCCTCGCGCAGCACCTTGGTCTCCGCCGCGGACAGGCCGCCGCCGCCATAGGCCGCCGGCCAGTCGGGCACGGTCCAGCCGCGCTCCGCCATCGCCTTCAGCCAACGCGCCTGCGGCGGGTTGGCGGCGGGATCGTAGCGCCGCCCGCCCCAGCAGATGTCGGCGTCGGAGCGCACCGGCTCGAGCATCTCGGGCGGGCAATGGTCCGCCAGCCAGGCGCGGGTCTGGGTGCGGAAGGTGTCGAGGTCGGTCATAATGTCCTCTCCCTGCGGATCGCTGGCGCGATCGCGATCGTTACTTGATGCTGCCGCTCTTCAGGCTCTGCGCGACCGTGAAGCCATGCTTCTCCAGCCCGGCGACGACCTTGTCGTAACCCTCGGTCTTCGCCCAGAACATCGGGCCGCCGCGATAGACCGGCCAGCCATAGCCGTAGATCCACACGACATCGACGTCGGACGCGCGCTGCGCCTTGCCTTCCTCCAGGATCAGCGCGCCTTCGTTGACCATCGGGTAGAGCGTGCGTTCGACGATCTCCTCGTCGGTCACCTCGTGCTGCGGCGTGCCGGTCTTGTCGCGCCAGTCCTGGATGATCTCGGCGACGCGCGGCGAGGGGGACGGATTGCGCTTCTCGTCATAGTCGTAGAAGCCGGCTTGGCGTTTCTGGCCCCAGCGCCCTTCGGCGGCGAGCGCGTCGCGGACGTTCTCGATCCGGTTCGGGTCGCGGTGCCAGCCGATGTCGACGCCGGCGAGGTCGGCCATCTGGAACGGCCCCATCGGCATGCCGAAGGCGACGTGGACGCGGTCGATCT
Organism: Sphingomonas sp. RIT328; assembly: GCF_000632225.1. GTDB lineage: Bacteria > Pseudomonadota > Alphaproteobacteria > Sphingomonadales > Sphingomonadaceae > Sphingomonas > Sphingomonas kyungheensis. Next base: position 369,680 of record NZ_JFYV01000001.1, read on the forward strand.
GCTCGGGCGTCGCGCCTTCGAGCAGCAGCTTGTTGGCCTCGACCTGCCGCGGCATCAGCATGCGGTTGCCGATGAAGCCATAAGTGACGCCCGCGACCACCGCGACCTTGCGGATCGTCTTGGCGAGCGCCATCACCGTCGCGAGCACGTCCGGCGCGGTCTTGGCGCCGCGCACCACCTCGAGCAGCTTCATCACATTGGCGGGCGAGAAGAAATGCATGCCGAGCACGTCCTGCGGCCGGCTGGTGCAGGCGGCGATCGCGTCGATGTCGAGATAGGAGGTGTTCGAGGCAAGGATCGCGCCCGGCTTGGCGATGCCGTCGAGCCGGCCGAAGATCTCCTGCTTGACCGCCATCGTCTCATACACCGCCTCGATCACCAGATCGCAGTCGGCGAGCGCATCGAAGTCGAGCGTCGGGATCAGCGCCGCCATCGCGGTGTCGACCTGTCCCGACGTCATCCGCCCCTTGGCGGCGGTCGCCTCATAATTCTTGCGGATCACGCCGGTGCCGCGGTCGAGCGCCTCCTGCGCCATCTCGACGATCGTCACCGGGATCCCCGCCGACAGGAAGTTCATCGCGATGCCGCCGCCCATCGTGCCCGCGCCGATCACGCCGACGCGCCTGATCGGACGCAGCGGCGTGTCGGCCGGCACGTCGTCGATCTTCGCGGCCTGCCGTTCGGCGAAGAAGATATGGCGCTGGGCGGCCGACTGGTTGCCGGTCATCAGCCGCAGGAATTCCTTCCGTTCGAAGGCGATGCCCTGGTCGAACGGCACTTCGGTCGCCTTGACGACGCAGGCGATGTTGGCCGCCGGCGCGTCGAAGCTGCGGAAGCGGCGGGCATTCTCCTTCTGGAAGGCGGCGACCGCCTCGGGATCGGGCTGCACCGCGCGTTCTGAGGCGCGCGGGATCGGCCGCACCGCCTTCACCTCGCCGGCGAAGGCGACTGCGTCGGCGGCGAGGCTGTCCTCGCCGACGATCCGGTCGATCAGGCCCGCCTCCTGCGCCCGCTTGGCGGAGATCGGGTCGCCCTTGGCGGTCATCTCCAGCGCCAGCCGCACGCCGGCGAGCCGCGGCAGCCGCTGCGTACCGCCCGCGCCGGGCAGCAGGCCGAGCTTGACCTCCGGCGTGCCGATCTTGGCGGAGGGCACGGCGACCCGGTAATGGCAGCCGAGCGCGACCTCGCAGCCGCCGCCCAAGGCGGTGCCGTGGATCGCCGCGACGACGGGCTTGCTGCTCGCCTCGATCCGGTCGACGACGGTGGGCAGCATCGGCTCGACCGGGGGCTTGCCGAATTCGGTGATGTCGGCGCCGGCGAAGAAGGTGCGGCCGTCGCAGCGGATCACCATCGCGGCGATCGCGCCGTCCGCCTCGCCCTCCTCGATCGCCGCTTCGAGACCCTGGCGGACCGCGGCGCCGAGCGCGTTGACCGGCGGATTGTCGGCGATGATGACGAGCACGTCGCCATGGCGTTCGGTGCGGATCGGCGAGGTCATTCGGGCATCCTTCCTAAGGGTCAATCGAGCGCCGCGTAGAGCATCGTCTTGAGCTCACGGCGGATCGGATAGAGGCTCGACGGCGTGAACTGCGTCATGAACACCATGTGCAGCCGCTCGACGGGATCGATGAAGAAGGCGGTGGAGAAGATGCCGCCCCAATAATATTCGCCGACGCTGCCGGGGAGCATCGATCGCGCCACGTCCTGCGTCACCGCAAAGCCGAGCCCGAAGCCGGTGCCGGCATTGTGCGCCTCGCTGAACAGCGAGCGCGACAGGCTGGCGAGATCGCCGCCGCCGGGCAGATGGTTCATCCGCATCAGCTCCAGCGTCTTGCGGCCGAGGATGCGCGCGCCGTCGAGCGTGCCGCCCTGTTCGCACATCCGGCAGAAGCGGTGATAGTCGAGCGCGGTCGAGACGAGGCCGCCTCCGCCCGACAGCAGGCGCGGCGGCTTCGCCCAGGCGCTCTGCGCGCCGCGATCGTAGAGGACGCGCTCGCCGTCGGCGTCGAGGGCATAGCAATCGGTGAGCCGGTCGATCTTGTCGGGCGGCACGTGGAAGCCGGTATCGTCCATGCCGAGCGGCGCGAAGATCCGCTCGCGCAGCACGACGTCGAGCGTCTGCCCGGTGAGCCGCTCGATGACCGCGCCGAGCACGTCGGTGGCGACCGAATAATTCCATCCCTCGCCGGGCGGGAATTCGAGCGGCAGCCGGGCGAGCGCGGCGACGAAGCCGTCGAGGTCCTGTTCGCCGTGCCAGCGCTCCAGCCGCTGCGCGCGATAGGCGGCGTCGATGTTGGAACGGTTCTGGAAGCCGTAGGTCAGGCCCGCGGTATGGCGCAGCAGATCGAGCATGCGCATCGGCGTGGCGGGCGGACGGGTGACGAAGGGCATGCCGCCGCCGCCGCTCTGATAGACGCCGGTGTCGGCGAAGGCGGGCAGCACATCGTGCACCGGCGTATCGAGCGCGACCAGCCCCGATTCGACCAGCGTCATGAACGCCACCGAGGTGATCGGCTTGGTCATCGAGGCGATGCGGAACAGCGACCCCTCGTCCACCGCCGCGCCGCCCTCGCGCGCCGCACCCTGGTGCGAAAAATGGACGATCCCGCCGTCACGCGCGACGAGCAGCTGCGCGTGCGGCAGCAGACCAGTGTCGAGGTACCGCGCCTTTACAAAGGCATCGATCGCGGCGAGGCGTGCCGCCGATAGGCCGTGCCGGGGATGTGACGGCGCTGTCATGTGGTTGCCATACCCCATTTTCTAACTCGCGTTCCATATCGCCTTGAGTGAAGCCGGAATCAACAGTAACCTTTCGTCGAATTCGAACAGGGGGCGGCGTTTCGCGGCCGACCGAAGGGACGTGGCATGGCGGCGGGAACGGGGCAGGGCTGGCCGGCGATGACGATGGCGGAGGTGCGCGATGCGCTCACCGCGCCGGGCGCGCGCTTCGAGATGGAGGAGGTGGCGATCGACGGCATCGCGACCCGGATATGGAAGAACGCACCCGCCTCGCTCGCCGCGCTGCTCGCCGCGAGCCGGGGGCAGGGCGAGCGGACCTTCCTCGTGCTCGACGACGATCGCGTCAGCTATGCGGCGCATCACCGCGCGGTGGCGGCACTGGCCGGGCATCTCGTCGCGCTCGGCATCGGCTGCGGCGATCGCGTCGCGCTGGCGATGCGCAACCTGCCCGAATGGCCGATGGTGTTCTTCGCGAGCGTCGCGATCGGCGCGATCGTCGTTCCGCTCAACGCCTGGTGGAGCGCGGACGAGCTCGATTTCGCCCTGCGCGACTCGGGCGCACGCCTGCTGATCTGCGACGGCGAACGACTGGCGCGGCTCGCCACGCCCCTGTCGGCCTTGCCGGAGCTGCCGGTCATCGTGACGCGATCGGCGGAGCCGGGGCGGGCGATGCGGCTCGAATCGCTGATCGGCGCTCCGGCGGACTGGGCCGGTCTTGCCGATGCCGACCTGCCGCAGGTGGGAATCGCGCCCGACGATGCCGCGGCGATCTTCTACACCAGCGGCACCACCGGGCGGCCCAAGGGCGCGGTGCTCAGCCATCGCAATCTCGCCAGCAACCTCCTGTCGAACGGCTATGCCGCGGCGCGCGTCTGCCTGCGCCGGGGGGAGATCCCGCCGGAGCCGGCGCCGCGCGTCGCGCTGATGGTCATCCCCTTCTTCCACGTCACCGGCTGTTCGGCGTCGCTGCTGCCGCTGGTGGCGACGGGATCGACGATCGTGCTGATGCCGAAGTGGGACGCGACCCAGGCGCTCGGCCTGATCGAGCGCGAGCGCGTCACCACCACCGGCGGCGTGCCGACGATCGCCTGGCAGCTGCTCGAACATCCCGACCGGGCACGCTACGATCTCTCCTCGCTGGAGGCGATCGCTTATGGCGGCGCGCCGTCGGCGCCCGACCTCGTCCGCCGCATCCGCAGCGATCTCAGCGCGGCGCCGGGAAACGGCTGGGGGATGACCGAGACGACCGCGACGGTTACCTCGCTCGCGGCGGAGGATTATCTGCATCGGCCCGACAGCGCGGGCGCGCCGGTCGCCGTCGCCGATCTGGCGATTCGCGACGCGGACGGGATCACCGACCTGCCGCCGGGCACGCTCGGCGAATTGTGGGCGCGCGGGCCGATGGTGGTGCGCGGCTATTGGAACCGCCCGGAGGAGAGCGCCGCGACCTTCGTCGACGGCTGGGTGCGGACCGGCGATATCGCCCGAACCGATACGGAGGGCTTTCTGTTCATCGCCGACCGCGCCAAGGACGTGATCATCCGCGGCGGCGAGAACATCTATTCGATCGAGGTCGAGAATGTCCTCTATGCGCATCCGTCGGTCACCGACGCGGCGCTGATCGGGGTGCCGCATCGCACGCTCGGCGAGGAGCCGGTCGCGGTGGTGCATCTCTGCCCCGGCTGCACCGCCGACGCGGCGGAATTGCAGGCGTTCGTCCGCGCCCGGCTCGCCGGCTTCAAGGTGCCGGTGGCGATCCGCTTCATGACCACGCCGCTGCCGCGCAATGCCAGCGGCAAGATCCTGAAAACCGAACTCAAGCATTGCTTCGTCACGGAGCAGGCGGACACCGCCTGACGATGCGGCAAGAAGCAGGATGGCGCCCGCAAAAAATACGCTAGAGCGGTGGGATGGCCGACGCTCCCGCTCCCGATCCGACCCCGATGACACCCGAGGATCAGGTCGCGCTCGGCGCGCCGCTGCTGCCCGGCGGGCGGTCGGAGATCGGGCGGATCGCGCAGCGGCGTGACCGGCTGCTCGCCGCGCTGACGCTGATCGCCGGCATCGGCCTGACGCTCGGCACGCCGTTCGCGCTCAAGTCGGGTGCGGAATTCTTCATGCCGCTCACCGCGGCGCTGGTGATCGCCATCGCGCTGGTGCCGGTGCTCGAATGGCTGGAGCGGCGGCGGATGCCCTCGGCGCTCGCCGCGCTGCTGTGCGTGCTCGTCTTCCTGATCATCGCCAATATCGCGATCGCCGCGATCGTCGTGCCGGCGACCGACTTCTTCCAGCTGCTGCCGAGCCGGATCAGCCGCATCCAGCACAATCTGTCGCCGCTGCTCGATCTCTATTCGACGCTGGAGAAGTCGGTGAACAAGATGTTCCGGCAGATCGCGTCGACGCCGGTGCGGCAGCCGCAGACCGCCGCGGTGGCGCCGCCCAGCTCGATCCTCGAACTCGCCGCGACCTCGGCGCCGACGGTGATCGTCCAGTTCTTCTTCGGCATCCTGATCGTCTTCTTCTTCCTGTCCGGCTGGACGGGGATGCGCAAGAAGACGATCACCCGCCGCAACAGCTTCGACGGCGCGATGGCGACCGCGCGCGTCATCCAGGATGTCGTCGACGACGTGTCCGCCTATCTCGGCACGATCACGCTGATCAACCTGACGCTCGGAGGCGTGGTCGCCGGCGTGCTCTATTTCATCGGCATGCCGTCGCCGCTGATGTGGGGCGGGATCGTCGCGCTGCTCAACTACATTCCGTATTTCGGGCCGATCATCGCCGCTTTCCTGCTCGCGATCGGCGGCATGATGACCTTTACCGACATCTGGGTGGCGATGCTGCCGCCGGCGGTGATGATCGGCTGTCACCTGCTCGAGGCGAATGCGATCACGCCGCTGATCGTCGGGCATCGGCTGACGATCAGTCCGCTGATGATCCTCGTCTCGATCAGCTTCTGGGGCTGGGTATGGGGGACAGCGGGGGCGTTGCTCGCGGTGCCGCTGCTGATCATCATCCAGACCGTGCTGGGCGCGGCGGGCAAGCCCGACATCGCCGGATTCCTGTTCGAACACGGCACGCTGGTGCAGCAGGAACGGCTGCGCCGGCGCCGCGGCGACGACGATGGCGAGCGGCCGAACGAATAGGCCGTTGACACCCCCCGATCGCTCGCCTAGTTGGCGCGCCTCAACGCTTTCAGCGGGTGTAGCTCAGTTGGTTAGAGCGCCGGCCTGTCACGCCGGAGGTCGCGGGTTCGAGCCCCGTCACTCGCGCCATTCCCTTCGTGGGATTGGGAAAGACTATCGGAACATGCGGGAGTATGTCGCGTCGCTCAGCCGGGCGGACGATCTGCTCCGACCGCGTATCACGCGGGTGTAGCTCAGTTGGTTAGAGCGCCGGCCTGTCACGCCGGAGGTCGCGGGTTCGAGCCCCGTCACTCGCGCCATCCGCTTTCGCGGATGAGCGTTCCCGCCGCGGCTAGCGCCAGCGGCCCGTCTCCATCCACAGCAGCAGCGGCTTCATCGGCACGATCCAGACGATCCCGGCGATGAGGTAGAAGGGCAATTGCAGCCACCACGCCCAGCCGCCGACGACGCCCGATGCGCTGACGATGATCGCCGACCACAGGCCGATCAGCGCGATGATGAGCAGCACGCCCGCGGGCTTGCGCCAACTGGGGGTCATGGGACGATCCAATCCGATTCGGTGACGATGGCATGCAGCGGTACGTCCCACGGATCGGCGGGGCAATGATCGACCTGCTGCACCGACCAGGCGACACCGACCCGCCACGCGAACGGCAGCCGCGCGAAGGCGCGATCGTAGAAGCCCGCGCCCTGACCCAGTCGATGCCCGTCGGCGTCGAAGCCGAGCAGCGGGGTGAGGATGATGTCCGGCACGACCTCGGCGGCGTCGGCGGCGGGTTGGCGCAGCCGGTAGAGCCCCTCGCTGAGATCGTCGCCGCACCGCCACGCCAGGAAGCGCATCGGCCGATCGCGCCGCGTGACGTGCGGCAGCGCCAGACGGCACCCGGCGTCGGCGGCGGCGGCGAGCAGCGGGGCGGGATCGGCCTCGCTGCCGAACGGCACATAGCCGGCGACGACCGTCCCCGCGGTCAGGCGATCGGTGAACGCCGGCGGCACGCGCATCGGCCGGTCGCGCGCGGCTCCGTCGCGGACGGCACGCAGGCGGGCGCGGAGGGCTGGCTTGTCGATCATCGCTCCGGTCGCGGCGCGGAAGAGAAAGGCGGGTGGCGGGACCGCCGTGGCCGTGTGCCAAAATATCCACCGACGCCCAGTAACGTCAGGTGGGGACCATGTGCGTCGGACCAGGGTCCGGGCAGGGACAGCCCCCTTGGATGATGAATAGCCTCAGGGATAAAGTAAGGCTCGTACCGGGCAGAACCCGCCGCTGCCTGATTTAGGATGTCGCGACGCCGGTGGCAATGGGGGGAAGGCTAACCCGCGACCGGATCGCGCTCCAGCGCATTGGCCAGCGCCTCCAGCCGGTCGGCGATGCGGGCGAGCGCCGGCTCGCTGACCGCGGCGCCCTCGGGCGGCCGGTGCTGGATCTCGTCGAGCGCGTCCGCCAGCATCAGCGCGACAAACAGCATCGCGCGCTCCCCCGGCACGTTGCCCGCGGCGCGCAGCGCGCCCGGCCAGCGTTCGTCGAGCATCCGGCCGAGCTGTTGCAGCCGCGCTTCCTCGCCGTCGCGGCAGGCGACGGTGAACGGCCGGGTGCCGATCGTCAGCGTCACGTTCGCCATCAGGATGCGGAGCCGCGGGCGATAACGTCGTCGAGCGCGCTCACCGCCTCGGCCATCCGCGCCTTCAGCGCGGCGTGGCGACGCGCGAGGGCGTCGCCGGCCCGGGCGCGCGCATCAATCGCGGATTCGATTCGGGCGATCGCAGCGTCGATGCGATCGACCGCACTAAGAGTATCGGGCATGCGGAGGGACGTAGGCGCGGCCGTGGCGAGCGGCAAGCCGGCAAAGTCCGTCCCGCAATCGGCCCGGCGCACGCCACGCGCGGTTGACAGACCGGGGGGCAGACTCGCAAAGGCTGGCGCGCCCGGCGCGGCCCCTGTGTCGCCGCGCAGCTCATGCATTGGCGAGGAGAGCCCAGATGACGGTGAAGGTTGCGATCAACGGCTTCGGACGGATCGGACGTCTGGTGGCGCGGGCGATCATCGAACGGAACGCCGGCGATCTCGAACTGGTGGCGATCAACGATCTCGCCGATGCCAAGTCGAACGCCTGGCTGTTCAGCCGCGACAGCGTCCACGGCAAATATCCCGGCACCGTCGCCGCGGAAGGCAATGACCTCGTCATCGATGGCAAGCGCATCCGCGTCACCGCCGAGCGCGATCCCGCCAATCTGCCGCACAAGGACTTGGGCGTCGAGCTGGTGCTCGAATGCACCGGCTTCTTCACCGATCAGGCGTCGTGCCAGAAGCATATCGATGCCGGCGCCAAGAAGGTGCTGATCTCGGCGCCGGGTAAGGGCGTCGACCTGACCGTCGTCTATGGCGTCAACCACGACAAGCTGACCGCCGAGCACACGATCGTGTCGAACGCGTCGTGCACCACCAACTGCCTCGCGCCCGTCGCCAAGGTGCTCAACGATGCGATCGGCATCGAGCGCGGCCTGATGACGACGGTGCACGCCTATACCAACGATCAGAAGATCCTCGACCAGATCCACCCCGACCTGCGCCGGGCGCGCGCCGCGGCGATGTCGATGATCCCGACCACCACCGGCGCGGCGCGCGCGGTCGGCGAGGTGCTGCCCGAGCTCAAGGGCCGGCTCGACGGGTCGGCGATCCGCGTGCCGGTGCCCGACGTCAGCCTGGTCGACCTGACCTTCACCCCCAAGCGCGACACGACCAAGGACGAGGTCAATGCGATCCTCAAGGCGGCGTCGGAAGATGGTCCGCTCAAGGGCGTGCTGGTCTTCTCGGACGAACCGCTTGTCTCGATCGACCTGATGCACACGCCGCAATCCTCGACCGTCGACAGCCTCGAAACCGCGGTGATCGACGGCAAGCTGGTCCGTGTGGTCAGCTGGTACGACAATGAATGGGGCTTTTCCAACCGCATGGTCGACACCGCGACCGTGATGGCGAGCTTCCTCTAAGCCGATGGGCGCCTCGGGCGGCGTGCTCGCCGGCATTGCCCGGCACGCCCGGCCCAAGGGGCCGATGGAGCTGCTCGATGCGATCGAGGTGACCGTCGGGGGCGGGCTGCACGGCGACTTTCGCGGTGCGGTCAAGCCCGGCGGTCGCGGCCGGCGGCAGGTGACGATGATGGAGCGGCGCGACTGGGACGCGGCGATGGCCGAACTCGGCCACGTCCTCCCCTGGCAGGAGCGGCGCGCCAATCTGCTGCTCGACGGCATCGACATCCCGCAGGTACCGGGCGCGGCTCTCCGGATCGGCACGGTCGAGCTGGAGATTTCGTTCGAATGCGATCCGTGCAGCCGCATGGAGACGATCGCTGAGGGATTGAAGGCGGCGCTGACGCCCGACTGGCGCGGCGGTGCCTGTGCGCGGGTGCGGCGCGGCGGCCGGATCGCGGTCGGCGATGCGGTGACGGTGATCGAGGCGGGTCGCTGACCCGAAGTCATGACATGAGGAAGATGCGATGACCAAGGCCTTCAAGACGCTCGACGACATGGGGGAAGTTTCGGGCAAGCGCGTGCTCGTCCGCGAGGATCTGAACGTGCCGATGGCGGATGGCGCGGTGACCGACGATACGCGGCTGCGCGCGACGCTGCCGACCGTCACCGAACTCGCCGATCGCGGCGCGATCGTGCTGATCCTTGCCCATTATGGCCGCCCCAAGGGCGTGCCCAGCCCCGACATGTCGCTGGCGATGCTGGCGCGGCCGTATAGCCACGTGCTCGGCCGCGAGGTGCGCTACATCGACTGGGAGGGGGCCGAGGAGGCGGTGGCGACGCTGCAGCCCGGCGATATCGCGATCCTCGAGAATACCCGGTTCTTCGGCGGCGAGGAGAAGAACGACGCTGCCGTGGTCGAGCGCTTCGCCCGGCTCGGCGATCTCTACGTCAACGATGCCTTCTCCGCCGCGCACCGCGCGCATGCCTCGACCGAGGGTCTGGCGCATGTGCTGCCCGCCTTCGCCGGCCGGGCGATGGAAGCGGAACTCGATGCGCTGGAAAAGGCGCTCGGCAACCCCGAGCATCCGGTCGCGGCGGTGGTCGGCGGCGCGAAGGTGTCGACCAAGCTCGACGTGCTCAAGCATCTCGTCACCCGCGTCGATCATCTGATCATCGGTGGCGGCATGGCCAATACCTTCCTCGCCGCGCGCGGCGTCAACGTCGGCAAGTCGCTGTGCGAGCACGACCTCACCGGCACCGCCGACGAGATCCTCGACGCCGCGGATCGCGCCAATTGCACCGTCCATCTGCCCTATGACGTGGTGGTGGCGAAGGAATTCCGCGCCAATCCGCCGGTCCGCACGATCAACGTCCATGAGGTCGCGGCGGACGAGATGATCCTCGACGTCGGGCCGAGCGCGGTCGAGGCGCTGGGCGACGTGCTCAAGAACTGCCGCACTCTGGTGTGGAACGGCCCGCTCGGCGCGTTCGAGACCGCGCCGTTCGACGTCGCCACCGTCAGCCTCGCGCGCACCGCGGCGGCGCTGACGCAGGACGGCAGCCTCGTCTCGGTCGCCGGCGGCGGCGATACCGTCGCCGCGCTCAATCAGGCGGGGGTGGCGGATCGCTTCACCTTCGTCTCGACCGCGGGCGGCGCCTTCCTCGAATGGATGGAAGGCAAGGACCTGCCCGGCGTCGCCGCGCTGATCCGCGGTTGATCGGACGGGGCGCCGCTCAGGCGGGCGGCGCCTCGGCGAGCAGCGGCGCGAGGATCGTGTTGAGATCGTCGAGTTCGAACGCCGCCGCCTTGGCGTAGCGGACGACGCCGGCGCGATCGATGACGTAATTGGTCGGCAGCGCGTTGCCGATCAGCGGATAGGCGCCCTTCACCCGTCGCGCCGGGGTGATCGCCAGCGCCGCGAACAGCGGCTTCATCCGGAAGGCCGGCACCGAATCCTCGGTCGCGATCGCGAAGACACGCAGGCCATGGCGCTTCTGCATGCGATAATAGCCGTCGAGCAGCGGCAGTTCGTGGCGACACGGCCCGCACCAGGTCGCCCAGAAATTGAGCACCACCACCTCGCCGCGCAGGTCGGCGAGCTTGACCTTGCTGCCGTCGATCAGCGTCAGCTCGGCCGGTGGCGCCGGCCGCCCGACCACCGAGGCCGGCGGATCGGCGCGGGTCGCCGGCGCGGCGACGCAGAAGGCGACGGCGGCGGCCGCATATCGAAAAGCCCGCATGATGATCTCCCCCCGCGACCATCTGATCACGCCCGCGGCGGACCGGTCAAGCCGGGCCGGCTAAACGGTTGATCAAAGTCCCCGTCCGCAGTAGGTTAAACGCGTTAAACAGGCAGGTGGCATGCTCGGCGTTCGACTCGACACGGAATTGGAAGAGCGGCTCGCTGCGGTCGCGCGCACGCAGGGGCGCAGCAAGAGCGATATCGCACGCGAGGCGGTGCGCCGCTACGTCGATCTGCACGACGAGGCCTATCGGCGCGAGGCACGCCGCCAGTCGACCCGCGCCTCGGCGCGCCTTTCGGTCGCCGACGGCGTCTTCTGGCAGGATGGCGCGGCGTGGAGATAAGCCATGGCGCGATCGTGCTGGCCGACGGCCCGGCAGGCGAGCCGCAGCGGCCCTGCGTCGTCGTCCAGTCGGATCTGTTCAACGCGACGCATGCGACGATCACCGTCTGCCCGCTGACCAACGTCATCGGCGGCGAGGCGCTGTTCCGCGTCGTCATGTCGCCGCGCGAGCACAATGGCCTCACCGCCGAATGCGAAGTGCAGATCGACCGTATCTCCAGCATCGCGCGCGAGCGGATCACGCAGGTGATCGGCCATGCCAGTCCCACCCGCATGGAGCAGATCGACCAGGCGTTGCGCCGCTGGCTGATGCTCTGACCCTATCCGTCCCAAGGAGCCGACCCATGACCACCAACGTCACGCCCGCCGTCAAGGCGATCCTCGACAAATATGAAGCGACCAGCCCGGCGGTGAAGGCGAACCTCGCCCGCATCCTGATGCACGGCAAATTGGGCGGCACCGGCAAGCTGGTGATCCTGCCGGTCGACCAGGGGTTCGAGCACGGGCCGGCACGCTCCTTCGCGGTCAACCCGCCCGCCTATGATCCGCACTATCATTACCAGATCGCGGTCGACGCCGGCCTGTCGGCCTATGCCGCGCCGCTCGGCCCGCTCGAGGCGGGGGCGGACACCTTCGCCGGGCAGATCCCGACCATCCTCAAGATGAACAGCTCGAATAGCTGGGCGACGAGCATCGATCAGGCGGTGACGGCGAGCGTCTCGGATGCGCTGCGGCTCGGTTGCGCGGCGATCGGCTTCACCATCTATCCGGGCTCGGACGCGATCTTCGAGCAGATGGAGGAGATCCGCGAGCTGAGCGAGGAGGCCAAGTCGGTCGGCATCGCCACGGTGATCTGGAGCTATCCGCGCGGCGGCAAGCTCAGCAAGGACGGCGAGCTCGCGCTCGATGTCGGCGCCTATGCCGCGCATATGGCGGCGCTGCTCGGCGCACATATCATCAAGGTCAAGCTGCCCTCCGCGCATATCGAGCAGGAAGAGGCCAAGCGCGTCTACGAAGGCACCGACTGGTCGAACCAGGCCGATCGCGTCCGTCACGTCGTCCAGGCGAGCTTCGCCGGCCGGCGCATCGTCGTCTTCTCGGGCGGCGCGGCGAAGGGGGCGGATGCCGTCTATCAGGACGCGCGTGACATCCTCGCCGGCGGCGGCAACGGTTCGATCATCGGCCGCAACACCTTCCAGCGCAGCCGCGAGGATGCGCTCGACATGCTCGGCAAGCTGATCGCCATCTACAAGGGCGAGGCGGCCTGACGCGATGACGTACGCCGCGTCGGAGCCGGATCACGATCCGCCCGGCGCGGCTGCGACCGCAGCTGTACTCGACCTGCCGCAGCGCTTCGCCTATCATCGCTCGGTGGCGCCCTTGTTGTGGATGCTGGTTGTGATTGGTTCGATCGAGCTCGCGGTCACGCATCTGCTCGTCGCGCTGTGGAGCCGTCCGGTGGCGCTGGCCGTGTCCGCCGTCACGCTGGCGGCGCTGGCCTGGCTGGTGCGCGCCTTGCTGATGATGAAGCGTCGCCCCGTGCTGCTCGATCACGCGCGGCTGGTGATGCAGGTGGGCACGATCCGGCGTGTCGATATCCCCCGCGACGCCATCGCCGGACTGAGGCCGTCGCTGCCCGCGGCGGCGCTGAAGCAGCGTTCGACGCTGAACCTCGCGCTGCTCGCCTATCCCAACGTCGTCGTCGATCTGCGCCGGCCGCTGCCGGGACGTCGCGGCATCGTCACGATCGCGCACCGGCTCGATGATCCTGCCGCTTTCGTCGCGGCGTGGAAGGCGCTAGGCGCTCAGCGATGACCGAAGACGATCCGCTGGGCCCGCTCGACCCTGATTTCGCCGCGCATTTCGAGCGTGCCGACCGCCGGCCGCCGTGCCAGCTCTATCTGATCTCGCCGCTCGACGTCACCGGCGGCTTCGCCGACCGGCTGGCGCGCGCGCTCGACGCCGGGCCGGTCGCGGCCTTCCAGCTGCGCATCAAGGATGTCGACCAGCATAGTGCCGCCAAGCTGGCCGAGCCGCTGCAACGGATCTGCGCCGACCGCGAGGTCGCCTTCATCGTCAACGACAGTATCGCGCTGGCCAAGCGGCTCGGCGCCGATGGCGTGCATCTCGGCCAGGAGGACGGCGATCCGCGCGAGGCGCGCGACGCGCTCGGGCCGACCGTGCAGATCGGCGTGACCTGCCACGACAGCCGTCATCTCGCGATGGAGGCGGGCGAGGCCGGCGCGGATTATGTCGCCTTCGGTGCCTTCTTCCCGACGACGACCAAGACGGTCGAGCATCATGCCGATCCGTCGATCCTGTCGTGGTGGGCGTCGATGTTCGAACTGCCGAGCGTCGCGATCGGCGGCATCACCCCGGTCAACGCACCCGCGCTGGTGACGGCGGGCGCCGATTTCCTCGCCGTGTCGGGCGCGGTCTGGGGCGGTGACGAGGCCGCGGCGGTGCGCGCTTTCGCGGCGGTGCTGGCGGGCTGACGCCGACAGTCTTGCGGCGACGCCGCGGCAGATTGTACAATCCTCCCCGGGGAAACGGGTGGGGTTTTGTAAAGTGTTGAAAGTATTGGTGTGGGCCGCGGTCGGTTGGCTGGTTGCGGCGGGCGTCCTCACGACCTCGGAGGCGGTGGCGCAACAACGGCGTGACTATGTGACGCCGAGCATCGCCGCGCATGCCGGTCTCGCCGCCTTGTCGCAAGCCTGCACGATGCGCGTCCCGCCGCCGTTGATCGCGGCGAAGACCCGGTTGCAGTCGCTGGCGGTGCGCAACGGCTGGCCGGTGCCGCGCTTCGAGGCGACCTATGCCGCCGCGCTCGCGCTCGCCATGCGGCGGATCGCCACCACGCAGCCGGGACAGCGCGCGCAGGCCTGCGGGCGGTTGCGGGCGATGGCGGGGGAGCCTGCGCACCCGGCTCCGGTGGGATAGGGCGCGGCAGGCAACCCGCCGGCGCTTCGGCCGTTTGATCCACCAGCGTAACGGTCGGAAAGGACGGCGGCATGAGGATGGCAATGGCAGCGGCCTGGCTCGCAGGCATGGCGATCGCCGCGCCGACGGCGGCGCAGCAGCGGCCGGCCGTACAGAGCGCGCCGGCGATCGACCGCACCATCCTCCACGTCCAGGTCATCCTCGACTCGCTCGGCTTCGGCCCCGGGGTGATCGATGGCAAGGGCGGACAGTCGCTCGCCGCGGCGCTCAAGGGCTTCCAGGAGGCGAAGGGCCTGCCGCGTACCGGCAAGCCCGACGCGGCGACCTTGCAGGCGCTCTATCCCTATCGCGCCAAGCGCCCGACCGCGCGCTTCGTGCTGACGCGCGAGGCGCTCGCCGGTCCCTATTACAATCCGCTGCCGAGGGATTATGGCGAACAGGCGAAGCTGCCGGGCATCGGCTATGCGACGCCGATGGAGAAGCTGGCGGAGATGTTCCACACCCAGCCGGCGGTGCTGATCGCGCTCAATTCGCCCGACACCCGGCTCAAGGTCGGCGATGCGATCATCGTCCCCAATGTGCTGCCCGCGAGCCGCGCCTATGACCCCAAGCTGCCCGATCACTGGCGGCAGACGCTCGCTATGCTCAACGTCGACGCGCGTCAGCCGACCGCCGACCACATCATCGTCGACAAGTCGGACAAGGTGCTGCGCGTCCTCGACAAGGACGATCGTCTGATCGCGCAGTTCAGCGCGACGATGGGGTCGCAGCACGATCCGCTGCCGCTCGGTCGCTGGACGATCAACGGCGCCGACTATAACCCCAAATTCCACTATAATCCGGCGCTGTTCTGGGATGCCAAGACGGGCGACGAGAAGGAGATGCTGCCGCCGGGGCCGAATGGACCGGTCGGCGTCGTCTGGCTCGACCTGTCGAAGGAGCATTACGGCATCCACGGCACGCCGCATCCCGAACTGATCGGCCGAACCGAGAGCCATGGCTGCATCCGCCTGACCAACTGGGATGCGGCGCGGCTCGCACAGATGGTCAGGCCGGGCACCAAGGCGGTGTTCAAGGCGTGAGCGGGCGCCGGTATGGCGGCGGCTATAATGAGGGCAGGCGGTTGTCGCGACGATACCGGCCGCGACGGGCAGGGGATGATATGACGGATCGCGGGATGCGCGCTGGATCGTGGTCGGAAGCTAGCCGCCCGCCGCGACGCGCCCCGGGGTCCGTGGCATGACCCGTTTCGGCTGGATCGTCCTCACGGTCTTCGTCCTCGTCGCCGCGGCGTTCGCCGCGATGACCAGCTTCGGCACCGCCCGTCATCGCCGCCTCGACACGGCGGTGACGCAGCCTTTGCCATCGTCGCCGCCTGCCGCCAGCGCCGCGCTGCTCACCGTGCCGGTGAAGGGCGTGCGGCGCGAGGCGATCGTCGACAGCTGGAACGACGCACGCGGCGGCGGCACGCGCGGGCATCACGGAACGGATATTCCCGCCGCCGCCGGCACGCCCGTCGTCGCCGCGGCGGCAGGGACGGTCGAGAAGCTGTTCCAGTCGAATCTCGGCGGCACCACCGCCTATGTCAGTTCGCTGGACCGGCGCTGGATCTATTATTACGCGCACCTCTCCGGTTATGCGCCGGGCCTGCACGAGGGGCAGGGGGTGCGCGCGGGCGAGCCGATCGGTTTCGTCGGCGACACCGGCGACGCCGGACCCGGCAATTACCACCTTCATTTCGGCCTGCAGCGGATGCGGCCGGACGAACGCTGGCACCAGGGCATAGACGTCAATCCCTTTCCGCTGCTTGCCGCGCGCGGGCAGGGACGGTAAGGAGCGCGACCGGGCGTGCGCCGGACGCGCGCCTCTCTCGCTCTTTCCAATAGGTTCAGATCCATGAAGATCAGCGGCGTGGACATCCGTCCCGGCAACATCATCGAATATGAGGGCGGCATCTGGCGCGCCGTCAAGATCCAGCATACGCAGCCCGGCAAGGGTGGCGCCTATATGCAGGTCGAGATGAAGAACCTGATCGACGGCCGCAAGAACAACGTCCGCTTCCGCTCCGCCGAAACGGTCGAGCGCGTCCGCCTCGACACCAAGGACTTCCAGTTCCTGTTCCGCGACGGCGATGCGCTGACCTTCATGGACAAGGACAACTACGAGCAGATCACGCTCGATGCCGGTATCCTCGGCGATGCTGCGGCCTTCCTGCAGGACGGCATGGACGTGGTGCTCGAACTCTATGACGAAAAGCCGATTTCGGTCGAACTGCCGAGCACGATCGAGGCGATGATCGTCGAGGCCGATGCGGTGGTGAAGGGCCAGACCGCATCGTCGTCGTACAAGCCGGCGATCCTCGACAATGGCGTGCGCGTGATGGTGCCGCCGCATATCGGCGCGGGCACGCGCATCGTCGTCGACGTCTACGAACAGACCTACGTCCGCCGGGCGGACTGACGACCTATCCCTTTCCCTGCGGGAGAGGGAAGCCGAGTGTTACGAGGTCGGGTGAGGGCAGGTCCTTCCTCCGGCCTCACCCTCCCACCGCCTGCGGCGGCGGGCCCAGCTGCGGGGTGGACTACGCCCCGCGTGATTCAGGTCATGCCCGGGGCATGACCTACCCCGCAACTCTCTCCCGGTGGGAGAGGGGTATAGAGAAGACTTATGCCCTCCCATTCCGGCCTCTTCACCGTCATCGAACGCGCCGCGCGCAAGGCCGGCACGGCGCTGCGCCGCGACTTCAACGAGGTGCAGCACCTCCAGGTCAGCCGCAAGGGGCCTGCCGACTTCGTGTCGATCGCCGACAAGCGCGCCGAACAGACGCTGTTTGACGAGTTGCGCCGCGCGCGCCCGGACTGGGGATTCCTGATGGAAGAGGGCGGTGAGGTCGCGGGGGATCCCGACAAGCCGCGCTTCATCATCGATCCGCTCGACGGCACCTCCAACTTCCTGCACGGTATCCCGCATTTCGCCATCTCGATCGCGGTCGAGGAGCCGACCCCGGCGGGCAAGCGTGAGATCACCACGGCCCTGGTCTACCAGCCGCTCACCGACGAGAGCTTCTGGGCGGAGAAGGGGCGCGGCGCGTGGCTCACCGACCAGCGGCTGCGCGTCTCGGCGCGGCGCGATCTGTCGGAAGCGCTGATCGCGACCGGCATCCCGTTCCTCGGCCATGGCGATTTCGTCCAGTGGAGCCGCATCTTCGGTGCGATCGCCCCCGAGGTCGCCGGCATCCGCCGCTTCGGTGCGGCGGCGCTGGATCTTGCCTGGGTCGCGGCGGGCCGGTTCGACGGCTATTGGGAATCGGGGCTCAAGCCCTGGGACGCCGCCGCGGGCATGCTGCTGGTCAAGGAGGCCGGCGGCTACGTCACCGACTTCCGCGGCGCCGACCGGGCGATGGAGCGCAACGAGTTCCTCGCCGCCAATGACGGCCTGCACGTCAAGCTGCACAAGCTGGTCGCCGGCGCACTGCGCTAAGCGCAAGGCCTGCCTCTGTCCCCGTCCCGGCGGAGGGGATGGAGCGCTCCCAGCATCGGGCGGGGGCGGGGTGATATCGCCCCCGTCGTCGCGATCAATTGAGAGTGATTCGCAGGCGGTTCGCGGCCTTGCCCGTGCTCGCCCGGAGGCCTAAAGCGGCCCCCACATCCTTCGCACCTGCGAGAAGTCTCTTGGTCGATCTGTCGCAATATCTGCCCATCCTGCTCTTCCTGGGCGTCGCCCTGGCGCTGTCGAGCACGTTCGTGTTCCTGCCGATGCTCGTCGCCCGGCTGACCGGCACCGACAAGCCCAACGAGCAGAAGCTGTCGGAATATGAATGCGGTTTCCCCGCCTTCGAGGATCCGCGCAGCCAGTTCGACGTGCGATTTTATTTGATCGCCATTCTGTTCATCATCTTCGATCTCGAAGCCGCGTTCCTATATCCTTGGGCAGTCTCGGTCTTCAGCATCGGCTGGACCGCATGGATCTCCATGATGATCTTCATCGGCGAACTGGCCCTGGGCCTCGTCTATGCCTGGAAAAAGGGAGCGTTGGATTGGGAATGACCCCTATGTCCGGACCGGTAGAACTCGCCCGCTCGGCGGCGCCCACCTCGGTGGTGCCGCCCGATCAGGGTTTCTTCGACAGCCTCAACGGCGAGCTCAACGACAAGGGCTTCCTCGTCACCTCGACCGAGGAGCTGTTCCAATGGGCGCGCACCGGCTCGTTGTGGTGGATGACCTTCGGCCTCGCCTGCTGCGCGGTCGAGATGATCCACGTCAACATGCCGCGCTACGACCTCGAACGGTTCGGCGCTGCGCCGCGCGCGTCGCCGCGCCAGTCGGACGTGATGATCGTCGCCGGCACCTTGTGCAACAAGATGGCGCCGGCGCTGCGCAAGGTCTACGACCAGATGTCGGAGCCGAAATACGTCGTGTCGATGGGCAGCTGCGCCAATGGCGGCGGCTATTACCATTACAGCTATTCGGTCGTGCGCGGCTGTGATCGCGTCGTGCCGGTCGACATCTACGTCCCCGGTTGCCCGCCGACCGCCGAGGCGTTGCTCTACGGCATCATGCAGCTTCAGCGGAAGATTCGCCGCCAGGGGAGCATCGAACGGTGAGGGCGCCCGCTCCCGCCTGGGCCGCCGACCTCAACGGCGAGACGATCGAGACCGTGCGCGCGACGCTCGGCGCGGCTTTGCTCGATGCGGTCGAGCAGGTCGGCGAGATCGCGCTGTACGTCGAGCGCACCGCGATCGTCGATGCGCTGACCAAGCTGCGCGACACGCCTGGCCTCGAATATCAGCAACTGATGGAGATCGCCGGCGTCGATTATCCGGACCGTCCCGAACGGTTCGAGGTGGTCTATTGCCTGCTCTCGCTGACCCGCAACCACCGCCTCCACGTCCATGTCTCGACCGACGACGTCAAGCCGGTGCCGTCGGTGACGGGGATCTGGCCGGTCGCCGGCTGGCTCGAGCGCGAGGTGTACGACATGTACGGCGTGCTGTTCACCGGCAATGCCGACCTGCGTCGTATCCTCACCGATTACGGCTTCCGCGGTCATCCGCAGCGCAAGGACTTCCCGCTCTCGGGCTTCGTCGAGATGCGCTATTCGGAAGAGGCGAAGCGGGTGATCTACGAGCCGGTCAAGCTGGCGCAGGATTTCCGCAACTTCGACTTCCAGAGCCCGTGGGAGGGCGCCGCTTACGTGCTCCCCGGCGACGAGAAGGGCATGCTGCCCGAGGCGAAGGGCGCGCCGACGCCGCTCAAGGCCGACGACATCGCCAAGGCCGATGCCGCGCGCACCCCGACGCAGGCGCCCAGGGCCGGCAGCGAACCCTATGCCAAGAACGACACCTCCGGCACCGCCAACACCGGCGCCGGCGAGCGCGATCCGGGGAATGCGCGCGAGGACAAGCCCAAGGATTCGGACGTCGTGCCGACCAAGGGTGGAGGACAGAATCAGTGAGCCAGGACACGCACGTCGCGCCCGCCACCCACAGTGTCGATCCCTATGTCGACGAGCTGATGCACGTCACCAGCCCGGCGCATCCGACCGAGGGTGACGTCACGATCCAGAATTACACGATCAACTTCGGTCCCCAGCATCCGGCGGCGCATGGCGTGTTGCGGCTGGTGATGGAACTCGACGGCGAGATCATCGAGCGGATCGATCCGCACGTCGGCCTGCTCCATCGCGGCACCGAGAAGCTGATCGAATACAAGACCTACGCCCAGGCGATCCCCTATTTCGACCGGCTCGATTATTGCTCGCCCGCGTGCATGGAGCATACCTTCGTGCTCGCGATCGAGAAGCTGCTCGATATCGAGGTGCCGCTGCGCGCCCAGTATCTGCGCGTCTTCTTCGCCGAGCTGACCCGTATCTCGAACCACATGCTCAACCTCGGCAGCCACGTCATGGACGTCGGCGCGATGACGCCGAACCTGTGGATGTTCGAGATCCGCGAGGATTGCTACGGCTTCCTCGA
This sequence comes from Sphingomonas sp. RIT328, assembly GCF_000632225.1. Lineage (GTDB taxonomy): Bacteria > Pseudomonadota > Alphaproteobacteria > Sphingomonadales > Sphingomonadaceae > Sphingomonas > Sphingomonas kyungheensis. The sequence goes on from NZ_JFYV01000001.1 coordinate 390,035, forward strand.
GCGCGCCACCGGGGCACGGATGCATCACAATTACTTCCGGCCGGGCGGCGTCCATCAGGACGTGCCGCTCAAGCTGCTGACCGATATCGCCGACTGGCTCGACACGCGTCTGCCGCGGCTGTTCGAGGATGCGATCAGCCTCGTCGCGGACAACCGCATCTTCAAGCAGCGCAACGTCGATATCGCGACGGTCAGCCGCGAGGATGCGATTGCTTGGGGCTTCTCGGGCCCGATGATCCGCGCGGCGGGCATTCCGTGGGACCTGCGCAAGTCGCAGCCCTATGACGTCTACGACCGGATGGAGTTCGACGTTCCCGTCGGCACGCGCGGCGATTGCTACGATCGCTTCATGGTGCGCGTCGAGGAGGTTCGCCAATCGGCGCGGATCATGAAGCAGTGCCTGCGCGATATGCCCGAGGGCCCGATCGCCTCGACCGACCGCAAGGTCGTGCCGCCCAAGCGCGCCGAGATGAAGCAGTCGATGGAAGCGCTGATCCATCACTTCAAGCTCTACACCGAGGGCTATCACGTCCCCGCCGGCGAGGTCTATGTCGCGACCGAAAGCCCGAAGGGCGAGTTCGGCGTGTTCCTCGTCGCCGACGGCTCGAACAAGCCCTATCGCTGCAAGATCCGGCCGACCGCGTTCAGCCATCTGCAGGCGATGGATTTCATGAGCCGCGGTCATATGCTCGCGGATACGACCGCGATCCTGGGGGCGATGGATATCGTGTTCGGTGAGTGCGACCGGTGACGGAGAATGTCGAGAACCTGATATTGGAACGGCTGCGTCGTATCGACGACCGGCTGTCGAATATCGAGGGCGACATGCATGATGTGAAGTTGCGGATGACCGTCGTCGAGGAGCATATCGGCAATCTCGTTCTGTCGGTATCCGGATTGAATGCGCGAATGGACCGCTTCGATGAGCGGCTGACCCGTGTGGAGCGCCGCATGGAATTGCGGGGTGGAGAATAATGGCCGAAGCAGCACATATCCCCGACGAGGCTGAAACCCGCGCACGCTGGGGCAGCTTCGCCTGGACCGAAGAGAATCAGCGGAAGGCGAACGAGATTCTCGCGCGCTATCCCAAGGGGCGCGAGCAATCGGCGTCGATCCCGTTCCTCGATCTGGCGCAGCGCCAGGTCGGTGCGGAGACTCAGACGCAGGGCTGGCTGCCCGTGCCGGTGATCGAGTTCGTCGCGCGCCAGATCGGCGTGCCGTATATGCGCGTGTTCGAGGTCGCGACCTTCTACACGATGTTCAACCTGGCGCCGGTCGGCCGCTACCACGTGCAGGTCTGCGGGACGACGCCGTGCATGCTGCGCGGGTCGGACGATGTGCTCGCCGCGTGCAAGAACCGCGGGCTGGTCAAGGGCGGGACGACGCCGGACGGCATGTTCACGCTGACCGAGGTGGAATGCCTCGGCACGTGCGCCAATGCGCCGATGGTGCAGATCAACGACGACAATTACGAGGATCTGGATTACGACCGGACCGTCGCGGTGCTGGAAGCGCTCGCCAATGGCGAGACGCCCCGCACCGGATCGACGATCGGCCGCCAGACCAGCTGCCCCGAAGGTGGCCCGACGACGCTGACCGCGATGGTCGACGCCAACCACGATTATCGGAGTGAGTGGGCATGACCTTAGAGGATACCCGCTTTATCACCGAGATGCTGCGCGGCATTCGTGGCGACATGGCCGACGTGAAGGACCGGATCGTCAACATGGTGTTGCGGCAGACCGCGATGGAGCACCGCTTGCTCGGTATCGATACCCATTTGGCTGCCGTGCAGCAGGGTGTCGACGGCTTGTCGAGCGACATGCGCCGCGTCAAGCAGCGCCTTGACCTAGTGGACGGACACGCCTGATGCTTGCTGACAAGGACCGCATCTTCACCAACGTCTACGGGTTCCAGCCGTGGAACCTCGAGGCGGCGCTTAAGCGGGGCGACTGGGACAATACCAAGGCGCTGATGGCGCTCGGCCAGGACGCGATCATCGACGTGATCAAGGCGAGCGGGCTGCGCGGCCGTGGCGGCGCGGGCTTCCCGACCGGCACCAAATGGTCGTTCATGCCCAAGGAGCCCAAGCCCGACCGGCCGAACTTCCTCGTCATCAACGCCGACGAGTCCGAACCCGGTTCGTGCAAGGACCGCGAGATCATCCGTCACGATCCGCACAAGCTGATCGAGGGCGCGCTGATCGCGGGCTATGCGATGCGCGCGCGCGCCGCCTATATCTACATCCGCGGCGAATATATCCGCGAGGCGGAGACGCTGTTCGCGGCGGTCGCCGAAGCCTATGACAAGGGGCTGATCGGCAAGAACGCCAGCGGGTCGGGCTATGACTTCGACGTCTTCGTCCATCGCGGCGCCGGCGCCTATATCTGCGGCGAAGAGACCGCGATGCTCGAAAGCCTCGAAGGCAAGAAGGGCCAGCCGCGGCTCAAGCCGCCGTTCCCGGCGGGCGCCGGCCTCTATGGCTGCCCGACGACGGTCAACAACGTCGAGTCGATCGCGGTCGCGCCGACGATCCTGCGTCGCGGTGCGGCGTGGTTCTCGAGCTTCGGGCGCGAAAACAACAAGGGCACCAAGCTCTATCAGATCAGCGGCCATGTGAATAAGCCGTGCGTGGTCGAGGACGCGATGGGGCTGAGCTTCCGCGAGCTGATCGAGACGCATTGCGGCGGCATCCGCGGCGGCTGGGACAATCTGCTCGCGGTGATCCCGGGCGGCTCGTCGGTGCCGCTGGTGCCCGCCAAGGACATCATCGATGCGCCGATGGACTTCGACGGGCTGAAGGCGGTCGGTTCGGGCCTCGGCACCGCGGCGGTGATCGTCATGGACAAGTCGACCGACATCGTCCGCGCGATCAGTCGCATCTCCTATTTCTACAAGCATGAGAGCTGCGGCCAGTGCACGCCGTGCCGCGAGGGCACCGGCTGGATGTGGCGGGTGATGGAGCGGCTGCGCACCGGCGACGCCGACATCGCCGAGATCGACACGCTGCAGCAGGTCACCAAGCAGGTCGAGGGCCATACGATCTGCGCGCTCGGCGACGCCGCGGCCTGGCCGATCCAGGGTCTGATCCGTCACTTCCGGCCGGAGATCGAGCGCCGGATCATCGAACGTAGCGGTGGCGATCTCGCCCCGATGCAGGAAGCTGCCGAATAATGCCCAAGCTGAAAGTAGACGGGATCGAGGTCGAGGTGCCGCAGGGCGCGACGGTCCTCCAGGCGTGCGAAGCCGCGGGCAAGGAAATCCCGCGCTTCTGCTATCACGAGCGGCTGTCGATCGCCGGCAATTGCCGCATGTGCCTCGTCGAGGTGAAGCCGGGGCCGCCGAAGCCGCAGGCATCGTGCGCGCTGCCCGCCGCGGACAATCAGGAAGTGTTCACCACCACGCCGATGGTGAAGAACGCGCGCGAAGGCGTGATGGAATTCCTGCTGATCAACCATCCGCTCGACTGCCCGATCTGCGATCAGGGCGGCGAGTGCGATCTGCAGGACCAGTCGGTCGCTTATGGCAAGGGCCACAGCCGCTACACCGAGAACAAGCGCGCGGTGACCGAGAAATATATGGGTCCGATCGTCAAGACGATCATGACCCGCTGCATCCAGTGCACCCGCTGCGTCCGCTTCGCCGAAGAGGTCGCCGGGGTCGAGGAGATCGGCGCGATCTATCGCGGCGAGGACATGCAGATCACCTCCTATCTCGAACAGGCGGTGACCAGCGAGCTGAGCGGCAACGTCGTCGATCTGTGCCCGGTCGGCGCGCTGACCAGCAAGCCCTATGCCTATGAGGCGCGGCCCTGGGAGCTCAAGAAGACGCTGACGATCGACGTGCAGGATGCGGTCGGCACCAACATCCGCCTCGACAGCCGCGGCCGCCAGGTGCTGCGCTGCGTCCCGCGCATCAACGAGGACGTCAACGAGGAATGGGCACATGACAAGACGCGCCATCACGTCGACGGCCTGATCCGTCGCCGGCTGGATCGCCCCTATGTGCGGCGCGACGGCAAGCTCGCGCCGGTGAGCTGGGACGAAGCGTTCGCGGTGATCAAGGACCGTGTCGCGGCGGCTGGCTCGAACGTCGCCGCTGTCGCGGGCGATCTTGTCGACTGCGAGACGATGTATGCGGCCAAGGCGCTGCTCGCCAAGCTCGGCTCGACCAAGCTCGAAGGCCGGCAGACCGGCATGGCCTATGACACGTCGAGCCTCGCCGCGGTCAATTTCAACACGACGATCGCCGGGGTCGAACAGGCCGATGCGATCCTGCTCGTCGGCACCAATCTGCGCTGGGAAGCGCCGCTGGTGAACACGCGCATCCGCAAGGCGATCAAGAAGGGCGCCAAGGTCTTCGCGATCGGGCCCGAGACCGAGCTGACCTATAAGGTCGAATGGCTCGGCAGCGACCTGTCGCTGCTCGGCAACCTGCCCGAGGCGGTCGCGACGCTGTTCGGCGAGGCCAAGGCGCCGCTGATCATCGTCGGCGGGGCGGCGCTCAAGGGCGGCCATGGCGCGACGCTCGACTTCGCCAAGCGCTTCAACCTCGTGCGCGAGGGCTGGAACGGCTATAACGTCGTCCATATGGCGGCGAGCCGGATGGGCGGGCTGATGCTCGGCTATGCCCAGGCGGGCGGCATCGCCGACGTCACCGATGCGGCGGTGACCTTCTTCCTCGGCGCGGACGAGGTGGATTACACCAAGTTCGGCGGCTTCAAGGTCTATGTCGGCCACCACGGCGACGCCGGCGTGGATCATGCCGACGTCATCCTGCCGGGCGTGACCTATGCCGAGAAGTCGGGCACCTGGGTCAACACCGAGGGTCGGGTCCAGCGCGGCGAGCGCGCGGTGTTCGCACCGGGCGATGCGCGCGAGGATTGGACGATCTTCCGCGCCTTGTCCGAAGTGCTCGGGGCGACGCTGCCGTTCGACAGCCTTGCCGGCCTGCGCGAGGCGATGGCGACCGAGGTGCCGGCGCTGCGTCAGGTCAATACTTTGGTGGCGTTCGACTGGAACCCGCCGTCGCTCGACACGGCCGGGCAGGGCAGCCTGTCGGGCTATCCGATCAAGGATTTCTATCTGACCAATGCCATCTGCCGCGCATCACCGACGATGCAGCGCTGCTCGGCCGAACTGGTCCATGGCGAGACGTTCGCGGAGGCGGCGGAGTGACTGACTTCTTCAACACGACCGTCGGCATGTCCTACGGCTGGGCCTGGTTCGTCGCGACGATCATCGGGATCCTGGTCATCGCGCTGCCGCTGATGCTGGCGGTGGCGATGATCATCTACGCCGATCGCAAGATTTGGGCGGCGATGGCGCTGCGCCGCGGCCCGAACGTCGTCGGGCCGTTCGGCCTGCTCCAGTCGTTCGCCGACGGTCTCAAGGTTTTCCTGCAGGAAACGATCGTTCCGGCCGCGGCCAATCGCGGGCTGTTCCTGCTCGCGCCGATCATCACCTTCACGGTCGCGCTGATCGTCTGGGCTGTGGTGCCGTTCGGTGCGGGCGTGGTCCTCGCCGACATCAACGTCGGTCTGCTCTATGTGCTCGCCGCCTCGTCGCTCGGCGTCTATGGCGTGATCCTGTCGGGCTGGGCGTCGAACTCGAAATATCCCTTCTATTCGGCGCTGCGCGCCGCGGCGCAGATGGTCAGCTATGAAGTCGCGATCGGCTTCATCCTGATCTCGGTGGTGATGTGGGCGGGGACGTTCAATCTCAGCGGCATCGTCATGGCGCAGCAGAGCACGCTCAACCTCCACATCAACGCGTTCGGCATCAATCCTCTGCTGTTCCCGATGGCGGTGATGTTCTTCATCTCCAGCCTCGCGGAAACGCAGCGCGCGCCGTTCGATCTGACCGAGGCGGAGAGCGAGCTCGTCGCCGGCTATCAGACCGAATATAGCTCGATGAGTTTCGCGCTGTTCTGGCTCGGCGAATATGCCAACGTGCTGCTGATGTGCGCGCTCAACGCGACGCTGTTCTGGGGCGGCTGGCTGCCGCCGATCGACTGGGCGCCGCTCTATTACGTGCCGGGGATCATCTGGCTGTTCGCCAAGATGCTGTTCTTCTTCTTCGTGTTCAGCTGGGTCAAGGCGACGGTGCCGCGCTACCGCTACGACCAGCTGATGCGGCTGGGGTGGAAGGTGTTCCTGCCGCTGTCGCTGTTCTGGGTGTTCCTGGTGTCGGGCGTGCTGATGCTGATGCGCGTCCCGGTCGCGGGATGAGCCGCGCCAGCGAATGGATGACGGCCCGCGGCCTCAGGCCGCAGGCCTTGCGTGACCGGGCGCTTGCGGGCGTCGGGATCGGATTGATGGTCGTGTTGATCGACCGAATGATGGGATTGGGCTCTTGAGCGTCGGACAGATCATCAAGTCGTTCACCTTGTGGGAGTTCGTGAAAGCGCACGCCCTCACGCTGAAGTATTTCTTCAAGCCCAAGGCGACGATCAACTATCCCTATGAGCGCAACCCGGTGAGCCCGCGCTTCCGCGGCGAGCACGTGCTGCGTCGCTATCCGAATGGCGAGGAACGCTGCATCGCCTGCAAATTGTGCGAGGCGGTGTGCCCGGCGCAGGCGATCACGATCGAGGCCGAGCCGCGCGACGACGGCAGCCGCCGCACGACGCGCTACGATCTCGACATGACCAAGTGCATCTTCTGCGGCCTGTGCCAGGAAGCCTGCCCGGTCGATGCGATCGTCGAGGGGCCGAACCTCGAATATTCGACCGAGACGCGCGAGGAGCTGATCTACGACAAGGCCAAGCTGCTCGACAATGGCGATCGCTGGGAGCGGTCGATCGCGGCGAACCTTGCCGCCGATGCGCCATACCGTTAATGCGCGCCGCATTCGTTTTCGGGCTTAGGGGGCCGACCAAATCGTGATCCAGGCCATCGCCTTTTATCTCTTCGCGATCATCGTGATCGGTTCGGGAGCGATGACGATCTCGTCGCGCAATCCGGTCCATTCGGTGATGTGGCTGATCCTCGCCTTCTTCAATGCGGCGGGGCTGATGGTGCTCGTCGGCGCCGAGTTCATCGCGATGCTGCTCGTCATCGTCTATGTCGGTGCGGTCGCGGTGCTGTTCCTGTTCGTGGTGATGATGCTCGATATCGAGGTCGCGCAGCTGCGCGCCGGTATCGCGCGCTACGCCGCGCTCGGGCTGGCGCTCGCCGCCGGGCTGCTGATCGAGATCGTCATCGGCATCAAGGCGTGGAGCGCCGGCACCTTGCAGGTCAGCCGCCGCCTGGCGCCGACCGACACCGCGGTGCCCAACATCCAGGCGATGGGGCAGCTGCTCTACACGCGCTATCTGTTCGTGTTCGAGGCGGCGGGCTTCGTCCTGCTCGTCGCGATGATCGGCGCGATCGTGCTGACCCACCGCCAGCGTGGCGGCGTGCGCGGGCAGAATATCAGCCGCCAGAATGCGCGCCGTCCCGAGGATGCGACGCGCAACGTCCAGCCGCCGGTCGGCCAGGGGGTTCAACTGTGACTATCGGCCTTATCCATTATCTGGTCGTCGCCGCGATCCTGTTCACGATGGGCGTGCTCGGCATCTTCCTCAACCGGAAGAATCTGATCGTCATCCTGATGGCGATCGAGCTGATCCTGCTGGCGGTGAACCTCAACCTCGTCGCCTTCTCCGCCTATCTGCACGATCTGGTCGGCCAGATCTTCGCGATGTTCGTGCTGACCGTCGCTGCCGGCGAGGCGGCGATCGGGCTGGCGATCCTGGTGATCTATTTCCGTGGCCGCGGCACCATCGCGGTCGACGACGTCAATCGGATGAAGGGCTAAATACCGGTGCACTCCATCCTCCTCATCGTCTTCCTGCCGCTGCTCGCGGCGGTGGTCGCCGGGCTTGGCAACAAGGCGATCGGCTTCGTGCCGGCCAAGGCGATCACCACCGGCGCGCTGTTCGCCTCGTGCCTGCTGAGCTGGCCGATCTTCCTCGGCTTCCTCGCCGGCACCAACACGGCGACCGTCGTGCCGGTGCTGACCTGGATCGTCAGCGGCGACATGGCGGTCGACTGGTCGCTCCGCGTCGACCAGCTGACCGCGATCATGCTGGTGGTGATCACCAGCGTGTCGGCGCTCGTCCACCTCTATAGCTGGGGCTATATGAGCGAGGACCCGGATCAGCCGCGCTTCTTCGCCTATCTGTCGCTGTTCACCTTCGCGATGCTGATGCTCGTCACCGCGGACACGCTGGTGCAGATGTTCTTCGGCTGGGAAGGCGTCGGTCTCGCCAGCTATCTGCTGATCGGCTTCTGGTTCCGCAAGCCGAGCGCCAATGCCGCCGCGATCAAGGCGTTCGTCGTCAACCGCGTCGGCGATCTCGGCTTCATGCTCGGCATCTTCGGCACCTTCCTGGTGTTCGGCACCGTCTCGATCCCGGCGATCCTTGCCGCCGCGCCGACGATGGCCGGCTCGACGATCGGCTTCCTCGGCATGCGTGCCGATACGATGACGGTGCTCTGCCTGCTGCTGTTCGTCGGCGCGATGGGCAAGTCGGCGCAGCTCGGCCTGCACACCTGGCTGCCGGACGCGATGGAAGGCCCGACCCCGGTGTCGGCGCTGATCCATGCGGCGACGATGGTCACCGCGGGCGTGTTCATGGTGTGCCGCCTGTCGCCGATGTTCGAAATGTCGCCGACCGCGCTCCACGTCGTGATGGGCGTCGGTGCCGCGACCTGTCTGTTCGCCGCGACGGTGGGCATGGTGCAGACCGACATCAAGCGCGTCATCGCCTATTCGACCTGCTCGCAGCTCGGCTATATGTTCTTCGCCGCGGGCGTCGGGGCCTATGGCGCGGCGATGTTCCACCTGTTCACGCACGCCTTCTTCAAGGCCTTGCTGTTCCTCGGCGCCGGCTCGGTGATCCATGCGATGCACCATGAGCAGGACATGCGCTATTACGGCGGCCTGCGGAAAAGCATTCCGCTGACCTTCTGGGGCATGATGATGGGGACGCTGGCGATCACCGGCGTCGGCCTGCCGGCGCTGTTCGGCAATCCGCTCGCCATCGGCTTCGCCGGCTTCCACTCGAAGGACGCGATCATCGAGGCGAGCTGGGCGGCGGGCGAGCCCGGCGTCTGGTTCGTCGGCGTGCTCGTTGCGCTGATCACCAGCTTCTATTCGTGGCGGCTGATGTTCCTGACCTTCTGGGGCACGCCGCGCTGGGCCGCGTCCGAGCATATCCAGCATGCGCTGCACGACGCGCATGGCCATGGCCATGACGACCATGGGCACGACGCGCACGGACATGACTCGCATCATCCTGACGAGGCGCATGCCAATCCGGCGCAGGCCGAGGACAGCGGCGATCGCCCGTCGGTGCACGGCGCGTCGCAGCAGGAGCTGCCCGCCGGCACCGGCGGCTATCATCCGCACGAAAGCCCGTGGCCGATGCTGGTGCCACTGGTCATCCTGTCGATCGGCGCGATCGCGGCCGGCTTCGTCTTCCACGGCTATTTCATCGAGCCGAGCGCGGGCGAGAGCTTCTGGAAAGGCGACATCGCCTTCCGTGAGCATCTGATGCATGCGATGCACGAGGTGCCGGTGCCGGTGAAGCTGTCGGCGACGATCGCGATGCTGATCGGACTGGCGACGGCCTGGTATGCCTATATCAAGGCGCCGAGCTTCCCGGCGGCGGTGGCGGACCAGTTCCGCATCCTCTACCGCTTCCTCGTTCACAAATATTACTTCGACGAACTCTATCACCTGCTCTTCGTCCGTCCCGCCTTCGCCATCGGCCGTCTGCTGTGGCACCGCGGTGACGAGCAGACGATCGACCGGTTCGGGCCGAACGGCTCGGCCTGGGTGGTGCAGCTCTCCAGCCGGCTCGCGGGCCGGCTCCAGAACGGATATGTCTATACTTATGCCTTCGTCATGCTGATCGGTCTCACCGCCGTCGTCACCTGGGCGATCGCACAATGAGCGGGCTGCCCATCCTCTCGATCATGCTGCTGATCCCCGCGGTTGCGGCGATCGCCTGCCTGTTCGTCCCCGCCGCGACCGCGCGCCTGCTTGCGCTCGCCGCCACCTTCGTCGATCTTGCGCTCGGCATCCTGCTGTGGGCGAATTACGATATCGGCGGCGCGCAATGGCAGTTCGTCGAGCACGGGCCGTCGTTCGGCTTCTTCCGCTGGGACCTTGGCATCGACGGCTTCGCGCTGATGCTGATCATGCTCAGCGTCTTCCTGATGCCGATCTGCATCGGGGCGAGCTGGCGGTCGGTGACCAACCGCGTGCCGGAATATATGGCCGCGTTCCTGCTCACCGAAACGCTGATGATCGGCACCTTCGCGGCGCAGGACCTGTTCCTCTTCTACCTGTTCTTCGAAGCCGGCCTGATCCCGATGTATCTGATCATCGGCATCTGGGGCGGGGTGAACCGGATCTACGCCTCCTACAAGTTCTTCCTCTACACGCTGCTCGGCTCGCTGCTGATGCTCGTCGCGATGCTCTACATGGCGCAGACCGCGGGCACGTCGAGCATCCCGGCGTTGCAGACCTTCGACTTCCCGGCGCACGTCCAGACGTGGCTGTGGCTCGCCTTCTTCGCCTCCTTCGCGGTGAAGATGCCGATGTGGCCGGTCCACACCTGGCTGCCCGATGCGCACGTGCAGGCGCCGACCGCGGGATCGGTGATCCTGGCGGGCGTGCTGCTCAAGCTCGGCGGCTATGGCTTCCTGCGCTTCAGCCTGCCGATGTTTCCCGAGGCATCGGGCCAGCTGACCTGGCTGATCTTCGGCCTGTCGGCGGTGGCGGTGATCTACACCAGCCTCGTCGCGCTGGTGCAGTCGGACATGAAGAAGCTGATCGCCTATTCTTCGGTCGCGCATATGGCGATCGTCACGATCGGCCTGTTCGCCTTCAACCGGCAGGGGATTGAGGGCGCGATGATCATGATGCTCAGCCACGGGCTGGTGTCGGGCGCGCTGTTCCTGTGCGTCGGCGTGATCTACGACCGGCTGCATACCCGCGAGATCAGCCGCTATGGCGGTCTGGCGATCAACATGCCGCGCTATGCGCTGTTCTTCCTGTTCTTCACCATGGCGTCGATCGGCCTGCCGGGAACCAGCGGCTTCGTCGCCGAATTCCTGTCGCTGATGGGCACCTATCAGGTGTCGACCTGGATCGCCTTGCTGTGCACGACGAGCATCATCCTCGGCGCGGCCTATATGCTCTACCTCTACCGCCGTGTCGTCTTCGGCGAGCTCAAGTCCGACGACACGCGTGCGATGGAGGATCTGTCGCACCGGGAATTGTGGCTGCTCGCGCCGATCGCCGCGGTCGCTCTGTGGATGGGCGTCTATCCCGAGAGCTTCATGGCGCCGATGCGCAAGGATGTCGGTGTGCTGCTCGCCCGCATCGATCGCGCGGCGCCCCCGTCCGACTCCCAGCCGACTGCCGGCAAGCCCCTCGCCGCCGCGCCGGCCGCCCACGGAATGACCCACTGATGGATTACGCCGCCAATCTCGCCATGACCCTGCCCGAGCTGATCCTCGGGGCGGGGGCGATCATCCTGATGCTGGTCGCCGCCTGGGGCGGCCCGGCGTCGACGCGCGCCATCTCCTGGGCCGCGGTCGCGATCCTCGCCGGCGCCTGCCTCGCGCTGATCGGCCCGGCCAGTTACGGCGGGGCGGCCTTCGACGGCCTCTACCGCGCCGATGCCTTCGCCGCTTTCGCCAAGGTGCTGATCTTCATCGCAGCGGCGGTCGGGATCATCATGGCGCCGGACTTTTTCGAGCGCACGCACGGCGACGATCTGCGCCCCGAATATCCGGTCCTGATTTTGCTTTCCGCCGCCGGCATGGGCCTGATGGTCTCGGCCAGCGACATGCTGACGCTGTACGTCGGCCTCGAATTGCAGAGCCTTGCCGCTTATGTGCTGGCGAGCTTCATGCGTCGCGACACGCGGTCGGCGGAGGCGGGCCTCAAATATTTCGTGCTCGGCGCGCTGGCGAGCGGCATCCTGCTCTACGGCATCAGCCTCGTCTACGGCTTCTCGGGGACGACGTTGTTCAGCGGCATCGCCGCCGCTTACGCCGGGCCGCAGTCGCTCGGGCTGCTGTTCGGACTGGTGTTCGTCTTCGCCGGTATCGCGTTCAAGATCTCGGCGGTGCCGTTTCATATGTGGACGCCCGACGTCTACGAAGGCGCGCCGACCCCGGTCACCGCCTTCTTCGCCTCGGCGCCCAAGGTGGCGGCGATGGGCCTCGCGGTCCGCGTCGCGGTCGAGGCAATGGGTCCGGCGACCGATCAGTGGCGCCAGATCGTCATCTTCGCCGCGCTCGCCTCGATCGTACTCGGCGCGGTGGCGGCGATCGGCCAGACCAACATCAAGCGTCTGCTCGCCTATTCGTCGATCAACAACGTCGGCTTCGCGCTCGTCGGCCTCGCCGCGGGAACGCCCGAGGGTGTCTCGGGCGTGCTGATCTACATGACCATCTATATCGCGATGACGCTCGGCTCGTTCCTGATCGTGTTGCAGATGCGCGGCGAGGACGGTCAGCCGATTGAGAGCATCGCGGCGCTCTCCGGCATGTCGCGGACTCGCCCGGGTCTCGCCGCGGCGCTGGCGATCTTCATGTTCAGCCTCGCCGGCATCCCGCCGCTGTTCGGCTTCTACGCCAAGTTCGCGGTGTTCGATGCGGCGGTGCGCGCCGGACTGTTCCCGCTCGCGGTGGTCGGTATCGCCGCCTCGACGATCGGTGCTTATTATTATCTGCGCGTCGTCAAGACGATGTACTTTGACGAGCCGGCCCCGGCGTTCGTCAAGGGCAACAGCCCGATCGAGGGCGGTCTGATCGCGCTGACCGCCGCGTTCGTGTCGCCGCTCGGCTATCTCGCCATCCCGCTGCTCGGCGGCTGGACGATGAGTGCGGCGCACGCGCTGTTCCCGGCGATTTGACGATCCGCACGGTCGCCGCCACCGGCTCGACCAACGCCGATATGCTCCTCCTCGCGCGTGACGGCGCGGCGGAGGGGCTCTGGCTCCGCGCCGACCGGCAGACGGACGGCAAGGGGCGGCTCGGTCGGGCCTGGGTGTCGGAGCCGGGCAATCTCTATGCCAGCACGCTCGTCCGGCTCAGCCACGACGATCCGCCGCCGGCGACGCTCGCGCTGGTCGCCGCGGTCGCGCTGCACGAGGCGGTCGGTGCGGTCCTGCCCGCCGGCGGTCCGGCCGCGACGCTGAAATGGCCCAATGACCTGCTGATCGGCGAGGCCAAGCTGTCGGGCATCCTGCTCGAACGCAGCGGCGATGCGGTCGTCGTCGGCATCGGGGTCAATCTCGCGCATCACCCCGATCTTGCCGATCGCCCGACCACCAGCCTGGGGGCGCAGGGCGCGCCGGTTGCCGCGGCCGTCTTCGCCGAGGAGCTGGCGGAGATCTTCGCGCGATGGCTCGCGATCTGGCGGGGGCAGGGGATGGCGCCGGTCCGTGATGGCTGGCTGGCGGCGGCGCATCCGGTCGGCACGCCGCTCCACGTCCGGCTGCCCGACGGCAGCAGCCGCGACGGGCTGTTCGCGGGGCTTGAGGCGGATGGCGCGCTGATCCTCCACTTGGCCTCGGGCGAACGGCATGTCATTCACGCCGCCGACGTATCTGTCCTGAAGGATTAGCGATGCTGCTCGCGGTGGATGCCGGCAACACCAATGTCGTCTTCGCGCTGGTCGAGGGGCGAACGATCAAGGCGCGCTGGCGCATCGCCACCGATCCGCGCCGCACCGCCGACGAATATGCCGTCTGGCTCAGCCAGTTGCTCGCGCTCGAAGGCTATGAACGCAGCGCGATCGAGGCGGTGATCATCGCCACCGTCGTGCCGCGCGCGCTGCACAATCTGCAGGTGCTCGCGCAGAAATATTTCGGCAGCGAGGCGCTGATCGCCGGCCGCGCGCCGGTGCCGTGGAGCATGGCGATCGACGTCGACGAGCCGCAGAGCCTCGGCGCCGATCGCGCAGTCAATACGATCGCGGCGCATGCGCTGCATGACGGCGACCTGATCGTCATCGACTTCGGCACCGCGACGACCTTCGATTCGAGCGACTATGCCGGCACCTACAAGGGCGGGATCATCGCGCCGGGGATCAACCTGTCGCTCGACGCGCTGGTCAGCGCCGCCGCGAAACTGCCGCGGATCGCGATCGAGGCGCCGCGCGGCAACGGCAGCGTGATCGGCCGCAACACCGTCGATCAGATGAACATCGGCATCTATTGGGGCTATATCGCGATGATCGAGGGGCTGGTGGCGCGGATGAAGGCGGAGATCGGGCGACCGGTCAAAGTCATCGCCACCGGCGGCCTCGCCACCCTGTTCGAACAACATACCGACGTATTCGACGTCATCGAGCCCGACCTGACGATCCAGGGGCTGGCGATCATGTACCAAAACGCCCATATTGCCTGAGACGCGCTCGCGCCAATCTTCGGCCCGCCGGGCGACACTCTTTGAAAGACCTAAATGACTCCCAAGACCAACGAACTTCTCTTCTGTGCCCTGGGCGGCTCCGGCGAGATCGGCATGAACGTCAATCTTTACGGCCATGCCGGCAAATGGCTGATGGTCGATTGCGGCGTGACCTTCGCCGATGCCGCCTATCCGGGGATCGACATCGTCCTGCCCGACCTGTCCTTCATCGAGGATCGCCTGGGCGACCTCGTCGGCATCGTGCTGACCCATGGTCATGAGGACCATATCGGCGCCTTGCCCTATCTCGCGGAAGACCTCGGCGTGCCGCTCTATGCGACGCCGTTCACCGCCGGGCTGATCCGTGGCAAGCTGGAGGAAGAGGGCAACGCCCATCGCGTCAAGCTGCGCGTCATCCAGCCCGCCAAGGACGGCGGCATCGCCGGCGTGCAGATCGGGCCGTTCGGCGTCAGCTTCATCGAATTGTCGCATTCCATCCCCGAGCCCAATGCATTGGTCATCGAGACCAAGGCGGGCCGCGTCTTCCACACCGGCGACTGGAAGCTCGATCCGACGCCGGTGATCGGCAAGCCGACCAGCCCGGCGCAGCTGACCCGCATCGGCGATGCCGGCGTCGACGTGCTGGTGTGCGATTCGACCAACGTCTTCAACGCCGAGGCTTCGGGGTCGGAAGCGTCGGTGCGGGTCGGCCTCGCCGAGCAGATCGGCCGGGCCAAGGGGCGGGTGCTCGTCACGACCTTCGCCTCGAACGCGGCGCGGCTGCATACCTTGGGTGAGGTTGCCAAGGAGACGGGGCGCAAACTGTGCGTCACCGGCCGCTCGCTCGACCGGATCCTCAAGGTGGCGCGCGCGACCGGCTATCTCGGCGACTTCCCCGAGACGGTCGATCCCGAGACGGCGATGCGCCTGCCCAAGAACAAGGTGCTGATCGTCGCCACCGGCGGTCAGGGCGAACCGCGCGCGGCGCTCGCCCGCGTCGCCGACGGATCGCATACGATCAAGCTCGATTTCGGCGATACGGTGATCTTCTCGTCGAAGCAGATCCCCGGCAATGAGGTCGCGATCGGCAAGATCCAGAATACGCTGGCCGCCAAGGGCGTGGTGATGATCACCGAGCGTCAGGCGCACGTCCACGTCTCGGGCCACCCCGGCCGCCCCGAACTGTTGCAGATGTACAAGTGGATCCGGCCGGAGGTGCTGGTGCCGGTGCATGGCGAGATGCGCCATATGATGGAACATGCCCGCTTCGCGCTGAGCGAGGGCGTGCCGCAGTCGATCGTGCAGAGCGACGGCGACATCCTGCGGCTGCTGCCCGGCAAGGTCGAGAAGATCGGCAATGCCGGAGTCGGCCGGCTGGTGCTCGACGGTGACGTCATCCTTCCGGCGGACGGTTCGACGATCAACGAGCGGCGCCGGCTTGCGATCAACGGCCAGATCTCGGTCGCGGTCGCGATCGGTCGTGACGGGCGCGCGCTCGGTCGCCCGCAGATCCGCGTCCAGGGCGTGCCGGTCGAAGAGGATCGCGCCGCCTTCGTCGAGGATGCCGCCGAGGCGGCGGCCGAGGCGATGAAGGGCCAGAAGCGCGAGATCGATCGCCGCCGCGAGGATATCCGCCTGGCGGTGCGCCGCGTCGCGACGCGCTGGACCGGCAAGAAGCCGGTCGTCGACGTGCTGATCGTCGAGGCCTGATCCCCGATGCGCTGGACGTCGATGCTCGCGATCTACGTCCTGTTCTGGGCGTTCTCGGTCTTCCTGGTGCTGCCCTGGGGCGTGCGCACCACGCAGGAGGCCGGCGGCGATTATGTCGCCGGCCAGGCCGAGAGCGCGCCGCACGAGTTCCGGCTCGGCCGGCTGGCGGTGCGCGTGACGATCGTCGCGACGCTATTGTTCGCGCTGTTCGCCGCCAATTATCACTACGGCTGGGTGACGCCGGCGATGCTCGACCTGTTCGATCGCGCCGCCGTCTACAACGCAGCCTGACCGGCCGGTTCGGGCAACCGTACCGCAAGAGGCCGCTGCGGTCTCCCTCAGTGCTCCTGCGCACGCAGGAGCCCAGGGCCTCAGGGGCGATCAGTCGGTGTTCACCCTGACCCAAGGTCCTGCTTGCGCAGGAACACGGCGAGCGCGAGCGACGGTACCCACGCTCACGAAGCTGTCACTCCGATGGATGCCCGGCCGGGCGGCTAGCGCAGCCGCTCGATCGCCTGCGCCAGCGCGACGTATAATTTGCCCATATCCGACGACAGCAACGTCACGCTCAGCGGCGATCCATCGCGCTGGGCAAGCACAGTGCGCAACATGCCCTCAAAGTCGTGGATGTAGCGGTTGACCGCATCGCGGAACGCCGCATCGTCGTCGTAGAGCTGCGCGATCTCGCGCGCGTCGCCGGGTTCGAGCACCCGCACCGCGCGGCGGGTGAAGACACCGCGGTCGCCCTTGAGATAGGCCGCCCAGGCGCTGTCGGTGATATCGGGGGCGAAGGCCTTGGTGATGTCGATCGACGCCGAGTTGAGCGATTCGATCAGCGCCGAGGCACGCCGCGCGAAGGTGTCGTGCTGGGCCTCCTCGCGTTCGGCGCGGGCCTCCTCGATCCGCGCCTCGACCAGCGCGCCCTGTTCGAGGATTTGGCGAACCTGCGCGGAGAGGCGCTCGGTCGCGCGCGTCGCGGCGGCGACGGCGTTTTCCGTGGCGTCGGTGATCGCCTGCACCTGGCGGGCGACGGTGTCGCCGGTGGCGCGGCGCAGGGCCGCGGTGCCCGCTTCCTCCCATTGCGCCGCCGCATCGGGAATGAC
The DNA here is from genome assembly GCF_000632225.1 of Sphingomonas sp. RIT328. Lineage (GTDB taxonomy): Bacteria > Pseudomonadota > Alphaproteobacteria > Sphingomonadales > Sphingomonadaceae > Sphingomonas > Sphingomonas kyungheensis. Next base: position 407,267 of record NZ_JFYV01000001.1, read on the forward strand.
CGCGGCGAGCGTCTCGCGCGCCTTGTCGGCGGCGACCGTCGCCGTCTCGCGCACGCGCAGCAGCGCATCGACCAGCCGCGGCGCGGCATCGTCGGCGAACCGGTGGGTGCGCTCGATCGTCTCGTCGACCATCATGCCGAGCGCATCCGCCTTGGCGCGCCCTTCGCCGAGCGTCTGGAGCAGGCTGCCCGACAGGCGTTCGAGCGTGCTGCTCTGTTCGGCGACGACATCGGCGATCGCGGCGATCGCCTCGTGCGTACTCTCCGCGGCGGTGACCAGGGCGAGCAGTTCGGGTTTGGCGGCGACGACGACCTGCTTGCTCGCCAGCACCTTGGCGTCGAGCCGCGACAGCGCCTCGGGCAGGGTCTCGTCGATCTCGCGCGCCGCGGCGTCAAGCGCGATCAGCAGGGATTCGGTGGTGGCGATCGTCCGGGTCGCCATCGTGTCGCCGCTGCGCAACGCCTCGGTCATTGCATCGGCCGAACCGCCGAGCGCGCTGATCGACGCGGCGAGCATCTGCGATCGATCGACGCCCTGGCTGTGCAGGCGATCGAGCCGGCCCTCGACCGCGCCGATGTCGGCGTCGAGACCGGCGAGCAACGTCTCGCTCGCCTTGCGCTGATCGGTGAGGCGCAGCGACACCCGGTCGATGACGTCCTCGATGCCGCCGATCCGCTCGGCGAGCACATCGACGCTGTCACGCGCCGCGATATCGAGCGCGGCCTGGTTGGCGCGCAGCATCGCAAGCATCGCATCGCCCTGCGCGGCGATGACCTTGCGCGCCTCGTCGACCGCATCGGCGGTACGGCCGAGCAGCGCGTCAACCTCGCCCGACATCGTCGCGGTCACGCTTTCGAGCCGGGCGCCGGCGGTCTCGCTGGTCGCCTCCATCCGGGCGAGATGCGCGGCGAGCTTCTGCGCGGCATTGCCGGTGACGAGGTCGGCCTCGCGGCCCCGTTCGGCGAGTGCGGCAAGTTGCGCGGTGAGCGCGGCGGCATGTTCGCTCGCGGCGAGGCCGGTGTCGTCGAGCAGGTGCTGGACGTCGGCCACCTCCGCCTGCGCGCGCGGCAGTGAGGCGAGCAGCACGCCGAGGCTCTGCTGCGCATCGGCCGCTGCCTGCGACAGCGCATAGGCATGAGCCTCCGCCTGGTCGATCTGTTGCGCCATGCCGCGGCTGACCGTGGTGAGCCGTTCGCTCGCCGTGTCGCCCATCGTGCGCAGCGTGTCGATCTGGTCGGCGAGCTGGCGGCGGTTGCCGTCGAGCGCTTGCGCCACCTGGGCGACCGCGCGTTCGAGGCTCGCCGCCTCCGCCCGCATCGCCGCGGCGGTGGCGCCGAAGCGGCGCGCCTCGCGCCGGCTGGTGCGCTGCACCAGCAGATAGCCGACGCCGAGCAGCATCGGCACCACCGCCAGCGCGGCGATCAGCTCGATCAGGGCGACCGGCGGCAGCGTCGGCAGCTGGTCGCGCGCCAGCCAGAGCATGCCGACGACCCAGGCGAGGGCGACAAGGCCGAGCAACGCCGGCACCAGCCAGCCGATTCGTACCGGCGCGGGGTCGGCGACCGGATCGGCCCACGGCGCCGCCGGCTCGCCCCATGCGGCGGTGTTTTCCGCCGGATATCCGTCGGCGAGATCGAGTTCATCCGCGGCGTGGGCGTCGCCGGTGGCGCTGTTCGCCCGCATGTCGATGATCATGGAACCCCCGTTCTTCGACGGCGAACCTACCCGTCTTCGCCTTGCTCATAAAGCAAAACCGCAACACTTGGTTAAGCTGTCGACTGCTACACGCCGGGAATGGCTTATGATCCGGGCGCGATCGATGCGGCTTTGGCCGCGGCAGTGGGGGACGAACCGGCGCTGATCGCCGAGTTGCGCATGGCGTTCGTCGACAGCGCGGAGCGGGCGCTCGTCGCGCTCGAGGCCGCCGCCGACGAAGAGGCGTGGCGCACCGCCGCGGCGCGGCTCAAGGGGCTGGCGGCGAGCTTCGGGGCGGTGCGGCTGATGGCACTGGCCGGCGAGGCGGCCGACGCGCCGCAGGACGCCGCGATCCTTGCCCGGCTCCAGCGGTCGGTCAGCCGGCTGTAGCCGATCGGCGCGACAAAGCGCGCTCTGCTCTAGGCAGCGGCGGCATCACCGCCTAACAGCGGCCGGATGCTCGCCGGCCTCCTCTTCGCCATGCATGACGCCGACGATCGGCCCGCGATGCTCACCGCGACGCTGCCGTTCGGCGGCGTGACGCTGATCGAATATCAGGCGCGATTGCTGATCGCGGCGGGCGCATCGCAGATCGTCATCCTCGTCGCGCGGCTCACCCCCGAATTGCTCGGCGCGATCAGCCGCATCGGCAAGCGCGGCGTCGCGGTCGATCCGGTGCGCAGCGCCGCGGAAGCGGCGGAGAAGCTGCACCCGCTCGCACGCGTGGTGATGCTCGCCGACGGCCTCACCACCACGGCGGCGACGCTGGCGACGCTGACGCGCGACGGCGGCGACGCACTGCTGGTGATGCCCGAGGAGCAGGCGACGATGGGCTATGAGCGCGTCGGCAGCGGCATGGTCTGGGCGGGGGTGGCGCGGCTCGATCCGCGGCGGCTCGCCGAACTGGCGGTGATGCCGCGCGATTATGACGTCCAGTCGACGCTGGTGCGGCTCGCGTCGCAGGCGCGGGCGGTGCATCTGCTGCTGCCGCCGGAGGCGGTGCGCGGCGGCCATGGCGTCGGCCATTCGGCGCAGGCGCTGGAGGCGCGAGGGCGGATCGTGCTCGCGGCGATGATCTCGGGACGCAGCGGCTGGTTCGAGCGGTTCGTCACCGCGCCCCTCGGCCGCGCCGTCATTCCGCTGATCGTGCCGCGGACCGTCTCGGCGGTGGTCGCCGCGGCGGGGGCGGGGCTGATCGGCCTGTGCGGGCTGGCGCTGGTCGCCTTCGACCATCCGGGGCCGGGGCTGCTGCTGGCGCTGCTCGGCACGCTCGGCGTCGCCTTGGCCGAGATGCTCGCCGATCTGCGCGACGAGCGGTCGCATGCACGCTGGATCGGCATCGTCGCGCAGGCGATCCCGGCGATCGCCGTCCTGCTCCACGGTCGCGCGATCAGCGAGGCGCGGGCGGATGGCGCACCCGAGCTGCTCGCGGTCGGGCTCGTGCTGCTCGCCGCGCTCGGTGAACGCGCGCTGGGCGCCGCGCCGCGGCGGCCCTGGTGGGGCAGTCCGCCGGCCTATCTGCTGCTCGCCTGGCTCGGCGCCTTCGTCTCCGCGCCGGTCGTCGGGCTCGGTGCCGCCACCCTCTATGCCGCCGCGACGCTGACCGCCGCAATCGAACGATTGCGTTGGCAGCCTTAGCGCTGTTTTAATGATAGGGCGCTAGCGTCCAAGCCATGGCGGTCGGACCGGAACAGGAGCGGGACGTGCTCGGCACCCGTATTGAAGCAAGCCACCGGCTCGCCGCACGGGCCGACGCGCGCCTGACGGGGGCGATCGCCGATATCTTCCTGCCCGACGACGCCCGGCTCGACGAGCGCACGCGGCTTGCGCTGCGCCGCGTGCTCGACGGCGTGATCGCGGCGATCGAGGCGGAGATCCGTCGGCACGCGGCGCGTATCCTCTCCGGCCGGGGCGCGGCGGATCACGCCGACCAGTTGCTCAATGCGCAGGCTACGGTCGCCGGGCGGCTGACGCAGGCGGGCGTGCTGCGCGACCGGCTGCTCATCGACGAATTGCTGTCGCAGGTGCGATGCGACCTGATCGCCGAACGTCTGTCGCCGACCGAGGCGACGCCCGACCAGGCGAGCCTGCTGGTGCGGCTGACCGATGTCGACGACGGCGTCGTCGCCGCGGCGGCGCGCGCGCTGCTTTCGGCGGAGACGCGGCGGCGGGCGGCGGCCGAACAGGGCGGCGTGCCCGGCGGCATCCTCCCCGCCGAGCGACATCACCAGCTCGTCTGGTGGGTCGCCGCGGCGATCCGCGACGGGCTCGGCACCGGCGACGGCCTTGCCGATCGCGCGATCATCGAGGCGGCGCAACGCAACCTCGCCGCGCATGACGAGGGGCAGCGGCCCGAGGCCGCCGCGGTGCGGCTGGCGGCGGCGATCGACGCGCGTCCGCACGAGATCGGCGATCTGCTGGTCGAGACGCTGGGCGACCGGCGGTTGCTCCTGTTCATCGCCGTGCTCGCCCGCGCGGTCGATCTCGATTTCGAAGCGGCGCGGACGATCGTGCTCGAACCCGAGGGCGACCGGCTGTGGCTGGCGCTGCGCGTCGCGGAGACCGACCGGCAGACGATCGCCCGGATCGCGCTGATGCTGGCCGATGCCGATCCCCGGCGCGATATCGAGGCCTTCGCCGACGATCTCGACGCGATCGTCGCGGTGCCGGCGGAGGGTGCGCGTGCGGCGCTGGCGCCGCTGTCGCTGCACCACGACATGCGTCTCGCTCTGGCGGCGCTGGCGCGGGGCGATGCACGATGAGGGTCGATGCCATTCCCGACGTGCCGCTCAGCCATGCGACGCTCGATGCCGATGGTCGATTGCTCGCCGCCGATCCGGCGCTGATCGCGCTCAACGATCAGGCGGGCGGCGCGATCGGCGCGACCCTCGCGGTGCCGCAGCTCGCCGGCATCGTCCGATTGGCGATGCGGCTCGGCATCCTCGTCTCGCGCGCGGTCACCGTCGCCGATCAGGATGCCGATCTCGAACTCTGGGTGCGCGTCCAGCCCGAAGGCGACGGCCTGCGCATGGCGGTGAGCGGCTGGCGCGGGCTGCGGCCGCAGCCGGTGACGCAGCGGCCGATCGCGAGCGTGATCGAAGAGGGCGCGCTGTCGTGGGAGACCGACGCCGGATTGCGGCTGACGTTCGTCGCGATCGATCCCGCCCGGCGGCTCGGCTGCGATGCGCTGGCGCTGCTCGGCCAGCCGCTGACCAGTCTGTTCACGCTCGACGCGACCGAAAGCGGGGCGCTGCCGATCCTCGAAGCGGTGGCGCGCCGGCGGCCGTTCGACGAGCAGCGCGCGCGGCTGCGTCAGGGCGACATGCGGATGGTGCTGACCGCGACGGTCAAGGAAGATGCCGGCGGCGCGTTCGCCGGACTAGCCGGCGTGGCGCGGGTCGCCGAGGCGCCCGCCAGCGCGCCGGCGCCGGTGTCGCCCGACTTCACCGATGGCCTCGACCGGGCGCTGCGCGCACCGCTCGCCAAGATCATCGCGCATGCCGATACCATCCATGCCGAGGCGGAGGGGCCGATGCAGCCGGATTATGTCGGCTATGCCACGGATATCGCCAATGCCGGACGGCATCTGCTCGGGCTGGTCGACGATCTGGTCGATATGCAGGCGATCGAGCGGCCCGATTTCACGCTTGAGACCGACGGCATCGATCTCGCCGACGTGGCGCGCCGCGCCGCGGGACTGCTGTCGGTGCGCGCCGCCAATGCCGGGGTGGCGATCGCGCGGCCGATGCCCGACCTGCATCTGCCGGTGAGCGGCGACTTCCGGCGGGCGCTGCAGATCATGGTCAATCTGATCGGCAATGCGCTGCGCTACTCGCCCGAGGGCGGCGTGGTCAGCGTCACGGTCAACCGCGTCGGCGATCGCGCCGAGGCGGTGGTGACGGATCAGGGCAAGGGCATCGCGGCGGAGGATCAGGCGCGCATCTTCGACAAGTTCGAACGCGTCGACCCGAGCGAGGCGGGCGGCAACGGCCTCGGCCTCTATATCGCGCGGCGTCTGGCGCGGGCGATGGGCGGGGATCTGTCGGTGGAAAGCGCCCCCGGCAGGGGCGCCAGCTTCACCCTGTCGCTGCCGGCCTGACGCTAGCGGCGCAACCGGCGCGCGACGAGGATGAGCAGCAGCCCGGCGACCGCGAGCACGACGCCACGGTCGGCCCACGGCCGCTGATCGAGCATGAAGCTCGACTCGGGCCAATGGATATAGCCAAGGCCCTGGCCGATCCACAGCATCCCCATCAGCGCCATCAGCGCGCCGACGGAGAGCAGGACCGGCCGGGCGCGGCGCATCAGCGCTGGCCTACCGGGACGTAGCTACGCTGCGTCGGGCCGGTGTAGAGCTGGCGCGGACGGCCGATCTTCTGGTCGGGATCGGTGATCATCTCGTTCCATTGCGCCACCCAGCCGACGGTGCGGGCGAGCGCGAACAGCACGGTGAACATCGAGGTCGGGAAGCCGATCGCCGACAGGATGACGCCCGAGTAGAAGTCGACGTTCGGGAACAGCTTCTTCTCGATGAAATAATCATCGCTGAGCGCCAGTTCCTCGAGCCGCAGCGCGGTGTCGAACAGCGGATCGTTGACCTTGAGCGCGTCGAACACCTCGCGCACCGTCTTCTGCATCACGGTCGCACGCGGATCGTAGTTCTTGTAGACGCGATGACCGAAGCCCATCAGGCGGAACGGATCGTTCTTGTCCTTGGCGCGGGCGATGAATTCGGGGATGCGGTCGGGCGTGCCGATCTCGCGCAGCATGTTGAGCGCCGCCTCGTTGGCGCCGCCATGCGCCGGACCCCACAGGCAGGCGATGCCCGCCGCCATGCAGGCGAAGGGATTGGCGCCCGACGAGCCGGCGAGCCGCACCGTCGAGGTCGAGGCATTCTGCTCGTGATCGGCGTGGAGGATGAAGATCCGGTCCATCGCCTTTTCGACCGCCGGATTGACCTCATAGGGCTCGGCCGGCACGCCGAACGTCATGCGCAGGAAGTTGCCGGTGTAGCTCAGCGAATTGTCCGGGTAGAGGAACGGCTGCCCGACGCTGTACTTATACGCCATCGCCGCGATCGTCGGCATCTTGGCGATCAGACGGTGGCTGGCGATCGTGCGCTGCACCGGATCGTGGATGTCGGTCGAATCGTGGTAGAAGGCCGACAGCGCACCGACGACGCCGCACAGGATCGCCATCGGGTGGGCGTCGCGACGGAAGCCGCGGAAGAAGGTGGCGAGCTGTTCGTGCACCATCGTGTGGCGCGAGATCGTGTGCTCGAACTGCGACAGCTCGTCCGCCGCCGGCAGCTCGCCGTTGAGCAGCAGATAGGCGACTTCCATGAAGCTCGACTGTTCCGCCAGCTCGCCGATCGGATAGCCGCGGTGCAGCAGCACGCCTTCGTCACCGTCGATATAGGTCAGCTTCGACTGGCACGACGCCGTCGAGGTGAAGCCGGGATCGTAGGTGAAGTCGCCCGTCTGCGCATAGAATTTGCGGATGTCGACGACATCGGGTCCGACCGTACCGGACATGACCGGGTAGTCGAAATCCTTACCGTCCACGGAAACTTTGGCGGCGTCGGTCATGTGGTTGTCCTTCCTATCAGACTGCCATTCGGTCCGCGATCCGGCCGAGGCTTTCCTCTTTGCCGAGAAGCGCGAGTACGTCGAAGATGCCGGGCGATGTCTTGCGTCCGGTGAGAGCGGCGCGGAGCGGCTGGGCGACCTGGCCGAGCTTGACGCCCCGTGCCTCGGCGACCTGCCGTACCGCTGCTTCGGTTGCCTCCTGATCCCACTGCTGCACCGCGTCAAGCGCAGCGTGCAGTGCAGCGAGCAGCGTCGGCGCGTCACCGGCAAGCAGGTCCGAAGCTGCCTGATCGAGGTCGAGCGGACGCTGCGCGAACAGGAAGCGCGCGCCTTCGCTCAGCTCGTTGAGATTGGCCGCGCGCGCCTTCAGGACCGGCATCGCGCGGGTCAGCAGGTCGATATCGTCATAGCCGCCGATCGGCGCGATCAGCGCGGCGAGCCGCGCGTCGTCCGCGGCGCGGATATAATGACCGTTGAGGTTCTCGAGCTTCTTGAGGTCGAATCGTGACGGGCTCTTGCCGACGCCGCCGAGGTCGAACCATTCGGTCGCCTGGTCGCGGCTGATGATCTCGTCATCGCCATGACCCCAGCCGAGCCGCAGCAGGTAATTGTCGAACGCTTCCGGCAGGATGCCGAGCTCGTCGCGATAGGCCTCGATCCCGACCGCGCCGTGGCGCTTGGACAGTTTGGCGCCGTCGGTGCCGTGGATCAGCGGGATATGCGCATAGATCGGTTCGGGCCAGCCGTTGGCGCGGTAGATCGGCAGCTGGCGGAAGGCGTTGTTGAGGTGGTCGTCGCCCCGGATGACGTGCGTCACCCCCATGTCGTGATCGTCGACGACGACCGCGAGCATATAGGTCGGCGTCCCGTCCGAGCGCAGCAGGATGAGATCGTCGAGTTCGGCATTTTGCACCGTCACCGATCCCTGGACGCGATCCTCGATCGTCGTCGCACCGTCGCGCGGCGCCTTGAGCCGGACGACGAAGGGCGCGTCGGCGGGCGCGGTCGCCGGATCGGCGTCGCGCCACGGGCTGCGGATGCGCAGCGGCGTCTTGGCGGCCTGCGCCGCGGCGCGCTGCGCGGCGATCTCGTCGGCGGTCATGTAGCAGCGATAGGCATGGCCGGTTGCGACCATCTGATGCGCGACCTCGGCATGGCGATCGGCGCGGGCGAACTGGAAGACGGCGTCACCATCCCAGTCGATGCCGAGCCAGCGCAGTCCGCCGAGGATCGCGTCGATCGCCGGCTGGGTCGACCGCGCCCGATCGGTATCCTCGATGCGCAGCAGGAAGCGGCCGCCGTGATGCCGCGCGTACAGCCAGTTGAACAGGGCGGTACGCGCGCCGCCCAAATGCAGATAGCCGGTCGGCGACGGCGCGAACCGCGTCACGACCTCGGTCGGCTGGTGATGGGCGTGGCGATCGATCGTGGCGCTCAACAGCGCATGCTCCCGGGGTTTGAGACGTGACGGCCAGGGCGGCCGAGGCGCGCCGTAGCACGCGGATCATGCCCCTTCAAATGCCGCGGCGTCCCGTTCGGTTACAGCTCGGTATCGAAGAATGGCTGGAGGCTGAACGCGATACGCTGATCCTCTGGCTGCCGGTGAGTTTTGGTGGCGGCATCGCCGCCTGGTTCGTGCTGCCCGATCCGGCGAGCTGGACCGCCATGCTGTTGCTCTGCGTCGCGACGCGCTGGGCCCGCCACCAAATCGATGCCAGCCCCGCCGTCGTCGCGGTGCAGGGA
>NZ_JFYV01000002.1 GCF_000632225.1 Sphingomonas sp. RIT328
GCCCGCCACCAAATCGATGCCAGCCCCGCCGCCGCGGCCAAGCCGCCGATCGCCACCACCCGCCCCGCCGTCGTCGCGGTGCAGGGAAAGGTCGAGCGGGTTGAGCCGCTGCCGGCGCGCGACCTGATCCGCCTGACGCTGCGCAGCGACGGTGCGGGCGTGCCGCCCCGGGTGCGGATCAACCTGCCGATCGGCGATGCGCCCGATGGGCTGGGCGAGGGGGCGGTGATCGGCCTGCGCGCGCGGCTGATGCCGCCGGCCGATGCGGCGGTGCCGGGCGGCTATGACTTCGCGCGCGGCGCCTGGTTCGCGGGGATCGGCGCGACCGGGCGCGGTTTCGCGCCGGTGCGGGTGATCCGGCGCGCGGCGGGCGAGGGGCTGCGCGCGGGGCTGACCAGCCATATCCTGTCGCGCTTGCCGGGCAGTCGCGGCGGTATCGCCGCAGCGCTCGCCACCGGCGACGAGGGCGCGATCACCCTGGCCGATGCCGATGCGATGCGGCGCGCCGGGCTGGCGCATCTGCTCTCGGTGAGCGGCTTGCACATCACCGCCGCGGTGGGAGCGACGATGCTGCTCGTCATGCGGCTGCTCGCGCTGTCGCCATGGCTGGCGATCCGCTGGCGCCTGCCGCTGGTCGCCGCCGCGGCGGGGGCGCTGGCGGCGATCGGCTATACCTGGCTGACCGGCAGTCAGGTGCCGACGATCCGCTCGTGCGTCGCCGCGCTGCTGGTGCTCGCCGCCTTGGTGCTGGGACGGGAGGCAATGACGTTGCGGCTGGTCGCCGGCGGTGCCATCGCGGTGATGCTGGTCTGGCCCGAGGCGGTGACCGGGCCGAGCTTCCAATTGTCCTTCACCGCCATCGCGGCGATCGTCACGCTCCACGACCATCCGCGCGTCGCCGGCTGGTTCCGGCAGCGCGACGAGTCCTGGCGTCGCCGTATCCTGCGCGAAGGCGCTGCGTTGCTGCTCACCGGCGTCGTGGTCGAGGCGGCGCTGATGCCGATCGCGGTCTTCCACTTCCACAAGGCGGGGCTGTACGGCGCGGCGGCGAATATCGTCGCGATCCCGCTCACCACCTTCGTCGTCATGCCGCTCGAAGCGGCGGCGTTGCTCGCCGATACGGTCGGCCTCGGCCCACCGGTCTGGTGGCTGACCGATCTCGCGTTGCGGCTGTTGCTGGTGATCGCCCACCGCGTCGCCGCGCTGCCGGGATCGGGCATTGCGTTGCCGACGATGTCGGCCGCGGCATTCGCGCTGATCGTCGGCGGCGGACTGTGGCTGATGCTGTGGCGGACGCGGGTGCGGCATTGGGGGCTGCTGCCGATCCTGCTCGGCGGCTGGTGGATGATGCAGGCGCCTGCCCCCGATCTGCTGGTGACGGGGGATGGCCGCCATATGGCGGTACGGGTCGACGGACGGCTCGCCTTGCTCCGCGAGCGCGCCGGCGATTACACGCGGGCGATGCTCGCCGAAAATGGCGGCATCGACGGCGAGCCGTTGCCGCTCAGCGAGCAGGCGGCGGCGCGCTGCTCGGCGGACGCCTGTATCGTCACGCTGAGGAGCACAGAGCGCGCATGGCGGATCGTCGCGACGCGCAGCGCCTATCCGGTCGATCGTGCCGCGCTGATCGGCGCCTGCCATGCGGCGGACATCGTCGTCAGCGAACGGCGGCTGCCGCGATCCTGCCGCCCGCGCTGGCTGCGGCTCGATGCACCGCTCCTGCGCCGCACCGGCGGCATCGCGATCGACCTGGAAAGCCGACGGGTGCGCACGGTGCTACAGCCCGGCGACCGCCATCCCTGGCGGATCGCCCGGCTCAGTCGTAGCGGCGCAGGATGCCCGACAATTTGCCCTGCACGCGGACGTGCGAGGGCACGTAGCGCTGCGGTTCATAGGCGCGGTTGGCGGGATCGAGCCGAACCATCGCGCCCTCGCGACGGAAATATTTGAGCGTCGCTTCGCTGTCGTCGATCAGCGCGACGACGATCTCCCCGTCGCGGGCGACCTCGGTACGACGGATCAGCGCATAATCGCCATCGAGGATGCCGGCTTCGACCATCGAATCGCCCGACACTTCGAGCGCATAATGTTCGCCGCTGCCGAGCAGGGCGGCGGGGACGGCGAGCGTCGAGCTGCCCTCGAACGCCTCGATCGGCAGGCCGGCGGCGATGCGGCCGTGCAGCGGGATCTCGATCACGTCATTGGCGGGCGCCGGTGCGGCGCGGACGTTGGTCTTGGCGGGCGGCGGTGCGGCCGGCGCCGTCGACGCGGCGGGCTTGCGCTCCGACCGTTCCGGCATGCGCAGCACTTCGAGCGCGCGCGCCCGGTTGGGCAGGCGGCGGATGAAATGCCGTTCCTCGAGCGCGCTAATCAGGCGGTGCACGCCCGACTTGGACTTGAGGTCGAGTGCCTCCTTCATCTCCTCGAACGAGGGCGAGATGCCGGTTTCCTCCAGCCGATCGTTGATGAAGCATACGAGCTCGTGCTGCTTGCGCGTGAGCATGGGCGATCCTTCCCCGTCAGAACAGACGCGGAACTTCTAGGGAACAGGATGGCGTCCGTCAAGCGATGACGAGGATATCTGCCGAGTCGCCCGCCCGTGCCGCCGCGGCGCCGGCCGGGCGGATGATCAGCGCCTGCGACCGGGCCAGCGTCAGCAGCATCGAACTGTCCTGGATCGTCGAGGCATAAGCGCGGCCGTCGCGTATTTCGGCACGCAGATAGTCGGTGCGCGCGCCATTGGCGGGCAGGTCCTCGCCGAGCAGCACCAGCGTCGCGCGCGGCAGCGGGTCGGCGGCGCCGGCGAGATGCGCGATCACCGGTTTGACGAACAGGATCGCGGTGACGAAGGCGGACACCGGATTGCCCGGCAGTCCGAGCACCTGCATCGCGCCGCGTCGCCCCGCCATCATCGGCTTGCCGGGCCGCAGCGCGATCCGCCAGAAATCGATCTGGCCGCCCGCGGCCTCGAGCGCCGGCCGGACGAGATCGTGATCGCCGACCGATGCGCCGCCGGTGGTGACCAGCAGATCGGCGTCGACCCGCGCGAAGGCGTCCCGCAGCGTCGCCAGATCGTCGGGCAGGATGCCGAGGTCGATCAGCTCGACCGGCAGATCGGCAAGCATCGCGGCGAGCATCGCGCGGTTCGATTCGGGTAAGGCATCGGGCGAGGCGGGCTGGCCGGGATCGACCAGTTCGTCCCCGGTCGCGCAGATCGCGACACGGACGCGGCGGTGGACGCACAGCGCACCGACGCCGCCGGTCGCGGCGACGGCGATCCGCGCCGGGGTCAGTCGCTCGCCGCTGCGCACCAGCGTGTCGCCGGCGGTGAAGTCGAGGCCGCGGCGGCGGGTGTTGCGGCCCGGATGCGCCGGCCCTTCGCCGGTGAGTCGGATCGCGGCGCCCTGCGCGTCCACCTCTTCCTGGATCATCACCGTATCGGCGCCGGCGGGCATCACCGCGCCGGTGAAGATGCGGACGGTCTCGCCGGGCTGGATCGTGCCGTCGAACGGCCGCCCGGCCGCGCTCTCGCCGATCAGCGTCCACGGGCCGGGCAGGTCGGCGAAGCGGATCGCATAGCCGTCCATCGCGGAGAGGTCGTGCGCGGGCTGCGTGCGCTGCGCGACGACGTCGGCGGCGAGCCAGCGCCCCGCGGCCTGCGCGAGCGGCACCGTCTCCTCGGCGACGCGCGGCGCGGCGGTGAACAGACGCGCCTGCGCCTCGGCGATCGGCAGCAGCGTCATCGCCTCAGGCGCGCCAGTCGCCGGACGCGCCGCCGGCCTTTTCGAGCAGACGGATGCCGGAGATCACCATCGCCCGGTCGATCGCCTTGGCCATGTCATAGACGGTGAGCAGCGCCACCGAGACGGCGGTGAGCGCTTCCATCTCCACCCCGGTCTTGCCGTCGGTCGCGGTCAGCGCGGTGGCGGTGATGCCGCCCGCGTCGATCGTCAGGTCGAGCGTGACGCGGGTCAGCGGCAGCGGATGGCAGAGCGGGATCAACTCGGCGGTGCGCTTGGCGGCCATGATCCCGGCGATCCGCGCGACCGCGAGCACGTCGCCCTTCTTGGCCGCGCCGTCGCGGATCGCGGCGAGCGCCTCGGCAGCGACCGCGATATGACCGGTGGCGACCGCGCGGCGGCTGGTCACCGCCTTGCCGCCGACATCGACCATATGCGCGGCGCCCTCGGCGTCGATATGGGTGAGGCGGGTCACGCCTCGGCGCCGATCATCGCGCGCGTCGCCGCCTCGACGTCGTCGGCGCGCATCAGCGCCTCGCCGATCAGGAAGCAATGGACGCCGTGCGCCGCCATTGCATCGAGGTCCTCGCGCCGCTCCAGCCCGCTCTCGGCGACGAAGGTGCAGCCCGCCGGCGCCTTGGCGACGAGATCATAGGTGCGGGCGAAGTCGACGGTGAAATCGCGCAGGTCGCGGTTGTTGACGCCGATCAGCCGCGATTGCAGCCGCAGCGCGCGGTCGAGCTCGTGCACGTCGTGGACCTCGACCAGCACGTCCATGCCGCATTCGCGTGCCGACGCCTCGATCTCCGCCATCTGATTGTCGTCGAGCGCGGCGACGATGATCAGGATCGCGTCGGCGCCGATCGAGCGGCTTTCGGTCGCCTGCCACGGATCGACCATGAAGTCCTTGCGGATCACCGGCAGATCGCAGGCGGCGCGTGCGGCGATCAGATAGTCGTCCGAGCCCTGGAACCATTGTTCGTCGGTCAGTACCGACAGACAGGCGGCGCCGCCCGCCTGATAGGCGCGGGCATGGGCGGGCGGATCGAAGTCGGCGCGGATCACGCCCTTGGACGGGCTGGCCTTCTTGATCTCGGCGATCAGCGCGGGACCCGAGCGGGCGTCGAGCGCGGCGCGAAAGCCGCGCGGACGCGTGACGGCGGCGATCCGCGCGTCGAGATCGGCGAGGCTGGTCGTCGCCTTGCGCGCGGCGACTTCGGCGCGCTTGGTCTCGATGATGCGGGAGAGGATATTGGTCATCGGTAGGCGATCCAGCGATCGAGCAGCGCGGCGGCGCGGCCGTCGTCGATCGCGGCGGCGGCGGCCGTCGCGCCGGCGGTGAGGTGAGGGCTATGGCCGGCGACGACGAGCGCGGCGGCGGCGTTGAGCAGCACCGCGTCGCGATAGGCACCGGCCTCGCCGTCGAGCAGGCGGCGCAAGGCGGCGGCGTTATAGGCGGGGTCGCCGCCGCGGATCGCGGCGAGCGGGTGGCGGGGCAGGTCGGCATCCTCGGGGGTGATGCGGGGCGGCAGCGTCGTGCTGCCGATGCTGACCGCGATGCTGGGCCCGGCGGTCGACAATTCGTCGAGCCCCTCCTCGCCGCTGATCACCGCCGCGCCGCCGGTCCCGAGCTGCGCCAGCGCCTCGGCGTAGAGACCCGCATAATCGGGCCGGGCGATGCCGATCAGCTGATGCGTGACGTGCGCCGGATTGGCGAGCGGTCCCATCAGGTTGAAGATCGTCCGCCGGCCGATGCGGCGGCGGATCGGGGTAATCCGCGCCATCGCGGGATGATGGTTGGCGGCGAACAGGAAGGCGATGCCGAGATCGGCGAGGCTGCCTTCCGCGGTCGCGCCCGCCACCGCCATGTCGAGCCCGATCGCCTCCAGCGTATCGGCCGCGCCCGCCTTGGACGAGGCGGCGCGATTGCCATGCTTGGCGACGGGTACGCCGCAGGCGGCGACGACCAGCGCCACCGCGGTCGAGACGTTGAGCGTGTGATGACCGTCGCCGCCGGTGCCGCAGACGTCGATCGCCCCCGCCGGGGCGGCGACGGGCACGAGCCGGGCGCGCAATGCCCGCGCCGCTTCGGCGATCTCGACGCTCGTCTCGCCGCGCTCCGCCAGTGCGATCAGGAAGGCGGCGATCGCCTCTTCCGAGACGCGGGCGTCGAGGATGTCGGCGAAGGCCTGCGCGGCGCTTTCGCGCGCCAGCGGCGTCGCCGGATCGGGCAGCAGGGCGAGCGTCGTCACGCCGCCGCCTTCACCGCGATGCCGGCGATGCGCAGGAAATTGGCGAGCATCGCATGGCCATGTTCGGTGGCGATGCTCTCGGGGTGAAATTGCACGCCGTGAATGGGGAGGGTGGCGTGGCGGAAGCCCATGACGTGGCCGTCGTCGGCGCGCGCGTTGACGAGCAGCGGCGCGGGCACGTCGCGGACGATCAAGCTGTGATAGCGCGTCGCGGTGAACGGCGAGGGCAGGCCCTCGAACAGGCCGGTGCCGTCGTGGCTGACCGGCGAGGTCTTGCCGTGCATCAGCCCGCCGCGCTCCACCGTTCCGCCGAAATGCTGGCCGATCGCCTGATGGCCGAGGCAGACGCCGAGCAGCGGCCGGCCGGCATCGGCAGCGGCGGCGACCAGGTCGAGGCTGACCCCCGCCTCGGTCGGCGTGCACGGGCCGGGCGAGATCAGGAACGCCTCGGCGCCCGAGGACAGCGCCTGCCCGGCGGAGATGGCATCGTTGCGCACCACCTCCACCTCGCTCCCCAATTCCAGCAGATAGTGGACGAGGTTCCAGGTAAAGCTGTCGTAATTGTCGACGACCAAGATCATCGCGACGCCATAGCCGATGCCGCCGCCGGTGCAACGCCTGTTGCGCGCTGGCAATCCTGCAGCAATCTAGGCGACGCTATAGCCGTCAGCGTGGCATGCGCCGGGAGAAACTGCGTCGCCTGCACGTTGAAGCCGCAAAGGAGACGCTACTATGTTCCGCCCGTTGTTGATCGCCACCATGCTGGCGCTGCCCGCGGTCGCCGTCGCGCAAAGCGCGCCGGTGGCGGATGCCGCGGAATCGGGCTCGCCGCCGCAGCGCGTCCGTGCGGTGACGCTGAATGCCGGCGAGAAATGCCCGCAGAGCACCGGCAATGAAATCGTCGTCTGCTCGACGCTCGAACAGCCCTATCGCATTCCCAAGCAGTTCCGCGACAGCGGCCCGATCCCCGCCAAGAACCAGGCCTGGGGCAATCGCGCCGCGACGATGGACCAGGTCGGTCGCGTCGCCGGCGGGCTGCCCGACACCTGCTCGCCGGTCGGCAGCGGCGGCCAGAGCGGCTGCGCGCTCGCGACCAACCGCGCCTGGGCGGCGGAGCGACGCGCGCAGCAGGATGCGAATGCGTCGGTGCCGTGAGGACGGAGCCATCGGTGACGGCCGATGGCGCGGATGAAGGGGTGACGATCGGTCCGGCGGTCATCTCCCCTCACGCCCTAATGCCGCACGTCTGCGGAAGCAGGAGCCCGAGGTTGCAGGAACGGCGAGCGTCGAGCGGGCGCGGATCGCGAAACCTTCAAGTCACTGGACATGTCATGCCGGACCCGTTCCGGCATCCGCGGTTCCGCCAAGCCTAAGCTTGGTGTGTTTGTCGGCGAAGTAGACCCCGGAACAAGTCCGGGGTGACGAGATGCGGGCGGTGGTGGTTATTTGCTACTGGGATCGAGGCGACGAACAATGGTCTCGGCTCAGCCGAACGCTCATTCCCCGGCGCTATTGCGCAAACCCCGCATCGCCCGCCCGTATCACCGCATCGAGGGCGGCGGCGAGGATCGCACCCGCCTTGGCTTCGCATTCGCGCTGCTCGGAGGCGGGGTCGCTGTCGGCGACGATGCCGGCGCCGGCTTGGGCATGGATCATGCCGTCCTTGACCACCGCGGTCCGCAGCACGATGCAGCTGTCCATCGATCCGTCGGGGGAGAAATAGCCGACGCCGCCGGCATAGGCGCCGCGCCGCTCCGGTTCGAGCTCGGCGATGATCTGGCAGGCACGCACCTTGGGCGCGCCGCTGACCGTGCCGGCGGGGAAGCCGGCGAACAGCGCGTCGATCGCATCCGCCCCATCCGCCAGCCGGCCGGTGACGTTCGACACGATGTGCATGACGTGGCTGTAGAATTCGATCCCGTAGCTGGCCGTGACCTGCACCGATCCGGGCGCGGCGGAGCGGCCGACGTCGTTGCGGCCGAGGTCGAGCAGCATCAGATGCTCGGCGCGCTCCTTGGGATCGGCGAGCAGGCTCGCGCGGTTCGCCTCATCCTCCGCGGCGGTCCGCCCGCGCGGGCGGGTGCCGGCGATCGGCCGGATCGTCACCGCGCCGTCGCGCACCCGCACCAGGATCTCCGGGCTCGAGCCGATCAGCGCGAAGCCCGGCAGGTCCAGGTGGTAGAGGAAGGGCGAGGGATTGATGCGACGCAGGCTGCGATAGAGTTCGAACGGCGGCAGCGTGAACGGCGCGGCGAAGCGCTGCGCCAGCACGACCTGGAAGATGTCGCCCGCGGCGATATAGTCCTGTGCCCGGCGGACCATGCGGCCATAGTCTTCGGGGGCGATCGCGGGCGTATAGACCGGTGTATCGGGCCACGCGCGGACCGGCGCAGGGAGCGGCGTGTTGGCGAGCCGGGCGGCGACCGCGTCGAGCCGCTCCTCCGCCGCGGCGACGAGCTGCGCCGGATCGTGCGCCGGATCGGGCCAGACCGGCGCGACCAGATAGAGCGCGTCGGCGAGCCGGTCGAAGACGCAGATCACCGTCGGGCGGACGAACAGCATGTCGGGCAGGCCGAGCGGATCGGCCTCGGGCTGCGCCAGCGTCTCGACCAGCCCGACCGTCTCATAGCCGAAATAGCCGACGAGGCAGGCGAGCGCCTTGGGCAGCTCCGCCGGCACCTCACCGCGGCATTCGGCGACGAGCGCGCGCAGGGCGGCGAGCGTCGGCGTGCCGGTCGGCTGGAAGGCGGTGCGATCGGTCGCCCACTGGCGGTTGATCTCGGCCCGATCGCCGCGCGCGCGGAAGACGAGGTCGGGCGCAAGGCCGATCATGCTGTGGCGACCGCGCGTCGCGCCGCCCTCGACCGATTCGAGCAGATAGTCGCCGCGCCCCGGCTCGATCAGCTTGAGCGCGGCGGCGACCGGCGTTTCGGTATCCGCGACCTGCCGTCGCCAGACGAACGCCGGACGACCGGCGGCGAGCGCGGCGACGGCGTCGGGCGTGCTCATCTCAGTTGCCGGCGGCGCCGGCGCCATTGCCGGCGAGGTCGGCGCGCAGGCGGGCGAGCGCCGCCGCGTCGGTCTTGACGCCGACCGCATTGCGCACCGCGCGGGCGAATTGCTCGGCATATTCGCGACCGACGAGGCGGGCGATGCTGCCGCGCGCACCGCTGATCGCGGCGGGCGTGCCGCGCGCGTCGCCCGGCACGATCGTGTCGAGCTTGACGATCAGCCAGCCGGCATTGTTCGGCGCCTCGAGCAGCTTGGCATTGCCCTTGGCCATCGAGAAGAGCAGCGCGAGCGGCGGCTGGACGTTGCCCTGCGCCGCGGCGAGCTGCGCGCGGCTGGCGCCGGCGGTCTGCACCGGGGGCAGCGGCCGACCGGCGGTCGCCATCGCCTGGGCGAGCGGCGTGCCCTTGTTGACTTTGGCGAGGATATCGGCGGCGAGCTTGCGCGCGGCGGCGCGAGCGCGGTCGGCGGTGAGGTCGGCGACGACCTGCGCCTTGACCTGCGTCAGCGGGCGCGGCGCGGCGGCGACGACGCGGCCGAGCGCGACCAGCGCGAAGGCGCCGTCCTGACCGACCGGCACGAGCTGCGGTGCGTCGCCCTCCGACATCTGGAAGGCGGCCGAGACGATCGGCGCGATCGTCGGGTCAGACTGCGCCGCGGGCGCGTCGGGGTTTTGGCCGTTAGCGAGCAGCGGCGGCGTCGTCTGCGTGGCCAGCTTCTGATCGGCGACCGCCTCGTCGAAGGTCGCGCTGTTGCCGAGCGCGCTGTCTAGCGAGTCGCGGGTGCTAGACAATGCCTGTTGCAGCTTGCGCTTCGACACTTCGGCCAGCAACTCGGGACGCGCCTGTTCGAGCGTCTTGCCGGCGACCTGCTCGACCTTGTCGATCCGCGCGACGACCCAGCCGAGCGGACCGCGCACCGGCCCGACGACGCCGCCTTGCGGCGCGGCGAAGACGGCGTCGGCCATGGCGGCATTGCCGGCTCCGGCATAGGCCGATTTGGTGACGCCGGTCTGCACCGCCGGTTCGAGGCCGGCGGCACGGGCCGCGTCGGCGAGGCTGACACCGCCCTTGACCTTGGCGGCGAGTGCATTGGCGCCGGCCTGATCGGCGACGACGACCTGGCTGATCGTGCGCTTCTCCGCCGCGGCGAAGCGGCTGCGCTGCTGGTTATAGGCGGTGGCGATCTCGGCATCGGTCGGCACGGCGCGCGCCTTGACCATCTCCGGGGTGACGAGCGCATAGCGGACGATGCGCCGTTCGGGGACGGTGTAGCGCGCGACGTTACGGCGATAATAGGCCTGCTGCTCGGCATCGGTCGGCGCGGCGCCGGTGTCGACCGCCTTGGCGGGGACGAAGGCGACCTGACCCGAACGCTTCTCCAGCATCAGCGAGGCATAGGGGATGGCGAGCTTCTCGGGCACCTGCGTCGCGCCCTGCGTCGGCAGCATCAGCTGCTGCGCGATGATGTCGCGCGCGATGTCGGTGCGGACCTGCGCATCGGTGAGCCGCTGGTCGGCGAGCAGTCGCTGGTAATTGGCGGGATCGAACTGGCCGTTGGGACCGCGCAGGCCGGGGATGCTGGCGATGACGCCGTCGATCGAGCGCTTGCTCACCACCATCTTCTGGTCGTGGCCGAAGGCTTCGAGCGCAAGGCTGTTGATCGTGCGGTCGAGCGTCGACTGCAACCCGCCCTGATCGAGCAATTGCTGCATCGTCGGCGGCTGCTGGCCCTGCCGCGCCGCCTCCTGCGTCGCCGCCTGCAGCTCGGTCTGGACGCGGTTGCGCAGATCGGCCGCGGTGATCTTGGTGCCGCCGGCGGTGGCGACGGCATTGCCCGACAGGCTGCCGCCGTTGCCCGCCAGACCGGTGATGTCACCTGCCGCGAACGCCAGCGCGATGACGCCGAGAACGATGAAGGTGATGACGACGCCGGCCTTGGAATTGGTGATGCGACGGAAGAAGCTGAGCATGGAAGGCCGATCGTCCCTTTGGAATTGCCTGCGTCTTTAGGGGGGCAGTGGCTTGCCATCAAGCGCGGGGGCGGGCAGGGTTTGTTGAACACGTATAACAGGAGGTCGGATGACGCGGCGCAAGCTGGTGGCGGGCAATTGGAAGATGAACGGGTCGCGCGCCGCGCTCGCGGAGCTGGACGGCATTGCCGCGGCGGCGGCGGCCGCGCCCAATGTCGACGTGATGGTCGCGGTGCCCTTCACGCTGATCGCTCCCGCGGCGGACCGCGCGCCGACGCTGTCGATCGGGGCGGAGGACGTGCACGAGGCAGACAGCGGCGCGCATACCGGCTGCGTCTCGGCGGCGATGGTCAAGGAGGCGGGGGCGCGCTTCACCCTCGTCGGCCACAGCGAGCGGCGGATGGACCAGGGCGAGACCAGCCACGACGCCTGGGCCAAGGCGGCGGCGGCCCGGCGTCAGGGGCTGCACGTCATCTCCTGCTGCGGCGAGACCGAGGCGGAGCGCGACGCCGACCGCGCCGAGCGCGTCGTCCAGGCGCAGATCGAGAAATCGGTGCCCGACAATGCCGACGGCAGCTGGTTCACGCTCGCCTATGAACCGCGCTGGGCGATCGGCACCGGCCGCACGCCGACGCTCGAACAGATCGCGGCGATCCACGCGATCGCACGCGCCAAGCTGCGCACGCTGATCGGCGATGCCGCCGATGGCGTGCGCATCCTCTACGGCGGTTCGGTGACCGGCGACAATGCCGCGACCATTCTCGCCTGCGACAATGTCGACGGCGCGCTGGTCGGCGGCGCGAGCCTGACCGCGGCCAAGTTCGTGCCGATCATCACCGCCGCCGCCGCACTCTGAGGGGCTGGGGCGGGCACTAAATCCCGGTCAGCGTTGCGAAATGTTGGGGGCGCCATCATCTCTCGATGGTGATCGCTCCGGCCCCCTTGAAAGACCGCCTCGGCGCCGCGGCCCTGACCGCAGTGATCGTCGCGGCGCTCGGCTATGCGCTGCTGGCCGGCCTCGCCTTTCGCGGCGGCGGCGGCGCGGTGGCGGACTCGCTCGCCACCTTCACCGTCGCGCCGCCGCCGCCACCGCCCGAGCGGACCGTGCCGCCGCCCAGGCCGGTGCACCGCGCGAGCGGGCGGGCCTCGCCGCCCAACCTTCGCGCCAAGGCGACGGAGGTGGTCGCGCCGATCCCGGTGATCGCGCTCGCGCCGCCGCCGCCGATCATCGTCGCGCCGCTCGCCAATATCGGCGCCGACACCCATTCGGGCGCCTCGGATCGCGCCGGACCGGGCACCGGCGCGGGCGGCGTCGGCGACGGCAATGGCGCGGGCGGTGACGGCGATGGCGACGGCAGCGGCTGGGAGCGGGTGCCGCGGCTGGTCAGCGGCCGGATCAAGGGATCGGACATTCCCGAAGCGATCCTCGATTCGGGCTTCCGCGGCGTCGTCAGCGTCCGCTTCCGGGTCGAAACCAACGGCCGCGTCACCGGCTGCACGATCGCCCGGTCGAGCGGCAACGCGCTGATGGATCAGGTGACCTGCGCGGCGATCGAGAAACGCTTCCGCTACGATCCGTGGCGCGATGCGGCGGGGCGTCCGGTCCGCTCGACGGTGCTGCGCGACCAGCAATGGGATATCGATCCGCCGGCTGAGGATCGGTAAGTCTGCCGGCTCGATGGGGCGCAGCTCCGAGGCTCGGCGCCTGGGGGGACCTGCCCTTCGACAGGCTCAGGGCGAATGGGGGGCACTCCAGCCGCAAGTCGGACGAGGTACGTGGCCACCCCGCGCGCCGGCGCAGGGCAGACGGACGCTAGGCGCGATCCGCCACCCCATTATCCGTTCAGGCTGAGCCTGTCGAAGCCCGGCTTGCCCGCAATGCCACGCCGGGAGCGCAAACCCGCAAAGGACCCGCCTCAGCGCGTCCCGTACCGCTGCTTCAGCACCGCGTAGCAGGCGCGCAAGGCATAGGCGTCGCCACCCTTCGGCCGGCCCGGCTTGGCGGAGGGACGCCAGGCGAAGACGTCCATATGCGCCCAGGCGATGCCCTTGGGGACGAAGCGCCGCAGGAACAGCGCGGCGGTGATCGCGCCGGCGAAGCCGCCGTCCGGCGCGTTGACCATGTCGGCGATGTCCGAGCTCAGCATCTCGTCATAGCCGTCCCACAAGGGCAGCTGCCACAGCGGATCGTCCTGCGCCACGCCCGCGGCGAGCAGGTCGGCGGCGAGCACGGCATCGTCGGTGAACAGCGGCGGCAGGTCGGGGCC
Organism: Sphingomonas sp. RIT328; assembly: GCF_000632225.1. Lineage (GTDB taxonomy): Bacteria > Pseudomonadota > Alphaproteobacteria > Sphingomonadales > Sphingomonadaceae > Sphingomonas > Sphingomonas kyungheensis. Next base: position 13,241 of record NZ_JFYV01000002.1, read on the forward strand.
GAGCGCGACGCGCGCCGCGCCGGTCAGCGTCGCGAAGTCGAGGATCAGCTCGGGCGAGTCCTCGCCGGCCCGGGCGAGCGCGTCGGCGAGGATCAGCCGTCCCTCGGCATCGGTATTGGTGTTCTCCACCGTCGGCCCGAGCCGGCTGCGCAGCACGTCGCCGGGGCGGAAGGCGTTGCCGGCGATCGCATTCTCGACCGCGGGGATCAGCAGGTGCAGCCGCACCGGCAGTCGCGCCGCCATCACCAGCCGGGCGAGGGCCAGCGCATGCGCCGCGCCGCCCATATCCTTCTTCATCAGCCGCATGCCGGCCGAGGGCTTGATGTCGAGCCCGCCGGTGTCGAACACCACGCCCTTGCCGACCAGCGCGACGCGCGGGTGCGCGGGATCGCCCGAGACGAGTTCGATCAGCCGCGGCGCGCGCTCCTTGACCGCCGCCTGGCCCACCGCATGGATCAGCGGAAAGCCGCTGGCGAGTGCATCGCCGCGCGTCACCGTCACCGTCGCGCCGTGATCGCGCGCGAGCCGTTCGGCGGCATCCTCCAGCTCGGCGGGGCCGAGATCGCCCGCGCCGGTATTGACGAGGTCGCGCACCCAGCCGGTCGCCGCGGCGAGCCGCACCGTCTCGTCGATCGCGGCGACGTCATGGGTCAGCAGGATGCGCGGCCCCGCCGTTTCGCTGGTGCGATAGCGGTCGAAGCGATATTGGCCGAGCAGCCAGCCGAGCGCGGCGGGGCCGATCGCGCCGTCGACGCGATAGGTGCCGGTCGGCAGCGCCTCGGCGAGTCGGGCGAGGGTCCAGCTGTCCGTTCTGGAAGCGACGACGACCGCCTGGACATCGTCCTCGGCATAGATGGCGTGGCCGCCCGCCGCACCGGTGAAGCGCTGTGCGACCAGCGCGGTGCGCACGCGCTGCGGCTGGCGCGCGAGCCACGGCTCGAACGCGTCCGGCGCGAGCAGGGTGATGGTGCGGGCGGGCTGGCCGCGATCGGGCTGGAGCAGGGCATCGGCCATGGTCAATTCACCGGGCTGACGAGGAATTGCTCGTAGCGTTCCGCGCCGTCGGGTTCGGCGAAGGTGCCGATCGACAGCTTCCGGTCGGGGTAGGTGACGGTGTAGCGGCGCTGGACAAAGCCGCCGCGCAGCCGCTTCGGTCCGGCGAGCGCGAAGCCGGTCGGCTCGCCCAGCGCCGACAGGCTGGTGCGATAGTCGGCGATCACCTGCGGGGTGAAATAATAAGCGGCATCGGCGGTGAGCAGCCTCCGGTCGAGTGTGCCGTTGCGCAGCGAATCGAACATCGCGCGGGCGGCGCGGGTCTTCGCCGCCTCGGCTGCGTCGGCGCCGGCGGGCAGGACGACCTTGGCGATCCCCTGAGCGATCGCGACGAAGGCATCGCCGAAATCGGCATTGGTCAGCACGACGATCGCCGCCTTTTGCTCCGGATAGACGATGTTCTCGGACAGGAAGCCGACCGCTTCGCCGCTATGTTCGACGACCGGCTGGCCGTCGTGTTTGGCGAGCGTGACGCCGAAGCCGTAATTGGTCGTGCTGCCGTCGCTGAGCAGCACCGGCGTCTCCTGCGCTACCCAGTCGTCCGCGGGCAGCAGGCTGCGGTTGATCCGCGCGACGTCCCATTTGGCGAGATCGCCCGCGCTCATCGACAGTTCGCCGGCGGCGAACAGCCAGCCCGCCGCGGGCGGCGGCGCGGCGCGCACCGGCCCCAAGGCGTTGCGGTGATAGCCGATCGGGAAGCGGCCGCCGATCGCCTTGTCCTGATCGATCGCGGTGATTTCGAGCGGCTTGAAGATGCGGCGCTGGAGGAAGGTCATCAGCGGCTCGCCCGCCGCCTTCTCCGCGATCAGCCCGGCGACGACATAGCCGGTGTTGGAATATTGCCATTGCGTGCCCGGCGCGAAGTCGAGCGGCTTCTTCGCCCAGCGATCGACGATCGCCTGCGGCGTGGTCGGCGTCTCCATCGCCGGGAAGCTATAGTCCTGCGGCCAGTAATCCTGCAGCCCGGCGGTGTGGCTGAGCAACTGGCGGATGGTGATCCGGTCGCCACCGCTGATCCCGGGCAGCCATTTGGCGACGGTGTCGTTCATCGACAGCTTGCCGTCGTCCTCGAGCAGCAGCAGCGCGGCGGCGGTGAATTGCTTGGAGATGGAGGCGATCTGATAGGGCGCATCGGTGCGCGCCGGGGTCGAGCCGGCCTGCGTGCCATAGGCCTTGACCAGCACGATCCGCCCGCCACGCACGATCGCGACCTGCGCCGAGGGCGTGCCGGTCGCGGCGAGCCCGTCGGCGACGACCTTGTCGACCGCGGTCGCCTCGGCGGGAGTGAGCGACTGGGCGAGAGCGGCAGGCGCGGCGGTGAGCGCCAGCGTGGCGGCGACGGTTCGGAACAGCATCGTGACTAGCTGCCATATCGGTCGGCGGTCACGAAAGTGAAATCGGTGTCAGCGACAGGACTCCACCATGTGTTTGTTCGATCGACTTGCTAGCCTCTGGCGAAGTCCGCGGCCGGCGTCGCGGACTTTCTCTCGAAGGCTCGTCCGCGTACCGACCGCGTCCGGCTCACGCGAAGGCCCAAGGCCGCGACGGCAATATGGTCATGCGGAGGTGCGGAGGCGCGCAGAAGATGCGTCAGCGCCAGCAGATCTTCCTCTTGCCTGACGATGATCGGGAGCTCGCCACCAAAATATCGCCGCGCCGCCGCGTGAACCCACCTCTTCGCGTCACGCGGGCATCTTGGAACGCGCGAACTTCCGCCAGCCGCTACGCCGGCACGCCGTACAGATCATGTTCGTCGGCATCCTCGATCGCGACGGGCACGATGTCGCCGACCGAAAGGTGCGCGGCATCGCGCAGGAAGACCTGGCCGTCGATCTCGGGCGCGTCGGTTTGGCTGCGGCCGGTCGCGCCCTCGTCGCCGACCTCGTCGATGATGACGGGCAGCGTGCGGCCGATCTTGGCGGCGAGCTTGGCGGCGCTGATCGCGGCGGTCTTCGCCATGATCCGCTGATAGCGCTCCTCCTTGACCGCCTCGGGCACCGGATCGGGCAGCAGGTTGGCGGCGGCGCCCTCGACGGGTTCGAAGCGGAACGCGCCGACCCGGTCGAGCTGCGCCTCGTCGAGCCAGTCGAGCAGATACTGGAAATCCGCCTCGGTCTCGCCGGGGAAGCCGACGACGAAGGTCGAGCGGATCGCGATGTCGGGGCAGATCGCGCGCCACTGGTGGATGCGGCTGAGCACCTTGGCGTCGTTGCCCGGGCGCTTCATCGCTTTCAGGACCGACGGCGCGGCATGCTGGAACGGGATGTCGAGATAGGGGAGCACCAGCCCGTCGGCCATCAGCGGGATGACCTGATCGACGTGCGGATAGGGATAGACGTAATGCAGCCGCACCCAGGGCGCGATCTTGCCGAGTTCGCGCGCGAGGTCGGTCATGTGCGGCACGACCTCCTGCCCCTTCCACAGCCGCGGCTCCTTGCGGATGTCGATGCCATAGGCGCTGGTATCCTGGCTGATCACCAGCAGTTCGCGCGTCCCCGCCGCGACCAGCTTTTCCGCCTCGCGCAGGATCGCGTCGGGGCGGCGGCTGACGAGATCGCCGCGCAGGCTGGGGATGATGCAGAAGGAGCAACGGTGGTTGCAGCCTTCCGAAATCTTCAGATAGCTATAGTGGCGCGGCGTCAGCTTGAGCCCGGCATCGGGGATCAGATCGATATAGGGCGACAGGTTGGCGGGGGCGGCATCATGCACCGCCTCGACCACCTGCTCATATTGATGCGCGCCAGTGACCGCGAGCACCTGCGGGAAGCGCGCGCGGATGACCTCCGCCTCCTTGCCCATGCAGCCGGTGACGATGACGCGGCCGTTCTCGGCGATCGCCTCGCCGATCGCCTCAAGGCTTTCCTCCTTCGCCGAATCGAGAAAGCCGCAGGTGTTGACCAGCACGACGTCGGCGCCGGCATAGTCGGCGGACATCTGATAGCCGTCGGCGCGCAGCTGGGTGAGGATACGTTCGCTGTCGACCAAATTCTTGGGACAGCCGAGCGACACCATGCCGACGCGCGGCGGAGAGGGGAGACGAGTTGCCATGAGAGACCCGTCTATAGCGCTTCCGTCGCGAATTTTCCAGACGGTGCCTTGGGACGTGCGGTTCGTCGCATCGGCGGGTCCGCGTCGCTCGACAGCGGCGGGGGCAGGCGGCACAGCGGCGTGACGGGAGGGCCATATGCTGGCGATAGGCTTGATGTCGGGAACGTCGCTCGACGGGATCGACGCTGCGTTGATCGAAACGGACGGCGAGGGGATGGTGCGTCCGATCGCCTTCCGCGGCGAAGCTTATTCGGATGCGGCGCGCGCGCAGCTCGCCGCGGCGACGACGCTGGCGCTGACCTTCGACCGGCCGCGCGCCAGCCCCGATCTGGTCGCGGCGGGCGAGCTGATCGACCGTACCCACGCCTTCGCGGTGCACAAGCTGCTGCGCGAGGCGGGGGTCGAGGCGGCGGCGGTCGAGGTAATCGGCTATCACGGCCAGACGGTCGCACACCGCCCCGATCGCGGCTGGACGTGGCAGGTCGGCGACGGCGCGGTGCTCGCCCGCGCGACCGGGATCACCGTGGTCAGCGACTTCCGCAGCGCCGACGTCGCGGCGGGCGGGCAGGGCGCGCCGCTGCTGCCGGTCTATCACGCCGCCCTGGTCGCGGCGCTGGAGCGGCCGGTGGCGGTGCTCAATCTCGGCGGGGTCGGCAATATCACCTATGTCGGCGCGGACGGCGCGCTGGTCGCCTTCGACACCGGTCCGGCGAACGGCCTGATCGACAGCTGGGTCGAGGCGGAGACGGGCGCGCGCTTCGACGCCGACGGCGCGCTCGCTGCGGCGGGGCGGGGCGACGAAGCGGTGCTGACCGGCATGCTCGATCACCCCTTCTTCGATCTCGCCCCGCCCAAGAGCCTCGACCGCAACGACTTCACCATCCAGCCGGCGCGCGGCCTGGCGGCGGCGGACGGGGCGGCGACGCTGACCGCCTTTACCGCGGCGAGCGTCACCGAGGCGATCGACCGGCTGCCGGCGCGGCCGAAGCGGCTGATCGTCGCGGGCGGCGGGCGGCACAATCCGGTGCTGCTGCGGATGATCGGCGACCGCTGCGGGCTTCGGCCGGAGCCGAGCGATGCGCTCGGCTGGAACGGCGATGCGATGGAGGCGGAAGGCTTTGCCTATATGGCGGTGCGGACGCTGCGCGGATTGCCGATCAGCTTCCCCGGCACGACCGGTGCCGCCGCACCGCTGGCGGGTGGCGTGATCAGCCGGCCGTGACCCTCATTCGTGCGTCAGGCGCGGTTGTACGCTGACCGGGCGCGGGCACCCGTCGACCTGGCGCAGCACGGTATAGATGGGTTTGGCGGGAGGCAGGTCGCCGAGCTTGTGGAGACCGGGCGTGGTCGCTCCCGCGATCCGGCGCACCTGCGGCTGCTCGCATCGCGACGCCGGCGGCTTGGGCTTCGGCGACGGCTGCCCCAGCGTGACAGCCGGTACGAGAGCGATGAGCAACATCATCACGGACATGATCGGTCTCCCCTCTGGACCCTCTTTATCGCAGACGTCTTGGCCCCGCCAGCGTCAGGCGAGCGGCGCGGTCCCATGGTCGTGGCGATAGGGGTTGAAGGGCCGGGGGTAGCCATGGGCATGGCCCAGCGCCCGATAGGTCGACACCGCGTGCGGCAGCAGGATCGAGCCATGATGGCCGAGGGCATGCAGCCCGAGCCTTTTGGGGGCGGTGAGCGGTCGCAGCCCGTGCTGTTCCCGAATGTGCGCCAGACCATAAGCCGACCGCGCCCGATGCGAGGCGCCGCTCGCCTTGGTCGGGCCGGAGATCGCAGCAACGCCATAGGACGGATCACGCATGACCATTCTCCCGCTGTTGCTTCTTTATAGCAAGAGCGGCGCGGGAAAGGTCACCGCTTGCGCGTCAATTCGCGCATCCCGGCATCGAGCCCGGCGAGCGTCAGCGGGAACATCCGCCCGCCGACCAGCTCGCGCATCAGCCGGATCGACGGCGTATAGCCCCATTGCGGTTCGGGCAGGGGATTGAGCCAGATCGCCGACGGATAGGTGCCGGTCAGCCGCTCCATCCACACCGCGCCCGCCTCGTCATTGTTATGCTCGACCGAGCCGCCGGCATGGGTGATCTCATAGGGACTCATCGCCGCATCGCCGACGAAGACGATCTTATAGTCCGGGCCGAAGCGGTGCAGCACCTCGACGGTCGGCGTGCGCTCGGTGAAGCGGCGGCGGTTGTCCTTCCACAGGCCCTCGTAAGGACAATTGTGGAAGTAGAAGAAGTCGAGCGTCTTGAACTCGGCGGTCGCGGCGCTGAACAGCTCCTCGCAGATGCGCACCCAGGGGTCCATCGAGCCGCCGACGTCGAGGAAGAGCAGCAGCTTGACTGCGTTGCGCCGCTCGGGCCGCATCCGCACGTCGAGCCAGCCCTGCCGTGCGGTGCCGTCGATCGTCCCCTGGATGTCGAGCTCGTCGGCGGCGCCCTCGCGCGCGAACCGCCGCAGCCGGCGCAGCGCGACCTTGATGTTGCGCGTGCCGAGCTCGACGTCGGCGTCGAGATTGCGGAAGTCGCGCTGCTCCCACACCTTGATCGCGCGGCCGTGGCGGCTCTCGCCGCCGATGCGGACGCCTTCGGGATTATAGCCGGCATTGCCGAACGGGCTGGTGCCGCCGGTGCCGATCCATTTGCTGCCGCCCTGGTGGCGGCCGTGCTGCTCGGCGAGCCGCTCGCGCAGCGCCGCCATGATCTCGTCCCAGGAGCCGAGCGCTTGGATCCGCGCCATCTCCTCCGCGTCGAGATAGCGTGCCGCCACCGCTTCGAGCCATTCGGCAGGCAGATCCTGCGGCGCGACGCCCGCGTCGCTGACGACGCCGTGGAAGACCTTGCCGAACACCCGATCGAACCGGTCGAGCAGCGCCTCGTCCTTCACATAGGTCGCGCGGGCGAGGTAATAGAAGGCCTCGGGCGTCGACTCGATCACCGCGGCATCGAGCGCCTCGAGCAGCACGAGATGCTCCTTGAGGCTTGCGGCAATGCCGGCGGCGCGGAGTTCGTCGAGGAAGAGCAGGAACATCGGGGCACGCTACGCCGCTTCGCGCGGGCACGACAGCCCCCGGCTCAGCGCGGCGCGTAGGCGTCGATCAGCGCGCCGACATAATCGGGGTTGCGGGCGGTGAGCTGTTTCGACGGATGGCCGCCGTAGATGAAACCCTTGACCGGATAGATGCCGCCGCCGAGCCCGTCATTGTCGCGATACCAGACCTTGACCTGACTCCAGTCATTGTGCGGCGAGACGTCGTAGAGCGTGACGTCCTGTTCGGCATGGCCGCGCTCGCCGTTCTGGCGCGACCAATTGGCGTGGGTGAGCATCAGCACGCGCTGTTCGACGACGCGGCTGACCACCGCGACATGGCCGAGCGGCAGCCGGCCGGTCTTGGCGAAGACGATCACCGACCCCTCGCGCGGGCGATGGCCCCGGTCATAGCGTCCCCCGGCCTGCTCCCACCACGTCCAGGCATCGCCGTAGATCTCGATGCCCGAGGCGGCGCGGGCGAAGGGCACGCATTGGCCGACATAGTCGAGCAGCCCCGAGGCGGCGAGCGGCGCGGTAAAACTTGCCGCCTGACCGGCAAGGCACGTGATCACGAATCTGGCAAGAAGGCCTCGCATTCCGCTGGCTTAGGGCGGTGCGGATGACTGCGAGATTGGCAGCTATGGTTAATTGCCGGGCCACCCGGCAAAAACTTGCCGGTCGTTGCGAGGCTGAAACGATCAGCGCTGCCGCTTCGCCATGAAGGCGAGCCGTTCGAACAGCATGATGTCCTGTTCGTTCTTGAGCAGCGCGCCGTGCAGCGGCGGGATCGCCTTGGTCGGATCGCGGTTTTGCAGCACGTCGAGCGGCATGTCCTCGTGCAGCAGCAGTTTGAGCCAATCGAGCAATTCGCTGGTGCTCGGCTTCTTCTTGAGGCCGGGGACGTCGCGCACCTCGTAGAAGATGTCCATCGCGCGGCGGACGAGCATCGCCTGGATGCCGGGGAAATGCACGTCGATGATCCGCTGCATCGTCTCACGATCGGGGAAGCGGATGTAATGAAAGAAGCAGCGGCGCAGGAAGGCGTCGGGCAGCTCCTTTTCATTGTTGCTGGTGATCACGACGATCGGGCGCTCGACGGCGCGGATCGTCTCCTTGGTCTCGTAGACGTGGAACTCCATCCGGTCGAGTTCCTGCAACAGGTCGTTGGGAAACTCGATATCGGCCTTGTCGATCTCGTCGATCAGCAGCACCGGCGGGGTCGGGCGGGTGAAGGCTTCCCACAATTTGCCGCGGCGGATGTAATTGGCGATGTCGTGGACGCGCGGGTCGCCGAGCTGACCGTCGCGCAGCCGCGCCACCGCATCATATTCGTACAGGCCCTGCTGCGCCTTGGTGGTCGACTTGACGTTCCACTCGATCAGCTCGGCCCCCGCGGCGCGCGCGATCTCCTGCGCGAGCACGGTCTTGCCGGTGCCTGGCTCGCCCTTGACCAGCAACGGCCGGCGCAGCGTCACCGCGGCGTTGACCGCGACCTTGAGATCCTCGGTCGCGACATAGCTTTGCGTGCCTTCGAAGCGCTTCATGCCGGTTCCCGCAGCTGGTGGAGGCAACGGTGGTAGGCGCAACCCGCGCGATCAGGCAAGTCGCGCGGGGATCACCCCTGGCGGGCGCTGGCGCGTGCTTCGAGCAGATCCCACAAGGCGCGATGCTGGGCGAGCAACTGTTCCGCACCGAAGCGCACCGCGCGCTCGGTCGCCGGGGTGCCGCCGAGCCGCGTCACGCTCGCCGCGGTTTCGGACAGGCTCGGAAAGGCCGCCGGCACGGGGTCGACGCCGAACCGGTCGGCGGCGTGATCGAGCATCAGCCGGATCGCGGTCCAGTCCTGCACCAGCGCCGCCACCGCGCCGGTGGCGCAGCCGCGCCGTTCGGAGCGGGCGAGCGTCTCGAGCGCATGGCGGCTGGCGATCAGCGCCGCTTCGGTGTCCGACTGGCCGGGGGTCGACGGGGTCGGGCCGGCAGCGGCGGCGAGCCGGGCGATATAGGCGCGTTCGAGCACGAAGCCGTCGGCGACCGCCGACAGCCAGTCGCAGGCATCGGGCTGGACGCAATGGGTGCGCGCCTCGACCGCGAGGCCGGGGGGATCGCCATGAACCGCGCACAGCGCATGCACCGCATCCGACAGGTCGCGCGACGCCGCCGCGGGAGAAAGGAGCATCGACAGGTGCGGATGCGCGACGCTGCCGTCCGTCGCGCCGATCCGCGTGACCAGATCCCATGCACCCGCAGGCCAATGCTGTTGCGCCGTATCCAATCCGATATCCCGCGTTACGCGCCGTCCCGCCGATCCGGTCCGACCTGGTCCTTGTCTACCCACTAACTATACAGAAGCACGTAAAGACAGGGTTTATGGGGCGGTAACCCTGTCGTAATCGATCTTTACGCCGGCCGGCCGTGCCGTAAGAACGCCAATGTGTTGATTTTGGAGAAGGTGGATGCGCGGATGGATTTTGGCCCTGGCGCTCGCTTCGGCGGGGACTTTCGCCTTGTCGGCTGAGGCCGGGGCGCAGACGGCGGCGAATCAGGCGCCGGCGCAGGGCGAATCATTGACGCTGGCGCGCGTGTTCGGCAGCCCCGACCTGTCGGGATCGCAGCCGCGCGGCGTGCGGCTGTCGCCCGACGGCAGCCTGCTCACCTTCCTGCGCCCGCGCGCCGACGAGAAGGAGCGCACCGACCTGTGGGCGCGCGACACGCGCACCGGCGCGGAACGGATGCTGGTCGACAGCAAGACGGTCGGCAGCGGCGCCGAGCTCAGCGAGGCCGAGAAGATGCAGCGCGAGCGGGCGCGGATCGGCGGCAGCAAGGGCATCGTCGCCTATGACTTCGCGCCCGACGGCCGCTCGATCCTGGTGCCGCTCGACGGCGATCTCTACCTTGCGACGCTCGACGGCGCGGTGCGGCGGCTAACGCAGACGCCCGGTGGTGAGCTCAATCCGATCGTCTCGCCCAAGGGCCATTACGTCAGCTTCGTCCGCGACCAGAACCTCTTCGCGCAGCCGCTCGCCGGCGGTGACGCGCATGCGGTGACGAAGGGCGGCGGCGGCACGATCCATTTCGGCGAGGCGGAGTTCGTCGCGCAGGAGGAAATGCATCGCACCACCGGCTATTGGTGGTCGCCCGACGAACGCTTCATCGCGGTCGAGAAGTTCGACGAGGCGCCGGTCCACGTCTTCACCCGCGCGTCGATCGGCGCGGCGGGGACCAAGACCTATGAACAGCGCTATCCCGCCGCGGGCACGCCCAACGTCCTAGTCGAGCTCTACGTGATGCGGCCCGACGGATCGGGGCAGGTCAAGGTCGACCTCGGCAGCGATCCCGACATCTACCTCGCCCGCGTCGACTGGACGCCCGACGGCAAGACGCTGCTGGTGCAGCGCGAGAGCCGCGACCAGAAGACGCTCGACATGCTCCGCGTCGATCCCGAGACGGGCAAGGCGAGCGTGCTGTTCACCGAAAAGGCGGGCGCGAAGAGCTGGCTCAACCTCAGCGACGATTATCAGCCGATGAAGGACGGCAGTCTGATCTGGCGGTCCGAGCGCGACGGCTATGGCCACCTCTACCGGCGCGCGCCGTCGGGGCAGTGGACGCAGCTGACCAAGGGGCCGTGGGTGGTGACGGGGCTGGTCGGCATCGACGAGGCCAAGGGACGGATCTATTTCACCGGGCTCAAGGACGACGTGCTCGAACAGCATGTCTATGCGGTCGATATCGCCAAGCCCAACGTCCTCACCCGGCTGACCGAGCGCGGCTGGACCAACACTGCGACGATGGACAAGGCGGCAAGCCGGCTGATCGTGTCGCGCTCCAACCCGAAGCAGCCGACGCAGGTCTATCTCGCCGACACCGCGGGGCAGCGGCTGGCGTGGATCAACGAGAATGCGCTGGTCGCCGGTCACCCCTATTTCCCGTTCCTGGCGCAGCATCAGCCGACCAAATTCGGTACGATCAAGGCGGCCGACGGCTCGACGCTCTATTGGGAAATGATCACGCCGCCGCTCGTCGCCGGCAAGACCTATCCCGTGTTCTTCGAACATTACGGCGGCCCGGGCACCGGCCAGCAGGTGACGCGCGGCTGGCAGGGCGCGCTGCCGCAATATCTGGTCAGCCAGGGCTGGGTCTATTTCAAGATCGACAATCGCGGCTCGTACAATCGCGGCAAGGCGTTCGAGGACCAGATCTATCACGCGATGGGGACGGTCGAGGTCGAGGATCAGCTCGCCGGCGCGAACTATCTGAAGTCGCTGCCGTTCGTCGACGGGCGGCGGATCGCCACTTATGGCTGGTCGTATGGCGGCTATATGTCGCTCAAGATGCTGGAGAAAACCCCCGGCGTCTATGCCGCGGCGGTGAGCGGCGCGCCAGTCACCGACTGGCAGCTCTACGACACCCATTATACCGAACGTTATCTCGGCGATCCCGCCAAGGACCCGCAGAGCTATGCCGGATCGGCGGCGGTCGAAGCGGCATCGACGATCCGCGATCCGCTGCTGCTGATCCACGGCATGGCCGACGACAACGTCTTCCTCGACAATTCGACCAAGGTCGCCGCGCGCATGCAGGCCACCGCGACCCCGTTCGAGATGATGTTCTACCCCGGTTATACCCATCGCGTCGCCGGACCGGGGGTGAGCCAGCATCTCTGGGGAACGATCCTCGAATTCCTCGACCGCAATGTGAAGAACAGGAAATAGCCGACAGGACAGGATCGGGACGCTGATTTCGTCACATCGCCGCCTTATGCGGCGGCGATGCGCTTCCTGACCCTGTTCCACCTCTGGCCGTTCCTCGACACGGTCGTCAGCCTGCTCACCGCCTTCGTGCTCGGCACGGCGATCGGGGCGGAGCGGCAATATCGCCAGCGCACCGCCGGGCTGCGCACCAATGCGCTGGTCGCGATCGGGTCGGCGGCATTCGTCGATCTCGGGCAGCGGCTCGGCGGCGACGTCGAGTCGATCCGGGTGATCGCCTATGTCGTGTCGGGGATCGGCTTCCTCGGCGCCGGGGTGATCATGAAGGAGGGGATGAACGTCCGCGGCCTCAACACCGCGGCGACGCTCTGGTGTTCGGCCGCGGTTGGCGCGATCGCCGGGTCCGACATGGTGGCGGAGGCGGTGCTGCTCACCGTCGTCGTGCTCGCCGCCAACACCCTGCTGCGGCCGCTGGTCGACGCGATCAACCGCGTGCCGCTCGCCGGCCATGCGGTCGAGGCGACCTATACGGTGACGATCACCGTCGATCCGGCGCAGGCGGGGCCACTCGGCGACATGCTCGTCGCGCATCTCGAGGCGGCGTCGCTGCCGGTCGCCGAACTGGCGACCGAGCCGCTCGGCGACGATCGCGTCGCGGTGACGGCGACACTGGTCAGCACCAACGTTCCCGATACCGAACTCGACGCGCTCGCCGATCATCTCGCCCGCGTCCACGGTATCGCCCATGCCACCTGGCAGCTGAGCACGCACGATTAGCAAAGCCGATGGACGCGGCGACGCAAGCGTATTAGGCGACGCGGCAACGCAGCGGAGGGTTTATGGGTTATCGGGTGGTGGTCGCGGGCGCGACGGGCAATGTCGGGCGCGAGATGGTCAACATCCTCGCCGAACGCGAATTTCCCCTCGACGAGATCGCGGTGCTGGCGTCGAGCCGCAGCCAGGGCGAGCAGATCGAATATGGCGACACCGGCAAGATGCTCAAGGTGCAGAACATCGAGCATTTCGATCCGGCCGGCTGGGACATGGCGCTGTTCGCGATCGGCAGCGACGCGACCAAGGTCTATGCCCCCAAATTCGCCGCCGCGGGCTGCACGGTGATCGACAATTCGTCGCTCTACCGGATGGACCCCGACGTGCCGCTGATCGTGCCGGAGGTGAATGCCGCGGCGATCGACGGCTATCGCGCCAAGAACATCATCGCCAACCCCAATTGCTCGACCGCGCAGATGGTGGTGGCGCTCAAGCCGCTCCACGATGCCGCCAAGATCACCCGCGTCGTCGTCTCGACCTATCAGTCGGTGTCGGGCGCCGGCAAGATCGGCATGGACGAACTTTTCGAACAGAGCCGCAACATCTTCGTCGGCGACAGTGCCGAGGCGAAGAAGTTCACCAAGCAGATCGCCTTCAACGTCATTCCGCACATCGACAGCTTCCTCGACGACGGTTCGACCAAGGAAGAGTGGAAGATGGTGGTCGAAACCAAGAAGATCCTCGACGCCAAGATCAAGGTGACCGCGACCTGCGTGCGCGTGCCGGTGTTCGTCGGCCATTCGGAATCGATCAACATCGCCTTCGAGCGGGAATTGTCGGCCGAGGACGCCAAGCGCATCCTGCGCGAGGCGCCGGGTGTGATGCTGATCGATAAGCATGAGGACGGCGGCTATATCACCCCGATCGAGGCCGCCGGCGACGACGCCACCTATGTCAGCCGCGTCCGCGAGGACCCGACGATCGAGAACGGCCTCAATCTGTGGTGCGTCAGCGACAATCTGCGCAAGGGCGCGGCGCTCAACGCGGTGCAGATCGCCGAGCTGCTCGGCCGGCGGCATCTCAAGAAGGCGGGTTGAGGGCGAACGGGCGTGGTGGTGTCATGTCCATATGGGACAGGTGCTCATCCGTGATCTCGACGATGCTCTGCTGCAGGATTATCAGGAGGCGGCCGACGGTAATGGCCGTTCTCTCGAAGCCGAGTTGCGGGATGCGTTGCGCCGGTTGAGGCCGGTGAACGATCACGACCGTCGCGATCTCCAGGCTCGACTTGCCGCTATTCGAGCGATGACCCCCAATGTCGCCCAAACTCCGGCGGAGGTGCTGGTACGCGAGGATCGAGAGGGCTTTCGCAGCGCGTGACCTGGATCGTCGAAACCAGCGTCGCCGTCAAATGGGTGGTTGCCGAAGACGGCGCCGACCTTGCGGCACCATTCCTTTCCGGTGACGTCGTTGCGCCTGACCTGCTACGCCAGGAACTTGCCAATGCCTTGTGGAAAAAGGTACGGCGAGACGAGATTGGCAAGCAACAGGCGCAATTGGGATATGGCGCCATCATCGACGCCCTCCGGTTCTTCCCACCGGTCATCTTGCCGTGCGGGCCTTCGATATCGCGCTGCAGATCGGGCAGCCCGTATAGGATTGCCTCTATCTCGCACTCGCCGAGTCATTAGATTTGATGATCCTGACGGTGGATTACAAGCTGATCCTCGCGTGTGGGCACACCGACTTCGCCGGCCTGCTGATCTCCCTGGAAGACGCCGCCCGTCTGCCTCAATGACCGATATACCGCCCCGGCCGGTGCCAGGCGATCAGGATCAGGCTCATCGCGGCGGCGCTGACCGCCGACCAGCCGAGTTGCGTCAACGTCAGCATCGGCGCGGAGACGGCGAGGATCACCACGTCGATCGCGATCTGCGAACGGCCGGCATTCCAGCCGTGTTTGCGCTGCAGCCATAAGGTGATGACACCGGTACCGCCGACGCCGGCCTGATGGCGGGCGAGCGACAGGATGCCCATGCCGATCACCGTGCCGCCGACGAGCGCGGCGAAGGCGGGATGGATGTCGAGGATATGCACCGACACCCGCGCGAGCGTCGACAAGGCGGCGATGCCGCCGTTGACGATCGCCGACTTGACCGCGAACCGCGCGCCCATCACCCGATGCGCGAAGGCGAAGAAGGGGATGTTGATCAGCGTGAACAGCACGCCCGCGGGCAGCGGGATCGAATAGGAGAGCAACAGCGCGATGCCGGCGACGCCGCCGGTGACGAGCCCCGCCGCCTTGAGGAAGATCAGGCCGACGACGATGAGGATGCAGCCGATCAGCAGCGCATAGCCGTCCTCGGCAAGACTATGCGGGCGGCCGGGCGGATCGGCGGGACGGGCGGAAGACGGCATCGGACCTCATCAGGACGGGTCAGGCGCCTCTCCCGGGCGATGCCGCTCGTCGTGGCGGCATCGCGGTCTATACAGCAAGGATCGTCCGGCGAAAGCCGTGCTCAGCCGAGGCGGCGATGCTTGCCGCCATACCGATGGCCGACATATTCGCCGATCCGCGCCATCTCGCGCGCCGCGCCACGCGTCGCCTCGGTGCAGCAGGGCAGGGGATCGCGCTCGGCTTGCGCCGCCCGCATCGCGACGCGATCGGTCAGCTCCTCGATATCGGCGCGGCTGAGCAGGTTTTTCTCGCGCAACAGGCACAGCAGGCTCTGCAGGATCACCAGGCTCTCGTCGCCCGCGGGATGCACGCCGCCGACCGGCATATTGTCCATGATCGCTCTCCTTATGCTTTGAAGAAAGAGTATGCCTCTTTCGCAGACTTGCAAAGGCTCATTTTCGACGGTCCGTCCCGTCGCTTCCGGGCTCGTCGGCCGGGCGTACGGACAGACGAGGCTGGACATGGCCGCCGTGATGGCGGACGGAGCGCTCCCCATCGCAGCATCAGGATCGACGTCGTGGCCGCAGTCCCCACCGAACCGCAGTATTTCGCGAGCTTCGACGGCACGCGTATCGCCTGGCGGGAGCTCGGCACGGGGCAGCCGGTGATACTGATTCACGGCTATTTCTCGACCGCCGAGGTCAATTGGATCAAATATGGCCATGCCGCCAAGCTCGCCGCGCGCGGCTTTCGGGTGATCATGCCCGATCTGCGCGGCCATGGCCTCAGCGACCGGCCGCATGACGTAGCCGCTTACCCGCCGGATGCGCTGATGCGCGACGGCATGGCGCTGGTCGCGCATCTCGCGCTGACCGATTACGATCTCGGCGGCTATTCGCTCGGCGGGCGGACGACGATGCGGATGCTGGTCAACGGCGCGACGCCGCGGCGCGCGGTGCTCGCCGGCATGGGGCTGACCGGCATCCTCACCACCGCCGGGCGCGGCGATTATTTCCGCAAGGTGCTGACCAACCTCGGCAACTTCGAACGCGGCAGCAACGAGTGGATGACCGAGGCGTTTCTCAAGACGACCAAGGGCGATCCGGTCGCGCTGCTCCACGTGCTGGAGACGTTCGTCGACACGCCGATCGAGGCGGTCGAGGCGGTGGCGGTGCCGACCGCGGTCATCACCGGCGCGGAGGATGACGACAATGGATCGGGGGCGGCGCTGGCGGCGGCGATCCCGCAGGCCGTTTTCCAGGAAATCCCCGGCGGTCATATGAGCGCCGTCGCCAAGCCGGAACTGGGCGATGCGATCGCCGCCTTCTTCGCCGGCGATCACGCCCCGCAGTAAGGCGGCCGCCCGCTCATCGCTCTGGCGAGGGTTGGAGCGTCGATGAGGTTCGCGCGGAGGCGCGGAGGGTGATGGGCGGCGTCCGTCGCTCCGAAACCATCGCCCTAGGCGGGGCCGTCCGACCTTCTGCCCGCGGTGTTCGCGCCGCGATGCAGAAGGCCGCTCGCTATCACAGCTTGTCGGGGATAGTGTTCTCGTCGGCGATCCCGGCTTCGAACGATCCGGACGCATCCTCGCCGGCGGGGCTATGCGCCTTGGCCGATTTGGGGGTGCTGCCGCGCAGCGAGAGCAAGGCTGCGGCGGCGACCGCGCCGACCGTCGCAACACCGGCGCCGATCGCGGCGATGCCCCATTTGTTCGTCTCGCCGCTCTTCTTGGCGGCCGGCTTGCCCGCCTTCTTCGCGCCGGCCCGCGGCGTCGACCGTTGGGTCGAGCGCGGCTTGACCGACTTGGCCGCGGCGGCGACCGCGCTCTCCGCCTTGCCGGCGACCGCCTTGGCGCGGCGCGTGGTCGCGGCCGCGGCATCGCTGACCGCCTCTTCGACCTTGGCGACCGTCGACGGCGCCTCCGGCTTGGCGCGCGGGCGGCGTGGCTTGGCGGGGGCCTTGGCGGCGGTGGCGCGGGTCGTCGTGGTCTTGCGCGGCGCGCGACGACGCGGCGTTACCGCAGGCGTGTCGGTCTTCGGCGAGTCGTCGGTGTCATCGGCCACGGCGGGACCTCCCTGATTGATTCGGAAGCGAAACGCATTGGAACCCGATGGTTTCCGCCCGGCCTGTACGATCAGCGGAACGGCGGTTCGTCAAAGGCGCGCAGCTTGCGGCTGTGCAGCTTGGCGCCCTCGCGCCGGAGCTGCTCGCACGTCTCGATGCCGATCCGCATATGTTCGCTGATCGCGCGCTCGTAGAAGCGGTTCGCCTGCCCCGGCAGCTTGAGCTCGCCGTGCAGCGGCTTGTCGGAGACGCACAGCAACGTCCCATAGGGGACGCGGAAGCGATAACCCTGCGCCGCGATCGTCGCCGACTCCATGTCGATCCCGACCGCGCGGCTGAGCGAGAAGCGCAGGGCGGAGGCCGAATAGCGCAACTCCCAGTTGCGATCGTCGGTGGTGACGATCGTGCCGGTGCGCAGCCGGCGCTTGAGTTCGTCGCCGGTCTGGCCGCTGACGATCTCGGAGGCGCGGGCGAGCGCCTGCTGGACCTCGGCGATCGCCGGCACCGGAATTTCGGGCGGCAGCACGTCGTCGAGGACATGGTCGTCGCGCAGATAGGCATGGGCGAGGACATAGTCGCCGATCCGCTGCGACGGGCGCAGGCCGCCGCAATGGCCGATCATCAGCCACGCCTCGGGCCGCATCACCGCGAGGTGATCGCAGATCGTCTTGGCGTTGGACGGCCCGACGCCGATGTTGACCAGCGTGATGCCGGTGCGGTCGTCCGCCATCAGATGATAGGCCGGCATCTGATGCCGCCGCCACGCACTGTCGTTGACGAGCTTGTCGACGTCGCCCGGCTGGTCGATGACGATATTGCCCGCGCCGGACAGCGCGGTGAAACGGCTGTCCGGCCCGAGCTGCGACGCACCCCAGCGGACGAATTCATCGACATAGCGATGGTAGTTGGTGAACAGCACGAAGCGCTGCGTATGCTCCGACGGCGTGCCCATATAATGGCGCAGCCGCGCGAGGCTGAAGTCGGTGCGCAGCGCGTCGAACAGCGCCAGCGGACGGGTGCCGCCCGTCTCGATCCACAGGCCGTCGGCGATCTCGTCGCCGATATGCGCGAGCTCGGTGGCGGGGAAGTGGCGCGACAGCTCGGTCGCCGACACGGTATCGAGGCTCAGCGCGTGGCCGGGATCGAGCACGTAGGGAAAGGGGATTTCCTGCCGCCCCGGCACCGCCTCGACCTCGACGTCATAATCCTCGATCAGCAGGGTCAGCTGTTCGGTCAGATAATCGGCGAACAGCGCCGGCTTGGTGACGCTGATCGTATAATCGCCGGGCGAGACCAGCCGCCCGAACGAGCGCAGCGGCGTCGGCCGGTCGCCGACGCTGCGGTAGCGCAGATGGATGACGGGATAGGCGAAGGAGCCGTCGATCCGGCTTTCGGGCGACGGCGGCGTGCCGTCGGTCAGATAGGCGTTGAGCGCTGCCTGCAACCGCTCGACGGAGGCGCGGTAGAGCTGGTCGAGGTCGGCAACGATACGGGATGCGAGTGTCATCCCGGATGGTTACGCAAAGGTGGTGACGGTGGCAAGACAGTGGCGGGGACGGTGCCGCGGCGTGGCGGGTGCAGCCCCGGTGCCACCTGTCGATGCGGACCTATTCGTGAGCTGAGGAATGGCCGTCATGTCTCTGCGCAGGCGCACCACCCCGGCTCTCGCCGGGACGGTCACACCTTTTGCAGCGCCCGGGGCGCGATCCGACCCCGCCGACGATCGCGTCCCGATCGATCGGGCCTCGACGCCCTCACATCGTCTCGAGCAGATGCTCCGCGCTGCTCACCTTGAACTCGCCAGGGGCTTCGACGTGGAGCTGCTTCACGACGCCGTTCTCGACCAGCATCGCATAGCGCTGGCTGCGCTTGCCCATGCCGAACTTGCTGCCGTCCATCGTCAGCCCGAGTGCCTCGGCGAAGTCGCCGTTGCCGTCGGCGAGCATCGTGATCCCCTCGGCGCCGGAGGCCTTCGCCCAGGCGGCCATCACGAACGGATCGTTGACCGAGATGCAGGCGATCTCGTCCACGCCCTTGGCGGCGAGCGCGTCGCGCTTCTCGACGAAGCCGGGCAGGTGCTTGGCCGAGCAGGTCGGGGTGAAGGCGCCCGGCACCGCGAACAGCGCGACGGTGCGGCCATCGAAAAAAGCGTTGGTGGTGACCTGGTCGGGGCCATCCGCGGTGACCTTGGTCAGGGTGGCGGCAGGAAGCGTATCGCCGACGGTGATCGTCATCTTGGGTCTCCGAAGCTCGGTGCAGGTGGCCGCCGGACGGCGTCACGAAAATCGCAGGTCGCACCCGCAGCGTGCGAATTCAAGCGTGGCAGAAGCGGGCGCGGGGCTTATGTTCGACGGCGATGCAACAACGACGCTTTTTGTCCGGTCAGTTCCTGCTCGCGATGCCCGGCATGCGCGATCCCAGCTTCGATCATGCGGTGATCGCGATCTGCGCGCATGATGCGGAGGGCGCGGTCGGCATCGGCATCGGCGCGACGATCGAGGGATTGGGGCTGCACGACCTGCTCGACCAGTTCGATATCGCGCACGGCGCCGCGCCGGACGTGCCGATCCATTTCGGCGGCCCGGTCGATCCGCGCCGCGGCTTCGTCGTCCATTCGGGCGAATGGAGCGGGCAGGATACGATCGACGTCGCCGGTCGCTGGTCGATGACCAGCACGGTCGACGTGCTGCGCGCGATCGCCGAGGGCAGCGGCCCGGCGCGCTTCGTCGTCGCGCTCGGCTATGCCGGCTGGGGCGACGGGCAGCTCGAGGGCGAACTGACCGGCCCGGGCTGGTTCCACGTCGCCGGAGACACCGATCTGCTGTTCGACACGCGGCCCGACCGGCGCTGGACCGCGGCGTTCGAGGCGGCGGGGATCGACCCGCGGCTGCTCGTCCCGGATGCCGGCACCGCCTGACCGTCGGGGTCGCACGAGATATAAAGATATCTTTATATTTGATCCACGGCACGCAACCGGCTAAGGCGCGCCATCCACTTCTTCAGGAGCATGCCACGTGGCTACTGCGCTCGCGCCCAATGCTGGGACCGGCTCGACCAACGATTACGTCATCAAGGACCTCAGCCTTGCTGATTTCGGCCGCGCCGAGATCAAGATCGCCGAGACCGAGATGCCGGGCCTGATGGCGCTGCGTGACGAGTTCGGCGCGTCGCAGCCGCTCAAGGGCGCGCGCATCACCGGCTCGCTGCACATGACGATCCAGACCGCGGTGCTGATCGAGACGCTGACCGCGCTCGGCGCCGACGTCCGCTGGGCGACCTGCAACATCTTCTCGACGCAGGACCATGCCGCCGCCGCGATCGCCGCGACCGGCGTGCCGGTGTTCGCGGTGAAGGGCGAGAGCCTGGCCGACTATTGGGATTATGTCGGCGACATCTTCTCCTGGGACCGCGACGTCGAGGGCCAGACCGCCAACATCATCCTCGACGACGGTGGCGACGCCACCATGTTCGCGCTGTGGGGCGCGAAGATCGAGGCCGGCGCGACGCTGCCCGAGCCCGAGAATGAGGAGGAAGTCGAATTCCAGCGCGCGCTCAAGGCGTTCCTCGCCAAGAAGCCGGGCTATCTGACCGAGACGGTCAAGAACCTGAAGGGCGTGTCGGAAGAGACGACGACCGGCGTCCACCGCCTGTACGAGATCGCCAAGAAGGGCGAGCTGCCGTTCCCGGCGATCAACGTCAACGATTCGGTCACCAAGTCGAAGTTCGACAACCTTTACGGCTGCAAGGAATCGCTGGTCGACGCGATCCGTCGCGCCACCGACGTGATGCTCGCCGGCAAGGTCGCGGCCGTCGCCGGTTTCGGTGACGTCGGCAAGGGCTCGGCGCAGTCGCTGCGTAATGGCGGCGCGCGCGTCATGGTCACCGAGATCGATCCGATCTGCGCGCTGCAGGCGGCGATGGAGGGCTTCGAGGTCGTGACGATGGACGAGGCGGTGAAGCGCGCCGACATCTTCGTCACCGCGACCGGCAATGCCGACGTCATCACCGCCGATCACATGAAGGCGATGAAGCCGATGTCGATCGTCTGCAACATCGGCCATTTCGACAGCGAGATCCAGATCGCCGCGCTGTCGAACTACAAGTGGTCGGAAGTGAAGCCGGGCACCGACCTCGTCGAATTCCCCGACGGCAAGCAGATCATCGTCCTCGCCAAGGGCCGTCTGGTCAATCTCGGCTGCGCAACCGGCCACCCGTCGTTCGTCATGTCGGCGTCGTTCACCAACCAGACGCTCGCGCAGATCGAGCTGTGGACCAAGGGCGAGAATTACAAGAACGAGGTCTACGTCCTGCCCAAGCATCTCGACGAGAAGGTGGCGGCGCTCCACCTTGAGAAGCTCGGCGTGCAGCTGTCGAAGCTGAGCGAGAAGCAGGCGAGCTATATCGGCGTGCCGGTCGAAGGGCCGTTCAAGCCGGATCATTACCGCTATTGATCGCATCGCGATCGTGGTGACGGGGAGGGCGGTGCCGCGAGGCGCCGCCCTTTCTCGTTTCCTCCCCGGCCGGGCGTGGAATGACGATCATTGCCGGTGGCGTAGCTTGCGTTCTACAGTCCGCACGTCCACCCGTATGGGTGTGGGACGAGGGGCAAAGCGTTGATCCAGCTTTCGGTGATGGCAGCGTTGCTGTGCGGGGCGGTGCTGGCGGCGCTGCTCGCCGGTGGCGGCGTCGCGCTGTTCGTCGGCTGGCGGCTGCGCGGCGAGGCGGCGGCGGTGATCGCGCGCAATCGCGAGGCGGAGGTGCTGCGCAGCGTCTCGCCGGCGATGGCGATGCTGGTCCGCGCCGATGGCCGCGTCGAGATGCCGCCGCGGCTGGTCGACTGGCTCGGTCTCGCGGTGGCGCCGCGCTTCCTCGGCGATCTCGCGGCGGAGGGTGCCGGCCTGCCCGCCGATGAGGCCGAGGCGCTCGCCGGCGACGTGCAGGCGGCGCAGCGTGCCGGTCGCGGCTTCGTCCGTGCGCTCCATCCGATCGGCTCGGGCCGCGCGATCACCATCCGCGGCAGCCGCGCGCCGGGCGAACTCGGCGCGACCGGCGCGGTGGTGATCTGGACGCTCGATGCCACCGACAGCGAGGCGGAGATCATGCAGCTGCGCGATCAGGTCGAGCAGCTCTCCGCCGCGTTCGAGGCGCTGAGCGGACTGATCGAGGCGGCGCCGCTGCCGATGTGGTATCGCGGCAGCGACATGCGGCTCGCCATGGTCAACACCGCCTATGTCCGCGCGGTTGACGGCGTCGATGCCGCGGACGTGATCGGCCGCCAGCTCGAATTGGTCGAGGGATCGGGTCGCGGCGGCCCGCGCGCCGGCGCACACGCCGCGCGCGCCTCGGGCGCGCCGCAGCGCGAGGTGCTGCCCGCGACGATCGGCGGCGAGCGGCGCTCGCTCGAGGTGCACGACGTGCCGCTGCCGACCGGCGGCGTCGCCAGTTTCGCGGTCGATATCGAGGATCTCGAACAGTCACGCGCCGGCGCCAAGCGCTTCGCCGATGCGCAGCGCGCGCTGCTCGACCGGCTGTCGGCGGGCGTCGCGCAATTCGGGCCCGATCGCGGCCTCGTCTTCTGCAACCAGCCGTTCCGGCGGATGTTCGCGATGCGCGCCGAATGGCTCGCCGACCGGCCCGAGTTCGACCGCGTCCTCGAACGGATGCGCGAGGCGAGCCGGCTGCCCGAGGTGCGCGATTTCCCGAGCTGGAAGGCGGAGCGGCGCGGCTGGTTCGTACCGAGCGATGCGGCGAGCGAGGAGAATTGGCATCTGCCCGGCGGCACGCATCTGCGCGTCGTCGCCCAGCCGCTGCCCGACGGCGGCCTGCTGACGATCTTCGAGGATCGCACCGAGGAGGTGCAGCTGGCGAGCGCGCGCGATACCTTGCTGCGCGTGCGGACGGCGACCTTCGACAATCTGTTCGAGGCGCTGGCGGTGTTCGCCGCCGACGGCAAGCTGCAATTGTGGAACAACCGGCTGCGCGCGGTCTGGGGGTTCGAGGAGGAATTCCTCGCCGGCCATCCGCGCGTCGATGCCTTTGCGGCGGCGGCGGCATCCAAGCTCGCCACCCCCAATCGCGCGGCGCTGATCCCCGAACTGGTCCGCTCGGCGACCACCGAGCGGCAGCAGCGCGGCGGCCGCGTCGCCTTCGCCGACGGGCGGCATTTCGCCTTCGCGGCGGTGCCGCTGCCCGACGGCAATGCGCTGCTGACCATGCTCGACATCACCGACAGCCGCCGCGCCGAACAGGCGCTGCGCGATCGCGCCAATGCGCTGGAAGCGGCGGACCGGGTCAAGACGCAGTTCGTCGCCAATATGAGCTATGAATTGCGCACGCCGCTGACCTCGATCAGCGGCTTTGCCGAGATGCTGCATGCCGGGTTCGCCGGCAAGCTGACCGCCGAGGCGGACGGCTATGTCGAGGCGATCCTGCAATCGGTCGAGCGGCTCGGCCTACTGATCGACGACGTGCTCGACCTGACGCAGGGTGGCGACGACGCCGAGATCGCCCGCGTCGACGTCGATCTCGCCGCCACCGCGCGCGCCGCGGCGGAGACGATCCGGCCCGCGGCGAAGCGGCGCAAGCTCGACTTCGCGGTCGAACTGGCGCGCTCGACCGGCCGCGTGACGGGCGATCCCAAGCGGCTGAAGGAGGTGGTCGAGCATCTGCTGCGCCATGCGGTCGCCTCGACGCCGGAGGGCGGGCGCATCCTGCTGCACAGCGACGGCAGCGCGACGGGCGCGCGCATCGTCGTCTCGGACAATGGCTTCGGCATGGATGCGGAGAGCATCGCCCGCGCCTTCGACCGGTTCGGCGAACCCGGCATGCAGCCGAGCGGCGAGCGGGCGCTCGGCCTCGGCCTGCCGCTGGCGCGCCAGTTCGTCGAGGCGCATGGCGGCCACATCGACCTCGTCTCGCAGCCGGGCGAGGGGACGCTGGTGACCGTCGAGCTGCCGCGGCGATGATCGGGGCTCGTGGGGTGATGGGTGTTTCGCGTGGCGGTGGCGGGGCGTCGGGCGGGATGTGCCGCGAGGCCGCGATCTCTGGTATTGTCGCGCAGGCGAAACCTCTGCGAGGCCGCCTTCGTCATGCCGGCCTTGTTTCGGCATCCACTGCTCCGCAAGAGCGTAAAGCAAGGATTTCGCGACACGGTGGACCCCGGAACACGTCCGGGGTGACGGCGCATTTTGGGCTAGGGCAGGACTTTTGCAGAGGTCTTGCGCAGGCGGGACTCCAGTGGCCAGACAGACCGCGCGTCTGCGGCAGGAACGCTAAGCTCCCGCCTTCGCCGGAGCGCTGCGGGGTTGGCCAGTCTCTTCCCGCATTCACCACCGCGGCGAAGGCCGGGGTCCAGTGGGGCGACGGTCTGTGGCGATCTGCGGCTGTTCCCCGACTGGACCCCGGCCTTCGCCGGGGTGGTGCGGGTATCTTTGCGGATGGCTCTTCGTTGCCGGCCCACGGAATGTGGGACATCATCCCGTGGGGCGGGATCATCGGATCGGCCGACAGGACCTTGCATGACTGACCTTCACCTCGCCGACCCCGTCGCGACCGAAGCCTTCGGCGCGGCGCTCGCGGCGCATGTACGGCCGGGCGACGTCGTCACGCTGCGCGGCGACCTCGGTGCCGGCAAGACGAGCATCGCGCGCGGTCTGCTCGCTGCGCTCGGCCTTGCCGGCGAGGCGCCGAGCCCGAGTTTCGCGATCGTCCAATCCTATGACCCGCCCGAGGTGCGGCTGCCGGTGCTGCACGTCGATCTCTACCGGATCGACGATCCGGACGAGCTCGCCGAGCTCGGCCTCGACGAGGCGCTGTCCGATACGCTGCTGCTGGTCGAATGGCCCGAACGCGCGCCCGGTTACTGGCCGCAGGCGCTGGCGCTCACCCTGTCGCCGGCACCGGACGGCGGACGAATCTTGACAGCCGACGTGCCGGCGTCATGGACACCGCGATGGCCGATATGACCCCGCCCGCCGGCGCCCCGGCGTTCCTCGCATCGCACGGCTGGTCGGGGGACATCCTCCCGGTCGCCGGCGATGCCTCGTTCCGCCGCTATTTCCGGGTCGTCAGCGGCGGTCGCAGCGCGATCCTGATGGATGCGCCGCCGCCGCACGAGGATCCGCGCCCGTTCATCCGCATCGCCGGCTGGCTCGGCGACCATGGCTTCGCCGCGCCCGCCATCCATGCTTCCGATCTGGCGCAGGGACTGGTGCTGCTCGAGGATTTCGGCGACGTGCGGCTGCGCGAGACGGCCGATGCGAGCGAGGCGGACGCGGCGCCGCATTATGCCGCGGCGATCGACCTGCTGGTGGCGCTGCGCGCGCATCCCGCCGGGGACCTGCCGCCCTATGATCGCGCCGTGCTGCATCGCGAGGCGGCACTGTTCGTCGACTGGTATTGCCCCGCGGTCGGCCTCACCGTCGATGCGGAGGGCTATGCCGCCGCCTGGGATGCTGTGTTCGATCATGCGCTGACCGATGTGCCGGTCACCGTGCTGCGCGATTATCATGCGGAAAATCTGATGCTGGTCGGCGCGGAGCGGCGGCTCGGCCTGCTCGACTTCCAGGACGCGCTCGCCGGCCATCCGGCCTATGACCTCGTGTCGTTGCTGCAGGATGCGCGGCGCGACGTCGACCCGGCGCTCGAAGCGGCGATGCTGGCACGCTATCGCGACGCCACCGGGGCGGACGAGGCCTTCCTGCACGCCTATCACGTGCTCGGCGCGCAACGGAACGCCAAGATCATCGGCATCTTCACGCGCCTGTGGCGGCGCGACGACAAGCCGCGCTACGCCGCTTTATGTCCGCGCGTCTGGCGCTATCTGGAGCGCGATCTGGCGCAGCCGGTGCTCGCTCCGGTCGCGCGCTGGTTCGACGCCAACGTGCCGCCCGCGCTGCGCGGCGACCCGGCGGTGCTGCGCGCATGACCCGGCAGCGGACCATCCGCCCCGATCCCGGCGGCACCGTGCCGGCCACGGCGATGGTGATGGCGGCCGGCCTCGGCAAGCGGATGCGGCCGCTCACCGCCACGCGCCCCAAGCCGCTCGTCGAGGTCGCGGGCAAGCCGCTGATCGACCACGTCTTCGATCGGCTCGCCAATGCCGGGGTGCGGCGGGCGGTGGTCAACGTCCATTATCTCGCCGACCTGCTCGAAGCGCATGTCACCAACCGCGACGACGGCATCAGGGTGACGATCAGCGACGAGCGCGCGCAGCTGATGGAGACCGGCGGCGGGCTGGTCCAGGCGCGCGACCTGCTCGGCGACGAGCCCGTGCTGGTGATCAACAGCGACAATCTGTGGCTCGACGGTCCGGTCGATACGCTCAAGCTGCTCAGCCACCGCTGGGATGCGGATGCGATGGACGCGTTGCTGCTCGTCGTGCCCTATGCCCGCGCCAACAATCATCAGGGGCAGGGCGACTTCCGCCTCGCCGCCGACGGCCGCATCGTCGGCCGCCGCAAGGCCGGCACGGTCGCGCCGTTCGTCTATACCGGCATCCAGATCCTCCACCCGCGCATCATCCGCGACTGGCCGGAGGGGCCGTTCTCGACCAATCTGTTCTGGAACCGTGCGATCGAGGCGGGGCGCGCCTATGCGCAGGTGCATCAGGGCCTGTGGTTCGACGTCGGCACCCCCGCCGCCGTGCCGAAGACCGAAATGCTGATCGCCAATGGCTGAGGCGCGGCGGCCGCACCTCTTCTCGATCCCGTCGCACAAGGCGTTCGCCGATACGCTCGTCGCCGGGCTGATGCGGCGCGCCGGCGGCGATGCGATGGCGCTCGCGCGCGGGCTGGTGCTGCTGCCCAACAATCGCGCGGTGCGCGCCGTCACCGACGCCTTCGTGCGGGCGAGCGGCGGCGGCCTGCTGTTGCCGCGGCTGGTGACGCTCGGCAGCCCCGATCTCGGCGAGGCGGTCGGTGCGGCGCTCGATCCCGCCGACGAGCAGGAGCCGCCGCCGCCGGCGATCGCGCCGATGCAGCGGCGGATGATCCTCGCCCGCCTCGTCTACGAAGAGCGCGCGCGCGCCGGAGCCGCGGTCGACGCGGCGGAGGCGGTACGGCTGGCGGGCGAGCTCTGCCATACGCTCGACCAATTGCTGGTCGAGGAGGTGGCGCCCGAGCGGCTGCGCGACATCGACCTCGCGCCCGAACTCACCGAACATTGGCAGCGCGCGCTGTCGACCTTCACCATCGTGCTCGAACGCTGGCCCGAGGAGCTGACGCGGCTCGGCCGGATCGACGCGGCGACGCGGCGTCGGCTGCTGCTCGACCGGGTCGAGCGGCGCTGGCGGCAGCAGCCGCCCGAGGGGCTGGTCTGTGCCGCGGGCATCACCGATCCCGCTCCGGCAGTGGCGCGGCTGCTGCGCTGCGTCGCCGAGGCGCCGCAGGGGATGACGGTCTTTGCCGGGCTCGACCTTGCGATGCCGCAGGAGGAGTGGGACGCGCTCGGGCCGCATCGTCCCGATCCGGTCACCGGCAGCATCCGCCGTTCGCTCGAAACGCATCCGCAATTCCACCTCAAGCTGATGCTCGACCGGATGAGCGTCGGCCGCGGCGAGGTGGCGACCTGGCCGGGCACCGCGGGGCCGGATGCGGGCGCGGCGCGCGGCCGCGCGATCGCCAATGCGCTCGCGCCCGCCGCCTTCACCGGCAAATGGACCGAGCTCAAGGCGGAGGACCGGCGGCTGACCGGAGTCGTCGCCGCCGAACTCGCCACCCCGGCGGAAGAGGCGCAGACGATCGCGCTCGCGCTGCGCGGCGCGCTGGAGGACGAGGGGCGGACCGCGGCCCTGGTCACCCCCGATCGTGCGCTGGCGCGGCGGGTGGTGGTGCATCTGCGCCGCTGGGGGATCGAGGCGAACGATTCGGCGGGGCGGCCCCTGGCGATCCTGCCGCCGGGGACGCTGCTGCTCGCGCTCGCCGAGGCGGCGGCGCAGCGGTTTGCGCCGATGGCGTTGCTCGCGCTGCTCAAGCATCCGCTGGTGCGCAACGTGTCGACCGATCGCAGCATCCGCGGCGCATGGCTCGACGGCGTGCGCGGCGTCGATCGCGGGCTGCGCGGGCCGCGGCCGGCGGCGGGGCTCGACGGGATCACCGGCCATCTGCTCGCCAACAAGCGCGAGCGCGCCGCCGCCTGGTTCGCCGAGCCGGTCGCCTTGCTCAAGCCGATCGAATTGGTGTTCGAACAGGGCATGCAGCCGCTGCCGGCGCTGCTCGCGGTGCTGCGCGAGACGGCGCAGGCCTTGTGCGGCGACGATCTGTGGTCCGGCCCGGCGGGGCGCGCCGCGGCGGAGTTCCTCGACGCGCTGGAGGCCGACGCCGCGGTCGGACCGCCGCGCGTCGCCCCCGACGGTTTCGCGCCGCTGCTGCGCGGGTTGCTCGACGAGGTCGCGGTGCGGCCGGGATCGGGCGTCGGCCATCCGCGCATCGCCATCTACGGCCTGATCGAGGCGCGGTTGCAGACCGCCGACCTGATGGTGCTCGGCGGGCTCAACGAGGGGGTGTGGCCGGGGCGGCCGGCGCCCGATCCGTGGCTCGCGCCGCGGATACGCGCGACGCTCGGGCTGCCCGGGCTCGAACGCAGCGTCGGTGTCGCCGCGCATGAATTCGGGCAGGCGCTGGGCGCGCCGCGGGCGATCGTGACGCGGGCGCGGCGGGACGCGGCGTCGCCGGCGCTCGCCTCGCGCCTGTGGCTGCGCTTGCAGGCGATGGCGGGCGACCGCTTCGTCCGCGCGCACGATCTGGAGCGCTGGGCGCAGGCGCTCGACGCACCGGGCGAGCATCGCCCCGCCGACCGCCCCGCGCCGCTGCCCGATCCCGTCCGTCGCCCCAAGGCGATATCGGTGACCGAGATCGACCGGCTCAAGGCCGACCCTTACGCCTTTTACGCGCGCCGCGTGCTCGGGCTGATGCCGCTCGATCCGGTCGATGCCGATCCGAGCGCGGCGTGGCGCGGCACCGCGGTGCACGACATCCTCGAACAATGGTGGAAGCAGGACGGCTGCGCGCCGGACGCGCTGCTGCCGCGCGCCACCGCGATGTTCGACGACGAGCGGACCCATCCGATGATGCGCGCCCTGTGGCGGCCGCGGCTGGTCGAGGCGATCGACTGGATCGCTCGCACCGTCGCCGAACAGGCCGCCGCGGGGCGCAGCGTCGCCTCGGCGGAGGGGCAGGGGTTCATCGAAGTGGCGGGGGTCAGGCTGTCCGGCCGTTACGACCGCGTCGACCGGCTCGCCGACGGCAGCCTCGCGATCGTCGACTACAAGACCGGCAAGCCGCCCTCCGCCGCCGCGGTGCGCGCCGGCTACAGCCTGCAGCTCGGGCTGCTGGGTGCGATCGCCGAGCGCGGCGGCTTCGCCGACGTGGCGGGGCGCGCCGGCGGCTTCGAATATTGGTCGCTCGGCAAGAAGCGCGACCAGTTCGGCTATGTCGAGACGCCGGTCGATGCCGAGGGCAAGCGCGACAGGATCGTCACCACCGATTTCACCACGATCGCGATGAGCAACTTCATCGAGGCGGCCGGCCACTGGCTGACCGGCAGCGCGCCGTTCACCGCCAAGTTGGTGCCGGAATATGCGCCTTATGCGGAGTATGACCAACTGATGCGGCGGGACGAATGGTATGGCCGGGACTGAACTCGCCACCCTGCCGCGGCTGAAGGGCGCGCAGGCGGCGGCGAGCGATCCGCGCGCGCACGTCTGGCTGTCCGCCTCGGCGGGCACCGGCAAGACGCAGGTGCTCGCCGCGCGCGTCTTCCGCCTGCTGCTCGGCGGCACCGAGCCGGCGGCGATCCTCTGCCTCACCTTCACCAAGGCGGGCGCGGCGGAGATGGCGCAGCGGATCAGCAACCGGCTCGCCGCCTGGGTGCGGATGCCCGGGCCGCAGCTCGCCGCCGATCTCGAGGCGCTGGGCGAGCGCGCGACGCCGGACGTACAGGCGCGCGCGCGCACTTTGTTCGCGCGGGTGCTCGACGCGCCCGGCGGCGGGCTGCGCATCCAGACGATCCATGGCTTCTGCCAGAGCCTGCTCGCCGCCTTTCCGGTCGAGGCGGGGCTCACCCCCGGCTTCCGCCCGCTCGAACCACGCGAGGAAGCGGTGCTCGCCCGCGAGACGCTGGCGACCCTGCTGGTCGAGGCGGAGCGTGAGGGTCGCACCCGCCCGATCGAGACGATCGGCGCGCTGTCGCTGCGGCTCGGCGAGGGCGGGGCGGAGAGCTTCCTGCTCGCCTGCGCCCGCTCGCTCGCCGCGCTGGAGGCATTGCCGAGCGGCATTCAGCCGTGGCTGCGCCGCGCGCTCGACCTGCCACAGGGCGATATCGGCGAGGCGCTCGCCGCCGGTTGCGACGCGATCGATACCGGGCTGATCGAGCGGCTCGCCACGGCGAACAAGGCGTGGGGCGCGGCGACGGGGCTCGGCCATGCCGAGACGCTCGACCGCTGGCTCGCCGCTGCGCCCGCCACCCGTGCCGCGACGATGCAGGAGCTGGCGAGCGTCGTGCTCACCGGCAAGAACGAACCGCGCAAGGCGTCGAAGAAGCTGACCGACGCCGAACCCGATTATGTCGAGCTCGCCGGCGCGCTCGGCGATCATTGCCTCGACCTGTTGTCGCTGACCAGCCGTGCGGCCTATGCCGACCTGCTCGCCGAGGCGCTCGACGTGGGGCGCGATTATGCGCGCGCCTATGCCGCGGCGAAGCGGCGGACGGGGGCGGTCGATTTCGACGATCTGATCGGCGTCACCGTGCGGCTGCTCGAACAGCCCGGTATCGGCGAATGGGTGCGCTACAAGCTCGATGCGGCGACCGAACACGTGCTGATCGACGAGGCGCAGGACACCAACCTCAACCAGTGGCGGATCGTCACCGCGCTGGCGGGCGAGTTCTTCGTCGGCCGCGGCGTCCATGCCCCGTCGACGCGCACGCTGTTCACCGTCGGCGACTTCAAACAGGCGATCTTCGGCTTCCAGGGCACCGACCCGATCAACTTCCGCTGGGCGGAGGGCCATTTCGCCGGGCGCGCCGAGGATGTGGCGGGGACGGAGGACTGGCCCGAGGAGGAGCGCGGGCTGCCCTTCCAGCGTCTGTCGCTGACCCATTCGTTCCGCTCGACGCGGCCGGTGCTCGAATTCGTCGACGCCGCGGTCGCGGCGGCGGGCGAGCCGGGGCTGGGCGCAATCGGCGCGTTGCAGGACCATGCCAGCGAGGTGGTCGGTCCGGGCGCGGTCGAGCTGTGGCCGCCCGTCGTCGCCGGCGGCAGCGAGGAAGACGAGGAAGCGTGGATCGACGACGCGGTCCGCGAACAGGCGATCCGCATCGCGCGCGCGGTACGCGACTGGCTCGATAGCGGGCTGATGCTCGGCAGCAAGGGGCGGGCGCTGCGGCCGGAGGATGTGATGATCCTGGTCAAGCGGCGCGGCGATCTTGCCTCGCTGGTCGTCGCGCGCCTCTATGCCGAGGGCGTGCCGGTGGCGGGCGTCGACCGGTTGCGACTCAACGCGCCGCTCGCGGTGCAGGATTTGCTCGCTGCGGTGCGCTTCGCCCTGCAGCCGGAGGACGATCTGTCGCTTGCCGCGCTGCTGGTCTCGCCGCTGCTCGGCTGGACGCAGGATGCGCTGATGCACGCCGCGCCGCGCGATCACGGCAGCCTGTGGCGGCACCTGACGCTGACCCAGCCGGAGGATCGGCTCGCCCCGCTGCGGACGATGCTGCTGCGCGCCGATATCGCCACGCCCTATCAGTTCCTCGAGGAATTGCTTTCGGGTCCGCTCGACGGCCGGCGCAAGCTGCTGCTGCGGCTGGGCAATGAGGCGCGCGATCCGATCGAGGAATTGCTCAACGCCGCGCTCGCCTTCGAGACCAGCTCGACCCCGTCGATGCAGCGCTTCCTCGACTGGTTCGATCGCGGCGATGTCGAGATCGTTCGCGATCCGTCCGCGCCGCTCGACGCGGTGCGGGTGATGACCGCGCATGGCGCCAAGGGCTTGCAGGCGCCGCTGGTCATCCTCGCCGACGCGACGGTCGATCCGCATGCCGCGCCGCGCGCGCTGGTGCGCTGGTCGCCCGAGCCGGGGGCGCAGCCGATCCCGATCTTCCGTCCGCGCAGCGCCGAGCGCGGCGGGCCGCTCGACGTGGCGGTCGGCGAGGTCGAGCGGCGCGAGCTGGAGGAGCATTGGCGGCTGTTCTACGTCGCGGCGACGCGCGCCGAGGAGCGGCTGGTCATCGCCGGCGCGCTCGGCCCGCGCGCCAAGGGCGAGCCGCCGGAGGCGAGCTGGTATGCCGCCTCGGCGCGCGCGCTCGACGCGCTGGGGATCGCGGGCGAGGCACCGCGCCTGTTCACCGGACGGGTGCCGCAGCCGCCGGTGCGCGCGCGTCCGCCCGCCACCACCGCTGTGTCCGAGCCGGTCGTGCTGCCCGACTGGGCGCGACGCGCGGCGCCGGTCGAAAGCCGGCCGTCGCGTCCGCTCGCCCCCTCCGCGCTGGGCGAGGACGAGGTCAGCGATCCGCCGCCCGGCCCGGCGATGCGCGCCGCCGCCGAGCGCGGCCGGCTCTTCCATGCCTTGTTCGAGCGGCTGCCGGCGGTGCCCGCGGCGCAGCGCGCGGCGAGCGGCGAGCGCTGGCTCGCCACCGCGGGCGGCGTCGGCGATCCGGCGGAGCGTGGCGCCATCGTCTCCGGGGTGCTGGCGGTGCTCGACGATCCGCGCTTCGCCGATCTGTTCGGCGGAGACGCGCTGACCGAAGCGCCGATCGCCGCGACCCTGGGCAACGGACTGGTCGTGTCGGGCACCGTCGACCGTCTGCTGATCGCGCCCGAGCGGATCCGCGTCGTCGACTTCAAGACCGGGCGGCGCGTGCCGGCGGCGCTCGACGATATCCCGCCCTATCATCTCGACCAGATGGCGGCCTATGCCGCGGCGCTCGCCACCATCTTCCCCAACCGGTCGATCGAGGCGGCATTGCTCTACACCGGCGGCCCGCGGTTGTTCGACCTGCCCGCCGATCTGCTCGCCGCGCACAAGCCGCGCTTTCGACCGCGGGAGCAAAGCTAGGCCGCCGGCGGTTGAGACGCGGTCCGCACCACCCTAGATGGGGGTGCAAAGGAGATCATCATGCCTACCAAAGCGATTACCGACGCCAGCTTCGACAGCGACGTGCTCAAGGCCGACGGCCCCGTGCTCGTCGATTTCTGGGCGGAATGGTGCGGCCCGTGCAAGATGATCGGGCCGAGCCTCGAGGAACTGTCGGAGGAACTGGGTGAGCAGGTGACGATCACCAAGCTCAACATCGACGAGAATCCCGATGCGCCCGGCCGCTACGGCGTGCGCGGCATCCCGACGATGATCCTGTTCAAGGGCGGCGCGCCGGCCGCGACCAAGATCGGCGCCGAGCCCAAGGGTCGCCTCAAGGCCTGGCTGGAAGACGCGCTGGCGTAAATCACCGAAGCCCCTCCTCTTCGGGGGAGGGGCTTTTGCTATCCGAACAGCACCGCCACCGCTTCGTCCCACAATGCAGGCGACGCCGCGGCAACCATTCCGCGCCGCTGGTCGGCGACGTGATAGTCCGATCCGTCCGGCCAGCGCACCACGCCGCCCGCCTCGCGGAGCAGCAGCGACCCGGCGGCATGATCCCAGGGCAGCGTCTTCTGGAACAACGCGATGTCGTTGGTGCCGAGCACCAGCCGCGCATATTGTTCGGCGGCGCAGCGCGGCATGGGTGCGACGGTGAAGACGCGGCCGGCGCGCGCGCAGAGCTCCGCCTCGGTCGCGGCATCGAGATGATAGGTGGCGAGCACCGCCGACGGCCGCTCGCCGCCGCTCGGCTGCGCCGTCACGCGCCTGCCGTCGACATGGGCGCCACCACCGCGGATCGCGTGGCAGAGCCGGTCGGTGACCGGATCGAGGATCCAGCCTGCCACCGTCTCGCCGTCCTCGACCAGTGCGATCATGATGCCGAAGGTGGCGATGCCGCTGGCGTAATTGTTGGTGCCGTCGATCGGATCGATGATCCACGCCCGGCCGTGCTCGATGCCGGCGACCAGCCGCGCATCCGCCGCCACCGCTTCCTCGCCGATGACGCGGATCGTCGGGTCGAGCGCGGCAAGCCCTTCCGTCAGCGCGGCTTCGCTCAGCCGGTCGGCGACCGTGACCATATCGTCCGCGGCCTTCTCCTCGATCTCGTCGGCGCCGAGGTTGCGGAAGCGCGGCAGCACGATCTCCGTCGCGACGCGCCGCATCAGCGTGACGACCGCCTCATGGTGCGGATGGTGCATGTCAGCTCCGATAGTCGGCGTTGATCGCGATATAGCCGTGCGTCAGGTCGCAGGTCCAAACCGTCGCCATCCCGTCGCCGAGGCCGAGGTCGACGCCGATCTCGATTTCCTGCCCCTTGAGGTGCGCGGCGACCGGTGCCTCGTCATAGCCCTCGACCGCGAGGCCGTCGCGCGCGACCTGGGTTGCGCCGAAGCGGATCGCGAGCTGGTCGCGCTCGGCGGGTTCGCCGGCCTTGCCGACCGCCATGACGACGCGGCCCCAATTGGCGTCCTCACCGGCGATCGCGGTCTTGACCAAGGGGGAATTGGCGATCGACAAGGCGATGCGATGCGCCGAGCGGTCGCTCTCCGCGCCGGTGACGCTGACCTCGATCAGCTTGGTCGCGCCCTCGCCGTCCCGCACCACCAGCAGCGCGAGCTGCGCGCACAGATCGGCCAGCGCGGCGGCGAAGGCGTCCGCCCCGTCGCTGTCGGCGGCGCTGAGCGGCGCATTGCCCGCCGCGCCGGTCGCGAAGGCGAGCACGGTGTCGCTGGTCGAGGTGTCGCCGTCGACGGTGATGCACGAGAAGGTGTTGCGATTGGCGGCGTTGAGCGCGGCCTGGAGGAAGCCCGGCGTCACCGCCGCGTCGGTGAAGATGAAGCCGAGCATCGTCGCCATGTCGGGCGCGATCATCCCCGATCCCTTGATGATGCCGACCAGGGTCACGGTACGGCCGTCGACGATCGCGGTGGTCATCGCACCCTTGGGGTAGGTGTCGGTGGTGCCGATCGTCTCGGCGGCGGCACGCCAGTCGCACGCGCTGGCGGCGTAGGCGGCATCGAGGCCGGCTTCCGCCTTGTCGATCGGCAGCGGCACGCCGATCACCCCGGTCGAGGCGACGAAGACGTCGGACGGCTGGCAGCCGAGATGCTGCGCGGTGCGCGCGGCGATCGCCTCGACCGCGGCGCGCCCGCGGTGGCCGGTGAAGGCGTTGGAATTGCCGGCATTGACCACCAAGGCCCGCGCCGTGCCCAGCGTCAGCGCCTTGCGGCACCATTCGACTTCGGGCGAGGGGCATTTGCTCTGCGTGACGACGCCGGCGACGCTGGTGCCCTCGGCGAGCGTGACGAAGGTGAGGTCGCAGCGATCCCACGTCTTGTAGCGCGCTCGGGCCACATGCGGCACGACGCCGGCAATCGCGGGCAGGGCGGGGAAGGGCGTGGCGAGGGGGGAGATCGTCGAAGACATGACGCCGCCATAGTCCGCTTCCAAGACGGGGCAAAGACGGTTGCGGCGATGACGGCGAAAGGTCGTCAGCTTGATAAGGCCAAGCCCCGAATCTGTCTTTCGCCCATCCATCTCAGCGTCGGCGATGCGGACAGCCGGTTGCCGGAGTTGGTCGCAGCGGCGGTGCGCGGCGAGGAGGTCATTCTAAACGACGCCGGTGATCCGCGGGTACGCCTTGTCCCAATCGTGTCGAGGACAGCTGACGAGGTCGAACGTATCGGCCGCAAACGCATATCGGCGGTCGGCCTGTTCCGGGATCAGGCACAGGGGCTTGATCTCGATCTTGCTGCCCTGAAGGCTGATCGCGTCGGTTATGATGCTCGGCTGGCTCGTATCGTTGCGCCTGCTGCTTGATGCCCACGTTATCGTCTCGATCTGAGCGCTGAGCAGCGACTGTCTCAAGCGGCTCGTCGGCTGTGTTGAGGCCGGGTGCGGAGTTGCAGGTCAGCGCAGTGATCGCTTGGGAGTATGCCGACTTGCACCGGCGTGGCCGCTCGCCGATGGCGGCCGATTTGGCGACCGCGCTGGACGCTCTGGCGCTCGATATCGTCCCCCTGCCAGCCGCCCTTTGGCAGGCCACCCGACTGTTGCCGTATCTGCACGGCGATCCGGTCGACCGCATGCTCATCCCCCATGCCGGCATTTGGATGCCATATTGGTCTTCGCCGATGCGACGATGCGGCGATATCCGGTACGGAGCCTGTGGTAATACAGACGCTTCGTCGGTGGACGCCTGCGCATGCAGTCCCTATGGCAGGACTGCGATGAATTTGCTGCTGCTCCTTTCCGCTTTGCTGTCCGCCCTGACCGGCGGTGCGTCGGCGATGCGTGCGCCCGCTGCGGCGCATGCCGTCGCGGTGGCGGCGGCGGTCGCCGAGGCGCAGGCGGTGCCGGCGCGGATCGCCGCACGTCCGGTACAGGCTTTGCCACGGGTTCGGCAGGTCACCGCGACGGCGGCACCTGCGGCGTTCGCGCTCGCCGCGATCGTCCCGCTCTATGCGAGCCGCCGCCGCGAATAGCGCCGACCCGTCGTTGCGGCTTCGGCCGATCCCCCTTTGATGACACTCGATGCTGCGCGCCTCCGGCCGCGCGCGTCCTTGCAGGAATAAGTCTATGTTCGGCGGCTTTGCCAAATCGCTCTTCGGCTCGTCCAACGACCGCTACGTCAAATCGCTCAACCCGATCATCCAGAAGATCGCCAATTTCGAGCCGCAATTGCAGGCGCTGTCCGACGACCAGCTCGCCGCGCAGACGACGAAGTTCCGCGAGCAGCTCGCCAATGGCGCCAAGCTCGACGACCTGCTGCCCGAGGCGTTCGCGACGGTGCGCGAGGCGGCGGTGCGCGTGCTCGGCATGCGCCATTTCGACGTGCAGATGATCGGCGGCATCGTCCTCCACCGCGGCGAGATCGCCGAGATGCGCACCGGCGAGGGCAAGACGCTGGTCGCGACGCTGGCGACCTATCTCAACGCGCTGCCGGGCGACGGCGTCCACGTCATCACCGTCAACGACTATCTCGCGGCGCGCGACGCGGAATGGATGGGGCAGGTCTATCGCTTCCTCGGCCTGACCGTCGGCACGATCATCCCCAATCTCACCGACGAACAGCGCCGCGCCGCCTATAACAGCGACATCACCTACGGCACGAACAACGAATTCGGCTTCGACTATCTGCGCGACAACATGAAGTACGAGCGCGCCAGCATGGTCCAGCGCGCCTTCAGCATGGCGATCGTCGACGAGGTCGATTCGGTGCTGATCGACGAGGCGCGGACGCCGCTGATCATCTCGGGCCCGACCGACGACAAGTCGGAACTGTACATGAGCGTCGATGCGATCGTGAAGCAGCTGACCGACGACGATTACGAGAAGGACGAGAAGCAGAAGTCGATCATCCTCACCGAGAGCGGCACCGAGCGGATCGAGCGGATGCTCGAGGCGGCCGGGCTGCTCGAGGGCGCCAACCTCTACGACTTCGAGAACACGCAGGTCGTCCATCACGTCAACCAGTCGCTGCGCGCCAACAAGATGTTCAAGGCGGACACCGATTACATCGTCAAGGACGGCAAGGTCATCATCATCGACGAGTTTACCGGCCGGATGATGGACGGGCGGCGCTGGTCGGACGGTCTCCACCAGGCCGTCGAGGCCAAGGAAGGCGTGACGATCGAGCCCGAGAACCAGACGATGGCGTCGATCACCTTCCAGAACTATTTCCGCATGTACCCCAAGCTCGCCGGCATGACCGGCACCGCGGCGACCGAGGCGGCGGAATTCTACGACATCTACAAGATGAACGTCGTCACCATCCCGACCAACGTCGGCGTCCGCCGGATCGACGAGGAAGACGAATTCTACAAGGACACCAACGACAAGTTCCGCGCGATCGCCAAGAAGATCCGCGAACATGCCGCGCTCGGCCAGCCGGTGCTGGTCGGCACCGTGTCGATCGAGAAGTCCGAGCTGCTCAGCGAGTTCCTCGTCCAGGAGGGCGTCGCGCACAAGGTGCTCAACGCGCGCTACCATGAGATGGAGGCGCATATCGTCGCGCAGGCCGGCCGCAAGGCGGCGGTGACGATCGCCACCAACATGGCGGGTCGCGGCACCGACATCAAATTGGGCGGCAATCTCGAATTCCGCATGCTCGACGAGCATCCCGATCTGGTCGAGGGCACGCCGGAATATGAGGCGGAGGCGACGCGCATCCGCGCCGAGATCGAGGTCGAGAAGCAGGAGGTGCTCGCCGCGGGCGGCCTGTTCGTGCTCGGCACCGAGCGGCACGAGAGCCGCCGCATCGACAACCAGTTGCGCGGCCGGTCCGGCCGCCAGGGCGATCCCGGCCTGTCGCGCTTCTACCTCAGCCTCGATGACGATCTGCTCCGCATCTTCGGCCCGGACACGCTGTTCGCCAAGATGATGCGCAACAATATCGACGATGGCGAGGCGATCGGCAGCAAGTGGCTGTCGAAGGCGATCGAGACCGCGCAGAAGAAGGTTGAGGCGCGCAACTACGACATCCGCAAGCAGGTCGTCGAATATGACGACGTGATGAACGATCAGCGCAAGGTGATCTACGAGCAGCGCGCCGACATCATGGATGCCGATGCGGTTGGCGACGTGGTCAGCGACATGCGCGCCGAGACGGTCAACGTCATCGTCGGCAGCGCCTGCCCGCCGAACAGCTATCCCGAGCAATGGGATATCGCCGGCATGAAGACGGGGTTGCAGGAGATCCTCAACCTCGACCTACCCGTCGACGACTGGCTCGCCGAGGAATCGATCGATCCCGAACTGGTCGAGGAGCGGGTGCGCGAGGCCGCCGATGCCGCGATCACCGCCAAGGCGGGCGAGCTCGATCCCGAGACGTGGACGCAGGTCGAAAAGTCGATCCTGCTCCAGAACCTCGACCATCACTGGAAGGAGCATCTCGCGACGCTCGACGCGCTGCGTCAGGTCGTCCACCTGCGCGCCTATGCGCAGAAGACGCCGATCAACGAGTATAAGCAGGAGGCCTTCTCGCTCTTCCAGCGCATGCTCGATTCGATCCGCGAGGACGTGACCAAGACGATCGCGCACGCGCAGTTCCAGATCCAGGAAGCGCCGCCGCTTCCCGAGTTGCCCGACTTCATCACCACCCATTTCGATCCGTTCACCGGCGAGGACAATTCGAACGATATCGACGCGGGATCGCTGGGCCGGATCACGACGCAGATCCCGCCGATGCAGATGATGCAGCCCGATGCCGAGGCGATGCTCGGCGACAATCCGGAACATTGGGAAGGCCGCGTCAACCGCAATGCGCCGTGCCCGTGCGGCTCGGGTCGCAAGTACAAGCATTGCCACGGCGCGGTGACGGTCTGAGGTGAGGCTGGCGGTTCGCGGCCCGGTGCTCCTGCGAAAGCAGGAGTACCGGGTTTGGGGCGCAACATCCGTCGCGTCGATTCTTCAGACGATTTAATCTTGAGTTTTGACTCACCAGTGCTCCCGCGGAGGCGGGAGCCCAGTGTTTTGCCGCAAACGTTGTTCTGCTTGGCACTGGATTCCCGCCTGCGCGGGAATACTAGGATGGTGTTAATTTCGCGCGTGGAGGCACACGGACGCCGACCACAAAAAAGCCGGGCCACCTCGGTGACCCGGCTTTTTCACCAGACGCAAACCCGCGATTACTTCGGCAGCACCACCGTTGGGCCGATGCTGTCGGCGACCGCGCGGGCGTTGAAGGCGCGCAGATTGTCGCGCGGGATCGGGCCGCGGCGCATGACGATCTCGGCGCTCGCCTCGTAGCGGTCGATGGTGCGGATGTCGAAGTCGTTGCCCCACGGGCCGCCGCCGAAGCCGCCGCCGAACCACGGGTCCCAGCTGCGCCAGCCGAAACCACGGCCGTAATAGCGCCACGACGGCCCCCAATAGCCGCCGAACCCGCCATAGCCCCAGCCGCCGCCGATGCCGGGCGTGCTGTAGGTGCGCGACTGCAGGTCGGTGTCGCGATTGGCCATGACGAAATAGTCATAGCCGTTCTGCAACGTCAGCTCCGCGGCGCGGAACAGCAGATAGCGTTCGACCGTGTCGCGCGAGGTGACGCTGTTGCCGGCGAAGGTGATCAGATAGCGGTCGGGTTCGATCCGGCGATCGCTATAGCCGGTACGATTGAAGCCCTGCCCGGTGGCGGGGCGATAGGTGGTCTCGGTCGCGCAGCCCGCGACCATCAGCGTGGAGGCGGCCAGCGCCGCGACCACGGCCTTGCGGCCCAGATGAATCATGACTCCAATACTCCATTCGCTCGCGGATGCGGCGAACCCGTCGCCTATACATCGTCCCAGTGGAACGAGCGATGAACGACTTGGCTCCAAACGGCAACGTTTCACCGCGAAGCCCGGGCCGCGTCATTCGCCGCTCAGGTGCAGCGCGAGGCTGCGCCGGTGCGGGCTGGTGCGATGCTCGAACAGGTAGATGCCCTGCCAGGTCCCGAGCGCCGGCGCGCCGTCGATCACCGGGATCGACAGCTGGACGCCGGTCAGCGCGGTGCGCAGGTGCGCGGGCATGTCGTCGGGGCCTTCGTCGTCATGTTCGTACGTCCCGCTTTCGGGCGCGAGCCGGTCGAAATAGGCCTCCATGTCGCGCCGTACCGCGGGGGCGGCATTCTCCTGGATGACCAGCGAGGCGGAGGTATGGCGGCAGAAGACGGTGAGCAGCCCGGTCGTCATCCCCTGCGCCGCGACCCAGCGCAGCACGTCGGGCGTGACGTCGAGCAGGCCGCGGCGGCGGGTGTCGATGCGGAGGAGGGTGGTCGCCTGGCGCATAGGTGTTCCTCGAAAGTGGCTGGTCGCGGCTGTGGCCTGCAACGGCGGTCAGTGGAAGTCCCGCGACTTGACGCGCACCACCGCTTCCGGATCCATGCCGTCGGCATGCGGCGGCCAATAGCTGTCGCGCGAACCCGGGCGCCAGCCGGCATCGCCCCGATCGGGGGCACCGGAATGGCGCGCACCGTCGCCGCGGCCGGTGGCGTGCGGAAAGTCCATCTGGCCGACCTGCGCGAGCAGGCCGCCATGGTCGACGATCCGGTCGCATATGACGTGGATCACCTGCCCCTCCTTCTGCACCCGGCCCTTCATGCCGATCATCGCCGCCGACATGACGGTGCGGCGCTGCGCCTCGAACCGGTCAGGCCAGAGGATGCCGTTGGCGATGCCCGTCTCGTCCTCGATGGTGATGAACAGCACGCCCTTGGCGCTACCCGGCTTCTGGCGGACGAGGATGATCCCGGCGACCTCGACGAAGCGGCCGTCCTTGATGGTGGCGAGATCGGCGCAGCGGGTGATGCCGCGGCGGGTCAGCTCGTCGCGCAGGAAGGCGAGCGGATGCGCGCGGAGCGAGAGTTGCAGCGCGCGATAATCCTCCACCACCTCGCGCCCGTCCGACAGCGGGCGCAGCGACACGTCGGGTTCGAGTCCCTCCGGGCTGAACGCGGCGTCGCGCGCATCGGCGGCGGCGAACAGCGGCAGCGGCGCGTCGCCCAGGCCCTTCACCTTCCACAATCCCTGGCGACGGTCCGCGCCGAAGCCGTGGAAGGCATCCGCCTCCGCCAGCCGCTCGATCGCCGCGCGCGGCACTCCGGCGCGGCGCCACACCTCCTCGACCGAGCCGAAGGACGTGTCGCCGCGCGCCGCGACGATCGCGGCGCCATGCGCATTGGCGAGCCCGCGCACCTGGCGCAGGCCGAGCCGCACCGCCAGATACCGGCCGCGCGTCGGCTCGAGCGTACAGTCCCAGCGGCTGGCGTTGATGCAGGCGGGACGGACCTCGACGCCATGGTCGCGCGCATCGCGGACCACCTGCGCCGGCGCGTAGAAGCCCATCGGCTGCGCGTTGAGGAGGGCGGCGCAGAACACGTCCGGGTGGTGATGCTTCATCCAGCAGGAGGCATAGGCGATCTTGGCGAAGGAGGCGGCGTGGCTTTCCGGGAAGCCGTAGGAGCCGAAGCCCTCGATCTGCTTGAACGTCCGTTCGGCGAAGTCGCGGGGATAGCCGCGCGACACCATCCCTTCGACGAGCTTGTCGTAGAAGTGGCTGACCCCGCCGGTGAATTTGAACGTCGCCATGGCGCGGCGCAGCTGGTCCGCCTCGGCGGCGGTAAAGCCCGCGCCGACGATCGCGACCTTCATCGCCTGTTCCTGGAACAGCGGCACGCCGAGCGTCTTCTCCAGCACCGCGCGCAGCTCCGGGCGGGGATAGTCGGGCGTCTCGCGCCCTTCGCGGCGGCGCAGATAGGGGTGGACCATGTCGCCCTGGATCGGGCCCGGGCGGACGATCGCCACTTCGATGACGAGGTCGTAGAAGCGCGTCGGCTTCATCCGCGGCAGCATGCTCATCTGCGCTCTGGACTCGATCTGGAAGGTGCCGAGCGTGTCGGCCTTCTGGATCATCGCATAGACGTCGGGATCGTCGTCCTGCAGGTCGGCCATGCCGATCGCCACGCCCTTCGTCTCGGCGAGCAAGTGGAAGGCGCGGTTCATGCAGCCGAGCATGCCGAGGCCGAGCACGTCGACCTTCATGAACTTGAGCGCGTCGATATCGTCCTTGTCCCATTCGATCACCTGCCGGTCGACCATCGCGGCGGGCTCGATCGGCACGAGATCGTCGAGCCGGTCATGGGTCAGCACGAAGCCGCCGGGATGCTGCGACAGATGGCGCGGCACGCCGATCAGCTGGCGCGCGAGGTCGAGCGCGAGGCGCAGCCGCCGGTCGTTCATGTTGAGGTTGAGCTGCGCGACCTGCTTCTCGCCGACGCCTTCCTGGCTCCAGCCCCAGATCAGCCCGGCGAGCGCCTTGGTCAGGTCCTCCGGCAGGCCGAGCGCCTTGCCGACCTCGCGCATCGCGCCGCGCGCGCGATAGCGGGTGACCACCGCGGTCAGTGCCGCATGGTTGCGGCCATAGGTCTCATAGATCCACTGGATGATCTCCTCGCGCCGCTCATGCTCGAAATC
Organism: Sphingomonas sp. RIT328; assembly: GCF_000632225.1. Lineage (GTDB taxonomy): Bacteria > Pseudomonadota > Alphaproteobacteria > Sphingomonadales > Sphingomonadaceae > Sphingomonas > Sphingomonas kyungheensis. The sequence goes on from NZ_JFYV01000002.1 coordinate 56,337, forward strand.
GACGTCGATATCGGGCGGTTCGCGCCGCTCGCCGGAGATGAAACGTTCGAACAGCAGCTCGTGGCGGATCGGGTCGATGCTGGTGATGCCGAGCACGAAGCAGACGCAGCTGTTCGCCGCCGATCCGCGCCCCTGGCACAGGATGCCGCGCCGCCGGCTCTCGGCGACGATGCTGTTGACGGTGAGGAAATAGGGCGCGTAGCCGAGCTCGGCGATCAGTCGCAGCTCATGGTCGATCTGCGCGCGATAGGCCTGCGGCAGGCCGTCGGGGAACATCCGCGCCGCGGCCGCCTCGGTCAGCTGTTCGAGTGCGCCCTGCGCGGTCAGCCCGGCGACGACGCGTTCGTGCGGATATTGGTAGCTGAGCTCGCCGAGATCGAAGGTGCAGCGGCGGGCGATGTCGGCGGTGGCGGCGATCGCTTGCGGGAAGGCGGCGAAGCGGCGTTCCATCTCCGCCGGCGACTTGAGGTGCCGGTCGGCGTGGCGCTCGCGCCGGTAGCCCAATGTATCGACGGTGCATTTCTCGCGGATCGCGGTGACCACGTCCTGCAGCAGCCGCGCCTCGGGCGCATGATAGAGGATGTCGCCGAGCGCGACGGGGGCGACGCGCGCGGCGGCGGCGAGCGCGGCGAGATCGTGCAGCCGCAGCGCATCGTCGGGGCGGCGGCGGAAGGCGAGGCCGCAATAGCCGCGGTCGGCGAAGACCGCGCCGAGGTCGGCGAGATGCGCGGCGGCGATGGCATCGGCCCCATCGGGCAGCAGGATCGCGACCAGCCCCTCGCTCCACGCGACGACATCCGCCCAGCCGAGCGTGCAGCCGCCCTTGCCGGCGCGCGCCTTGCCGATCGTCAGCAGCCGGGTCAGCCGCGACCAGGCGGGCTTGTCGATCGGGTAGAGCAAGAGCGCACGACCGTCGTCGAGGTCGACGCGGGCGCCGGCGATCATCCGCACGGCGGTCGCCTTCTGCGCCTCCCAGCCGCGGACCAGCCCGGCGACGCTGCCGCGATCGACGATGCCGAGCGCGGTGTGGCCTTGCAGCGCGGCGGCGGCGAACAGCTCGTCGGGGGAAGAGGCGCCACGCAGGAACGAGAAATGGCTCGTCACCTGAAGCTCGACATAGGTGGTGGCGGCCATCAGCCGAACAGCCCGTGCAGATACCAGCTGAGATCGCCGGTCGCCGCATCGACGCCGTCGCCGCGGCGGAACAGCCAGAAGCGCGCGCCCTGCTCGTCCTCGACGCGGAAATAGTCGCGCACCGCCCAGATCTCGCCGTCGCGCCGCCACCATTCGCCGTGGATCCGTTCGGGGCCGTCGCCGGCGACCACCGCATGGACCTTGCCGCGCCAGGTGAAGCGGCGCGGCGGCGCATCGGGCAGCAAGGCGAGCACCGCGTGAAGCGGCTCGGGCCGGCTGAGCAGCCGCACCGGCCGCCGCCACGCCGGCCAGCCGGTCGGCGCGGCGAGCGCGTCGGTGCGGCGGACGGCGCGTTCGGGCACGTCGCTCTCGACCGGCGCAGCGGTGAACAGCGCCGCCTCGCCGACCCGCCCGGCGATCTGGTCGACCAGGGTCGCGACATCGGCGACCGGTTCGTCGCCGGCGAGCCGCGCGGCGAGCGCGGTCGCGCCCAGCGGATCGCTATGCGGCGCGGCGAGGCGCATCGTCTCGATCCCGTCGCCCGGCTCGATCCGCTCGATGCGGAGGTGGAACAGGCGGGCGAGATGCGCGGCGTCGCGTGTCGCGCGGGCGGTGCCGATCGCGATCCGCTGCGCGCTGCCGTCGATCCGCTCGAGCGTCAGCACCAGCGTCCGCGCGCCGCGGCCGCGTTGGCGCAGCAGCGGGATCATGTCGGCGAGCAGGTCGCCGATCACCTGTTCGATCGCCTCGGCGGTGGCGATCGGTTCGAGCAGGCGGCGCACCGTCTCCGGGGTCTCTTGCGGCACCACCGCGACGATCGGTTCGGCGACGCGGCCCAGCGCCTCGTCGAGCCGCCGGACGCTGGCGAGACCGAGCCGGCGCGCGAGCGGCCCGCGCGGCAGCGGCAGCAGATCGGCGATGCGATCGAGCCCGAAGCGCTGTGCGGCGGCGAGCGCGGATGGCGCCAGGCGCAGCGCGGCGGGGGACAAAGCGGCCAGCGCCTGCGCCTCGCCGCCGCTGGCGATCCGCATCAGCGGCTCATGGCCATAGCGGGCGAGCGCATGCGCCGCGCCCGGCGTCCCGGCGATGCCGACGCGCGCGCTATAGCCGAAGCGGCGGCAGAAGCGGATCAGCCGCGCGCCGAACCGCGCCTCGCCGCCGTGGAGGTGCGCGACGCCGGTGAGATCGAGCCAGATCCCGTCGGCCTCGCCCGCGGCGGTCGGCGTCCAGTGACGGATCGCGTGGAGGACGAGGCCGTCGATCACCGCCCGGTCGGCGGCGGGATCGGCGGCGCGGACGTCGAGCGTCGCGACCAGGGCGCGCGCCTGCGTCACCGCCATGCCCGGCGTCAGCCCGAGCGCCTGCGCGGCGGGGCAGGCGGCGGCGATCAGCTGGCGCTGCCCGATCGTCTCGGCGAGGATCAGCGGGACGGCATGCGCCGCCGCGGCGACGGGGCGCGCCTGACCCGGCGGGGCGGGGAGGGGGCGTTTGAACGGATGGTCCGCCGCCTCCGACCGGCGGCCGAGTTCGCGCATCGTCGGCTGCTGGTGGAGCGGCAGCGTCGCCGTCTCCTCGACGATCGCGGCACGTGCGTCCGCGTCGCGCGCCCAGCGTGCGCCGGGACGCCAGCCGCCGCCCCGCGGCACCGAACAGGCGCCGGGGTCGTCGTCGACCGGAAGCTGCGGCGTGCGTTGCGGTTCAGGCAGCGCGCGCGGCCGCTCGATCCGCCGCAACCGCTCGATCGCGAGGTGCGGCAGGTAGAGCGAGGCGACCCGTGGCATCGCATGCCTCCAGTTCGAGGGTGAAGCCGGGCCCGCCACGCTGGCGGGCGAGTTCGACGGTCCAGCGCGGCCGGCCGACGCCCGGCGCGGGCAGCCGCGCCGAGGGCGCGCAGGCGATCCGCCAGCGCGTCATCGCCGCGGACAGGTCGCTGAGCGGATCGACGCCCTGCCGCCGCCAGCGCCGCGACAGCAGCGCCGGCGCGCCGCCGCTCATCGCCGCGAGCTGGAGCCGGCGGGTGGCGACCATGTCGGCGCGCTTGACCTCGCCGACCACCGCGGCGAGACCGCCGTGGCGCAAGCCGTCCTCCATCACCGCGAGCACGTCCTTGTCGTCGCGCGCCTCGACGAACAACAGGGTCGCCGGGTCGAGCCCCGCCTGTTCGAGCCCCGGCGCGTAGAGATCGAAGCGGGTCAGCGCCCACAAGACCCGCCGACCGTTCGCCGCCGCGGCGCGCGCGGCGACGCCGACGGCGAACAAGGTCGCGGCGGCATCGTCGCTCAGCGTCGGCGTCGCCGGCGACACCTCGTGCAGCCCGCCGAGCGCCAGCCCATGGTCGGCGATGCGCGCATCGAGCGCGTCGACCCCGAACGGCAGCACCCCGCTCACCACCGGACGAACCGCTGCCAAGGCACGCAGATGGCTGAGGGAGGCGGGCGAGGGAGCGGGAGCGGACATGCGGATTCGACTCATTTGTTCGCCTTATGTTCCAGTACTATGAACAAAGGGTCAAGGCTTGGAATCGAACCGATGCACCGGGTTGGGACGGCCACGGGCGAGTCGCGCCGCGGTCTTAGGCGAGTCGCCGGAGGCTGATTTTTTATCGTAGCCGGTGCGATTGGATCGCTTCACGAGCCGACCGCGGCAGCCGCTGTGGAAGCACTCAGCTCGCCGCCATGACCATATTGCCGCGCAGGCGGGAAGCCGGTGGCCAGGCAGAACAACCGCCCGCGGCAAAGGGAGACCTCGGCTCCCGATTGCGCGGGAGCATTGGTAGGGCGTGCCCCAGGGGCGGCCGCACAGGCGCAGCCATCGTACCGTGCGGTTCTCCGATTCCCCATCTCCCCAACGGCTTGGCGCGGCCGTCCCCATTGTCTTTGCCTGCGCCATCATCGAAGAGGCGCGCATGGCGTGGACAGTATCGATCGAACATCATGGCGCCGAGGCGCAGCCGGTGGTGGTGATCGACGGGTTCGCCGATGCCGAGCGGTTCCGTGACGATGCCGCCTTCCTGTCGTTCGCGCCGATCGGGCCGCATTATCCCGGCATCCGTGCACCCGTCGCGCCGCGGCTGTTGCGCGATCTGCTGGCGCGGCTTGAGCCGGTCGCGCGCGCGGCGTTCGGGGTCGGCGGGCTGACGATCGCCGATGCCTTCTATTCGATCGTGACGACGCCGCCCGCCGCGCTCACCCCGATCCAGCGGCTGCCGCATTTCGACGAACTGTCGCCGCGCCGCCTCGCGCTGCTCCATTATCTGTCCCCGGACGAGCGCAGCGGCACCGCTTTCTACCGGCATCGCACCACCGGCTTCGAGTCGATCGATGCGGCGCGGATCGGCGCCTATCGCACCGCGCTCGATGCCGATCTCGCCCGCCACGGCCTGCCGGAGGCGGGCTATATCGCCAGCGACACGCCGGTGTTCGAGCGGCTCGCGGTGCATCTGGGACGGTTCAACCGCGCCATCCTCTATCGTTCGAACACGCTGCACTGCGCGGATCTGCCCGCCGATCTGGCGCTGCACGCCGATCCGGCCCGCGGGCGGCTGACCGTCAACACCTTCCTCGACGCGACCGGATGACACATTGCGTGGCAGGAAAACCACGCCGCTAACCCTCTGCCGTGAATACGTATGTGGCCAACTTGGCTGTTTCTCCCCCCGCGTTCACAAGCCGGACACACAGTCAGCTGATCATCCGCGATGGAGCGGGTGGGGGCATGACGCCATCAGGGGGAGGATTCTTCGTGTCCCAGACCGACATCAATTCCGCACGTCGCACCCGCGCGATGCTGCGTTCGACCACCGTCACCATCGCCAGCGTGCTGCTGGTCACCGGCGGGGCCGCCTTCGCGCAGGAAGCGCCCAACCCGCAGTCGCCGACCGCCAATCCGCCCGCCGCCGCGACCGCGCAATCGCCCGCGCCCGCCGCCGAGCCGACCCCCAATCAGGACGCCGCGCAGACGCAGACCGCCGAGAACGCCACCGCCGACAACGACATCGTCGTCACCGGCATCCGCGCCAGCCTGGCCAATTCCGCCAAGATCAAGCGCGATTCGACGCTGATCGTCGACAGCGTCTCGGCCGAGGACGTCGGCAAGCTGCCCGACGTGTCGATCGCCGACAGCCTTGCGCGCCTGCCCGGCGTCACCGCGCAGCGGCTCGAAGGCCGCGACCAGCGCCTGTCGATCCGTGGCCTCGGCCCCGATTTCTCCACCACCCTGCTCAACGGCCGCGAACAGGTGACGGTCGGCGACAACCGCGGCGTCGAATATGACCAATATCCGTCGGAGTTCTTCCGCAACGTCAATGTCTACAAATCGGCCGACGCATCGCTGATCGCCGCCGGCATCTCGGGCACGGTCGACCTGCGCATGCTGCGCCCGCTCGAACAGCGCGGCCGCGTCTTCGCGATCAACGCGCGCGGGCAGATGAACGGCATCGACAACCTCAACCCCGATTCGTCGCGCTACGGCTATCGCGCGTCGGCGACCTATATCGACAAATTCGCCAACGATACGCTCGGCATCGCGATCGGCGTGTCGGGGACGCAGACGCCGTCGCAGGACGAGCGCTACAATGCCTGGGGCTATTCGGGCAGCGGCACCGCCGCCGATCCCTATGTGCTGGGCGGCGCCAAGCCCTATGTCCAGTCGAACGAGCTCAAGCGCTATGGCGCGGTCGGCACGATCGAATGGCAGCCGTCGGACACGTTCCATTCGACGTTCGACGCGCTCTATTCCGACTTCCAGGAAACGCAGCATCTGCGCGGCATCGAATTCCCGCTCGGCTTCTCCGATCCGACCAAGAGCGGCATCACCGTCGACAACGGCTTCGCCACGACGACGACCTTCACCAACGTCTATGCGGTGCAGCGCAACGACTATAACCAGCGCAAGGCGAAGAACCTGTCGCTCGGCTGGAACAACGATTTCAAGATCGCCGACCGGCTGCACTTCAACGTCGATGCGAGCTGGAGCCGCGCGACGCGCACCGACTTCCTGCTCGAAACCAACACCGGCACCGGCTTCGCCAAGAGCGGCGTCGCCGATACCGTCACCGTGACGCAGAACAGCAACGGCACCTACCGGATCGTGCCGACGCTCGACTATACCAACACCAACGTGCTCAAGCTGACCGACCCGCAGGGCTGGGGCAACAACGGCACGCAGCAGGTCGTCCAGTCGGGCTTCCTCAACCGGCCGAGCTTCAAGGACGATCTCAAGTCGCTGCGCGCCAGCCTCAACGGCGAGTTCGACGGCAGCCTGGTGCGCGGCTGGGAAGTCGGCGGCAATTACAGCCGCCGCGAGAAGACCAGCGCCTATACCTCCTACTTCCTCTGCCCGAAGGGGACGGGGACGGGCTGCACGCTCGCCAGCGGCACGCCGACCAGCGCGACGGTGCCCAGCGAGGCGCTGCTCGGCACCAATATCCCGCTGACCTATCTCGGCATCCCGGCGATGCTGACCTACGATCCGCTCTACGTCTACAACAACAGCTTCGCCTCGGCCTATGACAACCGCCCGTCGGCGTTGGTCCGCGACAATCGCGTCATCGAGAACGTCTACACCGGCTATGCCAAGCTGACGCTCGACGGCGACCTCGGCGGCAAGGCGGTCAAGGGCGCGCTCGGCGTGCAGGTGGTCCATTCGCAGCAGCGTTCGGTCGGCCAAATCGCCAGTGTCGTCACCGGCAACGTCACCATCGCTCCGGCGGACGAGCGCGTCACCTATACCAATGTGCTGCCCTCGGCGACCTTCTCGGTCGAGCTGATCGACAACGGTTACGTCAAGCTCGGTGCGTCGCAGACGATGGTGCGTCCGCGCCTCGACCAGGAGCGCGTCACGCAGGACGTCGCGATCAACCTCACGAATATCGGTCGTACGCCGGCCGGCCTCTATCCGGTCTTCTCCTCGACCGGCGGCAACGTCGCGCTGCGCCCCTATCAGTCGACGAACATCGACATGTCGTTCGAGAAATATTTCGACGCCGGCGGCTATGTCGCGCTGTCGGGCTATTTCAAGCACCTCACCGATTTCGTCGATCCGAACAACAGCTATGCCTATGACTTCACCGCGTTGCTGCCGGCGCTGACTGCGGCGCAGCAGGCGCAGGTGATCGCCGCGGGCCAGACGACCGGCGTGGTGTCGGCGCCGGCCAATACCGGTCGCGGCGAAGTGCTCGGCGTCGAGGCGACGGTGTCGCTGCCGTTCAAGGCGCTGACCAGCGCGCTCGACGGCTTCGGCATCTTCGCGAGCGGCAACTACACCCAGTCGACGATCAAGTTCGCGAGCAACCCGACGCAGGCGATCACGCTGCCCGGCCTGTCGAAATGGACCGGCAGCGGCACGATCTACTTCGAGAAATGGGGCTTCCAGGCGCGCGCCAACTATCGCTACCGGTCGGACTTCCTCGCCGAGGTGGCGGGTCTGTCGGCGACGCCGACCTATCGCACCGCTAAGTCGGAAGGCATCCTCGACGCGCAGATCGGCTATGAATTCCAGGAGGGCTTCCTCAAGGGCTTCTCGATCCTCGCGCAGGCGAAGAACCTGACCGACCGGCCGTTCATCACCTATCAGAACGACGATCCGCGGCAGGTGATCGACTATCAGCGCTATGGCCGCGATTATTATATCGGCGTCACCTACAAGTTCTGATCCCCAGGGGCGGCGGCGTGCGATCCCCTTCGCACGCCGCCGTTTGATCGCGGAGCGCACCCGATGACCGAGCCACCCGTCACCACCATCGTCATCGCCGGCGGCGGCACGGCGGGCTGGATGGCCGCGGCGGCGCTCGGCCATCTGCTCGAGGACGGTTATCGCATCCATCTGGTCGAGTCGGAGGCGATCGGCACCGTCGGCGTCGGCGAGGCGACCATCCCGCAGATCCGGCTGTTCAACCAGGCGCTCGGGCTCGACGAGGATGCGTTCCTGCGTGCGACCGGCGGCACCTTCAAGCTCGGCATCGCCTTCGACGGCTGGGGCGCGCCGGACGAGAGCTATATGCACGGCTTCGGCGATGTCGGCCGCGACGTCGGGCTGATCGCCTTCCAGCATTATTGGCTGCGCGCGCGCCGGCTCGGGCTGGCCGGGCCGCTCGACGGATACAATCTCAACACGATCGCGGCGCGGGCCGGGCGGATGCATCGCGGCGATCCGCTGACCGCGGCGACGATACCCGCGATGCCCTATGCCTTCCACTTCGATGCAGGCCTCTACGCCGCCTATCTGCGCCGCTTCGCCACCAACCGCGACGTCGAACGCAGCGAGGGGCGGATCGTCCGCGTCGAGCGGGACGGCGAGGGCGGCGATGTCACCGCCTTGCTGCTCGACAGCGGCGCGCGGATCGCCGGGGACCTGTTCATCGACTGCACCGGCTTTCGCGGGCTGTTGATCGAGGAAACGCTCGGCGCGGGCTATGAGGACTGGCGGCAGTGGCTGCCTTGCGACCGCGCGCTCGCGCTGCCGACCGAGGCGGCGGCGGCGCCCTTGCCCTATACGCGCGCGATCGCGAGCGCGGCGGGCTGGCAGTGGCGTATCCCGCTGCAGCATCGCACCGGCAACGGCTATGTCTATTGCAGCGATTTCACCAGCGACGCGGCGGCGGCGGCGACGCTGACCGCCACGGTCGAGGGCGCGCCGCTCGGCGATCCGCGGCCGCTGCGCTTCGTCACCGGACGGCGCAAGCAGGCGTGGCAGCGCAACGTCGTCGCGATCGGGCTGGCGAGCGGTTTCCTCGAGCCGCTCGAATCGACCAGCATCCACCTCATCCAGTCGGCGATCGCGCGGCTGGTCAAGCTGCTGCCGGCACTGCCCGTCGCCGCGGCGCTGCGCGACGAATACAATCGCCAGACCGCGTTCGAGATCGAGCGGATCCGCGACTTCCTCATCCTCCATTATTGGGCGAACGGGCGGAGCGAGCCCTTCTGGCAGGCGTGCCGCGCGATGGCGCTCCCCGACAGCCTGCGCGCGCGGATCGCCTTGTGGCAGGAGGCGGGGGTGATCGTGCGCGAGGCGGACGAACTGTTCACCGAGGACGGCTGGCTCCAGGTGCTCGCCGGGCAGGGGGTGGCGGCCGGGGCGCATCATCCGCTCGCCGACCGGATCGCGCCGCAGGACCTGGGCGATTATATGAAGACGCTCGACCTGCTCTACCGCCGCGAGGCGGGGGTGATGCCGCGCCACGCCGATTATGTCGCCCGCCATTGCGCGATGCCGGCGCGATGAGCGCGTCGGCTCAGGTCGAGCCGCGCACGATCAGCCGCGGTTGCAGCAAGGCGGTGTCGGTCGGCTCTTCGGCGATGCGGCGCAGCAACGTGTCGACCAGCACCTCACCGGCCTTGCGGTAATCCTGCGCGATCGTGGTGAGCGGCGGCTGCGTCGTCGCCGCGGCGGGAATGTCGTCGAAGCCGATGATCGCGACATCCTCCGGCACGCGCCGCCCCGCCTCGGCGAGCGCGCGCACCGCGCCGAGCGCGATGATGTCGGAGGCGGCGAACAGCGCATCGAACGGGATGTCGCGGGCGAGCAGCCGGCGCGTCGCATCATAGCCCGATTGCTCGACCGACAGCGCATCGACGTGCAGGCCGGGATCGACCGGCTGCCCCGCCTCGCGCAGCGCCGCGCACAGGCCGCGATAGCGGTCGCGGAATTCGGGATAGTGATCGTCGGCGTCGCCGATGAAGCCGATCCGCCGTCGGCCGCGGCCGAGCAGGTGCGTTCCCGCCATCCGCCCGCCGGCGATATTGTCGCAGCCGATCGTCGCGCCGCCGGCATCGGTGTCGACCGAGCCCCAGCGGACGAAATGCGTGCCCTGCGCGACCAGTGCCGCAAGCCGCGCCTTGTAGAGCTCATAGTCGCCATAGCCGAGCAGGATGATCCCGTCCGCCTTGCGGCTGTCCTCATAATCGGTGTGCCAGTCGGCGGAGAGCTGCTGGAACGAGCTGAGCAGGTCATAGCCGCGCGCCGCGCAGGTGCGCAGGATCGATCCCAGCATCGACAGGAAGAAGGGGTTGATGAAGCTGCCGTCGTCGAGCGGGTCCTCGAAGAACAGCAGCGCCAGCGTCATGCTCTGGCCGCGGCGCAGCGACGAGGCGTTCTTGTCGACCTTGTAATTGAGCTGGCGCGCGATCGCCTCGATCCGCATCCGGGTGGCGGCGCTGACGGTACGGTCGCCGCGCAGCGCCCGGCTGACCGTCGGCTGCGAGACGCCGGCGCGCGCGGCGATGTCGAACGAGGTCGGCTTGTCGTTCGCGCCCGCGCCCCGTCCTCTGCCTTTCACCGTCATCGTCCGGCTTTACCGCAGCCCGGGCCGTGGCGAAAGCGGTCGTGAATACGTATGCCCTATGCTTGGCTTGCTGCCGTAGCATCCGCACAACGGCGGCGGATGCGGCCGGCAATGGATCGGCGGCACGGCATTGGCCGGGGGGATGTATGCTGAAGTTCGCCACACGCACCGCGACGGCGCTCGCGCTGCTGATCGGTGCGCCGGCGGTGGCGGCACAGGCCGCGCCCGCTGCGCCCGCCGCCGACTATCGCGCCCGCCTGCCGCAGGACGAGGTGATCTTCTTCCTCCTCCCCGACCGGTTCGACAATGGCGACCCGGCGAACGACCGCGGCGGGTTGAAGGGCGGTCCGCTCGTCACCGGCTTCGATCCCACCGCCAAGGGCTTCTACCACGGCGGCGATCTCAAGGGGCTGACGCGCCGGCTCGATTACATCCAGGCCTTGGGCGCGACCGCTCTGTGGGTCGGGCCGATCTTCAAGAACAAGCCTGTCCAGGGCAGTCCGGGCCAGCAATCGGCGGGCTATCACGGCTATTGGATCACCGACTTCACGCAGGTCGATCCGCATTTCGGCAGCAACGCCGATTTCGCCGCGCTCGTCACCGCGGCGCATGCGCGTGGGATGAAGGTCTATATGGACATCATCGTCAACCACACCGCCGACGTCATCCAGTATCGCGAATGCGTCGGTCAGCGCGACTGTCCGTATCGCAGCCGTGCGGACTATCCCTATCAGCGCCGGTTGGGCGTGAACGGCGCGCCGATCAATCCCGGCTTCGCCGGCGATACGGTGCACACCGAGGCGAATTTCGCCAAGCTGACGCGCAGCGACTATGCCTATACGCCCTTCGTCCCTGCCGCCGAGCGCAGCGTCAAGGTGCCGGCCTGGCTCAACGACGTGCGCTATTATCACAATCGCGGCGACACGACCTATCTCAACGAAAGCGCGACGATGGGCGATTTCGTCGGGCTCGACGATCTGATGACGGAGAACCCGCGTGTCGTCGCCGGGATGATCGACATCTTCGGCGACTGGATCGATCGCTACGGCATCGACGGGTTCCGCATCGACACCGCACGCCACGTCAATCCCGAATTCTGGGCGCAGTTCGTCCCGGCGATGCAGGCGCGTGCCAGGGCGAAGGGCATCCCCAACTTCCACATCTTCGGCGAGGTGTCCGATCACGAGGTGCGGCCGGCGGTGCTGGCGCAGCATACCATCGTCGACAAGCTGCCTGCGGTGCTCGATTTCTCCTTCCGGCAGGCGGTGATCGACACGGTCGCCGGGCGCGCCGGCACCGATACGTTCGAAAAGCTGTTCGACGGCGACGCGCTCTACGCCAAGGGCTTCGACACCGCGGTGCAATTGCCGACCTTCACCGGCAATCACGACGACGGCCGCTTCGCCACCTTCGTCCGCAAGGCGTTTCCGCAGGCGGACGATGCCGAGGTGCTGGCGCGGGTGATGCTGTCCAATGCGATGCTGCTGACGCTGCGCGGCGTGCCGACGATCTATTCGGGCGACGAACAGGGGTTCGTCAGCGACGGCAACGATCAGGATGCGCGCGAGGACATGTTCGCGAGCCGGGTCGCCGTCTACAACGACAACCGCCTGCTCGGCAGCAGCACGACCACCGCGACCGCGCATTTCGCCACCGACAATCCGCTGTTCCGCCAGACCGCGGCGCTCGCCCGACTGCGGCTGGCGACGCCGGCGCTGACCCGCGGCCGGCAGCAGCTGCGCGCGCGTGGCGAGACGCCGGGGCTGCTCGCCATCTCGCGCTTCGATCCGGTCAGCGGCGTGGAGGTGCTGCTCGCCTTCAACACCGACACCAGGCCGCTTACCCGGCAGGTCGAGATCGGCACCACCGCGCGCGCCGCGACGACGCTCGCCGGCAGTGGCTGCGGCGCGGTCGCCGCGCCGGGCAGCCTGACCGTCACGCTTCCTCCCCTCGGCTATGCCGTCTGCGCCCTGAAGGCCCCGCAATGATCCCGACCGAAACGGCTGCCGAACGCCCGTGGTGGCACGGCGCGACGATCTACCAGATCTACCCCCGCAGCTTTGCCGATTCGAACGGCGACGGCATCGGCGACCTGCCCGGCATCACCGCGCATCTCGACCATGTCGCCAGCCTCGGCGTCGAGGCGATCTGGCTGTCGCCCTTCTTCCGCTCGCCGATGGCCGACTTCGGCTACGACGTCTCCGACTATTGCGACGTCGATCCGATCTTCGGCACGCTTGCCGACTTCGACGCGCTGGTCGCGCGCGCGCATCAGCTCGGCCTCAAGGTGATCGTCGATCAGGTCTGGGCGCATACCAGCGACCAGCATCCCTGGTTCGTCGAAAGCCGGGCGAGCCGCGACAATCCCAAGGCGGACTGGTACGTCTGGCGCGATCCGCAGCCGGAGGGGTCGCCGCCCAACAACTGGCAATCGGTGTTCGGCGGCCCGGCATGGACGTGGGACGCGCGCCGCGGCCAATATTACATGCACAATTTCCTCAAGGAGCAGCCGCAGGTCAACGGCCATCATCCCGAGGTGCAGCAGGCGTTCCTCGACATAGCGCGCTTCTGGCTGGAGCGCGGGGTCGACGGCTTCCGCATCGACGCGATCAACTTCTTCATGTTCGATCCCGCCCTGCGCGACAATCCGCCGGCGCCGCTCGACGACGGCATCCCGCGCACCCGGCCCTTCGACTATCAGCTGCACCGCTACAACCAGAGCCATGAGGCGATCCCCGCCTTCCTCGAACGCGTCCGCGCCCTGTTCGACAGCTATGACGCGCGCTTCACCGTCGCGGAGGTCGGCGGCGCCGACAGCGATCGCGAGATGAAGCTGTTCACCGCGGCGGGGCGGCGACTGCACAGCGCCTATGGCTTCGACTTCCTCTATGCGCCGACGATCACGCCGGCGACCGTCGCCGCGGCGATCGGCAAATGGCCCGAGCAGGACGGCGTCGGCTGGCCGAGCTGGGCGTTCGAGAATCACGACGCGCCGCGCGCCATCTCGCGCTGGGTCGCGCCCGAATCCGCGGCGGCGTTCGCGCGGATGAAGATGCTGCTGCTCGCCGCGCTGCGTGGCAATATCTTCCTCTATTATGGCGAGGAATTGGGGCTCACGCAGGTCGAGGTGCCGTTCGAGGCGCTGCGCGATCCCGAGGCGATCGCCAACTGGCCGCAGACGCTGTCGCGCGACGGCGCACGCACGCCGATGGCCTGGCGCAGCGATGCGGTGAACCTCGGCTTTTCGCAGGCGACGCCGTGGCTGCCGGTCGGGCCCGATCACGCCGCGCTCGCGGTCGATCGGCAGGAGCGCGATCCGCATGCGCTGCTCCACTGGACGCGCGACGTGCTGACCCTGCGCAAGGCGCATCCGGCGCTGCTCACCGGAGACATCCGCGTCGTCGCCGCCGAGCCGGCGATGCTCGCGATCGAGCGCCGCGCCGCCGACGAGACGATGCTGTGCGTGTTCAACCTCTCGCCCGAGCCGCAGCGCTGGGCGCCCGAGCAGCCCGATGCGTGGCGGCCGGTGATGGAGAGCGCGACGCAGGGGTGGCATTTTGACGGATATGGCGCAGTGATCGCCACCAAAACGGGAGAGACGGCATGAACTTCTATTCGATCGGCAGCGCGCTGGCGCTGGTGCTGGTCAGTCCGGCGGCGCGCGCGCAGACCGACGGCAATGCCGTCGCGCAGATCCCCACCGCCGCGGCCGCGCCGGCCGCCACCGCGACCTCGCCGGACGGATCTCTGGTCGTCGCGATCGCGCTCGATAACGACGGGCGCGCGACCTATGCCGTGACGCGCAAGGGCAAGCCGGTGCTCGCCGCCAGCAAGCTCGGCGTGATGTTCACTGATGCCCCGAAGATCGAGCGCAATCTCACGCTGATCGGCCAGAGCAAGGCGAGCGGCGACAGCAACTGGACGCAGCCGTTCGGCGAGTGGAAGACGATCCGCGACCGGCACAACGAACTGACGCTGCGCTTCCGGGAAAAGACCGGCCTGCAGCGCGAGATGGACGTGATCTTCCGCGTCTTCGACGACGGCATCGGCTTCCGTTACCGCTTTCCCGACCAGCCGCATCTGCATCAGGCGAACATCGCCGACGAGCTGACCGAATTCGCCTTCGCGCAAGGCGGCACCGCTTGGTGGAAGCCGGCCTATCAGTGGAACCGCGAGGAATATCTCTACAACAAGACGCCGCTCGATGCGGTCGGCACCGCGCAGACGGTGATGACGGTCAAGCTCGCCGACGGCACGCACGCCGCGGTGCACGAGGCGGCGCTGGTCGATTATGCCGCGATGAACCTCGCACGCAGCGAGGGCAACACGTTCAAGGCGTCGCTCACCCCCGGCGCCGGCGCGCCCAAGGTGGTGCGCACCGCGCCGTTCGATTCGCCGTGGCGGACGGTGATCCTGTCGGACGACGCGCCCGGCCTCTACATGAGCCACCTCGAACTGAACCTCAACGAGCCCAACAAGCTGGGCGACGTCAGCTGGATCAAGCCGGGCAAGTTCGTCGGCGTCTGGTGGAACATGATCAAGGGCGACTGGACCTGGGCGACCGGGCCGAAGCACGGCGCGACCACCGCCAACGTCAAGACCTACATCGACTTCGCCGCCGCCAACAAGATTCCGGGCGTGCTCGTCGAGGGCTGGAACGTCGGCTGGGACGGCGACTGGTTCGGCAATGGCAATGCCATGCAGTTCGACCAGCCGACCCCCGATTTCGACGCCGCCGAGCTCGCCCGCTACGCCAAGGCGAAGGGCGTCTATCTGATCGGTCATAACGAAACCGGCGGATCGGCGAGCCATTACGATTCGCAGCTCGACCGGGCGTTCAGCTACGCACGCGATCACGGCATCCCGGTGATCAAGACTGGCTATGTTACCGACGCCGGCCAGATCGAGCGCGTCGACGCCGACGGCACGAAAAAGCGCGAATGGCACGAGGGCCAGTGGATGGCGAATCACTATCTGCGCGTCGTCCAGACCGCCGCCAAGTATAAGGTCGGCATCGACAGCCACGAGCCGATCAAGGACACCGGCCTGCGCCGCACCTATCCCAACTGGCTGGCGCGCGAAGGCGGCCGCGGCATGGAATATAACGCCTGGCCGGGCAAGAACCCGCCCAACCACGAAGCCAATATGTTCTTCACGCAATGGCTCGGCGGCCCGATGGACTTCACCCCCGGCGTGCTCAGCCTCGAAGGGTCGGGCGGCAGCCCGCTGCTGTCGACCGAGGCGAAGCAACTTGCGCTCTACGTGGTGATCTATTCGCCCGTCGTGATGGCGGCGGATACGCCCGAAAATTACGCCAAGCACATGGATGCCTTCCAGTTCATCCGCGACGTGCCGACCGACTGGTCCGACACGCGCGTGCTCAACGGCGAGGTCGGCGATTATGTCACCGTCGCGCGCAAGGACCGCGCGAGCGACGATTGGTATCTCGGCAGCATCACCAACGACACGGCCCGCACGCTCGACGTATCGCTCGACTTCCTCGACGCGGGGCGCAGCTATACGGCGGAGATCTACCGTGACGGTGCCGGCGCGGATTACCGCACCGACGCGCGGCATGCGATCGCGATCGAGAAGCGCACGGTGAAAAAAGGCGACCGGCTGAGCCTCGCGCTCGCGCCCGGCGGCGGACAGGCGATCCGCTTCGTCGCGAGCGGCAAGGCGCGGCGGCGGTGAGCCTGCGCCGCCCGCGGCAGAGCTGGGCCGGCCTCTGGAACATCTCGTTCGGATTTTTCGGTATCCAGGTCGGCTTCGCGTTGCAGAACGCCAATATGAGCCGGATCTTCCAGTCGCTCGGCACCAGTCTCGACGATCTGCCCGCGCTCTGGGTGGCGGCGCCGCTCACCGGTCTGCTGGTGCAGCCGGTGATCGGCCATCTCAGCGACCGGACATGGCTCGGTCGACTGGGGCGGCGGCGACCCTATTTCCTTGCCGGCGCAGTGCTGGCCGCGATCGCGCTGCTGTTGATGCCGGAGAGCCCCGGGCTGCTGATGGCGGCGCTGCTGCTGTGGCTGCTCGACGCGTCGCTCAACGTCTCGATGGAGCCGTTCCGTGCTTTCGTTGGCGACATGCTCGACAAGGATCAGCATGCCGCCGGCTATGCGGTGCAGACCGCCTTCATCGGCGCGGGCGCGGTGTTCGGCTCGATCTTCCCGTGGCTGCTCGAACAGGCGGGCGTGTCCAACGTGGTGAGCGGGGGCGGCATCCCCGACACGGTGCGCTACGCCTTCTGGTTCGGCGGCGCGGCCCTGTTCCTCGCCGTGCTGTGGACGGTGCTGACGACGCGCGAGTACAGCCCGGCGGAGATGGCGCGCTTCGACGGCGACGCCGTCGATGCCGAGGATCAGGCGCGGGTGACGCAGGCGCTCGCCCGCCGGCCGCTCGGCGGCAGCCTCGCCTGGATCGCGGCGGGAGCGCTGGTGATCGCCGGGGTCGCGCTGCTCGGGCTGGAGAAGGAGCTTTACCTGCTCGGCGCGCTGCTCGTCGCCTACGGCGTCGCCAGCATCGTCGCGATCCGGCGCGCGCGGGGCGGGCAGGCGGCGGACATGCTCGGCCATATCGTCGGCGATTTCGGCGGTATGCCGGTGCTGATGAAGCGGCTTGCGGTGGCGCAATTCTTCAGCTGGTCGGCGCTGTTCATCATGTGGATCAACACCACGCCGATCGTCGCGGGTGCCTTCTATGGCGCGCCCGATGCGCGCAGCCCGCTCTACCAGGCGGCGGCCAATTGGGTCGACGTGCTGTTCGCGACCTATAACGGCATCGCCGCGGTGGCGGCGCTGACGCTGCTGCCCTTGCTCGCGCGCTGGATGGGGCAGGCGCGCACGCATATCGTCGGGCTGCTATGCGGCGCGGCGGGCTTTGCGAGCTTCTTCGTGGTGCGCGATCCGCACTGGCTGCTGGCGAGCGAGATCGGCATCGGCATCGCCTGGGCGTCGATTCTCGCCATGCCCTATGCGATCCTCGCCTCCAGCCTGCCGCAGCGCAAGCTCGGCATCTATATGGGGCTGTTCAACGTCTTCGTCGTCGTGCCGCAATTGCTGGTGGCGACGGTGATGGGGTCGATCACCAAGCATCTCTTCCCGCACGCCCCGATCTGGACGCTGGCCTTCGCGGCGGCGGCGCTGCTGATCGCCGCGGTGGCGATGACGCGGGTGGAACGCGCCCGCGTCGCCTGACGATGGGGATGCGCCGGGGGTGGCCCGGCGCATCCGGTCGCATCAGAAGGTGATCCGCGCCACCCCGGCGATCTGCCGATCGCTCATGATCGCATCCCGCGGACGGGTGGTGATGCCGTAATAGGTCCGCCGCACCGTGTTGGTGAGGTTGGTGCCGTTGAGCGTCAGCGACATATGCGGCGTGACGTTGACGGTGATCGACGCATCGAGCTGCCCCGACGGCCGCTGGAAGATCGGCAGGTTGCCGGTGCCATTGGCCGAGGTCGTCACCAGATATTTGCTGCGCCAGTTATACGCGGCACGGGCCGAGATCAGGCCGTGTTCGTAGATGCCGATCAGATTGTAGTTATACTTCGACAGGCCCTCCAGCGACAGCTGCGTCACCGGGCCCTGACTGGCCGGGCTCGGCGCCTGGGAATCGACATAGGTCGCATTGGCCTGGATGCCGAGGCCGCTCAGCGCCCCCGGCAGGAAGTCGAAGAACTGCTGATAGGCGATTTCCGCGCCCTTGACCTTCGCCTTGCTGGCATTGTCGTAGGTGGTGACGTCATAGACCGCGGTCACGCCATCGGTGAACGTCACCGTACGCGGCGTGATCACCGTCTGGATGTAGTTGGAGATGTTCTTGTAGAAGCCGGCGACCGACAGCGATCCGGTGCGCGCGAAATACCATTCGATCGAGGCATCGAGATTGCTCGACTTCATCGGCTTCAGATAGGGATTGCCGGTCGAGGTGGTGTGCTGCTGATCGATCTGCGCGGTACCCGGCTCGGTGATGGTCAGCGTCGGGTTGAGCTGGTTGAAGTCGGGGCGCGAGATGTTCTTCGAGGCGGCGAGCCGCAGCTGCAACCGCTCGGTGAGATGCGCACGCAGATTGAGGCTCGGCAGCACCGACGTGTAATCGTTCGACTGGCTGACCGGCGTGAAGGTCGGCGCCGCGGTCGACTGGGTGCCGTCGGGCGCGGTGATCAGGTCGATCTGCTGGTAATTGCCGGCGACCGCCACCTTGGTGCGGACGACGCGCACGCCGACATTGCCGTCGATCGGCACCGGCAGCGTATCCGCCTTGAAGAAGGCGGCGACATAGCCCGTATAGGTCTTCTGCGTCTCGCTGTTGGTGCCGCTCGGCAGATAGGGCGGCGTCGTCGTCACGCCGAGCGTGGCGCGCGTCGCGTCATAGTCGAGCACGGTCGGCAGTGCGAAGGCCTGGATATCCCCGAACAGATTAGCGCTGCCGCGGAAGAAGTCGCCGAGGTCGACGTAGCGCAGATTGCCCGCCGGGCCGGTCAGGCCGGTATAGCGATAGCCGGTGTCGTTGGTCCGGTTGGCGCGATCGGCATAGCGGATGCCCGCCTTGACCGAGCGGAGGAAGCCGCCGTCGAAGCGATATTCGCCGTCGAGCCGCCCAACCGTGTCGGTGCCCTTCGAATTGTTGAGGTCGTCGAGGTAGAAGCCGTAATTGTAGGTCGCCGGATTGGCGAGGCCGGCGGCCGAGGTGATCTGGAACGACGGAATGGCGCCACTGATATCCTGCGTCAGCGTCGTCGCGGTGCCGCTCAGCCCGACGATCGAGTTGAGGTTGTTGGTCTTCGAATCGACATATTGGAAATCGCCGGTGATCGTCAGCCGGTCGGTCGGCTTCCACTTGCCGTTGAGCGAATAGTCGGTGGTGACGGAGTGGCGCGCGCCGATCGACGTGTTGTTGCCGATCGGCACGTCGACGAAGGTGCCGCTCTGGAAATCGCCGTTCGGCGCGTAGGTGAAGGGCGCGCCGGCGAGCGGCGTGATCGCGACGCCGCTGGTGTAGGCGAAGTAGCTGTAGCCGTAGCTGCGCAGCTTGTAGTCGTTGCGGAAATATTCGCCGGTGAATTCGAGCGTGTCGGTCGGCCGCCATTGCAGCGACACGTCGATGCCGAAGCGGCGGCGGTCGCCCGGCACCTCACCGATGCCGGTGCCGTGCGGCAGCGTCGTGGTCTGCCCGGTCCGGCCGAGCGTCGCCAGCGTCGCGGCGTCGCCCGCATTGGTCGGGTCGAGCGTGTAGAAGGGCTCGGTCGAGATCGTGTCCTGACGGAAGGCGGTCTTCTGGTAGGAGGCGCTGGCGAGGATGCCGATCTCGCCGATGCCGGTCTGCCAGCGATCGCTGAGCAGCAGCGACGCTGCCGGCTGGCTGCGACGTGCCAGATCATAATAGGTGTTGGTCACCGAGGCCGACGCCTTGGCGCCATCGAAGTCGAACGGCTTGCGGGTCCGGAAATTGATCGTGCCGCTGAGCTGGTCCTCGATCAGATCCGCCGACGGGTTCTTGTAGACGTCGATACCGGCGAGCAGTTCGGAGGGCACATCCTCCAGGCTGAGCGAGTTGCTCGAGCCGCTGGCGGTGAAGATGTCGCGGCCGTTGAGCTCGGTACGGACCTGGGTGAGGCCGCGGATCGCGACCGTGCTGCCCTCGCCGAAGGCGCGCTGGATCTGGATGCCGGAGATGCGCTGCAACGCCTCGGCGATGTTCCGGTCCGGCAGCTTGCCGATATCCTCGGCGACGATCGAATCGACGATTTGCGTGGCGTTGCGCTTGATGTTCTGCGCCGACTGGAGGCTGGCGCGGACGCCGGTGACGACGATGTCGTCGGCTGCGGACGGCGTGCCGGGCGCGGTGTCGACCGCCTGTCCCTGATCGCCGCTCGGCGCGGTGGCGCCGCTGGTCTCCTGCGCCTGCACGGCCTGCGCGGCCTGCGCCGGCGGGCTCGCCTCGGGCGCGGTCTGCGCCTGCGCGGTGGTGCTCGCCAGCGTCATCGCCAGCAGCGACACGGTCGCATGAAAGCCGCCCATCCGGGGGAGGCGGTTGGGGACAATCGAACCAATCATCAGTCTCTCTCCAGCCGAACCGGCTGCACTGTTACGCGTGCAGCCGACCAAGGGCGTCCGGCTCGGCGCGCCGTGATCGTCCCGGTCGGCCGCCTACTCCCGGAAGACGCCGATGCATATGTCAGACATGCAATCACCAGCGAATTTCTGGGTGCACTGGTAAAAATGTCGCAAAGCGTCCCGATCGGCCTGATCCACGTAGGGGCGCAGGGGCTGAGAGCGGTCGTGCGATCGATCCTCCAGCGGCACCCGCGCGCGAACACGACGGAGGATGGCTTCAGATCGCGCCAAGCGGGCGCGAGGGGCGGGCTTATGCGCGACAAATCCACCGGCGACCGATTGCACGATCGCACACAACATCGCCTCTCGGGGGAGGGATAGTCGCTAATCTGGAAGGGGGGTGGTGGACGCACTTGGGCTCGAACCAAGGACCCGCTGATTAAGAGTCAGCTGCTCTACCAACTGAGCTATGCGTCCACATGACCTGGCCTGTTTTGGCGCTTTGGAGAGGCGCCGGCCCCGTCGGGAGGCGGCCAATTAGCAGTCGTGCCGCAGGATGCAAACCCTTTTTCGCAGCCGCAGCGATTTTTCTCTCAGCGGCGCGACACGCGGCGATTGGTGCGGTCGATCGACATCAGGATGCCTAGGCACAGCAGCACCGTCATCTGCGCCGAACTGCCGAAGCTGACGAGGGGGAGGGGGATGCCGACCACCGGCGCTAGGCCCATGACCATCGCCAGATTGATCGCGACGTAGAAGAAGATCGTCGTCGCCAGCCCCGCCGCGGTCAGCCGGGCGAAGCGCGTCGTCGCCTGCTGGCCAACGTTGACGCCCCAGCGCACCACCAGGATGAAGGCGAGGATCAGCAGGCAGCCGCCGACCAGCCCCCATTCCTCCGCCATCGTCGCGAAGACGAAGTCGGTATGGCCCTCGGGCAGATAGTCGAGGTGGCTCTGCGTCCCGTTGAGGAAGCCCTTGCCCCACAGGCCGCCGGAGCCGATCGCGATCTTCGACTGGCTGATATGATAGCCGGTGCGCAGCGGATCGCTTTCGGGATCGAGGAAGATCAGCACGCGGTTGCGCTGATAGTCGTGCAGCACGTAGTTGAAGGCGATCGGCGCGGCGACGGCGAGCGCGAGCGCGCCGCCGATGAACAGCCGCATCGGCACGCCGGCAAGGAACATTACGACGACGCCGCCGCCGCAGACCATCAACGCGGTGCCGAGATCGGGCTGTTTGGCGATCAGCGCCGCGGGTATGCCGATCAGCAGCGCCGCCGGCCAGATCGCGCCGAACCGCCGCGTCTCGTTGGGCGGCAGCATGTCGTAGAAGCGCGCGCAGGCGAGCACGATCACCGGCTTCATGAATTCGGACGGTTGCAGCTTGATGCCGACATCGAGCCAGCGCTGGCTGCCGCCGCGGACCGCACCGACCAGCTCGACCAGCACCAGCGCGATGACGATCACCACATAGGCGGGCAGCGCCGCGCTCTTCCACACCCGCTCGGGAACGTAGGAGATGGCGAGCGCCGCACCGAGCAGCACGAAGAAGCGGATGCCCTGCGACAGCGCCCAGGGCTGGAGCGAGCCGCCGGCGGCGGAATAGAGGACGATCTGGCCGAAGGCACCGATCGCGACGACCAATGCGATGATCCGCCACGGCTGGCGGGCGATCGGGTCGGGGACGATGCGGCTGCGGGTCATGGCTGGGTCCGTCCGCTCGGATCGCTGGCGTCGGCGGGTTCGGCGTCGCCGGTCACGGCGACTGGTGCCATCGCCGCCTGGGTCTGGTTGGCGAGGTCGGTCGCCGCCTCGACCGCGTCCGAATCGCTCGGCACGGTTGCGTCGGTCTTGGTCGCATTGGCGGCGGGCGGCGGCGATTGCGCGGCGCGATAGGCGGCGGCCTGCGCCGCCATCCGCGTGCCGATGTCGCCGCCCCAGGTCGGCTCGACATCGGCGAGCGCCTTCATCGCGCGGTCGCGGTCGAACTGATAGGTCATGATGTCACGCGCGATCATCGGCGTATCGAGATTGCGGACGGTGTGACCATTGTGTTCGAGCACCACCGCGATCGCATATTGCGGATTGTCGTGCGGGGCGAAGCCGACGAACAGCGCGTGGTCGCGCATCTTGAACGGCAATTGGCCGTTCTTGATGACGCCGGTGCTGCGCCGTTCCGCCATGGTGATGCGGCGCACCTGCGCGGTGCCGGTCTTGCCGGCGATCGCCACCCCGGGGACGAGCAGCCGCGCCGCCGCGCCGGTGCCGCCCTGGTTGATCACACCGTACATCGCGTCACGGACGATCGCGAGATGTTCGGACGGGACCGGCAGCGCCGGGGCGTCGAGATGGACGTGACTGGCGAGCAGGCTCGGCTGCAACGCCCGCCCGGACGCGATCCGCGCCGCCATCACGGCGAGCTGCAACGGATTGGCGAGCACATAGCCCTGGCCGATCGAGGCGTTGAGGCCATCGGCGACGGTCCAGGGATGTTTGTACTTGCGCAGCTTCCATTCCGAATCGGGCACGGTGCCGTAGCGCTGCGTCGCCAGCGGCAGGTCGAACTTCTGGCCGAGCCCGACCATCCGCGCCACCGGCGCGATCTTGTCATAGCCCTGGCGGCGGATCATCTCGTAGAAATAGATGTCGCAGCTCTGCTCGATCGCACCCTTGAGATCGAGCGGGCCGTGGCCGCCCTTCTTGTGGCAGTGGAAGATGCCGGTGCCGACGCGCAGCGCGCCCGAGCAGACGATCCGGTCGTGCGCGCCCACCCCGGCGGCAAGCAGCGCCAGGCCGTTCATCGGCTTGACCGTCGATCCCGGCGGATAGAGGCCCTGCGTCACCTTGTTCATCAGCGGCACGTGGTCGTCGTCGGACAGCATCTTCCATTCGAGATGGCTGATCCCGTCCGAAAAGCTGTTGGGGTCGTAGGCGGGCATCGACACCATCGCGAGCATCTCGCCCGTCCGGCAGTCGAGCACCACCGCCGACCCCGAATTGGTGCCGAGCCGGCGCGCCGCATATTCCTGCAGACCGGCATCGATCGTCAGCCGCTGCGTCTTGCCCGGCACGTCGGCACGGGTCGGCAGCTCGGCGACGACCTTGCCGCGCGCGGTCACCTCGACGCGCTTGGCCCCGGCGACGCCGCGCAGCAGCGGTTCGAGCTGCTTTTCCAGCCCGTCCTTGCCGAGCTTGAAGCCCGGCGTGACGAGCAGCGGGTCATGCGTCTTCTTGAACTGTTCGGCATTGGCCGCGCCGACATAGCCGGTGAGGTGGGCGACCGCGGCACCCGCCGGATAGGCGCGCGCGAAGCCGCGCGTCGGCGCGACGCCGGGCAATTCGGGCTGGCGCAGGCTGATCGCGGCGAACCGGTCCCAGCTGATGTTCTCGGCGACCTGCACCGGCTGGAAACCGGCGGCGCCGTCGAGGTCGATCCGGATCCGCTCGACGTCGTCGGGGGTGAGATCGAGCAGCCGGGCGAGCAGCGCCAGCACGCGGTCGCGTCCGGCGTCGCCGCCCTCGAGCCGGTCGGGGATGATGTCGATGCGGAAATCGGTGCGGTTGTTGGCGATCGGCGCGCCGTGGCGATCGACGATCCAGCCGCGGCGCGGCGGGATCATCGTCAGATTGACGCGATTGCTCTCGGCGAGAAGATTGTACTTCTCGTTCTGCGCGATCGCCAGCCAGCCCATCCGCCCGGCGAGCAGCAGCCCGACGCCGGCCTGCGCGGTGCCGAGCAACCAGGCGCGACGCGAGAAGCTGTAGGTCTGCATCGCCTCGGTGACCATCTTGGGCGAGCGGCGCATCATGCCGCATCTCCGCGGCGGCGGTCGATCCAGGCGACGGCGCGGACGGCGAGGGGGAAAAGCATTACCGTAATCACGATCTGCGCCAATAGCACGGGATCGACGTGCGCGCCGAGAGGCAGTGCGATCCAGCGGCCGACGGTCAGGCAAAAGGCGATGGCGCCGGTGGCGATCAGCCAGTCCTGCCAGAAATCGCGGAACACCAGACGCTGTTCGATCAGGTCGATGGCGATAAAGCACAAGGACCAGAGCAGCACCGACGAGCCGAGCGGCTGGCCGCTGACCAGATCGTCGAACAGCCCGAGCGGCGCCGCCGCCCATGGCCGCAGCGCGAACCGGGCGAGCAGCCGCCAGGTGAGCAGCAGCAGCAGCCCGAGCGGCGGCATCAGCGCGAGGCTGGCGACGACGGGCAGGATCGCGGTGACGGCCGAGGCGGCGATGACGCTGATCCATGGCAGCGCGCGCGCCCGGCCAGGCGGCAGCGGCAGTTCGAACGGCCGATAGTCGATCGTGTTGCGGGACATGGCGACGCTTCGCTGTTCGCTTAGCGCGCTGGCGCAGCGGGACTGACCGCCGGCCCGGCACGGGGCGGCAGCGGCGGCGGCATCGGCATGAACGGCCGTTCGACGATGACGAAATCGACCGCGTCGGGCGGCGCATAGGGGGTGGCGACGACGCTGTCCGACCCCGCGCGCTCGACCCGCGCTACGGGCACGCCGGGTGCGTAGAGACCGCCGATCCCCGAGCTGACGAACATGTCGCCGGGCGCGAAGCGGACGTTGGCCGCGCCGACCGAGCGGATGTCGACCCGGCCGTCGCCGCGCCCCGCCGCGATCGCGGGCAGGCCGTCGCGCGTCCGCCGCACCGGCA
The DNA here is from genome assembly GCF_000632225.1 of Sphingomonas sp. RIT328. Classification (GTDB taxonomy): domain Bacteria; phylum Pseudomonadota; class Alphaproteobacteria; order Sphingomonadales; family Sphingomonadaceae; genus Sphingomonas; species Sphingomonas kyungheensis. Next base: position 81,484 of record NZ_JFYV01000002.1, read on the forward strand.
CGAGGCTTTCGGGATCGGTGATCAGCAGCACCCGCGCCGCGATCGGCCCGGATTCGAGCACCCGGCCGACCAGCCCCTCCGGTCCCAGCACCGGCATGCCCGGCGTCACGCCCTGGACGCGGCCGGCGTTGAGCAGGGCGAAGCGGCGGCCGCTCGACGCGGTCGAGGCGACCAGCCGGGCGGTGAGCACCGGCTCCGGCGTGCGGTCGCGCACCCGCAGCAGGCCGCGCAGCCGGCGATTGTCATAGGCGATGACCCGCGCCTTGCTGAGCAAGGCGTCGTGGCGCTTCAGTTCGGCGCGCAATGCCGCATTCTCGCCATGGACGTTGATCCAGGTGCCGATCGCCTGCGGCACGGAGGCGATCGCATCCGTCCCGCTGTCGAGCAGGCTGGCGACGGGGGCGGTGACGCTCGCCACGGCCATCCGCGCGGTGCTGAACGCCGGCGGATTGAAGATCGAGGCGGCGAGCAAAGCGGCGCCGACCACCGCGCCCGCCACCGCGAGCACGTAGCCGAAGAACGCCGAATACTGCCGTCGCCGCGAGAAACCCGTGCGACGGTCGCGGGCAGGCGCCATGCGCCGAAATCCCCCCGTCTCGTGTGGAAACTAAGTCTGTATCAGCCGGTCTGGAGCACGCCGCGGAACATCGGATCCTCCAGCGCGCGCCCGGTGCCGAGCGCGACGCAGGTCAGCGGATCCTCGGCGACGGTGACCGGCAGGCCGGTCTCGTCGCGCAGCACCTCGTCGAGCCCTTCGAGCAGCGCGCCGCCGCCGGTCAGCACGATGCCCTGGTCGACGATGTCGGCGGCGAGTTCGGGCGCGGTATTCTCCAGCGCGACGCGCACGCCCTCGACGATCGTCGCGACCGGCTCGCTCAGCGCCTCGGCGATCTGGCCCTGGTTGATCTGGATCTCCTTGGGCACGCCGTTGACGAGGTCGCGGCCCTTGACGAAGATGATCTTGCCGATGCCGTCGGCGGGGGGGCGGGCGATGCCGACCTCCTGCTTGATCCGCTCGGCGGTCGATTCACCGATCAGCAGATTGTGGTTGCGGCGGACGTAGCTGACGATCGCCTCGTCCATCTTGTCGCCGCCGACGCGGACGCTGGTGGTATAGGCGAGGCCGCGCAGCGACAGCACCGCGACTTCGGTGGTGCCGCCGCCGATGTCGACGACCATGCTGCCGATCGGCTCGGTGACGGGCATGTCGGCGCCGATCGCCGCCGCCATCGGCTCCTCGATCAGATAGACCTGGCTGGCGCCGGCGTTGGAGGCGGCGTCGCGGATCGCGCGGCGTTCGACCTTGGTCGAACCCGACGGCACGCAGATCACGATCTCCGGCCAGCGCGCGAACTTGCGCGGGCCGTGCACCTTGCGGATGAAATGCTTGATCATCTCTTCCGCGACGTCGATGTCGGCGATGACGCCGTCGCGCAACGGACGGATCGCCTCGATCGACCCCGGCGTCTTGCCCATCATTAGCTTGGCGTCATCGCCGACCGCCTTGACCCGGCGCACGCCGTTGATCGTCTCCACCGCGACGACGGACGGCTCGTTGAGCACGATGCCGCGACCCCGGACATAGACCAACGTGTTGGCGGTGCCGAGGTCGATCGCCATGTCATGCGACATGAATTTGAAGAAGCGGGGTAAGGCCATCGGGCGCTAGGTTCCGTATGCGGGACGCGTGTTCGAGACACAGGGTTTCATGAGACCCGCCGCCGACCGTGTGGTCACAGTGTTCATCACGTTCAGCAGAAGGGCTCGCGGGAGGCCGTCGCTTGGTATAGAGGATGCGCGGTGTCAATACGCCGTCTGCCCGAACATCTCGTCAATCGAATTGCTGCCGGTGAAGTGGTGGAAAGGCCCGCCAGCGCGTTGAAGGAACTGGTCGAGAACGCGATCGACGCCGGCGCCACACGGATTGCGATAAGTCTTTCCGAGGGCGGACTTTCGCGCATCGACGTCGCCGACGACGGCTGCGGCATGACGCCGTCCGACATGGCACTGGCGCTCGAACGGCATGCGACGTCGAAACTTCCCGACAGCCTGCTCGGCGACGATGGCGCGATCGATCGGGTGGCGACGCTCGGCTTCCGCGGCGAGGCGCTGCCGTCGATCGCCAGCGTCGCGCGGCTGACGATCGAGAGTCGAATCGCCGGCGCGGAGGGCTGGGCGCGCACCGTCGACAATGGCGTGCTCGTCCGCGAAGGGCCGGCCGCGCTGCCGCCGGGGACGCGGGTGATCGTCGAGGGGCTGTTCGCCCGGGTGCCGGCGCGGCGCAAGTTCCTGCGCTCGCCGCGCGCCGAATATGCCGCCTGCCTCGATGCGGTGCGGCGGCTGGCGATGGCGCGGTGCGACATCGCCTTCACGCTCGAACATGACGGCCGCCGCGCGCTGGCCGTGACGCTCGCCGAGGAACGGCCGGCGCGCGTCGCCGCGCTGACCGATCGCGCGCTCGCCGACAATGCGGTGCCGGTCGATCTCGAACGGCCGACCGAGGCGGGGGCGCTGGTGCTCGGCGGGGTGGCGAGCATCCCGACCTACAATCGCGGCGTCGCCGACCATCAATATCTGTTCGTCAACGGCCGCCCGGTGCGCGACCGGTTGCTGATGGGGGCGATCCGCGGCGCCTATGCCGAGATGCTGCCGCGTGACCGCCATGCGGTGGTCGCGCTGTTCCTCGACGTGCCGGCGAGCGAAGTCGACGTCAACGTCCACCCCGCCAAGACCGAGGTCCGCTTCCGCGACCCGGCGCTGGTACGCGGCCTGATCGTCTCCGGCCTGCGCCGCGCGCTCGATGCCGCCGGGCATCGCAGCGTGCAGCGGCCGGCCGAGACGGCGTTGCAGATGTGGCATACCGGCCAGCCCGCCGGCCCGGCCGACGCCGTCCGACCGGATGAGGCGGCCTTCGCCGCCAATGCGGCCCCGGCGCTGGCGGGGCTGGGGCAGGGCGTCCGCGACTATCGGCCGACCTTCCTCACCGCGCCGCCCGCCGCCCGCGCCGAGCCCGCCTGGGCGCCCCCGCCCGAGACGGTGTCGCATCCGCTCGGCGTCGCGCGCGGGCAGGTCGCCAAGACCTATATCGTCGCGGAGGCGGAAGACGGGCTGGTGCTGGTCGATCAGCATGCCGCGCACGAACGCCTCGTGCTCGAACGGATGCGCGCCGCGCTCGCCGGCGGCCGCATCGCGGCGCAGGCGTTGCTGATCCCCGAGGTGGTCGAACTCGATGAGCCGGCCTGCGACCGGCTGACCGCGCGGATCGGCGAGCTCGCCGAACTCGGCCTCGACCTCGAACGGTTCGGGCCGAGCGCGATGCTGGTCCGTACGACGCCGGCGCTGCTCGGCCAGGCCGACCCGACCGGGCTGGTCACCGATCTGGCCGATGAGCTCGCCGCGTTCGATTCGGCGCTGTCGCTGCGCGAGCGGCTCGATGCGGTGGCGGGGACGATGGCCTGCCACGGTTCGGTGCGCGCCGGCCGCATCCTCGGCGTCGCCGAGATGAACGCGCTGCTCCGCGAGATGGAGGCTACGCCGCATTCGGGGCAGTGCAATCATGGCCGGCCGACATGGGTGAAGCTGGCGCATGGCGATATCGAGCGACTGTTCGGGCGCCGCTGACCGCATCTTCGAAAAGCCAGGCCTCGGCGGCGGGGCGATCGTCGAAGAAGGCGACGTTGGCGCGACCCGGTTCGGGCAGGCGCAGGATCTGCTGACGGGCGAGCGAATGGTTGACGACGAAGGCGAGCCGCCGACTGCGCAACCGCGGATCGCGGACGATCCCGGTAAAGGCGTCGACCACCTCGCGCGTCTGGATGCGCATGCCCGACGCGTCGATCAGGATCAGATGACCGTGGGGTGCGGCAGGGAGCTGTCCGCACGCCTCTTCACAGGCGGCGCGTAACGCGGCGACATCCTCGGTCAGGTAGAAGCCCGCGCAGGTCAGCGTCAGGAGGTGACGAGCGGGTTCGACGGCGATGTTGAATTGCGCTGGCATGGTCACATCCATAATGGACGCAATGTTTCAGCCTCGTTAATCCGACCGTGATCGAGATCAGTGTCTCTGGGCCCGTATACGAAAAAGGCCGCCCGGATCGCTCCGGACGGCCTTTTCGATACGGCTGACGAAGGGCGATCAGCCCTGCGCCGGCGCCTCGTCGGCGCGGGCGGGCGACTCGGCGGTCGCGCCCGGCTCGGCGTTGGGATCGTAATCCTCGGTGAAGCCGGCCTCGTCACGCTCGAACATCGACGACATGACGTCGACGCCCGATGCCTGCATCTCGGCCTCTTCGGGCGAGCGCGCGACATTGACCTTGACCACCACGGTGACTTCCGGATGGAGCGCGACGCGCACATCGTACAGGCCGATCGACTTGATCGGCTTGTCGAGCACGACCTGCGCCTTGGTCACCTTGTGGCCGTCGGCGACCAGCGCCTCGACCAGATCGCGGACCGCGACCGAACCGTAGAGCTGGCCGGTGTTCGACGCCTGACGGATCAGCGTGACCGACGCGTCCTTGAACGAGACCGCTTCCTTCTCGGCTTCGCCGCGACGGTTGGCGTTCTCGCTCTCGATGCGGGCGCGGTTCGCCTCGAACACCTTGCGGTTGGCTTCGTTGGCGCGCAGCGCCTTCTTGTTCGGCAGCAGGAAGTTACGGGCGAAACCGTCCTTGACCTTCACCACGTCGCCGATGGCGCCGAGCTTCTCGACGCGCTCAAGCAGAATGACGTCCATTGATCGGACTCCTTACTTAACGACGTAGGGCAGCAGGCCCAGGTGACGGGCACGCTTGATCGCCTGGGCGAGCTCGCGCTGCTTCTTGGCGCTCACCGAGGTGATGCGCGACGGGACGATCTTGCCACGCTCGGACACGAAGCCCTGCAGCAGGCGGACGTCCTTATAGTCGATCCGCGGCGCATCCTTGGCGCTGAACGGGCACGACTTGCGGCGGCGGAAAAACGGACGCGCCATTATGCGGCCTCCTCTTCACGGTCACGACGGGGAGCACGATCGCCACGGTCGCCGCGCGGCGCGCCATCACGGCCGCCCTCGCGATCGCCGCGACGCTCACGGTCACGCTCCTGCTTGCGCATCATCACGGTCGGGCCGTCTTCCAGCGTGTCGACCTTGACGGTCATGTAGCGGATGACGTCTTCGTTGATCTGCGTCTGGCGCTCCAGCTCGGCCACGACATGGCCGGGGGCGTCGATCTCGAGCATGACGTAATGCGCCTTGCGGTTCTTGGCGATGCGATACGCGAGGCTGCGCAGGCCCCAGGTCTCGGTCTTGACGACCTTGCCGCCATTGTCTTCGATGATCTTGGTGGCGGTTTCCGCCAGCGCGTCCACCTGCGCCTGTGCCAGATCCTGGCGCGCAAGGAACGTGTGCTCGTACAGAGCCATGCCTTGTCCTTCGTTGGCCGATCGCTGACGCCGCCCCATGCGACGCCCCTCCGGCTGTCTTCGTCCACGTAAAAACCGGGGCGGAGAGACTGGCTCCCCACCCCGGTTGGCATTCTCATACGCGACCTGCCTCAAAAAGCAAGCGCGTCACCCGGTTTAGCGGAACGAGCGCTGGATCACCCGGACGATCGTGCCGTTGTTGCGGACCAGGATCGCGTCATTGCCCGAGCGCGCCCAATATTGCCCGCGGCCCGGCGCGGCGAGGCGATAGGTGCGATAGTCGCGGACGACGCGATAGTTGGTCGCATGGCGGCGATCGAAGCGCTGGCCGACGCGCCATGCCTGCGGGCCGGTGTTGCGGACGGTGGTGCGCTGCGTCACGACGGTGCGGCCGTTGGGGCGCTCCTTGACGGTGGTGACGGTGCGCTCGCGCTGGACCGGCGCCGCATCGGCGGCGGCGACCGCCATCGGGCTGGCGACCAACGTGGCGGCGATGGCGCTCATCAACAGCTTCTTCATGTTCAACACTCCCATTGTCAAAACCGGCGCCGTTGCCGGCGTCACGACAGAAGATGGGTGCGACCTGTCGCAAACCTCTCCCGCCGATCCGCCAAAACGGTCGCAGGGTGTCGCAACTCCAATGGGTTCGTTCAGGTTGCGTGGGGGCCGCAGCGGCCCTAGTGGCGCGCTCCTGCAATCAAGGGAGTGGCACGATGCGGGCATTCATCTTCCCCGGCCAGGGCAGCCAGGCGGTCGGCATGGGCAAGGCGCTGGCCGAGGCGAGCGCGGTCGCGCGCGAGGTGTTCGGCGAGGTCGACGAGGCGCTCGGCCAGAACCTCTTCCGGCTGATGACCGACGGCCCGGCGGAGGAGCTCCAGCTCACCGCCAATGCGCAGCCGGCGATCATGGCCAATGCGATCGCGACGTTGCGCGTCGCCGAGCGCGAGGGCGGCCTCCGCCTCGCCGACACGGCCGATTACGTCGCCGGCCACAGCCTCGGCGAATATGGCGCGCTGTGCGCGGCGGGGGCGATCGATCTCGCCACCACCGCGCGGCTGCTGCGCCTGCGCGGTCAGGCGATGCAGGCGGCGGTGCCGGTCGGCGAGGGCGCGATGGCGGCGCTGCTCGGCGCCGATCTCGCCAGGGCGCAGGCGATTGCGGAGGCTGCGGTGGCGGCGGTCGCGGCGGAGGGCGGCGGCGATCTGGTCTGTACCGTCGCCAACGACAATGATCCGTCGCAGGTGGTGATCTCCGGCCACCGCGCCGCGATCGAGCGTGCGGTCGCGCTCGCCAAGGAGCATGGCGCCAAGCGTGCGGTGCTGCTGCCGGTTTCCGCGCCTTTCCACTGCCCGCTGATGCAGCCCGCCGCCGAGGCGATGCAGGCGGCGCTCGCCGACGCGCGCATCGCCGCGCCGCTGGTGCCGGTCTATGCCAACGTCGACGCCGCGCCGATCGCCGACCCCGACGCGATCCGCGCCGCGCTGGTCCGCCAGGTGACGGGGATGGTCCGCTGGCGCGAATCGGTGCTGGCGATGGCCGAGGGCGGCGTGACGCAGTTCGTCGAATTCGGCGGCAAGGTCCTCGCCCCCATGGTCAAACGCATTGCCCCCGACGTCGAGGCGATCAGCGTCGTCACCATGGACGACATCGAGGATTTCCTTAAACGGGTGTAATGTTCACGCGAAGACGCGACGACGCGAAGATGGTGGAGCTCGAGGCGGCTGCTTCGGACGTCATCGACGTTTCTTTACGACTTCACCGTGAGTTAGGGCCAGGCCTGCTGGAAAGCGTCTACGAAACCGTGTTGGCGGCCAAGCTCACCAAGCTCGGCTATGACGTCCGCCGGCAGGTTCCGGTGTCGTTCGAATTTGAGGAGCTATGGTTCGAGGTCGCTTTCCGGATCGATCTGGTCATCGCCAGTGCCCTGCTCGTTGAAATCAAGTCGGTCGAGCGGTTGAACGCCGCTCATGCGAAGCAACTGCTCACTTATCTAAGACTTACCAAGCAGCCCCTCGGGCTGCTTATCAATTTCGGAGGTGCGACGCTCAAGGAGGGGCTGCGACGTATCGTCAACGGCCACACCCCCTCCGCGTCTTCGCGTCTTCGCGTGAACCAACAAGGATAGGACATGTTCGATCTCACAGGTATGACCGCATTGGTGACGGGCGCGTCGGGCGGAATCGGCTCGGCGATCGCCACCGCGCTGGCGGGGCAGGGGGCGCGGCTGGCGGTGTCGGGGTCGAATGCCGACAAGCTGGAGGCGTTTCGCGCCGGGCTGGGCGACGATCACGTCGCGGTGCCGTGCGATCTGTCGGACGCCGCCGCGGTCGATGCTCTGGTGCCGCAGGCGGTCGCCGCGCTGGCCGGGCGGATCGACATCCTCGTCAACAACGCCGGCGTCACCCGCGACAATCTGGCGATGCGGATGAAGGACGAGGAGTGGGATCAGGTGATCCGCGTCAACCTCGAAGCCGCCTTCCGGCTGATCCGCGCCGCCGCCAAGCCGATGATGAAGCAGCGGTTCGGCCGCGTCGTCTCGATCACCTCGGTGGTCGGGCAGACCGGCAATCCGGGCCAGGCGAATTATGCCGCGTCGAAGGCGGGGCTGGTCGGCATGTCCAAGGCGCTCGCGCAGGAGCTCGCCAGCCGCAACATCACCGTCAATTGCGTCGCCCCCGGCTTCATCCGCTCGGCGATGACCGACGCGCTGCCCGAGGCGCAGAAGACCGCGCTGCTCGGCCGGATCCCGGCGGGCGACCTCGGCAATGGCGGGGACATCGCCGCCGCGGTGGTCTATCTCGCCAGCCGCGAGGCCGGATACGTCACCGGCCAGACCTTGCACGTCAACGGCGGTATGGCCATGATCTGACCGGGTTGCGGCTCGATCCGGATCGATCGACCTTAACAGACGCTTGCCACCCGCACGCCTGCGTTCTACGGGCGTTCGGGAGAAACGAAACACCCCCAAAGCGAAGAGGGACTATACCATGAGCGAGACCGCCGACCGCGTGAAGAAGATCGTCGTCGAGCATCTCGGCGTCGAAGCCGACAAGGTGACCGAGGACGCGAGCTTCATCGACGACCTGGGCGCCGACAGCCTCGACATCGTCGAGCTCGTCATGGCGTTCGAGGAGGAATTCGGGGTCGAGATCCCCGACGATGCCGCCGAGAAGATCACGACCGTCAAGGACGCGATCACCTATATCGACGAGCACAAGGGCTGAGCCTTCGGCTTGCCCGCGCCCGCTGAGGGCCGGATTTGAACGGCTCCCCGTCCCCGATTATGTGGGCGGGGGGCCGTTTTTCGTAAGAGCCGCCCGCCCCGTCGGGTGGCGTCGTGTGAGATGGAATGGAGTAAGGGTATGCGGCGCGTTGTCGTAACCGGTCTGGGGCTGGTCACTCCGCTTGGCGCGGACGTCGAGACCGCCTGGGCGAACCTGATCGCGGGCAAGTCGGGCGCGGGGCCGATCACGCGCTTCGACGCCTCCGACCAGAAATGCACGATCGCCTGCGAGGTGAAGCCGGCGGATCATCCTTATGGCTTCGATCCCGACAAGCGCGTCGATCACAAGGTCCAGCGTCAGGTCGATCCCTTCATCGTCTACGGCATCGATGCCGCCGGGCAGGCGCTCGAGGATGCCGGCCTGACCGAGATGAGCGAGGCGGAGCGGTTCCGCGCCGGCTGTTCGATCGGTTCGGGCATCGGCGGCCTGCCGGGGATCGAAAGCGAATCGCTCGTCCTCGCCGAAAAGGGGCCGAAGCGGGTCAGCCCGCATTTCGTCCATGGCCGGCTGATCAACCTGATCTCGGGTCAGGTCTCGATCAAATACGGGTTGATGGGGCCGAACCACGCGGTGGTGACCGCCTGTTCGACCGGCGCGCATTCGATCGGCGATGCGGCGCGGATGATCGCGCTCGACGATGCCGACGTGATGCTTGCCGGCGGATCGGAAAGCACCGTCTGCCCGATCGGCATCGCCGGCTTCGCCGCGGCGCGCGCGCTCAACACCAGCTTCAACGATCGCCCCGAACAGGCGAGCCGTCCCTATGACCGCGACCGCGACGGTTTCGTGATGGGCGAGGGCGCCGGCGTCGTCGTGCTCGAGGAATATGAGCACGCCAAGGCACGCGGCGCGAAAATCTATTGCGAGGTCGTCGGTTACGGCCTGTCGGGCGACGCCTTCCACGTCACCGCGCCGGAACCCGAAGGGTCGGGCGCCTATCGGTCGATGGAGATGGCGATCCGCAAATCGGGGCTCGCCCTGTCGGATATCGACTATATCAACGCCCATGGCACCTCGACGATGGCGGATATGATCGAGCTCGGCGCGGTGAAGCGGTTGTTCGGTGATGCGATCGGCGGACTGTCGATGAGCTCGACCAAGTCGGCGATCGGGCATCTGCTCGGCGGCGCCGGTGCGGTGGAGAGCATCTTCTGCATCCTCGCGATGCGCGACCAGATCGTGCCGCCGACGCTCAACCTCGACAATCCGTCGGAGGGCGCGGAAGGCGTCGATCTGGTGCCCCATGTCGCGCGCAAGCGGGAGGTGCGGGCGGTGCTCAACAATTCGTTCGGCTTCGGCGGCACCAACGCCTCGCTGGTGATGAAGACGATCTGAGCCGATGCGCAAGGTCGGCTGTCTCGGTCTGCTGGTCGGCCTCGTCGCGCTGGTCGCGGCGTTCCTCGTCGTACAGGGCTGGGGCGGTGCCGGCCCGGCGCCGCGGACGCTGACCGTGCAGGTGGCGGAGGGCAGCAGCCTCGCCGGCGCGGCGCGCGCGCTGGAGAAAGCCGGGGCGATCCGCTCGGCCGGCCGCTTCCGCCTGCTCGCGCGCGTGTTCGGCTCGGGCGAGCCGATCAAGGCGGGCGAATATCGCATCCCCGCCCACGCCAGCGCCGCCGACATTCTCAAGATGCTACAGGGCGGCAAGGTGCTGCAGCGGCTGGTGGTGGTGCCGGAGGGCTATCCGTCGGTGCTGGTGCATGATGCGCTGATGAAGGCGGACGGCCTCACCGGCGACGTCGCGGTGCCGGCGGAGGGGTCGGTGCTGCCCGACAGCTATGCCTTCCAGCGCGGCGACACGCGGGCGAGCGTCGTCGCGCGGATGCAGACGGCGATGCGCGACTATCTCGCAGCCGCCTGGGCGAAGCGCAAGCCGGGCATCGCGGTGACGACGCCGGCGCAGGCGGTCATCCTCGCCTCGATCGTCGAGAAGGAAACCGGCAAGCCGGCCGAGCGGCGCATGGTCGCGGCGGTCTACGGCAACCGGCTCAAGCGCGGCATGCCGTTGCAGGCGGACCCGACGGTGATCTATCCGATCACCAAGGGGCGGCCGCTCGGCCGGCGCATCCTGCGGTCCGAATTGCAGGCGAAGAACGGCTATAACACCTATGCCGAGGCGGGATTGCCGATCGGCCCGATCGCCAATCCCGGCCGCGCGTCGATCGATGCGGTGCTCGATCCGCAGGCGACCAACGCGCTCTATTTCGTCGCGGACGGTACCGGCGGTCACGTCTTCGCCGACACGCTCGCACAGCATAACGCCAATGTGCAGAAATGGTATGCGATCCGCCGTCAGCGCGGCGAGATGTAACGGTCAGCGCGCCGGACCATCCGCCCGCAGCCGTGCCGCCAATTTCGTCCGGGACGATGCGGCGAGCGCGCGGCAGGCGCCGGGTGCGGTGCGGAACCGGTCGGTGGCGCCGTCCTGATCGGCGTGGGCGGTGATCAGCAGATCGCAGGGCAGCGATTGCATGACCCGGTAACTGTGGCGGAAGCCCGCGACGATCGGACGGCTCGCCGCGGCGGTGTAGCGATAGCCGTCGCTCGATACCGGGTTGAGGCTCGCCGCGAAGACGATCGCCTTGCACGTCATCGCCTGGCAGGCGCGCCAGCTCCAGCTCATGCTGCCCATCGTATGCCCCGGCGTCGCATGCGCGGTGACCGCGGTATCGCCGAGCGTCACCCGTTCGCCGTCGCGGATCACCCGGACGGCGGCGACGGCGGGGAAGCGGCTGTCATAGCCGCGCTGTGGATCGTCGGCGGCGAGCCGGCCGCTGCGCAGCCCCTCGGCGCCCCGCGCACTGGCGATGACCGTCGCGCCGGTCGCCCGGACGAGCGCGGCAAGGCCGCCGGCATGATCGAAATGCGGTTCGGTGCTGAGGATATAGCGGATGTCGCGCGGGTCGAAGCCGAGCCTTCTGACATTGGCGAGGATCGCATCGGCCGCCTGCGGCAGCGCCCCGTCGATCAGGATCAGCCCCTCGCCGGTATCGATCAGCGCGACGTTGAGCCCGCCGAAGCCGACCAGATAGCTTTTCCCGAAGACGCGCACCGGCGGTCGGGGCGCGAGCCATTCGGCGGCATGATCCGACGCGATCGGGCGGGTCAGCGGATCGTCGACCGGCGCGGCTGTCTGCGGGGTGAGCAAGGCGGCGAGCAGGCTGGCGATCATTCGGGCGTCTCCTTTGGCCATCGCATGCCCGTCGCGCCGGGGCCGTACAAAGCATCTTCCCTCGCGCGAGCCATGAGCATTATTCATGACGACATGGATCGCGCCCAGCTCCCGCTTAACGCCCTGCGCGCCTTCGAGGCCTCCGCGCGGCACCTCAACTTCACCCGCGCGGGGATCGAATTGTGCGTCAGCCAGGGCGCGGTGAGCCATCAGGTCGCGGCGTTGGAGCTCCGTCTGGGGACGCGGCTGTTCCGCCGCCTGCCGCGCGGGCTGGCGCTGACCGACGACGGGCAGGCGCTGGTGCCGGTGCTCGCCGAGACGTTCGACCGGATCGGCGCGACGCTCGACCAGTTCGCCGGCGGGCGCTTCCAATATACGCTGGCGCTCGGCGTCGTCGGCACCTTCGCGACCGGCTGGCTGTTGCCCCGGCTCGATGATTTCGCCGCGCGTCACCCCCACATCGACGTCCGCCTGTCGATCAACAACAATCGCGTCGACCTGGCGGGGGAGGGGCTCGACGGCGCGATCCGCTTCGGCGACGGCGCGTGGCACGGGACGCAGGCGGAGCCGTTGCTCGCCGCGCCGCTGACCCCGCTTTGTGCACCGAGGATTGCCGCGCGCTTGCAGGCGCCCGGCGATCTGGCGCGCGAGCGGCTGCTGCGCTCCTATCGGGTCAGCGAATGGGAAAGCTGGTTTGCCGCCGCGGGACTGGCGGCGCCGGCGTTGCGCGGGCCGATGTTCGACAGTTCCGCGGTGATGGCCGGCGCGGCGATGGCGGGACTGGGCGTCGCGCTCGCCCCCCGCGCGATGTTCCTGCGTGAACTCGCCGCCGAACAGCTCGTCCAGCCGTTCGGTCTCGAGATCGACGCGGGGCGCTATTGGCTGACGCATCTGCTGTCGCGCAAGCCGGGGCTGGCGATGGCGGCGTTCCGCCAGTGGCTGGTCGCGGCGGCGGCATGACCGCCGCCGCGTACGATCAGCGCTTGAGCGCGCTGGCGGCGCGGGCCTTGGCCTCGACCTCCGCCATCGTGCCGCCGGTGACCCAGCTGCCGCCGACGCACAGCACCGGATCGAAGGCGAGCCAGTCGGGTGCGCTCGCCTCGGTAATGCCGCCGGTCGGGCAGAAGCGGCATTGGTAGAAGGGAGCGGCGAGCGCTTTCAGCGCCTTCAGGCCACCCGAGGTCTCCGCCGGGAAGAACTTGAAATGCGTCAGGCCGAGGTCGAGGCCGCGCATGATGTCACCCGCGGTGGCGGTACCGGGCAGATAGGCGACGCCGGCGTCGAGGATCGGCGTGGCGAGCCGCTCGGTCAGGCCCGGCGAGACGATGAATTCGCAGCCGGCGTCGATCACCTGCCGCGCCTGCGCCGCGTTCACCACCGTGCCGGCGCCGACGATCGCGCCCGGCACGCGCTTCATCTCGGCGATCGCCTCCATCGCCGCGCCGGTGCGCAGCGTGACTTCGAGCACCCTGAGCCCACCGGCGACGAGCGCCTCGGCGAGCGGCCGGGCGGTGGCGGCGTCGTCGATCACCAGCACCGGGATGACGGCGCTGGTCTGCATGATGGTGGCGATATCGGTCATGACGCGAGGGCCTTTTATGCGTGGTCTTGGGCGAAGGCCGCAGCGGCGCCGAACAGGCCGGGCTGCGGATGGGTGATGAGCTTGACGGGGATGCCCGCCATCATGTTCTGGAACCGGCCCTTGGCGACGAAGCGCTGATCGAAGCCGGAGCGGATCAATTTGTCCTTGATGCGCAGGCCGAGCCCGCCGGCGATCACCACTGCCTTGGCCCCCTGCGCCAATGCGAGATCGCCCGCGACCGCGCCGAGCGCGAGGCAGAAGCGATCGAGCGCGGCGAGCGCGATCGAATCGGTGCCGTCGAGCGCCTCGGTCCAGATCGTCTTGTCGTCGCGGCTCGGCACCGGCCGGCCCTCGAGCTCGGCGAGCGTCTCGTACAGGGCGACGATGCCCGGTCCCGAGCAGATCCGCTCCGCCGACACGCGCGTATAGGTACGGCGCAGCCGCTTGACGACCGCATCCTCGATGCCGTCGAGCGGCGCGTAATCGACATGGCCGCCTTCGGTCGGCAGGACGTGATAGACGCCCTTCGCCTTGTAGACCTGCGCGACGCCGAGCCCGGTGCCGGGACCGCAGACGGTCGTCACGCCCTCCGTGGGGAGCGGGCGGTCGGGGCCGCAGAGATGTTCGAAATCGGCATCGGGCAATTGCGCGACGGCATGGCCGACCGCACCGAAATCGTTGATGACGGTATAGATGTCGGCGCCGAGCCGCTCGGGGATCAGCGACGGGCGGATCACCCAGGGATTGTTGGTCAGGCGGATGATGTCGCCGGTGATCGGCGAGGCGACGGAGATCGCCGCGGCGCGCGGCAGCGGCGTACCGTGGCGCGCGGCGAACGCCTGCCACGCGGTCTGGAGGCTGGCGTGCTCCGCGGTCTTGAGCGTCACCGGCTCGCCGAGCGAGACGACCCGGCCGTCCTCGACCTCCGCGATCGCGAAGCGGGCGTGGGTGCCGCCGATATCGACGCTGACGAGCTGCATGGGTCTTCTCTCCTGATCATCCTATGTGTGTTGCTGCGAAGGCAGGAACCCAGGGTAGGCGGGCGGTGCGCCCGCGACTCTGGGCTCCCGCTTCCGCAGGAGCACGGTCGTTACAATCCTGCCGCGGCGAGCATGCCGGATGCGCCCTTTTCGGCCTCGTCGGCGAGCCCGCGGAACATCGCGAACAATTCACGCCCGGTGCCGCTTGCCGCGCCGGGTGCGTCGCACAGCGGGCGCGCCAGCCATTCGGCGGGGTCGACCAGCGCATCGAGCGTGCCGTTGAGCGCATCGACACGGATGATGTCGCCGTCGCGGATCTTGCCGATCGCGCCTTGGCCGAGCGCCTCGGGCGAGCAATGGATCGCGCAGGGCACCTTGCCGCTCGCCCCCGACATGCGGCCGTCGGTAACCAGCGCCACCTTGAAGCCGCGGTTCTGCAAGACGCCGAGCGGCGGGGTCAGCTTGTGCAGCTCGGGCATGCCGTTGGCGCGCGGGCCCTGGAAGCGGACGACGACGACCATATCCTGCTCCAGCTCACCGCGCTTGAACGCCTCGAGCACGTCGAGCTGGTCGTGGAAGACGCGCGCCGGCGCCTCGATCACCCAGCGGTCGCGATCGACCGCGGAGACCTTGATGCAGGCGCGGCCGATGTTGCCGGCGAGGATGCGCATCCCGCCATCCGGCGAGAAGGCTTCGCCGACCGGGCGCAGGATCGTCGTGTCGCCGCTGTCGCCGACCGGCTGCCAGCTGAGTGCCTCGTCGACGATCACCGGCTTTTCGGCATAAGCGGCGAGGCTGTCGCCGCTCACAGTGGTGATGTCGCCATGCAGCAGGCCGGCCGCCAGCAATTCGCGCACGACGAAGGGCATGCCGCCCGCCGCCTCGAAAGCGTTCACGTCGGCGGCACCGTTCGGATAGACGCGCGCGATCAGCGGCACCGCGCGGCTGAGCCGGTCGAAATCCTCCCAGTCGATGACGATCCCCGCCGCGCGGGCGATCGCCGGCACGTGGAGCAGATGGTTGGTCGAGCCGCCGGTGGCGAGCAGGCCGACCGCCGCATTGACGATCGCGCGCTCGTCGACGCAATGGCCGAGCGGCCGGTAATCGTCGCCGCGCCAGCCGATGCCCGCGAGCCGGTGCACCGCGGCGCGGGTCAGCTCCTGGCGCAACTTGGTGCCGGGATTGACGAAGGCGGCGCCCGGCATGTGCAGGCCCATCACCTCCATCATCATCTGATTGGTGTTGGCAGTGCCGTAGAAGGTACAGGTGCCCTTGCCGTGATAGGCCTGTATCTCGGCGTCGAGCAGCTCCTCACGCCCGGCCTTGCCCTCGGCATAGGCCTCGCGCACCGCCGCCTTGGCCTTGTTGGGCAGGCCGGAGGGCATCGGGCCGCCGGGGATCAGCACCATCGGCAGATGGCCGAAGCGCAACGCGCCCATCAGCAGCCCCGGCACGATCTTGTCGCAGATGCCGAGCAGCGCGGCGCCCTCGAACGTGCCGTGGCTGAGCGCAACCGCGGTGGCGAGCGCGATCGTGTCGCGGCTGAACAGCGACAGCTCCATGCCGGCATAGCCCTGCGTCACGCCGTCACACATCGCCGGGGTCGCCCCCGCCACCTGCGCGGTCGCGCCGACCTCGCGCGCCCAGACCTTCATGAGTTCGGGATAGCGGTAATAGACGGCATGCGCGCTTAGCATGTCGTTATAGGCGGTGACGATGCCGATGTTCATGCCGCTGCCGGCGCGCAGCGTGTCGCGATCCTCCTCGGTGCCGGCATAGGCATGGGCGAGATTGGCGCAGCCGAGCTGCGGGCGGCGGGCGCCCGTCTCGCGCTCGCGCTCGATCAGCGCCAGATAGGCGCTGCGGCGCTCGCGCGATCGTTCGATGATGCGATCGGTGACGGCGAGGACTTCGGGGTTCATGACGCGGATCCTGGGGAGGGGCGACCGGGCGGCGGTTACGGCGCCCAGTGGATGTCGACGGGCAGCTCGGCGTCGGCGAGGACGCGGCCGATCGGATAGGCGGACGACGGCCCCTGTTTGATCGCCGTTTCGATCACGTCGCGCTTGGCCTGTCCGGTCACCGCGATCATCAGCGCGCGCGCGGTGACGATGCCCTCGCGCGACAGCGTGACGCGCGGCACCGGCGCCTCGGCGGGAAGCGGATCGGGCATCACGCCCAAGGCACGGCGCTCCTTGGGGCCGGCCAACGCCTCGTCGAAATCGGGACCGGGGAAGATCGAGGCGGTATGTCCGTCGCCGCCGACGCCGAGCAGGCAGAGGTCGAGCGGCCAGTGCAGGTCCTGCATCAGCGCATCCGCCGAACGGCCGGCGGACTTATAGTCGGCGGTCGCCTGCGGCACGATCGGTATGACGCGTGCGCCCTTGGGGATGAAGGTCTTGCCGATCATCGTCACGTTGGACAGCGCGTCGCCGAGCGGCACGATGCGCTCGTCGGTGGGGACGATCGTCACCCGCTTCCAGTCGATCTTCGCCTTGGCGAGATGACCGTAGATCGGGATCGGCGTCTTGCCGCCCGGCAGCGCGATCACCGCCGCGCCGCGCGCGTCGATCGCCGCTTCGATGATGAACTGGATATCCCCGGCGACGGCGGCGGCCATTTCCGCCGCATCGTCATACTCCCACCATTCGATCTCGGTCATGTCTCTGCTTTCGTTCGGTCGGCGTGCCGCTCCGATAGACCGGACGGCCACGCAAGGTAAGGGGCCGCGCATACGTATGGGCGGCGGGATGGGGTTCATGGTCCGTCATCCCGGACGTGTTCCGCGGTCCACCCATCCGCAGAGGGCAAGGCTTGGGCCGCATGCCTTTCGCCCCGCCGCAGGGTGCACCCGGAACGGGGTCGGGATGACGATTGGGCCGGGAGGGCGGCTAAAGCCTCAGTCGTCCTGCCAGGTCACGCCGTCGCGCTCGGTCAGCGCGATCGCGCCGGCGGGGCCCCAGGTGCCGGCGGCATAATGTTTGGGCTTGGTCTGATTGGCGTCCCAGCCGGCGCGGATCGAATCGATCCACGTCCACTGCGCCTCGACCTCGTCGCGGCGGACGAACAGCGTCTGGTCGCCCTCGATCAGGTCGAGCAGCAGCCGCTCATAGGCGATGCGCCGCCGCGACCCGGCGAATTCGGCGTCCATGCTGAGGTTGAGCGGCACTTCGCGCAGGCGGATGCCGTCGCGGTCGAGGCCCGGCTCCTTGGCCATCACCAGCAGCTGGACATATTCCTCCGGCTGCAACCGGATCACCAGCGTGTTCGGCTGGAGCACGCCGCCGCGGCCCGAGAACATCGAATGCGGCACCGGCTTGAACTGGATCGCGATCTCGCTGCGCCGCTTGGCCATGCGCTTGCCGGTGCGCAGGTAGAAGGGCACGCCCTGCCAGCGCCAATTGTCGATATGCGCCTTGATCGCGACGAAGGTCTCGACGTTGCTGTCATAGCCAAGCTCGTCGTCATAGCCCTTGACGACCTTGCCGCTGACCGCGCCTTCCTCATACTGGCCGGTGACGGTGCAGGACGGCACGTCTTCCGGCGTGAACTTGCGCAGCGACCGGAACACCTTGGCCTTCTCGTCGCGGATCGCGGCGCCGTCGTAGAGCGCCGGCGGCTCCATCGCGATCAGCGCGACGAGCTGGAGCATATGGTTGGCGACCATGTCGCGCAGCGCGCCCGCGCCCTCGTAATAGCCGGCGCGATCTTCCAGCCCGACGGTCTCGGCGATGGTGATCTGGACGTTGTCGATCCCCTGCGCGTTCCACACCGGCTCGAAGAAGGAATTGCCGAAGCGCAAGGCGAGGATGTTCTGCACCGTCTCCTTGCCGAGATAGTGATCGATGCGGAAGATCCGGTCTTCCGGAAAGACAGCGGCGACGGTGTCGTTGATCTCGCGGCTGGAGGCGAGGTCGTAGCCGAGCGGCTTTTCGAGCGCGATGCGCACCGTCTCGCCGGCGAGGCCGACGCTCTCCAGCCCCTTGACCGCCGGCTCGAACAGCGACGGCGCGGTCGACAGATAGATGGCGAGGCCGCCCGACACGTCGCCGACCTTTTCGGCGAGCGGTGCGAAACTGGTCGGATCGGACAGGTCGGCCGGCTGGAAGAACAGCCGTTCGAGGAAGCTCGCGATCTTCTCGTCGTCCTTGCGGTCGGCGGCGAGGAACTGGCCGAGCGCCTTCTGGACGAAGGCGCGGAAGGCGTCGTCATTCTGGTCGCCGCGTGCCGAGCCGACGATCGTCAGCCCCGCCGGCAGCAGCCCGTCGGCATGCAGGCCGTAGAGCGACGGCCACAGCATCCGCTGGGCGAGGTCACCGGTCGCTCCGAACAGGAGCAGCTTGCCGACGGGATTGCGCTGCATGACGGTCCTTCTGGTTACACGATCAGGCCGGCCAGGGGATCGAGCCCGGCCATGATGTTGAGATTCTGCACGGCGGCGCCGCCGGCGCCCTTGCCGAGATTGTCGAGCGTCGCGATCAGTCGTACCTGGCCGCTCGTCGCATTGCCGCAGACGCGCAACGTCATCCGGTCGGTGCCGCTATTCTCCTCGATCGTCACGACGGCGACGTCGCCCGGCGCAACGCTGATCAGCGCGCTGTCCGCATAAGCGGCGGCGAGCGTATCCTCGACCGCGGCGAGGCTCGGCCGGCCGGGCAGTTGCGCGAGCGCGAGCGGCACCTCGCCGAGCATGCCGCGGTTGAGCCGCGCCACCGCGGGCGCGAACACCGGTGGATGCGCGAGGCCGGCATGCGCGCGCATCTCGGGCAGATGCTTGTGGCCGAGGCCGAGCGCATAGGCACGCAGCGCGGTATCGGCCTCGCCGGTTTCGAACTCGGCGATCATCGCCTTGCCGCCGCCCGAATAGCCCGACACCGCATTATAGGTGAGCGGCCAGTCCGCGGGGATCAGCCCGGCGCGTACCAGCGGCGTGACCAGCGCGAGAAAGGCGGTCGGATAGCAGCCGGGATTGGCGACGAAGCGCGCCGCCGCGATCCGCTCGCTCTGCCCCGCGGCGAGTTCGGGAAAGCCATAGGTCCAGCCCGGCGTGACCCGGTGCGCCGACGAGGCGTCGATCAGTCGCGTATGGCCACTGGCGACCAGCGCCGCCGCCTCGCGCGCCGCATCGTCGGGCAGGCAGAGGATGGCGATATCGGCGTCGTTGAGCGCCTCCGCCCGCGCCGCGGCATCCTTGCGCCGCGCCTCGTCTAGGGTGATGACGGTAAGATCGGCGCGATTGCTCAGCCGTTCGCGGATGTCGATGCCGGTGGTGCCGACCGCACCGTCGATGAAGATCGTGACGCTCATGACGCGGCCCGATCGAGCAAGGCGCGATCGACATACCCGACGAGGCCGTGCGTGGTGGCGCGACCCCAGGCATGGCGTCCGGCGAGTTCGAGCACCTCGAACGGTTCGCCCGCGTCGAGCGCGCCGAGCGGGTCGCTCAGCCCGCGATCGGCGAAGATCGTCCCGGCGGCGGTGGCGACCGCGGCGATGGGCGCGGCATAATGGGGTGCGAACACCCGTTCGGCGAGGCGTACGTCGGCAAGGTCGCCGCGCACCGCATGGGTGCGCGGATCAAGCGTGACCGACGGACCGGTGAGCGCGAACGCCTTACGCGAGGGCTGGCTGGAGCGACCGGGCGTCGCCTTCGCCAAGGAATTGCCCAAACTCTTCAAGAAACTCTGCCCCTTCGGATGTACGCGCGACGAAGATATTGCGCTTGTCGCTATCGTCGCGTTGCCGGCGCAGATAGCCGAGCGCACCCAGCCTGTTCAAGGCGCGCGTGACGACGGGCTTCGATACGTTGAGCGCCCGCGCCAGACCGCGCACGGTATGGGGCCCGGGGTTGAGGTAGACGAGCAGGAGCAGCGCCATTTGCCGATTGGTGAGATCGGGTTCCCCCGACCGCACATAGTCCACCAGGGCGCTCATCCATGTCGCGAGTGATTGCGCGGCAGTTCCCACGATCAAATATCCGTTTCTGCGCCGTTTTAGGAGCTTTGTTTCGCCTTCATAACGCCTCCGTGCGACGCTGGTTTCCCATAAATGAACGGCTTGGGTGAATAAGTCGGACGTCGCTATTGTTCCGCGTTGTTGCCCGACAATGGTTCGCTGCGGCGACCCGTCCGACCCCTCCGCCGCCGCCATGGCGCGCTCGACGGTTGATCGCGCCGCGGGCCTCGCCTATGTGCCCGCCTTCATCCGAGTTTCCGGGACCATAGATGTTCACCTTCCTTCTTGTCGTTCACGCCATCATCGCCGCGGCGCTCGTCACGGTGATTCTGATGCAGCGGTCGGAGGGTGGTGGCCTCGGCATGGGCGGCAGCCCGTCGGGGCTGATGTCGGCGCGCGGCGCCGCCGACTTCCTGACGCGGATGACCTCGATCCTCGCGACGGTGTTCGTCTGCATGTCGATCGCGCTCGCGTTCATCGCCGCGCATCGGCAGACGCAGACGATCGACACCTCGCTCGCCCGCACGCCCGCGGCGGCCCCGGCGCCCGCACCCGCGCAGGATGCGGTGCCCAACGCCCCCGCCGATAACGGTGCGGTGCCGCTCCAGCGCTGACCGGATCATCCGTTCATCGTGAATCGCGCGCGGGCCTGCCGCGCGCGCTCTTGTCGTTCGACCCCATAACACGCTAGGCGATTCCTCCCATGGCGCGGTACATCTTCATCACCGGCGGCGTGGTTTCGTCGCTCGGCAAAGGCCTTATGGCGGCCTCTCTCGCAGCATTGCTCCAGGCGCGCGGCTATCGCGTGCGGATCCGCAAGTTCGATCCCTATCTCAACGTCGATCCCGGCACGATGAGCCCGTATCAGCACGGCGAGGTCTATGTGACCGACGACGGCGCCGAAACCGATCTCGACCTCGGCCATTACGAGCGCTTCACCGGCGTGGCGTCGCGCCAGTCGGACAACGTCACTTCGGGCCGCATCTACAAGACGATCATCGAGCGCGAGCGGCGCGGCGACTATCTCGGCGCGACGGTGCAGGTGATCCCGCACGTCACCGACGCGATCAAGGCCTTCGCGCGGGCGGAGACCGACGACCTCGATTTCGTCCTGTGCGAGATCGGCGGCACCGTCGGCGACATCGAATCGCTCCCCTTCATCGAGGCGATCCGCCAGCTCAAGAACGAGGTCGGCCGAGGTAATGCGATCAGCATCCACGTCACGCTGGTGCCTTATATCGCTGCCGCCGGCGAGCTGAAGACCAAGCCGACGCAGCATTCGGTGCGCGAGCTGGCGGCGCTCGGCGTCCAGCCCGACGTGCTCGTCTGCCGCTGCGAACATCCGCTGCCGCCGTCGGATCGCGCCAAGATCGCATTGTTCTGCAACGTGCCCGAGACGGCGGTGATCCCGGCGCTCGATGCCAAGAGCATCTACGCGGTGCCGCTGCAATATCACGGCGAAGGCCTCGATTCGGAAGTGCTGCGTGCTTTCGGCATCACGCCCTCCTCGGCGCCCGACCTGTCGCGCTGGACCGACATCATGGACCGGCTGACCAACCCCGAGGGCGAGGTCACGGTCGGCGTCGTCGGCAAATATGTCGGCCTGCAGGATGCGTACAAGTCACTCAACGAGGCTCTGGTGCACGGCGGCATCGCCAATCGCGTCAAGGTCAACGTCCGCTGGATCGACGCCGAGATTTTCGAGAACGACCATGGCGAGATCGTCAGCCAGCTCGAGCCGTGCGACGCGATCCTCGTCCCCGGCGCGTTCGGCGAGCGCGGTGCGGAGGGCAAGATCAAGGCGGTCAAGTTCGCACGCGAGCGCGAGATCCCCTATTTCGGCATCTGCTTCGGCATGCAGATGGCCTGCGTCGAGGGTGCGCGAGATCTCGCCGGCATCGCCGGCGCCTCGTCGACCGAATTCGGTCCGACCGACGAGCCGGTGGTCGGCCTGATCACCGAATGGATGGGTCGCGACGGGCTGGAGAAGCGCGAGGAGCAGGGCGACCTCGGCGGCACGATGCGGCTCGGCGCCTATGAGGCGGCGCTCGACGGCAACAGCGTCGTCGCCTCGATCTATGGCGAGACGGTGATCCACGAGCGGCATCGCCACCGCTACGAGGTCAACACCGGCTACAAGGATGCGCTGGAGAAGGGCGGTCTGGTGTTCAGCGGCATGTCGCCCGACGGCACCTTGCCCGAGATCGTCGAGCGGCCGGATCATCCGTGGTTCGTCGGCGTCCAGTTCCACCCGGAGCTGAAGAGCAAGCCGTTCGATCCGCATCCGCTGTTCGCGAGCTTCATCCAGGCGGCGGTGACCAAGAGCCGGTTGGTCTGACCGGCTCTTTGCCAAGGCTTAAGGGCTCATGATTAGTCGGACCGGATCTGTCGTTGATCCGGAGCCGATCATGGACCGCCCGCTGTCGATCAAATTGTTTGCGTTCCTCTTTGCCGCTTCGGGCCTGCTGAGTTTCGCGCTGGCGGTGGCGACGAGCCGGTCGATGGTATTCGGCGTCGCGCTGGCGCCCGAGGCGGCGCAGACGCTGGCGCTGCGCATCTATTGGGTGCGGCTCGCCGGTCTGGGGTTTGCCGCGCTGCTGTTCGCGCTCGTCCTGTTCGGCCGGTCGGCGGCGGCGCGCGGTGCCTTGCTGGTGCGCTGGACGATGGCGTTGATCTCGAGCGTGGCGTTCTTGCGCGGCATCGGCATCGTGCCCGCGGAGGGAACGACACCGATGATCGTCGCCGCGTCGGTGGCGCAGCTGGTGATCGAAGGGCTTGCGATCGTCGTGCTGTATGGACCCGATGCCGCGGAATGGTTCGCCGCCTCGCCGATCCGTGACCGGCGGTGACGACGATCTCTGGTCACGTCGGTCGATAGCGAGGTGATAAGGGCGCCCGGGCCGGCAGGCCCGGACGCCCCTAGGCGCAAGATTATGCGGCTTCCGCCACGTCCGTCTTGTCTTCGACCGCGGACAGCGGCGCACCGGTCTTGATCGCGATCGTCTTCGGCTTCATCGCTTCGGGCACTTCGCGGACCAGGTCGATGACGAGCAGGCCGTCGTTGAGACGGGCATCTTCGACGAAGACGAAGTCGGCGAGTTCGAAGCGGCGCTCGAAGCTGCGATTGGCGATGCCGACGTGCAGGAAGTTGGCGTTGCCCGCCTTGTCATCCTTCTTGCCCGAGACGAGCAGCAGGTTCTGCTGCGCGGTGATCTCGATCTCGTCGCGCGAGAAGCCGGCGACCGCGAGCGTGATGCGATAGCGATCCTCGGCGAGGCGTTCGAGGTTGAAGGGCGGGTAATTCTCCGCCGTGGCGGCGCGCGCATTGCTTTCCAGCATGTCGAACAGACGGTCGAAACCGATGGTCGAGCGGCGATAGGGTGTCAGGTCGAGTCGCATGTCAAATCCTCCACGAGAAGCGAGTTGAACGACGGCATCCACCAGTCGTGCGATGCCGGCACACGGCCCGCATTCGGCACCGTGCAGCGTCTATCTTGGATAGCGGCCGAAGCGGTTCAAGGGGGCGCCGCGCCGAATTTGCGGCCCGATGCCGAAGCCCCGCTATCGCGCCGCGAAGCTTCTCCTTCTTTGAATATCCCCCGGTTCGATGGAGTTTACACGGATAAGAATAACCCAGGGAAATCGCATGTCGCTGACGCTCGCCATTCTGCTCGCCGGCCAGGCCGCCACGTCCGCGGCAGCGCAACCCCCGCAGGATGCCACGCCGGACGCCGCCGCCGAGGCCACCGCCGAGGCAGCCGCGCCGCGGACCGGCGAGATTCTCGTCACCGCCCGCCGCCGCGCCGAATCGGTGCAGCGCGTGCCGATCGCCATGTCGGTGGTGAGCGGCGCCGAGATCGACCGTACCGGCGCGTTCAACGTCAACCGGCTGCAGCAGCAGCAGCCGTCGTTACAGTTCTTCTCGAGCAACCCGCGCAATTCGGCGATCAACATTCGTGGCCTCGGCGCGCCGTTCGGGCTGACCAACGACGGGATCGAGCAGGGCGTCGGCTTCTATGTCGACGGCGTCTATATCGGCCGGATCGGCGCATCGACCTTCGACTTCGTCGATGTCGACCGGGTCGAGGTGCTGCGCGGGCCGCAGGGGACGCTCTACGGCAAGAACACCACCTCGGGCGCGCTCAACGTCACCACCCGCCCGCCGAGCTTCACGCCGGAGGGCAGGGCGGAGGTCAGCGTCGGCAATTACGGCTTCGTCCAGGCGAAGGCATCGATCTCGGGTCCGCTGTCGGAGGATGTGGCGCTGCGCCTGTCGAGTTCGGCGACGACGCGCAAGGGGACGATCGAGGATGTCGCCTCGGGCGACGATCTGCACCGCCAGCGCAATCTGGGCCTGCGCGCGCAATTGCTGTGGAAGGCGACCGATGCGCTGCGGTTCACGCTGTCGGGCGATTTCAACGTGCAGAACCCGCTGTGCTGCGTCCAATATTATGCGCGGGTCGGGACGACGCAGCGGCCGATCGCGCGGCAATATGACGCGCTCGCCGCCGCGCTCACCTATGCGCCGCCGAGCCGCGACCCGTTCGACCGCGTCACCGATCTCGATGCCGGGATCAACTCGCGGCAGGAGGTGGGCGGCGCCTCGCTCGTCGTCGACTGGGACCTCGGGCCGGCGACGCTCACCTCGGTGAGTGCGTGGCGTTATTGGGACTGGCAGCCGCAGAACGACCGCGACTTCACCGGCCTGCCGATCACCACCGTCTCGCAGAACCCGTCGCAGCAGCGCCAGGTGTCGCAGGAGTTCCGCCTCGCCTCGAACGGCAGCAACCGGCTCGATTATACGGTCGGCGCCTTCCTGTTCCATCAGACGATCGACACGCAGGGGTCGCAGGTGCAGGGATCGGCGGCGAGCCGGTTCCTGCTGTCGGGCAGCGACGCGAACAATCCCAGCGTGCTCAACGGGCTGACCTCGACCAATACGATAAGCTTCGACAACACCAGCTTCGCCGTGTTCGGCAAGCTCAACTGGGCGGTGACCGACGCGCTGCACGTCCAGCCGGGGCTACGGGTCAATTACGATCGCAAGTCGGGCTTTTACGAATCGATCGTCAGTATCGCCAACAGCCAGTACGGTTTCACGGCGACCGCCGACAATGTCGCGACGCTGCTGGCCTCGCAGCCGACGGCGGCGGCACGCACCACCTTCCAGAACCAGATCAACACGCTGGCGCCGCAGCGTTACAGCCCGAAGTTCAGCGCCTGGAACACCTCGGGCGACATCACCGTCTCTTATGATGTCGCGCCCGAGATCCACGCCTATGCCACCTATGCGCGCAGCTTCAAATCGGGCGGCATCAACCTGTCCGGCCTGCCGCTCAACGCGACGAGCACCGGCGTCGATCTGTCGACGCAGACCGTCAAGCCCGAGTCGGTCGATGCCTATGAGCTTGGCCTCAAGACGCAGTTTCTCGACCGCCGGCTGACGCTCAACCTCGCCGGCTTCTGGACGGACGTCTCCGACTATCAGGCGACGGTGAACAACAATGCGATCAACGTGATTCGCGGCTATCTCGCCAATGCCGGCAAGGTCCGCTCGCGCGGGGTCGAATTCGATTCGAATTTTCGGCCGAGCAAGCGGCTGACCCTCTACGTCAGCGGCGCCTTTACCGACGCGACCTATGTCCGCTTCACCAATGCGCCATGCCCGCCCGAATTGTCCGGCGGCAGCGCGGCGAGTGCGGCCAATCCGGCGAGCCCCGCGGGACAGGCCGGTTCCGCGACCCAGGTGTCGTACAGTCCCGCGTCGTGCGATATCTCCGGCCAGCGGCTGCCGGGCATCTCGAAATGGTCCTTTTCCTACGGCGGCGAATATAATCTGCCGGTCGGAGGCTCGGGCGGCGAAGTCTATATCGGCTATGACGGCAATTACCGGTCGCGCTTCTCGTCCAATCCGTCGCCGTCGGCCTATACCTGGATCGAGGGCTATTCGCTGTCCAACGTCCGTGCCGGCTATCGGAAGGACGATGTCAACGTCTTCGGCTGGGTGCGCAACGCCTTCGACCAGAACTATTTCGAGCTGCTGTCGACCCAGTCGGGCAATACCGGGCTGATCGTCGGCCAGCCGGGCGATCCGCGCACCTATGGCATCACCGTGTCGAAGCGATTCTGATGGGGCTGCGCCGATCGTTTCGTCGGTTTGACCGACAAAACAGCTATTTCCGGTCGGCGTTATGATCAGGTTCAGGATTGATCGGGAATAAAGACAAACGCCGGACAGGGGGCACGACCTGGAAGCTCCCACCCTCTGCCCGGCTACGTCCGGGCAAGTATTCGTCGCGCAGACAAGCAAACGCCCGGACCGTTTCCGATCCGGGCGCCTGCGTGACGAGCAAAACCCGTCAGCCCCCTTAGGTCGCTTCCCGGTGAATCGCGCGTTGTTTCGCTGCGTCACCCTTCGGCTATTCCCCGAACCACGGCCGTTGCCTGTGTCTCAGTGAGTCTTTGCTAGGCAGCACTGCCGGCTTTGTCACCGGCTATGTGAAGGGGGGACGGCGATTGCCGGAACCCTGTGTCGAATCCGCAACATTTGTTGCGCGCGGCGGGGCGCTCACCTAGAGCGGCGGCATGTTCCTGTCTCGCTACGAACGGATGATCGCGCGGCGCTACCTGCTTCCGGGCAAGGGCGAGGCGTTCATCTTCCTGGTCGCCTCGATCAGCCTGGTCGCGGTGATGCTCGGCGTCGCCGCGCTGGTCATCGTGATGAGCGTGATGAACGGCTTCCGCGCGGAGCTGTTCGACAAGATCGTCGGGCTCAACGGCCATGCGGTGATCCAGCCGATCGGCGGGCGGATGCCCGACTGGCGCGAGGTGGTCGCGCAGGCGCGGCAGACCCCCGGCGTCACCTCGGCGGTGCCGATGATCGAACAGCCGCTTGCCGCCACCTACAATGGCCGGGCCGAGGCGGTGCTGCTGCGCGGCGTGCAGATGGACGACATCAAGCCGGTGATCGGCAGCAAGCTCACCATGGGGACGCTCAACGGCATCACGCCGGGCAGCGGCCGGATCGCGATCGGCTCGCGACTCGCCGAGGCGCTCGGTGCGACGGTCGGCAGCCAGATCTCGCTGTTCAGTCCGCAGGGGCAGACGACGCCGTTCGGCACGGTGCCGCGCATCGTCAGCTATACCGTCGGCGCGATCTTCGAGATCGGGCTGTACGATTACGACAAGGCCTATGTGATCATGCCGATCAGCGACGCGCAGACGTTGCTGATGCTCGGCGACAATGTCAGCATGGTCGAGATCGAGACGGTCGATGCCGACAAGGTCGGGACGATCCTCGCGCCGCTCGCCGACCGGTTGCGCGGCGGGTCGGTGATCGCCGACTGGCGCAGCATGAACGCGCAATTGTTCCAGGCGCTCGAGGTCGAGCGGGTGGCGATGTTCACCGTATTGTCGATCATCATCCTCGTCGCGGTGTTCAACATCCTGTCGTCGCTGATCATGCTGGTCCGCGCCAAGACGCGCGACATCGCCATTTTGCGCACCATGGGGGCGACAAGGGTCGGGCTGATGCGCATCTTCATGGTGGTCGGCACGACGATCGGCGCGCTCGGCACCGTCGCGGGGCTGGCGCTCGGCTTCGTCTTCCTCTTCTACCGGCAGGCGGTGGTGAACCTCGTCCAGCTCGTCACCGGCCAGAACCTGTGGGATCCGTCGATCCGCTATCTCACCGATCTGCCGTCCAAGCCCGATCCGGTCGAGATCATCGTCATCGCGCTGATGGCGCTGGTGTTCAGCTTCCTCGCCACGCTCTACCCGGCGTGGAAGGCGGCGAGCACCGATCCGGTACAGGTGCTGCGCTATGAATGACGTCCTCCGCACCACCGGCCTGACCCGCAGCTTCAGCCAGGGCGGGGAGACGATCCACGTGCTGCGCGGCGTCGACCTGTCGGTCGCGCCGGGCGAGATCGTCGCGCTGGTCGGCCCGTCCGGTTCGGGCAAGTCGACGCTGTTGCAGGCGGTCGGGCTGCTCGAGGGCGGTTTCGAAGGATCGATCATGATCGGCGGCGCGGAGGCGGCGAAGCTCGACGCGCACGGCCGCACGATCATGCGCCGCGACCGGCTCGGCTTCGTCTACCAGTTCCACCATCTGCTGCCCGACTTCAACGCGACCGAGAATGTCGTGCTGCCGCAGCTCGTCCATGGCGCGGAGCGCAAGGCGGCGGACGATCGCGCGGTGGCGCTGCTCACCGCGCTCGGCCTCGGCCACCGGCTGACCCACCGGCCGAGCCAGCTGTCGGGCGGCGAGCAGCAGCGCGTCGCGGTGGCGCGGGCGCTCGCCAACCGGCCGGCGCTGGTCCTCGCCGACGAGCCGACCGGCAATCTCGACGAACAGACTGCCGACGTGGTGCTTGCGGAATTCCTGCGGCTGGTGCGCGGCGAGGGCTCGGCGGCGCTGATCGCGACGCACAACGAGCGGCTCGCGCAGAGGATGGACCGCGTTGTCCGGCTGCACGAGGGCGTGTTGACGTGAGCTGGACGGATGTGCCGACGCTGCGCGGGCGGCATGTCACGCTGCGGCCGCTGGACCGCGCCGACCGGGATGCGCTGGCGGCGGTCGCGGCGGCGGGTGATCTGTGGGACACCTTCTACGCCAATGTCTCGCAGCTCAAACAGCCCGATCGCTGGATCGACTCGGCGTTCGAGCAGCAGGACTTCGGCCGCGCGCTGCTCTTTGCCGTCTGCGATCCGGCCGGTCAGGTGGTCGGTACGACACGCTATATGCGGATGGCGCCGCAGCATCGCCGGCTCGAGATCGGCGGCACCTTCTACGCCAAGGCGGTGCAGCGCACCGGCGTCAATACCGAGGCCAAGCTGCTGCTGCTGACCCACGCCTTCGCGGTGATGGACTGCCAGTGCGTGCAGATCCGCACCGATTCGCTCAATCTGCGCAGCCAGGCGGCGATCGAGCGGCTCGGTGCCAGGCGGGACGGCGTGCTGCGCGGGCATCAGCTGATGGCGGATGGACGGCTGCGTGATACGGTCGTCTATTCGATTCTCGATCGCGAATGGCCGGGGGTACAGCAGAACCTCCGCTTTCTGCTGGCGCGTCACGGATGAGCGGCGTTACCGACCTTGCCGTCACCGCGGCGGATGGCGGCCGGATCGCGCTCGACCGATGGGCGGGGCAGGTGCTGCTCATCGTCAACACCGCCTCGCAATGCGGCTTCACGCCGCAATATGCGGGGCTGGAGGCGCTGCACCGCCGCTTCGCGACGCGCGGCTTTGCGGTGCTCGGCTTCCCGTGCAACCAGTTCGGCGCGCAGGAGCCGGGCGACGCCGCCGAGATCGCCGGTTTCTGTTCGCTGACCTATGACGTGACCTTCCCGGTCTTCGCCAAGGTCGCCGTCAACGGCGCCGATGCCGATCCGCTGTTCACCCGGCTCAAGGCGGCTGCACCGGGTCTGCTCGGCTCGCAGGCGATCAAGTGGAACTTCACCAAATTCCTCGTCGACCGCAGCGGCACGATGGTGCGCCGCTACGCACCGACGACCAAGCCGGAGCAGATCGCCGGCGCGATCGAGGCATTGCTCTAGCGCGCTCACACCTCCGGTGCGGCGAACGGCTTGGCGCCTTTCTTGTGGTGCAGCGCCGAGACGAGCGCGGTCACGCCACCGAGCAGGAAGCTGATCCCGAGGATGAAGCCGGGCAGCGTCAGCGCCGACCAGGGCAGGGTGGCGAGCACGTAGACGGCGAGCAGGATGTTGATCACGCCGAGCGCGATCATCAGCCCGCGGCCGCGCCGGAAGCGCGCGCCGAGCCCGATCTCGAGCGCGCCGCGGATGCCGAGCCAGATCGCGACGAGCAGGGTCAGCGACACAGCGGCCGTGCCGGGGCTGAACGCCATCAGCAGCCCGATCACCAGCGACAGAAGGCCGAAGCCGATCGCATAGCCGCGGCCTTCGTGATCCTTGCCGGCGATCCCCGCGGCGACCGAGACGAGGCCGGCGGCGATGAAGAAGGCGCCGATCACCATCGTCGCGGCATAGGTCGCGGCGAAGGGATTGAGGAAGGCGAGCATGCCGAGCACGATCGACAGCACGCCATAAGCGAAGATCCAGCCCCAGCCGGCGCCGGCGGCGGGCGGGTGGAGCGGGTCTTGATTGAGCGATGTGTCCGTCATTGACGAATCTCCTCCGTTGAGCCCGCGTAACGGAGTTATCCACCGCAGGTTCCGCCGGCGCACCTCGACAATCGGGGCGGACCGACTAAGTCTCCCGCGATGGCTCATTCGGGTTTCGTACCGCTCCGTATCTTCTCGTCCTACACGATGCTCGACGGGGCGATCGATCCCAAGGCGATCGCCAAACAGGCCAAGGCGTTGCGCTTCCCCGCCGCCGGGCTGACCGACCGCAACGGCCTGTATGCGGCGATGGCCTTTTCCGATGCGGCGAAGAAGGACGGCGTCCAGCCGGTGATCGGCACGATGCTGTGCGTCGCGCGGCCCGACATGCCCGATGGCGTCGCCGCGCCGCTCGACTGGATCGCGCTCTATGCGCAGGACGCGCGCGGCTATGACAATCTGTGCGCCCTGGTCAGCCTCGCGCATCTCGAACGGCCGATCGAACTGCCCGCGCACGTCGACTTCGCCGCGCTGGAGGGGCGCACCGACGGGCTGATCGCGCTGACCGCGGGCGGCGAGGGCACGCTCGCGCGGCTGCTCCACGAGGATCAGCCCGATCGCGCCGCCGCCTGCCTCGACCGGCTGCAGGCGCTGTTCCCCGACCGCCTGTATATCGAGCTGGCGCGGCGCGGCGATCCGGTCGAGGAAGCGGCGGAGGCGGCACTGGTCGATCTCGCTTATGCGCGCGATCTGCCGCTGGTCGCGACCAATCCCTGCTGCTTTTCCGACAGCGGCTTCCTCGACGCGCATGATGCGATGCTGTGCATCGCGCATTCGACCTATGTCGAAAGCGAGGATCGCGTCCGCTCCTGCCCCGACGCCTGGCTCAAGCCCGCCGAGATCATGCGCGAGACCTTCGCCGATCTGCCCGAGGCGATCGAGAACACGCTGGTGGTGGCGCAGCGCTGCGCGGTGATGGCGCCCTATCGCAAGCCGATCCTGCCCAGCCTTGCCGGCGATCGCGAGGGCGAGGCGGCGATGCTGCGCGCCGAGGCGGCGGCGGGGCTGGAGAAGCGGCTCGACCGGATCGAACAGCTCGGCACCCAGCCGGACGATCCCAATTGGCGCGACGCCTATCGCCAGCGGCTCGCCTTCGAAGTCGACGTCATCGTCCAGATGGGCTTCCCCGGCTATTTCCTGATCGTCGGCGACTTCATCAAATGGGCGAAGGATCACGATATTCCGGTCGGGCCGGGGCGCGGATCGGGCGCCGGTTCGGTGGTCGCCTGGGCGCTGACCATCACCGATCTCGATCCGATGAAGCTCGGGCTGCTGTTCGAACGCTTCCTCAATCCCGAGCGCGTGTCGATGCCCGACTTCGACATCGACTTCTGCGAAACGCGGCGCGGCGAGGTGATCCGCTACGTGCAGGAGAAATACGGCCGCGATCAGGTCGCGCAGATCATCACCTTCGGAAAGCTCAAGGCGCGCGCGGTGCTCAAGGACACCGGCCGCGTGCTCCAGATGAGCTACGGCCAGGTCGACCGGCTCGCCAAGCTCGTCCCCAACCATCCGACCGATCCGTGGGACCTCAAGCGCGCGCTCAACGGCGTGCCCGAGTTGGCGAAGGAATATGCCAACGACAATCAGGTCCGCCGCCTGCTCGACCTCGCCACCAAATTGGAAGGCCTGCCGCGCCATTCGTCCACCCACGCCGCCGGCGTGGTGATCGGCGACCGGCCGCTCGCGCAGCTGGTGCCGCTGTACCGCGATCCGCGCTCCGACATGCCGGTGACGCAGTTCGACATGAAGTATGTCGAGGGCGCGGGGCTGGTGAAGTTCGACTTCCTCGGCCTCAAGACCCTGTCGGTGCTCAAGAAGGCGGTGCAGCTGCTCGCCAAGCGCGGCATCACCGTCGATCTTGATGCTTTGCTGTGGGACGACGAGGCGGTCTACAAATTGCTTCAGAAGGGCGACACGGTCGGCGTCTTCCAGCTCGAATCGGAAGGCATGCGCCGCACGCTCAGCGCGGTGCGCCCGACCAATTTCGGCGACATCATCGCGCTCGTCTCGCTCTACCGTCCCGGCCCGATGGACAATATCCCGAGCTTCGGCCGCCGCAAACAGGGCACCGAGCCGATCGTCTATCCGCACGACCTGCTCGAACCGATCCTCGCCGAGACCTATGGCATCTTCGTCTACCAGGAACAGGTGATGCAGGCGGCGCAGATCCTCGCCGGCTTCTCGCTCGGCGGCGCCGATCTGCTGCGCCGCGCGATGGGCAAGAAGATCAAGGCGGAGATGGACGCGCAGCGCGCGATCTTCGTCGAGGGCTGCGCCAAGGTGAACGGCATCCCCAAGGTCAAGGCCAACGAATTGTTCGACTTGATCGACAAGTTCGCCGGCTATGGCTTCAACAAGAGCCACGCCGCCGCTTATGCGCTGCTCGCCTATCAGACCGCCTGGCTGAAGGCGCATCATCCGGAGGAATTCTACGCCGCGTCGATGTGCTATGACATGGCGCAGACCGACAAGCTCTGCATCTTCGTCGACGACATGCGCCGGCTGGGCGTGACGATCTGCGGGCCGGACATCAACAAGAGCGACGCCGAATTCGACGTCGAAGAGACCGAGGAGGGCGGTCTTGCCGTCCGCTACGCGCTCGCCGCGCTGAAGTCGGTGGGTGAGGGGGCGATGGAGAAGCTCGTCGCCGAGCGCAGCGCCAACGGGCCGTTCAAGAGCATCGACGATCTCGCCACCCGCGTCGACCCGCGCCTCATCAACAAGCGCCAGCTCGAAACGCTCGCGGCGAGCGGCACCTTCGACACGTTCGACGCCAATCGCGCCGGCATCCACGCCGTCGCCGAGACGATCCTCGCGGTCGCGGCGCGGACGCATGAGGGCAAGACGAGCGGCCAGCACGGCCTGTTCGCCAATGAGGAGGTGGCGGGCGACGCGATCAAGCTGCCCGCGGGCACGCGCTGGTCGATGGCCGAGGCGATGGAGCAGGAGAAGGAGGCGTTCGGCTTCTATTTCTCGGCGCATCCGGTCGACCGGCATACCCATCTCGCCAAGATGCACGGCGCGCGCCAATATGTCGCGCTGACCGAGCTCAACATTCCCGAAGACGGCACGCGCGCCGGCGCGACGATGGCGGTGCTGGTCGAGGATGCGCGCTGGCGTACCTCGGCACGCGGCAAACGCTATATGATGGCGACCCTGTCCGATGCGAGCGGCCAGTTCGTCGCCACCTGTTTCGACGATTCGGTCGCCGCCGAACTCGAGGAGGCGGCGCGCTGCGGTGGTTGCGGGCTGATCACCGTCGAGCTCGACCGCCGGCCGGGTGAGGAGACGCCGCGCGTCTCGGTCA
Organism: Sphingomonas sp. RIT328; assembly: GCF_000632225.1. Classification (GTDB taxonomy): domain Bacteria; phylum Pseudomonadota; class Alphaproteobacteria; order Sphingomonadales; family Sphingomonadaceae; genus Sphingomonas; species Sphingomonas kyungheensis. The sequence goes on from NZ_JFYV01000002.1 coordinate 115,311, forward strand.
AGCGCATCCAGCCGTTCGAGGGACTCGCATCGATCGCGCGCTTCACGATCGCCGCCAAGGTCGCGGATGCCGCCGCCTTCGCCGCACTGTCGGCGCTGCTCGCGCAGCATCGCGGCGCGCGGGGCGAAGTGCGCGCGCGTATCCCGGTCGAGGGTGGCGAGGAAGCGGTAGTCTTGCTCGGCCGCGACTTCCTGCTCGACATGGAATTGGTCGAGACGATCCAGGCGATCCCCGGCATCAGCGACGTCGCGCTCGATCGCGTCGCCTCGCAGCTGCGATCGGTGGGCTGAGCGATGCCGATCGATCCATCGCTCCCCTTCCACCCGGTGCGGATCGCGGTGCTCACCGTCTCCGATACGCGCGGCCTCGCCGAGGATCGCTCGGGCGATACGCTGGTCGCGCGGATCGCGGCGGCGGGGCATGTCCTCGCCGAGCGCATGCTGCTGCGCGATGACGTCGAGGCGATCGTCGCGCAGCTCGAATCATGGATCGACAAGCCCGCGATCGACTGCGTCGTCACCACCGGCGGCACCGGCGTCACCGGCCGCGACGTCACGCCCGAGGCGGTCGAACGCGTTGCCACCAAGATGATCCCCGGCTTCGGCGAGCTGTTCCGCTGGCTGAGCTTCGCCAAGATCGGCACCAGCACCGTCCAGTCGCGCGCCTGCGCCTGCGTCGCGCGCGGGACCTATATCTTCGCGCTCCCCGGATCGACCGGGGCGGTGAAGGACGGCTGGGACGGCATCCTGCAGGACCAGCTCGATAGCCGCCACCGGCCGTGCAACTTCGTCGAGCTGATGCCGCGGCTGCTGGAACGCTGAGCCGACCGTTGCGCTACGCGTCGGCCTGCATCACCGCCAGTTCGTGGCCGTCCGGATCGGCGAAGTGGAAGCGCCGGCCGCCGGGGAAGGCGAAGATCGGCGCGGTGATCCGTCCGCCCGCCGCCTCGACCGCGGCAAGCGCGGCGGCGAGATCGTCGACGGCGATCACCGGCAGCGGCGCGGCGGTACGCTCGGCCGGATCGGCCTGTAGCCCGATATCGAAGCCGCCGGTGGTGGTGGCCGCATAGCTCGGCCCGAAGTCGCTGAACTGCCAGCCGAAGGCCGCCGCGTAAAAGGCCTTCGCCGGTCCGGCGTCGGCGACGGGCAGTTCGAGATAGGTCAGCTCCGCCATGAAATTCCACTCCAACGTTCTTGCTATGTTCCAGGCTAGGCGATAGGATGCGTCATGGTCAAGCCGGTCGTCAGGCGTGCCGTCCGCGGCGCCACCGTCAACGGCGAAAGCCGCCGCTTCAACCTGCCGGAGCGCGAGGCGGACGGTGACTGGCTGGATGCGCAGGAGGCGATCGACGGGGCGCCGGCGGCGCTGCGCACCAGCGTGACCGTGGAACAGCCGCGCACGATCATCAGCCGCAACAGCTCGCCCGACGTCTTCTTCGATCGCTCGATCAATCCGTATCGCGGCTGCGAGCATGGCTGCATCTATTGCTTCGCGCGGCCGACGCATGCCTACCACGACCTGTCGCCGGGGCTCGACTTCGAGTCCAAGCTGTTCGCCAAGCCGCAGGCGGCCGAGCTGCTGCGCGCCGAGCTGCGCAAGCCCGGCTATCAGGTCGCGCCGATCGCGCTCGGCACCAATACCGATCCCTATCAGCCGATCGAGCGCGACTGGCGGATCACGCGATCGATCGTCGCGCTGCTCGCCGAGACGCGGCATCCACTGACCATCACCACCAAGTCCGATCGGGTGACGCGCGACATCGATCTGCTTGCCGGCATGGCGGCGGAGGGGCTGGCCGGAGTGGCGATGTCGATCACCTCGCTCGATGCGCGGATCGCCGCGACGCTTGAACCGCGCGCGCCGCATCCCGAACGGCGGCTGCGTGCGGTGCGGGCGCTCGCCGATGCGGGGGTGCCGGTCTATGTCTCGATCGCCCCGGTCATTCCGGGGATCACCGATCACGAGCTGGAACAGCTCGTCGCGCGCGCGGCGGCGGCAGGGGCGCGATCCTGTTTCTTCATCCCGGTGCGCCTGCCGCACGAGGTCGCGCCGCTGTTCCGCGCCTGGCTCGACGCGCATTTCCCCGATCGCGCCGGCAAGGTGATGGCGATCATCCGCGAGCTGCGCGGCGGCCGCGACAATGATCCCGACTTCTTCACCCGGATGCAGGGCAAGGGGCCCTGGGCGGAGCTGATGCGGACGCGGTTCCGCATCGCCTGTCGCAAGCACGGGCTCGGCGACCGCGGCGAGACGCTGCGGTGCGACCTGTTCCGTCCACCCGCCGGTCCGCAGGGTGAGCTGTTCTGACAGCGTTAGCGCGGCGCTAACCGTCCGACGCTAGAGCCTTCGCCTATGTCGCGGCGTTCCGTCTGGCTGATCCTGCTGCTCGCCGCGGTCGCGCTGCGCCTGCCCGATATCGGCAATCCGCTGATCGACGTCGACGAGCAGATGTATCTGCTGGTCGGCGAGCGGATGTGGGCGGGGGCGCTGCCCTATGTCGATATCTGGGACCGCAAGCCGATCGGGCTGTTCCTCATCGCCGCGGCGGCGAACGGCGTCGGCGAGCCGTGGGTGACCTATCACCTGCTCGCGCTGGCGGCGGCGGCGGCGACGGCGGGGATCATCGCCGGCTTCGCGCGGCGCCATGCCGGGCCGGCAGGCGCGCTTGCCGCGGGTTTGCTCTATCTGGTGTGGATCGCCTTGCTCGGCGGGCGGGGCGGCCAGTCGCCCGTCTTCTACAATCTGCTGATCGCCGGCGCGGCGTGGCTGGTCGCCGAGACGATCGCCGGCCGGCGGCGGGGCGGGGTGGCGGCGATGC
>NZ_JFYV01000003.1 GCF_000632225.1 Sphingomonas sp. RIT328
ATCGGGTTCATCGTCTCCAACACCCATTTCAGCGACCCGCAGATCGACTATTTGCGCGACCTGCGCGCCAAGGCGGGCGGCACCGGCGCGCCGCACCACGACGAGATCGTCGGCGAAATCAACTACGGCTGGGCCACCGTGCCCGGTCTGCGTGTTCTGCCAAACGTACAATATGTCATCAACCCCGACCCAATTTATGCGTCCAAGCGCACGACCGACATTCCAAGCGCCATCGTGCTCGGCGTGCGTATCGACGTGAAACTGGCGCAACTATTCGGTGGATGAATGACATCTCTGTTTCGGATGGCGTGCCTCGGCTTATGGAGGCAGCTCGAAATAATGACGGCGCTTACTCGGCGCCTGCGACCCTCTGTACGAATAATCGATAATCGCGAGGCAGCGATACGTTGCCCCACATCCGGCCATTTTACAGCCCTTTTCCCTCTGCCCAACTTCAGCCGTTCGTTCACGTTGCCGCCGCCCTCGCCATAGCCGTCAGCTTGATTTTACTGCCGGGTGAACGGCGGACACGATCCTGACTGCGTCATTAATTGTTGCCCGCTGTTGAGGGGTTCCGCCCGGTATTACCGTCCATACGTCTCCAGGCCCCTTTGCGCGTGGCACGGTGTGCAGCGGACCTATGATCGAGGCCCAGTTGGTCGCATGGTCTCCCGACCTCCTTTTTGCCTCGTCGCTCAGAAGGGAAAGCAGATCATGTGAGCGTATCCGTCGGGGCATGCGCCGCTTCGTAGGACCGCACCGGTAAAAATTTGCTCATCTCAGCGTGCCGAATTTCAGCTGATGCATATGAGACCATCCGCTACCTTGAGACCCACTTCCGGTCATTAGGGGCCGACTTGTCGCTTCCCGGAAACAGCCGTTGGTTCAGCTTCGGGTCCGTGTCCACAAGCCATCAGCTCACACGCGAATTCTAAAGGCGAGCAGTGCGGCCGCCCGCCTCCGCCTTACCCTTGAGATCATCCAGAACCCGCGACAGGTTCATGCGGATCGCCAGCCGAGCAAGCGGCTCCCAGTAGAGCACCGGTTCAACACGCAGGACGTGATGCGCTTCGATGTCGAGCCGGGTGCGACCGCCCGGCAGCGGGAAGAGGGTGAAGCCGGTCCTGCCGGTCTCGAAGTAGCCTTGGACGTGCGGTGCGTGGACGCGGCGGTAAGGGCTCATCTCCTCCATCGCTGGCGCTTGCTTCAGAACCTCAAAGCCAAGGCGACGACCGGGCACCCATTCGGTCACGCGCTCGCGCGCGACACCGGTTGAGAACTCGCCCAGCCGGACTGCGCCGACACCGTGGCCGAGTAGGCGGCCCCGCAAGGGATAGGCCAGACCCGCTGCGCCCAACACGCCCGGCCCGCTTTCGATCGACTGATCGCCGGTAAGCGCCGACCACACCGCACCTGGTGATGCGGTGACCTCAACGGATGCCCGCGCGGTGATCGGCAGATCGGGCGGCGTGGCGGCTTCCAAAGCGAACAGGGCGGGCAGCAACGCCACGCTCGCCAACGGCTTGCCGCCGCCCTGGTTCATTCTGGCGACCGCGCGGCCCGCCGCCCCGCCGATCAACGCTGCCACGGCGCCCAATGGTGCGGCGAGCAGTATGCAGACAAACCCTTCAAGCGCCAAAGCCACTAGCGCGGCCGTGCCCAGCGCCGCGGCGATCAGCACCAGTCGGGCAGTCGCGCGCCCGCTGAGCAGCAGCCGGCGGTTGGCTAAGTAGCCGGTGGTGACACCCACCAGGAACGGCGTGGCAACGAACAAGCTCCAGCCATAACTGCCAAACGTCAGCCCCGAGACCAGCACCGCCGCGACGATGATGGCGACACCGGCGAGTACGCCCTGAACCACGTGGGCGGTATCGCTGCCTGGAGCAAGCGCTGAACCGGGGCCGTCGCGCTGCCCGAGCCGCGGGAGTAGCGCGAGCATTGCCGCGGCCGCGATCTGCGCCGCCGGCACCACCACCACCGCTGCAAGCGCATAGCCTGCGCCGGACCAGTTGGCCCGCCGGAACGACAGGAGTGCGAGCGCACCCGCCGCTATTAGCGCAACGGCGAACGCGATTGCGGCGTCACCGGCGGGCAGGTCCGGGCTCATCGCCAGTCGCCTTAACGGCAGCAACCAGAAGCCCGCATCGGCAAGTAGCGGCGTGCCGCGTGCGCGGAGCAGCAGCGCCACAGCCGCGTGCGGCACCAGCAGTAGCACCGGTGCGATGAGCGCATAGCGGCTCGGACGCGTCACGCCGGCGAAGGAGGGCAGCCGCATCGCTCAGACCTCCTCTACAAGTGTCGCAAAGGACAAGGCCTCGTGCGCGTGCTCCGGGGCTACCCTGGTCAACGCGCCCTCGCGCGCCAAATGCTCGGGAAGCGCGATGTTCCAGACGAGCCCTGCTCGCTCCAGCAGCAGCAGGAACGCATATCCCCAGTCGCTCTGACCGGGGTAGAGCCCGATGCGCGCCGATCCCGGAAAGGCATGGTGATTGTTGTGCCACGCCTCGCCCATCGTGGGGATCGCCGCCCAAGGCACGTCGTGCGCCTGCACGCCCGCGTCGTTCACCAGCCAGCTCTGCGGCCCCGTGCGATGCGCCAGATGGCCGACGAACCAGTGACCTGTGACCGACAGGCAAACACGCACGCACACGCCCCAGATCACCCAGCCCCATCCGCCGGCCAGGAACAGCAGCACAGCGACCGGCACCTGTTGCACCATCCACGTCGCTTCCAGAAAACGGTAGAACGGGTCGCTACCGACGCGGCCAGGATCGAACGCGGGCGGGCGCTTCAACTCCAGCCGGCAGTGCATCTGCCACCAAGCGTCCAGCAGCGGCGGGCGGCGGTGCGCCAGATAATCGTGGCAGTCGGCTCGTCGTTGCGCCCAGTCGCGCAGGTCGTGAGTGCGGATCATCCACAGCGGCCCGCTCATGCCCACCAGGGTGCCCGCCCAGACCAGAAGCCGTTCGAGCCACAGCGGGCAGTCGAAGCTGCGGTGGATAAGCCGCCGGTGGAAGCCCACGCTGTGGCCCAGGAGCAGCGTGGTTCCGCTGAGCACCAGGCAGATCGCCAGCGCCCCCCAGCTGAACGCCATGGGTGCCAGCACCAGCGACACTGTCAGCATTGCCCCGTTCCATAGCGAATGCGCCGCATCCCACCGGACCACACCGTCGACCGGGCTGCTGTCAGGCAGCTCCACGAGCGAGTTGACGCGACCACGATCATGACCGGAAACCATGCCACCCTCCAAGCGCTTAACTCATCGCTTAAATGCTGTGACACGCTATCGCCCTTGTCAAGCGATTAGCTTATCCCTTAAATGTTCCTCATGCAGAAGGTGTTCGAGGCGCTGGCATCCACCCCGCGCCGCAAGATTCTGGCCTACCTCGCCCACGCCGAGCTCAGCGCGGGCGAGATCGCGTCCCGGTTCGAGATGTCGAAACCGGCCGTGTCACAGCACCTGTCCGTACTGGAGAATGCCGGGCTGGTGGCGAGCGAGAAGCGCGGTCAATTCGTGTTCTACCGGCTGGTGGCGGACAACCTTGCCAACACGCTCAACGCTTACGTGCAGGAGGTGTGCCCCGTCTCGCGGCCGCTGAAGGCCGAGAGCGCCGGCCTGAAGCGGAAACGCAGTTCGACGATTGCCAGCGAGTAACTGATTGACCCAAAAGGCGCCACTCGCAATCCATTTGTCGCTTCCGAACTGCGGTCGCTCGTTCATCTTGATTGCTGATGCGCCGGCTGAAGCAGCCATCACCGTCAACCGTGCATCCAATTGGTTCGCTTCAGGCTGACCGCTGATGGCAAGGCAGCGGATGGTACCATCTTGAACACGAGCGTGCATCTGCCACACTAACGGCCGACAGAGGGCATGGGGGTTCAACGATGTTGCGTGCTGGATTGCTGCTTGCGGCGTCGATGATCGTCGCGGGCCCCGTCTGCGCGCAGACCGAGCAGGTTCGTCGCGGTCCTGCCCCGACCTGGGCCAAGCCGTCCACGCTACTGCCATTGCCGGCCACCACGACCGGTCCGGTCTTCTTCCGGCGACAGGACGTCGAGGTTCACCTCAGCGACAAGGGACAGGCGCAGTATCTCGGCTATCGCATCAAACTCCTCGACTCGGCGGCCCTGCCGCTCGGCAACATCTCCATCGCCTGGAACCCCGGCGCAGGCGCCCCCATTGTCCACGAGATCAAGGTTTTCCGCGATGGTCAGGTCGTTGATGCCTTAAAGGACGCCAAGTTCGACATACTGCGCCGCGAGGATCAGCTGGAGGCGGCAAAGCTCGACGGGACGCTAACAGCGGTACTCAGGATACCCGACCTTCGCGTCGGCGACGAGCTTGAAGTCGACATGACGATCTTCTCCAGCGATCCAGGGCTCGGGCGCAACGAGGCGGGCATCCTCGTGCTGGGACCGAGCCCGGCGCCTGGCCGCTACCACCTCGGGCTGAGCTGGGATCAGGGTCGTGAGCCCAACCTCAAGCCCACTGCCGACATGACGAGCGCGATGGTGAAAGCTGAGCGGGCAGTCGACTTCCGCTTCGACAATCCGCCCCTTCTTTCGCCGCCGAAGGACGCCCCGAACCGCTACCAGTGGCAGCGCGCCGTGGAGTTCAGCCAGTTCGCCGACTGGCCGACGGTGTCGCGTCATTTCGCCCCGATGTTCGCCAAGGCCGCGACACCGGCTGCAGGCTCGGCCGTGAAACGCGAAGCGGCCCGCATCGCCGCTGCGCAACCGCGTCCGCTGGATCGTGCGGCCGCGGCATTGAAGCTGGTGCAGCAGGACGTGCGCTACATCTACGTCGGCCTGAACGGCGGCAACCTCATCCCTGCCACCGCCGACGAGACCTGGCAGCGCCGTTACGGCGACTGCAAGGGCAAGACCGTGCTGCTCTTAGCGCTATTGGCAGAGATGGGTATCGATGCGGAGCCCGTTCTGGTCAACTCAAGCGGCAATGACGACGGCTTCGACCAGCGACTGGCACTGCCGCAGTTGTTCGATCACGTCCTCGTCCGAGCACATATCGACGGCACGAGCTACTGGCTGGACGGAACCCTACCTTCGGTCGCATCGCCCAACCCTCGGCTCGTCTACCCAGCGAGTTGGGTTCTGCCGCTGACCGCCAAGGGCAGCACCCTCGAAAAGCTGCAGTGGAAGCCAGCGACCACGCCTGACGAAATCAATCTGTTCGAGATCGATGCGCGTGCGGGCTTTGACAAACCGGCCCGGATCGTATCGACAGAAATTCTTCGCGGCGTCAAGGGCCTGCAGAAACAGATACAGTTCGCGCCGGCGACCGCTGCACAGCTGCTCGACGCCTTCCGTCAGAACGCAATCGGCGACACCTTCCAGACGATCGATGACGTCAAATGGCGTTACGACCCAGCGGCGGGTGCCAGCATCCTGACCATCAGCGGTACAGGCACCTTCGACTGGTCCGACGACGGGGCGGGCGCCAAATCACTGGCGTTGCCAGGCGGCGGGTTCAGCCCGCCGGAGCGGCGGGTGCGTGCATCCGACCAGAACCGTGATGCGCCGTTCTACACCAAGCCGGAGTACACCTGCTTCGTAACCACCATGCGGGTTCCGACCTCGACGCAGGCGAAGCAGTGGTCGTCCAAGAGCAGCTTCGACACCCGGCTGTTCGGCCGCGCCTACCACCGCGCGTGGGAAATGCGGGACGGAGCAATCCGCATGGTCCGCGCATCGCGCGTCGAACAGCCCGAAATCGATGTTGCGACGGCGCAGCGCGACAATGCGCGCATCGCTGCCTTCGACAACAGCATGGGCTGGATTTCCTATGACCCCGCTGGGAAGAAGGCGTCGATTGGCAACGGCGAGACGGTGCAGACGACCTACGAGTTCGACTGGACCGCACCCGATGTTCCTTGCAGAAGCACTGGAAAGCCCAGTTAAAGCGTCCCGGCTGAAAACGTGGACGCAAAGGCGGCTTATGAATGAGCAACTTGCGGATACACAATACGTTATCTGTCCAGCGACCATGACCTATTAAGTGACATTCAGCCCCGCCCGCGGCCTTCCTGCAAGCGGCCGTTCGTTCAGCCGCCCCCGCCCCAAATTCTCATGTCGCTGCCGCCGAAGATACAGGCGCGCAACACGTCGAAGATGAAGTAAGGTTTGAACTAAGGCGATGCGCCTACCGCATCGAGGCGCTGTTGCTGCCCGAAGTCGGCCAGCATATCGCTACCGTACTTGCCCGTCAGCATTCCCAAGCCGAGTGGGCTCCACGGAACGAGCCCGAGGCGGTGTCCTGTGGGCGCGAGGTTGAGCTCAACACATCGGCCGAGCAGCGGGTAGCTGCATTGGAGGCCCAACGGATCAAACTGACCATAGGCGCAGGTGATTTGCCAAGCCGCCTCAGCTATGCCGCAACCGCAGATTGGCCGTGTGGGCGATCGCCACCAGTATGCCGCCGGTCAACGTGACGGCGATTTCGGCGCCGCCCTCCGGCAGTGCGAAGGCCCCTATCGTCATCAGGCCCAGTCCGGCAGCGCCAAGGCACAGCGGCCACGACGCCGCGTGGCGCGCGTGCCCTCCGACCAGTGCGATCGCCGCGATCGGGGCCGCGAACAGCAGCACCCAGCGGTGGAAGCTTTCCGGTATTACGATGAACGCAGACACAGCTGGTATCGCTGCCAGGAGGATCGGCAGTACGAGACAGTGAACCATGCACGCTGCCGATCCCGCCATCGCTGCGCGGTCGAGCCAATCCATTCCAAAGGTCCGTATCGCTTTCATCTTGCCACAGCCACTATCGTCACCTTAATGATACATAGTATCATAGCATATAAGGTAGGTCGATGGTGCAAGATGCCAAGCCGCTGTTACCCGTCACGGTCCTGTCCGGATTCCTTGGTGCCGGAAAGACCACGCTCCTCAATCACATCCTCGCCAACCGGGAGGGTCGCTGCGTGGCGGTGATCGTCAACGACATGTCGGAGGTGAACATCGACGCCGACCTGGTTCGCAGCGGCGATACCGCCCTGTCGCGCGGCGAGGACACGCTGGTCGAGATGACTAATGGCTGCATCTGCTGCACGCTGCGCGAGGATCTGCTCCTCGAAGTACGCGCGCTGGCCGATACTGGGCGGTTCGACTGCCTCGTGATCGAGAGCACCGGCATCTCCGAGCCGCTACCGGTAGCCGCGACCTTCTCGTTCGAGGACGAGCAGGGCGAAAGCCTGTCGGATGTCGCACGGCTCGACACGATGGTGACGGTGGTCGACGCCGCCAATCTGCTGCGCGACTATGCGAGCACCGACTTCCTCGCCGACCGCGGCGAGGCACTTGGCGACGACGATCGCCGCAGCCTGGTCGGGTTGCTCGTTGAGCAGATCGAGTTCGCGGACGTGATCGTCATCACCAAGGCCGATCTCGTCGATGCCGGACACCTTGCGACCGTGCGCAAGCTGGTGGCGTCGCTCAACGCCGATGCCCGCATCATCGAAGCGCGTCACGGACACGTACCGCTCGACTCGGTGATCGAAACCGGCCTGTTCGACGTCGAGAAGGCGGAACTGCACCCGCTTTGGGCCAAGGAACTCTACGGTCACGCCGATCACCGCCCCGAGAGCGAGGAATACGGCGTTGAGAGCTTCGTCTACCGCGCACGCGCACCGTTCGACCCGGTGAAGTTCCACGCGTTCGCACGCGGCGGCTGGCCGGGTGTGGTCCGGGCCAAGGGCCATTTCTGGCTCGCGACGCGACCCGACTGGTGCGGCGAACTCGCACAAGCCGGCGCCCAAACGGTGACCGGGGCGCTGGGCCGATGGTGGGCGTGCGTACCGGAAGCGAAGCGCCCAAGCGGTGAGGCCTGGGACCGAATGGTGGCGACAAAATGGTCGGCGATCTGGGGCGACCGGCGGCAGGAGCTGGTCTTCATCGGCATCGACATGAATGAGGCCGAGATCAGGCGGCGCCTCGATGCGTGCCTCGTCCCCGCGGCCGCTTTCACGCCCCGGCTGTGGCAGGGGCTGCCCGATCCGTTCCCCGCCTGGGGCGTGCGGGAGATGGCATGATGGACGGCGCGGCTATACTCGCCCCGTGCCGCTCGCACGTTCACCGTGCGCGGACCATCGATGCTTTCGCGGCGATCCTTGACCCTGACGTGAACCTTGCGATCTGGGAGCGTCCCTCGATGCTGCCGGTCGAGTCGCTGGTCGGCTTCGGCACCATCCAGATGACGACGCCAGTCGGACGTGCGCATGCCGCACTGACCGAGGCGTTCGCACAGCAGCCGCTGGCCGCCTGGCATGCGGATATCACTGCGGACATCGCTGCGCTGGCCAAGTCCTTCGCGGCGATCATGGATCTGTCGCACGTCGTGATCCGGCTGGAACGGGTAGTCGGCGATGCCTGCAAGCGCTGGCACGCGGATTACGTGTCCGTTCGGCTGATCTGCACCTATCGCGGATCGGGGACGCAGTGGATCGAACGATCGGTAGAGATCGTCGATGCGCCGGCGATCGAGACACGGCGATCGCTCGCTGAAGGCGCGGTCGGCCTGTTCAAGGGCCGCATCCTCGCCGGCGAGCAGGCGATCGTCCACCGCTCGCCGCCGATTGCAGGCACCGGCGAGGAGCGATTGCTGCTCGTGATCGACGGTCCGCCGCCAGCGGAAACCGCTGCTCTGTGGGAGCGGGCGATGCAACGTGGCTGACATTTTCGCGGCCCATCATCGTCGCACGATGGGTGGACGCTTTTTCACGATCCCCAGGATCCAAGCCATTAAGATGCCGACCCCATGACCCGTTTGCCGCTTATCATCGCCGTCACGCTGGCAAGCCTTGGTGCCGTCGCCGGTGCGCAGCAGGCGCTCGGGCCGGCGGGGTATCTCAAGCCCGGCACGTTCGACGTGCTGGACGTCCTGCCGCCTGCCCCGAAGTCGACCGATCCTCGCGGTCTCGCCGACCGCGCGATCTTCAAAGCGACACGCGCGTTGCAGGGCAGTCCTCGCTGGGCGATGGCGACAAACGACGTGAAGTCGAGCCCGACCGACCTCTTCCGCGATTTCAGTTGCGCCATGGGGATCGCGATGACGCCTGAAAGCGCGCCACGGACGGCCGCGCTGCTACGGCGCGCCATGTTCGATACGGGGCGCCAGACCGGCATCGCGAAGACGTTCTACAAGCGGCAGCGCCCGTTCCTGATCGACCGCGGGCCGATCTGCCAGCCTGCATCGGAGGTCGCGGACAGCTATGATTATCCGTCGGGCCATACGACCGCGGGCTGGACGACGGCGACCTTGCTCGCGCAGATCGCGCCCGATCTTGCAACCGCGCTTCTGGCGCGTGGTCGGGCGTACGGTGAAAGCCGGATCGTGTGCGGCGTCCACAATGCGAGCGCGGTCGAGGCGGGGCGGCTGTCGGCCTCGTCGACGCTGACCGCCATGCAGGGTGATCCGGCCTTCGCCACCGATCTCGCCGCGGCCAGGCAGGAGATCGCCACACTCCGGCAGAGCGGCGACGCGGCGAAACCCGATACGGCCCAGTGCACACGCGAAGCGGCACTCGTTGCCCAGCCTCTCTACTGACGAGACAATCATGACCGACACGATCGGCTCGCGCCTGCTACTCAATCGCCGCACCATGATCGGTGCCGCTGCCGCCATGATCGGCGCACCGGCAATCCTGCGCGCGCAACAACTCTTCACCGCTTACCCGTTTCGCCTCGGCATCGCGGCAGGCGATCCGGCCGCGGACGGCTTCGTCATCTGGACCCGCCTCGCCCCCGATCCGCTGGCCGAGCATGGCGGCATGCCGATGCAGCCGGTGGAGGTGAGTGGCAGGTCGCGACCGATCCGCGCTTTGCGACGCTGGTCGCCGGCGGCAAGGCGCTCGCGCGTCCTGAACTCGCCCATTCGGTCCATGTCGAGGTCGCTGGCCTGCTTCCCGATCGCCCCTATTGGCACCGTTTCATAGTCGGCAGCGAGCGCTCGCCCGCGGGGTGCGCGCGCACCCTGCCGATCGCTGGCGCCTGCCTCGACCGGCTGCGTTTCGCGGTCGCTGGCTGCCAGAATTACGAGGACGGGCTCTACACCGCCTATCGCCACCTCGCGGCAGACGATCCGGCATTCGTCTTCCATTACGGCGACTATATCTACGAGGGCCGAAGCGCGCCGATGCCGGTCGGCTATGACGGCAAGCCGCGCCGGTTCGTCCGCGAGCATGCCGGACAGAAGCTGTTCGACCTTGCTGATTATCGCCGCCGCTATGCCCAGTACAAGACCGACTCGGACCTGCAGGCCGCACATGCCGCAGCCGCATGGTTCGTGACATTCGACGATCATGAGGTCGAGAACAACTGGGTCGGCGAGATTGACCAGGAGAAGGATCCGCGCGAGGTGTTCGCGCTGCGCCGTGCCGCCGCGTTCCAGGCCTATTATGAGCACATGCCGCTGCGCCGCTCGGCATTTCCGGGGGCCGCCGGCATGCAGATCTATCGCCGGGCGACGATCGGCAATCTGCTCGACCTGCATCTGCTCGATACTCGGCAGTTCCGGACCGATCAACCGTGCGATGACGGTTTTAGGCCTCGCTGTGCGGACTGGGCCGATCCTGCCGCGCAGATGATGGGACGGACCCAGGAGGCATGGCTCGCCACTGCCCTGAAGCAAAAGAAGGCCCGCTGGAACGCGCTGGCACAACAGGTGATGATGATGCCGCTCGACCGGCGGACCGGCGACGAACCCGCACCGATCCGCAACATGGACAGCTGGGGCGGCTACGACGCGCCGCGCGAACGCGTGCTGAAAATGGTCGAGGGGCCCGGCAACATGGTCGTGCTGACCGGTGACGAGCACCAGAATTATGCCGGCGTGCTGCGTACCGAAGGCGGCCAGGGGGATGCCGTCGCAGTCGAGTTCGTCGGCACGTCGATCACCTCAGGCGGCGACGGCGCGGACCGGCGGATCGGCGAAAACCGCATCCGCGCCCGTAACCCGTTCCTCGCCTGGACCAACGACCGGCGCGGTTATCTGCTATGCGATCTAACCACCGACCAGTGGAAGACCGACTTCCGCACCGTCGATACCGTCACGCGGCCCGACGGCGTGATCAAGACGTCTGGTACGGCGACTGTCGAGCATGGTCGAGCCGCGGTAACGATGACCTGAATTGATTTGAGCATGGTGCTGGAAACCTCGATCTGTTCAGAATCGGATAAGACTGGGCTTGAGTCCCAGTTGCACTGAAAGGCCACTTGGATTGGTAAATTGGCGAAGCAATAGTGCCTATTCACAGGGAATGACCCACTTGCGGCCGTTAAGCGGGCCATTGTCGTTCCCGACTTCCGACGTTTGTTCAGCTCACGTCCGAGCCGTTCAGTGACCGCCGCAGCTGTAGATGGTCGGGTGCGATATGGGCTGCGGTAGGCGCTTATCCTCAATCCTTCGGGAGCAAGCCGGCGCTCGCGCGTTGTGACCCTCGCCTCGCTTGGGGCCTCGTCGCTCCAACGGAGGATCATCTCTTGTCCACCCCATCTGCCAGCCGCGTCCTGCAACCCGTCACGATTGGCGATCTGCAACTCAAGAACCGCATCGTCATGGCGCCGCTGACACGCAGCCGCTCAAACGACGACGGTGTGCCGCCCGGCTTCGCCGCCGATTATTATGGCCAGCGTGCCGATGCAGGCCTCATCATCACCGAGGCGACCAACATCTCGGCCCAAGCGCGCGGCTATGCAATGACGCCCGGCATCTGGTCGGACGCGCAGGTTGCTGCGTGGCGGCCGATCGTCGAGGCCGTGCACCGGCGCGGCGGTCTGATCTTCCTTCAGCTCTGGCACACGGGCCGCATCTCGCACCCTGATCTGCACGGCGGCGAACTTCCCGTGGCGCCGTCCGCGATCGCGGCGGAAGGACAGGCATTCACCAATGACGGCCTGAAGGATTTCGTCACCCCACGCGCGCTTGAAACAGCCGAGATCCCCGGCATCGTCGAGGATTACCGGCACGCCGCCCAGCAAGCGAAGGCTGCCGGCTTCGACGGCGTTGAGGTTCACGCCGCGAACAACTACCTCCTCGAGCAGTTCATCCGCGACAGCACCAACCGGCGGACGGATGAGTATGGCGGCTCCATCGAGAACCGCCTCCGATTCCCGCTCGACGTGGTCCGTGCCGTGGTCGAGGTCTGGGGTGCGAAGCGGGTGGGCATCCGTATCTCGCCGGCGACGACCGAGCCCGGCAAGACGCCGCTCGACAGCCAGGTCGTGCAGACGTTCGACACGTTCGTCGACGCGCTGTCCGAGATAGGCCTGCTCTACATCCACGACATCGAAGGCGTGACCCAGCAGACCAGAGACGTGCCGGACGGCATCGACTTCCAGAACCTGCGCAAGCGCTTTAGTGGCGCTTACATCGCCAACAATCAGTACACGCTCGATCTCGCCGAGGAGACGCTGGCGAACGGCGATGCCGATCTGTTCAGCTTCGGCCGGCCGTTCCTCGCCAACCCCGATCTCGTCGACCGTCTGCGTACCAGCGCCCCGCTCGCCGAGGCTCCCAAGCAATATTGGTACGGCGGAGGCTCGGTCGGCTACTCCGACTGGCCGGGGATGAACGGGCCAATCAGCCTGAAGTGAGACAATCTTGGTTTAACGCAACGGCATTGCAGGGCGGGCACGGAGTGCCTGCCCCCATTCGCCGTCGAGGGACGTTGAGACAATCCAGTCGCTTTTCCGATCCCGGCCGAGCCCCTGCTGAAACGGAGAAGAGACATGCGCGCTTTATGCTGGCACGGTAAAGGCGACGTCCGCGTCGACACCGTCGCGGACCCCGAGATCAAGCACCCGCGCGACGCGATCATCAAGGTCACCGCCTGCGCCATCTGCGGCTCCGACCTTCATCTGCTCGACGGCTACCAGCCGACGATGGAAGCCGGTGACATCCTCGGGCACGAGAATATGGGCGAGGTCGTCGCGCTTGGCTCGGAAGTGACCAACCTCAAGATCGGCGACCGCGTCGTGGTGCCGTTCACGATCAGTTGCGGCGATTGCTGGTTCTGCAAGAAGGGCCTGTTCGCCGCCTGTGATCGTACCAACCCGAATGCCGAGATGGCCGCCAAAGCGATGGGCCACTCGCCGGCCGGCCTGTTCGGCTTCAGCCACATGCTGGGTGGATATTGCGGCGGCCAGGCGGAGTATCTCCGCGTACCGATGGCTGACATCGGGCCGATTAAGATTCCCGAAAACGTCACCGACGATCAGGCGCTGTTCCTGTCCGATATCTTCCCGACGGGCTACATGGCCGCCGAGAATGCGCAAATCGAGCCCGGCGACACCGTCGCGATCTGGGGCTGCGGCCCGGTCGGCCAGTTCGCCATCCGCTCCGCGCTGATGATGGGTGCAGGCCGGGTGATCGCGATCGACGAGGTGCCAGAGCGGCTCGCCATGGCCGAGGCGGGGGGCGCCGAGACGATCAACTTCGCCGAGACCGACGTCTATGACGAGCTGCAGGCACGTACCAAGGGCCGTGGCCCAGACAGCTGCATCGATGCGGTCGGCTGCGAGGCTGCCGCACATGGCTCGGCGGACGCCGTCATGGACAAGGTGAAGGCGAGCCTGATGCTGGCGACGGACCGCGTCCACTCGCTGCGCCAGGCCATCATCAGCTGTCGCAAGGGCGGCACGGTGTCGGTGCCCGGCGTATATGTCGGCATGGGCGACAAGCTGCCGATAGGCGCGGCCATGAACAAGGGCCTGACCATCAAGCTCGGCCAGACCCACGTGCAGCGCTATACGAAGCCGCTGCTGGAGAAGATCGTGTCCGGCGCCATCGACCCGAGCTTCGTCATCACACACCCGGCCAGCCTTGAAGACGCGCCTGAGATGTATGCGAAGTTCCGCGACAAGCAGGATGGTGTCATAAAGGTGGTGATGCGCCCGCACGGCTGAACCGCATCGTCGCTGCGTCCCGAGGCCTTGGTCGCGAACGCAGCGACGACCCATATGCGGACGTTCAGGCGCATCTTTCTCCTTCCCGGGAGCGGACGCTTGTTCATCTCGGCAGATGCGAGGTGGGTGCAGCATCGGTTGGCCGGTCATTCCCTCGCAAAAGACGATCGGACATGGGCTGCCGACACCGCGAACCTCGCGGGAAACGGCCCTTAGCGCTTTGGTGTCTTAACCGAACTGTTGTGACACCATGATTCAATTCCGAGGATTGACGCGTTCGTTTCCGCTGCCCAAAACCAACTCATCGCTCATCGGGTCGCCTTGTCCACCGCGCGAAAGATGGGACTTTCGCTTGAATTATCAAACGGCACAGTGGCGGGATTCGAGAGTCGATAGCAAATGATAAGACGTCACCCCTTTTGGAGAAAATAGAGCACCCCTTGTACGCGCGCACCCTTCGGACACTTAGATAGCCCAATCTGCCTCGAGCCAAAACTTTTTGGTGTTCGTAGCGAACTTATCAGCGCGGTAGCGAGCAAAGCGGGCTGATAAGCTGGTGCGCCCCTGTTTTACGCCAGCCAGTAGATCGAGTTCGGTGCCGTAGTGCTGGTCCAGACGATCACTGCGGAATCGATGCCAGACTGCCTGCAGGTTAGCGCCCGCAAACGGGCCAAGCACCTTCCAGTTGAGCGCCCCGCTTACGTAGAGGTCGCGGACCCCATTTGGGGGCGTGGTCACGAATTTACCGGCCCAGCCCTGAAACCGAAAGACGCTGCCCAGTGGCGTCTGCACGCTCGTCAGCGGTCGGCCGTCGTCTGCGCCTAACACCTCGTGACCGAGCGTTGCCGACATCAATCCCTTGCTGACGGTTGCCTCCGCCAGCCAGTAATTGGCTTCGAAATCATTGGGGTTGCGATGCCAGTCGCTCTGCCGCGCCCAGCTGCCAATATAGGCGACCCCGACATTCCCCAGCCTGTAGATGCCCGCGAGACGCACGCCATAGGTCTGGCTGGACAGGCGGAAGCCCTGCACCACCGCTTCATCCTGATCCACCATGTAGGCAAAGCCGGTCACCGTCCCGATCGGGGTGGCAACGCCCGCAAGCGCGAAGACGTTGTCCCCGCTGATCGCCTGCTGGCGCGCGCCGACGCCATCGATGCCGTTGGTGGTCCGGTTCGACCAGGCGTAGGACAGGTCGGTAAACACCCGCTTCGGATCGCCCCATATCACGCGCACGGCGTCAAATGTCTGTTGGTTCTGACGCCAGGTTTGCGATCCTATGAATCGCTGGTCGGCAAGCTCCAGCAGCTGTCGTCCGGCGGTCGCCGCCATCTTGCCCGAGTGGAAGCGCAGCTGCGCACGGTTCAATTCGACATTGGAAGGATCCGGCACTACGGGATAGCCCGCACGCCCGTTCAGTCCGTCGTTAAAGCGGTTGATGATCCCCAGCGTTGCTTCCGCCTCGACCAGCAGCTGAAGCGGACCGGCATCCGCCTGTACGCCTGAGCGCATGCGGGCCGTCACCGCGTCCGCATTTTGGGGCAGCCCGTCCTGGTCGACATGTTCCGAGCGGACGCGAAGGTCGACCAGCGGCTTCAATATTATATCTTGCGCGGAGGCGGCTTGGCACAGGCCTAGCGTCGCCGCGGCGATCGGCCACGTCTTCAAGGATTTTCTCCGGGAAAAGAGGGCGGCGGTCCAGAAGGGCCGACGCCAAGAGGGGCTGGGTTCAAGCGGGGCGCGCGAGACTCGGGCTAAGGGCTTCGAGCTCGCCCGTCTCACGGCCCTTGCGGCCGTAGAAGAGCTCGAAGAGCGGGCTCGCCATCATCGTAGTGACGATCGCCATCAGGACGAGCATCGAAAACAGGGTCGGACCGATGATGCCTTTCTGCAGGCCGATGTTGATAATGATGAGTTCCATCAGCCCGCGCGAGTTCATCAGCGCACCGATGCCGAGCGCCGTACGGTTGTCCTCGCCCGACAGGCGCGCGGCGAGGTAGCAGGCACCGCCCTTAGCCAGAACCGAGGCGGCAAGGATGCCGAGCGCGATCAGCAGGAGCGAGGGTGAGTTCACCATGTCCATGCGGGTGTTGAGGCCTGAATAGGTGAAAAACATCGGCAGCAGCAGGACGACCGTGACCGGCTCCAACTTGCGCTTGATCTCTTGGGTCAAGAGCCCGCGCGGCATCACCGCGCCCATGATGAAGCCACCGAAGATCGCGTGAATTCCGATTACGTCCATGAAGCAAGCAGAGATGCAGAAGGCGATCATGACAAAGGCAAACATCGGCATGTTGAGCTCACCGTCGCGCTCCACCTTGGCCGCGAGCGGCGCCAGGATTCGCGGCCCGGCAAAAATTACGAAAGCCGCCCAGAGCAATCCTCCGCCGATCGCAAGGATCGCAACGCCCGCCCCGCCCCCGAAGGTAGCAAGCACAATCGCAAGCACACACCACGAGCACGCGTCATCAAACGCTCCTGCCGTGAGCGACAGGGTGCCGAGCGAGGAGTTCGCCAGCCCGCGCTCGTTGATGATCCGCGCCAGCATCGGAAAGGCGGTCAGCGCGATGCAGGCGCCCAGGAACAGTGTTGCATTGCCTTGGCTCATCCCCGGCGCAAACAGGTCGGGCACGCCGAGCAGCATCGGCGTGATGACGACCGCGATCGCAAACGGCGCGGCGATGCCTGCCATAGACACGAATGACGCGCTCTTGGCCTTGGTGCGGAAATGATCGAGGCGGAGCGTCGTGCCGACGAGGAACATGTAGAGACCGACACCCAGCTGCGCGCCGGCATACAGCACGCTCTTCGTTTCCTTCGGGAAGATCGCACCCTGGAGGTCTGGAAAGACGAGCCCGAGCAGTGACGGCCCCAGCACCACGCCTGCGATCATTTCTCCCACCACCTGGGGCTGCGCGAGCATCTTCTTGCCGAGCCAACCGACCACCTTGCAGGCGAGCAGGATGACTGCGAGCTGGAGAAAGAAATGAACGCTGTAATCGCCCGGTGCATAACTGCTGGCAGCTGACTGCGTCGCCGGGCCATGCGGGTCGAGTACCCCCGACAGCGTCTTCCAAAGGCTTTCCAGCCAACTATTCATGATCGATCCTCCCTCACCGACCTTGAACGTCGGCTTCCTGAGGCGGAGACAATCAGTTCGGCCGCTATGTGCAACGTGAAAGTCTAGGCGCCGATACGATTTACGGCATCACGCAGCAACGTGTTGCGGGCGGGGCACAACGTAGTATCGTACCTACACCGAGAATCCGTGCAATGTAGGCAGGTAGGTACGTGCAGACAGTCACAAGTCGCGCCTTCAACCAGGATGTCAGCCAAGCGAAACGACTCGCTCGGACAGAGCCGGTCTTTGTCACGGACCGCGGCAAGCCGACGCATGTGCTGCTCAGCATCGATGCCTTTCGTCAGCTGACCGGGTCGGGCGAAACCGTGACAGACCTGCTGGCCATGGAGGACACGGTGATGGTTGAACCCGACTGGCGGGCTGCTGGCGAACTGTCGCGGCGGGTACGATGATGTACCTCCTCGACACGCAGGTGGTCTGGGAACTGCGGAGCGCCCGTGCAGGACTCGCCGACCCCGCTCTAGCAAGCTGGGCGGCGGGCCAATCGCGAACAAGCCTGTTTCTGTCAGCCCTGACGGTGGCCGAACTGGCGTCTGGGGCCCTGCAGGTCGAACGTGCCGACAAGGCGGCGGCCGCCGCAATTCGACGATGGATCGAAGGACCAGTGACGATGGCGTTCGACGGACGGGTGGTGGCAATTGACGCGGCCGTTGCGCGCCGAGCGATGACGCTGAGCTATCCCGACCTGCGCGACGGCTTGATAGCGGCTACGGCGCTGGAGCATGGCCTGACGCTGGCGACGCGTCAGCCCGCGGCGTTCAAGACGGGCAAGGTCAAGACGTTCAATCCCTGGGGCTACTCGCCCGATACGACCGACGACGACGATTGGCGGCAGGCTGCCCGAGGCGGGCCGCTATGGCTCAAGAACCTGTTCGTGCGGGGGTGAGCGCGGGAGCCGCGAAGCGTTGCACCAGCTCGCGATGCGAAGGCAGATCGCGGGTGGCCCGCTCGCCGAAAGCTTTGATGCGCGCAAACAGCCGGCGCGCCTCGGCGACGTCAGGGAAGTCCTCTCGCCCCTCCGACAGGTCCGTCCGAAAACCCATGCCGTACAGGATGTACTGGTAGTTGAAGAAGGCGAAAGACTCGACGTCGAGCTGCAGGTCGTATCGGCTTGGTGGGCGATACCGCCATTGGTTCAGCAGCTCACGCAACCGGTCTGGAATTGACACAGGATCAGCATTGTCGCGCCAGAATGGCTCGGGCCTGCGGCTCAGGCAATAATGCAACTTTAGGAAGTTCACGATGTTGGCGTAGCGCGCGCCCATCAGCTCATTGAAGCGGCGGGCGGGCAGATCGACAGGGCCTTGATGAGGAAACAGTTCCGCGATCATGCCGATTGCCGCCTCGATCAGGACGACGCCAGTCGATTCAAGCGGCTCGAGAAATCCTCCAGACAAACCGACCGCGACGCAGTTGCCGATCCAGGGCTGCGTGCGCCAGCCAGCTTCGAACGACAGATTGCGCGGGACGACGCCATGAGCGGCGGGCCCGAGATGCTCGCGAAGCACCGCGGCAGCGCGGTCATCGTCCATGTAGCGACTGGAGTAGACGCAGCCGATGCCGCGCCCCGTGGACAGGCCGATGTCCCAAATCCATCCAGCTTCGTGCGCGGATGCGATCGTGTAGCTCTCGATCGCGGCATCCGGGCGATCATAGGGTAGCTTGCAGGTGAGCGCCCGATCAGTGAACAGCTGATTTCGGACGGAATGGAAGGGAGAGCCTAGGGCCTTGCCGATCAGTTCGGCACGAAAGCCAGTGCAGTCGATGTACAGGTCGGCAGAAAATGCGCCGGTCTCCGTGCCTATGCCGGCAATCTGGCCGGATTCGTTCAGCGCTACGGTGCGAAGGCGGCCTTCGACATGCTCCACCCCCAGTTCACGTGCGCGATTAGCAAGGATGCGCGAAAGCTGGACGGCATCGAAGTGGAAGGCGTAGTTGAGCGGCCCGGCGAAATCACCTTCGCCGGGTTGCTTAGGCGCGCGCTTAGCCTCAGCGACGCGGTTCTGGATCGTCACGGCCTCCGCGAATGGTGGGCGTTCCGCCTCGTCCTGGAGAAGCCAGTATGGGACCAGGCTGGTCTCGTGCGACTGAAACGGGGGCTCGAACGGATGGAAATAACTGTGCCCCCCATCCGCATCTGCCGCCTGCCATCCCTTAAAGCGGACGCCCTGTTTAAACGTCGCCGAAGCTTCACGCACGAAGGCCGGCTCCTCGATGCCGAGGAAGCGCAGCGTGTCGCGGATCGTCGGAAACGTTCCTTCCCCAACGCCGATGATGCCAATGTCAGCAGACTCAAGCAGGGTTATTCGAACCGACTGGCCTAACGCCTTAGCCAGATAGGCCGCAGTCAGCCAACCGGCAGTGCCGCCACCAACGATGAGGATCCGCCGCCCACGTGACATACTTCGCGCTTAGCTCATCGCCACCTCTTCGGATACCCGCAGCTCACGTTTCCCAACTCCTGGCGAAAGCCGAAACCGCGCGGCTGTGCGACTTAGAAGAGCTACATGGTGTGTGCTATAACCGAATTGTTTAAACACCGGCTCGTTGCCACAGTGTTGCCGCCGGATTGTGATTGTCCCGAGCGTGGATGGGGGGCATCTGCGGGTTGGCGACGTTCCGTAAATGGCATAGGGCTGGACAGCTTCAAAGCAGCCGCCAAGACCCACAAGACGACATTCAGCCGTCGTTGCCCGCTCCCCAACTTCAGACATCCGTTCATGTCCATTCGATGCCTCGACGAGCGGCCGTGGAATGACAAAAAGTGGGACTTTGCCGACCTTCGCACGCGACCTGTCGGACGGCAGCTATCGTCCGATAGCCGACGTTTAACGTTTACCCGTCGACATCCCATTGTAGCCGCTGGGAGCGACGATATGGTGTTGGTATGTGGCCGCTGCCCTTCCTTACTTTGGAGTTCTTGGCTTCCGTTGGACAACAGCACATTGCTTCCTATCGTAATCCGGACTGGACGGCGTGACTGTCCTGCGGTCGGAACATCCACGCGTCGCGGCTTGGCTTGAGAATTTCGCGGTCCCGCGACGCGATACCGCGCGTTTACTTATCGACGCGCTCGAATTGATCAGCGAGACCGATCTGCGCCGCGAGTTGATCGCTGCGACGCTGGCCTTGTTGCCGAACCTTGACGGGCCGGTCGCTGCGTTCCCGGCACGCGAGGTATCGCCCGGAGAATCTGCGCACGCGGAAGGACGGGCGGGTCGCTATCAGCTTCTCGAGCCCGGACTACCCGGCAGCGAGGCAGTGCTGGCCAACATCTTGACCGGCGTGCTGCGCGAGGGCGGTGGCTCAGCGGGGCTGCTGGGTGGCCATGATCTTGAGAGCCTGCGCGAGCACAAGGTCCGCACGATCCTGCTGCTCGACGATTTCAGCGGATCGGGCAGTCAGCTGATCAAGTTCCATAAGGCACTCCGGCGTCACAAAACGATCCGCAGCTGGACCTCTTACCATCTAGTCGAGTTTCATGTCCTCGCTTATGCCGCCACAGACAAGGCGGCGCGGCTACTGCGTCGGCGCTTCGGAGACGACAAGGTCCATATCCTTCGCGCCTGCCCGACCTTCGAAGGCGCCGGCTGGACGCCCGAGCAACGCGCCGAAGTTGAGGCGCTGTGCCGAACTTCGACGGGTCGTCGTTTCAGGAATTATGCGTTGGGTTTCCGCGATAGCCGCGCGCTGATCGCTTTCGAACACACTGCACCCAACAACCTGCCCTATATCCTCTGGAAGGTCGCGACCGGCTGGAGCAGCCTGTTCGAATATAAGGGCGTACCAAACAACCTGCTGCGGCTGTTCACGATGCGGCCCGACCCGGCGCGCGAGCCGCTGGTGGGCAGCGCTGGTGCCGCGCGGCTCGGCCAGACCATCGACCTGCTCGGGCGGCGTGTCCATGACGCCGGCAATATCGCCGAAGTGCTGCGCGTCAGCATCGCCGAAGCGCAGCGTTTGCTACGCCTCGCTTTTGATCTTGGGCTGACCAATAGACGGCATCGCCTGACCGATGCCGGCCGTGCCGAGCTCAAGCGCTGGCGCGCCGCGCATCCAGTGCGCGTGTTGCCGAATCGCGACGAACCCTATTATCCTAAGCAACTGAGGGCGGAGCGCTGAGCATCCAGCTTCCCCCGGCCGTAAAGGCCGGACCAAGTCGCGGGGTTCTCGCGGCGGGCTGGCGCGTTGCGCTTCGCCTGGGAAACGGAGTCGCTGAGATCGACCTTAGTGAAGCGAACTTCCGCTCTGACGATGTCTGGGCTCGTCCGCTCCACTATGGCCTCCTTACGGGTCAAAGTGGATGATCAGCGCTTCGCCCCACCGGTACCGCGCCGAAGGTCGCACGCTCGGCCGGCCCGAACCGGTGCTCGACGCCGCGCTGGCCCAAGCCGCAGGCCCCGAGGCGCATGGCGCGCCCGCAATTCTCACCCTGATGCATCTCGCGAAGCGGATGGACGTCAGCTACAAATTCCTGCGTTCGGTGATCGCTAGCAAGGAAGGCACGCATTACCGCGACTTCCATATCAGCAAGCGCGATGGCGGCGGCCGGCGCATCGCGGTGCCCTCGCCCGAATTGATGGCGGTGCAGCGCTGGATCGTCCGTGAGATCCTGCGCGACCGGCCGGTGCACCGCGCCAGCTTCGCTTATGCCCGCGGCAGCTCGATCTATGCCTGCGCGCGGCACCACGCCGGCGCCGGCTGGCTGCTCAAGCTCGACATTCACGACTTCTTTGAAAGCATCCCCGAACGGTCGGTTTACCGCGTGTTCCGCGAGATCGGCTATGGCCGCCTCGTCGCCTTCGAGCTGGCGCGGCTCTGCACCCGCCCTTGGGTGGCGCCACCGCGCGATAAGCGCGCTGAGCGCAGCGTCGCCAATCCCAGCCGCCGCGGCATCGACATCTATCGCCGCCAACTGACCGGCTATCTGCCACAAGGCGCGCCGACCAGCCCGATGCTCTCCAACCTGGTCTTTCGCGTCCTCGACGAGCATCTGACCCAGCTCGCCACGCGTCATGGGCTGACTTACACGCGCTATTCCGACGACCTGACCTTTTCTGGGCCGGCGAGCGGCTTCAACCGTGCCCGCACAACCGCGATCGTCGGCGAAGTACGCGACCTACTCGCGACACGGCGATTCCGGCTGCATGAGCGCAAGATCACGATCGTCCCGCCCGGCGGGCGCAAGGTCGTGCTCGGTCTTTTGGTTGATCGCGCGGCGCCGCGCTTGTCGCGCGAGCTGCGCGGCCGGCTCGAAGATCATGTCCGCGGAATCGAGAAATTCGGGATCGCGCCGCATGCCACGGTGCGCGGCTTTGCCTCGGCAACGGGCATGATCAACCATATCGCCGGGCTGCTCCGCTTCGCCGGCCATATCGAACCCGGCTTTGCCGATCCGCTGCGCGCGCGCTTCGCCGCGGCGCTGGCGCACTGGCGCTGGTCGCCGGTTGATTGATCGCCTTGCGCTCTGGCGAGGATGGCCGGCGGGTTGATGATCAGGTTCGCTCGGCATCGATGATCGGCAGATCCAATGCGCCTCAGCCTCCCACCTCACCGAGGACACTAAGTGTGCTTTCCGCCCATTGCGGATATGTTCGGCCGATCAGTGGATGGCTGTTTTCGGTCTTGGGCATGTTAGTATTGAAAGACCTCTATTGGTGCGCGTTCCTGACGGCCCGCTTCCGAGCGTTCCGTCGGCAGCTTCTGTCAGGAGCAGACGTTCACGGATGCTGACCTGGACGACCGCTTCTGGTCGATACCTTCCGAAGGCAGAACCCACGAATGGCGGCTCAAGAGGTGTTTTCCGTTCCCCGGAAGCAGCCGCATAACGTGGGCAGCGCATGGACACGCTGATGCGAATGAACCTTGACGAGGATCACCGCGACGACCTGCCGTATGTCTCGTGACAGTCCCCGCCTTCAGCACCTCTTGAACAAATCTAGAACGTCCAACATTATGGCTATCGGACCATCCTCCAAATGAGATGGCTATTGGGGCGAACGGGCGATGCGGCTGCTGCGATATAGGGTGACGAACTTCCGATCGGTTGAGGACAGCGGCTGGATAGACGCCGACGATGTGACGGCGCTGATCGGTGTCAACGAGTCCGGCAAGTCCAACCTCCTCCTCCCGCTGTGGAAGCTGAAGCCTGCCCGCGAAGGCGAAATCCGGCCGACGTCGGACTATCCGAAGACGATGTTCGCCGAGATCCGCGAGAACCCCGCCCGGTTCCGCTTCATCTCGGCAGAATTCGCCACCGGCCCGCTCGGCCCGCGCATTGCCACGCTGGCCGGCATCGGACCGGAAGAGGCGGAGGTCGTCCGCGTCGACCGCTACTTCGACGGCGGCTACGTCTTCAGCTTCCCCGATCACGAGCACGCAACGACCGCGTCACCGGAGGACGTCGCGGCCATCCTCCACGCGGCGACGTCCGAGATCGGGGGGATGCCCGCGCTCGCCAAGGAGGAGGCGCAGAAGGCCGAGCTCATCTCGGGACTCCAGTCGGCCGCGCTCGAACTTCCCGACGCCCCGATGTCGGCGGATGCGCTGGCGGCGCTAGCCGAGGACCTCCGCGCCCTCGCCCCGACAGCGCCCGCGAAGACCAGCAGCATCTTCCCCCGCCTCGAGGCACTCGCGGCAAGCGTAGACGAGCTCCAGACGCGCGTGTCGGCCCCAGACCCGGGCGCGGTCGAGGCGGTCCGGACCGCCATCCTGAAGCGCGTGCCACGCTTCGTCTACTATTCGAACTACGGCAACCTGGACTCCGAGATCTACCTGCCGCACGTCGTGGACAATCTCGAACGGGAAGATCTCGGCGAGAAGGAGGCGGCCAAGGCGCGCACGCTGCGCGTGCTGTTCAGCTTCGTGCGGCTCGAGCCAAGCGAGATCCTGGAACTCGGCAAGGACGAGACGCCCGTCAACTCGCGCCGACCGACCGAGGCCGAGATCGCAGAGGTGGCCGAACGCAAGCGCGAGCGCTCCATCCTGCTCCAGTCGGCGGGCACAACGCTCACCTCCCGCTTCAAGGACTGGTGGAAGCAGGGAGACTACCGCTTCCGCTTCGAGGCGGACGGCAACCACTTCCGCATCTGGGTCGCCGACGACCGACGGCCAGCCGAGGTCGAACTCGAGGGCCGCAGCACCGGTCTCCAGTGGTTCCTGAGCTTCTATCTCGTCTTCCTCGTCGAGAGCGCCGGAGAGGGCGAGCACGAGAACGCGATCCTGCTGCTCGACGAGCCCGGCCTATCGCTCCACCCGCTGGCGCAATACGACTTGTCGAAGTTCTTCGACAACCTGGCGGCGACGAACCAGCTCATCTTCACCACCCACTCCCCCTTCCTGGTTCATGCCGACCGGCTGGACCGCGCACGCAAGGTCTACGTCGACGAGAAAGGCACAACCAAGGCTACGGCTGACCTGCGCAAGGGCGCGGAACTGCAGCCCGGCGCCGCCTACGCCGTGCACTCGGCACTGGGACTAAGCGTCGCCGACAGCCTGATGCTAGGCTGCCAGCCCGTGATCGTCGAGGGAAGCTCGGACCAGCACTACCTTACCGCGGTCAAGACCCTGCTCGTCGCTTCCGGCCGCCTGAAGCCGGTGCGGGAGTTCGTATTCCCGCCAGCCGGCGGGACCAAGAACACCCGCATGGTAGCAAGCATCCTGACTGGCCGCGACGAAGCGCTGCCCTTCATGATCCTCGACGGGGACATGATGGGCAGGAAGCTCGCCAAGGAGCTTGGCACCAGCCTCTACCAGGATCATGCCGACCGCCTCATCGGCGTCGACGACCACACGGGAATTGAAGGCTCGGAGATCGAGGACCTGATCCCGCCCGACGTGATGGCCGCCGTCATCGACCGCATGTACCGCAACGCGGACACCGAGTTCGCCGACGTGCTTGTGGCCGGAAAGCCGATCCTCGGCCAGATCGAGGCGTGGGCGGCGGCGCAGAAGGTTGACCTCGAGGCAGGCTGGAAGGCCGAGCTCTCGAAGAGGGTCAAACAGCACCTCCTCACCAAGGGAATGGCCGTGGTGAAACAGGAATACGGCGACCGCTGGCAGCGACTGTTCGACATCCTCGGTTCGACAATCGCTCCAGCCTAACCGCTCGCCCCATCGGCTCCACCCGATGGTTGTTGCCCGCAGCGGAGTCGGGCTGTGAATGAAGACATCCGTTCGAAGATCACATCCCCCTGCGTAACGCTACCCCGAACCCCCATGCTCGTAGCCGGTGGCACCAGCGCTCCCCGCCGCCGCGTCGTCAGCTCCGGCTGATGCCGGGTTGTGCGTTTCCACCCCTTCAGGTGGCTGAGCCTGCCCGTCTTCCGGGAATTCGGGAATCACGCCCCAGCCGCGGAGCTTATCCTCGCGCATCCGCGAGCGCGAAGCGATCCGCCCGAGAGCCTCGCCGAGGGACGCCCTCAGGTTCTCGGCACCGGGCTGCGCGGCAAGGCGGTCGGCCCACTCCATCATGCCCTTGACGTCGTCCGCTGCGTGGTCGTCGAACAGCCGGACGATCTCGTCGGCGCTCAGACGGGAGAGCCGCGCGGCATCCTCCGCGGGATTGTATCCCCCCGACTTCGCCATCTGCTTAAGCATGTCGGCGGGGTCCCGCGCATCGACGATCTCAGCGCGCCCCGCCTCCATCGCGGCCAGCAGCTCGGCATCGACCGGATCGTTCGCGAAGAACCGGTTCCAGCGATAGAAGAACCCCTCCTTGCCGCGGTTCGCCTCGATCCACCTCGCAAGGATGTCCGAAGCCTGCGCGTCGCGGCCATAGCGCCGCAGGAAGCTCAGGGTACCGTTCATGTTGATCGGCGTGATCTCAGCCAGGTTCTCTAGGGCACCGGCCTGCATCGCATCCAAGATCACGTCATCGTCCGTCGTCAGGCTGTCGTGATAGAGCCGCCATGCCCGAGAGAAGCTGTCGTCGCGGCCTTCCCGCCTCCGACGCTCCTCGACGGAACGCGCCGCCTCACGCAGGACGTCGCCCCGGAAGTACCCCAGCGCCACTCCATCGAGGATCGGCTCGTCCAGCTCGTCCGTCGAGCCATATCCGTATCGCCCCAGGAGCTCGCGCCAGCCCTTCTCGTCCGCCCGCTCCTCCTTGCGTCCGAACAGACCGCTCATCGGATTGAACCGCCTGACGAAGTCGAGGCTGGGCGCTAGATCGCGCTGGAGGAAGCACCAGCCTCCCAGCACCACCGTGGCCGTCGCCTGTGCAAGCGTCGCGGCGTCGAACCCCCGGAGCTCCGTCTCGACCAGCCTTGCCCACCGCTCGACCTTCTTCATCACCCGCATATTGGTGACGTTGAGCGCGGCCAGGCAATCGCGCAACGCCACGGCAACTGGATCGTCGCCCCCGATCGCGATCGCCGTAGCCTCCGCGCTCGTCGGCTCGAAGATCAGGAAGGTGTCCACCACCTTCTCGAGCTGGCGGTCGAGCTCATCCGCCTGCGTCGCCTCCGCCTGCTCCTTGTTGAGGAGCAGCACGACCTTGCAGCCCCTCTGCTCCCGCAGCAACGATGCAAGCCCCAGCACGTCGCGCATCTCGAGCGACTTGCCGGCGCGTTCGAGGTCGTCGAAGCATACGAGCTGCCCTCGCACCGTCAGGAAGGCGGCGCGATACAATGCGTCGCCGGCATCCTTCATCCGGAAGAACCCGGCGGCCACCTCCAGCGCGGGCCGGCTCCTCCGTGCGAACCGCTCACCCTCGCGCAGCATGCCGTGGAGGCTCGACGCGTCGGGCAGTGACGACCTGCCCGCCACCACCGTGTTCTCCACTATGGCGCTGCGGAGCTCGCCGAGGCTGTTCAAGCCGAAAAGGGACACGTAGGCGTGGCGGTCCACGCCGAGCCGACCCGCGGTCTCCTCCTCGCGCAAGAAGGTCTGCCAAGAGTAGGTCTTACCCACCCCCCACCGACCAGAAATGCAGAGCACCTCAGGAGACGGTGATCTCAGAAAACGCTCGATCTCGGCACGGACGATCGCATAGGACATGAGCGGGTTCTCGCACCGGGCTCGATCACTGTCGATCCCGTCGGCGGCCCTCTCAAGCATCCGTGGAGTCCTCGCCAGCGCACCTTGACCGTTGTCAAACCCGGGTAGCGGGCGCTTTCGTCGACATCATCGGGCATGCTCCGGCTCTTGGAGGCGTCGACATCGAGCCGGGCGACGTTAACGGTGGTAGTCTGTGTGAACGAACGTCCGCTGACCGGGTGTGGTCGGCGGAAAGCGGCCTTTCCGCTTTCCACCAACTGCGAGCGTTCGAGCCCCCTATCCTCACTGCTGAACGAACGGCAGCTTACCCCGGTGGGTCGCCCGAAAGCGGCCAGTCCGCAATCCACCACCGGCGGGCGTGAAGGCCCCCTGCCCTCCCGGCTGAACGGACGGCAACTTACTGGAATTGGCCGCCCGAAAGCTGCCGTTCCGGTATCCACCACCGACAGGCGTTTAAGGCCCGTGCCCGGCCACATGAACGAATGGCAGCTTTCGCTCGGGGCTTCTCGAAAGCGGCCAGTCCGCAATCCACCACTCCGTATCCGAAGCCGCCTGTTTGTTGACCACAGACAATGCCAGCCAGCAGCCCGCAAGCTCGCCCCGTCTGGGCTAGAACAATATAAGTCAGGCCGCGGCGATACCCTTCCCGATCACCGCCCGAAGGGCTCCGGTATACACGATCGAGCAGGAGTCTTTGTGGCTGGCGGTGGCAAGCCGCTTCACCGCCATCGTCAGCCCTCGTCAAGCTCGCGAGCGGCAGGCCTGCCGATTACTGCTACGCCGATTAGGCGGCCGTCACCGTCAAAGACCCCCATGCAGCCACATCCAGCGGATCGGTACGCCGTGAAGGCGGTCATGATCGCAGATAACTTGGCCCTTCGTTGCGCGTCACCGGCGAAGCTCTCAGCTCATTTCAAACCGCCCGCCGCCGCAGCGCTGGAACAGCCGTTTGTGCTTGGGGGTATCTTAGGGGGTATTCCGCCAGTCGGTTAACATGCTACAAGAGCGTCAGTTCGATAGGTGCCGGGCCCACCAACGCATTCACTCCGACCGCCGCAGCGCCCCTCGCCGTCACGATGACCGCGGCGCGAACCATTCGCCGAGCAGGGGGCGGAGCGCCTCGGCAAGCGACGCCAGCGCGCGATCCCCGGCCCCCGCGGCCCCCGCGTCATCATTGGCTGCGGCGGCGGGCGGGCGCATCGTGACATAGCGCACCGCCAGCTCGGTGCGGGTCTCGATCGGCGCCGTACCCCGCTCCATCGCGCCGATCGTCTCGCGCGCCATGCCGATCGCTTCGCCGAGTGCGGCCTGGGATAACCCGGCCGCCTTGCGTATCGCCTTCAGTTCGTCAGCATGCATCACCAACCACTTCTCCCTATGAGACCTTCAGCATCCCCGCCCCGGCGATCGCGTCACAAACGGGATGGATCAGAGTCAGCTTGGCTTACCCATCGATCCGATCTAGCCTCTCATCAGCAGGGAGGACATCATGATCGCTCAAGCGCTGACGGCTGCCATCGCCATGGTCTTTGCCGCCCAAACCACACCCGCCGCCGACCACGAGAACAACCGGAACAGGAAAGTCTGTCGGCAGGATCAAAGCACGGGCAGCATATTGCCCCGGCGCATATGCCATAGCCGATCCGAATGGGCGGCCATTCTCGAAAAGCAAGGCGACGACACCAACAATGCCCGGGTGCGGTGTGGCAACAACAAGATCCAGCCCTTCCAGAATTAGGCGGGAAGGACGCATGACCGATCTCAGATCGCGCGGCTCGTCCCGCGCGCGGTCATCTCGCCGGCCGGCTGACGTGCGACGAGACTGCCTGTGAGAAAAGGGGACGGGTGGCTCCTCCCTCATCCGATAATTTCCGGGACCGTCTCCGGCGCGTCGAGGCTCGTAGGCGCGATGACGGCGCCGAACGCGGCAGTCGCTGCGTCACGGGTCGGCCGCCTGATCGATGCAGGGCGTTCGGGAGGCGATGGCCTGGCCTTGGACTTGGCGTGATGCTGACCGGGTGCTCGAGCCCGGCGACGCAAGCGGAAGACATATGACCTCGCCTTCGCCAAGGGCAGCGCGACCGATCGCTGCACGGCCAAGCGCGCGGTGACGGAAGGCTATCAGAGGCAGGGCGACGAGGACCGGGACATGGCGCCGCAAGGCCGAGGCGGAATGCCGTACCGCCCGTCCGGTCAACGGCAACGCGACATAGGTTCGTCCTATCTGGGGCGCGTCACCCGGCTTTATCTGCCGGCGGAGTGAACCGCAGCACGCCGTCGTCGATCCGACCGGTGCGGAACGACCACAGGTCGCGCAGATAATTCTGATGGACGCGCCACGGGGCGCGCCTGCCCTGCCGCGGCAGCAGATGCGCGGACCGCTGGATATAGCCCGAGCTGAGATCGAGAATCGGCGTGTCCGGTGCCTCGGTGTCGGCGGGCACGGGCACGGCGCTGGCCAGCCCGCGCGCCGTCATATGGTCGAGCAGCCGGCGGACGAAGCGCGCGGTGAGGTCGCTGCGCAGCGTCCACGAGGCGTTGGTATATCCGACCGCAAAGGCGAGATTGGGCACGCCGGCGAGCATCGCGCCGCGGTACATCAGTCGCTCGTTCGGCTCGACCGCGACGCCGTCGACGCTGAGCCGGGCGCCGCCCATCACCTGGAGGTTGAGCCCGGTCGCGGTGACCAGGATATCGGCGGCAAGCGTCCTGCCGGAGGTAAAGGCAAGGCCGTCCGGCCGCAGCGACTCGATCGTATCGGTGACGATCGCCGCGCGCCCGTCGCGCAAAACCGCGAACAGATCACCGTCCGGCGCCAGACAGAGCCGCTGGTCCCAGGGATCGTAGCGCGGCGTCAGGTGCGTCGCGATATCGAATGCGTCACCGAGCAGCCGGCGCTGCCTCGCCGCGATCTGGCGCTTGAGCAGGCCCGGCCAGCGCCGCGACAGGCCGTAGGTCGCGACCGCGTAACCGATCGACTTCCACCGCACCGCCGCCGCCGCCACCCGCCGCGGCAGCCAGCGATGCAGGCGGGCGGCGAGCGCATCGGTCGCCGGCTGCGCGACGATATAGGTCGGCGAGCGCTGCACCATCGTCACCTGCGCGGCGCCGCGCGCGACCAGCGCGGGCAGCAGCGTCACCGCGGTGGCGCCGGAGCCGATCACCGCGATGCGCCTGCCCGCGACATCGAGATCCTCCGGCCAGAATTGCGGGTGGATGACGGGGCCGGCGAACGCCTCCCGCCCCGGCCAGTCCGGCGCATGCGCGCTGGCATAATCGTAATAGCCCGCGCACAGGAACAGGAAGCGGCAATGAAGCTGCTGCTCGACACCGCCCACCGTATAGCGCACCGTCCAGCGCGCCTGCGCCGACGACCAGTCCGCCGCGATCACCCGATGCCGCAGCCGCACCTTGGCGTCGATGCCGAAGGCCGCGGCCGTCTCGCGGATATAGTCGCGGATCGCTTCGCCCCCGGCGATCGCGTCGCCGCCGCGCCACGGATGAAAGGGGAAGCCGAGCGTCGCCATGTCCGAGTCGGAGCGGATGCCGGGATAGCGGAACAGGTCCCAGGTGCCGCCGATCGCGTCACGCGCCTCGAAGACCGCATAGCGGTACGGCGCAGCGCGCTCCTGCAACCGGAAGGCGGCCCCGATCCCCGACAGGCCGGCGCCGACGATCAGGACATCCAGCTCCATCGCCGCGCCGATCAGAACAGGTCGATCTTGACGCCCAAAGCGTAGATCATCCCGGCAAAGCCGGCGAGGAACAGCGCGGTGGCGATCATCGCCCCGATATCGCTGGTCGTCTCGCGCTTCACGATGCCGGCTGCGCCTTGACGATGCCATGCACGCGTTCGAGCGTGTCGAGCACCAGCCGCAGATCGTCGGCGGTCAGCGCGCTCGCCTCGTCGACATAGTCGCCGCTGGCGAAGGTCGCCGCGAAGGCGTGCAGGTGGTTGAGCGCTTCGCCGAGCCGGTGGGTCGCTGCATTTTCCGTCATATCAGCAGCCTAGTCATGGTTGCCGGCGCAGCGCAAGCGGCGTCACGGCGCACCGGGCAAGGCGTGGAAGACGGGCGGCGGCGCCTCGACCGCGGTGTCGGCGGGAACGTCCCGGCGCAGCCACACGCCGCCGCCGATCCGCGCACGCGCCCCGATCGTGACGCGGCCGACGATCGTCGCATTGGCGTGGATGACGACATCGTCGGCGACCACCGGATGCCGCGGCGTGCCCGCCTTGTCGCCGAACAGATCGGGATCGCCGCCCAGCGTGACGCCCTGGTACAGCCGGACGCGATCGCCGATCACACTGGTTTCGCCGATCACCACGCCGGTGCCGTGATCGATGAAGAAGCGCCGGCCGATCGTCGCGGCGGGATGGATGTCGATGCCGGTGCCGGCATGCGCGATCTCGGCGATCAAGCGCGCGACGAGCGGCGCGCCGAGCCGGTAAAGCAGATGCGCGATGCGATGATGGATGATCGCGGTGAACGAGGGATAGGCGAGCAGCACCTCGTCGACGCTTCGCGCCGCCGGGTCGGCGTCATAGGCGGCCTCGACATCGCTATCGAGCAACCGGCGCAGCGCCGGCAGGCCCGCGGCGAATGCGCCGGTCAGCCGCTCGCTCGTCGCGGCGGTGGCGGTCGAGTCGCCGTCGCTCCGATAGCGCAGCTCGAGATCGATCTGCGCGGCGAGCTGCGACAGGGTCGATTCGAGCGAGGCGGCAATGAAGGCATTCTCGTTGGCGGCGGTCAGTTCCGACGGGCCGAGGCGCAGCGGGAACAGCGCGGTGCCGAGTTCGCCGGCGATCCGCTTCAGCGCCTGCCGCGACGGAAAGCGGCTGCCCTGCTCGGCCTTGTTGGGATGCGCGGCGCGCCAGGCGACCCGCGCCTCGCGCAGGCCGTCGACGACGCGGTCGAGCTGCTGCGGGAATGCGATCGGCATTACGTCGGAAAGCGGGTCAGCCACAGCCTTGTCCTCACTGGGGAAAGGCATTTCGGCGAGGCGGCGCCGGCTTGGCAAAGCAGCTTGCCTTGTCGCGCGGCAAGTCCGGGTTGCAGCAACGCGGTCGGGTCGCTGCGGGCGACCCGACCGGTCGGACGATCAGGCCGCGCGGAACATCTCGGGCGACAGCGCCATCAGGCTGTCCGCCCCGCCCTCGATCTTGCGGCGCAGCGCGCCGGCATCGGGGGCGATCCGCTCGGCGAAGAAGCGCGCGGTGACGAGCTTGGCGTCGAGGAAGGCGGCATCGCCCTCGCCCGCCGCCTTGAGCCCGGCGGCCGCCTTGGCCATGCGCAGCCACATCAGCCCGGTCGCCACGATCCCCATCAGATGCATGTACGGCACCGCGCCGGCACCGACATGTTCGGGGTTCTTCATGCCATTGGCCATGAACCACATCGTCGCCGCCTGCAGTTCGCCGAGCGCCTTCTTGATCGCACCGGCGATCGCCGCGGTCGCCTCGTCGCCTTCCGCCGCGCCGGCTTCCTCGGCGACGATGCGGAACAACGCCTGCACCGCGCGGCCGCCGTTGAGCGCCAGCTTGCGACCGACGAGATCCATCGCCTGCACGCCGTTGGTGCCTTCGTAGATCATCGCGATTCGGGCATCGCGGACATATTGCTCCATGCCCCACTCGGCGATGTAGCCGTGACCGCCATAGACCTGCTGTGCGTTGGTCGCGATCTCATAGCCCTTGTCGGTGCCGACGCCCTTGATCACCGGTGTGAGCAGGCCGATCAGATCGCCCGCCAGCTGCCGCTCCCCCTCGTCCGCGCCGTTATGCTCCAGGTCTACCTGCAACGCGCCCCACAGGCACAATGCGCGCAGCCCTTCGGTCCACGCCTTGGCCTCCATCAGCATGCGGCGGATGTCGGGATGGACGAACAGCGTGTCCGCCTTCTCCTCCGGCTGCTTGGGGCCGGTCAGCGCGCGGCCCTGGCGGCGGTCGCCGGCATATTGCACCGCATTCTGATAGGCGACCTCGGCGATGCCGAGCCCCTGCAGGCCGACGCCGAGCCGCGCCGCGTTCATCATGATGAACATCGCGGCGAGGCCCTTCATCTCCTCGCCGACCAGCCAGCCGGTCGCGCCGTCATAGTTCATCACGCAGGTCGAATTGGCGTGGATACCCATCTTGTGCTCGATCGAGCCGCAGGTCACCGCGTTGCGTTCGCCGAGGCTGCCGTCGTCGTTGACCATCACCTTGGGCACGACGAACAGGCTGATCCCCTTCGAACTGTCCGGCGCGCCGGGGGTCTTGGCCAGCACGAGGTGGATGATATTGTCGGTGAGGTCGTGCTCGCCGGCCGAGATGAAGATCTTGGTGCCGGTGATCTTGTATGAGCCGTCCGCCTGCGGCTCCGCCTTGGTGCGGATCAGGCCGAGGTCGGTGCCGCATTGCGGCTCGGTCAGGTTCATCGTCCCGCCCCATTCGCCCGACACCATCTTGGGCACGTACATCGCCTGCTGCTCGGGACTGCCCTTGGCGATCAGCGCGGCGATCGCGCCATGGGTCAGGCCGGGATACATGGCGAAGGCCATGTTCGAGGAAATCATATATTCCTGGAAGGCGATCGAGACGACGTGCGGCATGCCCTGCCCACCATATTCGGGCGCATTGCCCAGCGTCGCCCAGCCGCTCTCGACATAGCGGGCATAGGCGTCCTTGAAGCCCTTGGGCGTGGTGACGCTGCCGTCCTCGTGCCGGGTGCAGCCTTCCTGATCGCCCGACTGGTTGAGCGGGAACAGCACCTCGGCGACGAAGCGGCCGCCCTCCTCCAGCACCGCCTCGACCACATCGGGGGTCGCGGCGTCGAAGCCGGGCAGATTGGAATAATTCTGCAAGCCGACGACGTGATCGAGGATGAAGCGCGTGTCGCGGACGGGGGGCGTATATTGGGGCATCCGATTATCCTTGTGTGTCGGCGATATGGACGGCCTCGACGACCGCCACGAATTCGGTGAGCTCGGCGATGGCGGCGTCGATGTCCTGCTTCTGCCGTTCGAGCAGATCGATGCGCGCGCGGCAGCGGTCGATCGAGACCTGCCGCTGGAGACGGCGACCGTCACCCAGATCGTAGAGGTCGATCATTTCGCGGATCTCGCCCAGGCTGAAGCCGACGCGCTTGCCGCGCAGGATCCAGGCGAGCCGGGCCCGGTCGCGATGCGAATAGATACGCTGCGTGCCGCGGCGTTCGGGGCCGATCAGCCCCTCGTCCTCATAGAAGCGCAACGCGCGCGCGGTGACGCCGAATTCCTCGCAAAGATCGGAAATGGTGAAATGATCGCGATCGTGGCGATGTTCGATCACGGCATAAGCAGGTGACGAGGCCATGGCCGGACGTTACGTCACGTTTACGTCAACGTCAACCTACTCTCCCATGGTGCACAGCCGCTTTCCGGACGGTGTGCGCAGCGTCGCCGCCTCGGCACGCGACGCGCTGAGCCGCTCGACCGTCAGCGCGTCGAGCGTCGCGCGTCCGGTGCAATATCGGTCGCAGCCGGCGGGCAGAGCGGCGGGGAAGACGATGCGGTCGCCCTCGAACCGCGCGTCGAAGCGGCACGGCCCGAAGGCGATCGCCAGATCGCTGCCGCGGCGGCGTGCCACGCCGGCGGCGGCGCAGCCCTGCCCCTCGCCATAGTCGATCACCGCGCCGATGCGCAGCGCGCCGCCGTCCTGCGGGACGATGCACAGGCGATCGGTCTCCGCCGCCCAGGACCCGACCGGATCGCCGCTCGCCGGATCGGCGACGAGCCCGGCGCGCAGCGCGGCGCGTTCGAGCCGGCTGCCCGGCGTATCCGTCACCGTCGGCGTGGGCGATCCGCAGCCGGCGAGCAGCGCGGCGAGCGCCAGCGCCGCGACCGCCCGCGTCATGCGACCGGCTGCAAGCCGTCGCCGACGATGCGGCGATAGAAACAGCTCGTCGCCCCGGTGTGGCAGGCGGGGCCGGCCGGATCGGCGATGATCCACAGCGCATCCTGATCGCAGTCGATCCGCATCTCGACGACGCGCAGCACGTTGCCGGACGTCTCGCCCTTCTTCCACAGCCGCGCGCGGCTGCGCGACCAGAAGGTCGCCTCGCCGCTCGCCTGGGTCGCGGCGAGCGCCTCCGCATTCATGTGCGCGACCATCAGCAGCGCGCCGCCCCGGTCGGTGACCACGGCGGTGACGAGGCCGGCGGCATCATATTTGGGATCGAGGACGAGATCGGTTTCGCGCGGGTCGGACATGCTCCGCCTATAGCGAGCCGCCCGCAGCCGTGCCAAGCGGACGCATCGGGGCGCGTCCGCGACTTAGCCGCCGGCACGCGCATCTGTGTTGCCCTCGGCGGCGGCACGCGGCAAAGCTGCGCGCCACATGGCCACCCACCCCTTCCGCATCGCCAACTTCCGCGCCTATTGGCTGTCCCGCCTGTCGGGCACCGTCGCGCAGACCGCGCTGGCGATCGTCATCGGCTGGCAGGTCTATGGCCTCGCCCGCGAGACGATGGACGTGCGCCAGGCGGCGTTCCTGCTCGGGATGATCGGCGCGGCGCAGTTCGTGCCGCTGTTCCTGCTCACCCCGATCACCGGGCTCGTCGCCGATGCGGTCGACCGGCGCTGGATCGTCCGGACGACCACCGCGCTGCTGGCGCTGGTCGCGGCGATGATCGGCGTGTTGACCTATCTCGGCACGCTGACGCTGCCGGCGCTGTTCGTCGCGGCGGTGCTGGTCGGCGTCGCCCGCGCCTTCTCCGGCCCGGCCTATTCGGCGCTCGCCCCCAATCTGGTGCCGCGCGAGAGCCTGCCGACCGCGATCGCCATCTCGTCGACCGCGTGGCAATTGGGCGCGATCGTCGGGCCGAGCGTCGGCGGCATCCTCTACGCCATCCACCCGCATGTCGCCTATGCGACGATCACCGCTTTGTTCACGCTCGCGGTGGCGACGATGATGACGATCCGGCCCGTGCCGCAACCTGCCGCGCAGAAGGACCGCCGGCCGCTCGCCCGCATCCTCGACGGGTTCAGCTACGTCCGCCAGAACCGGCTGGTGCTCGCCGCGATCACGCTCGACCTGTTCGTCGTGCTGCTCGCCGGCGCCACCGCGCTGCTGCCGATCTACGCGCGCGACATCCTCCACGTCGGCGCGCACGGCCTCGGCATTCTCGCCGCGGGGATGGGAATCGGCGCGGTGACCACCTCGATCTGGTTCTCGTTCCGGCCGATGAACAGCAACGTCGGCGTCAAGATGCTGATCGCCAGCGTCGTCTTCGCGGTCGCGGTGCTGACTTTCGGCCTGTCGCGCTATTTCCCGCTGAGCCTCGCCGCGCTGATCGTCGCGGGCGGCGCCGACATGGTGTCGGTCTACGTCCGCCAGTCGCTGATCCAGCTCCACACGCCCGATGCGATGCGCGGCCGGGTGAGCGCGGTGTCGCAGCTCACCATCTCGGCGAGCAACGAACTCGGCGAGGCGGAGAGCGGGCTGATGGCGTCGCTGCTCGGCCCGGTCGGCGCGGTCGCCTTCGGCGGCGTCGCCGCGATCATCGTCACCCTGCTGTGGGCGCGCCTGTTTCCCGAGTTGCGCCGCGCGCGGACCTTCGACCCGCCCGACATGTTACAGACCGAACCTAGCCACGGAGAAGCCAAGCCATGAAGGCCAACACCATCCTGGACACGATCGGCAACACGCCGCACATCCGCGTCGCCAAGCTGTTCCCCGATTCCGAAGTCTGGATCAAATCCGAACGCTCCAACCCCGGCGGGTCGATCAAGGACCGTATCGCGCTGGCGATGGTCGAGGCGGCGGAGGCCAATGGCGACCTCAAGCCCGGCGGCACGATCATCGAGCCGACCAGCGGCAACACCGGCGTCGGCCTCGCCATGGTCGCCGCGGTCAAGGGCTACAAGCTGATCCTGGTGATGCCCGAGTCGATGTCGCTCGAACGGCGCCGCCTCATGCTCGCCTATGGCGCGACCTTCGACCTGACGCCGCGCGAAAAGGGCATGAAGGGCGCGATCGAGCGGGCGCTCGAACTCGTCCACCAGACGCCCGGCGCCTGGATGCCGCAGCAGTTCGAAAATGGCGCCAACATCGACGTCCATGTCCGCACCACCGCGCAGGAGATCCTCAACGACTTCCGCGATTCGCCGATCGACGTCATCATCACCGGCGTCGGCACCGGCGGCCATATCACCGGCGTCGCCGAGACGCTGAAGAAGGAATGGCCCGACCTCAAGGTGTTCGCGGTCGAGCCCGCCGCCTCGCCGGTGATCGCCGGCGGCCAGCCGGGACCGCACCCGATCCAGGGGATCGGCGCCGGCTTCATCCCGCGCAATCTCCACACCCAGGCGCTCGACGGGGTGATCGAGGTCGACGCCGCGGTCGCCAAGGACATGGCGCGCCGCTCGGCGACCGAGGAGGGCATCCTCGTCGGCATCTCGTCGGGCGCGACGCTGGCCGCGATCCTGCAGAAACTGCCCGACCTGCCCGACGGCGTCCGCGTCCTCGGCTTCAACTATGATACCGGCGAGCGGTATCTGTCGGTGCCGGACTTCCTGCCCGAACAGTGAGCCAGCCCATAACGTCGCGCAGCCCGCTGTGGCTGCGCGCGGTGCTGACGACGACCGCGCTGCTCGCGGTCGCCGTGCCCGCGCTCGTCGTCACCCACCCGCCTGCGATCCCCAAGCCGCGCCTTCCGGTCGTGCCGCAGCGTCGCGTCGTGCCGCCCGCCGAGCTGCCGCCGGTCGAGCCGGTGCGCTTCATCGACCTGTCGCCCGACGACGCCAAGGCGTATAACGCGAGCATTCCCTTCTCCGACCTGCCCAATCCGGCGGCGCGGCCGTTCCGCTTCGCCGGCGGCGGCGAGGATCGCGCCCGCGCCACCGACTGCCTCGCCGCCGGCGTGCTCTACGAGGCGGGCGACGATGCCGAGGGCGAGCGCGCGGTCGCGCAGGTCGTGCTCAACCGCCTGCGCCATCCCGCTTTCCCCAAGACGGTGTGCGGCGTGATCTTCGAGGGGCAGGAACGCACCACCGGCTGCCAGTTCAGCTTCGCCTGCGACGGCGCGCTGACCCGCTGGAGCCCGAGCGCCGACGCCTGGCGGCGCGCGCGCGACGTAGCGACGCTGGCGCTGAACGGCGCGGTCTATCGCCCGGTCGGCTATGCGACGCATTACCATACCGACTGGGTGGTGCCCTATTGGCAGGCGAGCCTCGACAAGGTCGCGGCGGTGCACAGCCACCTCTTCTTCCGCTGGACCGGCTGGTGGGGCACGCCCGCCGCCTTCACCCGCCGGGTCATCGCCGGCGAGCCGGTCATCGCGCAGCTCGCGCCGCTGTCCGATGCGCACAAGACCGGCGCGGTGCTCGCCGATGCCGACGCGGCGCTGCTCGAGGCGTCGGCGGCGCTCGGCCTGATCGCGGCGGAGGGGACGCCCGGCGAATCGGTGCCGTTCGCACCGTCCGCAGGGGATGCCGACAGCTTCTTCGTCACCCTGCCCTGGGGCCTGCAGCCCGAACTCTATCCGACGATCGCCGCCAAGGCGTGCGGCGAGCGCAAGCTATGCAAATTCTCCGCCTGGAGCGACGCGGCGCTGACGCCGGCCGCCGCGCCGCTCACCCCCGATCAGGTCGCGGCGATGACGTTCAGCTATCTGCGCGATCGCGAGGCCGGGGTGGAGCGGACGCTGTGGAACTGCGCGCGCACCCCGCGCCCCGACAAGCGCCAGTGCATGAAGCAGCAGGTGCTGCTCACCGCCACGCCGGTCGCCGCCGCGACGCCGGTCGCGGCACCGACGCCGGCCGGGCCGGCAGACCTGACCGGCGTTCGCCGCAAGGACATGCCCGCCGCCCAGTCTACCGCAACCCCGCGTCCGTCCGCCTTCCCTCGACCGGCCTCGAATAGCCGCCGCCTGGCGATCGGCAGCGATCGATAAGCCGCCGCGACGCGCGACCGCTGCCGATGCCGCGCCGATGCCCCTGCGCAAGCAGGCGCCC
This sequence comes from Sphingomonas sp. RIT328, assembly GCF_000632225.1. GTDB lineage: Bacteria > Pseudomonadota > Alphaproteobacteria > Sphingomonadales > Sphingomonadaceae > Sphingomonas > Sphingomonas kyungheensis. Next base: position 39,029 of record NZ_JFYV01000003.1, read on the forward strand.
GGGCTTGCGACAGCGAAGAGCAGTCATTGCACGCAACCCTCGGCCCCCGCTCCCGCAGGAACATGTGACACCGGCTGATGACGCGGACGTTCGCGAAGGAGCCCGCAAGCGGGATTTGCGGTGGCTTCCCGGCTATTTGTGGTTGCGGATCGCCTTGACGAGGTCCGCCTTGTTCATCGTCGAGCGGCCGCTGATGCCGATCTCGCGCGCTTCCGCGAGCAGGTCGGCCTTGCTGCGCTGCTCGAGCGTGCCGCCCGGATGGTCGAGCGTCCCCGCTGCCTTGGCATTGGCGATCCGCGCCGCCTTCTCCTTCGACGCGCCCTGTTCGCGCAGATCTTCGTAGAGCGTGTCGTCCTTGATCTGCGCGCCGTGATCCTTCGCCATGTCGGCCTCCTTCGGCGCCCAGAACGTGCCGCCTGGCAATCGGTTCGATTTTAGACATTACAAATACGCGACAAACGCGGAATGCGCTCCTATATGGCCACCCGCACGATGTGAGCCCCCGCCACCATGCTGACGACCCATCCGTTTGAAGACGACAAGCTGCGCGAAGAGTGCGGCGTATTCGGTGTATCCGGCAGCGACAGCGCCGCGGCGCTCGTCGCGCTCGGCCTGCACGCGCTCCAGCACCGTGGCCAGGAGGCGGCTGGCATCAGCAGCTTCGACGGTCACCACTTCCACACGCATCGCGCGATGGGCCATGTCGCCGGCAATTTCGATCGCGACGACGTGATCCGGGCGCTGCCCGGCGACTGTGCGGTCGGTCACGTCCGCTATTCGACCACCGGCGAGACCGCGCTGCGCAACGTCCAGCCGCTCTATGCCGAGCTGGCGAGCGGCGGCTTCGCGGTCGCGCATAACGGCAACATTTCCAATGCGATGAAGCTGCGCCGCGAATTGATCCGGCGCGGCTCGATCTTCCAGTCGACCAGCGACACCGAGACGATCATCCATCTCGTCGCCACCTCCAATTACCGCACCCTGCTCGATCGCTTCATCGATGCGCTCAAGCAGATCGAGGGCGCCTACAGCCTCGTCGTGATGACGCCCGAGGGGATGATCGCCTGCCGCGACCCGCTCGGCATCCGGCCCTTGGTGATGGGCAAGCTCGACGGTGCGGTGATCTTCGCCTCGGAGACGGTGGCGCTCGACGTGTGCGGCGCGACCTTCGAACGGCAGGTCGAGCCGGGCGAACTGGTCATCGTCCAGAATGGCGAGATCCGCTCGGTCCGTCCGTTCGCGCCGATGGCGCCGCGGCCGTGCATCTTCGAATGGGTCTATTTCAGCCGTCCCGATTCGATCGCCGGCGACCAGTCGGTCTACACCGTCCGCAAGGAGATCGGCGCGCAGCTCGCGATCGAGACGCCGGTCGAGGCGGATCTCGTCATCCCGGTCCCCGATTCGGGCGTGCCGGCGGCGATCGGCTATGCGCAGCAATCGGGGATTCCGTTCGAACTCGGCATCATCCGCTCGCATTATGTCGGCCGCACCTTCATCCAGCCGGGCGACAAGGTCCGCCACCTCGGCGTCAAGCTCAAGCACAACGCCAATCGCGCGCTGATCAAGGGCAAGCGCATCATCCTCGTCGACGATTCGATCGTGCGCGGCACCACCAGCCTCAAGATCGTGCAGATGATGCGCGATGCCGGCGCGGCGGAGGTCCATATGCGCATCGCCAGCCCGCCGACGCGGCACAGCTGCTTCTACGGCGTCGACACGCCCGAGCGCGCCAAGCTGCTCGCCGCCAAGCTCGACCTCGGCGGGATGACCGACTTCATCCATGCCGACAGCCTGTCGTTCGTTTCGATCGACGGTCTCTACAAGGCGCTCGGCGAAGCGAAGCGGGCGGACATCCGGCCGAAATATTGCGATGCCTGCTTCACCGGCGATTATCCGACGACGCTGACCGATCAGGACGACAGCGTCGCGGTCGATCAATTCGCGATGCTCGCGGAGCGGGTCAATTAAGCCATGACCAAGCCGCTTGCGAACAGCCTCGCGCTGGTCACCGGCGCGAGCCGCGGCATCGGCGCGGCCACCGCGATCGCGCTTGGTGCGGCCGGCGCGCATGTCGTGCTGACCGCGCGCACCGCCAAAGACCTTGAGGCGGTCGAGGAGACGATCTTCGCCGCCGGCGGCTCGGCGACGATCGCACCGCTCGACCTGACGCAGACCGACAGCGTCGCGCGGCTCGCCACCGCGATCGGCGAGCGCTGGCAGGCGCTCGACCTGCTCGTGCTCAACGCGGCGATGCTCGGCAGTCTCGCCGCGGTGCCGGCGATCGACGCCAAGGAACTGGCGCAGGTGCTGACGCTCAACGTCAGCGCGCAGGTGGCGCTGATCCAGGCGTTCGACCCGATGCTGCGCAGGGCGCGCGCGGGCAAGGTGATCGGCCTCACCTCCAGCGTCGGCCGCGATCCGCGCGCCTATTGGGGCGCTTATGGTGCGTCCAAGGCGGCGTTCGAGACGATGCTCGGCGCCTATGGCGACGAGACCGCCGAGATCAGCGCGATCCGTACCGCGATCCTCGATCCCGGCGCGACCCGCACCAAGATGCGCGCGCGCGCCTATCCCGGCGAGGCGCCCGAGTCGGTCAAGCCGCCCGAGGTGGTGGCCGAGCGCATCGTCGCGCTGGCGATCGCCGGCTTCCCCGCGGGGCATCGCGAGCGCGTCGGCTAGCACGACCGCCGACATTCGCGCGCTGGGCTTATGGTTACGCGGAGGCGCGGAGGGCACGGAGACTGTGGCGCCGCCGGCTCAGCCTCGGCCTCAGCTTTCATCACGTTCGGGCAAGGCCCGTAACGCTACTTCAACCGGAACCCCTCCGCGCCTCCGCGCGAACCATCCTCAACCCGGCACCAAACCGCGCCCGTCGGTCACGGACAGGGAACCGCGCCCTACCCCGCCTTGACCAAGGTGACCTGCGCGACGTCGATGCCACCGCCGCGGAAGCCGCCTTCGCAATACATCAGATAATAGCGCCACAGGTCGCGGAAGCGGGCGTCGAGCCGCTCGGGCAACAGCCCGGCCCGATCGGCATTGTCGAAACGCTCGCGCCAATGGCGCAGCGTCACCGCATAATCGAGGCCGAAGGCATGGTGATCGGTCCATGCCAGCCCGCGCGCCTCGCAGAGCACGCGGAAGCGGCTCTCCGACAGCAGCATGCCGCCGGGAAAGATATAGCGCTGGATGAAGTCGACGCTGCCGGCGTAGCGGTCGAACACATCGTCGGCGATGCTGATATATTGCAGCGCCGCCCGGCCGCCGGGCTTGAGGACGCGCGCCAGCGTGTCGCAATAGGCGGGCCAATAGCGCTGGCCGACCGCCTCGACCATTTCGATGCTCGCCACCGCATCGAACCGGCCGGCGACGTCGCGATAGTCGGTGAGCGCGACGGCGACGCCGGGCAGGCCGAGGCTATCGACCGCCGCTCTCTGTTCGGTCGACAGCGTCAGCGCCGCGACGCGCCGCCCCGCCGCCGCCGCGGTCGCCGCGAACGAGCCCCAGCCGCAGCCGATCTCCAGGATCGTCTCGCCCGGTACCGTCCCGGTCCGCGCGAGGATCGCGTCGAGCTTGCGCTGCTGCGCCTGCTCCAGCGTATCGCCGGGCGCGAACAGGCCGCTCGAATAGGTCAGGCTCGGGTCGAGCCAAGCGTGATAGAAATCGTTGCCGAGGTCGTAATGGTCGGCGATGTTGCGCCGCGCGCCCGCCTTGTGGTTGCGGCGCAAGCGGTGCCAGGCGCGCAGCAGCAGCTTCGATGCGCCATTGGCCCGCGCCGCGTCGGCGAGCGGCACGCGGTTGCGCATGAACAGGTCGAACAACGGCACCGGATCGGGGCTCGACCAGTCGCCGTCGCGCCACGCGCGATACCAGCCGACCGAACCGCCGGTGGCGAGCCGGACGAGCGCGCGCCAGCGGTGCAGCGTGACGATCGGCACCGGCCCCGGCTTGCGCCCGCCGAGCAGGCGGTGGGTGCCGTCCGGCAGCCGCGATTCGATCGCGCCCCACTCGAGCCCGGCGTCGATCCGGTCGAGCATCGGGTGGAAAACCGCGGCGAGGGCGCGTTGCTGTACTGTGTCCGCAGGCATGTCGCGCGCGCTCATGCCGCAGCTTGTGCGATTGGGGAAGGGTCAGCGCAGCGCGATCGCCGCACCGAGCGTCAGGATCGCGGTGACGTGGCGGCCCGCGATCTCCAGCGCATCGTCGCCATAGCCGCCGCCGACCGTGCTGGCGAGCGGCACCCCCTGGGTCAGCCGCGCCACCAGCCGCTCGCGCGCGACCAGCCCGTCGAGACTGAGCGACAGCCGGCCGAGCCGGTCGCCGGCGAAGGGATCGACCCCGGCCTGGTAGAGGACGAGCTGCGGGCGATGCTCGGCGAGGAACGGCGTCAGCGTCTGCGCGAGCGTGGCGAGATAGGCCTCGTCATCGACTCCGTCGGGCAAGGCGACGTCGCAGGTCGAGCGGGCTTTACGCGCGGGGAAGTTCTTCTCGGCGTGGATCGAATAGGTCGCGATCCCCGGCCGTCCGGCGAGCAGCGCGGCGGTGCCGTCGCCCTGATGGACGTCGCAATCGACGACGACGAGCCGCTCCACCGTCCCTTCCTCGATCAGCCGCACCGCGGCGAGCGCGAGGTCGTTGAACACGCAATAGCCCGCCCCCGTCGCGGCGAGGGCATGATGGCTGCCGCCCGCGGTATTGGCGGCGAAGCCGTGGCGCAGCGCGAGCTGCGCGGCGAGCCACGTGCCGCCGGGCACGACGCGCGCGCGCGCGGCGACTTCGGGCGTGACGGGAAAGCCGATCCGTCGCGTCTTCATCGCCGGCACCGCGGCGGTGAGCACCTCGTCGACATAATCGGGATCGTGCACCGCCTCCAGCCACGCGCGCGGCATCGGCTCGGGCTCGTGCCAGGCAAGCCGATCGCCCTCGGCGCGCAACAGGTCGCGGATCAGGCCGTTCTTGTTCCAGCGATAGGTGGAGCGCGCCGGCGCCGGCGCGACATAGGCGGGATGATGGACGATGGGGATCACCGGCTATAATTGGGGATGCGACCGCCGCTTCCCAAGCGGTCGCGCGGAGCGCCGCATGACCGATCCCGCCGCCGCTTACGTCCGCCCGGACGTGAGGCAATTCCTCGATTATCTCAACGCGATGCCCGGCCCGGCGAGCCATGAGCTGCCGCCTGCGCAGGCGCGCCAGCTGCTGCGGTCGTCGCGCGATCTCACCGATCTGCCGGTCGGTGCGATCGCGGTAGTTCGCGACCTCGCCATTCCCGGCCCGGCGGGGACGATCGCGGCGCGGCTGTTCGATGCGCGCGCCAGCCGCGATGCCGGGCCGGCGCTGGTCTTCTTCCACGGCGGCGGCTTCGTCATCGGCGATCTCGATACCCATGCCGGCATCTGCGCCGAGATCGCGCGCACGCTCGACGTGCCGGTGATCGCGGTCGACTATCGGCTTGCCCCCGAACACCCCTGGCCCGCCGCGCCCGACGATTGCACCGCCGCGGCGCGCTGGGTGGCGGAGAGCCCCGCCGCGCTCGATCGCAGCGTCACCAGCCTGATCCTGTGCGGCGACAGTGCCGGCGGCACGCTCGCGATCGTCACCGCGCTCGATCTGCGCGACGCGCCGGCGGCAGTACCGGTGATCGTGCAGGCGCCGATCTATCCGGCGGCGGACAGCGGGCGGCATTATCCGTCGTTCGATACGTTCGCGGACGGCTATCTGCTCACCCGCGACGCGATGCTGTTCTACGACAGGGCGTATCGCGCCGATCCCGCCAGCCCGCGCGGCGCGCCGCTGCGGGGCCGGCTCGACGGGCTGCCGCCCGCGGTGATCGTCACCGCCGGGCTCGACCCGATCCGCGATCAGGGGCGCGCCTATGCCGCCGCGCTGGCGGGTGCGGGCGTGCCGGTGGTGTTCCGTGAGGCGAAAGGGCTGATCCACGCCTTCGTGCTGCTGCGCAAGGCGATCCCGTCGGCGCAGGCGGAGGTCGCGGGCTATCTTGCGGCGCTCGCCGCGGTGATCCACGAGGCGGAGGCGGCACGCCTCGCCGCACGGGACCCGATATGACCGATACGCCGACCGACCGCCCCTACCGCCCCTGCGCCGGGGTGATGCTGATCAACCGCGACAACCGGGTGTTCGTCGGCGAACGGATCGATACCGTGCTCGAAGCCTGGCAGATGCCGCAGGGCGGGATCGATCCCGGCGAGGACGCCTATGCCGCCGCCCTGCGCGAGCTGGGCGAGGAGACCGGCGTCACCCCCGACAAGGTCGAGCTGGTCGCCGAGGCACCCGACGAATTTTACTACGACCTGCCCGACGATCTCGCCGGCAAGGTGTGGAAGGGCAAATGGCGCGGCCAGCGCCAGCGCTGGTTCCTGTTCCGCTTCCTCGGCGAGGACAGCGACGTGCAGATCGCCACCGCCCATCCCGAATTCCGCGCCTGGCGGTGGAGCGATCCCGACGATCTGCCGCGGATGATCGTGCCGTTCAAGCGCCCGCTGTACGAGGCCGTGCTGGCCGCGTTCCGGCCTCATCTCGGCGCAGCCGCGAGCGGATAAGGTGCTTTTGGGGTTTCATCAGCAAAAGCAGCGGCTAAGGCCTGCGGCGTGCGCGCTCTGACGACCTCGATCCTCGCGGCGATCCTCGCCCCCCTGCTGCTCGCCAACGCGCCCGAGGACGGCGCCCCTGCCGAGGACAAGGTGCCGATCCCCGCGGCGATCCGCTCGATGCTCGACGCGGCGCTGGAGAGCGGCAACGACGGCGACGTGTCGGTGGTGGTCAAATACGCCCGGCTTGCCGATCCGGCGAGCGCCGATGCGGTGCTGGCGATCGCGCAGAAATGGCGCAACGACCGGGCGCAGGCGCGGCAGACGACGATCCGCGAGGCGAGCATGTTCGACCTGTGGAGCGGCCGCGCCGAGCTGGGCGGCTATATCACCACCGGCAACACCGACAGCAAGGGCGGCTCGGCGGTGCTCGACCTGACCCGCGAAGGCCTGCAATGGCGGCATAAATTCCATGCTCAGGCGGATTATCAGGAGAACGCCGGGGTCACGACGCGCGAACATTATCTCGCCAGCTACGAACCGAATTACAAGATCAAGGACCGCGTCTACCTCTATGGCGCGGCGCAATATGAGGAAGACCGCTTCCTCGGCTTCTACCACCGCTATTCGGCATCGACCGGCGTCGGCTATAGCGCGATCAAGACCGCGGCGATCCGCCTCGACGTCGAACTCGGCCCCGCCTTCCGCCAGACCGCCTTCACCGACCAGACTGACCAGAGCAATATCGCCGGCCGCGGCACGCTCGCCTTCAACTGGAAGCTGCTGCCCGGCCTGTCGCTGACCCAGAATGCCTCGGCCTATGTGCAGAGCGCCAATTCGACCTTGAGCGGCACCACCTCGGTCAATGCCAAGCTGATCGGGCCGCTGTCGGCGGCACTGTCGTACAACGTCCAATATGAGAGCATGCCGCCGGTCGGCTCGCTGTCGACCGACACCACCAGCCGCGCCTCGCTCGTCTACAGCTTCTAAGCCGGCCATTCCCCCCGGGCGGCGCATCGGCTAACAGGCGGCGATGAGAGGATTGCCGGACGACGAAGCCGCGCTGATCGCCACCATCGATGCCGCCGCGATGCTGCATCAGGTCGAGGATTGGGCGGCGATCAACAGCGGGACACGCCATCTGGCCGGGGTGGCGCGGATGGCGGAGCGGCTCGCCGAGGCCTTTGCCGCGCTGCCCGGCGAGCTTGCGCTGGTCGCGCCCGACCCGGTCGAGGCGGTCGCTGCGGACGGCACCGTCGCGCGGCTCGATCACGGCGCGCACCTCCACCTGCGGGTCCGGCCGGAGGCGCCGGTGCAGATGCTGTTCACCGGCCATATGGACACGGTCTATCCGGCCGATCATCCCTTCCAGACGCTCACCCATCGCGCCGACGGCACGATCAACGGCCCCGGCACCGCCGATATGAAGGGCGGGCTCGCCGTCATGCTCGCCGCCTTGCGGGCGGTCGAGGCGGCGGGGGCCGGGCGGCTCGGCTATGAGGTGGTGATCAACAGCGACGAGGAGACCGGATCCCTGTCCTCCGCGACGCTGCTCGCCCGCGCGGCGCGCGGCAAGGTCGCGGCGCTGACCTACGAGCCCGCACTGCCCGACGGCACCCTGGCCGGCGCGCGCGGCGGGACGGGCAATTTTGCGATCGTCGTGCGTGGGCGCAGCGCGCACGCCGGGCGCAATCCGGAGGACGGCCGCAATGCGATCGTCGCCGCCGCCGCGCTGGCGGTGCGGCTCAGCGAGGCGCGGGCGCCGGGGCTCGCGGTCAATCCGGCGCGGATCGACGGCGGCGGGCCGAACAATGTCGTCCCCGATCTTGCGGTGCTGCGCGTCAATTTCCGCCCCGCCGCCGCCGCCGAGATCGCGCGCGCTCGCGCCGCGATCGACGCCGCCGTCGCCGAGATCGCGGCCGGACACGAGGTCGCGATCTCGGTGCACGGCGGCTTCAACCGCCCGCCCAAGCCGCTCGACGCCGGCGCGGAGGCCCTGTTCGGGCTGGTCGCCGCGGTCGGCGCCGACCTCGACATTCCGATCGGCTGGCGGGCGACCGGCGGCGTCTGCGACGGCAACAATATCGCCGCCGCGGGCGTGCCGGTGATCGATACCATGGGCGTGCGCGGCGGCGCGATCCATTCGGCGGACGAGTTCATGATCGTCGACAGCCTCGCCGAACGCGCCGCGCTGTCGGCGCTCACCATCCACCGCATCATGCGAAAGGGGCAGGCATGACCTTCCGGATCAGGGCGGCGCGCGCCGACGATCTGCAACATCTGTACGAGATGGCCAAGCTGACCGGCGGCGGCTTCACCAATCTGCCGCCCGATCGCAAGGCGCTGCGCGGCAAGCTCGAACGGGCCGGCGCCGCCTTCGCGCGCGCCGACGGGCCGGTGACCGACGAATTGTTCGTGCTGATGCTCGAGAATGTCGCGACCGGCGAGGTGCGCGGCACCTGCCAATTGTTCACCCAGGTCGGCCAGCAGCACCCGTTCTACAGCTATCGGCTCGGCACGCTGACCCAGCATAGCAAGGAGCTGGCACGCACCTTCCGCGCCGAAATGCTCGCGCTGACCACCGATCTCGAAGGATCGTGCGAGGTCGGCGGCCTGTTCCTCCATCCCGGCGAGCGCGCCGGCGGGCTCGGCCTGCTGCTCGCACGCAGCCGGTACCTGTTCATCCGCGCGCACCGCGCCCGCTTCGCCGACCGCATCCTCGCCGAGCTGCGCGGGGTGATCGACGAGACCGGCGGCTCGCCCTTCTGGGACGGGCTCGCCGGGCGGTTCTTCGGGATGAGCTTCCAGGATGCCGACCAGTTCAACGCGATCAACGGCCATCAGATGATCGCCGACCTGATGCCCAAACACCCCATCTATACCGCGATGCTGTCCGAGCCGGCGCGCGCCGCGATCGGCCTGCCCCACCCGAGCGGCAGAGCCGCGATGCGGATGCTGGAGAATGAGGGCTTCAGCTTCGAACAATATGTCGACATCTTCGACGGCGGCCCGACCATGACCGCGCGCACCGACCGGGTCCGCACGATCGAACAGGCGCAGGAGTCGCGGATCACCGCGGTCCACAATGACGGGGGCGAAGGCGAGGAGGCGCTGGTCGCGACCGGGCGGCTCGCCGACTTCCGCTGCGCCTTCGGGCTAGTCCGCCCCGCCGCCGACGGCATCGCCGTGTCGCGCGCCTGCGTCGAGGCGCTGGGCGTCGGTGTCGGCGACACGGTGTTGCAGGTGCCGCGGTGGTGATCGAGATCAATTTCGACGGCATCGTCGGCCCGAGCCACAATTACGCCGGCCTGTCGTTCGGCAATCTTGCCGCGACGGCGCATGCCGGGCAGGTCTCGCATCCGCGCGCTGCGGCGGTACAGGGGCTCGCCAAGATGCGCGCCAATCTTGCGCTCGGGCTGACGCAGGGCGTGCTGCTGCCGCATCGTCGTCCCGACCACGACTGGCTCGCCGCATTGTCCGTCCATTACGAGGAGGCGCCGCCGCTGCTCCAGGCGCAGGCGATGTCCGCCTCGCCGATGTGGGCGGCGAATGCCGCGACCGTCTCGCCGGCACCGGACACGGCCGACGGACGCTGCCACCTCAGCGTCGCCAACCTGATGACGATGGCGCATCGCAGCCACGAATGGCCCGAGACGCTCGCGCAGCTCCGCCTCGCCTTCGCCGACCCCGGCTTCGCCGTGCACGATCCCGTCCCCGCCCCGTTCGGCGACGAGGGCGCGGCCAATCACATGCGCCTCGCCGCCGCGCACGACGCGCCGGGCGTCGAGATCTTCGTCTACGCGCTGGGCGGCGGCCGCTTCCCGGCCCGCCAGCATCGCGAGGCGAGCGCGGCGATCGCGCGCGCGCACCGGCTCGATCCGGCCCGCGTGCTGTTCGTCGAACAGTCTGAGGAGGCGGTCGCCGCCGGCGCCTTCCACAATGATGTCGTCGCCGTCGCCAATGCCAATGTGCTGTTCGCTCACGAACGCGCCTTCGCGGATCGCGAGCGCGTCCATGCCGATCTCCGCCGCCTGCTCCCCGAGGTCGAGATCGTCGAGGTCGCCGAGCGGGACGTCAGCCTCGCCGATGCGATCGCCTCCTATCTGTTCAATGCGCAGCTCGTCACCACCAATGACGGGCCAACCCTGATCGTGCCGAGCGAATGCCGCCGCAACGCCGCGGTGTCGCGCTGGCTCGACGGGCACATGGCCGGCAATGGCCCGATCCGCCGGGTCGAGACGGTCGACGTCACCCAGTCGATGGCGAACGGCGGCGGCCCCGCCTGCCTGCGCCTCCGCGTCGTCGCCGATCCCGCGACGATCGATCCGCGCTTCCTGGTCGATGCGGCGCGGCTCGACGCGATCGAGTCGGTGGTGCGCGCCGAATGGCCCGAAGCGATCGATCCCGCGATGCTCGGCGACGCGGCGCTGCTGCGGTCGATCGCCTCGGCGCGGCGGCGGTTGCTTGAGGTGATGGGCTTGGCGGAGCTGATCTGACCGATATCGACAATCAAGTTTTCGTTCGTCTTGTCGCTACTCGACTATTGATCGAGGCGAAGCCACGCAAAGTCTTCTTTTAACGAGTTGATGCAATAGCCTTTTTCCAGCCGGCAGACTCAGGGGAGTATCGTACTGCCGGCCTGGGAGGATAATACATGAGTGTGACGTTAACCTTGGCGGCACTTGCCGCCATTGTCTCGCCTGCGCCAGTGCAAGCCACGGCGGCGACTGCGATCGGTACGCCGGCTATTGCCGCCGGCACGATGATACACTTGCGCACGCTCGAGCCGCTGACCACCAAGGGCAAGAAGCTGCGCGTCGGTGACCGCGTCCGCCTCGAAACCACCGAGGCAACCGAACTCAACGGCGTGACGGTGATTCCGCAGGGCACGCCTGCCATCGGTGAGGTGACCGAGGTGCGCAACAAGGGCATGTGGGGCAAATCGGGCAAGATCAACGCCCGCGTGCTATCGATGAAGGTCAACGGCCGGCAGGTGCGGATGACGGGCGCCTTCGACGACAAGGGCACCACCGGAACCGCCGGCGTCGTCGGGTCCGTCGTCCTGCTGCCGGTCGCCGGCTTCTTCATGACCGGCACGAGCGCCAATATCCCCGCCGGGGCGCCGGTCGCCGGCTTCCTCGACGAAGACGTCATCGCCACCGCAGCGCGATGAGATGCGACGCGGACGGCGGCGCACGCTGCCGTCCGCGTCCCTTCGTCTGCGCGCAATGTCGGGTTACCTGACAGTTAACCAAGCCCGGCACCCGCCGATCGACGCATTTCCGCACTTGGCGCGCGCCATGCATGGCGCCCGCCATGCTGTACCGGATCAAACGCCTGTTCACGGTCAAGACCAAGTTCGAGGCCTTTCTCGTCATCTACGGGCTGGGCGTCGGCGCGGTCGAACGTGGCATCCATTATCTTCAGCAATATCCGGGCTATGGCGGCTGGCTGCTGTTCGCCTGCTGCCCGATCGCGGTGTTCATGGTCGGCGACGTGCTGCTCGACTCGGTCGAGCGGCGGCAGCAGGACTAAGGGGCGGCGATAGGATAAGTTCGTCGCTTCCGCGCGCAGGACGCTTATCTGCACAGGGATGAGCCCGCCGACCCATTTACAACGGCTTGAAGCCGAAAGCATTCACATCCTCCGCGAAGTCGTCGCCGAGGCGGAGCGACCGGTGATGCTCTATTCGGTCGGCAAGGATTCGGCGGTGATGCTGCATCTCGCCCGCAAGGCCTTCTTTCCGGCGAAACCGCCCTTCCCGCTGCTCCATGTCGACACGACGTGGAAGTTCCGCGCGATGTACGACCTGCGCGACAAGGCCGCCGCCGCGGCGGGGATGGAGCTCATCGTCCACACCAATCCCGATGCGCTCGCCGCCGGGATCAACCCGTTCGATCATGGCAGCCGCCACACCGATCTGTGGAAGACGGAGGGGCTCAAACAGGCGCTGAAGGCCGGCGGTTATGACGCCGCCTTCGGCGGGGCGCGGCGCGACGAGGAGAAGAGCCGTGCGAAGGAGCGCATCTTCTCGTTCCGCTCGGCGAGCCAGGGCTGGGACCCCAAGGCGCAGCGCCCTGAATTGTGGAACCTCTACAATGCCCGCATCCACCGTGGCGAAAGCATCCGTGTCTTCCCCCTGTCCAACTGGACCGAGCTCGATATCTGGCAATATATCCTCGACCAGGGGATCGAGATCGTCCCGCTCTATTTCGCCGCACCGCGCCCGACGGTGGAGCGCGACGGCATGCTGCTGATGGTCGATGACGATCGCTTCCGGCTGCATCCGGGCGAGGTGCCGGTCGAACGGTCGATCCGCTTCCGCACGCTCGGCTGCTACCCGCTGACCGGCGCGGTGGAGAGCGAGGCGGCGACGCTGCCCGCGGTGATCCAGGAGATGCTGCTCACCACCACCTCGGAACGGCAGGGCCGCGCGATCGATCACGATCAGGCGGCGAGCATGGAGAAGAAGAAGCGCGAGGGCTATTTCTGATGACCGCTTATACCCCCGACGCGCTGATCTCCGCCGACATCCACGCCTATCTCGACGGCCATGCGCGCAAGTCGATGCTGCGCTTCATCACCTGCGGCTCGGTCGACGACGGCAAGTCGACGCTGATCGGCCGGCTGCTCTACGATTCGAAGACGATCTTCGAAGATCAGCTGAGCCAGCTCGAGGCGGACAGCAAGCGGCTCGGCACGCAGGGCGAGAATATCGACTTCGCTTTGCTCGTCGACGGCCTCGCCGCCGAGCGCGAACAGGGCATCACCATCGATGTCGCCTATCGCTTCTTCGCCACCGAGACGCGCAAGTTCATCGTCGCCGACACCCCCGGCCACGAACAATATACCCGTAACATGGTGACCGGGGCGTCGACCGCCGATCTCGCGGTGATCCTGATCGATGCGCGCAAGGGCGTGCTGACGCAGACGCGGCGGCATTCGTTCCTCGCCCACCTGATCGGCATCCGCCATATCGTGCTGGCGGTGAACAAGATGGATCTGGTCGATCACGACCAGGCGCGGTTCGATGCGATCGTCGCCGATTATGCCGACTTTGCGCGCGGCATCGGCATCGAGGCCTTCACCGCCATCCCGCTGTCCGGCCTGACCGGCGCCAATGTCACCAGCGCCTCGCCGGCGATGCCCTGGTATGGCGGGCCGGCGCTGCTCCCGCATCTGGAGAGCGTGCCGGTCGCCGTCGATCGGGCCGCCGCCGCGCCCTTCCGGATGCCGGTGCAATGGGTCAACCGACCCGATCTCGACTTCCGCGGCTTCGCCGGCACGATCGCCGCGGGCCGCGTCGCACCCGGCGACAGCGTACGGATCGTCCCCTCCGGCAAGACGACGCGCGTCGCGCGCATCGTCAGCTTCGACGGCAACCGCGAGCTGGCGGAGGCGGGCGATGCGGTGACGCTGGTGCTCGCCGACGAGGTCGATTGCTCGCGCGGCGACGTCATCGCCGCCGCCGATTCGCCGCCCGAGGCCGCCAACCAGTTCGAGGCGACGATCGTCTGGCTCGCCGATACCGATCTGGTGCCGGGTCGCGGCTATCGGCTCAAGCTCGGCACGCATACCGTCGGCGCGACGGTGCAGCCGCCCGCCCATGTCGTCGACGTCAACACGCAGGCGCATTTGTCCGCCAAGACGCTGTCGCTCAACGATATCGGCGTCGCGGAGGTCTATACCGACGCGCCCCTGGTATTCGCGCCTTATGCCGACAGCCGCGAACTCGGCGGCTTCATCCTGATCGATCGCGAGACCAACGCCACCGTCGCCGCGGGGATGATCCACCATGCGCTGCGGCGCGCGCAGAACGTCCACTGGCAGTCGGTCGACATCACCCGCGAGGCGCATGCCCGCCAGAAGGGGCAGCAGCCGCGGCTGTTGTGGTTCACCGGCCTGTCGGGATCGGGCAAGTCGACGATCGCCAATCTCGTCGAGCGCAAGCTGCACGCGCTCGGCCGGCACAGCTTCCTGCTCGACGGCGACAATATCCGGCACGGCCTCAACCGCGATCTCGGCTTCAGCGACGCCGACCGGATCGAGAATATCCGCCGCGTCGGCGAGGTCGCCAAATTGATGACCGACGCCGGGCTGATCGTGCTCACCGCCTTCATCTCGCCGTTCCGCGCCGAGCGCGAGCTGGTGCGCGGGCTGTTGCCGGCGGGCGAGTTCGTCGAGATCTTCGTCGACACGCCGCTCGCCGATGCCGAGGCGCGCGACGTCAAGGGCCTCTACGCCAAGGCGCGCGCCGGCGAGATCGCGCATTTCACCGGCATCTCGAGCCCGTATGAAGCGCCGGTCAGCCCCGAGATCCAGATCGACACGCGCCGCGAAAGCGCCGAAGCTGCCGCCGAACGCATCGTCGAACATGTCCTCGGCATCTGGAGCTTCGAATTGTGAGCGGTCTCTCCGACGTCGAACTCGCGCGGAGCGTCGCGGCCGAGGCGGGCGATCTGCTGCTGGCGATCCGCGATCGCGATGACCTGTCGGGCAAGGCGCTCGGCGATGTCGGCGATGCGGAGGCGAACCGGCTGATCCTCGACCGGCTGCGCGCCGCCCGCCCCGACGACTTCATCCTGTCCGAGGAATCGATCGACGATCGCGCCCGCTGCGCGGCGGAGCGGGTATGGATCGTCGACCCGCTCGACGGCACGCGTGACTATGCCGAGGGACTGGACGATTGGGCGGTGCATATCGGCCTGGCGATCGGCGGGCGTCCGGCGATCGGCGCGGTCGCGGTGCCGACCACGGGCCGCGTCTACACGACGGCAGAGGCGCGCTGTACGCGTCTGCGCAGCGTTGCCGCGCCGCGCATGGTGGTCAGCCGCACCCGCGCCACCGAAATGGTCGATCGCGTCGGGCTGGCGCTTGCGACGACGCGGGTCGGCATGGGATCAGCGGGGGTGAAGGCGATGGCGGTGGTCGACGGCCGCGCCGACATCTATCTGCATGACGGCGGTCAATATGAGTGGGACAATTGCGCTCCCGCCGCGGTCGCACTGGCGGCGGGGCTGCATGCCTCGCGGATCGACGGCAGTCCGCTCGTCTACAATTGCGAGAATCCGTTGCTGCCCGACCTGCTGATCTGCCGCCCCGAGCTGGCCGAGCAGGTGCTCGCCGCGGTCGCCGTGGCTAGAGGCTGACCGCTTCCGCCTCGGCGAGGCTCGCCGCATCGGCGTAACGGCGCGCGATCACCGCACAGGCGATCAGCTGGAGCTGGTGGAACAGCATCACCGGCAGCAGCACCGCGCCCACCGTCGCGGCCGGGAACAGCACGCCCGCCATCGGCACGCCCGAGGCGAGGCTCTTCTTCGATCCGCAGAACAGCAGCACGATCGCATCCTCGCGGCTGAAGCCGAGTGCGCGCCCGGCGAACCAGGTGACGGTCAGCACGACCGCGAGCAGCACCGCGCACAGCACGCCGATCAGCAGCAGGTCGGCCGGCGAGACGCGGTGCCACAGCCCCTCGACCACCGCCGCGCCGAAGGCGGTATAGACGACGAGCAGAATCGAGCCGCGATCGACGATCGTCAGCAGCCGCTTGCGCCGTGCGATCCAGCCGCCGATCCACGGCCGCAGCAGATGCCCGGCGACGAACGGCACGAGCAGTTGCGCGACGATCGATTCGACCGCGGCGAGCGAGATGCCACCGCCGCCCTCGCCGCTGCCGATCAGCAGCGCGACCAGCGCCGGGGTGGCGACGATGCCGATCAGGTTGGAGAAGGACGCGCTGCACACCGCCGCCGCGACATTGCCGCGCGCGATCGCGGTGAAGGCGATCGACGATTGCACCGTCGAGGGCAGCAGGGTGAGGAACAGCATGCCGGTCGCGACCGGCCCGGCCAGCCCCGGCGTCCGCCCGGCGACCAGCCCGAGCAGCGGGAAGACGACGAAGGTGGTGGCGAGCACCGCGACGTGCAGCCGCCAGTTGCGCGCGCCCTCCCAGATCGCCTCGCGCGACAATTTGGCGCCGTGCAGGAAGAAGAGGAGGACGATGCCGACATCCGCGGCGTCGCCGGCGATCCCCGCCCATATCCCGCGCGCGGGGATCAGGCTGGCGAGCAGCACCGTGCCGAGCAGCATTAGTATGAAGGGTTCGAAGAAGGAGAGGATCGATCGGAACATCGCGCACGTCCGGCTGATGACCGACGTACTGCCACTCCCCAGAACGCCGACGGTGGAAAGGGCCCCGCCGGGCCGTTGTCGACGGGAGGAAAGTGGCGCGCCCGGAACGATTCGAACGTCCGACCCTCAGATTCGTAGTCTGATGCTCTATCCAGCTGAGCTACGGGCGCGCATTGGAGGCGCGCTGATAGCAGGTGTTTCGCCCCGCGCAAGTGCGTTGCGCGATTTTCTGCCTGCGCATAGAGGCTGGCTATGAAAATGCTTTGGCTGTCCGCGCTTGTCCTCCCGCTTGCGGCCTGCGCCCATGATGCGACGCCCTATCCGTCGCTGGCGCCGCGCGCGGTGGAGAAGCTCGGCTTCGCCGAGCCGGTGGTGACCGTCGCCGAGGCCAAGCCCGATCCCGCGCTGGATGCCCGGATCGACGCGTGGCAGCGCCAGCTCGATACGATCGCCAAGGGGTTCGCCGCCGATGCCGCGCGGACCGAGACCGCCGCCGCGCGCGCGCGCGGGCAGACGGTCGGCAGCGATGCGTGGCTCGACGCGCAATCGGCGCTCGCCGGGCTCGACGACTGGCGCTCGCAAGCGTCGGCATTGCTCACCGACATCGATCTCGCCGCGAGCGACCGGGCGGCGGCGCTGCTCCCCGTCTATCCGGCGCTCGCCCCCCTGCGCGAGCGCGCCGCGGCCGAAGGCGAACGGCAGGCGCAGACGATCGACCGGCTCCAGGCGGCGCTCCCGGCTGCCTGATTCGGGTGCGCGCGAAGGCCCGGAGGACGCAGTGCGCCCGCGGCAGGCGCGGCCCGGTCATCAGTTGGCCCGAGGCGCGTACCGCCAAGGCAGCGAGCGCAACTCCTCAGCGCCTCCGCGCCTCCGCGTGAATCCCATCCTGCGGGATTGCTATCGCCTAACGCGGGGCCCGATCACACATGTGAGAAGGTAATTCACGCGGAGGCGCGGAGGTGTATCGCCTGCGGTAAGCGAGGCCCGCTCATCACAGTTGGTGTGAACAAGCCGCTGACGCGGCGGCACGTTTATCTCCGCGCCTCTGCGCGGACTCACCGACCTATCCGTGCCATTTGAGCAGCGGCAGGATCGTCGAATAATCGTCCGTCCACGCGACGAACCCCGGCCGCCCGACCAGGGGCGCCCAGCGTCGGTCCGCCGCCTTGAGCGCGCGCAGCGTCGCGGCGTCGCGCGACAGAGCGATCCACTGGCTTGGCGAGGCGACGGGGGTCTGCTGCGGCGGCTGGTAATAGAGTTTCGTCGCCTGCCAGCCCCCAGCCCGCGCCGCTGCCGCGACCACGGGTTCGAGATCGAGGAAGCGATTGGAGATATGGACGAGCAGCAGCCCGCGCGGTTGCAGCACGCGCGCATAATCGGCGAAGGCCTCCTGCGTCATCAGATGCATCGGGATCGCATCCGAGGAGAAGGCATCGAGCGCGAGCAGGTCGAGGCTCGCCGGCCGGTCCGCCTCCAGGCTGATCCGCGCGTCGCCGACGCGGATGTCGGGATGCGGCAGGCAATCGCGCAGATAGGTGAACTGGCCGGTATCGCGGGCGATCCGCACCACCACCGGGTCGATCTCGTAGAAGCGCCAGCGTTGCGCCGGCTGCGCATAGCAGGCGAGCGTCCCCGTGCCGAGGCCGACGACGCCGACCCGCGCGGTCGGACCGAAGAGGCCGTCGAGCGCCTCCATCGCCTGGCCGATGCCCGACGGCGGTGCATAATAGGTCGTCGGCAGGCGTTCGAGCACCGGGCTGCCGGTGAACTGAATGCCGTGGACGGTGGTGCCGTGATCGAGCTCGCGCACGCCGCGCCCGTCGCGCACCGTATAGACGCCGAAATAGCTCCGCGTCCGCGCGCCATGCGCCAGCGACAGCTCGACCGCGCGCCAGCCGCCGAAGATCACCAGCGCCACCGCCAGGATCAACGCGTAGGACGTTCGCGCGCCGACCGAGATCACGCCGATCAGCGCGATGCCGATGAAGGTCAGCCCCTGATGCCCTTCGCCGAACAGATCGGCCGGGCCGCGGAAGGTCAGCGTGGTGAGCAGCACCAGCAATGCGATCACCCCGGCATAGGCGAAGCGGCGCTTGGCCGGCGTCCGCCACAGGCCGCGGATGCGGTGGGTGAGGAACACCTGCGGGACGAGCAGCCCGGCGGCGAAAATCAGGATGGGATATTCATAGGTCCAGTCGAACACCACCGGCGCGACCAGCCCGGCGAAGACGCCGCCCAAGGCGCCACCGACCGCCATGGCGAGGTAGAAGCCGGTCAGCCGGTCGGGCTCGGGCCGCAGCCGGTACAGCTGTGTATGCAGCGCCACCGACACCATGAACAACAGGGTCAGCGCGATCGCGAGATTGATCAGCGGCGATTCGTTGAAGCCGCCAATCATCACCCCGCCGAACATCAGGATGGTGATCGGCGCGATCCGCGTCAGCAGATCGGCGATCTCGCGATTGGCCGCGAAGGCGATGGTGAAGCTGAGCAGATAGAGGCCGAGCGGCAGCACCCAGAGCAACGGCATCGCAACGATATCGGTGGTGATATAGGTCGAGGTGGCGAGCATCAGCCCCGACGGCACCAGCGACAGCGCGATCCAGTGCAGCACGCGGCGACGCGTCGCGGGCGCGCTGCTCGGCCGCGCGACATCGGCGCTCGCCCCGCGCGGCAGGCGGATCGCGCAGGCGATCACCAGCAGGATCAGCACCGCATAGCCGGCACTCCACAGCCAGCTCTGCTGGCGCAGCGCGAGCAACGGCTCGACCACCAGCGGATAGGCGATCAGCCCGCCGAAGCTGCCGAGATTGGAGGCGGCGTAAAGCGCATAGGGATCGCCGTCGCGGCTGGCGATGCTGAACCAGCGTTGCACCAGCGGCGCCTGCGCCGAGACGGCGAAGAACAACGGCCCGATCGACGCGCCGAGCAGCCACGGCACCCACAAAGCAGGCGTCAACCCGGCCGGGCCGCCGCCCAGGGTCAGCCCGATCGGCAGCCATGCCGCGCCGATCAGCAGTACGCCGACATGCACCGCCGCCTGCACCCACGGCCGCAGCCGCGCCAGCGCATGGGCATAAGCGTAACCGGCGAGCAGCAGCGTCTGGTAGACGAGCATCGCCGAATTCCACACCGCCGGCGCGCCGCCGAGGCGCGGCAGCGCCATCCGCGCCACCATCGGCTGGACGAGGAACAGCAGGAACGATCCGGTCAGGATCGTCGCGACGAAGGTGATGCGGCAGGCGCGGCCGGTATCGCCGGCGCGCTCAGCCATGCAGCAGCCGCGCCGCATGCGCCGCATGATAGGTCAGCACGCCCGCGCAGCCGGCGCGCTTGAACGCCATCAGCGTCTCGATCACCAGAGCGTCGCGCTCGCCCGCGCCGGCGGCGACGGACGCCTCCAGCATCGCATATTCTCCCGACACCTGATAGGCGAACACCGGCACCTCGAACCGCGTCTTCACCCGCACGATGATGTCGAGATAGGGCAGGCCCGGCTTGACCATCACCGTGTCGGCGCCCTCGGCGAGATCGAGCGCGACCTCGCGCAGCGCCTCGTCGGCGTTGGCGGCATCCATCTGATAGGTCTTCTTGTCGCCCTTGAGCAGCCCGCGCGACCCGACCGCGTCGCGGAACGGACCGTAGAAGCCGCTGGCATATTTGGCGGCATAGCTCATGATCTGGACGTTATGCGCGCCCTCGCCTTCCAGCGCGGCGCGGATCATGCCGATCCGGCCGTCCATCATGTCCGATGGCGCGATGATGTCGGCGCCGGCCCGCGCCTGGTTGAGCGCCTGGCCGATCAGCAGGTCGGCGGTGGCGTCGTTGACGACATAGCCCGCCGCATCGACCAGCCCGTCGTGACCGTGGGTGGTATAGGGATCGAGCGCGACGTCGGTCAGCACGCCGACCTCGGGCACCGCATCCTTGATCGCGCGGATCGCCCGGCACATCAGATTGTCGGGATTGAGCGCCTCGCGCCCGTCGTCGGTCTTCAAGCCCGCAGGAGTGAAGGGAAACAACGCGACACAGGGGATGCCGAGGTCGCGTGCCTCGCGGGCGCGCGCGACGATGCCGTCGACCGACCAGCGCGATACGCCGGGCAGGCTGGCGATCGGCTGCTCGACGCCCTCGCCCTCGACGATGAACATCGGCCAGATCAGGTCGGCGGGGGTCAGCACCGTCTCGGCATGCAGCCGGCGGCTCCAGTCGCTGGAGCGGGTGCGGCGGAGGCGAAGCGCAGGATAGGCAGCAGTCATGACGCATCCTTGACGAGGGTGTTGCGGCTTTGAGGGATCGCGGCGCGCTTGCCAAGCGTTGCGCACCCGTAATCGATGGGACATCCATGACGCAGTTCACGTCCGCCGCCCTGATCGTCAACGCCAAGTCGCGCCGCGGCCAGGCATTGTTCGAGCGGGCATGCAAAGCGTTGAGCGGCCTGCCCTACCCGGTCGATGCCCATGCCGTCGAAAACCCCGACGATCTGGTCGAGACGGTGCGCAACGCGCTGGTCAAGAAACCGGAGCTTGTCATCCTGGGGGGCGGCGACGGGACGATCAGCGGCCTCGTCGACCTGCTCGTCGGCCATGATGTGGTGCTCGGCGTGCTGCCGCTCGGCACCGCCAACAGCTTCGCGCGCACGCTCGGCCTGCCGATGGACGTCGAGGGTGCGATCGACGTCATCCGCACCGGCAAGCGCGCGCGGATCGATCTCGGCCGGATCGACGGCGACTATTTCGCCAATTGCGCGGCGATGGGGATCAGCCCGCAGATCGCCGAGACGGTGCCGCACGGCCTCAAGAAGGTGCTCGGCCGGGTCGGCTATCTCGGCTGGGCGAGTTGGCAGTTCCTGCGCTTCAAGCCGTTCATCCTCACCGTCGACGACGGCGTCGAGGCGAAGACGATGCGCGTCGTCGAAGTGCGCATCTCGAACGGCCCCTATCACGGCGGCACCTGGCTGGTCGACGAAGCCTCGGTCCAGTCGGGCGAGATCGTCGTCCAGGCGGTCCGCGCCCGCTACAAGCGCACGCTCGTCAAGAATTGGGCGGCGAGCTTCTTCAAGCTCGACGCGCGCCACCAGGATACGGTGAGCTTCTCCGGCAAGTCGCTGCGCATCGACACCAAGCCGTCGCTGCCGATCTCGATCGACGGCGAGGTGCTCGCGCACACCCCGGTCACCGCCGCGGTCGCGCCGGGGATCATCGAGGTGATGGTGCCCGCCGACTGAGGCGGACGGTCAGCCGACCGGCATCTGCTTGGCGGTGGGCTCGGTCGCGGCCTTGGCCTGTTCCTCGCCCTGCCGCGCCGGGATCAGCCGGCCGGAACGCCAGTCGCCGTAACGATAATAGAGGATCGTCATCACCATCGACGCCGCCGATCCGGCGGGGAAGCTCCACCAGATCGCATCCGCCGCCCAATCGCCCTGCAACGCATAGGCCATGCCGAGCCGGATCGGGAACAGCGCCACCGCGAGGATCAGCAACGGCGCCACCACCGCGCCATTCGCCCGCACCGTCGCCGACAGCACCATCGACACGCCGAACAGCAGGAAGCTCGCCGAACCGATGATGTTGATATGCGCGGCGAGATCGATCGACGCCGCGTCGCTGCCGAGGAACAGCCCGAGCACCGCGCGGTCGAGCAGCGCGACGACGCCGATCAGCGCCGCGGTCATGACGAGATTGAGCAGCAGCCCCGATCGGGTGATCAGCGCGACCCGCTCCCATCGCCCCGCGCCGATATTCTGCGCGACCATCGCACTGACCGCGGCGCCGACCGACATCGCCGGCATCTGGATATAGGTCCAGAGCTGGCTCGCCGCGCCATAGGCCGCGGTCGTCGTCGTGCCATAGCCGTTGACGAGGCCGACCATCGCCAGCGCCGATCCGGTCGCGACGAGCATCTGCAACCCCATCGGCACGCCCTTGCTGACGATCGGGCGGAGTAATGTCGGATCGGGGATTAGATAGCGCCACTCGGCCCCGCGCAGCCGCACGACGAGGTCGCGGCGATAGACATAGCCGAGCAGCGCGGCGAACGAGACGGTATTGGCGATGAAGGTCGCGGTCGCCGATCCGGCGATGCCGAGTTCGGGCAGCGGCCCCCAGCCGCGGATCAGCAGCGGATTGAGCGCGACGTCGATCACCGATCCCAGCGCCATGAACTTGAGCGGCGTCACCGAATCGCCCGCCCCGCGCAGCACCATGCTGAGCAGCACCGCGAGGAAGCTGGTCGGCATCGCGATGAAGATGACGCGCAGATAGGCGAGCGCCAGCGGATAGGCGTCGGCCGGCGTGTGCAGCGCGGTGAGGATCGCCGGCGCGCTCCACCAGCCGAGCGCGACGACGCCGATCGACAGGATCGCGAACAGCCCGTGCGCGGTGCCGACGACGCGGCGGACCGCATCGATATCGCGCCGCCCCATCGCCTGCCCGATCAGGATCGTCGATGCCATGCCGAAACCGAACACCGCCGAGACGAGCAGGAACATCACCAGCCCGGCATTGGTCGTCGCCGCCAGCGCGCGTTCGCCGAGCAGCTGCCCGATCCAGATCGCGTTGATCGAGCCGTTGATCGACTGGAGCACGCTCGACCCCAAGGTCGGCAGCGCGAACAGCAGCAGCGTCTTGCCGATCGGGCCGGTGGTCAGGTCGCGTTGCGGCTTCGCCATGGACATCCCTCTGTCGCGTGGCCGCTGTGGCCTGATCGCGGCGTTTCCCTACGGCATATCGCTGCCGTCGCGAAACAGCCTTGGCGGTGGGATCGCGCGCGGAGGGGCGGCGGGCGCGAAGATTTGCGGGATAGTCGCCGCCGAGTCGCCCGAGCGTGCTGCTCTCTGCCTGTAGAGAAGAGGAAGCGGTGCAGAGCGGCGGGTGAGGATAGCGGAAGGCAGCTCCGCCACCCCACCCTGCCCCAGCACCTAACAGCTTTCGCGGGCGGGGGGCTTCTCCTCCGTTCGTGCTGAGCCTGTCGACGTACAGGCTTCCACACACGGACCGCTAGCGGAGCCCCGCCCTTCGACAAGCTCACGGCTAACGGGATGGATTCGATCGCTTGCCCACCTCACCGGCCATGAAGGCGCAGTACGCGCTACGCCCCCTCTGCGTCCTCCGCGCCTCTGCGCGAAACCTCTCATCCCGCCAAGGCGACGGGCCCATCACCCCAATCGCGCCAGCGCCGCCGACAGCCGCTCCGCTTCGGCGCTCTTCTCGGCGTGGTCGGCGCGCGCCTTTTCTACGGCCTCGGGCTTGGCGCGCTCGACGAAGCTGGCGTTGCCGAGCCGGCCGGCGAGCGCGTCGCGCTCCTTCGCCGCGGCGGCGATCGCCTTGGTCAGGCGGGCGCGTTCGGCGTCGAGATCGATGACACCGTCGAGCGGGATGACATAGGTCGCCTCGTCGACGACGAGTTGGATCGCCGCGCCGGCCGGAGCCGGATCGAACGACACGCCCTGCAGCCGCGCGAGCTTGCGCAGCGCCGCCTCGGCGCCGGCGACGCGCCGCTGCGTCGTCGCATCGGCGTCGCGGACATAAGCGGTGAGCTGCGTGCCCGGCGCGATGCCGAGTTCGTTCTTGGCGGTGCGCACCTCGCCGATCAGCCGGATGCGCCAGGCGATGTCGGCCATCGCCGCCGCGTCGATATGCTCGCCGTCGACCATCGGCCATTGCGCGACGATCAGATCATGGTCGCGCGGCGCCATCGCATGCCACAATTCCTCGGTGATGAAGGGCATGAACGGATGGAGCAGGACGAGGATCTGGTCGATCACCCAGCCCGCCACGGCGCGCGTCTCGGCGGCGGCCGCCGCGTCCTGCGCGCCCTCGTCGCCGAGCACCGGCTTGATCAGTTCGAGATACCAGTCGCAGAAGCGGTTCCAGACGAACTGGTAGATCGCTTCCGCCGCCGCATCGAAGCGCAGGTCGGCAAGCGCCAGATCGATCGCCTGCACCGTCGCGATCGTCTCGCCGATGATCCACTGATTGACCGCGAGCGACGCCGCCGGCGCCTTGCCCGGCGTCGATCCGCCGATGCCGTTCGCCTGCGCGAAGCGCGCCGCATTCCACAGCTTGGTCGCGAAGTTGCGATAGCCCTCGACGCGCTTCTCATCCATCTTGATGTCGCGGCCCTGGCTTTCCATCGCCGCCATGAAGAAGCGCAGCGCGTCCGCGCCGTAGCGATCGATCAGCCCGAGCGGATCGACGGTATTGCCCTTCGACTTGGACATCTTGGCGCCGTCGGCGGCGCGGACGAGGCCGTGCAGGTAGAGCGTCCTGAACGGCACGGCGTCGAGGAAGTGCAGCCCCTGCATCATCATCCGCGCGTCCCAGAAGAACAGGATGTCAAAGCCGGAGATCAGCACGTCGTTAGGATAGCGCCCGCCGAGCGTCGGGTCGGCATTGTCGGGCCAGCCGAGCGTCGCGAACGGCCACAGCGCCGAGGAGAACCAGGTATCGAGCACGTCGGGATCGCGGGTCAGCGCGACGCCCTCCCCCGCCTGCGCCTGCGCCTGTTCTTCGGTTTCGGCGACATAGGCATTGCCCGCGGCGTCGAACCACGCCGGCACCTGATGCCCCCACCACAATTGCCGGCTGACACACCACGGCTGGATATTGTCCATCCAGTTGAAGAAGGTCTTTTCCCAGCTCTTCGGCACCATCGCGATCGCGCCGGAGCGCACCGCCTCGATCGGCCGCTGCGCCAGCGTCTTGGCGTCGACATACCATTGATCGGTCAGCCACGGCTCGATCACCACGCCGGAGCGGTCGCCATAGGGCGTCTGGATCGTCCGCGGCTCGGCGTCATGCTCGACGCCCTCCTTGTCGACGTGGGGGATCAGCACGCCCTCGTCCTTGAGCCGTGCGACGATGCGCGCGCGTGCCTCGAACCGGTCGAGCCCGATCAGGTCGGCCGGGATCAGCCCGTCGCGGGTCTGGCAGACCCGCGCCTTGGCATCGAGCATGTTGAGCATGTCGCGCGCCTCGATCCCGGCGCGGCGGCCGACCTCGAAATCGTTGAAGTCATGCCCCGGCGTGATCTTGACCGCGCCCGAGCCGAGCGCCGGATCGGCATGGTCGTCGGCGACGATCGGGATCAGCCGGCCGGTGATCGGCAGCCGCACCTGCTTGCCGACGAGATCGGCATAGCGCGCATCCTCCGGGTTCACCGCAACTGCCATATCGGCGAGCATCGTCTCGGGCCGCGTCGTCGCGACGGTGATCGATCCGCTGCCGTCGGCGAGCGGATAACGCAACTGCCAGAAGCTGCCGCGCACTTCCCGCGTCTCGACCTCGAGGTCGCTGATCGCGGTGCCGAGGCCCGGGTCCCAATTGACCAGCCGCTTGTCGCGATAGAGCAGGCCCTGCCGATGCAGCTCGACGAACACCTTGACGACGGCCTTCGAAAAGCCCTCGTCCATCGTGAACCGCTCGTTCGCCCAGTCCATCGAACAGCCGAGCCGGCGCAGCTGGCGGGTGATCTCACCGCCGCTCTCCGCCTTCCATTCCCAGACCTTGGCGATGAACGCCTCGCGGCCGAGGTCGCTGCGCTGCTCACCGCGTGCCGCCATCTGCCGCTCGACCACCATCTGCGTGGCGATGCCGGCGTGATCGGTGCCGACCACCCACAGGGCATCCTTGCCCTTGAGCCGCGCATGCCGCGTCAGGATGTCCTGCAACGTATTGTCGAGCGCATGGCCGATATGGAGCGAGCCGGTGACGTTCGGCGGCGGGTTGACGATCGTCCACGGCTCGGCGTTCGGGCGATCGGGGCGGAACAGGCCGTTCGTCTCCCAATGCTGGTACCAGCGGGTCTCGATCGCGGCGGGGTCGAAGGTCTTGGCAAGCTCGGTCATGGCCGGGCTGTAGCTTCAACGATCAAGCCTGAGAAGTCAGGCGATCCACGATCTCTGCGGGTATCCCTTCGCTGAGCTGCAACAGGTCATCCTGCTTGCGGCCGACCAACCGCGGTGCAGCGCCGGAGTTGTCGAACAGCCAGGCTGCGTCGGCGGCTTCGAGGAACCAGCCGAGCTGATCGAAGGAGCGGGCGCGTCGGGCATAGACTTTGGGGGGCGGGACGTCGTGGCCGCCCTTGGCGACGCGCAACGCGATCCGCTCCAACTGGATTTCCGCGGTCGCGACGAACACGTAGATGAGCCGCACTTCGAAACCGCGCGCCTTGGCCTTCTCGACCAGCCGCCGGTATTTGGGGGTCGACAAGACGGTTTCGACGCCGATGGTCTGGTAGGCGTCGATCGACGCATCGAGCCATTGTTCGATCCGTGTCACCGCCGCCAGATTGGCCGCCTGCGACGTGGCGCCCTCGACTGCCATGATCTTGGCGGTGAGAAGATCTGGGTTGATGATCCACACCGACCCGCCGAACTCATCGACGTCACTGCGATCATAGGCCGAGCTCTTGCCCGACCCGTTCGGCCCGGCCACGATCCACAACCGCGGCCGGGGCGCCGAACGAACCGTGCCATTCATTCGGCGGCAGTGCGCAATGCCCGGTTATCGCGACGAATACGACGGACGTTCGCGCGGAACGCCGCCTCGAAGTCTGCCGCGAAGCTCGGACTGTCGGCGTCGACGACGCGAACGCGCATCGCCGTCCCGTCCGCCTCCACCGTGCGGTACCGCGCTCGGCCCGATTGGCCGGCGTCGATACCATCCTTGACGATCTCGACCTTCATCGCACGCCTCCATCCCTAATATAGACGCTGCAACCCGACCTTCCACCTACTTCGCCGTCCAGCGGTCCATCCAGCCGAGCACCTCGCGATACCATTGCCGCGAATTGGCGGGCTTGAGCACCCAATGGTTTTCATTGGGATTGACCAGCAGGCGCGACGGGATGCCGCGCCGTTGCAGCGCGGTGAAGGCGGCGAGGCCCTGCGTATAGGGGATGCGGAAATCGCGTTCGCCGGTGATCACCAGCTGGGGCGTCTTCCAATTCTGCACGTAATTGACCGGGTTCCATTTCTCGAACGCCTGCGGGTCCTCGAAATAGGCCTTGCCGCCATGTTCCCATTCGTCGAACCATAGTTCGTCGGTCTCATAGGCCATGGCGCGCGCGTCGAAGACGCCGTCGTGCTGGACGATGCAGCGGAAGCGATCGGGCCACTGCCCCTCGATCCAGTTCATCATATAGCCGCCGTAGGAGGCGCCGAGCGCGCAGGCGCGGCTGCCGTCGAGCCAGGAGAAGCGATCGGTCGCCGCCTTGAGCCCGGCCTTGAGATCGTCGAGCGGCCAGCCGCCCCAATTGCCGCTGATCGCATCGGTGAAGGCCTGACCGTAACCGGTCGAGCCATGGAAATCGACCGCAACCAGACCATAGCCGGCGCCGGCGAACACCGCCGGGTTCCAGCGGTACGACCAGCTGTTGTCGCTCGATCCCTGCGGGCCGCCATGGACCATGAAGGCGACCGGCACCGGGCCCGTGCTCCCCGCAGGGCGCACCGCATAGCCCCAGACGGTATCGCTGTTGGCGCCGGTGAAGCTGAACCGCGTCACGCTCGGCATGTCGATGCCGGCGAGCTTGGCGGCATTGACCTGCGTCAGCCGCACCGGCTTGCCCTTGCCCGTCAGGCTGTAGAAATCGTCGGGCGCGGTCAGGCTGTTGATCGCCACCACCGCGCCGCGCGGCGTCGCCGCGAACGCCGAGACATGCCCCTGCTGCGTCAGCCGGGTCACCTTGCCCGAGGCGGGATCGACCGCGAACAGCGGGTTTTCCTGCGTGTCCTGCGCGGTGACGTAGAGCCGCTTCGAATCGGGTGACCAGCTGATCGAGCCGACCGACCGGTCCCACCCTTGCGTCAGCGCGCGCACCTGGCCGCTCGCCAGATCGCGCAGCATCAGCACCTGCCGGTCGGCTTCGAACCCGGGTCGCTTCATCGCCACCCAGGCGAGGCTGCGCCCGTCGGGCGAGACGGTCGGCAGCGTATCCGTCGCCGGATTGTCGGGCGTGAGGTTGAGCGGCGCGGCCGAGCCGTCGGCAGGGACCGACCAGATATCGAGATTGGTCGAGCGCGGTTCGGTGGTGCCGGCGACGCGGAGGGCGAAATAGACGGTCCTGCCGTCGGCGCTCCATGCGACTTCCTCGCCGCCGCCGAACGGCCGCGACGGCGTGTCACCGTCGAGCCCGTGTTCGAGCGCGACCCCGTCGCCGGGCGCGCCCGCCGCGCTCAGCGGCAGCACGAACAGTTGCGAATGCGTCCCGTCGACCCAGCTATCCCAATGGCGGACGAACAATTTGTCATAGACGCGACCCTCGCCGGCAGCGGGATCCTTCTTTTCCATCGCTGGCGCGAGGCTCGACGCATTGGGCTTGCGATCGGCCCAGACGAGGATGCGGTCACCGCTCGGCGCGACCTTGAAGCCGCCGAAGCCGCCCTTGAAGTCGCTCAGCTTGCGCGGCGTGCCGCCGGTGACCGGTACCGACCAGATCGCGTCCTCGCCGCCGACGTCGGCGCGGAAATAGACGCTGTCGCCGACGATCTGCGGATCGTTCTCGTTGACCGCGGCCTGATTGGCGAGCGGTTCGGGCGCGGCACCCTTGCGCGACAGGTCGAGCCGCCAGAGATCGTAGCGGCCGCGATTGGCGGCGATATCGGTCTCGCGTTGCGCCCAGACCAGCCAGCGTCCATCCGCAGAGACGGTCGGCGCGCCGATCCGGCTGAGCGTGGTGACATCGTCGATGGTGAGCTGGCGGGCGGTGGCGGGCGCGGCGACCGCGGCGGTGGCGAGCAGGCTCGCGGCGAACAGACGTCTCATGCCGGCGAGCTTAGGAGCAGCGGACCGGCAGAGCAACGTTCGTCACGCGGCTCCCGATCGACGGGAGCCCCTTGGATGATTAGCGGACCTGCGAGGTGATCTTGGCGATTTCGCGCGCGACCATCGTCTCGACCAGTCCGGGCAAATTGGTGTCGAGCCACTCGCGCAGCATCGGCCGCAGCATCTCGCGGACGAGCCCTTCGAGCGTGCCGTCACTCTCGGCCTCGGGCTTGACGAGCAGCTTGCTCAGCGTTTCCAGCGAACCCAGGCTGGCGGCGGCGGCATGGTGGGACAGGATCGGTTCCTCGGACATCGGCGACTGAACGGCTGGGCCGCGCGTCGGTTGCGGCGCGGGCTGCGGCTGGGCCTGCGCGTGCGGGGCGGGCGGCTGCATCATCTGCGGCTGCGGCTGCGGCTGCGGCCTGGGCTGCGGCGCGGGCGGTGCGACCTCGGCGACCGGCTCGGGCGCGGCGGGCGACGGCATCGGATCGCTCAGCTCGAGCACCTCGGCTTCCGATTCGATCGGCTGCGGCTGCATGCGGGTCCGCCGCGTGCGCGCCTGCGTGCCCTCGCCTTCCTCGGCGATGATACGTTTGATCGACGAGAGGATCTCTTCCATCGACGGCTCCGCGCTCATATCCCCCATGGTCCTGACGTCCCTACCCTTTTTCGACGCCGTTATTGGCGACTTGGCGATGCAGCACCTGTCGTCAACGCGGGGGTCCTGTCAACCGGCGTATCGAGCATCGGGTCGGTTGTCTTCGCAACCGCGGCATTTTGTGGCGGCGTCTGTGCGGTCGACGGGGCGACCGGCACGGGCTCGCCATCGCCGCCGAAGTCGCTGATCCGGTTGCGGACGCGCCGGTAGTTGACGGTGGGATCGTAGAGCGAGCCGCCGTCGAGGCCAAGGTCGCGCGCCTCCGCCTGGCCCATCGCCGCGAGCAGGGCGAAGCCCGCGACATAGGCGTCGCGGCGTGCGCTCACCAAGGTCACCTGGCTGTTGAGCAATTCCTGCTCGGCATTGAGGATGTCGAGGATGGTACGCGTGCCGACGCTATTCTCGGCGCGCACGCCTTCGAGACTGAGCTTGTTGGCGTTGACCGCGGTCTCCGAGCTGGAGATCACCTGCTGCGACGATTGCCATACCGCATAGGCGCCGCGGGTCTGCGCCACCACCGCCCGTTCGGCGGCGGTCACCGCCTCGAGCGACTGGCCGCGCAGCGCCTCCGCCTGACGGACCTGCGCCGCCGGGCGGCCGCCCTGGAAGATCGGCAGCGTCACCTGCAAGCCCGCCGACGCCGCCGTCCCCGAATTGGGCAGCGACGAGCCCGCGGGCAACGTCTGCAGATAGTTGAAGTAATTCGGCCCGGCGACGACCGACAGCTTCGGCAGCCGGTTCGAGCGCGCCACCGCGACATCGTAGCGGGTCGCATCCGCCTGCCGCCGCGCAGCGATCAGGTTCGGATTGTTGTTGAGCGCGGCGCTGACCGCCGTGTTCGGCGAATCGGGCAGGTTGGGCAGGGCCGGCGGCTGTTCGAGCGCGACCGGCGGCGAACCGACCACCTGAATATAGACCTCGCGGCTCGAGATCAGCTGCGCCTCGGCCTGCTGCAACTGCGCCCGCGCCAGCGCGAGCCGCGCCTCCGACTGGGCGACGTCGGTCCGCGTCAGATCGCCGACCTGGAACCGGTCGCGGCTGGCGCGCAGATTGACCTCGAGCACGCGGACGTTCTGCTGGTTGAGCGAGGTGATCGCCTCGTCGCGGATCACGTTCATATAGGCTGCGACGACATTGGTGAAGGTATTCGCCTCGGCGCCGCGCAGCGTCGCGCGGCCGGCATCGACCCGCGTTTCGGCGGCGCGGACCGAATTCTTGACCGCGCCGCCCTGGAAGATCGGCACCGAGAAGTTGAGCGACGTCGCCGCGACCCGCTCGGGATTGGCGAAATTGTTGTTCGCCTGGAGGAAATTGTCGGTGACCGAGCCGCTGACGTTGACGCCGGGGATGCCGCTGGCGCGGGCGATCGGCACATTTTCGTCGGTGGCGCGCTGCGCGGCGCGCTGGCCGGTCAGCGTCGGGTTCGAAGCATAGGCCTTGGCGAGCGCCTCGCGCAGCGTCTCCGCCCCCGCCGGCGCGGCGAGCCCGATCAACGCCGCGCCCCCCAACAACAATCCCCGCATCATCCCCCCGTTTATCATTGCCTAGAACCGGAAACCCTGTGGCCTGGCGAAGCCCGGCAGCGTCACGCAATCGCAGTCGAGGAACGGCGCCAGACCGAAGCCGCCTTCGGTCTTGCGGCCGCTGGCGAGGCGCACGACGCCATTTTCGATCAGCCCGGTTACCACACGCCCACCGACCTTGACTTGATCGATCAAAGTCTCGGGCAGGTGCTCGACCGCGCCGTCGACGATCAGCACGTCATAGGGCGCCGCAGCGGCATGGCCCTCGCGCAGCGGCGCTTCGACCAGCGTGACGTTGGGCGTGCCGGCGAGCGCCTGCCGCGCCAGCCCGAGCAGCGTCGCATCCTCCTCGACCGCGACGACCTCGGCGACGATCTGCGCGAGCAGCGCTGCGGTATAGCCGCCCGCGGCGGCGATCAGCAGCACGCGATCGTTCTTTTCTAGATAGGCTTCGGTGAGCAGCCGGCCGATCACCATCGGCAGGTTGATCGCGCGTCCGCCGGCGACCGGCAGCGCGGTGTCACGATAGGCGAGCGCGCGCGATTCGGCGGGCACGAACTCCTCGCGCGGCACGGTGTTCATCGCGACCAGCACCCGCTGATCGTTGACCGCGTTGGTGCGCAGCTGGCTGGCGACCATCGCCTGCCGCATCACCGACAATTCGGCGGCATCGGGCTGGTGGGTGTCGGCGGTGATGTTCATGCTGGATCCCTCTCGCACAACCGTATTAGCTGCGCAATACACTTCGTGACCTAGCGCTTGTATCGCGCAGTGCGCGTCGCGCCAAGCGGAGGCAGCGCAAATGCACCGCGCCGGCAAATCGATGGCGTACGGCGCGGCGCTTGCCTATGGCGCGCGCCATGCTTCCTGCGACCTATCACAAGTTCATCGACTGGATCGGCGACGGCACCGGCCTGCCCGATACCATCCTGCATATCCACGCCGGCCTGGCGGTGCTGATGGTGGCGCGGCTGCTCACCCGGCGCTCGCTCGGCAGTTTCGTGCCCTGGTCGTTCGTCGTCGCGGCGGAGCTGTTCAACGAGGTGATGGATCGGCTCAACTTCGGCTCGTGGCGCTGGGAGGACACCACGTCCGACGTGCTCAACACGCTGTTCTGGCCGACAGTGATCTGCCTCGGGCTGCGGATGCGGCCGATGCTGCTGCCGCGCGACGCGGCGCGGGTGAAGATGTCCGACTGACCGCCCGCGAGGGATTGGAGGCCCGACCGGGAATCGAACCCGGGTGCAAGGATTTGCAGTCCTCTGCGTCACCACTCCGCCATCGGGCCTCGACGCGGGAGGGCGGCTGATGGTCGGTTTTGCGCGGACCGTCAACCTTGGATTGCGAGGAAATGCGCAAGCGCCGCCACCAGCGGCACGTCGGCGGGCGGCATCGCCAGCTCGGCCATCGCCGCGGGCGCCACCCAGGCGAGCGCGCTCGCCTCGAGCGGCTGCGGCGTGCCCGTCCAGTCGCGGATGACGTAGAGCAGCAGCAGCAGGTGCTTCGCGCCCAGCGCGGCGCTGGCGAAGGCCAGCGGCGTCATCGCCGCCGGAACGACGCGGATCGCCAGTTCCTCTCCCAACTCGCGCACCAGCGCCGCCTCGGGCGTTTCGCCCGCCTCGACCTTGCCGCCGGGGAATTCCCACAGATCGGCCATCTGCTTGCCCGGCGGGCGGCGTTGCAGCAGCACCCGCCCCCGCGCATCGAGCAAAGCCGCCGCCACCACCGGCATCAGCGCGATGCCGCCGGCCGTGTTTTCGCTCCGGTCGTCAGCCATTCCTTAAATCTCTCCAATTACTTGCCGATCAAATGACGATCCGCCTGCCCCGTCGCCCCCGCCGGCGCCCGACGTCGTCCGTGTGGCGCGATTCGCGCGGCGCGACCGCGGTCGAATATGGCCTGATCGTCGCGCTGATCGTCATCGTCATGGTTGTCGCGCTCAAGCAGGTCGCCAATGCCAACACCAACGTCTGGCAGACGGTGAGCACCAAGGTGATCAACGCCGGCTGATCGATCGCCACCGTTTCGGCGGAAAATGTCCAGTTCGTTTAAAAGTTTAGCAACCTTGGTCAGGCTATCCCACCACCGCTGCTCCGGTTCACCGGTTCAGCCGGGTGACTGAAGTAATCGTATATTGGAGACCGGAATGCAGACGATCCGCAAGTTCATCAAGAACAGCAAGGGCGCGACCGCCATCGAATACGGCCTGATCGCCGCTCTGATCGCGGTCGCCGCGATCGCCGCGATGCAGGGCCTCGGCAACAAGCTGAAGACCACCTTCTCGAACGTGTCGTCGAACATGTCGGCCACCTGAGCCACAGTTTACGACCGAATCACGGGGGCGGCGGGACGATGGTTCCGCCGCCCTCTTCGTTTGCCGCCTCGCGTCAGAGCCGGCCCATCGCCAGGAACTTCTCGCGCCGCTCCTGCCGCAGCGTCGCCGCGTCGCGATGGTCGAGCGAGGCGAGCGCCGCGTCGAGCGCATCGCCGAGCAGGCGGATTGCCTCGGCGGGGTCGCGATGCGCACCGCCCAGCGGTTCGGCCACGATCGTGTCGATCACGCCGAAAGTCTTGAGATCCTGCGCGGTGACGCGCATGGCCTCGGCCGCATCCGCCGCCTTGTCGGCGGTCCGCCACAGGATCGAGGCGCAGCCTTCGGGGCTGATCACCGAATAAATGGCGTGTTCGAACATCAGCACGCGATTGCCCGCCGCGAGCGCCACCGCGCCGCCCGACCCGCCCTCGCCGACGATCGCCGCGACCACCGGCACGCCGGCGGCAAGGCAGGCCTCGGTCGAGCGGGCGATCGCCTCGGCCTGACCGCGTTCCTCCGCCTCGATGCCGGGGAAGGCGCCCATCGTGTCGACCAGGGTCACCACCGGCAGGCCGAATCGGCTCGCCATGTCGACCAGCCGGATCGCCTTGCGATAGCCCTCGGGCTTGCCCATGCCGAAATTGTGGCGCAGCCGGCTGGCGGTGTCGGCACCCTTTTCATGGCCGAGCACCATCACCTTGCGGCCGCGGAAGCTCGCGAAGCCACCCATGATCGCCTGATCGTCGGCAAAGGCGCGATCGCCGGCGAGCGGCACGAACTCGTCGAACAGGCCGGCGACATAGTCCTTGAAATGCGGCCGTTCGGGATGACGCGCGACCTGCGTCTTCTGCCACGGGGTCAGCTTGGCGAAGGTATCGCGCAGCAATTTGTCGGATTTCGCCTGCAACCGTGCCAGATCGGCGGCAATGTCGATCGTACCGTCGGCCGCGGTCGCCCGCAGCTCGTCGATCCGGCCCTGCAATTCGGCAATCGGTTTTTCAAATTCGAGGAAGCTCGCCATGCTGCGCGGGTTACGGGCGACGCGCGCGTCCGTCAACGCGCCCCGGATCGCCGAGCGGATGGCGCGCGTTGACCAGCTCGACCAGCCGGCTCGCATCGACGTGCGTGTAGATCTCGGTGGTGGCGATATCCGCGTGGCCGAGCATCGCCTGCAAGGCGCGCAGATCGGCGCCGCCGGCAAGCAGGTGCGTCGCAAAGGCATGGCGCAGCACGTGCGGGCTGACCCGGTCGGGCGGGATGCCCGCCTCGGCGGCGAGCGCCTTGACCAACTGGTAGAGGCGGATGCGGGTGAGATGGCCGCGGCCCGAGGGGAACAGCCAGGGCGCGTCGACCGGCACCTGCGTCCGCCACCGCGTCACCGCCGCGCGGGCGCGATCCGACAGGGGCACCAGCCGCTCGCGCCCGCCCTTGCCCTTGAGGATCAGGAACGGCCGGTCGGGGTGGATCGCGTTGCGCGGCAGGCTGACCAATTCGGTGGCGCGCAGCCCCGATCCGTAAAGCAGCTCGACCAGAGCGGCGAGCCGCAGGTCGCCCGGCAGCGGCCGCTCGCCCTCGACCCGCGCCGCGATCACCGCGAACAGGCGCTCGACATCGCCGTGATCGAGCACCTTGGGCAGCCGCCGCGCCGGCCCCGGCCGCGGCAGCGCGCTGCCCGGATCGTCGGCGCGGTGGCCCTCTTCGGTGAGGAAGCTGTAGAACCGCCGCAGCGCGGCGGCCTTGCGCGCCACGGTGCTGCGCGCCAGCGCGCGCCATTGCTCGGCGAGCGCCTGCACCTGATTCGGAGTCGCGGCGACGAGCCCGTCGGGCAAAGCCGCCGCGGCGAGCGTCAGGTCGCTACGATAGGCGGCGATCGTATTCGCCGCGGCACCGGCCTCCGCCGCCAGCATTTCGAGGAACCGCTCGATCAGCGCGCGGTCGCCGCTCACACGCGCGCGAGCGCCTCCGCCGCGATCATCCGCGCCTCGCCCTCCAGTCCGACCGCGCGCAGCGCCGAGACGATGCGGTAGAGCATCGCCGGCGGCACCCCGCGCCAGTGCGGCGTCTGCATGCCGATCGCGGCAAGCAGCGCCACCGTCCCCGGCTGATTGTCCGCCGCGGCGCGATCGATCGCGCGCGTCCAGCTGGTCTCCGCGCCGATCCGCACGTCGAGCGCCGCTGCCGCCCGCTCGATATCGTCGGGGCTGAGCCGGCCGAGACCGGCGAGCCCGGCGAAGAACAGCCGCTGCTTGAGCGCGGCATCGCCGCTGCCCGCATAGGCGGACAATTGCCGGTAGCTGAGCCGGCCGCCGCTGTCGGGATCGGCGAGCGCGATCATCGCCCAGGCATCGCTGCCCTCGTCCACCGCCGCCCGCCAGCGCGCCGCGCTGCGATCGAGCCCCGCGGTCAGCATCGACGCGACGAGCTGCGGCGCCTCGGCGATGCCGGTCCGCGCCGGCAGCCGCGCCGCGGCGCGGGCGGTGAGCACCAGCCGCGGATAGGCCGGCTGTCCGGCGGTGCCACCCCAGAGGTTGCGCAGCGCGGTCAGCCGCGTCGGCATGTCGGCGCCGATATAGGCGGTGCGCAGATCGTTGATCGACGCGGCGATCGGCGCGGGCGTCTCATTGGCGGCGTCGAGCGCGCCGTACAGATCGACCAGCGCCGCCGACGACAGCACGCCCTGCCCGGCGGCCGCCTCCGCCGCCGGCAGGCGGTCCGCCATCGGGATCGACGGCGACAGCGCATACCAATAGCGCGCCTGCGCCCCGGCGGTCGCGAACAGGCTATCGGGGATCGTCACCCCGGTCGCCGCGGCGAGCCCGAAGCGCCAGGCGGTGAGCGTATCCACCCCCGCCCATTCGATCGTCACCGCCTGCCCGCCATTGGGGCCGGCGCCGACCACCTTCTGCGCGAGTTGCAGATCGATACCGGTCGCGACGTTGCGCCGCCGCGCCGCGGTGACCAGCGCCTTGGCGCGGGCGGGCTCGCCGGCGAGACCCGCGCACATCGCCTGCGCGAGCGACCAGCCCCGCTCATGCGTCGCCGCCAGCGCGGCATCGGCGATCGGGCACATTTCCGCCGGATCGCCGGTCGCGAGCGCGGTGTTGAGCGCGACCTGATAGAGTTTGGGGGTGTAATTGTCGTTGTCGACGCTCTGCACCACCGCACGGGCGCCGACCGCCTCACCCATGCGCAGCAGCAGCCAGGCGCGCTCGGCCGCGAAGTCGGCGCCGTCGACCGCCGCGGGCGTATCGACCTGTGCCACCAGCGTGCGTCGCAACAGGATCGACAGCCAGCGCGACGGCAAGGGCGCGGCGACGCTGCGCATCAACCGTTCGAGATAGCGGCCGTCCGCCTCACCGAAGGCGTCGGGCGCGAGCGCGCCCTCGCGCGGCCCCGCCGGCCCGACCCGATCGAGCGAACGGCGCGCGGACAGCGGCATCTCATATTGCGCGAGTACCGCGGGGTCGACCGTCGGCGTCGGCGACGGCGTCGCGCTGGCGAGCGGGATCGGCGTCTCGCCTGGCAGCGGCTGGACCAGACCGGTCGGGGCCGGCACGGGCAGCGGTGCGGGCACGCTCGCCGCGCCGCCGCTCGCGGCGGGCGCCGGGCGCGGCGTCGCCGCCGGGCGGGCGGACGGTGCCGGCGCGGGCTCGCCGAAGCCCGGCGGCAGGATCGATTCGGGCTTCTCCTGCGCGTAAGCGGCGACGGCCGCCGCGACGATCGCCACGCCGGCGACGCCGCGCGTCACCTGTCGCAGCCGCCGCGCCCGATGCGTGCGAGCCTTCATCCTGTCCCCCGACCCCAGATTACGCCGGCGTCAGCTGAGGTTGGCAAGCGTCACGGCCTTTTCGACATGCGTCTGCGGCCGCTCCGACGCCCGGCCGGCGAGCAGGAACAGACCGCCGACCACCACGACGAGGATGACGACGACGGAGAGAACCAAGCGAGACATACCGTACCTTAAGACGCGTAAAAGGCGGATGCGGAGCTTTTGCCCCGTCCGGACCCGCTGTATAGCGCTCCGTTCCATGTTGCAAAGCGCTCATCCCCCGCCGACCGGCCCCAAGCGACGCGATCCGGCTCGGCCGATCGTGCTGGTCGGGCTGATGGGCGTCGGCAAGTCGACGGTCGGGCGGCGGCTGGCGAGCCGGATGCGGCTGCCCTTCGTGGATGCCGACACCGCGATCGAACAGGCCGCCGGCATGACGATCGCTGAAATCTTCGAACGCTTCGGCGAGGCTTATTTCCGCGACGGCGAACGCCGCGTCATCCAGCGATTGATGGACGGCACGCCCAAGGTGATCGCCACCGGCGGCGGCGCCTTCATCAACGACGAGACACGGGCGCTGATCCTCGCCGACGCGACCGCCATCTGGCTGCGCGCGCATCCCGACGTGCTCGCCGAGCGCGTCGGCCGGCGCGATACGCGCCCGCTGCTGCGCGGCAAGGACCCGCGGCAGGTGCTCGCCGAACTCGCCACCATCCGCAACCCGATCTACGCCGAGGCGCATATCCATATCACCAGCAACACCGCTCCGCACGAGGCCACGGTCAACGCGATCCTGAAGGCGATCGGCCACGGGCGGCACGCGGCATGACCGTGATCACCGTCGCGCTCGGCGACCGCAGCTATCCCATCGTCATCGAAGCCGGCGTCCTCGACCGCGCCGCCGACCACCTCGCCCCGCTCGCGCGCGGGCGGACGCTGGCGATCGTCACCGACGAGAACGTCCGCGGCCATGCCGAACGCCTGCAGGCGGTGCTCGCCGCCGCGGACGTGCGCAGCGAGACGATCGTACTGCCGCCGGGCGAGCAGACCAAGAGCTGGACGCAGCTTGCCGCGCTCTGCGACCGGCTGCTCGATCTCGGCATCGAGCGCGGCGATCATGTCATCGCGCTCGGCGGCGGGGTGATCGGCGATCTCGTCGGCTTCGCCTGCGCGATCCTCAAGCGCGGCTGCCGCTTCGTCCAGATCCCGACCTCGCTGCTCGCGCAGGTCGACAGTTCGGTCGGCGGCAAGACCGCGATCAACACCCGCGCCGGCAAGAATCTGATCGGCGCCTTCCACCAGCCGTCGCTGGTGCTGATCGACCCGGCGCTGCTCGATACGCTCCCGGCGCGCGAGGTACGCGCCGGCTATGCCGAGGTGGTCAAATATGGATTGATCGACGATCCCGCCTTCTTCGACTGGTGCGAGGCGCATGGCGCGGCGCTGATCGCCGGCGATCCCGCCGCGCGCGATCAGGCGATCGCCCATGCCGTCGCCGCCAAGGCGCGGATCGTCGCCGCCGACGAGCACGAGACCAACGGCACGCGCGCGCTGCTCAACCTCGGCCATACCTTCGGCCATGCGCTCGAGGCGGAAGCGGGCTTCTCGCAGGCGCTGCTGCATGGCGAGGCGGTCGCCGCCGGCTGCGCGCTCGCCTTCGCCTTCTCCGCCGAACAGGGCATCGCCCCGGCCGCCGATGCGGCGCGGGTCGCCGCCCACCTGCGCGCGATCGGCCTGCCGGACGGGCTCGCCGCCGCGGGGATCGGCGCGAACGGTGCGACGCTGGTCGACCATATGCGTCACGACAAGAAGATGGCGGCGGGCACCCTGCCCTTCCTGCTCGCCCGCGGCATCGGCCGGACCTATCTCGACCGCACGGTCGATCTCGATACCGTCGCGGCCTTTCTCGACCGGCAGCCGCGCTGATGCC
The DNA here is from genome assembly GCF_000632225.1 of Sphingomonas sp. RIT328. Classification (GTDB taxonomy): domain Bacteria; phylum Pseudomonadota; class Alphaproteobacteria; order Sphingomonadales; family Sphingomonadaceae; genus Sphingomonas; species Sphingomonas kyungheensis. The sequence continues at coordinate 78,669 of NZ_JFYV01000003.1, forward strand.
CAACGGCGTCGCCAAGCGCGATCTGCCGAGCAAGATCTGCCCGGCCTGCGAACGCCCGTTCACCTGGCGCAAGAAATGGGCGCGCGACTGGGATGCCGTCGTCTATTGCTCGGACGCCTGCCGCAAGAAGCGTTAGCGCCCCGCCAGCCGCTCGTAGAAGCCGCCGAACCGCCCGTCCGGGTCGATCAGATGCACTTCGATGATCCAGTGCCGGGTGCGGCCGTGCGCGTCGGGATCGCTCAGCGGCAGCGGGTTGGCCGGGCTGATATGATGCGCCTGCCGCGCACCCGGCAGCCGGGCGTGCGGGAATTCGGCGACGATATGCCCCGCGATCTGCCCGCCGAAGCGATAGCCGGCCGCCGCCGCGCTGAGGCAGGCATAATCGTAGAGGTCGGCGCCGGTGATGTCCGGCTGCGCCGACAGCCGCGCGTCGATCAGCGCGAACTGGCGCGGCAGTTCGGCGACGAGCGCCTGCCGCGCCGGGTCGCTGCCGATCGCGAAACTCTGCCCGACATCCGCCTCCCAGGTGCCGAACACCGGGCCGAGATCGACGAAGACGATGTCCTCCTCGGCCACCGTCACCACCGGCGGGTTGTCGGCGAAGATCGCCAGCGTGTTGGGCCCGGCGCGGACGATGCGCTTGTGCCAGTCCTGCGCGACGCCGAATGCGTCCTGCGCGACATGCTTGATCGCCTGTTCGATGTCGCGCTCGCTGCGTCCCGGCCGGATCAGCCCGTCGGCGATGATCCGCTCGATCAGTTCGAGCGCGCGATCTTCCGCCGCGATCAGCGCGGCACGGCGATCCTGTTCGGCGATATCCGGCGTCATGCCGCCACCTCCTGCTTGCTGTCCGGGGTCGTGACGATCACCCCGATCGATGCGGCGACGACCATCGCGATCGCGCCCCATTGCGTCAGGCTCAGCGTCTCGCCGAGCAGCGCCACGCCGGCGAGTGCGCCGACCACCGGTTCGAGGCTGAGCAGCACGCCGAGGCTATGCGGCGGGATGCGCTGCAACGCGATCATCTCGAGCGAATAGGGGATGGCGCTCGACAGCAGCGCCGCGATCACCCCCATGCCGAGCCACGACGGCGTGAGCAGCGCCGCGCCGGCATGCGCGATACCGATCGGCACGACGAGCAGCGCGGCGGCGACCATGCCGAGCGCTACCGCCTGCCCCGCCGGCAGATGCCCGGTGCGTCGCCCGGCGAGGATATAGCAGGCCCAGCCCGTCGCCGCGCCGAACGCGAAGCCGATGCCGACCGGATCGAGCGACTGCGCGCCACCATGGACCGGGAGCAGCAGCCACAGACCCGCCACGGCCAGTCCCGCCAGCGCGACGTGCACCGCGCGCCGCGCATGCGCGAGCGCCACCGCCAGCGGCCCGAGAAATTCGATCGCGATCGCCGGCCCGAGCGGCAGCGTGCGCAGCGCCATGTAGAAACTGAGGTTCATCGCCCCGAGCGCCAGACCGTAGCAGAGCAGCCGCCCGGCATCGTGCCGGGTCAGCGCGAATCGCCACGGCCGCATCGCGACGAGCAGCAGCAATGCCGAGAAACCGACGCGATAGGCGGTGGTCCCCTCCGCCCCGACCAGCGGGAACAAGCGTTTGGCGAACGAGGTGCCGCCGCAGAAGGCGACGATCGCGGCGACCAGCGCGGCATAGGGGAGCAGGTTGGACGCAGGGCGGGACATAGGATCACTGTAGCGGATCGGCGGCGCCCCGCGGAACCGTTACGCCGGAACGGAGCGAATTTGGTCGAGGCCGCGGACGTGCGGGAGACCGGCGCGGCTGCTCAAGGGTGAGGACAACCGCCGCGATGACGGATGCAGCTGCGCCGCCAGCCTGCCATCCCTCATCCGCGTATCACCCGCGCAGCGACCACCCCAGCCACAGCCAGCCGCCGATCAGCAGCGCGCCGCCGATCGGCGTCACCGCGCCGAGCCAGTGCGGCGCGCCCTTCGCCATCAGATAGAGCGTACCGGCGAAGATCCCCGCGCCGACGACGAACAGCCACGCCGCCCCGCGCGCCTCGAAGCGGAGCGCGACCAGCGCCGCGACCGCATGGATCATCTGATATTGCGCCCCGGTCTTGAGCCATTCGGCCGCGACGCCGGTCGCGCCATGCGCGCCCATCGCCCCCGCCGCCACCGCGATCGCGCCCGACAGCGCCGCCAGTATCGCCACGATCATCGTGGATCATTCCCCCAGGGCTGCTGCTCGGCGACGAGCGAGCGCGCCGCGCGAATGTCGTTCGCCGCGATCTGGATGCGCAGCCGTTCCTTGTCGCGGGCGCGATAGCTTTCTTCGGCGCGATCGATCTCGGCACCGGCGATGCCGAGATCGCGCATCGCCACCCGCGCCATCTTCACCGCCGATTCGAGCACCTCGCGCACCACAAAGACCCCCGAGGCGCGCTTGAGCTTGACCAGCGCCCGCCGGTCGAAGACGCGGACGTAGATCGCGGCATCGGGGAAGGCTTCGTGGATGCCTTCCAGCGTCTCGGGGTCGATCTGGTCGCCGTCGACGCAGAACAGGATCAGCTCCGCCTCCGCCGCCCCCGCCTGACGCAGCAAGTCGAGCCGGGTGCCGTCGCCGTAATAGACCTTCGCGCCGAACTCACCGGCGATGTCGATCATCTCGATATCGCGGTCGATCAGCGTCACCGGGATCTTCTGCGCGAGCAGCATCTGGCCGACCGTCTGGCCGAAGCGACCGTAACCGACGATGATCGCATTGGCGCCCTCCGCCTTCGGCCCGTCGCGCGCCTGGTCCTTGACCACCGGCTCCTCGCGGAAGCGCCGGGTCGCGCCCATCAGGAACGGCGTCGTCGCCATCGACACGGTGATGATCGCGCCGAACAGGCTCGCCGCTTCCGGCGCGACGAGCAGGCCGTTCTGCGCCTGCGCGAACAGCACGAAACCGAATTCGCCACCCTGGCTGAGCAGCACGCCGAGCGCGAGCGCGCTGCGCCACGTCATGCGGAAGGCCAGGCCGATGCCGGTGATCACCAAAGTCTTGGTGGCGATCAGCGCCAGCGCCATCCCCGCGACGAACAGCGGCCGCTCGGCGATCGCGTGCAGATCGAGCATCATGCCGACGACGAGGAAGAACAGCCCGAGCAGGATCGAACGGAACGGCTCGACATCCGCCTCCAGCTCGTGGCGATACGGACTGTCGGCGAGCATCACCCCGGCGATGAACGCGCCGAGCGCGGTCGACAGGCCGAGCGCCTCCATCACCGCCGCGCTCGCGATCACCGTGAACAGCGCGGCGAAGACGAACATCTCGCGCTCGTTGAGATTGCCGATCAGCCGGAACAGCGGCCGCAGCACGAACCGCCCGGCGAGCACCAGCCCGGCGACCGCCACCACCGTGTAGAGCGCGAGCAGCCAGCCCGGCGGTCCGTTGGCGTCGGCGGGGTTGCGGCTCATCGCCGCGACGATCGTGATCAGCGGGACGATCGACAGATCCTGGAACAGCAGGATCGAAAAGGCGCGCTCGCCGAACGGGGTGCGCAGCCGACCCGAGGATTGCAGCAGCGGCAGCACCTGCGCGGTCGACGACAGCGCCAGCGGCAGGCCGAGCGCCAGCGCCGCGGTCGGCGAGAAATGCGCGAAGGCATAGACGATGCCGGAGATCGCCAGCCCGCACACCACCACCTGGATCAGCCCGAGCCCGAAAATCTCCTGCTTCATCCGCCACAGCCGCGTCGGGTTGAGCTCCAACCCGACGATGAACAGCAGCAGCGTGATGCCGAGCTCGGCGATCCCCAGTTTCGATTCGGCATCGCCGACCAGACCGAGGATGTGCGGCCCGACCACCGCGCCGGCGACGAGGAAGCCGAGCGTCGCGCCGAGCCCGAGCTTGCGGAACAGCAGGACGAAGGCGAGTCCGAACCCGAGCAGGATGACGCCGTCGCGCAGCAGCGACGCGCCTTGCGCCGCCTCATGCATCGGCATGCGCCTCGCGTGCGGCGAAGGCGGCATCCGCGGCCGCCTCGAACGCCAGCCGGATCGAGGCGTGGCGTGCGGTGAAGGACAGGGCCGGGGTGAACACCGCCAGCCCCGGCCAATCGGGCATCGCGCCCTCGCCGGCGAGCCAGCCGGTCAGCCCGTCGCGGGCGGCGGCCAGCTCCTCGGGCGTCTTGCCGAGGATCGCCTGCGCGAGCAGCGACGACGACGCTTGGCCGAGCGCGCAGGCGCGCACCAGCAGCCCGACCTCGCCCACCCGCCCCGCCGCGTCGAGGCCGATGTCGACCGTCACCCGGCTGCCGCAGATCGGCGATCGTTTCTCCGCGGTCGCCTGCGCATGGTCGAGCCGCGCATGATGCGGGATCGACGCGGCGAGCCGCAGGATGTCGGCATTGTACAGGCTGGCGGTCATGGCTGGCTCGATGGTTCGGCGGCGGGGCGCGCGCCAAAGACGGGAAGGCCGCGCCGGCGCCGGTCGACGAAATCGGCGATCCCCGCGCTGGTCGCGTTGAGCAGATTATAGCAGCGCGAATGGGTCATCCACTCGGGCCGGCGCGCCGGGCCGCCGTTGGCGGTATCGACCAGCAGCGCCGCGACGAGAAAGCCGAGGCTGGCGATGATCAGCCCCTTGAGCGCGCCGAAGCCGAAGCCGAGCGCGCGATCGACCGGGCCGAGGATCGACTGCCGCGTCCGCTTGCCGATCGCATTGGCGACGAGCTTGCCGCCGAGATAGGTGCCGCCCGCGATGATGACGAACGCCGCCACCGCCGCGCCCGACGGCGTGCCGATCGTGCCGCTCAGCTTGGCGGCGAGCGTGACGTGGAACAGCTTGAGCATCGCGACGATCGCCACCCAGGCGAACAGCGACAGCACCTCGGTGACGAACCCGCGCTTGAGCCCGAGCAGCGCCGCCCCGAGCACGGCGACGAGAACGATGATGTCGAGAGCGGTCAGCGCCATGGCTTGGGAATAGGGATGCCGGGGCGGAGGCGCTAGTCCCCGTCGCGGCACCGGCGGTGATGGACCACCTGGCCCCACCCTCGTCATCCCGGCGAAAGCCGGGATCCATGGATACGGGCGGTCAGGGTTGCGCGTGACTACCGACAGCGCCGTGTCCATGGATCCCGGCTTTCGCCGGGATGACGAATGGGGGGCTGTGGACCTGCCTATGCCCTCGGGAAAATGGCACGTGTGCCCCTCACAGGCTGCCAGCGACTCGCCACCTTCAGGCCGCTTTGTCGGACCGGCCTCCCGGACATCGGACGGACGCCGCCTGACCGAACGCCCAACCCACGCTCACCGCCCGAGCATATGATCCACGAACGCCCCCAGAGTCCGGAAGCCCGTCATCCGCAGCGCGCTGTCCTCCTTCGCCACCGCCGCCGGCACCAGCGCGCGTTCGAAGCCGAGCTTGCCCGCCTCCTTGAGCCGCAGCGCGCCATGCGCGACCGGGCGGATCTCGCCCGACAATGCGACCTCGCCGAAGGCGACCGCGTCGATCGGCACCGGCCGTTCGGACAGCGCCGAGATCAGCGCCGCCGCCACCGCCATGTCCGCCGCCGGGTCCTGCACGCGATAGCCGCCGGCGATGTTGAGATAGACTTCGGCGTTGGAGAAACTGAGCCCGCAGCGCGCCTCCAGCACCGCGAGGATCATCGCCAGCCGGCCGCTGTCCCAGCCGACCACCGCGCGCCGCGGCGTCGCGCCGCTCGCCAGCCGCACCACCAGCGCCTGGATCTCGACCAGCACCGGCCGCGTCCCTTCCAGCGCCGGGAACACCGTCGTGCCGGTCACCCCCTCGTCGCGCTGCGTCAGGAACAGCGCGGAGGGGTTGGAGACCTCGGCCAGTCCCTCGCTCTGCATCGCGAAGACGCCGATCTCGTCGGTGCCGCCGAAGCGGTTCTTGATCGCGCGCAGGATGCGATATTGATGGCTGCGCTCGCCTTCGAAGGCGAGCACGGTGTCGACCATATGTTCGAGCACGCGCGGCCCGGCGATCGAGCCGTCCTTGGTGACGTGGCCGACCAGCACCAGCGCGGTGCCACGCTCCTTGGCGAAGCGGATCAGCTCCTGGCTCGACGCACGCACCTGGCTGACCGTGCCCGGCGCGCCCTCGATCAGGTCGGAATGCATCGTCTGGATCGAATCGATCACCAGCAGGTCCGGCGCCTGGCCGATCGACAGCGTCGTTAGGATGTCGCGCGTCGAGGTCGCCGCGGCGAGCTGCACCGGCGCCTGGCCGATGCCGAGCCGCCGTGCGCGCAGCCGCACCTGATCGGTCGCCTCCTCGCCCGAGACATAGGCGACGCTGCGTCCGGCGAGCGCGAGCTTGGCCGCCGCCTGCAACAGCAGGGTCGACTTGCCGATGCCGGGATCACCGCCGATCAGCGTCGCCGAGCCTTCGACGAAGCCGCCGCCGAGCGCGCGGTCGAGCTCGGCGATGCCGGTCGCCATCCGCTCGGGCAGGACGATATCGGCGTCGAGCCCGACGAGCTGGAACGAGCGGCCGCCGGTGCGCAGGTCGTGCTTGGCCTGGAACGGCGTGACGACCGCCGCCGCCTCCTCGACCAAAGTATTCCATTCGGCACAATCGGCGCACTGCCCCGCCCAGCGATGCGACACCGATCCGCACGCCTGACACACATATCGTTTCTGCGGTTTCGCCATGCGCGCGGATATAGCGTGACGAGAACGGGAAGGGAACAGATATCCTTGCCGGCACGCTGCGGCGGCACGGCATGCACCGGGACGGAGCGGCGCTTAAACGGGCGGTGCCGTTGCGGCGCACCGCAGCGCGCCTGCTCGCGGCTGGCGACGATCATCGCACTACCGCCAAGACCGGCCATGCCGCCGATCCGCTGCCGGTGCCGAAGATCATTGCGGCCGCCGACATAGTCACGCCGCAATCGGGCCGCTATGGCCGGTGTCGGTATGCAACCCTCTGATCTTCGTATCGCGCTGTTCAGCGGCAATTATAACTACACCCGCGATGGCGCGAACCAGGCGCTCAACCTGCTCGTCGGCCATCTGCTCGATCGCGGCGCGGCGGTGCGAATCTATTCCCCGACGATCGATCCGCCCGCCTTTCCGCCGGTCGGCGATCTCGTCTCGGTGCCGGCGATCCCGATGCCGGGCGGCCGCGCCGAATATCTGCTCGGCCGCTATCTGCCGAAGACGACGCGCGAGGATGTCGAGGCCTTCGCCCCCAACATCGTCCACGTCTCGGCGCCCGATCTGCTCAACCATGGCGCGGTAAGCTGGGCGCGGCGCAACGGCGTGCCCGCGGTCGCCTCGTTCCACACGCGGTTCGAGACCTATTTCCGCTATTACCGGATCGGCTTCGTCGAGCCATGGATCAAGGCGCTGATGACGCGCTTCTACAATCGCGTCGACGTGGTGATGCCGCCGAGCCCGAGCATGGGGACGCTGCTGCGCGAATGGGGCGTGACGACGCCGATCACCATCTGGTCGCGCGGCATCGATCACGACACCTTCGTGCCCGAGCGGCGCAGCCTCGCCTGGCGGCGCGAGCGCGGCATCGGCGACGACGAGATGGCGGTCGGCTTCCTCGGCCGGCTGGTCAAGGAAAAGGGCCTCGACGTCTTCGCCGAGGTGGTGAAGGCGCTCACCCGCCGCGGCGTGCCGCACAAGGTGCTGGTGATCGGCAAGGGACCGGCGCAGGACTGGTTCGCCGAACAGGCGCCGGGCGCGATCTTCGCCGGCTTCCAGTCGGGCGACGACCTCGGCCGTGCGGTCGCGTCGATGGACGTGTTCTTCAACCCGTCGATCACCGAGACGTTCGGCAACGTCACCACCGAGGCGATGGCGGCGGGCGTCCCCGTCGTCGCGGCGCGCGCAACCGGCGCGGTCGATCTGGTCGAGGACGGCGTCACCGGCTTCCTCGTCGATCCGACCGACATCGCCGGCTATGCCGATGCGATCGCGCGCATCGTCGGCGATCCCGCCCTGAAGGCGAGCATGAGCGCGGCCGGCATCGCCCGCGCCGCGCATTATCGCTGGGACAGCGCCAACCAGACCGTGCTCGACACCTATCTGGCGCTCGCCCGCCGCTGACCGGCGCGCGCCCTACCCCTCGCGCCAGTCGAAGGTCAGCGGCGCCTCGCGGAACGCGAAGCGGTCGAGATGGCTGGCGACGACGCCGCGCATCCGCTCGACATCCTCGCCCGCCGGCACGGTGAGCAGCAGGTCGAGCGTCTCGCTGTCGGCGCGCATCGCCAGAACCGATCCGTTGGGGAAGGTGATCGTCCCCTCCTCGGCGGTGAAGCTTACCGTCATCTTGTGGCTCCAATGCTTGGCGAGCTGCTGGAGATAGCGGCTGGCCGATGCCGTCGGCACGCGGGCGACCGAGGCGCTCACTTGATGCGCTCGATCTTGCGGACGACCTCGTCGATCAGCGCGGCGACCTCATGCGCGGCCTCCTCCGACAGATCGTCGGCCTCCAGCCGGTTGCGCAGGACGTTGCGCAGATTGTGCAGCGCGCGGCGGACGGGCGCGCGATCGCTGCGCGCGCGATGCGCGCCGACCTCGGTGAGGCGGGCGATCAACATCGCCACCTGCTCGGCATGTTCGGCGAGATGCGCCTCACCCGCCGCGGTGACGACGAACCGCTTGCGCGCATTGTCGGACGGCTGTTCGGCGATCAGCTCCATCTCGGCGAGCATCGTCAGCGCCGGATAGACCATCCCCGGCGATGGCGCATAGACGCCGCCGGTCAGTTCCTCGATCGCCTTGATCAGCTCATAGCCGTGGCGCGGTTCGTCGGCGATCAGCCGCAGCAGCACCAGCCGCAGCTCGCCGCCATCGAACATCCGCCGCCGGCCGCCGCCGCGCTGCGCCTCGTCCCACCGTTCGGCGAAGTCCGCAGCGAAACGGTCCCAGCGGTGATGCCCGCCGCGGGGGCCGCAGCCGCGCTGACGGCCGCCATGGCCGTGGCCAAATCCAAATCCAAATCCGTGCATGATCGATTCCCTGTCTGTCATGATGCAGCGAAGATATATCTTACTGGTCATGCTGCAAGACCCCTCAAGATATATTTTGGAAAGCGGCTGACTCGTGTCGGGGGGGGTGACGCCGGCCCCCTGCCGGCCTATCTCGGGCCGATGGCAGATCTGCTCACCGGCCTCGATCCGGAGCCTCCCGTCGCGCCCGCCCCCGCCGGCGACGCCCCGCTCGCCGACCGGCTGCGTCCCCGCGCGCTCGGTGAGGTGGTCGGCCAGGAGCATCTCACCGGACCCGACGGCGCGATCGGCCGGATGGTCGCCGCCGGCCGGCTGTCGTCGATGATCCTGTGGGGGCCGCCGGGCACCGGCAAGACGACGATCGCGCGGTTGCTCGCCGCCGCGGTCGATCTGCGCTTCGTCGCCATCTCGGCGGTGTTCTCGGGCGTCGCCGAGCTCAAGAAGGCTTTCGCCGAGGCGCGCGACCACGCCCGCATCGGCAAGCGCACCCTGTTGTTCGTCGACGAGATCCACCGTTTCAACCGCGCGCAGCAGGACGGCTTCCTCCCCTTCGTCGAGGACGGCACCGTCATCCTCGTCGGCGCGACCACCGAGAATCCGTCGTTCGAACTCAACGCCGCGGTTCTGAGCCGCGCGCAGGTGCTGATCCTCCACCGGCTCGGCGCGGAGGCGCTCGGCCAGTTGCTCGACCGGGCCGAGGCGGCGGAGGGGCGCGCGCTGCCGCTGACCCCCGCGGCGCGCGCGGCGATGATCGCGCAGGCGGACGGCGACGGCCGCTTCCTGCTCAACCAGGCCGAGACGCTGTTCGCGGTGCAGATCGACGCGCCGCTCGACCCCGCCGGCCTGTCCGCCTTCCTCCAGCGCCGCGTCGCGGTCTACGACAAGGATCGCGAGGGGCATTATAACCTGATCAGCGCGCTGCATAAGAGCATCCGCGGATCGGACCCGCAGGCGGCGCTCTATTACCTCGCGCGGATGCTGACCGCGGGCGAGGAGCCGCTCTACCTGCTGCGCCGCCTCACCCGCGCTGCGGTTGAGGATATCGGCCTCGCCGACCCGCAGGCGCTGGTCCAGTGTATCGCCGCCAAGGACACCTACGACTTCCTCGGTTCGCCCGAGGGCGAACTAGCGATCGCGCAGGCGTGCCTCTATCTCGCCACCGCGCCCAAATCGAACGCCGCCTATATGGCGCAGAAGAAGGCGTGGCGCAGCGCGCGCGAGACGGGCTCGCTGATGCCGCCCGCCAATATCCTCAACGCCCCGACCAAGTTGATGAAGCAGATCGGCTATGGCGCGGACTACGCCTATGATCACGACACCGCCGACGCCTTTTCCGGCGCCAATTACTGGCCCGACGAGCTGCCGCCGCAGACCTTCTACGAACCGAGCGGCCGCGGCTTCGAGGCGCGCTTGCAGGAACGGCTGGCGCATTGGGACAGACTGCGCCGCGAACGCAGCGTCGGGGTGGACTAGCGCCGGCGCTTCGGCCATGAGGGCGCCCGCGCCGGTTTAGCTCAGCTGGTAGAGCAGCGGTTTTGTAAACCGAAGGTCGCGGGTTCGATTCCTGCAACCGGCACCACCTTCCTGCTTTGGTCGGCGTGGGATCGCCTCTCCCGCGCGACAAAGCCGCATTGCCGCTTGCCATTCCGGTCCCCGCCCGCCTAAGGGCTGACCCGCGTCGGGGAGTGGCGCAGTCCGGTAGCGCGCCTGCTTTGGGAGCAGGATGTCGCAGGTTCGAATCCTGTCTCCCCGACCATCGCCCCCGGATCGCTAAGGACCCGCGCGCAGCGCTTTACGAATCCGTCCCCGGCACCGCCTCGGCGGCGCAGACGCGGGCCGCCCGCCGCTACGGCCCTAGAAGAACATCTTCCACCCGACCAGCGCGAGCGTCACCGCGAGGATCGGACGCAGCACGTCGTCCGAGATGCGGGTCGAGATCAGGCTGCCGAAGATGATCCCGGGCACCGATCCGATCAGCAGCGACGCGAGCAGCCCGACGTCGACCGATCCCATGAGCCAATGTCCGGAACCGGCGATCAGCGTCAACGGCACCGCATGCGCGATGTCCGACCCGACCAGCCGGTTGGTCGGCAGCTGCGGATAGAGGACCAGCAACACGGTCATGCCGAGCGCCCCCGCCCCGACCGAGGTGAGCGAGACCATCACGCCAAGCAGGACGCCGAGCAGGATCGTCGAGCGCGCGACGCTGCGCCCGGACATCGTGCCGAGCCGCGCGTGACAATAAGCGACGATCTGTCGCCGGAAGAGAATGGCGATCGCGGTGGCGAGCAAGGCGGCGCCGAGCGTCGCGGTGATGATATGCGCGGCGCCGCCCAGTTGCGCGCCGGACCATGACATCACGCCCAGCGTCGCCAGCGTCGCCGGGATACTGCCCGTGGCCAGCCGCCCGACCACCCGCCAGTCGACCGTGCCGCCGACGCCGTGGACGACGGTCCCCACCGACTTGGTGGCAGACGCATACAGCAGATCGGTGCCCACGGCGGTCGCCGGGTGGAAACCGAAGGCGAGCACGAGCAACGGCGTCATCAGCGATCCGCCGCCGACCCCGGTCAATCCGACGAGTGTCCCGACGCCGACGCCCGCGAGCGTATAGAGCGGGTTTATGTCAGCCAGCACTATCGAGCCTCGCACATGCTTCGTTGACGCCTAGCCTGCCCCCCGCCCCCGATCAAATCGAGGTAGAAATTCTGCGTCGGGCCAAATCTGCGGCGAGCGGGCGCACGCCGATGGCCGGGCATTGCGGCGTCGGCGCCCGCGGAATGGGCATCAGAACGCCTTGCCGGATTGTCGTTCGACCGGGCCTTGAGGATCGCTGCGCTATCGCGATCGGCGGATCGCCGGAAAATCCCGCCTTGTCGGGCATGATGCCTCGCCGCCAAAGAGGGGACCGCGCGCGACCCGCGCCGGAATCACACCGGCGCTGTGCGTCGCGACGAATGACGAAGAGGATGCCCGCCGATGAACGTTCTGACCGAACATGCCGGACTCGACGGCCACGACCAACTGGCAGCGCTGATGGCGGCCAATCGTCAGCCGCCGATCGGCGAGACGCTGGATTTCACCATGGTCGAACTGGAGCGCGGCCGCGTCGTGTTCGCCGGCTCGCCTTCGCGCAAGGTCTATAATCCGATCGGATCGGTCCATGGCGGCTATGCCGCGACGCTGCTCGACAGCGCCTGCGGATGCGCGGTGCATTCGGCTCTGGCGGCGGGCCTGGGATATACGACGCTGGAGCTGAAGATCGCCTACCACCGGCCGCTGAGCGAGGCGAGCGGACCGGTCCGCGCCGAGGGCAAGATCATGTCGATCGGCCGCCGCGTCGGCTTTTCGGAAGCGACATTGGTCGACGCGCGGGGGCGCCTCTGCGCCTCGGCGACATCGACGCTGCTGATCTTCCCCCTCGACCCGCTGGCAGGCTGACGCGGCCACAGGCGCCCCCAGCTTGGCGAGCCGAGCGCGGGAGCCGCAGTTCCCCGCCTTCGCACCATGCCCCCGGCAATACATATTTCAATTTGGCTTTTCTGCCGGACTGTGCTTCCTCTCGATGCGGACGGCAGACGATAACGTCGCCGCAAGGGGAGAGGTCAGGATGGCGAAGCGTTCGGCGGCAGCTGGATCGATAGGGCTGTTGGCAGCGACGATGCTGGCGAGCGCCGCGACGGCGCAGACCTACGGCCCGTTCAACGCCGACCTGCCCTCGGGTGGGGAAGCGATCCGCCAGACGATCGGCGAGGCCTCGACGCCGATCGAGGCTGGCCGCTGGACGCTGTCGGCATGGATCGAGCCACAGGCGCTGCCCTCGACCCTGGTGCCGGTCGCCGGCTTCGGCGATGCGGCGCAGGGACCGCGCCGCTTCCTTGCCCTGAATGCCGATCACCCCGCCTTGATCACCGAAGGCGGGACGATCACCGCCACGACGAGGCTGTTGCCCGGGCGCTGGTATCACCTCGCCGCAATTGCCGAAGCGGGCCGCGTCCGCCTCTTCGTCGACGGCAGGATGATCGCCAGCGGACGGATCGCCGTGGCGCCGGTGCCGCCGGTCGCCACGCTCGCGCCGCGCGGCAGTGGAGCGCCGTTCGCCGGTCGTATCGCCGGCTTCCAGCTTGAGGCCGACGCCCTGTCTCCGGCGCTGCTCCGCAGCCGCGCCGCGACGCGCCCCGATCCGGCGCTGATCGCCTTCACCGAAGGCAGCCCGCATTGGCCCGTCCAGGTGCGCCAGATGGCGGGCCAGCTTGCCCCGCAGGATGCCTGGACCCGCCCCCGCTCGAACGCGCCGATCCCCGCCGCCGTCGCCAAGCCGCTGCCGGTGGTGCGCGGTCCCGTCCGTCGCGCCGACGGCAGCTGGGCGATCGACGGCTGGCGCCTTGCCGCCGCGCCGACCGTTACCGGCGACGCCGCCGCGATCAGCCGCACCGGGTTCGACGCCAGCCGCTGGTATGCCGCGACCGTGCCGGGCACGGTGCTGACCACGCTGGTCGATCGCGGCGTCTATCCCGACCCCGCCTACGGCCTCAACAACACGGTCATTCCGGAAACGCTCGCCCGGCAGGACTATTGGTACCGCACCGAATTCGACGCGCCGGCCGACGTCGCCGGCAAGCGCCAGATCCTCACCTTCGACGGCGTCAATTATGCCGCCGACATATGGGTCAACGGCCGCCGCGTCGGCGCGATGAAGGGCGCCTTCATCCGCGGCCGGTTCGCGGTGACCCTGGCGCCGGGCCGCAACGCGATCGCCGTCCGCGTCTCGCCGCCGCCCCATCCCGGCATCGCGCACGAGGAATCGATGACCGCCGGCGTGGGAGAGAATGGCGGCATGCAGATGCTCGACGGGCCGACCTTCGTCGCCACCGAAGGCTGGGACTGGATCCCGTCGATCCGCGACCGCAATACCGGCCTGTGGCAGGGTGTCTCGCTCGCCGCGACCGGGGCGGCGGCGATCGGCGATCCCCACGTCGTCACCAGCCTGCCGCGCGCCGACAATTCGGTCGCCGCGGTCGAGATCACGACGCCGCTCACCAACACCGGCGACCGGCGGGTGACCGCGACGGTCCGCGCCGCCTTCGATGACGTGGCCGTCGAAAAGCAGGTGTCGCTGATGCCGGGGGAGCACGCCGACGTGGTGATGACGCCGGCCGACTTTCCGGCGCTCTCGGTGCACCATCCGCGGCTGTGGTGGCCGAACGGCTATGGCGATCCCGCGCTCCACGACCTGACCGTCACCGCCAGCGTCGATGGCGCGCCGAGCGACGTCAAACGCCTGCGGTTCGGCATGCGGCAGGTCACCTACGATCTGTCGCTGATGGATCAGGCGGGCCGTCTGGAGCGCGTCGGCGTCGATCTGACCAAGGCCCGCAGCCTCCACCAGCGCATCGTCGACGGCAGCCACGAGGGTATCCGGAAGGTACGCGACGGCTGGGCGGCGAGCCTCGTCGCCGGTGCCGAACGAAGCCCGGCGGTGACGCCGGTCACCGATGCGCCGGGCCTGTCGCCCTATCTCGTCATCCGCGTCAACGGCGTGAAGATCGCCGCGCGCGGTGGCAATATCGGCATGGACGACTTTATGAAGCGGAGCGATCGCGCCCGCCTCGAGCCGATGTTCCGTCTTCACCAGGATGCGCATCTCAACATCATCCGCAACTGGGTCGGCCAGGACACCAGCGAGACCTTCTTCGATCTCGCCGACGAATATGGCCTGATGGTGCTAAGCGACTTCTGGGAGTCGACGCAGGACTATAATATCGAGGCACAGGACGTCGGGCTGTTCATGACCAATGCGACCGACGTGGTGAAACGCTATCGCAACCACCCGTCGATCGTCGTCTGGTTCGGGCGCAACGAAGGCGTGCCGCAGCCGGCGCTCAACACCGCGCTCGAGGATCTGATCGCCAAGGAAGACGGCACGCGGCTCTACATGGGCTCGTCGAACCGGGTGAATCTGCAGAATTCCGGGCCGTACAACTGGCGCCCGCCGGTGGAATATTTCACCGAGCACGCCCGCGGCTTCTCGGTCGAGAGCGGCACGCCGTCGCTGCCGACGCTGGAGGCGTGGCAGCGCGCGATCCCGAAGGCGGACCAATGGCCGATCGGCGACACCTGGGCCTATCACGACTGGCACCAGACCGGGAACGGCGGGGTCAAGACCTATATGGATGCACTCGCCGCCCGCTTCGGCGCCGGCACCAGCCTGCCCGACTTCGAGCGCAAGGCGCAGATGATGCAGTACGAATCCTATCGTGCCATCTTCGAGGGGATGAACGCCGGGCTGTGGACGGTGAATTCGGGGCGGATGCTGTGGATGACGCAGCCGGCCTGGCCATCGTCGGCGTGGCAGATCTTCTCGTCCGACTATGACACCCATGCCAGCTTCTACGGCGTCAAGAAGGCGGCGGAGCCGGTGCATGTCCAGATGAACCTGCCCGACGGCAAGGTCGTCCTCGTCAACAACCGCCTGACCGACATCGCCGGCGCGACCGTTACCGCCAAGGTCGTCGACCTCGCCGGCCGGACGCTGCTCGACCGCAGCACGACGATCACCGCCGCGCACGAGGCGGCCAGCGATGCCCTGGCGCTCGATCTGCCCGCGCTCACCGCGAACGGGCTCGTCCTCGTCGCGCTGTCGGCGCGCGATGCGGGGGGCAAGGACCTCTCCCGCAACCTCTACTGGCAGGGTGCCGACGATGCCGCCTATCGCGGCCTGACCAAACTGGCGCCGGTCACGCTGACGACGACGCTCGCCAGCGCCGCCGTCGGCGACGAAACCGAAGTCCGCGTCACCCTCGCCAACCCGGCGCGCACCCCGGCGATCGAAACCAAGCTGACGATGATGAACGGCGACGGCAGCCAGATCCTGCCCGCCTATTTCAGCGACAATTACGTGTCGCTGCTGCCGGGCGAGACGCGCACGGTGACGGTCCGCTATCCGACCGCGAAGGCGCGCGCCGCCCGCGTCGCATTGCGCGGCTGGAACGTCGCCGCGGCGGCGGAGCCGGTCCGTTGAGGGCGCTGTGGCTCGCCGCCACGCTGATCGCCGCGCCGGCGGCCGCGCAGACCGTCGCCTCGCCCGACGGGCGGCTGGTCGTCACGCTCGGCACCAACGCGGACGATCAGCCGACCTATGCGCTGGCGGTCGCCGGCCGCCCGGTCATCACCCCGTCGCCGCTCGGCCTCGAATTCGAGCAATATGCCAAGCTCGCCAACGGCCTGCGCACGACCGGCGTCGCCGCGTCGCAAGGCGAGGACCGCTATACGCTCCGCGCCGGCAAGGTCGCCGCGGTGGCGGAGCGCTACAACCAGATCATCGTCCATCTCGCGGAGCCGGGCGGCACGCACCGCCGGCTCGACCTGATCCTGCGTGCCTATGACGGCGGCATCGCGCTGCGTTACGGCGTGCCGCAACAGCCCGGTCTGACGACGCTGCGCATCGCCAACGAGCTGACGCAATTCGCCTTCGCCGGCGACTATGCATGCACCGGGCTCAACCTCGGCAGCTTCGGAACGAGCCACGAGGGGGAATATGATCCGGTTCGCGCCGCGGCGATTCGCCCCCATAATCTGTATGAGCTGCCGCTCGTCTGCGACACCGGCAACGCCGGCCCGTCGATCGCCATCGCCGAAGCGGCGGTGGAGCATTGGCCGGTGATGTACCTCACCGGCACCGAGACCGGCGCGCTCGGAGTGGCGGCGAAGCTCACCCGCCGGCCCGACGATCCGGCGATCGCGGTCAGGCTGGACGTCGGCGCCGGGATCGTTTCGCCATGGCGCGTCGTGATGGTCGCCGACACCGCCGGCAAGCTGATCGAACATACGCTGCTCACCAGCCTCAATCCGCCGCCACAGGGCGATTTCGCCTGGGTCAGGCCGGGCAAGACCGCCTGGGACTGGTGGTCGGGGCCGCTGCTCGCCGGCGTCACGCCGGCCGGGTCCAACGCCGCGACCGAGCGCGCGTTCATCGATTTCGCCGCGTCGCTCAAGCTGCCCTATATGATGATCGACGATGGCTGGTACGCCAACAGCGGCACCGGGCCGCTCGTCCTGCCCGGTGCCGATCCGACCAGGCCGATCCCGGCGATCGATCTGCCGGGGCTGGTCCGCTATGCGCGAGCGCGCGACGTCGGCCTGATCCTCTGGATCAACTGGCAGCTGCTCGATCGGGACATGGAGGGGGTGCTCGCCGCGGTCGAGAAGTTCGGCGCGAAGGGCATCAAGGTCGATTTCATGAACCGCGACGATCAGGCGATGGTCGACTTCTACCATCGCCTCGCCGCGGCGACCGCACGGCACCATCTGCTGCTCGACCTGCACGGCGCGACGCATCCCTGGGGGATGACGCGGACGTGGCCGAACTTCATCACGCAGGAAGGGGTGCTCGGCGCGGAATATAACAAATGGACCAAGCGGATCACCGCGCGCCACAATATCACGCTCGCCTATACGCGGATGCTCGCCGGGCCGCTCGACTATACCCCCGGCGGCTATCGCAACGCCACGCCGGCAAGCTTCCGCATCGCCGTCAACGGCCCGCAGACCCAGACGACGCGCGCGGCGGAGCTGGCCAAATATGTCGTGTTCGAAAGCCCGCTCCAGTCGGTCGCCGACACGCCCGATGCCTATCGCGGCCAGCCCGGCCTCGACTTCCTGGCCGAGGTGCCGGCGAGCTGGGACGAGACGCGCTTCGTCCAGGGCACGCTGGGCGAATTGATCGTGCTCGCGCGGCGCAAGGGGGACCGTTGGTATCTCGGCGCGATGACCGACGCCGGGCAGACGATCGCCGTGCCGCTGACGTTCCTCGGCAAGGGGCGGTACCGCGTCCGCACCTGGCAGGACGGCGCGACGGCGGCCGATCTCGCCACGGGCGGCGGGACCGTCGACGCCACGAGCACCCTTCCCCTCGCCCTCCATGCCTCGGGCGGCGGCGTCGCCATCCTCACCCCGGTCCGCTGACCTTTCGGGAGATTGAACCATGCCCCCCGTGTTCGCCGCCCTGCTGCTCTCCGCCGCCGCCGTGCCGCAGGCGACGCCGTCCGCGCCACCGAAGCCGCAGGCGGAGCGGGAGGCCGAGGACCGGTTGCACACCGACTTCGCCTGGCTCGGCCGCTATCGGGCGGCGAATGCGCAGGTGACCGGCCCGGTCCGCGTCGTCTTCCTCGGCGATTCGATCACCCAGGGCTGGTTCGACAAGGTGCCCGCCTTCTTCGCCAACGGGCGACAGGGCCGCGGCATCGGTGGGCAGACCACACCGCAGATGCTGCTCCGCTTCCGCCAGGACGTCATCGACCTCCATCCGCAGGTCGTGCAGATCATGGCCGGCACGAACGACATCGCCGGCAACACCGGCCCGATGACCGCCGAGCAGACCGAGGCGAATCTGATGTCGATGACCGAACTCGCCCAGGCGCACGGCATCCGCGTCATCCTCGCCTCGATCCCGCCGGCGGATCATTTCCCGTGGCGTCCCGGTCTCGACACCGCCAGCCGGATCGCCGCGCTCAATCGCTGGATGCAGGCCTATGCCGCGAGGACCGGCGCGACCTATGCCGATTACTGGACCGCGTTGCACGACGGCCAGGCGCTCAAGGCGGCGTGGACCTATGACGGGGTCCATCCCAATGCGGCGGGCTATGCCGTCATGGCACCGGTCGCCGAGGCGGCGATCCGCACCGCGATGGCGAAACCCGCGCCGCGCGCGACGGCGCGCTGATGATCGCGCTGCTGCTCGCGCTGGCGGCAGGTCCGGTGGTGCGGACCGACGACGGGCCGGTCCGCGGCGAGGCTGCGGGGCGCGGGGCGGTGTTTCGCGGCATTCCCTATGCCGCACCGCCCGTCGCGGGCCTGCGCTGGCGCGCACCGCAGCGGCCGCGCCGCTGGACGCAGGTCCGTGCGGCGGTGGCGACGCATGCCGCCTGTCCGCAGATCGTCTACGGCGACTGGAACCGCGCCGCCGCCGCGGCGAGCGACGAGGATTGCCTGTTCGTCGACGTCCGCACACCGGCGCTCGCCGGCAAGCGGCCGGTGCTGGTCTGGATCCATGGCGGCAGCAATCGCGCCGGCGCGGGCGGCGGTACGGTCAAATCACGCATCACCGACCGGGGGATCGTGCTGGTCAGCGTGCAGTACAGGCTCGGCGCGCTCGGCTTCCTCTCGCATCCCGCGCTCAGCCGCGAACAGGGCGGCCACAGCGGCAATTACGGGCTGATGGACCAGCAGGCGGCGCTGCGCTGGGTGGCGCGCAATATCGCGCGCTTCGGCGGCGACCCTGCGCGCGTGACGATCGCCGGCGAATCCGCCGGGGCGATGGACGTCGGGCTGCACCTGCTCAGCCCGGGTTCGCGCGGCCTGTTCCGGCAGGCCATCGAAGAGAGCGGCACCGCGGGCTTCGGCACCGCGCCGCGCAGCCTTGCCGGCAACGAGGCGCTCGGCGTCCGCATCGCGCGCCGCGCCGGCCTGCCCGCGACGACCAGCGCCGCGCAGTTGCGCGCCCTGCCGGTGGCGGCGGTGCTGTCGGCGGATGCCGGCGTCGATGTGCCCGAGCTCGACGACGACAGTTTCGTCTGGTTGCAGGCGATCGTCGACGGCCGCGTGCTGCGCGACACGCCGGCACGGCTGCTGGCGCAAGGCCGGGTCAACCCCGCACCGCTGCTGATCGGCACGAACGCCAAGGAGTTGACGCTGCACGGCGGCCTGCCCGCCGCCGCGGCGACGGTGCGCCGTGAATACGGCGGCAATGCCGAGCGCGCCTTGCGCCGCTACGGCCTGCAACCCGGCGGCACGCCGCTGCGCGATCCCCGGCTGGGCGACATCACCGACCAGCTGGCGACCGACGTCACCTTCCGCTGCCCCGCGCTCGTGGTGGCCGATGCGCTCGCCGGCCGGGGCGGCGCGGTGTGGCATTATCAGTTCGACTATGCCCCGCCGGGCGGCGCCGTCGCCCATGCGAGCGAGTTGCGCTACGTCTTCGACCCGCCGCAACCGGGAGAGCCGCCGCTCCAGGCCTATTGGGCGCAGTTCGTCAAGACGGGGCAGCCGAACGGCGCCGGGCTTCCCGTCTGGCCCGCCTATGTGCCGGCGACGCGCGTCTCGATGGCCTTCCATCAGGACGGGCCGGTCGTCGAAACCGACGTGCGCAAGGACCTGTGCGCGCTGCGCGACATGCCATGACCGTGCGCGATCGGCATCGCATCCGCCGACGTCGCGACGAATTTGGCTTATATTGGTATGATACCTTGCCATTGCTGGAGGTGAAGCGCGATAGTTGGTGCGGGAAGAGGCCAAGCTGATTCGCCGATCGCGTGACCGACGCGGCGACGTCTCTACGAAACGGCACAGACCAGAAGAGGATGGGGATGGCGATCAGCTTCGGCAGCAAATCGAACGGGCGCACCGATGCCATGCTCGCCGACGGGCGCGACGCCCGGCTGTCGCGCAGCCTGTCCGGCACCAACCTCGAACGCGCCGGCGACTATAACCTGCGCGCCGTGTTGCAGGCGGTGCGGCTGAACGGCGACACCACCCGCGCCGCGATCGCGCAGCAGACCGGGCTCACCGCGCCGACCATCGCCAATATCACCACCCGGCTGGTCGACATGGGCCTCGTCCGTCATGCCGGGCGCATGCAGGGCGGGCGCGGGCAGCCGGCGCTGCGCCTGCAAATCGATCCCGATGGCGCCTTCGCGATCGGCCTCAACATCGACCGCGATCATCTGACGCTGGTGACGCTCGATCTCGCCGGACAGGTCCGCAGCCGGACGACGCGCGAGATCGCCTTCGCCATGCCCGAGGATGTCGTCGCCTTCGTCGGCGCGGAGATCGACCGCGCGATCGCGGAAGGCGGGGTCGACCGCGATCGCCTGCTCGGCGTCGGCGTCGCCATTCCCGACGATCTCGGCCGCATCGCCCTGCCCCATCGCCCCGCCGGCTATGACCGGTGGAGCGACGTGGACCTGGCGGAGCTGCTGTCGATCCTGCCGTGGCCGATCCATTGCGACAATGATGCCGCAGCCGCCGCGCTGGGGGAGGCCGAATATGGCACCGCCTTCGACAATCCGAGCTTCTTCTACCTGCTGATCAGCGCCGGTCTCGGCGGCGGGCCGGTGATCGATCGCTCCTATCATCGCGGCGCCAACGCCCGCAGCGGCGAGATCGGCCTGATGCCCGATACGACGGGCCGCCCCGGCGCGACGGTGCAGGATACGGTATCGCTATCGGCCCTGTTCGCCCGGCTCGAAGAAGCGGGGCTCGGGCGGCCGAGCGTCGAAGACCTCGGCGGGGACGATCCGCGAATGGCGCCGGTGATCGACGGCTGGCTGGCCGATGCCACCCGGGCACTCACCGCGCCGCTCGTCGCGATCAATTGCCTGCTCGATCCCGATGCGATCCTGATCGGCGGGCGGCTGCCGATGCCGCTGATTGAGCGGCTCGCGACGGGCCTGACCGCGGCGCTCGACGCGGTGCCGCAGCCGTCGCGCGCCAAGGTCATGCCCGCGGTGATGGCCCGCGACGCGCCGGCGATCGGCGCGGCGATTTTGCCGTTCCTCGACCATATCCTGCCGTCCGACGCGATCCTGATCCAGAGCGGCCGCTGATCGCGTCGGCCGGATATCGGGCAAAAAGGGTGGAGGGCCGGACGACCCTCCACCCAGCTCGGGGAGGAACCGATCAGAAGGTCAGACGCGTCGTGATCGAGAATTGCCGATCGCTCTTGAAATAGGATCGCGGCGCGGTCAGCCCCTGCGGATTGAGCAGGAACACCGTCTTCGTGGTCGTATCCAACAGGTTCTGCGCCTCGATCCCGATCTTGAAGTTCTTGTTGACCGTCAGGAACACCGACCCGTCGAGCTGCCCGGTCGACAGCGAATAGACCGGCAGGAACGGGAAGCAGCAATCCCGGTTGGTCAGCAGGAACTTCGAGCGCCAGCTATAGGCGAAACGGGCATAGATGCCGCCGCGATCGTAGAAGCCGGCGACGTTGAAATTATATTTGGACAGGCCGGCAAGCGGCAGGTTGCTGTAGATCCCCGTCACGTCGAGCGGCGGCCGCGAGCCATCGGCGGATCCGTTGGTCGGCACGCCGTTGGGGATGTTGCTCGGATCGACGAAGGTGAAGGTCGCCTGCGTTCCCAATCCCGACAGGACGCCGGGCAGGAAGTCATAGGTCTGCTGGTAGCTCAGCTCGAAGCCCTTGACCTTGCCATGCCCCGGCGCATTGGCCGGGCCATTGACGGTGACGTCGAACGTCTGGCCGTTGTTGGTGAACGAGCGCTGATAGCCGTAATTGTCGAGGATGATGTTGGTCAGGTCCTTGTAGAAGACCGCCCCGGTCAGCGACCCCACCTTGGCGAAATACCATTCGGCGGTGAGGTCGAATTGCGTCGCCTCGATCGGCCGCAGATAGGGATTGCGCGCCGACGCCTGGAAACCGTAACTGCCCGCGATGTTCGCGCCCGACGGCGTGACACCGATATAGTTGCGCAGGTCGCCGAAATTGGGGCGCGAGATCGCCTTGGATGCGGCGAAGCGGAACAGCAGCTTGTCGTTGACCTGCAGCTTGGCGTTGAAGCTGGGCAACCAGTTGCCGAACTTCTGGCTGGCGACGTCCGGACGCGACCCGCCGTTGGAGAAGGCCTGGATGGCCGATTGCTGCGCCGGTGACAGCGTACAGATCACCGGAATGGTGCCCTGCTGCGTCGGATTGGCGATCGAATAGGCGCAGTAGCTTGCCAGATCCGTATAGCGCGCCGGGTTCTGCGTATCCGGCGTGAAGACGTTGTTCGGCGTCGGGAAAGTCAGCGCGCCGAACGATTCGTCCTTGGTGTGGACGTAGCGCACGCCGATATTGCCCGACAGGCTCATCCCGCCGCCGAAATCGTCGATACCGAAGTCGGCACGGGCGTAGGCGCTCCACGTCGCCTCGGTATTGCGGTAATATTCGTTGGGCAGGAAATAGCCATCGGTGACGCCACTGCGATCCTCCAGCGGCGTGTAATTGCCTCCGCCCGCCTTGGTCACCGTGCGCAGCAGCGCGGTCAGCGCGTCGTGGTCGCGCATGATATTGTCGGGGATGTACCAGGTCGCCGGCGGCTGGACCGCTTGGTTGCGGTAGAAGTCCTTGTAGCCGAACAGCGAGGCCTGGTCGGTCGCTAGGCTGTTGAAGCCGACCGGGCCGCCGCCCGTCCAGGTATCGGAAACCGCGCCCCAATTGTTGTAATCGTTGGTCCGCACGGTCTGGTCGCGCTTCGAATAGCGGCCGCCGACGCGCAGCTTGCGCAGGAAGCTCTCGTCGCTGACGTCATATTGCAGGTCGCCGCGGAAGGCCCATTCGTCGCCGTCATTGTCGGCGCGGTTGTTGAATGCGTCGCGGAAATAGGTCGACGCCTTGTTGCCGAAATAGCCGGCGGTGTCGCGTCCGTCCGGTCGCAGCGTGATCTGCGGCGTCTGGCCGCGCAGGTCGATATCGACGCCGGAGAAGGTCGCCATATCGACGATGTCGTCGACGTTCTTCGACTGCGACTTCACATACTGGCCGTCGAGGTTGACGTGCAGCCGGTCGATCGGCTCGATCTTCGCGTTGAGCGAGAAATCCTGCGTCGTCGCCTTCTGGTAGAAATAGCGGTTGGAGAAGGTGGTGAAGATGCCGTTGGGGGCGAACTGGGTCAGCTCGCCATAGGTGCCGTCCGACCGATTGCCGAACACCGCGCCCGAACGCTTGACGATCGAGCCGCTGGTGAAGATGCCGTTATCGTCATAGGTGTTGGTGGTCCCGGCGCGCGGGAAGGTGGTGGTGACGTCGCCATAATAGACGTTCGGCTCGATCGTCTTCTCCAGCCAGTTCTGTTCACCGGTGGTGCGCAGATATTGCGCGGTGAGCAGGAACGTCTTGGCGGCATTTTCGAACTGCGCGGCGGCGGAGACGCCGATGCGCTTGCGGTCGAAGGTCTGCGTCCGCGATCCGCCGCCGACCGGCGCGTAGACCGGACCGGCACCGCCATTGGGCACCGGATAGGTATCGAACAGGCTCGACGCATAGCCGGTGCCGGCGTTGATCGTCCGCCCCTCGCCCGCATCCTGGACGCCGTTGCCGTTGCGATCGTCATTGTAGCGCGGCAGCATCGAGGCGAGGAACACCGAATCCGATCGGCTGTATTGCTGCGAATAGCTGGCGCTGGCGAGTATTCCGAAGCGGCTGCCGCCGGCGGTATCCCATTGCTGGCTGTACAGGCCGACGACCGAGGGTGCGCCGCGCCGCTCGAGATCGCCCCAGTTCATGCTGCCCGACAGATAGACCAGCCGCTGGTCCTGATCGAAGGGCTTGCGCGTGTTGATGTTGACCGTGCCGGAGATGCCGCCTTCGATCAGGTCGGCGGTCAGGTTCTTGAACACCTCGACCGAGCCGATCAATTCGCTCGGCACGTCGTTGAAGCCGATCTCACGGCCGCCCGACACCGCGAAGGTGTCACGGCCGTTGAACTCGCCGCGCACGTAGCTCAGCCCGCGGATGACGACGCCCGAACCTTCGACCGAGAAATGCTGCGAATCGTTCGGCGCGGCGAAACGGCTGATCGCGACGCCGGGGACGCGCTGCAACGCTTCGTTGACCGACCGGTCGGGCAAGGCGCCGATGTCCTGCGCGGTGATCGCATCGACGACGGTGTCGCTGTTCTTCTTGATGTTCTGCGCGGTGGCGAGGCTCTGGCGGACGCCGGTGACGACGATTTCCTCGCGTTCGGTATCGGGCGGGGTGACCGAGCTGTCCTGCGACGCGCCGGAGGTGCCGGTGGTCGCCGCGGCCTGCCCCTCCGCGGTCGGCGCGGTGCCGGCAGCGACGGCGGGGGTGCCCGATGTCGTCCCCTGCGATCCATCCGTCACCGGCTTCGTCGGCGTTGCGGTATCCTGGGCGATGGCAGGCTGCACCGCTCCGAACAGCGCGAACAATGACACACCGAGGCAAAGCTCATGCAGCGAGCTGCGACCCGCGCGACGCGTAGCACCAACCATCATCATGTCCCCTTTCAGTCCTCATCCCACGACATTCCCACCGGTTTCGCCCGAGGTTTCCGGCTTGGCATATGATCCGCCATTGTTGCCGATTATGTCTGACCTGGTGCGTATCGTGTCGGAAAAGCACCGACAAGACAAATATCGAAACTTGATATAAGAATTGCAGCGTGTAGGTTTTGAGCAACAGGTATGGCCGATATCAATCTGTCGGCATCGCCTGAGCAGGGGGTGCGCTTGAGGCCCAACACGGAGACGCGGGCGCCATGCTCACCGCACGCATTGCGGCAGCCGGTGCATGTGTCGGATACGCCGCCTACCGCACACGCCGAACCGGTCCGTCCGTCGCGATGAAGGAGCAAGAGATGGCAAGGATCGACAGACGCACCGCACTGTTCGGCGGCGTCGCCGCGCTGGCCGGATGCACGACGGTGGCACGGCCGGGCCGCACGGCGGGCGCCTCGCGCTTCGTCACCGTCGACGGCCACCGCTTCCGGCGCGGGGGCAAGGCCTATCGCTATGCCGGCGCCAACATCTGGTATGGCGCGTGGCTCGGCGCGCCGACCGGTTACGGCGACCGGGCGCGGCTCGCGCGGGAGCTCGACCGGCTGCAGGCGCTCGGCATCCGCAACCTGCGCATCCTCGGCTCTGCGGAACTGTCGCCGCTCAGGAACTCGATCACGCCGGGATTCCGCGACCGCAGCGCGATCTATAACGCCGATCTGCTGCACGGGCTCGACTGGACGCTGGCCGAGATGGCGCAGCGCGATATGACCGCGGTGATCTACCTGACCAACTTCTGGGAATGGTCGGGCGGGATGATGACCTATCTGTCGTGGGTCAACGGCGGCCGCTACATCGACATGAACGATCCGGCGCATCCCTGGCCGGCCTTCGCCGACTGGAACGCCGCCTTCTACGGCAATGCGCCGGCGCAGGCACTCTATCGCGACTATGTCCGCGCGCTGGTGTCGCGGACCAACAGCGTCACCGGGATCGCTTATGCCGACGATCCGACGATCATGGCCTGGCAGCTCGCCAACGAGCCGCGCCCGGCGGGATCGGCCGCCGTGGCGGTGGCGCATCTGCCGGACTTCTACCGCTGGGTCGACGAGACCGCGCGTTTCATCAAGACGCTCGACCGCCATCACCTCGTCTCGACCGGATCGGAGGGGCTGAAGGGCGCGATCGAGCGCGAGGATATCGTGCTCGCGACGCACGGTCTCGCGTCGGTCGATTATCTCACCGCGCATATCTGGCCGAACAACTGGAGCTGGATGGATGCGGGCGATCTCGCCGGCACCTATGACGCCGGCGCCGCCAGGGTCGCCGATTATGTCGACGCGCATATCCGGATGGCGACCACGCTCGGCAAGCCGCTGGTGATCGAGGAGTTCGGCTATCCGCGCGACGGCGCGGCCGCCTATGATCCGGCGATCGGCACGACCTACAAGGATCGCTTCTACCGGCAGATCTATGCCGCGGTCGAGGCCGACGCCCGCCGCGGCGGGCCGCTCGCCGGGTCCAATTTCTGGGCGTGGAACGGCGAGGCGCGCGCGCAGCATCCCGACCATCGCTTCCAGCGCGGCGACACCGCCTATATGGGTGATCCGCCGCACGAGCCGCAGGGCTGGTATGGTGTGTTCGACAGCGACCTCGCGACGCAGGCGGTCATCCGCGCCCATGCCGCGACGCTCGCCGCGCTGTGATACTGACTCGTCGAGCCGCGATCGCGCTGACGGCGGCTGCCGGTCTCGCGCCGGCGCTGCCCGCCCGGGGCGCTGCGCCCCGCATCCTGTCGAACCGGCGGGCGTCGCCCGCGGCGCGGCGGCTCTACGCCTATCTGTGGAGCCAATATGGCAGGCGGACGCTGACCGGCCAGCAGGAGCAGGGCGCGCTGCCGCCCAATCGTAATCGCGAACTCGCCTATCTCGAGCAGATCACCGGCCGGCTGCCGGCGATCCTCGGGCTCGACTATATCAACCCGCGCGACAATGACGCGGTCAACGACCGTGCCACGGCCTGGGCGCGCGCCGGCGGCATCGTCACGCTCTGCTGGCATTGGGGCGCGCCCGACATCGGCACCGGCTACGAGAATGCCAAGCGCGATTTCGACGTCGCCGCGGCGCTTCGCCCCGGTACGCCGCAGCAGGAGGCGATGCTGCGCGATCTCGACGCCACCGCGGCGCGGCTCGCCGTGCTGCGCGACCGCGGCGTGCCGGTGCTGTGGCGCCCGTTCCACGAGTTCAGCGGCGACTGGTTCTGGTGGGGCAAACATGGCCCCGACGCCTTCAAGGCGCTCTGGGCGCTGATGTACGACCGCTATACCCGGCTGCACCGGCTCGACCATCTGATCTGGGTGCTCGGCTGGGCGGGCCAGAATGTCGATCCCGCTTATTATCCGGGCCGCGCCTCGGTCGATATCGCCGGAGCGGACATCTATGCGAAGGACCACGGCAATCTCGCGCCGATGTTCGCGCAGGTGAAGCGGATCGTCGGCGAGACGGTGCCGATCTGCCTGCATGAGAACGGCCCGGTGCCCGATCCGGCGTTACTCGGGCCGAACGCGGACTGGCTGTGGTTCATGACCTGGCATACGCGCTGGCTGATGGGCGACGACCAGAATCAGCCCGACCAGCTCCGCCGCGCTTTCGACTCGGCACGCTATGTGACGCGGGACGAGCTGCCCGCTTCGATCGGCTGGCGCCCTCCGAGGCGGCGCGATGCCGTCGCTCACCCGGCCAGATAGCGATCGCCGGGCAGAGCGTCGGGCACCGACACCGCCGGCGTCGGGAGCGCCGCTGCCGCCCCCAGCCACGCCGCGCCGCCGTCGCGATGCCGGGTCGAACCGTCGCCGCGGGTCGCCACCCGGCCATAGACGGGGCGGTCCCGATCGGACGGCGCCCCGCCGAACATCGCCGCGATATTGCCGTAGGTCGACGGATCGCGCCCGTCGAGGCTCAGCCGGTCGTTGAGATAGCAGGCGGTCGCCCACGCCGTCTGCGGATCGGGCGTCATCGCGAGGATGCGCTTGCCCCAATACATGCGCAGATTGTTGTGCATCCAGCCGTGGACGAGGAACTGGCGCTGGCAGGCGTTCCACGTCTCGTCGCGCGTCTCACCGCATAGCATCGCGGCGAGCGGCTCGAGTTCGGGTCGGTGATCACCCGCATGGTCGCTCAGGCTGTGCCGCGCCCAGTCGGCGACCCGGTCGTAATGCTCGGGCCGGGCAAGGCCGCGCGCCTGATAGTGGAACCATTCGCGCCAGCCGAGCAGCTCGTCGGCGAATTTGCGCTTGTGCTGCGCGCCGGCCCTGCTGGCGTCGACCGCCGCCATCACCTCGCGCGGTCCGAGCACGCCGAAGTGGAGATAGGGCGACAGGCCGCTCGCCCCGTCGGCGCGGGTCGCATCGTTGCGTGCGGAGGCATAGCCGGGGAGCACCTCCGTCGTCAGCCGCGCGAGCCGGATTAGCGCCGCCGCCCGCCCGGGCGCATGGCTGTCGCTCGCCGGCAGGCTGTGATCGATCGACAGGCGCGCGACCAGAGCGTCGAGATCCGCGTCGTCGAGCCGGTCGGCGACGAAGGGCAGTGCGCCCGCATACGGCGCGACCTCGCTGGGCTCGTCCGCCACCCCGCTCCAGCGCTCACGCTCGGGCTCGTGCCGCCGCAGGAAGCCCGACCGACCGCGAATCCCGTCGCCGATCACCGCGGGCGGGACGAGGCAGGCAGCCTCGACCAGATAGACCGGCGCGTCCGATCGTGCCGCGACCCGCTCCGCCTGCCAGCGCGCGACGAAGGTCGGCTGATCCTCGGCGACGATCGCCGCCGCGGCGGCGCCGAGCCGGTGAACGAGGCCAGGCTCGCGCCGCTCGGCACGGTCGACATGGCCGGCGAAGGCGAGCCCCCGCGCCGCGCAGCCGGCGCCGAGATCGCGGCCCGCACCGAGGATGAAGCGATGCAACCGGTCGGACGCATAGGGATAATCCTCGCGCACGCCGTGATAGACGAGCACCGGCAGGCGCAGCGCATTGCCGAGCCGCACCGCCGCGTCGATCACCGGATTGTCGCGGGCGCGCAAGGCCTGTTGCAGCCAGCACAATATGTACCGCCCGTCGTGTCGGACCGGCCGGTGATTCGCGGCGCGCACCCGTGGCGCCTCGCGCCAGTCGGCGAGTGCCGGCGGCAGATCCGGCGTCACCACCCCATGCTGCCCGGCGCGCCCTTGAACGGGCCGGCAAGGTCGCTGGTGATCCAGCCGCCGTAGAAGCCGCCCGGTTGCGGGCGTACCACCTCGCCGTCGATCGTGCATCGATCGAGCGGCGCGGCGTAGAAGGCGACGTGATCGCGTAGCATGGCGAAGGCGCGGGTCGGATCGGGATAGCTCCACGCGACGTCGCGCAGCAGCGTTCCGCCGACATCGAGATGCCAATAGACCGCCTCGCCCTTCCATTCGCACAGCGAGCGGCGATCGGAGGCGCGCAGCAGCCCCGGCGCGATCGACTCGGGCGGCAGATACCAGCTCGGCGGATGGCTGGTTTCCAGCGTGCGGACCGCGCGGCCTGTGTCGGCGACGCATTGGCCGCGATGCTCGATGCGGACGTGCCGGTCGCTGCGCTCGGCGACGGCGGGACGCGGGAAATCCCAGACGCTCTGCTGGCCTTCGCCGACCGGATCGCGATACGGCCTCATCGCCGTGGCGACGCCTGCCCGGCGGAGTGCCCTGCCGCGCCCCAAAGTCTTCGCCCGATCGAACCCATGATCATCTCCTGCGAAACGTCGCGCCGCTACGGGTAAGCGCGAGGGACCCGCCGCGGTTCCCGATGCGACGGGCGAGCGGTGTGGCGGGCATATCGATGCCGCATTCGACCAAGGTCGGGATGGCCATATCCCGGCGGCGCCCCATCGTCGGCGCACCGTCCCCTCGCGCTGCCGACGAAGAGGAATGTCCGTGCGATTTCTGCTCTCGATTGTCGCCCCGTTGCTTGCCCTCACCTCCGCCGCGGCGGCTGGGCCGACCTCGGGAAACGCCGCGGTCGCGATCTGGCCGGCCGGGGCGCCGGGGTCGGCTCGGCATGCGGACGAGCCGGAGCGGCTGGAGGCCGGCGTCTACGTCCACAACGTCCATCGCCCGTCGCTGACCGTGCTGCGGCCCGATCCAGCGCGCGCGAATGGCGTCGGCATCGTCATCCTGCCCGGTGGCGGGCACCGCATGCTGGTGTTCGAGAATGAAGGGCTCGTTCCGGCGCGCGCGCTCAACCGCTATGGCGTCACCGCCTTCGTGCTCAAATACCGGCTCGCGCGCGAACCCGGCTCGCCCTACACGATCGAAGGTGATGCGGCTGCCGATGCGCGGCGGGCGATCCGCTGGGTGCGTGCCCACGCGCGCGACTATGGCGTCGACCCGCACCGGATCGGCGTGATGGGCTTTTCCGCGGGCGGCGAGCTGGTGTCGCTGGTCGCCGATCATCCGCCGCCGCCCGCGCGCACATCGGACGATGCGATCGATCGCGTCTCGGCACGGCCGGACTTCCAGGTGCTGGTCTATCCGGGGCCGCTCGGTATCCCGGCGAGCGCCGCCGCCGGCGCGCCGCCCGCGTTCATCGCCGCGGGATCGCGCGACGCCTGCTGCGCCGCGCCGGCCGTCGCCTTGTACACGCAATTGCGCGAGGCCGGCGTCTCCGCCGAGCTGCATATGTTCGCCGATACCGATCACGGCTTCAACCTTGCGGTTCATAACGACCGCATCTCGATCCTGCACTGGCCGGATCGCCTCGCCGACTGGCTCGCTGACGAAGGATGGCTGATCCCCCGACGGTGAGCCTGTCGCGATACCGGCGAAGGATGGACCGGTCCGCCGGCAGCGGGCATGATCGGGCGGCAATCGTGGCGGAGCCAGAGACCGATGACGGGCATGGGATCCTTGCTGGCCTGCGCCGCGACCTTCGTCGGGACGCACCTTCTGCTGTCGCATCCGTTGCGACGACCCCTAGCCAGCAGGATCGGCGAGCGGGCGTTTCTCGCCGTCTATTCGCTGGTCGCGCTGGCGACGCTCGCGGCGATGGTCCACGCCTATCGCGCCGCGCCCGGCGATATGCCGCTCTGGCCGGTCGGCGACGGGCTTTGGGCGGTGGCGACCCTGGTGATGCTGATCGCGTCGATCCTGCTGATCGGCTCGCTGGTCGGCAATCCGGCGCTGGCCGGATCGCCGCTCGCCCCCGCCGCCGCATCGGCGTGCGGCGTCTATGCCGTGACCCGCCACCCGATGCTCTGGTCTTTCGCCCTGTGGGGCGGGGCGCACGTCCTCGTCGACCCGATGACCAGGACGATCATCCTCGCGGGTGCGATCATCGGCCTGTCGCTGGTCGGCGCCGTCATGCAGGATCGCAAGAAGGCGGCGCGCGATCCGGACGGCTGGCCGGTCTGGCAGGCACGGACGAGCCTGCTGCCCTTCGCCGCGATCCTTACCGGACGCGCGCGGTTCGGCGGTTTCGGCGCGCCTGCGCTCCTGGGCGGGCCGATCCTGTGGCTCGCGACGACCTGGGCGCATATCCCGCTCGCCGGCTGGCCTGCCGGCATCTGGCGCTGGATCGTCTGATCGCCCCCCGGCGCGCGGTGCGCTCAGCCGCCGACGCGGCTCGCCCGCTGTTCGAGGATGATGCGCAGGGCGCCCTTGGGCGTCGTCCCGGTGACGATCGCCTGCCCGGCGAACCCGGTCGCGTCATAGCTGCCGGTCCGGACGATACGGACCGGCGTGCCCTTTTTCTGCGGGCAGGCGAGCGTCTGCGCATAGCGCCCGTCGGCGACGCTCTGGCTCTCGATTCGGCATTGCGCCTTGGGATCGGGTGCGAGCAGCGCCTCCACCCCCTGCCCCGC
>NZ_JFYV01000004.1 GCF_000632225.1 Sphingomonas sp. RIT328
AGCCCTTCCCATTCCCCCGGCCCAGTTCGCCACTCGGCAGAAGCCGATGGCTGTGCAGCCATCGCCTTCGGCTCACAGGAAAAAGGAAGGAATAGAGACCATGAACCCGATCAACGATCTGCCCGCGTCCGGCTATTCCCAGCAGGCCGCTGCCATCGCCAGTGCGCTTGTCCAGCACCCCTCCGCGGCTAGCCATCGCCTCATGCTGTGGCTCGCCCTCGATGCGCTTGAAGATCCCGTCCGCGACCACGAGGAGGGTTTCGACAAGGCGCAGATGATTGCGCTGCTCCTCACCGACCTCGCGCGTGCCGCCTGATCCGCCCGAAGCCGTCTGGAACCACCCACCCGCGCGCATGCGGCCGACGCCGTGCGCCCGACAAGGATCACCGCCATGTCCTACGCCCATCTCGCCACCAGCTTCCGCCGCAACGCGCGCCAGATCACCGCGCGCGAGCCCCTCTCCGACGATCAGCTCCAGCGCGTCGTACCCTCGATCTTCGCGGCGGACGCCCACGCCAGCCGCTCTGCCCGCTACGTCTACGTGCCGACGATCGACATCGTCCGCGGCCTGCGCGCCGAGGGCTGGCATCCGTTCTTCGCCGTTCAGGCGCAGCCGCGCGACGGCTCACGGACCGGCCATGCCAAGCACATGCTTCGCCTGCGTCGCCCCGATCATATCAGCGAGCGCGAGGCGCCCGAAGTCGTCATCGTCAACAGCCACGATGGCACCACCTCCTACCAGATGTTCGCCGCATCATCCGCTTCGTCTGCACCAACTCGCTCATCGCCGGTGATCGGTTCGAGGAGGTCCGCGTCCACCACAAGGGCGACGTCCGCGACGAGATCATCGAGGGCGTCTATACCGTCGCAAACGACTTCCCGCGGCTCGTCGACGCTTCGCGCGAGATGGCCGCGGTGCAACTCACCCGCGACGAACAGCGCGTGTTCGCAGAGGCTGCACTGGTGGCGCGCTACGGCGAGGAGGAGCCTCCCGTCACCCCCGAACAGGTGCTCAGGGCGCGCCGCGCGGCCGATGTCGACGCCAGCCTGTGGGCGACGTTCAACGTCGCGCAGGAGAACATCGTCCGCGGCGGCCTGCTCGGCACGCGCCGGCGCGAGGACGGCACGATCGCGCGGCGCCGTACCCGCCCGATCGGCGGCATCGACCAGAATGTCGCGGTCAATCGTGCCCTCTGGACGCTCGCCGAGGGAATGAAGAAGCTCAAGGCGGCATGAGCGCGTGTCGGTGCCGCGGCCCTGCCGGCCGCGGCATCCCGTTGCGGCCGGTCGAACGAAGGGAGAGCTACGTGCAGAACATTGCGGAATTTCGCCTCATCGGTCGCGTCGGTCGCATCGACGTGCGCGAGAAGGTCGCACACGTCGATGTCGCAAGTGACTACCACCGCAGGAGCGCCACCGGCTGGCTGCAGGACACTCATTGGAACCGCGTCACGCTGTTCGGCCGCCTGGTGCGGCGCGCCGCGCAGCTCATCAAGGGCGACATCATCCATGTCACCGGACGCGTCCGGCAGAACGGCTACGAGCGCGACGGCGGGCGTATCCCTTCCGTCGAACTGATCGCCGCACGCTTCGCCTGTCTCGGTCGAACTGCCGAGGCCGTGCCGCGGCCCGCACGATCCGCCAATGATGATGAGCCCTGCCTTGCCGCGCTTAGTGCCGCGCTCGTCGGCTACGGCTATCTCGTGGATGAATTCGAGCATCAGCGCGATCCCGCCGCTCTCGAGACGCATGGCCGGCTCATCGAGAAGCAGGCCGCCGCGGTGCGTGCGCTGCTCGAACGGACGCTCGCCAGCCCCGCACTCATCGCCGCCTTTCATACGGCAGGCTATACCGGCGACTATCTTCGCGGATGCCCGTGGTCGCCCGAGCTGGCCGATGCCGTCTATGACGTTCGCCACCGTCGCGGAGAATATCACGATGGTGTGGCGAATGATTAAACGAGTCATACAAAATATCAATATAGATAGACGCTACGGGTAATTTTACGCCTATAATGTAGATAGAGGTGAGCTGTGATCCCGGTCGTTTTCATCTTCACATGGTTCATTACCGGCGTTGTCGTCATCCCGATAACGGCGATATTCTTCTCGTTCCGTCGCGCATGCCTCTATGCGTTGATCTGGGCGCTTCCGTTCTCACTGCAACCTATGGTGCACGAGATGGGGCAAGTCGAGACGCCATGGCACCACCACAAAGCGAACTCGGAAAAGCTTGGCGGGTAATTAGACGCAGGCGTGCGTGGGGCGCATCACTGCGCCGCGGCGCAGCGCCTCGTTCATCCGCGACTGCCATCCCGCGCCCGAGGCGCGCCACCGCGCCAGCACGTCCCGATCGACGCGCAGCGTCACCGATTTCCTCATCGATCCCGCCGGCCTTCCGCCCCTGTTCCGCACCAGTGCCGCCGCAGCTGCCCTCGGCACACCTCGCCCTGTGGCCGCGCGCGCCGTCGTCTCCTCCATTCACTCCGGATTGTCGTCATAGCCGGCAGGGGGCAGACCCTTACTCGTCGCCATAGCGCCGCATCTTTTTCTCATGTGCCCAGCAGAAGCTGATGATCCTTATGGCGTCGCCATCCATCGTGAACACCACGCAATACCCCCGCCCCCCGATCCCGCCAGCGTCAACGGCAATCATGATGACGACGACGCCGAGCGGAGGGACGAGGCGGCGTGACGAAGGGGCGGTGGGCGGCAAACGCCACTGGCCTATTCCTAGCGGCAAACATGGCAGGCAATGGGCGGCATGAAGGTCGGCGTCCTCGTCTCGCTCCGCATGTGGCGAGGACGAAAGGAAGGCTGCGCCTGCGCCCGTGATGATTCCTAACATTGCTGACGCAGCGATCGCCGAGTGTGCACCCAGCCGGTCGGCGATTAAGCGAGTTAAAGCGCTGCCGCTTACCATGACAGACACTACCGACCTGAACGTTTTCTATGACAGAAATCAAGGGGAATTCCTGACCATTAGTTAACGCAAAGTTACGAAGATCAAGGTAGCTATCGTATATTGCATAAAGGATATGCGAGCCATGTTATGTGAAATTGATGCTGTGGCCGGCCAATCTATTGGAGCAGCACGGCAGATGATGATCGAAGCGCTCTGGATTCTCGATCAGTCGCCCTCGGCCGCGGTACAGTTGGCTGCCGTTCACCTATGTCAGGCGATCGATCTGATGGATGTCGACGCCCTCTAGCGCCGTGCCGGCGCATCGCGCCTCGTGCTCACGGTAGGCGTCCTTGCGCGAAGAACAACCCACCTTTCCGTTCGGCGGGGTGCGGCGCGGGGAAAGCAGGCACGGTCTTGTCGTCCGCAGCGTCTCTGCCGCTGGCTCGCGTGCGTCGATCCGGCGTTAGCGCGCTCTGCTTTCTGCGTATCCGCGGTGAGCCTCGCATCGCTTACACGACCACACGCCGCCTCCGGAACGTCGAGTAGGTGCCGGCGGGGTGGCATGTCGGCTCGCGCCGACGTTGCTTGTCAGGATCCTCTTTCTCGAATCCCTAGTCCGGCACCGGCGCGCGAGCCGTACCAACATTGGCGTACTCAATTTGCCGCGACACTCCAAGTCAGATATACTGAGGATATCCTATCCATATCGAATGGCGATCCAGCGCCGATCGACAGGCGGGGAAATCCATAGGCTCGGATATGGAGATAGAAAGGATATCGATTTACGAGCCAGGCGATATCGACATATTTAGCGATAGGCAGTAGCTAGCCCATCGAATGGCAATCGATCGGAGGCCGGAAGGCTAGAATATCGATAGCCTATGGAAATCCGATGGATATCCGCGGTATCAGACAGGAGGCACAGGTGGCGGTGATTGCAATTGGAAATCCGAAAGGGGGGGCTGGCAAGACGACGCTTGCACTTGTCCTGGCAGACACCCTTTCAACCAATGGAGCGAGCGTCACGGTGATAGATGCGGATCCGAATGCGATCATCGAGCGGTGGGCTACCAAGAGGCAGGAAGCCGGTCGTGCGCTGCCTTATCGGGTAATCCCGCGGCCTACCGAATCCGAGCTGATTGCCACGATCGAGCGCGTGTCCAAAGACGATGACTTTGTGATCATCGACCTGGAAGGGTCCGCCTCTCGAATGACTTCGCGCGCACTGGCACGATCGCACATGGTCCTCATCCCGTTCAATCTGTCTCCGATCGATGCCGAGTTGGCGGCCCAGGCCGTCAGAGCGGTCCGGGAAGAGGAAGAGGCGCTGCAACGCCGCATTCCGTTCAGGCTGGTTCGTAGCCGAACGAACGCGGCGATAGCGACGAAGACGGCCAAGCGCATCGTCGAAGCAATCAGCGCGGCCGAGCTGCCGTTGCTCAGCGCGTCGCTTGTCGAGCGCGCCGCGTATCGAGACATATTCGAATTCGGGCTGTTGCTCACCGAACTTGATGGCGCCGCCACCTCCGGCGTCCAGAATGCCGTGATCAATGCAGCGGATCTCGCGCAATCTGTCGTGGGTGCCTTACGTGAGGAGTATCCAGAGTGACCAATTTCGGTTTTGGCAAGGGAGATGGAAAGCCGTCCGAAGATGCACCGGCATCCAGAAAGCTCGACTTGGGCGGTATGCCAAAAGGCTCGGTTGAGAATGATCCGATGCGTGAGCGAGAAGCCATGGATCGAGCGGAAGCCGTCGGTTTCATAAACCGGGGACAGGGCAGGGGGGTCACCCGCCGAACTCGCGTTGCGCAGCCCACCGCATCCGTCTTTGTAAAGGGCCCGGAGGAACTGATCGAGTGGTTTATCGCCTATACCGACGCGCAGGGACATCAGGCCTATTGGAAGTCGATCGAGGATTTACGCGACTTGGTCGAAGGTGAAAAGCGCAAGTCCCGGTGACAACGTCGCGCTAGCATCCGCCCGCGATCGCATCCGTCCGCATCAATACACCACACCCATCCTGATCAGGAGGTGCCAGCAGCTCGCATAGCTGAACTCGCAAATCGAGTCCCTATGCGGACGCCGGCGACTGACGATGATACGCAGGTCTTCGGCGCTCAGCGTCCAACACCGGATCAGCGCGGCTTCGCCTCGGCAAGGCGAGGAGGTCGGCGTGTTGCACCTCGGTCGGAACGGAACGACGCGGCACTTGGTGTCACGCCTTTGCGGGAGCTGTCCAACCGATCCGTGCCTAGGTATCGATCAGCGTCGAGTGGGCGACCCCGGGGTCGCGGCAGACCGCTCGTGCCGCTTGACACAGGCTGGATCTCCTAGCTTCTCCTCTTCGTCGCTATCCCCTTAATCGCTTCCGGCTTTGATCGAGACGCCGACCCGAATAGCGTACGCTGCGGAGGGATACAGCGCGATATGGTTTCCGCGCATCCGAAGCGTGCAGATAGCCTGCGGCTCTTCGAGGTGCTCGACTGCAAACCAGTGGCGAACGCGCCTGCGTCAGGCCGCAACGCCTGACTCAAGCAATGCCAAGTGCGCTGCGACTGCCTTGCCGCCGTGCCGTGCAATGGCTGCGGCGATGGCCCTGGCGTCGGCCTTGTCGATCGCCGCAATCTTCACCCGTTCGAGCGCGGCGAGGAGGGTGGGGCGACCGGCATCGCGCGCGGCAAGCTCGGCGGCTTTCGCACGCTCATCCAGCGCAGCCAGCTCCGCCGCGAGCGCTTCGCGACGCGCCTTGATTGCGGTCAGCTGGTCGGCTTTCGATGGGCGGGCCATTGCATCACTCCGTTATAGTGGCGAGACATGGGCCGGGGCGGGGGTTGATGACCGATCCCGGAGACCTGTCGATCAGCCCCAGCTGCGACCGCCATACCATTGTAGAGCGATTGGCGGAAAAGGACGTGACGCCATCACGTTGCCGCACGTGCGGCCTGCTGAAAGGTGCGAACCAATCGCTCGCAAGCAACTCTCCGATCAGCGTGTTTCTGGCAAGGAAACCGTTGTTTGAGGTTTGGGGAAGGTTGTCTATAATGGAGAGAAGAGAGGTATGGGAGTCATATCGCTACATCGCCCTCCGAAAGCTCCCATAGCAAGACCGATCAGCCGGAACGGCGGACAAGCCGCACCACTCCCTCAGGCGGCGATCGTCGCTGCAACGTCGCGTGAGCGACAAGCTGATAACGGTGGTGAGCTGAATAGCCGTCCCTTGTCACTCCGTCGGCGACCGCACATTCACTATCGCGATCTCAAGATCGACACCTGCAAGGGCGCGATCCGTCGTGTACACGTCGGCCTCGAGATCGATCGCCAAGGCTAGGCACGCTCGATCACCCAAAGACAAGCCCAAAGCCTTAGTCATGGGGCGGATGTCACCGATGATGAGCGCCTGCACAGGAGAGAGCGGGCGAACATCGAGGTGAAGACCGCCCAGGACTTCGCGTACCTCGTTTTGTGGCAGGCCCCGTTCTCGCAGTTTGGATACGACCTCCGCAAGGTTCACCGTTCCGATGACGCAGTGACCCAGAACGTCGATTACCCGGTCGGCACCAGCTTCGTCGTTCAGGAGACAGAGAAGGGCAGAGGCGTCGAGTACAACCTTGCTACTCACGCTCTGCCTCCGCGCGGCGGTCCTCGATCAGCTCGTCTGCCAACTGATCCCCTTCAGGTACATAACGACGAACAATGGCCCGTGCTCGCTCGATAGCCCTTGAAACCGATCGGACTCTCAGCTCGCCATCATGCACATCGACAAGCACGGTGTCACCCGTGCTGATGCCGAGGTTGCGCCGCATCGATGCCGGTATGACCAGCTTTCCACCATCCACGATCTTTACGCGCTGTGCATCCATATGCACCATTCCCTTTTCTGCTACCAGACAAGGCCTATCATACCTTAACACTGCATAATGCACAGAGATTCGCCTTGTCCATATCGCCGCTATTTATGACTCACGTGCGTTCACCAAGGCTGCTCTAGCCATTTAGGGACCGATAGGTTGGCTAGGCTAAGCAGTATCGCTCAAGCATCTTTGTAGCCACCAACGAGAACTGTGGCTAAGTGAGGTATACCGATACGAGCCGAGGAACGATGATGGGACAGCCGAACACGATCGTTCAAGCCGCGCGGGTATATCTGCGGGTGAGCACCGACGAGCAGGATCTTGCGCGGCAGGAGTCGATCGTTGCTGGCGCGAGGGCGGCGGGCTTCTATGTCGCGGCGGTTTATCGCGAGAAAGCGTCGGGCGCCCGGTCAGACCGACCCGAGCTCCTGCGCATGGTCGAGGACCTGCAACCAGGTGAGGTTGTCGTGGCCGAGAAGATCGACCGGATCAGCCGATTGCCGCTGCCCGAGGCGGAGCTGCTCGTCGCGACGATCCGGGGGAAGGGTGCACGCCTCGCTGTGCCCGGCATCGTCGATCTGTCCGATCTTGTCGCCGACAGCGCGGGTGTGGCGAGGATCGTGCTTGAGGCGGTGCAGGACATGCTGTTGCGCGTGGCCTTGCAGACCGCCCGCGATGACTATGAAACTCGGCGCGAGCGGCAGCGCGAGGGCATCGAGATCGCGAAACGGGCCGGGCGGTATACCGGCCGCAAGCCCGACCTGGCGCATCACCGCCGCATCATCGGGCTGCGAGAGGCAGGCATGAGCATCGCGCGAACGGCGGAACTGGCCGGATGCAGCATCGCCCAAGTCAAGCGCGTCACTGCGCTTCACCGTGCCAGGATGATAGCGCGACCGATCGACGCAACGGTCGAAGAAGATGAGGCCGCCGCATCTGCTGGGCCATCGGGGTAAGGAATGCATCAAGTTAATCGAGAGGCGGCCGCGGATGTGGTCTGCAATACACGGAATTTAAATAATCGGTCCCGCTTCGACAAGCTCGCTGCCAACTTTCTCTCTGGTCTGGCCGTCGCTACCGCAGTCGCACTCTGACTATGGCGAGCGTTGGTAAGTAAAGGTAGATCATAGCCAAAGACGAAGAAATGTTCGGCCCATACCTGATGCTTGTAGGTTCCGATCGCTATGACGGTCTTGAGCAAGGTGGCCCGGAATTCGGAGTCGTCGTTTACTGCTGGCTCGACGACGAAATTACCGCCTATGACTGATATGTCGCCTTCTTCGGCAACCAGGAGCCAGCGAGGAAGCCTGCCCAAAAACCATACATTCTACGCTGCGCCTCGACATCACTGTCGGTCAGCCGCTTATCAGGTGATTGAGTCCGGACTCTAGCCCCATACGCCCGATCGAAGTGACAGTCTTCGACCCATGCATAGGCATCGTTGCACGACCGCTCACAATCTGCCCTGCAGGATTATAGCCGGGAAGCCTGCCGCCAGATCGCCAAAGCCGATGCTG
The DNA here is from genome assembly GCF_000632225.1 of Sphingomonas sp. RIT328. Taxonomy (GTDB): domain Bacteria; phylum Pseudomonadota; class Alphaproteobacteria; order Sphingomonadales; family Sphingomonadaceae; genus Sphingomonas; species Sphingomonas kyungheensis. Next base: position 8,273 of record NZ_JFYV01000004.1, read on the forward strand.
TTTCGTCCGAACGCCCTGAGAGGCGTGGTGCCTTATAAGGGTTTCTCTACTCAAACTCCTGAAGTTTCATGGCAGGCGTTATCTCCGCGCTATGAAACACATCTTCCGTCAGTATCGTACCTCCTGCATTCATCTTCGACATGACCTGGACCAATCCGTCCGCTGCTGACGCCATGCCCACCTGTAGTGTTAGTCTGGGTAGTATTGGTCACTATTTTCACGCTGGTCCGGTTCGATGCGGAATCGTAGGCATAGTTGCTAGTCACCCCATCGCTCGGTCCGCCCTTCCTTGCCACGGCTGACAAGCGGCCCATCCCATCATATTGATAAGAGATCGTTTCACCGATTGCGGATGTTGGTGCCACACTCAAGCCGATCAACAAGGTTGCGTTCAATATAGCTTTCATCGCCTACCCCAGCCAAGAAACGAAGCGCAGAGCGCCAGCAGAGTTTCCAGCCAATATGATGATGATATTGCACAGTTAGGCAAGATAAATCATGCAAAAGCTGATATTAACCATCTAAATGGCTCACCAATCTAAGAACTTATATTTTGTGCAACAAGTAGTAATCTATTTGCGAATCACCACGGCTAGCAGTTAGGATCAAATGATAGATTCGGGATGGATAAAATGAGCAAAGGTGATTGCACTAACCGTCGGCCATATCGCCTTTTTCGGCTGGCACTTGCTATATCTACGGCCCTAGGCTCGGCTCATTTTCTTCCAGCTACTGCACAAGTAGCGGCCCCACCCCCTGAAAGCCAGACGGTGGACAAAAACAGAGTTGACCTTTTTGCGGGCAAACTATCAATTGCAACAGCATCTATATCGATGGGTCAGGCGCCCACCGGGCTATCATTGTTGTTCTTCCTAAGCCCAGGCGGACAGGGGTGGGCCGATAACGTCACCTCTTATATAGACAAGAGCGCTAACGGCATCACGACCGTCGTCCTAGATGGCAAATCTATTACATTTTCGTACAATGATGGGACATTCATCTCGAGAAAAGCGGATGGTAGTTCGCTTACCTTCTCAGATGGTATATACACATTTACAGGGCGTGACGGACTAGTGGCACATTTTAGTGCCGCAATAACTGAACCATCCCCTTACTACGGGAATCAAGGATACGCCACGGATATACATTACCCAACGGGGCACACACTGACTTATTCCTATGACGTAGATGGAATATATAGCAGAATAGCTAGTGTATCCAGTAATCTCGGATATAAGATAGCTTTTCATTACTACGATGACCGGCCGTTTTCCACTAGTGGTTTCAATTGGTTTATCAAGACGCAAGCCGATTTGACGAACGTCGCGACGGGGCGCGCTGTCTCTCTGCAGCTCTCCACTGGTCACGTAGCTGTTCCAGGGGTCGACTTTGGTTACACCGTAACCGATGCCATTGGGAGGCAAACTCAATATCTCGGTAGCGCCTCGCGAATTACTGGGATTGCCAAGCCTGAAAGCACCGCGGCAGATATCGAGCTATCGTATGATGTCAACGGGCAAGTCAGTACGGTTAAAGACGCCCTGGGTACGACGACATATTCATACTCAGACGGAAATGACTACCGCACAACGACCGTAACCGACCCTCTAAATCATAAGAGTACCTATAGGTTTTCGTTGGCCTCCCAATTGCCTGTTGAAATCGTAGATGCTTACGGCAATAAGACGAGCTACGATTATGACGATCTTGGCAGACTGAAGAAGGTTACCTTCCCAGAAGGGAATGCAATAAGCTATGATTATGACAATCGTGGCAATGTATACCAAGTAAAACGATTTGCAAAACCGGCATCCGGCTTGCCGGAAATTATCGAATCTGCAGGTTTTACCGAAGACTGTAGTTCATCAGCATCATGCAACAAGCCTATCTGGCTAAAGGACTCCGCCGGAAATCGAACGGATATTAGCTATGATGCTTCGACCGGGGCGGTCCTTTCCGTGCAAGCTCCTTTGGTGGGATCGGACACAAATAGACCCACGCGTGTCAATACGTACACCTATATCAACGGGGTCCAGTTTTTACAGGCTTCATCGATGTGTGCAGATTCTGCGTCGTGTGACGGTACCGCAAAACAGACGAAAACTTCATTTACATACAATGAACATGGTTTACCGGCTAGTATATCAAACGAGGCGGGAGATGGATCTTTAGCATCTAACGTTTTAATGAGCTACGATGATGTTGGGAACGTCATCAGCATTGATGGGCCACTCGCTGGAGCCGCGGATACAAGTGTATTTAGGTATAACGCAGACAGAGAGGTGGTTGGCTCAATAACGCCCGATCCGGATGGGACGGGGCCTGCGAAGCAGGCGGCGGTTCGAACCACGTATGACTCTCGGGGGCGGGTGACACGATCGGAAGTCGGTGTTGTCGCGGGCACCGATGATACATCATGGACGGCATTTGCTGCTCAGCAGCAAACGTCAACGAGCTATGACAATGCTGACAGACCTGTCGTCAGTACACTTAGTGGAGGCGATCTAAGCGAGACAACATCATACAGTTATGATCACCAGCGGCTGGACAGTCAAACAACCCTTATAGGTGGAGGCGATCCAGATCGCATTATAAAATACTCCTATGATGATAATGACCGCTTGGTTAAAAAGACGGAGGCGTATGGGTCGACGGCTCAGGCTGATACGTTTACAACATCGTTTACGGCAAATGGCAAGCCGTCTGCAGTAACGGATGCAAATGGAAATGTGACCAGCTACTCGTATGACGGGTTTGATCGGCTGCTAACGACAACCTATCCTGGCGGCACTTATGAACTTTTGGGCTATGACAGTAACAGCAACGTTACTAGCCGGCGGCTACGTGATGGGCAAACCGTTGCCTACCAATATGACGCTCTCAATCGACGCGTCTACGATGATAATCCCGGCGCAAACATTACGGAGGCAGATGTAAGCTACACATACGATAATTTTGGCCGGCTTTTGTCCGCAATTGATCAAAACGGCTGGTCAGTCAATACCGAGTATGATGCGCTCGGTCGTCCAGTTCGTGAATACAGCAATATATCGAGTACCGCTTTGCAGTATGACTCTGGTGGCCATCTAATTCGACAAACCTGGGGCGATGGTTTTTTTGTTACGTACGAATATGACGCTGCTGGTAAAACGACTGTAATCCGCGAGAACGGAAGCCTTGCTTTAGCCGAATTTCTCTATGATGATTTAGGTCGCCGGACAACGCTCACTCGTGGCAATGGAACGGTGACCAGCTATAATTATGATGCTATGTCACGACTACTTACCCTTAGCCATGACCTTGCGGGTAGTGCTTGGGACCAGACGTATGCTTTTACGTATAACGGTGCCGGGCAGATCGCAACACGCTCGGGCAGCAACGATAGTTATGGGTGGAAAGACGCAACCAATGTAAGCCGTGACTATGCGGTAAATGCTTTAAATCAATATACTAAAGCCGGAGACGTAAGCTTCGGCTATGACGAGCGTGGCAACCTGGTAAGCTCAGGTAGTTCGACATATCAATATAACTCGCGCAATCATCTCGTTTCCGACGGTAACGGCCAGTCGTTCTATCGCAATCCTGTAGGGCAATTGGCCCAGACTCCGGGGATAAAATATGATTGGGTGAACGGTCAACTGGCGCAGGAGTCTGGCGATAGCATTCAGCGCCGCTATGTCTACGGCCCCAACCCGGACGAGGTGCTGGTCTGGTATGAGGGAGCCGGCACGAGTGACCGGCGCTATCTCCATACCGATGAGCGTAACAGCGTGGTGGCGGTCAGCAACGATGCCGGCAACGCGATCGCTATCAACAGCTACGACGAATACGGCATTCCAGGCACCAACAATCAGGGCCGCTTCCAATACACCGGCCAAGCTTGGATGCCTGAGCTCGGCATGTACGATTATAAGGCGCGCATGTACTCGCCGACGCTCGGCCGTTTTATGCAGACCGATCCCATTGGATACGATGATGGCACGAACTGGTATAACTACGTCGGCAGCGATCCAATCAACGCAACCGATCCAAGCGGGACGCTTCTTGTATGGGCCTGCGTAGCCGGTAATTGTGGATATACTGATGATGGTAGGGGTTTTGGTCTCTCCCCCGGTGATTTACGCGGCTTGAATCCGGGTTTCGCGCCTAATGATCGTGAGAAGGATAATTCATCTGGCGCATCTAATCCTGCATCTAAGGATGATGGCTTAACATGTAAGGGAAGGGCGACGTTTTCAGCAGTGGGTCCTTATCCTCAAGCTTCAGGTGATTCCGCTTTTGCTCCGGGCGTCAAGCCTGCTAATCGAACCGTCGCCATTGCAGGAGCACAGACATTTGGATTTGGCCGTAGGGCGCTTCGCCAAGGCGCGGCAGCGAGTATCCGTATCTCACCTGAGGGTCTAGACGACGTCCTCAGCGCCACAGGTGGACCAAAGCCACCATACACGGTGAGTGACTACGGCGACGCAAATATTCGAAACGCTCCCGGAACACGCTTTGATATTTACCGGTTTGCGACGAAGGAAGGCGCCCTTGCTTTCGGAAAGCGAACGGTGCCGTATACGGTTAAAGTTCCAGCAGGTGGCCATTGCCCGCCTGGTGCATCTGCGAAATAGGAGGAGATATGTTTATTGACGTACCTACTACCACTGAGGCGGGTGTAATCCGCTTAACCTCAGCCCGTTCCAATTGTGAAATCGTTCGCAATGTAACGGATGATGAGCTTGGCGATATAATTGAAGGTCGATGTGGCGAAAAAGCTGTATTTATAACTCGGGCACTTAAAAACATTCGGGTTGATCGCATTTCACCGTGCCGTGCTGTGATGACCGTATTCGCCGTGAATAAGCCAAAGCTACTTCTACTTGATAACTGCAGTGCAAAACTAAATATAAAAAACGTTGGTGATATTTGGTTAAAAAACCTCACCCATCGTTATCATGTCTCTGCCTCTCAGGTGGAGTATGTCTCATTCGAAATGGTCAGGCGGCAGGTGGGTTGCTATAAAGTTACTGTCACATTCGATGCTGACGCGAAGGCAGGTAAAGTAAATGCTTATATGCAAAGGTCTGGCAAATATTGCCTTGACAAATCATGATCGGTTAGCCGATGCGCTCCGGTTTGGGCATGATTGAGCGGATCAATTAATCCTCTACGCTGGAATGCGTTGGGATCATGCTATCCGCGAAGGGCATCGGCATCGGGTCAGGCCATAGCGGATCGATGAAGATGCGTGAACCACCTCAAGTCTTCGCCCACAACTCCGCCGCGTCGACCTTCCCTTGGTCGCTAAGCCTAAATCCCTACACGTGTTCGCAGCAGCGCCGGACGAATGTAAACCCCCACCTTACCGACATAAAGCATCGGCTGGGCGTGGCCCGGGGCCTTCTCAAACCACAAAAACACACACAAGGCCTATCATTCAGCATAATCCACGGGCATGGAGCCAGTTCAGTTGATCCGTGGCACCGGCGATCGACGCTTCTGTCGTCAGGGTAATCTCGCCAAGGCGCTGAAACACTGCGTCGGCTTGCGCGTGCATCAGCACCGTCAGGCCTAGGGCGTAGTCGTAGCTTTCAGCGTGCGAGGCCTTAAAACACCGGCGTGTCGCGCTCGTCACGGACCCGACGCGCTCCGCCAAGCACATATCGATAATCTCGCGGGCATGATCCTGAACGGGGGTCAGCGGCTGCCCTTTCCAAGTTTCGCTGCCAGCCCAACGATGCACATTAGCAAGCGGGTGATCTGGTAATCCATCGAACCGATCCACGGTTATTTAGAAGGCCGAGTCGCAGGGCTGACCGGGTGGCTTCGACCATCCTTCCAACGACTTTTGAAGATCTGTTCTCACAAGGGTCTTGCCTGCTTGAACGTCTCAGCCTCAAGACACATAGGCAAAGCACTGGCTGCGACGGTAGTCGGTAGCGCCTCGCCATCATTGTGACGATATGGCGAGGCGCTTTTCACAGACCGCCGTAAAGGTCCCGCTGACACCTCCGATCACCGCTGCCCGACTCTACCAGTCTCTTAGAGTATACCGTAATCGTACGCTCTGGGTAAACAGCTTTGCCGTTCAACCAGGGTCCATCTCGGTGAGATTGAACACAACGCGGCGAGGGTCAAGAAGCTGGCCGAACAGTTGAGGCTCATATGGCGCTTTTCGGCTACGCACGCGTGTCCACCATCGATCAGGATGTGAGCATCCAGGAAGCGGCTCTGCGCAACGCCGGATGCCAGACAATAAGATCGGAGAAGAAGTCTGGATCGGAGCAGAGAGGGCGGACCGAGCTGCAGACGCTCCTCGACTTCCTACGGCAGGGCGACACGCTGGTCGTCACGCGCATCGATCGGTTGGCGCGATCGATGAAAGACCTGCAGGACATCGTTCATGAGCTGAGGGGCAGGGGGATCACGCTCAAGGCAACTGAGCAGCCAATCGACACCGCTACGGCTGCAGGGAAGGTCTTCCTAGACATGCTTGGTGTCTTTGCAGAGTTCGAGACCAACCTTCGCCGCGAGCGGCAGGCGGAAGGGATCGAGGCGGCTAAGGCGCGTGGCGTCTACAAGGGCGGCAAAGCGCGCATTAATCCCGATACCGTACAAGCCCTCATCGCTGAAGGCGTAAGACCGTCGGAGATCCCTCGCCAGCTTGGGATTTCTCAAGGCACCGTCTACCGCTTCGTTGGGGAAAAGGTGCAGCCACCGATCGAGCTGTAGCGGTTAGGCGGGCGCGGGGCACCCGCCTGGTTTGATCACGCCTCTACTTTGCCTTCGTTGGGTCGGGCATCCATATTGTCTAACCGCTTGCTCTTGCAACCAAGGCCGATGGTCTTGGCCATCACGCTACGGCTCTCGCAATAGGACGGGGCAACCATCGGGTAATCGGATTTGAGGGCATAACGCTGCCGATACTCGTCCGGGGTCAGGCCATTGGTCGCCAGGTGGTGGCGGAGCGTACGGTACGGCTTGCCGTCGATCATTGAGATGATGTGATCTCTGGACGCGAGCGACTTGCGCACCGACACGGCCGGAGTAACCTCTGGCGAGCTTGTATCCTCCTCTACGTCAGGCTCACCAAGCTTCGTCACGGCTGCTTACATCGACCGCAGAAAAGCCGGAACGTCATCCGAGGGCGTACGGGTATTGGAATTGCGCAACCACGCGATGGTGAGTTCGGTGGCAAGCTCGACGGTGTTGGTAGACAGGGACATTCTCACTCACTCGTTACAGGGCTCCCGCACCCGGGAGCCTTTGTGCGGATGGCAGCATCAATACCGCTTGGCTGAGGGATAGCTAAAGGTTGATGCCTCGCTTGATCATCTCGGCCGCAGCCATTCTGGCGATCGCGATGGCGGGTTTCGCGCGGAATATATCTGCAAGGTCGAGCAGGTCTTCATTATCGAGCGTGATGATAGCCTCTTCAACCTCAGCGAGGCTTTGTACCGCGGTCGCACTGCTAGACGCGAGTCGCCGTCACCGGCGTCCAGGGCACCGCCGGCAGCGGTAAGACCAGCACCACCCTCAGCACCTACGCCACGGCGGCGCGCGACCAGGGCATCACCGTGCGCGCGCTGGCTCCTACCGTCACCGCCGCCGAGACGCTGGGCAAGTCGATCGACGCCGAGCCCATGACCGTGGCGAGCCTGCTCCTCCACGGCATCCCCGATCGCCACGGCCCCGAGGCATGGATCGTCGACGAGGCGAGCCTGCTGTCCGCCCGGGACGCGCAGCACCTGCTCGCGCGTACCCGCGATGCCGGTGCCCGCCTCGTCCTCAGCGGCGACCGCCAGCAGCTCGGTAGCGTTGGGGCCGGCAAGGTGTTCGAGCAGCTCCAGCGCGCCGACATGACGACGGTCACGCTCAAGGAGATCGTCCGCCAGACCACCCCCCACACCCGCGCCGCGATCGAGGCGCTGATCGACGGGCGTATCGGCAAGGCGCTCGACCATCTCGATGCCGGCGCGGGCCGCGACAAAGGTGCGATCACCGAGCACGCCGAAGCCGACATCCGCCGCGCCATGCTCGTGCGCGATTTTCTCGCGCTCACCCCCCGAACGAGCGCGCCGGCACCATCGTCCTCGATCCCACCCGCGAAGGCCGCGCCCTCCTCCCCGGCACGATCCGGCTCGGCCTGATCCGCGACGGCACACTGGGCAGCGAAGCCATCGCCGCCACCGTGCTGGAGGCCCGCGAACTGCGCACCGAGGAGCGCAAGCGCGCGCTCAACTACACCCCCGGCGATGTCGTCGTGATCCGCAAGGGGGTCCCCAAGCACAGCGTCGCCGCCGGCACCGGCTACACTGTCGCCGCGATCGACGGCCGGACGGTGCAGCTCACCGATCCCAAGGGCAAGGCGATCGACTGGAAGCCCGCATCCTGGGGCGCGACGTTCGCCAAGGCGTTCACCGAGGTGGACGCCGAGTTCCGCACCGGCGACCGCGTGCAGTTCACCCGCAACGACTATCGCGCCGACCGCCGCAACAGCATGGTCGCCACCGTCCTCGCGGTCGATCCCGCCCATGCCGGCATCACCGTTGCCATGCCGGACGGCACCGAGCAGGCGCTCGACGTGCGCCGGCTCGCCCACCGCTACGTCCGCCCCGGTTGGGTCCAGACCGTCCACGCCGCCCAGGGGGCCACCGCCACCCGTGCTCGCCCACATGGAGAGCTTCCGCCGCACCGTCCACGCCAAGAGCCTCTACGTCGCGCTCTCCCGCGCCCGCGACACCGCGTTCCTCTACACCGACGATCGCGATAGCCTCAACGCGGCCACCGCCCAGCGCAGCGGCAACCAAGCCGCTGCGCTCGATTAGAGCATGGGGTGGGCGTTCGATGACGGGGTCGCCGGATTGTGACCCATTGTGCCGTCAGCGGAGTTCAAGGGCGGCTGGGCTGTTGGCTGTAAGCTGCAACGATCCCATACGTTACTGACATTAAGAACAACGCAACCCCAGCCCACAGTCCAAGCCTGGACTGCGATTCATGTATCGCGTCATATGTAACCGCTAGCGACCCCGCCAGAGTTGCCAACACTCTTGGGAATACAGTATTGCTGTATCGACGGCATGCCTCTCGATGCCATACTGATAGTATGACTAGAACAACTCTCTCGTATATTGCCCAGTCCAGGATTACACCAATGACTGCACACCCTGGGTATAGTAGATAATTTTCCATTATCGGCAACTATATAGTGAGGAGCCCGCACCTACGGCTGTTCCGGCGCCGTTGGAAGCAAGCTGAACCTCTCGCGCTTGGCTTGCCGAAAGATTACCGAACATTCTCGTTGATGCGAGCGCGCTTCCTGCCAGCTTGCCTACCGCAACGCCCCCGGCGATCCCCCCCACATCGAGTAGGCCCCCGACCACATCGCGATTAGCGAAATGGGCTACTGCACCAACACCTGACGCGACAAGCGACACTGCGCCAGAAACCGCAGCTACAGATTCAAATCCTACGAAACCAGCACCAGTTGGAGCGGTTGCCAGTCCTGCGATGCCCGCCCCAACAGCCAGTTCGCCCGAATATAGGCTGACCTTGTCGGCTACATTGGCAATCCTAGAAGCCAGACCATTTCCGCAGGTCGGCGGCTTCGCATTTTGCGGTGCAGTATCTCGCGGCACGGGCCAGAGACCAATTTGCTGAAGCCAACTCTTCGACGCATTATCTACGGGGCGAGGCTGGAAGTATCCCCCAGTGCCATTTGGTTCTGAGCTAGGATACGCGGACGATGACCCGGATCCGCTGCTGGGTCCGAGGTGATATACTATTGGGGGCAGATCATACATCTGTAGCCCAGACGGGTCGGTTCGATTGATTGGATCCCCGCTTACATAGTTGTACCAATTGATCCCATCGCCATATCCGATGGGGTCGGTCTGCATGAAGCGGCCGAGCGTCGGCGAGTACATGCGCGCCTTATAGTCGTACATGCCAAGCTCGGGCAGCCAGGCCTGACCGGTGTACTGGAAGCGACCCTGATTGTTGGCGCCGGGGATGCCGTATTCATCGTAGCTGTTGATTGCGATCGCGTTGCCGGCATCATTGCTAACCGCCACCACGCTACCACGCTCATCGGCATGGAGGTAGCGCCGGTCACCCGTGCCAGCCCCCTCATACCAGACCAGCACTTCGTCGGGATTGGGGCCGTAGACATAGCGGCGCAAAACAGCGCTGCTCGACTCCTGAGCGAGCTGCCCGTCGACCCAGTCGAAGTTGCCCGCCGGCGTCTGGCCGAGCTCACCGGCCGGGTTGCGGTAGATCAGCTGGCCAGCCGCGTTCATGAACAGCTGGTTGCGGCTGTTGTATTGGTAGGTGGTACCGCCCGAGTTGGTGAGGTTGCCGCGCGCATCATAGCCGAACGTCGTGCCGCCGGCGCTGGTGTACTGGTTGAGCCCGTTCACCGCATAACTACGATCGACGTTGGCCGCGCCTGTCCAGGCGTAGCTGTCGTTGCTGCTGCTGCGCGTGAGGATCTGGCCTGCCGCATTGTATGTGAAGCCGTAGGTCTGGTCCCAGGCGCTGCCTGCCAGATCCTGGGTAAGGCTGGTCAGGCGCGAGGCGCCGTCATAGCCATAGCTGGTCACCGTGCCATTGCCGCGGGTCAGCGTCGTGCGGCGGCCAAGATCGTCATAGCCGAAGGTCGCCAGCGCCAGACCGCCATTCTCACGGATCACCTTCATCTGTCCGGCGGCATTGTACTCGTAGGTGACGTAGAAGCCGTCCGCCCAGGTCTGGCGAATCTTGCGACCTGCCGCATCATATTGCAGCGTCGTGCTCGCGACGTTGCTGCTCTGCGTCGTCGCCCGGCCAAGCGCATCGTAAACGAAGCCCTTGGTCCAGCCGTTGCCATCGCCCGCACTGGTCAGGCGACCAAGCAGATCATAGCCATAACTGACATCGACTTCGGCAACGTTGGTCTTGGGATTGTGGGCGAAGACCCGGCGGTTAAGCGCGTCATAGTCATAGGTCAGCGTCTGGCCGTCACGCAGACGGCGGCCGATGACATTGCCATTTGCGTCGTACGTCACCTGATCGTTGCTACCGCCTGGATAGGTTACCGTCGTTGGCCGGTCCAGACCGTCATAGCTATAGGTCGTCACGTTATTGTTAGCGTCGGTGACTGATGAGAGCTGACCACTTGCCGTGTATACTGAGCTTTCCGTTGCAGCAACATCCGTTCCGTAGCCGCGGGTTACTGCTACAGTCCGCCTCGCTACATCGTAGCTCTGCCGCACGATGCGATCCGCGCCGTTCCCACCCGGCGTACCAAGAGTACAGCCGTCTGGCGGTGACTGGAATGCGCCAGCGTTCATGCGCTCGCCGTGCAGATCGTGCGCCCCATCGCATCGTAAGCGTACTGGGCGACGGCAATGGTTGTACCGCCTGTCGAAAGCGAAGCCAGAAGTTTGCGATCTGCGGCGTCATACCCAAAACTGAGAGTCTGAACAGCAGTGAAGCTGGATCCGTCCGCATTGGCCGTCCCGATAACCACCCCGGTCACTCTACCTTTTGAGTCATAGCTGTAGCTTGTCGCACGACTCCTAAGCGGTCCTGTCCCATCCGGATCCGCCTCGATAACCATCGTAGTTTGACGGGCGGCATTGTAGATCGACCTAACGGTGTCTGCGTTGCCCAGGATTGGGCCGTCCACCGAAACTACATCACCAGCACCGTTATAGGCAAAAGATGTCGCCGCGGCGACACTTCCGTCCCCGGCAGAGACCGTCGTGCTGGTGGGTAGCAGGTTATTCGCAATACCTGGTTGACCGTAAGCAATAACAGTTCGAGATTCATCTGCGGAATTCACGCAGCTACTGGAGCTTCTGCACTCGGATACTGACGTCAGGAGATAGGTCGGTGCTCCGGAAGCGACGAGCGTTCCTGAGCTATTTTTGTAATAGGCCTGGAGCTGCGAATAAGCGTAGCGCCTTTGTGGACGAACTCCGCTTTGATTTGCCGGCAATGTGACACTCGTCACCCCGCCATGGGTTGGATCATACACATAGTCGGTTTGCGCGTTTTTCGCATCGCGCGTCCAATTTGGCTGGTTACACGTGATAGTATTGCCGCAAGATGGATCATATCCAGCAGAGGTCACTATATCTGCCGGGGTCCCAGAAGTCGCCGAGACCAACCTGCTTTCGATAACATTGCCACGGCTGTCATATAAAAAACGCTGTTGGACCTGGGTTGGCGAGGTTGCGGTAGAAAGCCGGCCGCTGCTGTCATATGTATAGGAGGTCACGGCACCACTTTCGTCGGTAACCTGAGTCGGAAGGCCGACGGTGACGTTCGATGTCACGATCCGCGAAGTCCCGTCAGGATTACCGATCGTAACAGTGGTTGACGGATAAGTGCCAGAGTATGAGTATTGCCACGTTTGACCAGCAGCCGTAACCGACACCACATTGCCGTAGCCGCTGCTTGGGTAGGTTACAGATAGATCATCGGTTGTAGAGCCCGGACGGCGAATTGAAGTCGTCGTAAAGGTCGTCGCTCTGCCAATGTTGTCAGTAATGGTCCAGCTGCCGGCTGCCGCGCCCGCTGCGACGGTAATCGCCGGCCAGTTCTGCGAAAAGGAGCACGAGTATGCAGTGATTCCACAGGCGTCTGTTGCCATGTTGAACGCGGTAATAGTGGTCAGTGTGTTCCAGCTGCTGTCGCCTGCTATGGTGCTTGCATAATCAAAATGCAATTGATAGCCTGACGAGCTGGCAACCGAAATCAGTCGCACTTTCCATGGTACGTTGCTTCCACCGCCACACTGCTGTTGATACTGGCTGGAGCAGCCAACCTGTCGCAAGTATGACATGGTCAAGGTTCGCCCTGATGCGTATTTGACGCTTGTTACTCGCGCAATCCTGTTGCTGTCGACGGACGTCAGCGTTCCGTCATAGCTATATTGTGTGCCATCGCTAAGCGTTAAGACGTATCCGGTGCCCGACTGCGTCAGAGTCGCACCATCTCCCAATTTCGAGACCCATACCCCATTTACCTTTGTGAAGACGGTGCTTGCCGGACCATTTGGTCCAAGCACACCGACATTCACCGAGGTGGTATCGCCATAGATACCGAGCTCGTACTCTGAGGTTCCTGGCCTACCGTTTCGGTGGTCAAGATACAGCGGCAGCTCTTCGTTGCCGCTGCCTATCGAAAGCATCTTTACTCGACCGGAGTAGGTGCCGCGGGCAAGGTCAACGCCATTTCGATCTTTCTGGTATCGGGCTGGCGGCGCAACGTCCGCGCCTGCGTAGCCGATATGCCCCAGACAGCAGGCGATTGCCAAAACTGAAGACGAAACAGCATGCCTCTGCAATGCAAGCCCCATATTACTCCCCTATTATCGTTGGTATACTGATTTTATGACAAAAAGCAGCGCAATATTTTATCAGGTAACCTGATTCTTTTAGGTGTTACACCTACTTCAAATGGCTTATAGATGAGTAGATCGAGCGGATGCCGTCGTCCCAGGCAATATTAAGACACACAAAGGTATGGTACGCGGCATAGTAAATACTATAACTGTAGTTCGATGCGTGCGGGTCACTTCTCCCCCCGCCGCGTTATTTAACTATCGTACCGCTACTAGCCCTGCTTAGTAAAATGCGGGCAGATTTAGCGACCAGCGCCGGTGATTCGAACCACAACCCGATTGTCAACTTTATCGTGGCTGTACGTCGTGTTAGTGCCGTTGTTGACCGTACCGGTATGCACAACACTGCCGACACGCCCTTTGGCGTCGTACGTGTACGTAATTGTCTCTGCAGCACTCGTCGCATGAGGCAACGTCATTAGACACATGAAAAAGATGACCTTCATGATCACGCCTCCCCCAGGTTTTTGCTCTTGCCGGCAGCGTAGACCCAAATTATTTCTGCGAGCAACAATATTTTTGAGGCGGGACGAAATGGTTGCGTTACCGTCAAATTTAGAAAGCCTTTGATCTGGCTTGGCCTCCGTAGGACGGTAAAATCCGCCCTCTGAGCTAGGGGCAGCATCGGGTACAATATAAAAAAGGGGGTGAGATTGATGCAGATGAGATGCACGGCGAAAGCGGCAGCATTCGGCATATTCGTCAGTTTATCGCTGACTGTATCAGCGACAGCCTCCGAAACCGTTCGCAATACATACGACGCTAAGGGCCGCCTGACCAACGTAGATGGCAGCAACAGCGGCAGCGGATCGAGAGTATATTCTTTCGATAAGGCTGACAATCGAACTCGGATGCAGAACACCGGGGCCGGCGCGACGGTGCTGAATGGTGATGCCGAAAATCCTGCGGTATCAAACTACGCTTACAACCCTTCGGCGCCGGACCTGGTATTTTATGGTGGAGCCGGCATTGCTCAGAATGGTGGAGCGTGGGGCTTTCCAGCCCCATGGTCTGGCAATCAGGTGTTCTTCATCCAGGCTAGTGGCAACACGGCGGGCTATGTTGAGATGAAGGCGGTTCGCCTTACCGTCGGTCAACGCTACCAATTTGCCTTTGCAAGCGCACAACGGCCCGGCTTCCCAGCGAATAACATGAAAATCTACATCGACGGTAACCTGGTATGGGATGCGCCCCCTGATACGGCAGATCGCTTCACGCCCCATCCGACGCAGTCGTTCATCGCCAGCAAAGATACGGCGACAATTCGTTTTGCGGCTACGCCAACGTCTTACGATTCCTCTTCAGCCGTTGATGCCGTAAGCGTGCAGCCGCTTAATTAGATGCATTCCTATGCATCAGCATTGAACAGGAAGACGCGATGCTGAGCAGCAACCCAGCCGAGCTATCGATGAGTGCTGCGGTGAACTGGCTGGCCACGCTCATGCTGGGCAGCATCGGAACCGCTATAGCCATCCTGGCAGTTGCAGGGCTTGGCATCGCCATGCTGTCAGGCCGCCTTCCTGTACGCAGAGGCGGTCAGATGGTCATAGGCTGCTTTATCCTGTTTTCGTCCCACGCCATCGCATCGGGCCTATGGAATGTAGGCCACGCTCAGATCGACGAACCGATCCAGCCAGCAAATATCGAGGCCCCGGCGTATGTTGCGCAAACCCCACCACCAACGCCCTATGATCCCTACGCAGGGGCATCGGTACCGGTCCGCCCACCTGACAGTGCACGCGGCCTGCTGCCGCATTGAACAATGCGACGAAATTACACTGAGTATTCGAAACGAGATTGACGCGCCTCTCGTCTCTTGAGGATATGCGGTACAGCACGTGCAAGGGGAGGCACATGAAGACCTATTCAAGGCTTGCCGCTCTGGTGGCCCTTACATCGCCGGCAATGGCGGCAGCGCAGGACAGCTTTTCTGATCCCGCCGGCTCCGGTCCAATCGTTGGCGCCGTTCACTGGCTGCAGGGCACGTTGCTCGGCACCGTCGCAACCGTCATTGCAGTGATCGCGGTGGCCTCCGTCGGCCTGCTCATGCTGACCGGGCGGATGAACTGGCGCTATGGCGCGACCGTCATTCTTGGCTGCTTCATCCTGTTCGGGGCGGCGAGCATCGTCGGCGGCATTCAGTCGGCGTCGAGCGTTGGCTACTGATTCAGAAAGCCTTGATCGCGACGTTCTGTTTGTCGGTCTTACCCGCCCGCAGATGCTGCTGGGTGTGACCTATGGTTTTGCGATCGGCAATGCGATCCTGACGACCGAGCTGTTCCTCGTATTCAAGTCCGTTTGGGTGCTGTTGGCGGCGCTGGTCGTCCACGCCGTCGGCGTCATTGCCTGCCTGCGGGATCCCCGCATCTTCGATCTGTGGCTGGTCAAGGTGCGGCGCTGTCCGCGCGTTCCCAACCACCGTCTATGGCGCTGCAACGCCTACCGCCCGTGAACAAAGCCGCACAGAATTGGGCGCGGGAGAAAGCGGCAGGCGACCATCTGCCGTATCTCGCGCAGATCGACGATCACACCGTCATGCTGCGCGATGGTCGCCTGATGCAGGTGCTGATGCTCGACGGCCTGTTGTTCGAGACGGCGGACACTGCCGAGATCAACTATCGCAAGACGCTGCGCGATGCGATGCTGCAGACGATCGGATCGTCGCGGTTCGCACTCTACCATCACGTCATCCGCCGACGGGTCGAGCCGCAGCTCGAGGCGCCGTTCCCCGATCCCTTCAGCACCGGTGTCGATGCGGCCTGGCGTGATCGCCTTGCCTCCAAGCGTCTCTTCTCCAACGATCTGTTCCTCTGCGTCATACGGCGCCCGCTTCAGGGCCGGGGCGGCGTCGCGGATCGGTTTGGTCGCTGGCTCGGGCGGGGTAAAGACAGCAGCGCAGCAGAACAAAGCGCAGAGTTGCGTGCGCTCAATGCGGCGCGCGATGCGCTGCTCGCCGCTCTTGGCGCATATGGGGCAAGGCTTCTTGGCAGCTATGACGGCAAGGGTGGACCGTGCTCTGAGGTGCTCGAGTATCTCTCCGGCTTGTACAACGGCGAAATCCGTCCGGTCCGACTCCCTGAGGGTGACGTCGGCCAGTATCTGCCCGCCCGTCGCGTAAGCTTTGGCGCTGATACGGTAGAGCTTGGCGCCACCGGCGAGGCTCCGCGTGATTTCCAGGCGATCCTCTCGATCAAGAATTACCCGGGACAGACCGGGCCGGGGATGCTCGATGAGCTGCTCCGATTGCCCTTCGAGCTGACGGTGACGCAAAGCTTCGGCTTCGTCGATCGACAGGCGGCACTCGGCAAGGTCAACCTGGCCCTGCGCCGCATGCGCGCGGCCGATGACGAGGCTCTCAGCCTCCGGGGTGAGCTCGGCGTCGCACGCGATGACCTTGCTGCTGGACGCGCCGCATTCGGCGAGCATCATCTGACGATCGCGGTGCGAGGCGATACACCCGCCCAGGTCGATGACGGCGTCGCCGAGGTTCAGGCGGCCTTGACCGACCTCGGCCTTGTCGCTGTGCGCGAGGAGATGGCGCTGGAACCAGCCTTCTGGGCGCAATTCCCCGGCAACTTCAGCTACGTTCCGCGACGTGGCCTCGTCGCCAGCCGCAATTTTGCGAGCCTTGCCAGCCTGCACAATTTTCCGACTGGCAAGGCGGAAGGCAATCACTGGGGGCCGGCGGTCACGGTCCTAGAGACGACCGCTGCCGGTCCGTACCATTTCAATTTTCACCACGGTGATCTCGGCAACTTTACCGTCATCGGCCCCTCGGGCACCGGCAAGACCGTCGTCCTCAATTTCCTCCTCGCACAGGCACGCAAATACGATCCGCGAATCGTCTTCTTCGACAAGGATCGGGGCGCCGAGCTGTTTCTGCGCGCCGTTGGCGGTCGGTACGACGTGCTACGGCCCGGTGAGCCTTCGGGCCTCAACCCGCTGCTGCTCGACGATACCGCCGAGAACCGCCGCTTCCTGGTCGACTGGCTATCGCGGCTTGTCGCCGATCCCGCTCGCCCGCTCGACAGCGAAGACATGGTGCGCATCGTCGAAGCGGTCGAAGCCAATATGGAGGCGCCACGCGCCTACCGGCGCCTGGCCCATTTTGCGCAGCTACTGCGCGGACAGGCACGCCCCAAAGGGGGCGACCTTGCCTCGCGCCTGGCTCCCTGGTGGGGCAGCGGCGATCGGGCATGGCTATTCGACAATGCCGAGGATCGCACCAATCTTGATGAGCGTGTCGTCGGGTTCGACATGACCCGTATTCTCGATGATCCGACCGTACGGACGCCGGCGATGATGTACCTCTTCCACCGGGTGGAAGAGCGGCTCGACGGCACGCCGTCGATCATCGTGGTCGACGAAGGCTGGAAGGCGCTTGATGACGAGGTGTTCACCGCCCGTATTCGCGATTGGGAAAAGACCATTCGCAAGCGCAACGGCATCGTCGGTTTCGCAACGCAGAGCGCAGAGGACGCCCTCTCGAGCCGCATCGCCTCTGCAATCGTTGAGCAGGCGGCCACGCAAATTTTTATGCCTAATCCGAAGGCGCAGGCGCGCGACTACATGACCGGGTTTGGCCTCACCCAGCATGAGTATGATCTCATCCGCACCATGCCCGACAATGCCCGGGCCTTTCTGATCAAACATGGTCAGGACAGCGTGGTGGCGCGCCTCGATCTGTCGGGAAACCGTGATCTGCTGATGATCCTGTCGGGCCGTGAACGATCGGTACGCGCGCTCGACGCCATTCGCGCAGAGATCGGCGATGATCCCGCAATCTGGCTGCCGCGGCTGCTGGCAGAGGCGTCATGATCGACTGCCCGCTTCCCGATGGTGATGCCGGCGTCGCCCTTCGCCTCTCGAGTTTCTTGACCTGTCAGGCGCAAGCGCTTGGCGAGAATGGCTATCAGGCGCTGGCTGGTGGTCCGATGATCGCCGGCTTGATGACCGGGCTCGTCACGATCTTCGTGGCGCTGATCGGGTACCGGTTTCTGCTTGGTTCGGCGCCGACCCTGCGTGATGGCGTCGGCTGGGCCGTTCGCCTTGGCATGGTGCTGACGCTGGCCACCGGGTGGCCAGCATTTCAGGTCCTCATCTACCGTGTCGCGGTCGACGCACCGAGCGAATTTGCAGCCGTGTTGTTGCCTGCCAGCGGCCTTTCAGCCGACGGACTCGATGAGCGCGTGCAACAGGCCTACGACACGATCCGGCTAGGCTCGAGCATCAATCCTGCCTTGGCACCACAATCGGCGTCGACGACCACCACGCAAGGCGTGCAGGCCAACACCTCCGGGACGCAAGCGCAGCAGCAAGCGCCCAACTTTGGCCCGCTGGGTCAGACAGCACTGCCGCAGACCGCATCCTGGTTCGTCGTCTCGACGTTAGGCGTCGCCGGCGCGCTACGCCTGGCGGCAGGCTTCCTGCTGGCGATCGGGCCGCTCGCGATTATGGCGCTCCTGTTCGATGCCACACTCGGGCTCTTCATCGGCTGGGTACGCGCTCTCGCCGGTGCGGCTCTCGCGACGCTCGGCGCCACGATCGTGACCGCGCTGGATCTGTTGCTCGTCGAGAGCGAACTCGCCCATCTGCAGGCGGTGGAGCGCGGTGTCACCATCATCGATCCGCAGGCGCTGACCACCATCGTACTCGCCTTCACGTTGGTGATGCTGGCAGCGATCTGGGCGGCGGCCAAGATGGCCGGCGCATTCAGCTTCACGTTGAAGCGGCAGGAGACGCTGATCACGGAGCAGTCGCACAGTAACGTCAGCGAGCGATCGAGCTCGACCTTCGGCAGGCCTCAGGGCGGCCGTGAGGGCGCAGCTGCGGCGACTGGAGCGCCACCCCGCGCGCAAGGCGTCGCCAATGCCCTGGCTGGTACGATGCGGCGCGAGCAGATTGCGATCGCTGCTGGTGAGGCAGGATCATCAGCAGGGAGCAACCGGCGTCAGCCGCTCCAGCCTCAGCCGAGGCAAGATGCCTCATCATCTCCGACGGCGCTTGGCCCTTCGGCCCGCCGCTCGATGACACGAAAGACACGCAGCGCCATGCGGCGGGACGGAGCGGCATGACCGAGCGCGAGACCTATTTTCGAGATGCACGAAGCTGGGCGGAGGATACACGCGCCAGGACATCACGCTCGAAGCAGATTGCCTGGACGATTGCTGGGATCGCGATCGGCGCTGCGGCCTTCGAAGCCGTGGCTCTGGCCATGCTGACGCCATTGAAGACGGTGCAGCCGATCACGCTTTTGGTCGATCGCCAGACGGGGTTCGTTCAGGCGCTCGATCCCAATACCCCGCAGCGCGTCTCCGCCGATGCGGCGCTGACCGACGCGTACCTGGCACAATATGTCCTTGCCCGTGAGGGCTTTGATCGGGCGACACTGCAGATCGACTATCGCAAGGTTGCGCTCTGGTCGGCAGGGAATGCTCGCGCGTCGTACCTGTCGGGAATTGCTGCGACCAATCCGGCAAGTCCGATCCAGGCGTTGCCTGGTGGTTCCGTCGTCACTGCGCGGGTAAAAAGCGTTTCACGCCTTCAGTCCGGCATCAGCCTGGTTCGCTTCGACACTCAGAGGACCGATCGCAACGGTCAGGCTGAAGCGCCTCGACCCTGGATCGCGGTTATCCGCTTCCGCTATTCGGCTGCACCGATGGCGTTCGGCGACCGCCTGGTGAACCCGCTTGGCTTCCAGGTCACAGGCTATCGCCGTGATGCCGAAGCGCCACCGGTCCCCGAGACTGTCACCAGCCAGGTGGTGACGCGCACCAGCACTGTTCAGGGACCCGTTTCTGTAATCGAAACGCGCACCGCCCCCGTTGCGACGACCCGATCGCCTACGGTCCGTCGGGCACCGGTCCGGATCGTGCAGGGCGGCGTAGGCGGTCCATTTATCAGCCAACGTGAGGTTCCGACCAATCAGATTCCGATGGGCTCACCGCTTGGTCCCGTCGTCGACACGGCCGCGACGACGACGGAGCCGCAGCAATGATGATGGTGCTGACGCTTCTTGCCGGAGCCGCGCAGGCGGGCATGCCCGCGATGCCGCCGGCGCCTCTGCAATTCACCATGCCGGCTGATCCCCGCATCCAGACCTTGGTCTATGACAGCGGTCGCGTCTTCGACTTACGGGTCGGCAGTGGCTATGCCGCCATCGTTGAACTGGCTGGCGATGAGCGGGTCGAGACAATCGTGGTTGGGAACGAGACGGGTTGGGAGGTGACCCCAAACCGCTCAGGCAATCGCGTGATCGTAAAGCCGCTTGGTGCTGCCATGACGACGAACCTGATGATCGTCACCGATCAGCGGCGCTATGTCTTCGTGATCAGCGCCGATAGCGGCGGTAATGGGAGCGGTGCGTTTGTACTCCGCTTCTCCTACCCCCTGGGACAGCCCGGCAGCCCTCAGCAGGTCGTTCGTAGCGCCGATTACCGGCTCCGGGGCAACAAGACCCTCTATCCGATTGCGATGAGTGACGACGGCAAACGGACCACCATCACCTGGGATCTGAAAACCTCGCTTCCCGCAATTTTTGCGATCGATGATCGTGGTCGCGAAGCGCTGGTCAACGGACGCATGGTCGATGGTGACTATGTCATCGAGGGCGTCGCCAAGCGGTACGTATTCCGCCTCGGCAAGGTGCATGCCGATGCGACGCGCATGGTCCTGAAAGGCCGGCCATGAGCCGTAGCCAACCAGCGCCGGCGCCGGTGGAGCAAGGCGGCCATGATCCGCGACCCGTCGTGCGCTTGCCCCGGCAAGGTATGCCAGGTGCAGTCATTGCATTGGGCGCTATCGCGGTTGCACTGATCCTGTTCGTGGTTCTGAATGGTCAGCGCCAGCGCCGGGTGACGGCACCACAGCAGACGGCTCAAGCCGATGGGTTTACGCCACCACCGCCCCTGCAGATGCCTGTCCTTGCCGAACCAGCCGTTCCGGCACCAGTGCCCGTCATTGTCACATCTTCCGCGCCAAGCCTTCCGCCAGTGCGGAATGACCCGCCGCCTGTAACCTACGCGCCGCCCGTCATCACGCCAACGCCGCCAACACCGTTCGTACCCGCGCCCGCGGCTCCTCCGGCCGAACCAGCACGCGACAAGAAGGCGCAAGGCGCCATCGTCTATGATCTCGGTGCCGAAACACCGGCAGCGGGCGGCACGACGCAGCCATCGGCCGCGGCAGGCGCTAACGCGGGTCGCAATGGCTCAGGGGGTTTTGATGACGCGCCCGCCAAGGCGACGACCATGGCGAGCCGAACGGACGTCGTTCCGATCGGAACGCAAATCCCCATTGCGCTTGAAACACCGATCGACACCGCAAGGCCCGGCCTGGTGCGGGCGATTGCGTCCCGTGACACGCTCGGTTTTGATGGCCGCCGTATTCTTATCCCCAGAGGCTCGCGCTTCGTTGGTGAATATCAGTCGGAGGTACGCTCGGGCCAGAACCGCGTGTTCGTTACGTGGACCCGGGTTATCCGTCCCGACGGCGTGACGATCCGCCTTGGTTCGCCGGCAGCCGACCAGCTGGGCGGCAGCGGCGTACCCGGCAAGGTCAACACCTTCTTCTTTCAGCGTTTCGCCGGAGCCGTCCTCCAGTCAGCGCTGACGGTGGGGGTAAACCTTGCATCACAACCACGGTCAGGCTCGGTGATCGTCGGTATTCCGTCAGGGCCAATCTCTACCATAGGGCAGGGGTTGGTGCCCAACGACTACAGGCCGAAAATCACCGTCAAACAGGGTGCTGCGCTCAACGTTTTCGTTGCGCGCGATCTCGATTTTTCCGGCCTGACGGCTGGACAGCCTGCCGCACGATGACCGCAGCGTATCTTGACGTCTACCTTGCGCCCTTTCTCGAGCAGCTCGCTCGGCCGGACGTCACCGATCTCTACGTAAACCGCGCTGGTGAGATCTGGATCGAGACGCTGCAAGGTGGACTCGAGCATCATCTCGTGCCCGAGATCACGGAGGCACAGCTCTGGCGTCTGGCCCGGCAAATCGCGAGCGTGACCCATCAGGGGATCAGTCGAGAACATCCGTTGCTGGCAGCACGCCTCCCAGACGGCTCGCGCGTCCAGATCGTCGCTCCGCCGGCAACGCGTGATGGTATGGCCATTGCCATCAGGAAACACGTGTCCTCTGATCTGTCGCTTGTCGATTATCAGCAGGCTGGCGCTTTCCACGATACGACCGGGTCCGATGCAGCAGATCCCGTCGAGGATGAACTTGCCAGCCTGTATGAGATGCGCAGGTGGGACGCCTTCCTTGTCGCCGCTGTACGGGCGCGCAAAACTGTAGTGGTGTCTGGCGGCACCTCGACCGGCAAAACCACCTTTCTCAACGCTCTCCTACGTGAGATCGCGCCGTCTGAACGGCTCATCCTGATCGAGGACACGCCGGAACTCGTACTGCGGCATAAAAACGCGATTGGCCTCGTCGCCGCCAGAGGCGGGTTAGGCGAGGCGAACGTGTCAACGGAAGACCTGCTGATAGCCTCCCTCCGCCTGCGGCCCGACCGCATCATCCTGGGCGAGCTCAGGGGCGCAGAAGCCTTCACCTTCCTCCGGGCCGTCAACACCGGACACCCAGGATCGCTCACCACGATCCATGCTGATACCCCATCTGGCGCAATCGAACAGCTCATGCTCCTCGTTCTGCAGGCTGATGCAAAGTTGCAGCGTGCTGACCTTCTTCCATACGTATCGCGCGTCATTGATGTGATCGTACAGCTCGAGCGGCGGCAGGGCGTCAGACGAGTGGCTCAGGTCGATTGGCTGAAGAGACGTTAAGGGGGGGGCAAATCTTATGCTGAAAGCAGTTGCAGCTGGTGCCATATTGTTGAGCGTCTGCTCCAGCGGTTATGCCGAGACGGTTCAATATGGCTATGATGCCCAAGGCCGGCTGTTGGTCTCCGATGTACGGAGGTCTAATGGGACCGGTTATGCTGCCGGCTACGGTTACGACAAAGCTGGTAACCGGAGAGTCTATCAGAATGCCCGGGTCGTTAAGACAGGCGGCCTGGCCTCGGGTACAGGTATTGGGGTGGGAGAAAGCATCCTATCACCGAGCGGTGCATACCGCTTTATCTTGCAATATGACGGCAATCTCGTCCTTTACGCTGGCCCGCTGCAGCCCATTTGGTCCACAAGCACGTTCCAACCGGCAAATGCCCGTCTCGAAATGCAGGGAGATGGTAACCTCGTGCTATACAGCGACTCAACCGCAATATGGGCAAGCCATACTGATGGCCACCCGGGAGCTTATTTTGCTGTGCAGGAGGACGGCAATATTGTAATTTATACTGCCGCTAACCAAGCAATATGGGCGCGATTCGGGCTATAATCGAAGCGGTTGCCAAACAATACCGTTATACAAATCACTGTCTGACTATCAGGGGGTCGCATGACATATCTCAAGCGCGCGCTGCAAATAGCGGGCCTGATCGCCGTTGGGTGCGGATCGCCAGCAATGGCAGGCCGCCAGACGGGAACATTGGCGTACATAAGCGCTGACAAAACGTTCGGCACCGGCGTCGTCACCTTCTCGGTGATTGGCGGCGCAAGCTCCGACAAGCCTGCCTGTGCTGCTGGCGCCGACGCGCGCTGGGCTTTGAACGTCGGCGACAACGCCCCTGCAAATCAGTATATTTACTCTCTTATTGTATCATCCATGTCTTCGACATTTCAAATTTCTGTTACTGGCACCGGCAAATGTGCAACGGTCTCCAATTTAGAGGATGTCGCATACGTTGAAGTTAGAAAATAGATCTTGACGCGGCTGAAAGGTCAAATGCAAAAAATATTGCACCGCCTATTCGTTTATTTATCAACGAAGCTGAACATAGCCAATGCGGCAATAGATTCCGCTCTGATTGGTTAGCAATGTTACCGGTTTACCCGACAAATAAGCCGACGTAATTACTGACACGATTGCATCGTAGTTATCGGCGTCTCTATTTACGAAGGCCCACGCTTCGCTTGTGCCGCACATAGGCGTACCATCCATATAGACTCGGAAACCGAAATTCTGCCCCTCAGTGACGACGTCAATCCCGGAGACCTTCCCGGTCTTAATACCGTCCCACGCTGCCGCAGGCGACGCCCATGACAACGCGACGATAGGAAGCGTGGCAGCGATACGACTCAGCAAACGCAACGTGTTCATCCCTTTACAATCCAAGACTGCACACTGTGCCAGTCTATCTAGGTTTGTCCAGATCGATAAAGGGTTTTTATCAATACTCTTATTAAAAACCGGTGGTGTCAACCTGCCACCAAATCATTACCTAGTTTTAAAAGATTGAAATTGGAACAGGTTTTGTGGAAATGGGTGCAAATCCAATCTTCTTGACTAAAAGATCAAGAAAGGTTGATACCAGGTCGACAGCTCAGGGGGGGGCGATGAAGAAAAAGACGGCATTGCTTGTGGCATTAGCGCTGACCACGGCCATAGCGCCCAACGCATATGCGACCTACGATAGCAACACGGTAGGGAGGATTACCAATGTTCTCACCTACGATGATGGACATTTTTTAATATCTCTGGATCCCATGCCAGCCGGACCGTGTAGTAATTACTTCATAGTAGGCACTGACGTCGCAGTCGACGCAAGGCAAATGCTTCTATCCCGAGCACTCACTGCTTATGCAAAAGGGGAAGCCATACCCATTGGCTACGACGGGCATACTTGCGTGAATGGATGGTTCAGAGTGCATCGAATTGGCTGATTCTTATCGTGCTAACTTGGAAATCGTAAGCCAGCCAGCGGCAGGAGTTCGCGAATGCGAGTAAAGCTGATGATTTCAGTGGTATCCTTATGCCTATCAACCGGTGCCTCAGCGGGCGGAAGCTCCATCACAAGCAAGGTAAAGGAGGTTCACGTTCGCGCATCTGACGGGTTGCATTGGGTAGTGATGGCCACACCTCCGTCAGGTCGCCCTGACTGTGGCAGCAGGCAACCATATTATATGATAAAGGACGAGCACAGCGATGCGGGAAAAGCGCAATTCGCTATGCTTCTCTCAGCTCAGCTTTCCGGTAACTTGGTAACCATCGATGGGGCAGGCGCATGCTCGCGCTGGGGCGACGGAGAAGACATCGAGCATGTAATGCTCGCGCAGTGAGCCCCCTAGCGTTGTACGCCAACCGGGGTTTTGGAGGAAAACCGACATGACCAGATCAAACCGCTTCAAAGGCCTTTGGTGCGGACTCGCAGCGATCGGCTTCGCCTATGCAGGCATAGCTCACGCAGAGAGCGTCACCAACGTTACAGTGACAGGGGTCGGCAATCAGGGAACGCAGCTTTATGCGACGCTAGCAACCACACCCCCCGGTTGCCGCGGAGCCGTGATCTATCACTCCTCCGAGATACAAGCCGGTCAATACGTCATGAGCATCTTGCTGTCAGCCCGTCTCGCTAATCGGCCGCTTACACGGATCGACTATAGCGTTCACGGTGATGGGACGTGTTGGATCGTCTTAGTTGAGGTATAAGCATTACATACAACCTCAGGAAGGATTGTTTTTGATGCGGTTAAGGTC
This sequence comes from Sphingomonas sp. RIT328, assembly GCF_000632225.1. Taxonomy (GTDB): domain Bacteria; phylum Pseudomonadota; class Alphaproteobacteria; order Sphingomonadales; family Sphingomonadaceae; genus Sphingomonas; species Sphingomonas kyungheensis. The sequence goes on from NZ_JFYV01000004.1 coordinate 34,190, forward strand.
ACTAAACGTATTTGCAGTAGCTATGATTGCGAGTGGGGCGATATGTGCTCCTATGGCTAACGCGCAAACCACGTCGTATCGCTATGACGCCAGAGGCCGGCTTATCGGCTCCACAAATTCCAGCGCAAGCGGGACAGTCAACACGTCGATAACGTATGACCGCGCCGACAATCGTGCAAATTACTCGGTATCGGGCGCCGTCAACGGCACCGGGGGAAATACGGGCACTGACCCAAATTCTGGTGCATCGATCCCGCCTCGGTCAGGCACATCTCGATTGATCGTTGTGCCCCTGAATGGCTTCACAGTCATCCCTCTCCCATGAGTTCAAAGCTGTTACGCGTCGCTTCCGACGCAACGTCCGTAACTCTTCCCATCGGATTGGCTCAGTTTATCAATAGTAATTGAACGTTTCATAGGAGACGGTTATGCGGGTGATTGGCTTTATAGCGTTGTGTACGATTGCTTATACCTCGGTAGGACAGGCTAAAGCAGATGTATATTGTGGTGGCGATGCAACGCCAGCCAGATTATTAACATATGGCGACGGATCGGTCTTGATACTTACCACTTGGCGGAGTGATTTCATACAGATCTGCAATTTAAATAAAGCTTGGAAGGGCGTTGAACCTGCCGCGTGCTTTGCCTGGATGTCGAAGATTGCTGGTGCCATAAACGCTAACAAAAAGATCGGTCTTTGGTATAGCGGGTTATCAGGTGATGCCTGCCGCTCTATACCAACTTACTCTGGTGCCCCGGCACCGGTATATATTGACGTAGCGCCTTAACCGGAGGCACGCCGACACAGCTTTGCTAAATGTATAGTCACACATTTTCGCCAAGGCAGCTTGAGACATGGCATGAGCGAGCACGTGGCCGGCTTACCTCGTTGGCGATGCTACCGGTATGCCGCCGCTGTTCGGAAGCGTTAGATTAGGTCAGCATAAATAATGTAAGCTTGGGCCCTTGCAATAATACCCCCTCTTGTTCCACCATCATGCTGCCGAAGGGACGGCACGATGGGGAAGGGGGAATGTCATGAATATCATGACAAAGGGCCTGATGGTGATGCTGCTTACATCGTCATCGGCAATGGCGCTTGCCGTAGAGACAAACACGTTCACCTATGACGCCAAAGGCCGCCTTACGAAGGTGGTGAAATCTGGGTCCGTCAACAACGGCGTAACGGTCGAGGTTGCGCATGACAAGGCGGACAACCGGACCAAGATCAAGGTGACTGGCGCGCCGCAATAAGGCGCTGCCGAACCTTTTGTATCTCTACCATCTGAGGCAAAAAATGAAAAACTCGGTTGAAGCCGTGCGCTGCGGCTTGCGTGTGCGTCGTGCGCTTTTGATTGTCTCCACGGTCCTTTGTTCAGGCTCCGTTATCCCGGCTTTTGCGCAGGTGGCAGCGCCAGCTCCCGTGCGGAGCAACATCGATGACAACGATGTTGACCTATTCCTTGGAACTTTGAACGTTGATGGCCCCCTTCTCACCGCTGGCGATGGTAATAGTCAGGGCCTTAGTTGGCAGAAGCTTTATCGCGGGACTGGTGGTTTCGGTGACAGCTTGGTCGCCACGTTGTCCGGGTCGGGCACCACAACGTATGTATCGTTCGGCGCAGTCACAAAAACATTTACAACATCCGGCTCCAGCTATGTATCTACTGAGGGAGATGGCTCTACCCTCACGAAAAGCGGCACGACATACACATTTACAGCCGTTGATGGTACGGTTGCTACGTTTAGCTCCAGTACGGTCGGAACGTATCCCTACAACAGCATCCAGGGAAACGTAACAAGCGTCACGAAACCGGATGGTGTTCAATTTACCTATACCTATGATAGCGCACGTTACTGTTCCGCCTCGAAGCCGGCAAGCTCTGGTCAAGTCTGTACGCGATATGCCTACGCCTATCGCATTTCATCGGTATCGAGCAACGGAAAGTACATACTAGCATTCCGCTATGCTAATGATGCATCGTCTTTCGATCAGACGGATGCGAGCGGAAATGATTTCACCGGCTGGGGTGACATCACGAGTGTTGTGTTAACGAACTCCGCGACGGGCGGGGGAGCACGAACACAGTCGTTCAGCAATTCTAGTGCCGGATACATTGTAACTGATGCTATGGGGCGTGCAACTACGTACCGTTTTGCTTCAGGTAAGCTGGCTGGTATCAAACGCCCCGGTAGTAGCGGGGAGGACATTACCGCCACCTATAATGCCTCAGGGAGGGTCGCATCCCTAACCGATGCTTCTGGCACAACAACCTACTCATATGTAGATAGTGGCAGTGACCGCACCACAACTGTAACTGACCCACTAGGTCACGCTACCACATACATCTTCAACATAACACTACAACGTCCAAGGTCGGTAACAACAGCTACGGGCAACACGACAACAAGTACATATGACACGTCTGGTCGTGCTCTTCAGGTAACCTCGCCTGAGGGTAACTATACGACGTTCACCTACGATACTCGCGGCAACGTGACGCAGACGCAGGTGGTCGCAAAGCCGGGAAGTGGCGCGCCGACGCTGACGACGAGCGCATCCTTCCCCTGCTCTACTGCGGCGACGTGCAACAAGCCTGCCTGGACTAAGGACGCGAAGGGCGCGCAGACCGACTACGGCTACGATAATACCACAGGTAACGTCACCTCGGTCACTGCCCCAGCGAATCCAAGCGGTTTGCGGCCAACCACCACGTACAGCTATACGTCGGTCAACGGCATTCAAATGATGAGCGGCAGCTCGACCTGCTCTAGTGCCGCAACTTGCGTAAACTCGGCCAATGAGACGCGGACCAGCATCAGCTACAATGCCAATGGCTTGCCAACCGCCACCACCGTACAGGCTGGCGATGGCTCGACGTCGGCAACAACGACCAAGAGCTATGACGATGTCGGCAACGTAGTCAGCGTTGACGGCCCCATTGCTGGGAGCGACGATACCGTCAGTTATCGCTACAATGCTAACCGTGAGATGATTGGCATGGTCGGTCCGGATCCCGACGGCGGGGGGCCTCGCCGACGGCTTGCTCAGCGCAACACCTATGACGCTAAGGGGCGGGTCACGCAGACAGAGAATGGTACCGTCTCGGATGCCAGCGATGGCGCGTGGAATGCCTTTGTCTCGCAGCAGCAGCTCGTCACGTCTTTCGATGGCGTGGATCGCCCGCTCAGCAAAACGCTGACGGCAGGCGGCACGACCTACGCGACGACGACCTATGGCTATGATCACCAGCGCCTCGATACGGTGACGGTAGCGATGAGCGGCCAGGGCGCGGATCGCACCACGAAATACGGCTATGACAACGCGGATCGCCAGACCAAGGTGACCAGTGCCTATGGCACGGCCGAGCAATCTGACGATGTTACTGTCAGCTATACAGCGAATGGCAAAATGGCGAGCCAGACGGACGCTAATGGTAACGCCACGACCTATGGTTATGACGGCCTCGACCGGGCAACGACGGTAACCTATCCGGGCGGCAGCTACGATCAGGCGACGTACGATGCCAACGGCAACGTCACGAGCCGCCGCCTGCGTGATGGCCAGACGCTGACCTACGATTTTGACGCGCTGGATCGCCGGACCTTCGACCACAACCCCAAGATCAACGTCGCCGAGGTTGATGTCGGCTACAGCTATGATCTGCTTGGTCGCCTGACTAGCGCAGGTGATGGCAATGGCTGGACCAAGAACTTTGGCTACGACGCACTCGGCCGGGCGACGACGCAGAGCAGCAACGTCGCGAGCACGACGCTGCAATACGATGCGGCAGGTCGTAAGATCCGCCAGACTTGGGCGGACGGCTTCTACGTCACCTACGAGTACAATGCTGCTGGGCAGATGACCGTCATCCGCGAGAACGGCGGACTGGCGCTTGCGACCTTTGCCTATGACGATCTTGGCCGCCGTACGTCGCTGACCCGTGGCAACGGCACGGTGACGAGCTATGGCTATGACGGCGCCTCGCGCCTCACCAGCCTCACCCAGGATCTGGCTGGCAGTGCCTGGGACCAGACATACGGCTTCACCTACAATGCGGCAGGCCAGATCCTGACGCGCAGCAGCAGCAATGACAGCTACGCCTGGACGGGCGCGGCCAACGTCGATCGCAGCTACGCGGTGAATGCGCTCAATCAGTACACCAGCGCTGGCGGCACGACGTTCGGCTACGATGCACGTGGAAATCTTACCAACTCGGGCGGCACCACCTACCAGTATAACAGCCGCAACCAGCTGTTCATGAACGCAGCCGGCCAGCTGATCTACCGGAACCCGGCCGGAGAGCTTGGTCAGACGCCGGCGGGTAACTTCGATTGGGTTGACGGCCAGCTCGCCCAGGAGTCGAGCAACGCCATCCTGCGCCGCTATGTCTACGGTCCCGACCCGGACGAGGTGCTGGTCTGGTACGAAGGGTCGGGCACCAGCGACCGGCGCTATCTTCATGCCGACGAACGTGGCAGCGTAGTGGCAGTCAGCAACGATGCCGGCAACGCCATCGCGATCAACAGCTATGACGAATACGGCATCCCCGGCGCCAACAACCAGGGCCGCTTCCAGTACACCGGCCAGGCCTGGCTGCCCGAGCTTGGCATGTACGACTATAAGGCGCGCATGTACTCGCCAACGCTCGGCCGCTTCATGCAAACCGATCCTATCGGATACGGCGATGGCATGAACTGGTATAACTATGTTGGAAGCGATCCGATTAATGGCATCGATCCTGATGGACTAAAAAAGAAGCAGCCTAAGGTCAATGACGGCGGCGGTGGTGGCGGCGATGGTAGCGGCGGCGGCGGCGGCGGTGCATCCGCACCCGGACCGCGCGGGCGGGGCCGCGGGCCGACCTCATTCACCTCGCCCGATGGGCCGACGAGGAAGTGCGCCCGCAACTGGCCCTCGTCATAGCGGCCCTGGACCAGCACCGCATTGCCGCGCGTCACATGGGCGGTGCCGTCGCGCCCGGCGTCGATCATCGCACGGCCGCTGCCGTCCTGGACGACGAACCGGTCCCCGAACACCTCGGCGACACGGCCCTTGACCGTGACGATGCCGTTGCTGTTGGCGAGGCGGGCGATCGGCGTCGCCACCGTCGGGGCCATCTCGACGCCCGGCCGGGTCAGCGCGACCGCGCCGGCGCCGCCCGCTGCCCCCACCGCGACCAGCGCCGCCGCACCGAGCGCCAGCCGCTGCCGGATCGTGATATGTAGTCTTGCCATCGATCGTCTCCTTCATGTCGATGACCGGCTTCTACGGTGATTCGGCCGACCCCCGCTGAACCAGGCGGTTCATGTTCGGTTTAGCCAGGGAGAATAGGGCCACGGTCATGCGCATCCTGCTAGTCGAAGACGATCCCGACCTTGGCCCGGCCACCGCCCGCGCGCTGCGCGCCGAGCATTTCGCGGTCGATCTCGTCGCCGACGGGATCGACGCCGGCCATCTCGGCGAAACAGAGACCTATGACGCGGCGGTGCTCGACCTCGGGCTGGCGGGCAAGGACGGGATCAGCGTGCTGCGCGACTGGCGCGCCGCGTCGCGCGCGCTGCCGGTGCTGATCCTCACCGCGCGCGACGGCTGGTCCGACAAGGTCGCCGGCTTCAAGGCGGGGGCGGACGACTATCTGGTCAAGCCGTTCCGCGTCGAGGAACTGGTGATGCGGCTGCGCGCGCTTGTCCGCCGCGCCGCCGGCCATGCCCAGCCGGTGCTGACCTGCGGACGGCTGTCGTTCGATACGCAGATCGGCCATTTCGAACTCGACGGCCTGCCGCTCAAGCTCACCGCGTTCGAATGGCGCGTGCTGTCGACGCTGATGCTGCGGCGCGAGGCGGTGATCGAGCGGCTCGACCTGCTCGAACGCGTCTATGAAGGCGATGCCGATGTCGATTCGAACAGTCTCGAGGTGATCGTCGGCCGCCTGCGCCGCAAGATCGGCGCCGAGATGATCGAGACGATCCGCGGCCGCGGCTATCGGCTGACCTGCGGCGAGGGCTGAGCCGGTGCTGCGCTCGATCCAGGGGCGGATGCTGCTGCTCTCCGCGGTGGCGATCCTCGCCGCGCTCGGCATCGCCGGCTGGGCGATCGCCGGCGTGCTCGAACGCGTCGTCACCGAAGGCATCGACCGGCGGCTCGATGCCGAGATCGCCTTGCTCGCCAGCACCGTCGCGCCGGACGGGCAGGTCGACCGCGCCCGGCTCGCCGCACGGGCCGGCGCCTTGGAGGCGGGGCGCGGCTGGACGTGGCGGATCGACGGACCCGACGGGGCGATCGGCTCGGCCGACCCACCGCGGCTGCGGCCCGGCCCGGTCGCCGCACCGCCGCCGCCGCCGGGCGCGCCCGACGCACCGCGAGCGCCCCCCGCACCGATCGCGGAGGATGCCGCCGCACCGCAGGGGCTCGACGGCGTCGATCAGGCTGGCCGCACCATCCACGCCCGCCGCCTGCGCCTCGTCACGTCGCGGGGCACGGTATCGCTGCTCGCCGCCGCGCCGCGCGCGGTGGTGGCACGGCCGCTGCGTGAGGCGTTGACGCCGCTGCTCGTCGCGCTGGCGATCCTCGCCGCGCTGCTCGCCGCCGCGTCGCTGCTGCAACTGCGCCTCGGCCTGCGCCCGCTCGCCCGGATGCGCGAGCAGCTCGCCGCGATCCGCGCCGGCCGGCGCGAGCGGGTCGACGACGATCAGCCGGTCGAGCTGCGCGGCCTCGCCGACGAACTCAACGCGCTCGCCGCCGATCGCGCCGCCGCGCTCGCCACCGCGCGCCAGTCCGCGGCCAATCTGGCGCATGCGCTCAAGACGCCGGTGGCGACGCTCGCGCTGCAGCTGCGCGACGATCCGGCCAAGGCGGCGCAGGTCGCGCGGATCGACGCGACGATCCGCCACCATCTCGCCCGCGCCCGTGCGGGAGCGACCGATACCCGCGCCAGCGTGCGCATCGCCCCGGCGGTGGACGATCTCGCGCTGGCGATCGGCCGCCTCCACGCCGGGCGCGGCATCACCGTCACGCCGCAGGTGGCCGGCGACCCGGTCGCGGCGATGGACGCGCAGGATTTCGACGAACTGCTCGGCAATCTGCTCGACAATGCCGCGCGCCACGCCGCGACGCAGGTGTGGATCGATGTGCGCGTGGCGAGCGGCGACGCGCGCCGCATCGAGCTAACCGTCAGCGACGACGGCCCCGGCATTCCCGCCGCGGACCGCGCGCGCGTCACCGAGCCGGGCGTACGGCTCGACGAGCGCGGCGAAGGCCATGGCTTTGGCCTCGCCATCGTCCGCGAGCTGACCGAGCTGCACGGCGGCAGCCTGACGCTCGGCGAGCGTGACGGCGGTGGCCTTGCCGCGAGCGTCACGTTGCCGGCGCGGCACCAATCGGCCGGTCAAGCGTAGCGCCTATCCGTCTCCCGTCCGCCGAGGTGCCATGCCGACTCCCGCCCTGTTCCAGCCGATCACCGTCGGCGCGCTGACGATGCGCAACCGCATCGTCATTGCCCCGATGTGCCAATATTCCGCCGAACAGGGGCGGATGACCGACTGGCATCTCATCCACCTCGGCCATCTCGCGCTGTCGGGGGCGGGGCTGCTGACGATCGAGGCGAGCGCGGTGACGCCCGAGGGGCGGATCACCTTCGGCGACGTCGGCCTGTACGACGATGCCACCGAGGCGGCGATGGCGCGGGTGCTCGAATCGGTGCGCCGCCATTCCGACATGCCGATTGCGATCCAGCTCGCCCATGCCGGGCGCAAGGCGTCGACCGACCTGCCGTGGCGCGGTGGCGAGCAGATCGCGCCCGACCATGCCGACGGCTGGCAGACGGTCGCGCCGTCGCCTGCGCCCTTCGCCGAGGGCGAGAATCCGCCGCACGCGCTTTCGGTCGCCGAGATCGAGGCGCTCGTCGCCGCCTTCGCCGAATCCGCCCGCCGCGCCGCGCGGCTGGGGATCGACGCGGTGCAGTTGCACGGCGCGCACGGCTATCTGCTCCACCAGTTCCTGTCGCCGCTCAGCAACCGGCGGACGGACGATTATGGCGGCAGCCTCGACAATCGCATGCGCTTCCCGCTCGCAGTGTTCGACGCGGTGCGCGCCGCCTTCCCGGCGGAGCGGCCGGTGACGATGCGCGTCTCGGGCACCGACTGGGTCGAGGGCGGCTGGGATGCCGAGCAGACCGTCGCCTTCGCCCGTGCGCTCGAAGCGCGCGGCTGCGCGGCGATCCACGTATCGAGCGGCGGGCTCGATCCGCGCCAGCAGATCCCGACCGGGCCGAGCTATCAGGTGCCGCTCGCCCGCGCGGTCAAGCAGGGCTGCGGCCTGCCGGTCGTCGCGGTCGGGCTGATCACCGACTATGAGCAGGCCGAGGCGATCGTCGGCACCGGCGATGCCGACATGATCGCGCTCGCCCGCACCATCCTCTACGAACCGCGCTGGCCCTGGCATGCCGCGGCGCATCTCGGCGCGCACGTCAAGGCGCCCGACCAATATCTGCGCTCGCAGCCGCATCGCTTCCGCGACCTGTTCGACGCGTGAGGCAGGCTGGTTTTGTCAGACTGGACCTGAACCCCGGATCGGAGGATGTAGCGCCAGCTTCAACCTGGAGGGGATATGCCATGACCGATCATCACGTGCGCACCATATTGCCGGTACAGGCGGTACTCGGCGAGGGGCCGGTATGGATCGGGCGCGAGCAGGCCGTGTGGTTCGTCGACATCAAGAGCCGGCATATCCACCGCTTCGATCCCGCGAGCGGCACGGCGCAGCGCTGGGATGCGCCCGATCAGGTCGGCTGGGTGCTGCCGAGCGACGACGGCGGCCTGATCGCCGGCCTGCGCACCGGACTGCACCGCTTCGATCCCGCCGACGGCAGCTTCACCTTCCTGGCGCGGCCCGAGGGCGATGCCGCCGGCAACCGGCTCAACGACGCGGCGACCGACAGCGCCGGGCGGATCTGGTTCGGCACGATGGACGACGCCGAGACGGATCTGACCGGGCGCGTCTATCGCCACGCCGGCGGCACGGTCAGCGACAGCGGCCTCGCCCCGGTATGCATCACCAACGGCCCGGCGATCGCCGGCGACGGCGTCACGCTCTACCATACCGACACGCTCGGCAAGACGATCTGGCGCGCGACGATCGATGGCGACGGCCGGCTCGGCGCGGCGACGCGCTTCGTGACGATCGAGGAGGGCGCCGGCTATCCCGACGGTTCGGTGGTCGATGCCGAAGGGTGTCTGTGGGTCGCGCTGTGGGGCGGCTGGGGCGTGCGCCGCTACGATCCCGCGGGCGCGCTGATCGGCACGGTGCGGCTGCCCGCGTCGAACATCACCAAGATCGCCTTCGGCGGCGCCGATTTGCGCACCGCCTATGCGACGAGCGCGCGCAAGGGACTCGATGCCGAAGCCTTGGCGGATCAGCCGGAAGCGGGCAATCTGTTCGCCTTCGATCCGGGCGTGGCCGGCGTACCGGTGACGCCGGTGGCGGTGTAAGGAGCGCCTTCCGGAGGTGTCGCACCATATTGATGCCCGGCAGGCATTGAGGATATCGGCACGCCCGAACACGTCTGCGCAAGTGTCGCTGCACCTGCCAGAGCATCACAGTATTCCCGCGCGGGCGGGAATCCGGCGGCCAAGCAGACCATCGGGTTACGACTAAGAAGACGCTGGGCTCCCGCCTGCGCGGGAGTACTGCAATACTTCGCCCGTCATGCCGGACGCGTTCCAGCATCCACCGTTCGGCACGAGCATAACCCGACATATTGCGGCGCGACGGCCGCCGGAGCAATCCGAGGCCGCTCGGAAGGTCGTCCCGTAGCGACACGCACCACCCCGGTCTTCGCCGGGGTGATGCGAGGTTCGGGAAGGTTTCGATCATCGTCTGGCGCGACGATCGGTTCGAGGTGATGCCGAGCCTGTTCAGCAAGGCTCGTTCCGCTTCAAACAGAAGCGGGCGGGCGACCAGAGGCCGACCCGCCCGCCTCATGAACGACACTCCCGCCCCTGGACGGGAGCATCCACAGCTTACCGCGGGCTGGCTTCGCGCTTGCCGTCGAGCCGGCGGGCGATGCTCCAGCCGTTGTCGTCGCGCAGCGCGGCGGGCAGCAGCGCCGGCGCGAGGTTCTGGAAGCAGACCGGGCGCAGGAAGCGCGCGATCGCCAGCGTGCCGACCGACGTCGTCCGCCCGTCGCTCGTCGCCGGGAAGGGGCCGCCGTGGACCATCGCCGGCGCCACCTCGACACCGGTCGGCCAGCCGTTCGCCAGCACGCGGCCGACGCGGCGTGCGATCACCGGCATCAGCTTGGCCGCATCCGCCTCGTCAGCGGGATCGAGCTGCAGCGTCGCGGTGAGCTGACCTTCGAGCTTGCCGACCACCGCGATGATCTCGTCGATGCTGGCGCAACGGACGACCACCGACGACGATCCGAACACCTCGTGCGACAGCGCGACGTCGGCGAGGAACTGCTCCGCCGTCGTCTGGAACAGCGCGCCGACCGCCTGGTTGACACCTTCGCCGACCTTGCCGCGCGCGATCGTCGTCACGGCGGAATGGCTGGCGAGCGCCTCGACGCCCTTTTCGAAGCTCGCATGGATGCCGGGGGACAGCATCGTCGCCGGCTGGCTGTCGGTCAGCGCCGCGCCGGCGTCGCGCACGAAGGCGTCGAGCTCCGGACCGTCGATCGCCAGCACCAGGCCGGGGTTGGTGCAGAACTGCCCCGCGCCCATCGTCAGCGATGCGACGTACTCCTTGGCGAGCGCCGCTCCGCGTGCGGCGAGCGCGGCGGGGAAGATCACCACCGGATTGATGCTCGACATCTCGGCATAGACCGGGATCGGCTCGTCGCGCTCGGCGGCGATGCGGGCGAGGGCGAGACCGCCGGCGCGCGAGCCGGTGAAGCCGACCGCCTGGATGCGCGGATCGGCGACCAGCGCGCCGCCCAGCTCGTTCGTTTCGCCGGGAAGATAGGAGAAGACGCCGGCGGGCAGCCCGGCGGTCTTCACCGCCTGCTGGATCGCGCGGGCGACCAGCTCGCCGGTGCCGGGATGCGCGGGATGGCCCTTGACCACCACCGGGCAGCCGGCGGCGAGCGCCGAGGCGGTGTCGCCGCCCGCCACCGAAAAGGCGAGCGGGAAGTTGGAGGCGCCGAACACCGCCACCGGACCGATGGCGAGGTTGATGCGGCGCAGGTCGGGGCGCGGCAGCGGCGCGCGCTCGGGCTGCGCCGGATCGATCGTCGCGTCGAGGAAGTCGCCCTGGCGCACGACGCCGGCGAACAGACGCAGCTGACCGACGGTCCGGCCACGCTCGCCCTCCAACCGGGCGCGCGGCAGGCCGCTCTCGGCCATCGCGCGCTCGATCAGCGCGTCACCGATGTCGAGGATGTTCTGCGCGATGCCTTCGAGGAAGGCGGCGCGCGCCTCGAGGTCGGTGGCGGCGAAGGCGGGGAAGGCCGCTTCGGCGAGCGCGCAGGCCTCGGCCACCGCATCGGCACGCGCCGACGAGAAGTCTGGGGTCAGCGTTTCGCCGCTCGCCGGATTGACCGCGGTGAAACGGTCGGAAGCTTGGCGTGATTCGCCGCCGATCAGCAGGGCGCCGTCGATCATCGGAAATACCTCTCAGGAAATTGTCTGAGTTAATCTAGGCCACCGGCCGCCCCGCGACAATGGCGCACGTTGATCCTCGTCGCGCGTCAGGCTCACTCCTCCGCTTCGAACGTCACGGCCTCGCCGCTGTCCTGCGGATCGAGATCCCAGAGCGCAGCGACCTGTTCGACCGCGCGGCGGGCGATCGCGTCGAGCGATTCGGGGCAGGAGGCCTGCACGTCCCAATTATGCCCGGCTCCCGCCCACGGCTCGGCGAGCGTCGGTAGCATGAAGTCGATGGCGGTCCCCTCACTGTCGAGCGACAGACGCAACGCCGCGCGGTTGAGCTCGTCGCGCAGGGCCTCGGCACCCAGCGTCGGGCGGGGGTGGCCGGCGGCGGCAGCATGTCCGGCCGATCCGGACTGGGGTTCGTCGTCTTCCATGACAGGGCAAGCGCAACAGGATGAGGATCGTTCCGCTACGTTACCCATCGACATTTTCGACCCGAAACCTGCCGCGATGCGGTAGATTGCTGTTCTTCATCGGAAAAAGCGTCAATGGGCGGCGATGCGCTATTTGATCCTGCCCGCCCTGACGCTCGCCACCCCCGCCGTCGCGCAGACTGGCGCGGCGGCCGACGACATCGTCGTCACCGGGCGCGGCCTGCCCGATTCGCCCGGCGAGCGCGCCTTCGACATCGTCACGATCGATCGCGACCGCTTGCAGGCCAATGCCGCCGCGCGGCTCGAAAGCGTGCTCGCCGACGTCGCCGGCCTCCAGCAATTCCGCCGCTCGGACAGCCGCAGCGCCAATCCGACCAGCCAGGGGATCAGCCTGCGCGGCATCGGCGGCAATGCGTCGAGCCGGGCGCTGCTGATCGTCGACGGCGTGCCGCAGGCCGATCCGTTCGGCGGCTGGGTCGCCTTTCCGGCCTATGCCACCGGCCGGTTGGGGCAGGTGCGGGTGACGCGCGGCGGCGGCAGCGGCTATTTCGGCCCGGGGGCGCTCACCGGCACGGTGCAGATCGACAGCGCGACACCCGACCAGCTCGCCCCGCTCGACGCGAGCGTCTTCTACGGCAGCCGCGATTCGGTCGACGCGCAGGGCAATGCCGCCCTGGTCCGCGACGGCGGCTTCGCGACGCTGTCCGCGGCCTATGCGCGCGGCGACGGCTTCGTGCCCACCGTCGCCGGACAGCGTGGCCCGGTCGACCGGCCGGCGCCCTACGAACAGGCCTCCGCCGCGCTGCGCACCGTCGTGACGATCGCGCCGGCGACCGAACTCCAGGCCAATGTCAGCGCCTTCACCGACCGGCGCGAGCGCGGCACCGCTTATACCGCCAACCAGTCCGACGGGGCCGACGCCAGTCTGCGGCTGGTCGGACGCGGCCGCTGGGGCTGGTCGGCGCTCGCCTATCTGCAGACGCGCGCCTTCGCGTCGAGCTTCGCCAGCGTCAACGCGGCGCGCACCACCGCCAGCCAGTCGCTGAATCAATATAACACGCCCGCGACCGGACTCGGCGCGCGGATCGAGGTGCAGCCGCCGGTCGCCGACACCGTCGACCTGCGGCTCGGCGCCGATCTGCGCGACGTGTCGGGCAAGACGCAGGAGCTGTTCACCTTCGTCGCCGCCCGTCCGACGCGGCGCCGCGAGGCGGGGGGCGAGACGCGGACGCAGGGCCTGTTCGCCGACGGCAGCGTCACGCTCGGCGACCTGACGCTGACCGGCGCGGCGCGGATCGACTGGTGGACGATCGACGGCGGCTATCTCAGCGAACGCCCGCTCGCCGGCGGCGCGGCGCTGACCGATACGCGTTTCGCCGACCGGTCGGGGGACGAGGCGACCGGGCGGGTCGGTGCGGCCTGGCGCGCGGCCGACTGGCTGACGCTGCGCGCCGCCGGCTATCGCGGCTGGCGGCTGCCGACGCTCAACGAACTCTACCGGCCGTTCCGCGTCGGCAATGACGTCACCGCCGCCAACGCCGCGCTGTCGCCCGAGCGGCTGACCGGGATCGAGGCTGGCGCGACGCTCACCCCGCTTGCCGGAGCGAGCCTCGCCGTGACGGTGTTCCACGACCGGCTGACCGATGCGATCGCCAACGTCACTTTGTCGTCGACGCCGACCAGCGCGTCGCGCGTCCGCCGCAATCTCGACGCGATCCGCTCGACCGGGGTGGAGGTGGACGCGCGCTACGCCTTCGGGCCGTTCGACGCGCTCGCCTCGTGGAGCCATGTCGATGCGCGCGTGCGCGCCTCGGGTGCGGCGGCGACGCTCGACGGGCTGCGCCCGGCGCAGACGCCGCGCGATGCGGTGTCGGCGACGCTCGGCTGGCGCCGCGAACGCGCCGCGCTGTCGGCGACGCTGCGCCATGTCGCGCGACAGTTCGATGACGATCAGAACAGCCGCAGCCTCGCGCCCGCGACGACGCTCGACGGCTATGCCGCGCTGCCGCTCACCCGCGCGCTGACGCTGGAGGCACGCGCCGAGAACCTGTTCGATGCCCGCGTCGAGGCGGGGATCAGCGGCGCGTATATCGTCGAGCGCGCCACCCCGCGGACGCTGTGGATCGGGCTGCGCGCACGGCTCGGCTGACGCGGGCATCGACGCGGCGGCCGCGGGCGATTAAGCGGCACGCGTGACCGCACCGCTTCGCCTCCGCCTCGATGCCGCAGCCCTTGCCGACAATTGGCGCACGCTCGACCGGATGAGCGGCGCGGCGGCGTGCGGCGCGGCGGTCAAGGCGAACGGCTATGGCCTCGGCGCCACCGCGGTGGCGGAGCGGCTCGCCGCCGCCGGCTGCCGCGATTTCTTCGTCGCGACCTGGGCGGAGGCGGAACGGCTCGCCCCGCTCGGCCTGTCGCTGTCGGTGCTGCACGGCATGCGCGACGAGGATATGCCGCTGGCGCTGGCGGGGATCGCCCGGCCGGTGCTCAACAGCGCGGCGCAGGTGGCACGCTGGCGCGCGGCGGGCGGCGGCCTCTGCGACGTGATGGTTGATACCGGGATCAACCGGCTCGGCGTCGCGCCGCAGGCGGTGCGCGACGGCCTGCTCGACGGGTTGTCGATCGAGACCCTGCTCAGCCATCTCGCCTGCGCCGACGAGGACAGCGCGATGAACGCGCGCCAGCGCACCGCCTTCGCCGCGCTCGCCGGGGCGACCGCGGCCCGGCGGATGAGCCTCGCCAATTCGGGTGGTATCGCGCTCGGCGGCGATTATGCCTTCGATCTGACCCGGCCCGGCATCGCGCTTTACGGCGGCATCGTCCGGCCCGAATATGCCGGGCGGATCCGCAGCGTCGTCACGCCACAGGCGCAGGTGCTGCAACGTCGTACCGTCGCGGCGGGCGAGACGGTCGGCTATAACGCGACGTGGAGAGCGCCGCGGGCGACCGAGGTCGCGATCCTCAACCTCGGCTATGCCGACGGTTACGTCCGCGGCTTCTCCGACACCGGCACCGCGGGGGAGGGGCGCCTGCCGGTGATCGGCCGCGTCTCGATGGACCTGCTCGCGCTCGACGTCAGCGCCAGCCCGGATCTGGGCGAGGGCGATTGGGTGACGCTCGACTTCGCGTTGCCCGACGCGGCGGCGGCGAGCGGGATGTCGCAATATGAGCTGCTGACGCTGCTGGGGCAGCGGTATGATCGGGTGTGGGGCTGATCAGACCGCTTCGGGTCCGGTCCAGACGTCGAACGGCCGTGCCCGAATCCACCGCGTCGCGAGCCATTTGACGCCGCTGCGGACGGGCTCGCCGGCGTGGCGGGCGGTGGTGAGGCCACGGCTTGCAGCGTCGACATTGTCGAAGATGATCGCGTCTCCCACGCGCGGGCGGATGATGAGCTTGTGATCGGGAAAGGTCGTCTCGCCACCGGTAAAATCGTCGTTGAGATAGACGAGCACCGTCGTGACGCGTTGATTACGCGCCTGCGGAAGAATGTCCGAATGAAGGCGGAATTGTTGCCCCGGCCGGTAGCGCAATACGGTCAGCGCCTCGCCTTGGCCGATCTGGGTGGCGCTCAAAGCGGCGATCCGCTGATTGAGGGCGCGGATCACCGGATCCTCGCGCACCGGGCCGATCACGGCCGCGTCCGACGTGCGGATGGGGTGCGGCACCGATCGCCCGGTGCGCGGATCGACCACCACCGCCGGCGCGAGTAGATCGTCGGCCGCACGCGCGATATGCGCGCATTCCGCCGGCGTGAACGCCGCGGCGGCGCGACGCACGCTGCCGTCGGCGCTGAGTGGCTGGATCGGGGGCAGGCTTGCCGGCGCCCCCGCGTCATCGAGCGGCATCGCCGCAAGCAGCGTTTCCAGCTGTCGCGCCGGCGCGTCGCCCGCCGCGACCGCCTCGCCCAGGAGGCGCCTAGCCGCCTGCCAGTCGGCGGCGGCACCGGTGCCGTTGGCAGTGAGGGCGATCTCGATCAGCCGGGCCTCGACGTTGCCGGTAGCCGCAGCACGTCGCAGCGAGGAACGCGCGGCGGGCAGATCACGCGGCAAGGGGCGGCCCTGCAACTGCCACAGTCCGAGCTGGAACAGCGCCTCGCCATCTCCGGCAGCGGCACGCCGTTGAACCTCGGCGACGGCGGTCATCGGATCGATCTGCATGGCCCGACGGTGGACGAAAAAAGGGCCGGTGGAAACCACCGGCCCTCCAAGTTGTGCGGTTTGCCGAAGCGCTTAGAAGCGCGCGGTGACGCCTGCGTAGAAGCGACGCCCGATATTGTCGAAGATTGCGCTACCCGCACCGATGCCGGTCGCGCCGAGCGGCGGCAGGCGATCGGTGAGATTGTCGACGCCGAGATAGAAGGTCGACCGCTCGCTGAAATCGATGCCGAGCTTGGCGCCGATGTACAGGACATCCGGATAGAAGGGGATGTCGAAATCGTCGAGATTCTGCGCCGGGCGGCCTTGAAAGGCGATCCGGTTCTCGATCACACCGACCGACTGCTTCGACAGATAGCGGAACTGGGTGTCGAACGTGACGAGGCCGAAATCGGCGCCGAGGTTCACCGTCACCTGATCCTTCGGATAGCCCAACTCGCCGACGAAAGTATCCGCGAAGCCCGGCTGCAGCGGATTGAGGAAGTTGCTGGCTTCCAGAAGATGCGTGTAGATCACCTGACCCGACAGGCGCGTACCGCCGAAGCTGTGCGCGTAGGACAGGTTGGCGTCGATACCGCGCCGCTTCAGGCTCGCATAGTTCAGCGGATTGTCGAGCAATGCACCTTCGATGATCCGATAGGATTGTTCGCCATTCGGACCGGTCGCGCCGGCGGCAACGCGGGTGAACTGATTGCAGAACTGATTGTTGGTGATCGACGGTGAGTCATAGCAGTTGTTGACGGTCGCCTGTGCACCCGCCGAGTTGATGACGTTGTTGACCTTGATGTTGTAATAATCGACCGACAGGATCAGTCCCGGCGCGAAGGTCGGCGAAATCACCGCGCCATAGGTGTACGAGTCCGACTTCTCGGCACGCAGGTTGGCGTTACCACCGCTCAGGATCTCGAGCGACTGCACGTATTGGTAGTTGTAGCTGGTCGGAATGCCCGCAGCCGCGCAATTGGCGGCGCGGAACTGTGTGCCGCGGCCGAGATTATCCGCCGAGCACGGGTCCAGGAAGCCAGGCGCGAAATTCTGCCCGGCCGATGCATACAATTCGCTGAGGTTCGGTGCCCGCACCGACCGCCCGTAATTGGCGCGCAGGCGGACGCCCTCGACCGGCGCCCAGACGCCGTTGAGGTTGTAGGTGTAAACGGTGCCCGCCGAGCCCTTGTAGTCGGAGACGCGACCGGCGGCGCCGACCGTGACCTCCTTGAGCAGCGTGATGTCCTTGAGCAGCGGCACACGCAACTCACCGAACGCTTCCTTCACCTCGAACGACGGCGGATCGAACCGCGCCAGTGCGTTGTAGAAGGTGTAGCCGGCCTGCACGTAGGGATCGGCCTGGAAGTAGTTCGTCTCGCGACGATATTCCGCACCGATCGAGAAGCCGACCGCGCCGCCCGGCAGGTTGAAGAACTTCGACGAATCACCCGAAAGGTTGGCCAGCAGGTCAAGCTGGGTGATCTTGCCTTCCGAGACGGTGTTGCGCAGCACGTAATTGCGCGTCGCATCGGAGATGCTGCCGACGCCGAACGGATTGAGCGGCTGGCAGTTGGCGATGTCGTTGGCGAGGTTCGCAGCATTGCCGCCGACATCCTCACCGAAGGCGAAGCGGCTGGCATCGAGCTGCGCGCCGCAGACGATCTGACCGGTCGCCGGATTGCGCACCGCGTCGAGTGCGAGGCTCAGCCGCTGCACGTCGACGTTGCCGAGAACGCGGGTGCGCTCCTTGAATTCGCCGTAGTTGGCCGACACCTCGTAGTTGAACGTGTCGGCGAAGTCGCCGCGCACGCCACCGACGATGCGATAGGTCTCGCGCCGTGCATCCTCACGTCGCGAACCAAGATCGGTGAGGTTCTTGCGCAGGATGAAGCGATAGGCGCCGCTGTTGATCTGCGTGCGCAGCGTCGCTGCCTGTGCGGCGGTGATTGCCGCGCCGGTGGTGGGATTGATGCCATTGTTGACTGCCAGCAGCGCCTGTGCGGTCAGTGCCGCACTCGCATCCGCGCTGAGGAACGGATTGTCGAGGCGCGGACGCTCGTACAGCGCGTCGATCGTCGAGCCGGTATAGAAGGCCGGACCCGAGCCGCCGAGGCTGACCGAGTCGACGCGGACATATTTGGCTTCGACGAACGGCACGAACGCGTCCGAAACGGCGAAGTGGCCGACGAGATTGGCCGAATAGCGATCGAGCTGCGGGAGCAGCTGGACCAGCGTGCCTTCACGCCGCGTGTTGCCGTTGCCCCCAATGAAGGAGCCCGCAGGGGCCGCCGACGGGGCCGCTGCCGTACCGTTGGCGATGCCGACGCGCGTGCCGGTCTCCTGGATCAGCGAACCGCCCGGCTGGAACAGATAGTTGCAGGTATAGGCGCGGCCGAGCGGATCGCGGCCGCAGCGCGCAGTGGACGTTGCGCCGAGCCCGGCTCCGGCGAAAGAAACGAGTCCGCCGTCGAAGATCGTCGCGCTGCGCACGTTGCGGAAGAAGACCGCGTCCGGCACGCCGTCATAGTTGAGCTTGCCGTCGACGCCGACACCCGCCGCATCGACGTTGGTCGTGACGAACGTATCGTTCTGGCGATAGGCCTTGCGGTCGGACGCGAACAGCGCCTCGGTGCGGGCATATTCGAGGTTGACCGCGAGGTTGCCACGGCCGTCAGCGAAATTCTTGCCGCCGGTCAGGCTGACGAAATAGCTGCCAGCGTCCTTTTCGTCGCTGACGCCGCCCTGGGCGCGGATCTGCAGGCCTTCGAAATTCTGCTTGAGGCGGAAGTTGACGACGCCGGCGATCGCGTCCGAGCCGTAGACCGCGGAGTTGCCGCCGGTGACGAGGTCGACGCCCTCGATCAGGTCGGTCGGGATCGTGTTGACGTCCACCGACACCGCATTGTTGAGGATGTCAGACCCGACATGGCGGCGGCCGTTGACGACGACGAGCGTGCGCGACGTGCCGAGCCCGCGCAGATCGAGCAGGTTGAGACCGCCGGTGCCGAGGAAGCGCGTCGAGTTCGACTGGCTGTAGGTGCTCTGCAGCTGCGGCAGATCGTTGAGCACGTCACCGATCGAGGTGCGCGCGGTCTGGGTCAGCTCGGCGGCCGACACGGTGGTGATCGGCACGACCGATACCGCGTTGGGCGAACGGATGCGCGATCCGGTGATAACGATTTCCTCGGACGGCCGCGTCGGCTCGTCCTGATCGGGCGCCGCCATCGAGGTCCCGGCCGTGTTGCTGCCGGCCTGCGGCGCATTCGTATCGGGAGCGGTTTGCGCGAAGGCATTGGTGGCGAGCAGCATCCCGCCCGCGAGCGCGCTCGCGGAGAACAACCAGTTCTTCATAATAGTCCCCTGTGTCAGGCGTTTATCGCCTTTGTCAGGGGACCATGTTGGCAAACGCACGGCCGCAGGGACAAGCGGCAATGCCTCCAAAACGTGTCAATCTTGTCATTTAGCTGTAATGTGTCGCCAAAATGACACGATTGTGACCGCCGTCATGTCCAAATGTTGCGTTTACGTCAGCGCCGGTGTCCTGGCGCTTCAGCGCTCCACGCACATCGCGATGCCCATGCCGCCGCCGATGCAGAGCGTCGCCAGCCCCTTCTTCGCATCGCGCTTCTGCATCTCGTAAAGCAGCGTGGTGAGCACGCGCGCGCCGCTCGCGCCGATCGGATGGCCGATCGCGATCGCGCCGCCATTGACGTTGACCTTGTCGGCATCCCAGCCGAGCGCCTTGCCGACCGACAGCGCCTGCGCCGCGAACGCCTCATTGGCCTCGATCAGGTCGAGATCGGCGAGCGTCCAGCCGGCCTTGTCGAGCGCCTTCTGCGAGGCGGGCACCGGCCCGATCCCCATCACCGACGGGTCGACGCCCGCGCTCGCCCAGCTGCGGATCGTCGCCAGCACCGGCGCGCCGCGCTTTGCGGCCTCCTCACGGCTCATCAGCACCAGCGCGGCGGCGCCGTCGTTGAGGCCGCTGGCATTGGCGGCGGTGACGGTGCCGTCCTTCTTGAACGCCGGGCGGACGCCGCCGACGCTCTCCAGAGTCGCGCCGGCGCGGATATATTCGTCGTCCGCCACCACCGTGTCGCCCTTGCGGGCCTTGATCGTCACCGGCGCGATCTCGTCGGCGAAACGGCCGCCGGCGCGTGCCGCCTCCGCCTTGTTCTGGCTGGCGACGGCGAAGGCGTCCTGGTCGGCGCGCGTCACCTGATATTCCTCGGCGAGATTCTCGGCGGTGATGCCCATGTGATAGCCGTTGAACACGTCGGTGAGGCCGTCGACCACCATCGTGTCGACCAGGCTGATCGCGCCCATCTTGGTGCCGCCGCGCATCGTCTGTGCGTGCGCGCTCAGCGACATGCTCTCCTGGCCGCCGGCGACGACGATCGTCGCGTCGCCGGTCTGGATCGCCTGCGCGGCGAGCGCCACCGCGCGCAGCCCCGATCCGCACACCTGGTTGACGCCCCAGGCCGGCACCTCCTTGGGGATGCCCGCCGCCATCGACGCCTGCCGCGCCGGATTCTGGCCCTGCGCCGCGGTCAGCACCTGGCCGAGGATCACCTCGGACACGTCGGCGCCGTCGACGCCGGCCTGGGCGAGCGCCGCCTCGATCGCGATGCGGCCGAGCTCGTGCGCGGGGGTGGCGGCGAAGGCGCCCAGGAAGCTGCCGACGGGGGTGCGCTTGGCGGCGGCGATAACGATCTCGGTCATGATGATCCTACTCCTTTGCGGCCTGTCTACCGCCCGGCAGCGCGGCGATCCAGTGCGCCAGCGGCTCCCACAGCATCGCCCGCCCGCGTCCGCCGACGATCATCCCGACATGGCCGAGGCCGAGGTCGCGCCGATCTTCAAGCCCGGCGGCGGTCGCCGCGGGGACGATCCGGTCGGTGAGCGAGACGAACTCGACCGCGGGGCAGGTGAGGCGCTCCGGCCCGGCGGCGACGCCGCGGATCGGCCAGCCGCCGGTGCCGGGGCGGTCGGCGGCGACGAAGCCCTCGAACAGGTCGCGCGCCGCGGCGAGCGGCAGCGGCTCGCCGGCATTGGCCCAATCCTCGAGCCGGACGAAGGCGCGCGCCGCCGCGCCGTCCGGATCGAGCCGGCCGAACGATTCATATTTGGCGACGGTGCGCGCCGGGTCGAGCCGCCAGAAGCCCGCCTGCAACGCCTCCATCGGCAGCACGCCGAGCGCCTCCGCGGTCGGCGCGGCGGCGTGCCACAGGTCGAGCATCGCCGGCGCGGCATCGCCATAGCCGGCGAAATGCCACGGCGCGGCGATCGTCGCGAGTCCCGCGACCTGCGTCGCCCCCGCCGCGGCGAGCGCCATCGTCCCGCCGAGGCAATAGCCGACCAGCACCGGCGGTTCGTCGAGCTGCTCGATCAGCCGCAGCAGCAGCGATTCGACGTGGCCGGTCATGTCCATGTCGCGGTCTGCGGCCCCCGGCGATCCCCAGTCGACCAGCGCGACGCGGAATCCCTGTTGCGCCATCCAGCGGACCAGCGATGCCTCGCCGAGGTCGAGGATCGCCGGCGGATTGATCAGTGACGGCACGAACACCACCATGCGCCCGCGCCCGCCGTAATAGCGCAGCGACGCGCGCCCCGCGGTGGCGAGCGCCGGCATCGGCGCAGGCGGCGCGGGGCGGGGCGCCTGCTGATAGGCGGCGAGACCGGCCAGCGCGGCGGCGGTGCGCGCCGGCTCCGCCGCGGTTTCGCTGCGCAGCATCTCGAGGAACAGGGGCAACGGCCGCGGACCGTGTTGCGGTGCGAAAAATTGCGGCGTACCATCGGGATCAGTCACGGCAACGCACCGTCGCGCAACAGGGGAGCGGTATGAGGAAACAGGCCAGGGGCGACGGAATCGTCATCATCAAGAAATACGCCAACCGGCGCCTCTACAATACCGAGACCTCGTCCTACATCACGCTCGACCATCTGGCGACGATGACCCGCGACGGCCGCGACTTCAAGGTCGTCGACGCCAAGACCGACGACGACATCACCCATAACGTGCTGACCCAGATCATCATGGAAGAGGAAAGCCGCGGCCAGACGATGCTGCCGGTCAGCTTCCTGCGCCAGCTCATCTCGATGTACGGCGATTCGATGCAGGCGATGGTGCCGGGCTATCTGGAGGCGTCGATGGACAGCTTCCGCCGCAACCAGGAACAGTTCAAATCGGCGGTCGAAGGCGCCTTCGCCCACTCGCCCTTCGCCGAGATCGCCAAGCGCAACCTGCAGATGTTCGAGGTCGCGGCGCAGGCGTTCCAGACCCCGGCGGCGGCGGTCGCGCCCGCCCCCGCCGCGCCGCCGGCGAGCAAGGACGACGAGATCGCCGCGCTCAAGGCCGAATTGTTGCGGCTGAAGGACAAGGTCGAAAAGCTCGGCTGACCCATGCCGCTCCTGTTCTGGGGCGCGGGCGGCACGGTACTGCTCGCGCTCGTCGCCGCCTTCGCCGACCGCCGTCGCCGGTTGCGCGCCGATCCCGACCGGGTCGGCCTCATCGACTGGCGGACGGTGCAGATGGCGGCGCTGCTCGCGACGATCCTGCTGGTCAGCCTCGGGCTGCACACGCGGTAGTTTTTTCTCTTCGACGCGGGGGCGTTTGGGTTCGCGCAGAGGCGCGGAGGGGTCCCGATCGGCGTGTAGCGCCTCTGCCGTTATGGCGACTTTGAATCGCCGGAACGATCAATCCTTCCGCGCCTCCGCGCCTCCGGGTGAACAATTTTTCTTCGCCCGCCGCTCATTCATAAGAAGCGGGGATGAGCCATTGGCGAGAAGAAGATAGGGTTCACGCGGAGGCGCGGAGATGTCTCTATTGCCGCGCACGATTTGCCCCAGTCCTACGAGTGAGGTGGGGCTGCTGGCGCAGCCATTGTCTCTGCGTCCTCTGCGCCTCTGCGCGCATCAAATCTTCAGTAGAATTGCCGCAGCGTCAAGGTCCGCACCGTCCCGTCGCACAGGCCGAGCCGCACCACCGTTCCCGGCGTACCGATCGCCCATTTCGCCAGCGCGCTCGTCGGATAGTCGGCCGTTACCGGCGCGTCGTTGATCCGGCAGATCGTCTCGCCGGCGCGCCAGCCCGCCGCCGCCGCCGGTCCGCCGCGCATGACGTGCAGCACCTTGAGCCGGTCGCGCGTCAGCCCGACGAGCAGCCCGCTGGTCGAGCGCAGCGGCGGCGCATCCGCATCGGGGCCGGGCTTGAGCACCATCCGCCCGGCGCCGGGGTCGAGCAGCACCCGATAGCTCTGCAACAGCCCC
This sequence comes from Sphingomonas sp. RIT328, assembly GCF_000632225.1. Classification (GTDB taxonomy): domain Bacteria; phylum Pseudomonadota; class Alphaproteobacteria; order Sphingomonadales; family Sphingomonadaceae; genus Sphingomonas; species Sphingomonas kyungheensis. The sequence continues at coordinate 57,624 of NZ_JFYV01000004.1, forward strand.
GATCCGACCCGACCGGCGACGCCGATCGTCTCCGAAAAGCCCGCGGGCGGCTCGACGCGCGTCTCGACATTGCGGATCTGCTGCTGGCCGATCTCGACCGCCGGCAGGATGGCGAGCGTGCTCACCGTCTCGCCGGCGAGGCCGAAGGAGATGGTCGTCGTCGTCGGCAGCTTGGCGATGCCCGCACTCGCCGCCGACGCCGCCGACAGCGTCAGCGCCGACCCGTCGCCGGTGTCGACGATCATCGGCGACAGCCGCTTGCCCGCGATCGTCGCGCTGCTCTCATAGACGCGGCGCCCGGCCGAGATGGTCAGCGGCGCGATCGCGCCGACGAACGGCAGCCGCCCCGACGGGAGCAGGCGGAAGCGGTGATTGGCATAATCGATGTCGAGCGCATGGCCGCCGGTGACGTCGCGGCCGATCAGCATGTCGACCGCCTGTGCGCTGCCGGTGGCGAGCGCCGGTAGATCGGCGACGGTGACGCCGCCGCCGCTGCGCGTCAGCCCGCCGATCACCAGCCGCCGGGTCGGCAGCCAGCCGACCGCCACCGCGCCGTTGCCGCCGCCGCCGATCGCCGTCGCCTGTCCGTCGGCGGTGATCCGCGCCGGATCGGCGGCGGCGGATTTGCTCGCCAGCACCGAATAACTCACGCCGGTATCGAGGATTGCGGTCACGGGGCGCGCATCGAGCGTCAGCGTGAAGCGGATCTGGTTGCCCGGGGTGAGATCGAACGGCACCCAGCGCGCTTCGCTGTCGGCGGCGAGCGTCGCCACGCCTTCGCGCACCGGAGGCACGGGCGCGGCGGCGATCAGCAGCAGGGGAAGAAACAGACGCATCGCCGGACCCTAACGACGGATCGCCGACGCCGCCACAAAGGCTTGGGGGCAGGGTGGCATCAACCCGGTCGAGGATCGGGCCGAATGTCGCTCGATGCTTGTGCAGGCATGGCCCTGGCGCGATCCACCCACCCATCACCGCCGTCATCGCGGTGAATGACAGCCGCCGCCGCGTCGCCTAAGGGATTGCGCGTGACGTCGCTCCGCCGCCTGTTGCTGGATCATCGCGCGCTGGCGGCGTGGCTGCTGGCGCTGGCGCTCGCCGTGCGGCTGCTCGTGCCGGCGGGCTATATGATCGATCGGGTCGATGGCCGGCCGGTGCTGGCGATCTGTAGCGGTTATGGGCCGGTGCGCGCCGCGCCGATGGCCATGACGATGCCGATGGCGCATGCCGGTGCCGGCCATGACGCGCAGGGCGCACCGCATCCGGTCGCGGACAGCCCTTGCCCGTTCGGCGCGCTCGCGCAGGCCGTCGCGCTGCCGGTCGTGCCGCTGCTGCTCGCGCTCGCGATCGCCTTTGCGATGGCGCTGGCGATGCGGCCGCACCGCCGGCCGGTCCTGCCCGACCGCATCTACCCCCGCCCGCCGCTGCGCGGACCGCCGCGCCCCGCCTGATCCGACCTTTGCCTTCATGACGGCGCGCGCCAGCGGGTGCGCGCCTGGATCAGGACGAATATCAATGCACCTCAGACCAACCGCGGCAGCGGCGGGCCTTGCGCTCGCGCTGGCGAGCCCGGCATCCGCACAACAGGACGACGCCACGCGACCATCGGCGACGCAGGACACCAGTTTCTCGGTCGGCGACATCGTCGTCACCGCCGGCGAGATGATGCGCGCGCCGAGCAACGTCGTCACCTCGATCGACCGGCTCGGCGGCGATGTCGCGCAGCGGCAGAATGTCGACAACAGCTGGGAATTGTTCGCGCGCCTGCCCGGCGTGTCGCTGACCGACTTCAACCAGGGCACCACCTCGGGCCGCTTCTCGATCCGCGGCTTTAACGGCGAGGGCGAGATCAACGCGGTCAAGCTGCTGATCGACGGCGTGCCGAGCAATGCCAACGACGGCAGCATGCCGCTGATCGACGCGGTGATGCCGCTCGACATCGCGCAGATCGAGCTGGTCCGCGGCACCGCCGACCCGCGCTACGGCCTCCACGCGATCGCCGGCAGCGCCGATATCGCGACGCGGATCGGCGGCAATTACCTCGACATGCGCGCGCTCGGCGGCGCGTTCGGCACCGCCGACGGACAAGTGTCGGCGGGGGTCGAGACCGGCCGGTTCAGCCAGAATTACGCGCTCGGCTACCGGCATAGCGACGGCTATCGCGATCATGCCGGGCTCGATCGGCTGAGCTTCGCGGGCAAATGGTTCTACGACTGGGGCGGGGTGCGGCTCGGCGGCATCGCCCGCTATGCGCAGACGCGCGCCGACGAACCCGGCTATCTGACCGATGCCGATGCCTATCGCGACCGCCGCCTGTCCTATCCCGTCTCGGCGAGCGACGGCGGCCGGCGGCAGACGGGCCAGTACAGCCTTCACCTCGATGCCGATCTCGCCCCGACGCTGGCGCTGACCGCCAAGGGCTATGCCAGCAGCCTCGACGACGATCGCTACGTCCGCTTCTCGGCGACCGTCGCGCAGCAGCGGCGGCTGACGCAGGAGCAGCAATACGGCGGACTCGCCGCGCTCCATTACCATCCGCAGGTCGGCTTTCTGCACCGGCTGATGATCGAGGTCGGCGGCGACGTACAGCGGCAGGACAACCAGAGCCTGCGCTGGCTGACCGCCGACCGCCGCATCACCAGCCAGACACGCGATCAGGCCTTCGGTCTGACGATCGCCGGCGGCTATGCGCAGGCGGTGATCGAGCCGGTCGGGTGGCTCAGCATCACCCCGGGCTGGCGCATCGACACGGTGTCGGGATCGCTGCGCAACCGCCTCAACGGATTACGCTATCCCATCAACGATTACGGCACGATCAGCCAGCCCAAGCTCAGCGTCGCGGTCATGCCGCTCGCCGGCCTTACCGCTTACGGCAATTACGGGCGGACGTTCCAGATCGGCGTCGGCGCGGGCTCCTATCGCGTGCCGCCGCGGATCACCAATCTCGCGCCGTCGATCAACGAAGGCTGGGAGGCAGGCGTCAAATATGCACGTGGCCGCTGGCTCGAGACGCGGGTCGCGCTGTGGCAGCAGACCGCGAGCGGCGAGATCAAGCGCCGGCTCAACGATCCCTCGGGCGACAGCGACAATCTCGGCAGGACACGCCGGCGCGGGGTCGACGTCCAGCTCAACCTGACGCCGGTGCGCGGCGCGACGCTGTGGGGCGCCTATTCCTACCAGCATGCGCGGATCGTCACCCCCGATCCGGCGACGCCGTCGCAGGCGGGCAATTGGATCGACCATGTCCCCCAGAACCTGTTCTCGGGCGGTGTCGACCTCGTCCCCGCCGAACGCTGGCGGCTGTCGCTGTCGGGCAACGGCCAGTCGAGCTATCATCTCACCCCGGCCAACAGCCTGCCGCGCTATGGCGATTATCTGGTGGTCAACGGTGAGGTGGCGTGGCGGCTGCGACCGCAGCTGGAGCTCGCCGCGCAGCTCAAGAACATCGGCAACCGGCATTACGAATATGCGTGGTACGACGGCACGCAGGTGCTGCACTCGCCCGCCGATCCGCGCGCGCTCTACGGCAGCCTGCGGCTGACGCTGTGAGCGCGCGCGGTATCGTCCGCCGGGTGCATCTGTGGCTGGGGCTGAGCGTCGGCGCATTGTTCGTGCTGACCGGGCTGACCGGCAGCCTGCTCGTCTTCTACCCGGCGATCGACGGTGCGCTGCACCCCGGCCTCGCGCGGGTGGCGGCGGGCGCACGGCCGGCGTCGTGGCAGGCGGTATATGACGCGCTGCGCCGCGCCGAACCGGGGCGTGACGGGGCATGGCGGATCGAGGTGACGCCCGACGGCGGGCCGATCCCGGTCCGCTATTACGCCGCCCGCGAGACGCGCGCGCGTGCCTTCGCGCCGCTGATGCTGTGGCTCGATCCGGTACGGCTGACGGTGGTGCGGCGCGGTTTCTGGGGCGGCTATGCGACGACCTGGCTCTACGATCTCCATTACCGGCTGCTGCTCAAAAAGCCGGGGGCGCTGGTGATGGGGATCGCCGGGATCGTCATGCTGGCGATGCTGGTCAGCGGATTGTGGGCGTGGTGGCCGCGACCCGGCGGCTGGCGACGCTCGCTTGCGTGGAAGCGGGAGGCGGCGCGCTCGCGGCGCCTGTACGACTGGCACAAATGGGCGGGGATCGGCAGCGCCCTGGTGCTGGTCGTCGTCGCCGCGACCGGCGTGCTGCTCGACCTGCCCGATCAGGTCCATCCGCTCGTCGCGCGCGCCTCGCCGCTGTTCGCGACGCCGCGGCTGCGCAGCGTCCCGAACGGCCCGCCGCTGCCGCTCGATACGCTGGTCGACCGCGCGGAGCGGGCGCTGCCTGGCGGCGCGCTGGCGTGGATCGAGACGCCGGCGGACGCGCATGGCGTGGTGCGCGTCAACCTCGCGCTGCCGGGCGAGCCGAGCCGCCGCTTCCCGCGCAGCAACGTCTGGCTCGATCCCTATACCGGGCGGGTGCTCGCGGTGCGCGACGCGCGGCGCGACGGCGGCGGCGATACGCTGCTCGACTGGCTGCACCCGCTGCACGATGGCGAGGCCTTCGGACTGGCGGGACGCTGGCTGGCGTTCGTCTCCGGGCTGGTGCCGGCGGTGCTGTTCGTCACCGGTGTGTGGCGGTGGCGGGGGCGGGGGCGGGCTCGAGCGAGGGCGGAGGCGCGCTAGGCGCCGCCTTATTTCATCAGCACCAGTTCCTCCGCCATCGTCGGGTGCAGCGCGACCGTCTCGTCGAACTGCGCCTTGGTCAGCCCCGCCTTGACCGCGATCGCCGCCGCCTGGAGGATTTCCGGCACGTCGGGGCCTATCATGTGCAGGCCGACGATCCGCCCGGTCTCGCCGTCGCAGACCATCTTGTAGAGCGCCCGCTCGTTGCGCCCGGCGAGCACGTTCTTCATCGGCCGGAAGTCGGACGAGTAGACGCGGATCGAGCCGAGCTTCTGCTTCGCCTCGCTCTCGGTCAGGCCGACGCCCGCCATCGGCGGATGGCTGAACACTGCCGAGGGGATGTTGGTGTAATCGACGCTGGTCGGCTTGTTGCCGTAGAAGGTGTCAGCGAACGCCTGGCCCTCGCGGATCGCCACCGGGGTCAGCTGGATGCGGTTGGTGACGTCGCCGATTGCGAAGATGCTGTCGATGCTCGACCGGTTCTGCGCATCGACGACGATCGCACCCCTGTCGAGCGCGACGCCTGCTGCCTCGAGCCCGAGGTCGCGGGTATTCGGTACGCGGCCGGTGGCGAACATCACCATGTCGACGGTGACCGGCTCGTGGTTGCTCATATGCACCGTCAGGCAGCCGTCCTCGCCCTTGACCAGTTGCTGGAAGGTCGCGTCGAACTTGAATTCGAGGCCCTTCATCATGCTGATCTGCAACAGCCGGTCGCGGATCGACAGGTCGTAGCCGCGCAGGATGTCCTGCGTCCGGTTCATGATCGTGACGTGCGCGCCGAGCTGATGGAAGATGCCGGCGAATTCGTTGGCGATATAGCCGGCACCGGCGATCAGGATGCGCTTGGGGATGGCATCGAGGTGGAACGCCTCGTTGCTGGTGATGCCGTGCTCCGCACCGGGGCAGTCGGGCACCGCCGGATGCGCGCCGACCGCGACGAGGATGCGCTCGGCCGTCTTCTCGCTGCCGTCGGCGAGGCGGACGCTGTGCGGGCCGGTGACGACGGCGCGCTGGTGGATGATCTCGACGCCGTGATTCTCCAGCGTCTGCGTATAGGCGCCGTTGATCCGGTCGACCTCCTCCAGCACATTGTCGCGTAGCGTCGGCCAGTCGAAGGCGCATTCGTCGGGCACCTGCCAGCCGAAGCGCTTGGCGTCCTTGAGGTCCTCGGCGAAATGCGCACCGTAGATCAGCAGCTTCTTGGGCACGCAGCCGCGGATGACGCAGGTGCCGCCGACGCGATATTCCTCGGCGACCGCGACCCTGGCGCCGTGCGCCGCGGCGACGCGGCTGGCGCGTGTGCCGCCCGATCCTGCGCCGATGACGAACAGGTCGTAATCATAGTCAGCCATTATACACTCCGGGAGCGTCGAGCGCCGACCGAAGGCCGAGATGCTGGACGAAGGGGTCGAAATCACGATCGCTATACAATAGCGGCAGGCGATCAAGGATGCATCACGTCGCGATCAGCGTGTCGATCGTCTTGCGGACGGTGATGCCGCGGCTGCGCAGGTGGCGATAGTGGCGTGCCGCTTCGATGGCGACGCGGTGGTCGCTGACGAAAACGAATTCGAACGCCGACAACGCCGCCAGAGCGGACGAGAATTCCCGTTGATCGCGTGTGCCCTGCAACACTTCCGTGAGGATGAGATCGCCGACCAGGAGCTTACCATGCCGGGCCGTGATCGCCCGCAACGCGGTGGTGTGCCGCGTAACACGATGCGCTAGGTGATCGATCCATACCGATGAATCAACAAGTACGATCACTTCGCCGGGATGTACTTGCTGGTCCGCATGTCGTCGAGGTCACCTTCCCAGCCTAACCCCTGAAGGGCGTCCAGCGCCGCCAGTTGACGCTTGACCCGAAGATACTCCCTCAACGCATAGGATACTGCTTGCTCGGCGGTAGTGGCGTTCGCTACCTGCATTGCTTCCGTGACCAATGCATCATCGATTTGGACGTGCATGTCTTAGACTCCGCCGATACCTCAATATAGAGGCATCGCGACGCAGCGACAACGTCACCGCTCGCCGGCGCGGCGCATCGGCATGGCGTCGATCGTTTCGGCGAGCATCTCGGCCGCGATCGGCGTGGCCTTGCGCAGCTTGACGCCGCCGTCCTTGCCGATCAGCACCGCGGCGAACCGGTCCGCCGGCATCCGGTAGCGCCGGCGCAACGCCGTCGCCGTATCGGCCGCGCCGGTGACGCGGTCGCCGATCACCGTCACCACGGTGAGGTCGCGCTCGCGCGCCGCTGCATCCCAGCCGGCAAGCGCGTGGCGCTGCGCCACGAGCGCGGGATCGTCCGCGCGCGGTGCCGTCATCACCAGCACGCGCCGCTGCCAGCGCATGGCGGCGACCGTCGTCGGCGACGGAGCGGCTGGGGCGGGTGCAAGCGCCGCGGCGAGGAGGAGCGGGATCATCCGACGTCAACGCCCGACGATCCCGCCGGTCGCATCAGTCGAGCCCGGCGCGGCGGATCAGGTCTTCGGTCGAGGCGTCGAACGACTGGCCGCCGTGATCCGCCGCCTTGGCCATCTCCTTGCCGAGCTCGACGCCGAACTGGTCGAACGAATTGATGTCGAGCAGCACGCCGTTCACGAACACGCGATGCTCGTAGAAGGCGATCAGCGCGCCCAAGGTCCGCGGGTCGAGCACGTCGAGCAGCAACGTCGAGGACGGCCGGTCGCCGCTGTACGAGCGCGCCGGATCCTCGACCTGCTTGCCCTTCATCAGCGCCGCCCCCTGCGCGAAGGCGTTGAGCAGCAACTGGCGGTGGTGATCCTCGGCCAGCGTGTCGCCCGGCTCGATCACCGCGATGAATTCGACGGGGACGAGGTGCGTGCCCTGGTGGAGCAGCTGGAACACCGCATGCTGCGCGTCGGTGCCGACGCCGCCCCAGGTGATCGCCGCGGTCGGCCGCCCGACCGGCCGACCGTCGACCGTCACCCCCTTGCCGTTCGACTCCATCTCGAGCTGCTGGAGGTAGCTCGGCAGCAGCCGCAGCCGCTCGTCATAGGCGAAGGGCGCGCGCGTCTCGGCATGGCGGACCTGCGTGTAATAGAGGTCGGCGAAGGCGGCGAGCGCCGGCGCATTCTGCGCGAGCGGGGTCAGGCGGAAATGCCGGTCCATCGCCGCCGCGCCTTCGAGCAGCTCCTCGAACGCGCCCCAGCCGAGCGCGATCGCCGCGGGGAAACCGATCGACGACCAGAGCGAATAGCGGCCGCCGACGCCCTCGCCGAACGGCAGGATGCGCGTCTCGTCGACGCCCCATTCCATCGCCTTGTCGGGTGCGGCGGTCAGCGCGATCACCTTGCCATAAGGGTCGCTGACGCCGTGTTCGGTCATCCACTGCAGCGCCGATTCGGCGTTGAGCATCGTTTCCTTGGTGGTGAAGGTCTTCGACGCGACGACGAGCAAGGTCGCGGCCGGATCGAAATCCTTGATCGCATCCTCGAGCGCGACGCCGTCGACGTTGGAGACGATCGCGACGTCGTAGCGCTTGTCCTCGCGGCCGAGCGCGTCGACGAGCAGATGCGGCCCGAGCGCCGAACCGCCGATGCCGATGTGCAGCACGTGGCGGATCTCGCCGAGCGCGCCGCCCTCGATCGCGTCGATCAGCGAACGCATCCGCTCGTGGAACTTGCGCGCCAGCGCGACGCTCTCCGGATCGCCCTCGCCGCGCTCGGCGGTGTGACCGACCGGGCGGTCCTCGGTGACATTGACGTGCTCGCCGCCGAACATCGCGTCGCGCTTGCCGGCGAGGTCCTTGGCCTCCGCCAGCGCGACGAAGGCGTCGATCGCCTCGCGGGTCAGATGCGTCTTCGACCAGTCGAAATGGATGCCGGCGACGTCGAGGCTCAATGTGGAGAGCCGCTCGCCGTCCTGTTCGAACAGATCGACCAGCTTGACGGAGGGGAGGGCTTCGATCGCAGACCAGTCGCTCATGATATGTCCTTCGGGGAAGGGATGTCCGGTTGGCTCCGTATCGAACCTGCGCGTCGCGGCAAGCCCCTCGGAACGACTACTCAGGACGCTTAGGGGGCGCTAAGGCTCCCTTCGCTATGGATCAGACTCCCCAAACCGCGCCGGCCGCGGCGACCACGCCGGCCAAGCCCCGGTCCGAACTCGCCGAGACGCTGCGCTTCCTCGTCAAGCTGGCGGTCATCGTGCTGATCCTCAGGAGCTTCCTGTTCGCGCCCTATTCGATCCCCTCGGAATCGATGCTGCCGCGGCTGCTGATCGGCGACTATCTGTTCGTCACCAAGTGGAATTACGGCTATTCGCGCTGGTCGCTGCCGGCCGGGGTGCCGCTGATCCCGGGGCGGATCCTCGGCCGCGATCCGGCGCGCGGCGACGTCGTCGTGTTCCGCTCGCCGGGGCCGGACGATCATGACGTCATCAAGCGCGTCATCGGCCTGCCCGGCGACACGATCCAGGTCCGCCACGGCCAGGTCATCCTCAACGGCAAGGCGATCCCCAAGCAGCGGATCGGTGATTTCATCCTGCCGCTCACCGCCAATTTCGATGCGCAGAAATGCGGCGCGAGCTTTCAGGACGTCGATGCCGCCGGCGTGCCGATCTGCCGCTACCCGCGCTTCCGCGAGACGCTGCCCAACGGCAAGAGCTATGAGGTGCTCGATCAGGCCAACATTCCGCAGGCGGACGATACCGGCCTCTATACGGTGCCGGCGGGCGACGTCTTCCTGATGGGCGACAATCGCGACGACAGCGCCGACAGCCGCTTCCCCGCGCCGATCGGCATGGGCTATATTCCGATGGAGCGGATCGAGGGCAAGGCGGTGGTCACCTTCTTCTCGACCAACGGCAATGCCTCGTGGATCAATCCGGTGAGCTGGTTCACCGCCGCACGCTGGCAGCGGATCGGAGAGGGCTTCTGACCGCCGCGCTACCCGACTGGCTCGGCCGCACCTTCGGCCGCCGCCCCGCCGACCTCGCCCCCTTCGAACGCGCGCTGACCCACGGCAGCCAGGCGGCGGAGAATTATGAGCGGCTCGAATTCCTCGGCGACCGCGTCCTCGGCCTGGTCGTCGCCGAATGGCTGTGGGAGCTGTTCCCGAACGAGCCCGAGGGCCATCTGTCGAAGCGGCTCAACGCGCTCGTCACCGGCGCGACCTGCGCCGAAGTCGCGCGCGAACTCGGTGTGCGCGATCATCTCCGCCTCGGCAAGCAGGCGCGCGATGACGGCGCGTCGAACAGCGACAATATCCTCGGCGACGTGATGGAGGCGCTGATCGGCGCCTGGTATCGCGAGGCGGGGCTCGACGGCGCGCGCGCCTTCATCCGCTCGGCGTGGCGCGAGCGCGTCCAGCGCGGCGACAAGGCGCCGCAGCATCCCAAATCGGCGTTGCAGGAATGGGCGGCGGCGGCGGGGCGTCGCGCGCCCGAATATCAGGTCGTCGACCGCTCCGGCCCGCATCACGCGCCGCGCTTCACCATCCAGGTCCGCATCGGCAGCTTCGCCGAAGCGAGCGCCACCGGCACCAACAAACAGGAAGCGGAAACCGCCGCGGCCAAGGCGCTGCTGGACAAGCTGCGCACATGAGGCGCTTTCCGTTCCCCTCGATTGCACCGATCGTGCATCGCCCAACACCGGACCATCCATGACCCAGACCCAACATTGCGGCCTCGTCGCCGTGGTCGGCGCGCCCAATGCGGGCAAGTCGACGCTCGTCAATGCGCTCGTCGGCCAGAAGGTCGCGATCGTCAGTCCCAAGGCGCAGACGACGCGCACCAAATTGCTCGGCGTCGCGATCGAGGGCGAGGCGCAGATCCTGCTGGTCGACACGCCCGGCATCTTCGAGCCGCAGCGCCGGCTTGATCGCGCGATGGTCGCCGCCGCCTGGACCGGAACGGAGGGCGCCGATCTGATCGCGCTCGTCGTCGACGGCAAGGGTGGCGTCGGCGGCAAGGTCGAGCGGATCGCGGAGGCGCTGAAGGATCGGCCCGAGCGCAAGATCCTCATCCTCAACAAGGTCGACATCGCCGACAAGCCGAAGCTGCTGCTCCACGCCGAGAAGCTCAATGCCTTGATCGGTTTCGCCGACACCTGGTTCGTCTCGGCGCAGACCGGCGACGGCGTCGCGGAACTCAAGGCGGCGCTCGCCGCCGCCATGCCGGCGGGGCCGTGGCATTATCCCGAGGATCAGGTGTCCGACGCGAGCGAGCGGGCGCTGGCCTCCGAAGTGACGCGCGAGCAGCTCTACCTCCAGCTCCACGCCGAACTGCCCTATGCGAGCACCGTCGAGACCGAGAAATACAGCGAGCGCGAGGACGGATCGGTCGAGATCCACCAGCAGATCCTCGTCGAACGCCCGACGCAGCGCGCAATCGTGCTCGGCAAGGGCGGCCAGCGGATCAAGGAGATCGGCGCGCGCGCCCGCGCCGAACTGGCGGGCATCATGGACCGGCCGGTCCACCTCTACCTCCACGTCAAGGTCAAGCCGGGCTGGGACGAGGACCGCGAGGTCTATCGCGACATCGGCCTCGACTGGGTGGAATAGCGCGCGAGGCGGCGCCCCCGTCGCGGGAGGGGAGTCGGGAGGATGTTCGCGCGCAGGCGCGGAGGGCGGGTGACCGCCGCGGCAGCGCCATTCTCCCGGTCAGGTTGAACCATGCCGTGCCCTCTCAGGCGCGCGCCTCCGCGCCTCCGCGCCAACCCGCTGCTAGGCCAGCATCTCCGCCACCCAGGCCGGCACCAGCGTCCCCGCCGGCCCGAGCCGCGTTTCGGCGAACAGCGCGCTGCCCGCCGAGCGTTCGAGATTGAGTTCGAGCGTGTCCGCGCCATAGGCATCGGCGAGCTGGACGAAGCCGGCGGCAGGATAGACGGCGCCCGATGTGCCGATCGAGACGAACAGGTCGGCGCGCGCCAGCGCCGCCTCGATCCGTGCCATCTGATAGGGCATCTCGCCGAAGAAGACGATGTCCGGGCGCAGCGCCGCCGCACCGCACGTCTCGCAACGGGTGCCCGGCGGCAGCGCCTCGGACCATGGCCGACGCGCGCCGCACGCGGCGCATAGGGCCGACTGGAGTTCGCCATGCATGTGCAGCAGCCGCCGCGTCCCGGCGCGCTCGTGCAGATCGTCGACGTTCTGCGTCACGATCAGCAACTCGCCGGGCCAGGCCGCGTCGAGCGCGGCGAGAGCGCGATGCGCCGCATTGGGCTCGACCGCGGCGAGCGCCGCCCGCCGCGCGTCGTAGAAGCGGTGCACCAGCAGCGGGTCGGCAGCGAGCGCCTCGGGCGTGCAGACGTCCTCGACGCGGTGCCCCTCCCACAGGCCGCCCGGCCCGCGGAACGTGGCGATACCCGACTCGGCGGAGACGCCGGCGCCGGTGAGGATGACGAGCGATGCGGTCATCCCGCCACGATAGCGCCGCGCCGCCGCCGCGCCAGCATCAGTTCTATGACGAGGGGTCAGCGGACGGCGGGGAGGGGGATATTGATCGCCTATCTCGCGACGGTGGCATTCGACCAGACGATCCTGCTGATCGCGCTGATCGGCGATCATCAGGGGCTATCCGACGGCTATCGCTTCGGGACACCCGATTGGCCGGTCCTCGATCGGGCAACGCATCCGTACCTGATGCTCATCGGATCAGCGCTGTTCTGCCTTGGCGTGGCGATGATCTTGGGGCGGCGTCGGCTCGGCCTCCGCCTCCGCACGATCGTCGGTTGGATCGGCTACCTTGGCCGGTTCGTCACCGATCTGGCATAAGCGGCACGCTCGATCTCTGTCAGCGAGAGGCTGGGCTGTCGCCCGGCGCGGCGCTGTGGCAGAGGGCGCGCATGGACCATTCTCCCCACGTCGGACCCGCAGCATGACCGCGATCGGCATCTATGGCAGCAGCGGCCGGATGGGCCGCGCGATCACCGAGCAGATCGCGATCGAAGGCGCGACGCTCGCCGGCGGCACCGATGCCGGCGGCGATCCGGCGGTGCTGGCGCGCGTCGCCGACGTACTGGTCGATTTCTCGACGCCGTCGGCGCTCGGCGCGCATCTCGCCGCCGCCCGCGCGGCGCGCACGCCGCTGCTGATCGGTACGACCGGGCTGACCCAGTCGCAGCATGCCGCGATCGACGACGCCGCTGCCGAGATCGCGATCCTGCAGACCGGCAATACCTCGCTCGGCGTGACGCTGCTCGCGCAACTGGTGCGCGAGGCGGCGACGCGGCTCGGCACCGACTGGGATATCGAGATCGTCGAGAGCCACCACCGCCACAAGGTCGACGCGCCCTCGGGCACCGCCATCCTGCTCGGCGAGGCGGCGGCGGCGGGGCGGGGGACGATTCTGTCGGAGCTGCGCGTCGACGGCCGCGCCGGGCTGACCGGCGCGCGCACCGAGGGGACGATCGGTCTGTCGTCGCTGCGCGGCGGATCGGTGATCGGCGATCATACGGTCGTCTTCGCCAGCGAGGGCGAGCGGATCGAGCTGTCGCATCTTGCGCAGGACCGGTCGATCTTCGCCAAGGGCGCGGTGCGTGCGGCGCTGTGGCTCGCCGACCGGCCCGCCGGCCGCTATCGCATGGGCGACGTGCTCGGCCTGTGAAGAAGGCCGACGTCTTCGAATTCTACCGGCGGCTGGGGGAGGCCAATCCGCATCCCGAGACCGAACTCGAATCGGGCAACGTCTTCCAGTTGCTCGTCGCGGTGGTGCTGTCGGCGCAGGCGACCGACGCCGGCGTCAACAAGGCGACGCGCGCCTTGTTCGCCGAGGTCGGGACGCCCGAACAGATGGTCGCCCTCGGGCTCGACGCGCTCAAACAGCATATCCGCACGATCGGCCTGTTCAACACCAAGGCCAAGAACGTCATCGCTCTGTCCGAGGCGCTGGTCGCCGACCATGACGGTATGGTGCCCGCCGACCGCGCCGCGCTCGAGGCGCTGCCCGGCGTCGGTCGCAAGACCGCCAATGTCGTGATGAACGTCGCCTTCGGCGCGGAGACCTTCGCGGTCGACACGCATATCTTCCGCGTCGGCAACCGTACCGGCCTCGCTCGCGGCAAGACGCCGCTCGCGGTCGAGCGCAAGCTCGACGCGGCGACGCCGCAGCCGTTCCGCCTGCACGCGCATCACTGGCTGATCCTGCACGGCCGCTACGTCTGCAAGGCGCGCCGGCCCGAATGCTGGCGCTGCATCGTCGCCGACCTCTGCGCCTTCAAACCCAAGACGCCGCCGCCGAAGACCGCCGCATCTCCGCCACCGGCATAAAGCCACTGGCGCCGCGCCTTCGGCTTTGCTAGGCGCAGCCAACCAGGCACCCGTAGCTCAGCTGGATAGAGCGCTGCCCTCCGAAGGCAGAGGCCACAGGTTCGAATCCTGTCGGGTGCGCCACCCATTCGTCCTGTCCCATTTGCCGGTCACCACCGGTCAAGCCGTCCGTCGCATACGGGGCCGCCTGCGATTCAGCGGCGGCGGAGGTGTCCTGCGTCACGACAAAAACGTCACCCTTCAATACCAAAAACTAAACCTTTGTGGTCACTGGCTATTTCGAGGGCCGGCGAGGCCAGGTGACGGGGATGGTTACGATGACGGCGGGGCCAGGACGCGAGACGCGTATCGATATCTTGCGCGGGCTGGCGATGGTGGTGATCGCGATCAACCACATCACCGTCGCCTTCCAGATCTATCATCTCGACGGTCGCGGCGTACCGACGCCGTCGTCCTTCGGCTATTCGTCGTCCGCGTCGATCTTCGTGATCATGTCGGGCTACATGGTCGGCATGGTCTATCAGCGAAAGGCCAATCCGACCGCGGCGGTGTTGCGGCGGGCGGCACGGCTCTACGTCTACGACGGGCTGCTGCTGCTCGCGGTGACGCCGGTCCTGGCGATGATGCCGGCCTGGGAGGCGACGGCCTGGAGCGCCGACTTCCTCCATCGCAGCCCCACCGAAGGGCTGCTGCTGTTCCTCGCGCTGCTGCGCGCGCCGACACTGCTCGACGTGTTGCAACTCTATGTGATCTTCATGCTGGTCACGCCGGTGGCGCTGTGGCTCCACCGGCGCAGCGCGACGCTGTTGGTGGGCGTGTCGGTCGGCCTGTGGCTGGCATCGCAGCTCGCGACCCTGACCGGGCTGCTCGATCCTGCGGTGGTCGAGTGGAAGTTCAACCCGGCGGCGTGGCAGATCTTCTTCTTCGTGCCGATGCTTCTCGGGACGCGTCGCGCGCATGAGCGGGTCTTCGCCTATCTGGAAGCGCATCGCCAGACGACGATCCTGCTGGCGGTGACCGTCGGTGCCTTCGCGGCCGCCAAGCTTCTCCATATCGAGCGGCATATTCCCAATTCCGGGCTGCTGACGTCGAAGGGCAATCTCGGCCTGCTGCGGCTGATCCATGCGCCGATCATCATCGCCTTCTATTGCGGCCTGCTGTCCTGGCGGCGCGATCTGGTGGCATCGGCGCCGATGCGGGCGCTCGCCTGCATCGGCCGGCAGACGCTCTATTGCTATATGGCGACGGTGTGGATCACCTATGTGCTCGCCGCGCTATGGTATCGTGCGGGCGGGGGTTATGCGACCTATCTCGGCGCGGTGATGCTGGCGGTGCTGCTGACGGCGGCCGTCGCCGTGGTGTTCGATGCGCGTGCGCGGCGGACGACGGCGCACCGGAAGCTGGCGATCACCGCGTAGCGGGCACGTCGCCGGCATTCCGATCGGCGCCGAGCAGCGAAGCGATCGCGGCCTGTTCGACGCGCAGATGGTCGAGCAACTGTTCGGTGATCGTCATCATGTCGCGCCGATAGGCGGCCCAGTCGGCGGCGAGGTCGGCATGCTGCCAGCGGCTGACATAGGCGGCGAAGCTGTCGCCCATCAGCACGCATTCGCATTTGAGCAGCCGCGCCGTCGCGCAGCGCCTGCCATGCCCTTCGGCGATGACCGGATCGAACACCCGGCCGTGCTTGAACCGCTGATAGTCGCCGAGCAGCGCGACGATGCGCGCCCGGTCGCGGATCAGCGTCGCCGCCGCGGCGCGCCTGTCGGCGATCACCAGCGCCCGCGCGTCGCGAAGGAGGGTCGTCGCCTCTGCGACGAAGCGATCGGCCGCGATCCCGACCGCGGCGATGTCAGACGGGCATAAGTCAATGTCCATATCGGACTATTGCGGCATCATCTGTTAACGGAAGCACCTTGATCGAAGGCAGCGTGTCGCCTTTGCTCTAGGTCGCCTTCATGTTGGATGAGACGTTCTGGAACGTCGTCTTGAGCTTGTTGCCGAGGCCCTGCATCGCGGCGATCGCTGCGACCGCGATAAGTGCGGCGATCAGCCCATATTCGATGGCGGTGGCGGCCTTGCGGTCGCGGACGAGCGAATGAAGGATATGACGCATGATCATCCGCTCAACCACGCGAAGGTGAAGAAAGCGTAGCGCCCGCCGCGGCGGCGGCCTAGACCTGCGCGAGCCATGCAGGGGAGAGCGATGACCTACCAGCATATCCTCGCCGAGGCGCGCGGCGACGTCCGCGTGCTGACGCTCAACCGGCCCGAGCGGCTCAACGCCGCACCGCCCGCGCTGTTCGACGAGCTGCGCGACGCACTCGACCGGCTCGACGGCGCCCGCGCGGTGCTGATCACCGGGGCAGGGCGCGCCTTCTGTTCGGGCGCGGACGTGGCCGGCGGCGCGCTCGACGGCGACGATCCCGGCACGGCGACGCATGCGGCGCTCACCGATCATTACAATCCGACATTGGTCGCGATCGCCGATTGCCCGGTGCCGGTGGTCAGCGCGGTGCGCGGCCCCGCCGCCGGCATCGGCTGCAGCCTCGCGCTCGCCGCCGATCTCTGCATCGCCAGCGACACCGCCTATTTCCTGCAGGCGTTCGTCAATATCGGGCTGGTGCCGGACGGCGGCGCGACCTGGATGCTGCCGCGGCTGATCGGCCGCGCCCGCGCCACCGCGATGATGCTGCTCGGCGAGCGCGTCCCCGCCGCCACCGCGCGCGACTGGGGGATGATCCACGACGTCGTCGCCGACGATGCGCTCGATGCGGCGGCGCTGGCGCTGGCGACGCGGCTCGCCGCCGGGCCGACGGTGGCGCTCGGGCTGATGCGCCGCGCGATCGGCCGGGCGCTCGACGGCGACTATGCCGGCGCGCTCGCCGCCGAGGCGGAGGCGCAGCGGACCGCGCGCGGCACGGCGGATTCGCGCGAGGGCGGAGCGGCCTTCCTCGCCAAGCGCACACCCGTCTTCACCGGCCGCTGAGCCGCGGCGGCGCGCGGATGCGACACATATTGCGACATAAAAAGGCTGGACGCGCCGGTGTGTCGGCCACACGATACGGCCATGGTCCGCGCCTCCGCTCTGTTGCTCGTCCCCGTCGCGCTCGCCGGATGCACCGTCGGCCCTGACTATCACCCGCAAAGCGCCGCCGCGCTCGGCGTGCCCGACGGCTATTCGGTACCGGCGCAGCAGACCGCCGAGGACCTGACCCGCTGGTGGGCGAATTTCGACGATCCGGTGCTCGGCCAGCTGGTCGAACAGGCGCGGCTCGCCAACACCGATATCGCGCAGGCGGTGGCGCGGCTGCGGCAGGCGCGCGAATCGCTGGTGCAGAGCCGCGCGTCGCTGCTGCCGACGCTGTCAGGTTCGGCAGGCTATCAGCGCAACGAGAACCTGCGCGGCGGCGGACGCTCGTTCACCTTGCCCGACGGCACCGTCGTCGACACCGGCGGCGGCGGCACCAACAGCTTCTCCGCCGGCCTGTCGGCGAGCTACCAGCTCGGCCTGTTCGGCGAGGTGCGCCGCACGGTCGAGGCGACGCAGGCGCAATATGCCGCGACCGGCTTCGATTATGCGACGACGCTGCTGACCGTCGAGAGCGAGGTGGCGACCAATTACGTGCTCGCCCGCGCCTATCAGGCGCAGCTCGCCAATGCCCGCGCCAATCTCGCGATCCAGGACGACAATCTCGAGATCGCCGGCTTCCGCGTCCAGGCCGGGCTGGTTTCCTCGGTCGATGCCGAACAGGCGCGGGCGCAGCGCGCGCAGACCGCCGCGACCGTGCCGCAGATCGAACAGCAATATGCCGCCGCGGTCGCGCGGATCGGCGTACTGACCGGTCAGGCGCCCGGCGCGCTGCGCAGCCGGCTCGCCGCCGCGCGGCCGATCCCGCGCGGCCCGGCGACGGTCGGCGTCGGCATCCCCGCCGACGCATTGCGCCGCCGCCCCGACGTACGCGCCGCCGAACGCGCGCTCGCCGCCGCGACCGCGCAGATCGGCGTCGCCAAGGCGCAGCTCTATCCGGCGCTGGCGATCAGCGGCAACGTCAACTCCAACGCGACCGGGCTCGGCAGCCTTGGCAATGCGATCACCGGCAGCCTGTTCGCCGGGCTGACCCAGGCGATCTTCAACGGCGGCCGATTGCGCAGCCAGGTGCGATCGAACGAGGCGGCGGCGGATGCGGCCTTCGCCGCCTATCGCGGCACGATCCTCACCGCGCTCGAGGATATCGAGAATGCGATCGTCGCGCTCGATTCGGCGCGCCAGCGCGAGACGCAATTCGGCATCGCTTATGATGCGAGCAACGCCGCGGCGATCCTCGCGCGCAGCCAGTATCGCAGCGGCCTCACCGATTTCACCACGCTCAACCAGCAGGAGGCGACGCTGCTCTCCGCGCAGAACGGCCTGACCCAGGCGCGCTCGGACCAGGCGACCGCGCTCGTCGCGCTGTACAACGCGCTCGGCGGCGGCTGGGACCCGAGCGTCACGCCTGAGGCGCCCGCCCGCGCCGCCCGCAACCCGGCGGCGCAACCGCCTGCTCGAACCGCTCCAGAAGAGACCCGCTGATGGCCGAACCGATCGACGATTTTCTCGGCGTGAAGCCGGTGCCGGTGTGGCGGCGCTATCTCAAATGGGTGTTCGTCGCGCTCGGCGTCGTGCTGCTCGCGCTGCTGCTCAAGAGCTGTTTCGGCGCCAAGGCGGAGGCGGGCTATGCGACGCAGGCGGCGACGCGCGGCAATCTCACCGTCACCGTCTCGGCGACCGGCAAGCTCGCGCCGACCAATCAGGTGACGGTCGGCTCGCAGCTGTCGGGCCTCGTCACCAAGGTGGTGGTCGACGTCAACGACCGCGTCAGCGCCGGCCAGCCGCTCGCGCTGATCGATCCGCAGCAGATCGACGACCAGATCCGCCAGCAGCAGGCGCAGATCGCCGCCAACCAGGCGCAGGTCAATCAGGCGCAGGCAACCGTCGCCGAAAGCCGCGCGCAGCTCGCCCGGCTGGAGGAGGTCTACAAGCTGTCCAACGGCCGCGTCCCCTCGGGCACCGAATTGCAGACCGGCCGCGCCGATTATCAGCGCAGCGTCGCCGCGCTGAAGGTCGCGCAGGCGAACGTCGCCGCGGCGCAGGCGGCACTGGCGCAGAACCAGACGCAGCGCGCCCGCGCGGTGATCCGCTCGCCGGTCAACGGCGTCGTGCTCGCGCGCCAGATCGATCCCGGCGCCACGGTCGCCGCCTCGTTCAACACGCCGACCCTGTTCGTCATCGCCGAGGATCTCAGCAAGATGAAGCTCGAGGTGGCGATCGACGAGGCCGATGTCGGCGAGGTCAAGGTCGGGCAGAAGGCGAACTTCACCGTCGACGCCTTTCCGGGCCGCACCTTCCCGGCGACGATCACGCGCGTCGATCTCGGCTCCAACCTGACCGTCAGTTCGGCGAGCTCGACCTCGACGACGACCACCACCAGCTCGACCAGCGGGCAGGTGGTGAGCTATGCCGCCGACCTCACCGTCGCCAATCCCTCGCTGCAGCTGCGCCCCGGCATGACCGCGACCGCGGACATCGTCACCTCCGACAAGCAGAACGTGCTGCTCGTCCCCAATGCGGCGCTGCGCTTCAAGCCTGCGGCGGGCGGCACGGCGGGCGGGTCGAGCGGCGGCATTGCCGGCTCGCTCACCTTCCGCCCGCGCCGCGATCGCCCGGAGCGTACCGCGACGCTGGCGCGCGGCGCGTCGCAGACGGTGTACGTCAAGGGCGCGGACGGCAAGCCGCAGGCGGTGCAGGTGACCACCGGCGATACCAACGGCACGATGACCGAGGTGCTCGGCGGCGACCTCAAGCCCGATCAGCAGGTGATCACCGGCCAGCTGTCGAGCGGCAACGATGCCGGCGGCGGCGCGAAGCGCGGCGGCGGCCAGCGGCGTCAGGGTGGCGGCGGTGGACAGTAAGCGGCCCGCCGTGTCGTCCTCGCGCAGGCGAGCGGCGAGCGACGCAAGTCGTCCGGCTCCTGCGCAGCGCGGGCGCGTCTGGCTCCCCGCCTGCGCGGGGATGACAGGCGAGGGAAAAGCGCATGGCTGACCCGATCATCACGCTGCGCAACGTCACCAAGGTCTACGGCACCGGTGCGACGCAATTCCAGGCGCTGAAGGGCGTCGACCTCGATATCGCGGCGGGGGATTTCGTCGCGGTGATGGGGCCGTCGGGATCGGGCAAGTCGACGACGATGAACATCCTCGGCTGCCTCGACGTGCCGTCGGGCGGCACCTTCCTGTTCCGCGGCCATCATGTCGAGACGCTCGACCGCGACCAGCGCGCGCTGCTGCGCCGCCGCTACCTCGGCTTCGTCTTCCAGGGCTTCAACCTGCTCAGCCGGACGAGCGCGCTGGAGAATGTCGAGCTGCCGCTGCTCTATCGCGGCGAGGACAAGAAGGCGCGGCGCGAGCTCGGCATGGCGGCGCTCGCCAAGGTCGGGCTCGATCGCTGGTGGGATCACACCCCGGCCGAACTGTCCGGCGGCCAGCAGCAGCGCGTCGCCATCGCCCGCGCGATCGTGACGCAGCCCGACGTGCTGCTCGCCGACGAGCCGACCGGCAACCTCGACAGCGAACGCTCGGTGGAGATCATGGAATTGCTCACCGACCTCAACCGTACCAGCAACATCACCGTGCTGATGGTGACGCACGAGCCCGATATGGCCGCCTTCGCGCGCACCGTGATCCACTTCAAGGACGGGCTGGTCGAGCGGATCGAGGCGCAGCATCGCCAGGGCGAGGCCGTGGACGCGTCATGATCGGCACCACGCTCATCCTCGCGCTGCGCTCGATCCGGCGGCATCTGCTGCGCTCGTTCCTCACCATCCTCGGCATCGTCATCGGCGTCGGCGCGGTGGTGACGATGGTGACGCTGGGCAAGGCGACCACCGCGGCGGTGCAGCAGCAGATTTCCGCGCTGGGCAGCAACATCCTTCAGGTGCGGCCGGGGCAGGGCTTCGGGCGCGGTGGCGGTGGGCCGCCGCCGCCGCCGTTCAAGATCGCCGATGCCGATGCGATCGCGACGCAGATCGCCGGCATCACCGCGGTCGCGCCGCAGACCAGCTCGAGCGCCACCGCGATCTACGAAGGCGCCAATTGGTCGACGACGATCAACGGCACGACGCTGGCGTTCAACACCGTCCAGCCCTGGCCGCTCGCCTCCGGCCGCTACTGGACGCCGGGCGAGGAGGAGGCGGGCAAGGCGGTATGCCTAATCGGCAATACCGTGCGCCAGAATCTCTACCGCGGCGGCGATCCGATCGGCACGCGCATCCGCCTCGGCAACGTCAGCTGCGACGTGATCGGCGCGCTGACGACGCGCGGCCAGGGTGGCTTCGGCGATCAGGACGATGTCGTCGTCATGCCGATCAAGACCGTGCAGCGCCGCTTCGTCGGCAATGACGACGTGCGCGTGATGCTGGTCGGCGTCGACAGCGATTACCAGACGAGCGCGGTACAGGCCTCGATCACCGCGCTGCTGCGCGAGCGGCGGCACCTGTCCGGCGGGCGTGACGACGATTTCAACATCTTCGACACCAAGCAGATTTCCGACACGCTCACCGGCACGACGACCCTGCTGACGCGGATCGTCGCGGCGGTGGCGGCGATCAGCCTGGTGGTCGGCGGGATCGGCATCATGAACATCATGCTCGTCTCCGTCACCGAACGGACGCGCGAGATCGGCATCCGCCTCGCGATCGGCGCGGTGGCGCGCGAGGTGCTGCTCCAATTCCTCGTCGAGGCGGTGGCCTTGTCCTGCCTCGGCGGGATCATCGGGCTGGTGATCGCGCAGGGCGCGATCCTCGCGCTGGTGCCGCTGATGCAGGTGCCGTGGACGTTCGATCCGCAGATCAACATCATCGCCTTCGCCATTTCGGCGGTGATCGGCGTGGTGTTCGGCTATTTCCCCGCCCGCCGCGCGGCCGCGCTCAACCCGATCGACGCACTGCGCCACGAATAGGGGGGCGCTCTGAGGGGCGAGCCTTACCCTGCACCCTGTCATCCCCGCGCAGGCGGGGATGATGAGTTGGGATAAAGCTCTACCCCTCCGCCGCCACCCGTCGACCGACCCGCGTATACACCTCCGGCGCATGGACCAGCTCGCGCAACCGGGCGAGCTCCTCCGGCGTATCGACATCGATCAGCTCGGCGGGCGTCGTCACGACATGCTTGCCCGCCCGCACCATCGCGCGCGCACCGGCGTCGCCCTCCAGCGCGAGCAGCGCGTCGAAGCGGCCGGCGCCGAACACCGCGGGCGGCTTGGGCGCGCGGCCGTCGCTCGACGCGACGATCGCATCCGCGTCGTCGGCGGCATCGAGCAGCTGATAGATATGCGTCGCGGTCACCCGCGGCATGTCGGCGAGCGCGACGACGATGCCGCGCGCCTCGAGCGCGCGCGCGCGCTCCACGCCGAGCGCCAGCGACCGGCTCATCCCCATCGCGGGATCGTCGTTGCGGATCAGCGTGAAGCCATGCGCGGCATAATCGCATTGCGCGCGCCCGACGATCGCCACCCGTTCCCGGAACGGCATGTCCTCGAGCGCGATCGCGACGTGCAGGCCGAGCGGCCGGCCGAGGAACGGTTCGTCGAGCTTGCTGCCGACATCGCCCATCCGCTGCGACCGCCCGGCGGCGAGCAGCACCAGCACGCAATCCGCCGCCGCGATCATGCGCGCTGGCCGTGGAACGCGCCGACCATCGCCGCGGCGATCGACAGCGCGATCTCCGACGGGCCGATCGCGCCGATGTCGATGCCGACCGGCGCGTCGATCCGGTCGATCTGCGCCGCGCTCAGCCCCGCCGCGGCGAGCCGGTCGCGGCGCGCGGCATGGCTGCGGCGGCTGCCGAGCGCGCCGACATAGGGCGCGTCGCTGGCGAGCGCGGCGATCAGCGCGGGATCGTCGATCTTGATGTCGTGGCTGAGCGTCACCACCGCGGTCGCCGGACCGGGGCGCAGCGCCTCGATCGCCTCGTCGGGCCAGCGGTCGTCGAGCGTCACGCCGGGGAAACGCTCCTCGGTGAGGAAACGCGCGCGGGGATCGATCACCGTCGTGTCGATGCCGAGCGTGCGGGCGAGCGCGGCGAGCGCCTGGGCGATCTGCACCGCGCCGACGATCAGCAGCCGCCGTGCTGGATCGTAGCGGTTGGCGAACACCTCGCCGGTTTCGATGGGGCGCAAGTCGCTGTGCCCGGTGGTGAGATCGGTGGTGACGGTGAGCGCCTCGCCGCGTTCGCGCGCCTCGGCGATCCGGTCGAACAATTCGGGGTCGAAGCCCGCCGCCGAAACCGGCTGCACCATCACCGCGATCTCGCCGCCGCAGGGCAGGCCGACCTCCCATGCCGCATCGTCGGCGACGCCGTAGCGCTTGAGCTGGAAGGGCGCGCCGGCGATCACCTCGGCGGCGGTCTGTAGGATGTCGCTCTCGACGCAGCCGCCCGACACCGATCCTTCGAACCGTCCGTCGGCATGGACGAGCATATGGCTGCCGCGCGGCCGCGGCGCGCTGCCCCAGGTGGAGACCACCGTCGCGAGCGCGAGCGGTTCGCCCTGCCAATGGCGGGCGGCGGCGAGGACGGAATCGTTTTCGGCCATAGTCTATCCTTTGGTTCCTCCCCGGTACGGGGAGGGGGACCGCGCCCGTCAGGGCGTGGTGGAGGGGGGCTTCCACAAGCGATACCGTTTGCGGAAGCCCCCCTCCACCACGCCGCTACGCGTCGCGGTCCCCCTCCCCTTTCAGGGGAGGAATTATACGTCAGGCAATCCTGCCAGCAATTTATCCAGCGTCACCGGAAAGTCGCGCACGCGTACGCCGCAGGCGTCGTGGATCGCATTCGCCACCGCCGCACCCGCGCCCGAGATGCCGAGCTCGCCCACTCCCTTGGCGCCGACCGGATTGGCGCTGTCGTCGATCTCCTCGATGAAGCGGACGTCGATGCGCGGCACGTCGGCGTTCACGGCGACGTGATATTCGGCGAAGTCGGGATTGACGAAATGGCCGTTGCGCACGTCGACCACCGCCGCCTCGCCGAGCGCATAGGACAGGCCCCAGACCATGCCGCCGATCAGCTGGTTCGCCGCAGTCTTGGCGTTGAGCACGCGTCCGACGTCGAACACGCCGAGCATCCGCCGCACCCGCACCTCGCCGGTGACGGCATGGACCGCGACCTCGACGAAATGCGCGCCGTGGCTCGCCTGGCTGGTGGCCTGCGTCTCGGCGCCGGGGCCGGTCTTGCCGGTGGCGACGATGGCGGCGCCGTCGAGCAGGTCGACGAGCGCGACGCTGCGCCCGCCCGCCGTGACGACCCCGTCGTGCAGCAGCAGATCCTCGGGCGCGGCGTTCATCCGCAGCGCGAGCGTGGCGAGGATGTCCTCGCAGGCGAGCACCGCCGCCGAACAGGCGCTGCCCGCGCCGAACGATCCGCCGGAGCCGGCGCTGGCGGGCAGGTCGCTGTCGCCGATCTGCACCTCGACCGCGGCGATCGGCAGGCCGAGCATCTCGGCGACGGTCTGCGCGAGGATCGTATAGGTGCCGGTGCCGATGTCGGTCATGTCGCAGGCGACGATCGCGCGCCCGTCGCCGCCGAGCGTCACCCGCGCCTCCGCCTTGACGGTGAAATTGCCGCGCAGCGCCGCCGCCATGCCGTGGCCGATCAGCCAGTCGCCCTCGCGCCGCTTGCGCCGCTCCGCCCAGCCGAAGGCGCGTGCGCCCTCGTCGTAGCAATCGAGCATCCGCCGCGTCGAGAAGCGCTTGCCGCTGACCGGATCGACCTCCGGCTCGTTGCGGCGGCGCAGCTCGACCGGGTCGAGGCCGAGCGTCTCGGCCAGCTCGTCCATCGCGCATTCGACCGCGAAGGTGCCGATCGCCTCGCCCGGTGCGCGCACCGCGCCGGTGGCGGGCAGGTCGACGCGGACGAGATCGGTGCGGAAGCGCCGGGCCTCGCCGGCGTAGAGCGGCAGCGAGCCGAACGGGATCGGTTCGAGGAAACTGGCATCGTCGTTCTGCGCGGCGACGCCCTCATGCGCAAAGGCGGTGATCCGGCCGTCGGCGGTGGCACCGATCCGCACCCGCTGCGTCGTCGCCGAGCGATGGTGGACGAGATAGGCGGTCTGCGCGCGCGGCAGGGCGATCTTGACCGGCCGGCCAACCCGCTCGGCGGCGATCGCGGCGAGGATCACCTCGGGGCCGACGCCGGTCTTGCCGCCGAAGCCGCCGCCGACGAAGGGAGCGAGCACGCGAACGTCCTCGGCGGCGAGGCCAAGGGCCTTGGCGATCGTCCGCCGCGCGCCGCCGATCACCTGATTGCTGGTGCGCACCAGCAGCTTGCCGTCCGCCCAGGCGACCGTGCTGGCATGCGGTTCGAGCGCGGCGGGGAAATGGACCGGCGTCGTATAGCTGCGGTCGAGCACCACCGGTGCCGCCGCCAGCGCCGCATCGACATCGCCGATCTCGACCGGCTTGAGGAAGCCGATGTCGGGATCGCGCTGCACCGGCTGCGCCGTGGGATCGAACCGGCCGTCGCCGGTCTCGGTCGAGACGACGACCAGCGTCGCGGCCTCGCGGGCGACCGCCTGATCCACGGCGACGACGATCGCGACCGGCTGGCCGTAGTGGAAGATGCGGTCGGTGTCGCTGTGTGCCTGCGCTTGCGAGTTGCTTCCGCCGGTCACCATCCGCGGATCGCCATGGATCACCGCGAGGACGCCGGGCAGGGCCTCCGCCGCCGCGGCGTCGATCGCGGTGACGCGGCCGCTGCCGACCGGCGCGCCGACGATCGCGGCATAAGCGATGCCGGGCTCGGCGCCTTCATAGGCATAGGTCGCGGTGCCGCTCACCTTCGCGGGTCCGTCGATCCGCGGCACCGGCGCGCCGAGCACCTCGCCACGCGCCAGCCCTGCCGGCCGGTAGGCACGGTCCATCGTCATATCGTTCATCGGCTTATCCTCGCCCCCGGGCGCAGGCTATGTAGGACGGGCAGGCGGCGAGGAACAGGGGAGGGGGCTGATGATCCTCGCCCGCGGTGCGCGTAACGCCTGCCGAGAGGGCTCCCGGTGATAGCGGCACCACGGATCGTCGCGAACACGAGACCTTTGCGATGTCTCGGCCTGGCCCGAAACGCACCGTCACCCCGGACGTGTTCGGGGGTCCACCGTGCCGCGGAGGCAATGGCTGAGGCTCCTGCGGGGCCGTGGATGCCGGAACGAGTCCGGCATGACGGAGGGGGGAACCCAGTGGCCGAGCAGAGCAGCTACCTCGCGCTCCGGAACACCGGGCTCCCACCCGCGCGGGGGCAGGGCCGCAAGCACCCCCCGCACCGCCTCACACCACCGGAAGTCCGTCGAGCAGCTTGTCCAGCGTCAGCGGATAGTCGCGCACGCGCACGCCGGTGGCGTTGTAGATCGCATTGCCGACCGCCGCCGCCGCGCCGCAGATGCCGACCTCACCCAGCCCCTTGGCGTGGAGCGGATTGGCCTGGATGTCGCGCTCGTGCAGGAACTCGACCTCCAGCTGCGGCACGTCGGCGTTGACCGGCACGTGATACTCGCCGAGGTCGCGGTTGACGACCTTGCCGTTGCGGGGATCGTGGACCAGTTCCTCGGTCAGTGCGCTGCCGATGCCGAAGGTCATGCCGCCGAGGCATTGCGAGCGCGCCGTCTTCTCGTTGAGGATGCGCCCCGCGGTGAACACGCCGAGCATCCGCTTGACCCGCACCTCGCCGGTGACGACGTTGACCGCGACCTCGGCGAAATGCGCGCCGTAGCTCGCCTGGTTGAACGTCTTTTCCTGTCGGCCGGGGGCGATCTCGCCAGTCGCTTCCATGCCGTCGCCGACCAGCTCCGCGAGCGGCACGCTGCGGTTGTCGGCGATGACGCGCCCGTCCTTGAGCGTCATCGATGGCTCGTCGACGCCCATCGCCTTGGCGATCTGTCCGCGCAGCGCCTCGCAGGCGAGATAGACCGACGACCCCGACGATCCGGCGCCCCACGATCCGCCCGATCCCGCACCCGGAGGCGCATCGGTGTCGCCGAGGTGGACGATGACGTCCTCGATCGGCAGGCCGAGGATCTCGGCGGTGATCTGGCCGAGGATCGTGTAGGTGCCGGTGCCGATATCGGTCATGTCGGTTTCGACATGCGCCTTGCCCTGACCGTCGATCGACACCTTGGCGGCGGACTTCTGCAACTGGTTGGAGCGTGCCGCCGAGGCGACGCCGATTCCGTACAGCCAGTCGCCGCGGCGATCGGTGCCCGCCGGCTTGCGCTTGGCCCAGCCGAACCGCTCCGCGCCGCGTTCGAGACACGGGATCAGCATCCGCGACGAATAGGGGACCTTCTTCTCGGGATCCTGTTCCGGCTCGTTGCGGCGGCGCAGCTCGATCGGATCGATGCCGATCTCCTCGGCCAGTTCGTCGATCGCGCCTTCCAGCGCGATCAGCCCGACCGCCTCGCCGGGCGCGCGCATCGATCCGGACAGCGTCCAGTCGAGCCGGACGATATCGTGCGTGATCAGCCGATTCTCGCCGTCGTACAGGAAGTGCGTCGCCATGCCGGCGGGCTCGAAATAATCCTCGCCGGGCAGGTTGGAGGTGATCGTCTCATGGCCGATCGCGATCAGCTTGCCGTCGGCATCCGCGCCGAGCCGCATCCGCTGTTCGGTGTTTGAGCGACGGACGGTGGCGTCGAACACCTGCTGGCGGGCCATCACCGCCTTGACCGGGCGGCCGAGCCGCTTGGCGGCGATCGCCGCGGCGACGCTCTCCGGCGCGATGCCGAGCTTCGAGCCGAAGCCGCCGCCGACATAGGCCGCGACGATCCGCACCTTGTCCGCCGAGACGCCGAGCGACTTGGCGAGCTGCTGCTTGTCCGATGCCGGCATCTGGTAAGCGCCGTACAGCGTCAGCGCGCCGTCTTCCCATACCGCGAGGCTGGCATGGGGCTCCATCGCCGCCGAATTCTGGCTCGGCGTGGTGTAGGTGACGTCGATCCGGTGCTGCGCCTGCTTCATGCCTTCTTCGATATCGCCCTGCTCGTGATAGGGCGGGATCTGCTGCGGCGACGGCTTCTCCGCCTCGTTGCGATGCGTCTGGAAATCGTAGCGGCCTTCGCTCGGCGCATAGTCGACATGGAGGCGCAGCGCCGCGTCGCGCGCCGCCTCATAGCTTTCGGCGACGACGATCGCGATGATCTCGCCATAATAAGCGACCTGTTCGACGCCCTGCGTCGGTGCCTCGGTCTCGCCGCCCTGCTGCGGGTTGCGCAGGAAGGTGGCGTAATCGGTGATGACGTCGATCACCCCCGGCATCGCCTTGGCGGTCTCGGCGTCGAGCTTGGTGATCTTGCCCGCGCCGACCGTGGCGCGGACGAGATAGCCGTAGGCGACGTTGTCGAGCGCATATTCCGCGGCATAGGTGGCCTTGCCGGAGACCTTCTTCGGTCCGTCGATCCGGTCGATCGGCTTGCCGATCACATCCTGCGCCGAACTGTCGAGCAGCGACTCCGGATGCGCCTTGTTCATCGTCAGCGAGTTGGTGTCGCCCTTGCCGAAACCGAACATGCTCATTCTCCCGTCAGGTCGCGCAGCGTCGCGATCAGGACCCGCCGCGCCAGCGGGATCTTGAAGTCGTTCGAACCATAGCCCTTGGCATCGGCGAGCAGCGCATCCGCCGCCGCGGCGAACACCGCGTCCGACGGCGCCTGGCCGACCAGCGCCGCCTCCACCGCCGGATTGCGCCACGGCATAGGACCGAGTCCGCCGAAGGCGAGCGCGGCAGAGGCGATCTTGCCGTCCGCCACCTCGACCACCCCTGCGATCGAGACGAGCGCGAAGGCGTAGGACGCGCGGTCGCGGACCTTGACGTAGACCTGCTTGCCCTTGGGCGGTGCGGGCAGTTCGACATGGGTGATCAGCTCGCCGGCTTCGAGCACCGTCTCGATCTGCGGCGTATCGCCGGGCAGGCGATAGAAATCGCCGATCGGGATGCGGCGCTTGTCGCCGTCGGCCTTGAGCGTGATGATCGTCGCATCGAGCGCACGCATCGCCACCGGCATGTCGCCGGGGTGGGTGGCGATGCAATGCTCCGACGTGCCGAGCACCGCGAGCACGCGGTTGAAGCCGCCGATCGCCGAACAGCCGCTGCCGGGCTCGCGCTTGTTGCACGCCGTCGACGTGTCGTAGAAATAGTAGCAGCGCGTCCGCTGGAGCAGATTGCCGCCGGTCGTCGCCTTGTTGCGCAGCTGACCGCTCGCACCGGCGAGCAGGGCGCGGCTCAACACCTCATATTTGGCGATGACGCGCGGATCGGCGGCGAGGTCGGAATTGGGCACCAGCGCGCCGATCGTCAGCCCGCCATCCTCGCGCTCCTCGATCTCGCCGAGCGGCAGGCGGCTGATGTCGACCAGTTTCTCGGGCGTCTCGACCTGCAGCTTCATCAGGTCGAGCAGATTGGTGCCGCCCGCGATATATTTGGCGCCGGAGACGTGCGCATCGCGCACCGCGGTCTCGGCGTCGTCCGCCTTGGCGTAGCTGAAGGTCTTCATGCGCCTGCCTCCACCGGCTGACGGGGGGCGATCTTGGTGTCGCCGTTGCTCTCGGCGACCTCGCGGATCGCGTCGACGATATTGGGGTAGGCGGCGCAGCGGCAGATGTTGCCGCTCATCCGCTCGGCGATCTCGCCGTCGTCGAAGGTCGGCGCATCGAGATCGCCGGTGACGTGGCTCGGCCAGCCCTTCTTGACCTCGTCGAGCATGCCGACCGCCGAGCAGATCTGCCCCGGCGTGCAATAGCCGCACTGATAGCCGTCATGACGGACGAAGGCCGCCTGCAACGGGTGCAGATCCTCGGGTGTGCCGAGCCCTTCGATCGTGGTGATCTCGTCGTCCTGGTGCATCACCGCGAGGCTGAGGCAGGAATTGATGCGGCGCCCGTTGACCAGCATCGTGCACGCGCCGCACTGGCCGTGGTCGCAGCCCTTCTTGCTGCCGGTCAGCCCCAGATGTTCGCGGCACAGATCGAGCAGCGAGGTGCGGATATCGGGTTCGGCCTCGAACGATTGGCCGTTGATCGTGAAATGCATGCGCTGCCTCGCGAGGATCGGGAGTCACACCCGTGAAGGAATGTACGTGTAACGCGCGCAATCATGATGGTTTCCGATTTGCGAATCGCTCTCACCGCCACGCTGCTGCTGGCATCTGCGATGGTCTGCGCGCAGGATCGCGCGATGCCCAGACCCGTCACCGAACCGATCGTCATCGCGCACCGCGGCGCCAGCGGATCGCGCCCCGAACATACGCTCGCGGCCTATGATCTCGCGATCGATCAGGGCGCCGATTTCATCGAGCCCGATCTCGTGCCGACCAAGGACGGCGTGCTGGTCGCGCGGCACGAAAATGCGATCGGCGGCACCACCGACGTCGCCGCTCATCCCGAATTCGCCGACCGCCGCACCACCAAGACGATCGATGGCGCGACACTGACCGACTGGTTCGTCGAGGATTTCACGCTCGCCGAGCTGAAGACGCTGCGCGCCCGCGAACGGCTGCCGCAACTGCGCCCCGGCAATGCCGCCTATGACGGCCGGTTCGAGATTCCGACGCTCGCCGAGATCATCGCCCTCGCCAAGCGCCGCACCGCCGAGACCGGGCGGACGATCGGCATCTATCCCGAGACCAAGCATCCGACCTATTTCGCGAGCATCGGCCTCGGCACCGACCTGCCGCTCGTCGCGGCGCTGCGGCAGGCGGGATGGGACAGGGCCGACGCGCCGGTGTTCATCCAGTCGTTCGAGGTCGCCAACCTCCGGCATATCCACCGCCTCACCAAGGTGCGGCTGATCCAGCTGATGGCGGGGGAGGGCGGCCCGGCCGATCATGCGGTGCCGAGCTATGCGGCGATGCTCACCCCCGCCGGCCTGCGCGCGGTGGCGGGCTATGCCTATGGCATCGGCCCCGACAAGGCGCAGCTGTGGCAGGGCGATACGCCGACGACCCTGGTCGCCGACGCGCATGCCGCCGGGATCAAGGTGCATCCCTGGACCTATCGTGCCGAAAACACCTTCCTGCCGCCGCGTTTCCGCCGCGGCGACGATCCGGCCGCGCACGGCGATATCGCCGGCGAGATCCGCCGCGCGCTCCGCCTTGGTATCGACGGATTCTTCACCGATTACCCGCTAATCGGCGTCGAGACCCGCCGTGCGGCCAAGGATCATCCGTAAATGCGTAGCCTGTTTCTGCTTCTCCCCGTCACGCTCGCCACCGCGGGCTGCGTCAGCACCGCCACCTCGATCGTCAAGGCGCCGTTCCAGGTCGCCGGCAAGGCGGTCGACTGGACGACGACGAGCCAGTCCGAGGCCGACCGCAACTACGGCCGCAAGATGCGCAAGCAGGAGGCGAAGGAAGGCCGCGAACGCAAGAAGGCCGCCGCCCGCTGCCGCTCGCACCCGGACGATCAGGACGCCTGCCACTATGCGGGTTATCGCGCCGGCTATTGAGGGGCATCGGTTGGGGTGATCGGGCCGCGAGCCGGTCGATCGCCTCGGGTATCCGCCGCCTCCGTCGGATTCACCGTCGCTGAGGCTTAAGTGGTTCAGCGCCTCGGAAATCCCAGTCTTGCCGCCGCCCCAAATGCGCCGTCACCCTGGACGTGTTTCGGCGTCCACCGTGCCGCCAGCGCGAGGGCTTATGCTCCTGCGGAACCGTGGTTGCCGGGACGAGTCCGGCATGACGGAAAGAGGTCTGCACGAGTCCCAAGGCTTGCGCTGTCGTCTCGCGGATGTGGGGCTCCCTCATCGCGATCGTGGCCACGCCATGCCCCCGAGCGGGACTCCTCCGCGCCTCCGCGCCTCCGCGTGAATCAACGCCGTTCGCCACGGTCGCCTGTCGACGATGGATCACGCTAAGACGCTAAGACGCTAAGACGCTAAGACGCTAAGACGCGAAGAGAAGAAGGGGTTCACGCGGAGGCGCGGAGAGAAGGTGAACGGAATACGCAGTTCCTGTTTAATCGTCGTCTGAAGGGAGACGGGCCGCGCTCATGCGCACCCTCTTCGCGGCTTCGCGTCCTCGCGTGAATCCTCATACGGCCTCGAAACCCAAACCGCCCGCACCCGCTACCGGTCCTGCACCACCGCATCCTGCGCCAGCGCCGCGGCGATCGCGAGCAGCACCTCCGGGTGGATGTGCACGCCGAGGTGGCCGCTGCTCACCTCGACCGCCTCGGCGCTGGGGTCGTGGCAGATGAAGCCGTTGACGAAGCCGTCGCTGCGGCTCCAGATCGCGGTGCACGGCACCGGCAGCGGCGCGGCGATCGCCTGGCTGCGGGCGATCACCGCCGGGTCGTCGACGCGCTCGCCGGTCGCCCATTCGAACGCCCGCCAGACGTTGGTGGCACGGCCGCCGCCGGCATAAGGCGAACTCACCGTCACCACCTTGCGGACGAGATCGGGCCTGCGATGCGCGACCAGCCGTGCCATGATCCCGCCGAGGCTGACGCCGACCAGCGCCACCGGCCCCGCCTCCGCATGCAGCGCCTCGACGCGGGCAATCAGCCGTTCCGCCTCGGTGCCGACGCTCTTGACGCCGAGGTTGCGGCCCAGCCCCCAGCCTTCGGCGCGATAGCCGAGCTTCGCCAGAAAGTCGCGCAGCACGATGCTCGACCCGTCCGAATCGAACAGGCCGGGCAGCGCCATCACCGCACCGCCACGCCCCGGCGGCACCGCCGCGAGCGCCGCGGCGTGGCGCCAGCGGGTCGCCAACATCCAGGCGACGCGCGGCACCTCACTTGCCGCGAGCGCCTTGGGCGGCGGCGGCGGCGCGAGAAAGTCGGGGCCGAAGCGCGCATGCGCGGGCGGCTCGCTGCGCCAGCGCGCGAGGCCGGCCTGCAATTTGTCTAGAACCATTGCAGCACCGTCACCGGAAACGGCGTCCAGCGGCCGACCCGGACGCCGGCGAAGCGCAGCGCGTCGCCGACCCAGGCGTTGCAGGTCCGCAGCGCGCTGTAATGGCCGCGCGCGGCATAGAAGGCGTCGTTGCGATCATAGCCGCGCCAGCGCTGCCGCTGCGGCGCGGCACTCGACCGGATGAACGCGGCGAGGCGGCGATATTCCTCCGGCCGCAGCACGATGCGGCGCACGTCGTTACCCGGCTCCGGTGCAGGAACGTGCTCGACGTGCAGCAGCGTCGCGTCGCTGCCGATCGTCGCGGCGAGCACGCGCCCCGGCCGCACGTCGCGCCAGTGCGGCGTGTCGAGATAGAAGGTCCGTTCGCCCCAGCCGATCGCAAGATGGTCATATCCTTCGTAACGCGGCGCGGCGAGGTCGGCTCCCGGTGCCCAGCCGCGCCAGTCGATCCCCGCCGCCACCTTGGGCACCACCAGCCCGACATGGATGCCGTTCGACTCGATATAGACGGTTACGCCGCGTGCGGGCGGTCGCCAATCGCGATGCGACGGAATGGCGCCACCGACCAGCCCCGCCACGCCATAGCCGACGACCAGCAACGCGACGAGCGCGGCGATGCGCGCCAGCCAGCGGCTCAGGCTCGTCAGGGCAGGATGTCGTATCATTCGAAACCTTATGCTAGGCTGCCGTCATGGCCGATGAATCACCCCAACCCCACGCCCCGTCCGCCGACTGGACGATCCCGCAGGACTGGCAGCATTATACGGCGGAGGATCATGCCACCTGGGATACTCTGTTCGCGCGCCAATCCCAATTGCTGCCCGGCCGGGCGTCGGAAGCCTATCTGCGCGGCCTCGACGTGCTCAAGCTGTCCAAGCCCGGCATCCCCGATTTCGCCGAATTGAGCGAGCGGCTGATGAAGCTGACCGGCTGGCAGGTGGTGGCGGTGCCCGGCCTCGTCCCCGATGACGTCTTCTTCGACCATATGGCGAACCGCCGCTTCGTCGCCGGCAATTTCATCCGCCGCCCCGACCAGCTCGACTATCTCCAGGAGCCGGACGTCTTCCACGACGTCTTCGGCCATGTGCCGATGCTCGCCGACCCGGTCTTCGCCGATTATCTGGAGGCCTATGGCCGCGGCGGGCAGCGCGCGCTCGGGCTCGACGCGCTCAAATACCTCGGCCGGCTCTATTGGTACACCGTCGAGTTCGGCCTGGTGCAGGAAGGCGACGATCTGCGCATCTATGGGTCGGGCATCGTGTCGAGCTTCGCCGAGAGCCGCTTCGCGCTCGACGATCCCAGTCCGAACCGGATCGCCTTCGATATCGCTCGGGTGATGCGCACCGACTATCGGATCGACGATTTCCAGCAGAATTATTTCGTCATCCCGAGCTTCGACGAATTGCTCCGCGTCACCGTCGAGACCGATTTCGCGCCGCTGTACGAGGAGCTGAAGCGCCAGGACGATATCCCGGTGGCGGCGATCGTCGCGGGCGATCGGGTGCTGACCCAGGGAACGCAGCATTATGCGCGCAGCAAGGCGCGCGGGTAGGGGAGCGATCCGAGCAGGGTGGCGGGGCGGCGATCCGCCCCGCCCGGGGATCAGTAGACCCGCTTCTTCGGCTTGATGTAATCGACGTCGTCGGTGAGCGTGTAATCGTGCACCGGACGATAATCGATCGCGGTCGCGCCGCCGACGCCGCCCCAGCCGGTGAAGCTGGTGATCGTGTGCTTCATCCACTCGCCATCGTCGCGGTCAGGATAATCCTCGTTGACGTGGGCGCCGCGCGATTCCTTGCGGTTGGCGGCGGAGTCGATCGTCACCACCGCCTGCGCGGCGAGATTGTCGAGCTCGAGCGTCTCGATCAGGTCGGTGTTCCAGATCAGGCTGCGGTCGTTGACCGCGACATCGGCGATCTGGCCGTAGATGCCCTTCATCAGCGCCTGGCCCTCGGTCAGCAGCGCATTGTCGCGGAACACCGCGCAATGCTTCTGCATCGTCCGCTGCATCTGGCCGCGGATCTCCGCGGTCGGGATGCTGCCGGTGGCGTTGCGGAACTTGTCGAGGCGGGTCAGCGCCAGCTCCTCCGAGCCCTTGGGCAGCGGATTGTGCGTGCCGTTGGGCTTGCAGATATCGGCGATCCGCTTGCCGGTGGCGCGGCCGAAGACGACGAGATCGATCAGCGAGTTCGAGCCGAGGCGGTTGGCGCCATGGACCGAGACGCACGCCGCCTCACCGACCGCGAACAGGCCGGGGACGACCGTGTCGGGATTGCCGTCCTTGAGGTGGACGACCTCGCCGTGGAAGTTGGTCGGGATGCCGCCCATGTTGTAGTGGACCGTCGGCGTGACGGGCAGCGGCTGGCGGGTCAGGTCGACGCCGGCGAAGATCTTGCCGGTCTCGGTGATGCCGGGCAGCCGCTCGTGCAGCACCTTGGGATCGATATGGTCGAGGTGGAGGAAGATATGGTCGCCGTTCTTGCCGACGCCGCGGCCTTCGCGCATCTCCATCGCCATCGAGCGCGACACGACGTCGCGGCTGGCGAGGTCCTTCGCCGACGGGGCATAACGCTCCATGAAGCGCTCGCCTTCGGAGTTGGTCAGGTAGCCGCCTTCGCCGCGCGCGCCCTCGGTGATGAGCACGCCCGCGCCGTAGATGCCGGTCGGGTGGAACTGGACGAATTCCATGTCCTGCAGCGGCAGGCCGGCGCGCAGCACCATGCCGCCGCCGTCACCCGTGCAGGTATGCGCCGAGGTCGCCGAGAAATAGCAGCGGCCGTAGCCGCCGGTCGCCAGCACCGTATTGTGCGCGCGGAAGCGGTGGATGCTGCCGTCTTCCATGCACAAAGCGACGACGCCGCGGCACTGGCCGTTCTCCATGATCAGGTCGAGCGCGAAATATTCGACGTAGAAGTCGGCATCGTAGCGCAGCGACTGCTGGTAGAGCGTGTGCAGCATCGCATGGCCGGTGCGATCCGCGGCGGCGCAGGTGCGCTGCGCCGGCGGGCCTTCGCCCATGTTCTGCATCATGCCGCCGAACGGGCGCTGGTAGATGCGGCCTTCGTCGGTGCGGCTGAACGGCATGCCGGCATGTTCCAGCTCGTAGACCGCGGCCGGCGCTTCGCGCACCATATATTCGATCGCATCCTGGTCGCCGAGCCAGTCGGAGCCCTTGACGGTGTCGTACATATGCCAGGTCCAGTGGTCCGGACCCATGTTGCCGAGGCTGGCGGCGATGCCGCCCTGCGCCGCGACGGTATGGCTGCGGGTGGGGAACACCTTGGTGATGCAGGCGGTCTTGAGGCCGTTCTGCGCGCATTCCATCACCGCGCGCAGGCCCGAACCGCCCGCGCCGACGACGACCGCGTCATAGGTGTGATCGATGATCTTATAGGCGTCCGACATTATGCGGCAGCTCCGAAGGCGACCTTGAGGATCGCGAAGATGGCGATCGCGGCAGTGGCGACCGTGAAGAAGTTGAGCAGCAGGATCGCGGCGACGCGTTTCTGCTCGTGCTGGTAATCCTCGATCACCACCTGCAGGCCGAGGCGGAAGTGGTAGAAGACCGAGACGATCAGCAGCAGCATCGGCACCGCCGCCCAGCTGTTCTGCAACCAGCTGTGCACATTGGCATAGTCATAGCCGGGCATGCGCAGGATCGAAAAGACGAACCACAGGGTCAGGAACAGGTTGGACCCGGCGGTGACGCGCTGGCGCCACCAATGGTGCGCGCCTTCCTTGGCGCTGCCGAGGCCGCGGACGCGGCCGATATGCGTACCCGAACCCATCACTTGATCCCCAGGTAGAGCCAGAAGGCCACGGTCAGCACGATGCCGCCGGCGATGACGATCAGGCTGAACATCTTGTTGCGCTTCAGTTCGAACGCCGCGCCGGCGTCCATCACGAGGTGGCGGACGCCGTTCAGCATGTGCGTGAAGAACGCATAGGTCATGCCGACGCCGATCACCCAGCCGACGATGTTGAGATGGCCCATGTCGGTGGTGAAGACGTCGCGGAACCGCGCATAGGCCTCCGCCCCCGAGGCGATCGCGGCGAGCCACCAGACGAGCAGCACCGTGCCGACCGTCGCCATCGCCGAGCCCGTCGCGCGGTGGAGGATCGAGACCAGCATATGCGGGCCCCAGCTGTAGTGGAGCTTCAGAAAGCCCGAGAAAAGATGCGGGCTGCGCGGGCGCGCCGGAGTGCGGGATGCCATGAACGGTCCTCGGCCAAAATCGATTGCCTGCCTATTAGGCCTGAGGACGGGCGATGCAAGCCATAGCGGCGCAAAGTGACGCAGCGCACCATCGTCGCGGCAAGGAGTCCGGCCGGCGATCGGCCGACGCCGCCTCTAACCGACCATTAACCAGTGAACTCTAATCCCTGCAACACTCTTGATACATTGCCGACCGTGGAGACGCTCTTGCCCGACCTCGCCCTGCCACAGCCGGCCAGCATTGCCGCCGCGATCGACCTGCGCAGCCGCATCATCGCCTTCGACGGCGGCGAGAACACGCTGATCCCGCGCGCGGCGGAATTGTGGACGATCATCGAGGCCGACGCGCCGACGATCGTCGAGGCCTATTGGGCGCATTGGCGGCGCGCGCATCCCGGTGCGCCGGAATGGACGCCGCTCGAATCCGAACGCCGCGTCACCGCCGGCATCGCCTATCTGCGCAACCGCTGCTGCCACCTCGACGGGCTCGCCTGGGTCGAGTCGCTCGAACGATCGGTCGCCGCCGCTTATGCGGCGGGCGTGTCGACGATGGAGGTGCTCGCCATGTCGTGCGCCAGTGATCGCGCCGCGCTGCGCGCGCTGATGGCCCGCGTGCCGGCCGACGATCCGCGCCACAGCGGCCTGGTCGACGCGCTGATGCGCTTGTTCGGCATGGAGACCGAGCTGACCGTCGAGCTGTTTGCCGGCTATGCCGATCACGGCGCGCGGCTCGCCCGCGAAGGCCTCGCCGACGATTTCCGCGAGGGCATCACCAGCGCGGTCGAGATCGCCACCGATGAAGGCCGCGCGCTGCGCGACCAGGCGCAGCGCAGCTCGGGCTCGGCGCGCGGCATGCTCGGCAAGGCGAGCGAGGTCGCCGCCGCCGCCGAACAATCCGCGGTCGCGATGCGCGAGGCGGCGCAGACCGCCGCCGGTCTGATCCGTGCGATCGAGGACGCCCGTACCGAGGTCGAGGCCGCCGCCGAGATCGCCAGCCGCGCCAGCGTGCAGGCGACCAATGCGGTGGGCATGTCGGAGACGCTGAGCGATCATGCCAAGTCGATCGAATCGATCCTCAGCCTGATCCGCGACATCGCCGGACAGACCAATCTGCTCGCGCTCAACGCGACGATCGAGGCGGCGCGCGCGGGCGACGCCGGCCGCGGCTTCGCGGTGGTCGCGCAGGAGGTGAAGAGCCTCGCCAACCAGACCGCCCGCGCGACCGACGACATCGCCGCCAAGATCGCCTCGATCCAGTCGGCGACACGCTCGACGGTCGAGACCAACGCCAGCATCAAGAGCACCGTCACCGAGGTGCAGGAGAGCGCCGACCGCATCCGCTATGCGATGGAGGCGCAGGCGCAGACCGTCACCGCGATCACCGCCGCAGTCGACGAGACCGCGCTCGCCGCCGATTCGATGTCGAGCACGATCGCCGCGATCCGCAGCGACACCGAGACGGTCGCCGCCGAGATCGACCATGTCGGTCGCGGCTTCGACCGGCTCGACGGCCAGCTGATCGCGCTCAAGACCAGCGCCGGCGAATTCGTCACCAAGGTCGCGGCCTGAGATGACCAGGGCGCAGCGCGATCTCGCCGAGCACCTCGGCGAATATGACTGGGACGGAGAGATCGCGACCTCCTGCCGCGAGATCGCCGGGCTGCTGACCCCGGCGGACTATGGCGAGATCTCGCGCCGCTTCTGGGACCATTATCTGTCGCTGCCCGCGGTGCAGCCGTTGCGGCGGCTGTTCACCGCCGACCGGCTCGAACGGCGGATCGCCGACAGCGCCCGTTACGCCTTCCTCAAGTACAGCGCGCCGTTCGATGCCGCCTGGGGTGCGATCGCGGTGCGCAATGCCGAACAGTCCGCGCAGTCCGGCGTGCCGATGGCGAGCCTGCAGGCGGCGCTCGCCCAGTCGCACAGTTTCACCGTGAGGACGCTGGAACGCCATTGCGAAGGCGATACCAAGCGATTGCTGCGGCTGTGCGACGCGGTCCAGCGCATCTCTCTGGTCGAATCCGACCTGATGACCGGGCGGCTCGTCGCGCTGCGCGACGAGGCGGCGCGCGAGGAGCGGCAGGCACGATCGGCGGCGTTCCGCGAGAGCATCGCCTGCGCGATCGCCGGCACCGCGACGCTCGGCGCGCGTATCCGCGTCCAGGCCGGCGCGGCCTCCGCCTCGACGCGCGAGATGCTCGGCAAGGCGGGGGAGGTCGCCGCGGCGGCGGAGCAATCGGCGGTGGCGATGCGCGAGGCGGCGCAGACCGCGGCGGGCCTGATCCGCGCGATCGACCATGCCCGCGCCGAGGTCGATTCCGCCGCCGGCATCGCGCGGCGCGCCAGCGACCATGCCGGCGAGGCGGTGCGCGCGAGCGCGCTGCTCAGCGATCACGCCCAGTCGATCGAATCGATCCTCGGCCTGATCCGCGACATCGCCGGGCAGACCAATCTGCTCGCGCTCAACGCGACGATCGAGGCGGCGCGGGCAGGGGACGCGGGCCGCGGCTTCGCGGTGGTCGCGCAGGAGGTGAAGAGCCTCGCCAACCAGACCGCGCGTGCGACGGACGATATCGCCGGCAAGATCGCCGCGATCCAGCATGCGACGCGGACGACGGTGGCGACCAATGCGGCGATCCGCGAGACGGTCGGCGAGGTGCAGGTCTCCGCCGATCGCATCCGCGACGCGATGGCCGCGCAGGCGCATACCGTCACCGCGATCACCGCGGCGGTCGACGAAACCGCGCTCGCCGCCGATTCGATGTCGCACACGATCGGGGCGATTCGCGCCGACACGCAGGCGGTCGCCGGCGAGATCGACAGCCTCGGCGCCGGCTTCGGCGAGGTCGGCGACCGGCTCGGGCAATTGCAGCAATCGGCGGACGGGTTCTCGGCCAGCGTCGGATGATGCCGGAAGTCGGCGGGTCGAGAGGCTTGCCGAAGCAATAGGCCCGCGGGGTGGAATTCCTCTCCTCCACCAGTCACCACCCCGGCGAAGGCCGGGGTCCAGTTGGGTGAAGCTCAGTCGAGGCCAACGACCGTTGCCCGACTGGGCCCCGGCCTTCGCCGGGGTGGTCGGCTTATGATGCGCTTTCTGTGCACCTCCGAGACTTTTGGGTTAGTCGAACGGCGCAGCGCCGCCACGCCGCCGCGCCGCCGGGCCTCTGCGTGAACATCCGGCATCAGCGCCGCCATTGCCGCTCCCGGCCGCGCCGCCTAAAGCCACGCCATGGCGATACTTCTTACCGGATCGAGCCGCGGCATCGGCGCGGCGATCGACGTGGCGTTGCGTGAGGGCGGCGCGCAGGTGATCGGACATGGCACGGCGAGCGGCATCGCCGCCGACTTCGCCGATCCCGCCGCGCCGCGGGCCTTGTGGGCGGCGGCGCTGGCGCAGGCCGGGCAGATCGACGTGCTGGTCAACAATGCCGGCGTGTTCGAGGCCAGTCCGTTGACCTGCGACCACGACGACTGGGTCGCCGATTGGGAGCGGACGCAGCGGATCAATCTCACCGCCGCCGCGGAGCTGTGCCGGCTGGCGGTACGCCACTGGCAGCAGCGCGGGTGCGGCGGGCGGATCGTCAACATCGCCAGCCGCGCCGCCTATCGCGGCGATTCACCGGCGCACTGGCATTATGCCGCCGCCAAGGCGGGGATGGTGGCGATGACCAAGACGATCGCCCGCGGCTATGCGCGCGAGAACATCCTCGCCTTCGCGATCTGCCCCGGCTTCACGATGACCGGCATGGCCGACGACTATCTCGCCAGCCGCGGCGGCGACGCGCTGCTCGCCGACATTCCGCTCGGCAAGGTCGCTGATCCGGCCGAAGTGGCGGCGGTGGCGCGCTTCTGCGCGCTCGAGGCGCCGGCATCGATGACCGGGGCGGTGATCGACGTCAACGGGGCGAGCTATGTCCGCTGATACGCCGGGGTCGAGCTGGAAGGTCAGCCTGCCGTGCACCCGCGCCGAGGCGGAGGCGATCGACAGCGCGAGCGATCTCGTCATCGACGCGGTGCTGATGACCACCGAGGAGGTGGAGGACGATGTCGAACGCTGGCGGCTCGACGCCTATCTCGATCATACACCCGATGCGGCGATGCTGGCGACGATCCACGCCCTGGTGCCGAGCGCCAGCGCCCATGATCCGTCGGTCGAGCGGCTCGACGCGCAGGATTGGGTGACGCTGAGCCAGGCGGGGCTGGAGCCGATCCGCGAGGGCCGCTTCGTCGTCCATACCGCCGCGCATGCCGTGTCGCCGCCGCCGGGCGGGCGCGCCTTCATGATCGAGGCGGGGCAGGCGTTCGGCACCGGCCATCACGGCACGACCAGCGGCTGCCTCGCGATGCTCGACGCGCTCGCGGTGGCGGGGCGGCGGTTCGAGGCGGTGATCGACGTCGGCACCGGCACCGGCCTGCTCGCCTTCGCCGCGACCGCCTTGTGGCCGGCGGCGCGGGTGGTGGCGACCGACATCGATCCGGTGGCGATCGCGGTGACGCGCGACAATGCCGCGCGCAACGGCGTGGAGGGGGTCGCGCTCTACGTCGCCGATGGCGCGCGCGATGCGGCGATCGACGCGGCCGCGCCGTTCGATCTGGTGATCGCCAACATCCTCGCCGGGCCGTTGGTGTCGATGGCGCCCGAACTCGCCGCGATCGCCGCGCCCGATGCGGTGATCGTGCTCGCCGGGCTGCTCGAGACGCAGCGCGAGGATGTCGTCGCGGCCTATGCGGCATGCGGCTGCACGCTGGTCGGGATCGACCGGCGGGGCGACTGGACGGTGCTGCAATTGCGCGGCGGCGCGACGCGCTACGTGCCGGAGGGGCCGTTCGACCCCAAGGGGCGCGACGGGTGGGCGCTCGACCTGTAGGGGCGTGGCCCGCGGTGGTGCGAAGCGGGAGGGCTGCGGAGCCATGGGGCGGGCCGCCGTCACGACCGCCGGGCGCTACGGTTTGACAAGCGGCCCGGCCGACTCGGACATGACGATCGCCGGTTGGCGCCGACGCCGTGTTGGAACGGCGGCCGTGCGCATGCCGGCCAAGCCACGCACGCGCCACGGCTTTTACGCCCCCGAAAAAAGCCGCTGTCCTATTTGGAACGGCCATGATCCCGATCGCCGCCTGACCAGCAGGAGGCACGGCATGACGATACAGACCCTCATCGACGACGTGATCGACCGCGAAGGCGGCTTTGTCGACCACCCCGCCGACCGCGGCGGCCCGACCTGCTGGGGGATCAGCGTCGCGGTGGCGCGGGCGAACGGCTACCATGGCGCGATGCGCGATCTGCCGCGCGCCATCGCCGCGGCGATCTACGAGCGCGTCTACTGGCGTGGCGCGGGGTTCGACAAGATCGCCGAACGCGCGCCTGCGCTCGCCGCCGAACTGTTCGACACCGGCGTCAACATGGGCACCGCCACCGCGGCCCGCTTCCTCCAGCGCGCGCTCAACGCGCTCAACCGCAACGGCCGCGATTATGCCGACATCGCCGCGGACCAGCGGATCGGCGCCGCGACGCTCGCCGCGCTCGACGCCTTCCTCGCCATCCGCGGGCCGGCGGGGGAGCGGGTGCTGATCAAGGCGGTCGATGCCTTGCAGGGCGAACGCTATCTCGCGCTCGCCGAGCGCCGCCCCGCCGACGAGGCGTTCCTCTACGGCTGGCTCGCGGCGCGCGTCGCATGAGCGAGCCGCTCCCCGACCGCTGGGTGACGCGCGCGCGGCCTGCCTTCCTCTACGTCATGTACGTGCTGCTGCTTGGCGCGATCCCGGTCGGCCTCGTCGCGGCGATCCGCCCGGCCTGCGCCGCGGCGATCGCGCACGGCATGGCGGCGTACCTCGCCGCGATCCCGGAGCCGCTCTACGCGCTCTTCGGCACCGGCTATCTCGGCTACACCGCGGCGCGCACCGTCGGGAAGATCAAGGGCGTCGATCGGTGACGGTGTAGCGGAGGGTTCACGCGGAGGCGCGGAGAAGAAGCATCGGTTCGCGCAGAGGCGCAGAGGACGCAGAGTTGACGTGCTCTGCCGCGGAGCGGCCTTTTCGCTACGCGACCTAGTCAGGAAGGGTGCTTCGCGCCGACGCGATGCCTCTGCGCCTCTGCGCGAAACGCCTTTTCGCGTCTTAGCGTCTTCGCGTGAACCCAACCCTGCCTCTCCGCGCCTCCGCGAGACCCCGATCGTCCTCACTCGCCAAGACGGACCCGATCGACT
Organism: Sphingomonas sp. RIT328; assembly: GCF_000632225.1. Lineage (GTDB taxonomy): Bacteria > Pseudomonadota > Alphaproteobacteria > Sphingomonadales > Sphingomonadaceae > Sphingomonas > Sphingomonas kyungheensis. The sequence continues at coordinate 100,864 of NZ_JFYV01000004.1, forward strand.
TGCCCCGCACCGCAGGCACCCTACATCGCCCCCATGAGCGATTCCCATTCCATGCCGGTCTGGCATGGCACCACCATCCTGTCGGTCCGGCGCAACGGCAAGGTCGTCGTCATCGGCGACGGTCAGGTCTCGATGGGCCAGACCGTGATGAAGCCCAATGCCAAGAAGGTCCGCCGCCTCGGTGCGGACGGGCAGGTGATCGGCGGCTTCGCCGGCGCCACCGCCGACGCCTTCACCTTGTTCGAGCGGCTGGAGGCGAAGCTGGAGCGGCATCAGGGCAAGCTGATGCGCGCCGCGGTCGAACTCGCCAAGGACTGGCGCACCGACAAATATCTCCGCAATCTCGAGGCGATGATGATCGTCGCCGACAAGGACGTGACGCTGATCCTCACCGGCAACGGCGACGTGCTCGAACCGGAGGCCGGCGTCGCCGCGATCGGCTCCGGCGGCAATTACGCGCTCGCCGCGGCGCGCGCGCTGGTCGATTACGAGGCCGATGCCGAGACCGTCTGCCGCAAGGCGATGGCGATCGCCGCCGAGGTCTGCGTCTACACCAACGATCGCACCACGATCGAGGTGATGGACAGCACGACTTAAGGATAGACAGCGCCGCCCCGGCGAAGGCCGCGGTGTCGTGACCTTACTGCGCCCTGGCGGCGCGCGATCCCAGCACAGCTGTGACCCAGGATTTCCGATGAACCAGAATCTCACTCCCAAGGCGATCGTCGCCGCCCTCGACGCCCATATCATCGGCCAGCGCGACGCCAAGCGCGCGGTGGCGGTGGCGATGCGCAACCGGTGGCGGCGCCAGCAACTCTCGGCCGATCTGCGCGACGAGGTGACGCCCAAGAACATCCTGATGATCGGGCCCACCGGTTGCGGCAAGACCGAGATCAGCCGCCGCCTCGCCAAGCTTGCCGACGCGCCGTTCGTCAAGGTCGAGGCGACCAAGTTCACCGAGGTCGGCTATGTCGGCCGCGACGTCGAACAGATCGCGCGCGACCTCGTCGAGGAAGCGATCCGGCTGGAGAAGGAGCGCCGCCGCGTCGCGGTCAAGGACAAGGCGGAGGAAGCGGCGATGAAGCGCCTGCTCGACGCCCTGGTCGGCAAGGATTCGAGCCAGGCGACGCGCGAGAGCTTCAAGCAGCGCTTCGCCGACGGCCATCTCGACGCGACCGAGATCGAGATCGAGCTGGAACAGGCCGCGGCGACACCGTTCGACGTGCCGGGCAGCGGCCCGCAGATGATCAACCTCGGCGAGATGATGAAGTCGCTGAGTGGCAATCAGCCGCTCAAGCGCCGCAAGCTGTCGGTGCGTGCCGCCTGGGACAAACTGGTCGAGGAGGAGGCCGACAAGCGGCTCGATCAGGACGAGGTCAGCCGCACCGCGCTGGCGGACGCCGAGGCGAACGGCATCGTCTTCCTCGACGAGATCGACAAGATCGCGGTCAGCGACGTGCGCGGCGGCTCGGTCAGCCGCGAAGGCGTGCAGCGCGACCTGCTGCCGCTGATCGAAGGCACGACGGTGGCGACCAAATACGGGCCGATGAAGACCGACCATATCCTGTTCATCGCCAGCGGTGCCTTCCATGTCGCCAAGCCGTCCGACCTGCTGCCCGAGCTGCAGGGCCGCCTGCCGATCCGCGTCGAGCTGAAAGGCCTGACCGAGGAGGATTTCATCGCCATCCTCTCCGACACCAAGGCATCTCTGCCGGCGCAATATCAGGCGTTGCTGGCGACCGAGGGGGCCGAGGTCCGCTTCACCGACGACGGCATCGCCGCGATCGCACGCATCGCCGCCGAGGTGAACGGCCAGGTCGAGAATATCGGCGCGCGCCGCCTTCAGACGGTGATGGAGAAATTGCTCGAGGAGGTGAGCTTCGATGCCGAGGATCGCGAAGCGCCGGTGACGGTCGACGCCGCCTATGTCGAGGCGCAGCTGGCCGGGATCGCCCGCAACACCGATCTCAGCCGCTTCGTGCTGTAAGGCGGCGGCGAAGACGTTTCGCAGGTGCAGCATGAAAGCGGGTCGGCAAGGGAGCCTTAACCCGCGTCATGCGTGATAGCGGGATGCGCATTCCGTATCTCGACGTGACCCTGCCCGAATGGACCGCGCGCCTCGGCGGCGTGCTGCTGGTGGTGCTGGTGCTCGCGCTGGTTCACCGCAGCCTGTTCGCCGTGTTGCGGCGGATCGCCAGCCGCACCGCGACCAAGACCGACGATATCCTGATCGCGCGGCTCGGGCGGCCGACCTTCTGGCTGATGATCGGCGTCGCGTTGGCGGCATCTGGGCCGGGGCTCGACCTGCCGCGCTATTGGGAGACGATCTGGCAGCGTGCGATCGGGCTGCTCACCCCGGCGATCTTCGGCTGGATGCTGCTCGCCGCGCTCACCGCCTATCGCGACGTCAGCGAGGTGCGGTTCGACATATCGGCGACCGACAATCTGCGCGCGCGGCGGCGGCGGACGCGGATCAGCATCCTCCACCGCATCGGCGTGTTCGTGCTGGTGATGCTGACGGTGATGATGATGCTGATGAGCATCCCCAGCGTCCGCACGATCGGCGTGACGCTCGCCGCCTCCGCCGGTGTCGCCGGCCTCGCCATCGGCGCCGCGGCGCAGCCGGCGCTCAAGAACGTCATCGCCGGTATCCAGATGGCCTTCACCGAACCGATCCGCATCGACGACGTCGTCATCATCGACAATGAATGGGGGCGGATCGAGGACATCCGCCTGACCTATGTCGTGGTGCGCATCTGGGACGACCGCCGGCTGGTGGTGCCCGTCTCCAAATTCCTCGAGAACAGCTTCCAGAACTGGACGCGCGAGACGAGCGCGCTGCTCGGCTCGGTCTTCTGGTATCTCGATCCCGCCGCCGACGTGCCGCGCATCCGCGCCAAGCTGGAGGAGATCGTCCGCGCCAATCCGCGCTGGGACCAGCGTTTCTGCAACCTTCAGGTCACCGATGCGAAACCCGACGGGACGATGGAGCTGCGCGGGCTGATGACCGCGAAAGACGCCTCCACCGCCTTCGACCTGCGTTGCGACGTGCGCGAGGCGATCTACGCCTTCATCCGCGACGAGATGCCCGAGGCGCTGCCGCGCGAACGCTTCATGCGGGCTCCGTCTGCGCCTCCGTCTCCACCGCCGGACCCATCAGCGCATCGGTGAAGGTCTTGCGCCACCAGCCGATATCCTGCCGGGTGATGACGTCCATCATCTTGGTCCAGCGTTCGATCCGCTCCTCGCGCGGCATGCGCAGCGCGAGCATGATCGCGTCGGACATTTCCTCCGCCGAATAGGGGTTGATCAGCACCGCATCGGTGAGTTGGCAGGCCGCGCCGGCGAAGCGCGACAGGATCAGCACGCCCGGGTCCTCCGGATTCTGCGCGGCGACATATTCCTTGGCGACGAGGTTCATGCCGTCGCGCAACGGGGTGACGAGGCCGATCTTGGCGGCACGATAGATGCCGGCGAGCACGTCGCGCGGATAGCCCTGGTTGACGTAGCGGATCGGCACCCAGTCGATATCGGCATAGGCGCCGTTGATCCGCCCGGCGAGCCCTTCGAGGTTGCTGCGGATCTTCTGGTAGCTGCCGACCGTCGCGCGGCTCGGCGGCGCGATCTGGAGCAAGGTGACTTCCTTGCGCTCCTCGGGATGTTCGGTGAGGAAGCGTTCGTAGCCGAGGAACCGCTCCTCCAGCCCCTTGGAATAATCGAGCCGGTCGACGCCGACGATCATGTCGCGCCCCACCGCGGCATCGCGCATCTGGCGGAAGGCGAGGCGACCGCGCGTGCTGGTGGCGAGTCCGGCGAATTCCTTGGCGTCGATTCCGATCGGGCAGGCCATGACGCGGACGCGGCGATCGTCGAGGACGAGGTCGTCGCCCTCCATATGCGCACCGAGTTCGGCGGTGGCATAGTCGCAGAAGCTCTGCAGCCATTCCTCGGTATGGAAGCCGATCACGTCATAGGCGAACAGGCTGCGCACCAGCGCCTGCGCTTCGGGCAGGATCGACAGCAGCCGCCGCGGCGGCCACGGAATGTGCAGGAAGAAGCCGAGGCGGTTGGTCGCGCCGCGCTTGCGCAATTCCTCGCCGAGCGGAAAGAGATGATAGTCCTGGATCCAGACCGCATCATCCTCCTCGATCAGCGGCTGGACGGTATCGGCGAAGCGTTCGTTGACGCGCTGATAGCCGCCGGCAAATTCGCGCTCATATTCGGCGAGGTCGACGCGGTAGTGGAACAGCGGCCACAGCGTTCGATTGGCATAGCCGTTGTAATATTCGTCGATGTCCTGCTCTTCCAGGTCGACGGTGGCGGTGGTGACGCCGTCGTTGCGCTGGAAGGTGATCTGGCCGGTATATTCGTCGGTCTGGTCCCCCGACCAGCCGAACCACATGCCCTTATATTCGCGCAACGCCGAGGCGAGCGCGACGGCAAGGCCGCCCTGCGCGCCGGAGTCGGACCCCTTGGGCGCGGACACACGATTGGATATGATGATCAGGCGGCTCAGCGGATCGAACTCCATGGTTTGGACAATAGCGCAGCGCAATTGATCATGCCGACCAGCGAATAGGTCTGCGGATAATTGCCCCACAATTCCCCCGATGTCGGGTCGATGTCTTCGGAAAGAAGACCGGCTGCGGTGCGTCGTGCCAGCATCTCGTCGAACAGCGCACGGGCATCGGCGTGGCGGCCGGTGAAGTGCAGCGCCTCGATCAGCCAGAAGGTGCAGACGTTGAAGGCGGTTTCGGGCAGGCCGAAATCATCCTCGGTGTCGTAGCGCAGCATGTGGCTGCCGCGTCGCAGACCCTTCTCCACCGCCTCCAGCGTGCCGACGAAGCGGGGATCGTCGGGCTCGAAGAAACGCAGGTCGAGCAGCTGGATCAGGCTCGCGTCAAGGTCGTCCCCCGCGAAGGTCGCCGACATCCGGTTGGTCTCGGGCCGCCACGCGCGCGTCTCGATCTCGGTGCGGATCGTGTCGGCGCGGCCCTGCCAGAAGTCGCGCCGGTCGGACAGGCCGAGGACGTGCGCGGCATTGGCGAGCCGGTCGCACGCCGCCCAGCACATGGCGGAGGAATAGGTATGGACGCTCTGCCGGGTGCGCAGCTCCCACAGACCGGCGTCGGGCTGATCGTGGAACTGCCAGGCGCGTTCGCCGACATGTTCGAGGCTCTCGAAATCCTCGCGACCCGACTGGCGGAACAGCCGCTGGTCGAAGAAGGCATGGACGCTGCACAGTACGATCTGGCCGTAGGCGTCGTGCTGGATCTGCTCATAGGCCTGGTTGCCGACCCGCACCGGCCCCATGCCGCGATAGCCGGCGAGCGCCGGCGCGAACCGCTCCTCCAGCGTCGGCTCGCCGAGCACGCCGTACAGCGGCTGGATATGCCCGCCCGCGGCGCTGTCGACGATATTGCGCAGATAGCCGAGATAGCCCTCCAGCACGTCGAGCGCGCCGAGCCGGTTGAGCGCCTGCACCGTGTAATAGGCATCGCGCACCCAGCAATAGCGATAGTCCCAGTTGCGCTCCGACCCGGCATGTTCGGGGATCGAGGTGGTGAGCGCGGCGACGATCGCGCCGGTCTCCTCGTGCTGGCACAGTTTGAGCGTGATCGCCGAGCGGATCACCACATCCTGCCATTCGAGCGGGATGGCGAGGCCGCGCACCCATTCCTGCCATTCGGCGATCGTCTGCGCGAGCATCGCCTCCAGCGTCTCGGCGAGGTCGCCGCTGAAGCTCTCGTCCGGCCCGAGGAAGAAGTGCAGCGGCCGTTCGAGGCGGAAGGCGCGCTCCTCCTGCACCATGCCGATCGGCGCGGTGGTGGTGAGCCGCAGCTGCATCGCATCGAGCAGGATACGCAGATGGTTGGAGCCGCCGATCTGTTCGCGGCAGGTGCCGCCCCAGCCGCAGGTGGTGCGGAGCTTTACCGTGACGCGCGGGCTGCCGGCGATCGGACGGACGATGCGCGCGAAGGCGACCGGGCGATAGGTCCGCCCGGTGCGCACGAAGCGCGGGCAGAAATCGGTGACCTCCAGCACGTTGCCGGCATCATCGGTATGCGTGCTGACCAGGATCGGGGTGTTGCGGATATAATGCTGCTCGACCTTGACCGAATTTTCGATGCCGATCGACCAATAGCCGCCGTCGGGATCCGCCCCGCCGACCAGGGCGGAGAAGAGCGGATCGCCGTCGACGCGCGGCACGCACGCCCAGACGAAGCGCCCGGCGCGATCGACCAGCGCGCTGACCTGGCAATTGCCGATCGGCCAGAGGTCGACGCTCATCGCATTGGCGTCGGGCGTGGAGGTCATGCGGCAAGGCTTTCGGTTGCGGCTTCGAGCCAGTGGAGCGTGCTGGCGACGCTGTCGAGACGATAGGCGGCGGCGGTCTCGCGCGCCGCGCCGATCAGCACGCCCGCGCCGCCCAGCGCGCGCGCGGCGACCATCGCCGGCTCGTCGGTGTCGTCGTCGCCGAGGAAGACCGGACGCGCACCGGCCATCGCCGGGCTCTGCATCAGCGTGCGCAGCGCGGTGCCCTTGTCGGCGCCGGGAACACGCACCTCGACCATCATCTTGCCGGTCTGGAGATGCAGTCCGGCGTCGGCGGCGAGCTGGCGGGCGAGGTCGTGCGCCTGCGCCTCCGCCTCCGGCACCGCGCGGTAATGGAGCGCGGCGCCCAGCGGCTTTTCCTCGACCAGCACGCCGCGTGTTGCAGATGCGAAGGCTTTCATTGCCACGACTATACGGTCGAGGGCGGCGGGGCGTTCCGCGCGCGTGTGCGTGCCGTCGGGCCACAGTACTTCGAGGCCATGGCTGCCCGACACGGCGAAATGCGGATCGCCGAACAGCGCGCGGATGCCGCTGACCGGCCGGCCGGAGATGATCGCCACCCGGCCGTCGAGCCGATCCGACAGCCGATCGATCAGGGCCGCGAGCCGCGCATCGACCGCCACCGCCTCGGGATGCTCCGCCAGTTCGACCAACGTGCCGTCGAAATCGAGGAACAGCGCGGCATCGCGCAACAGGTCGGCGGGGGGCGGGGGCAGATGCGTCACGCGGCGCGGTGTCGGGGAT
>NZ_JFYV01000005.1 GCF_000632225.1 Sphingomonas sp. RIT328
CCGGCGGGCCGCGGCGAGCTCGCTGACGCGCCGGGCGGCGGCGGCGGGCTCGCTGCGCAGGCCGGCGAGGCGATGGCCTGCCTCGCCCGCCGCGTCGCGGGCGGCGAGCGCGGCGGCACGGGCGAGCGCGACGGCGGCGGCGGCCTCGGCCTGCGCGGCGGCGGCCGCCTGTTCGGCGGCGGTGGCGGCGGCGACCGCGGCGTCGGCGGCCTCTGCCTCGGCGCGCGCGGCGTCGGCGGCGGCGGCGGCCTCGCGCCAGCGCGCGAAGATCGTCCGCGCCTCGGCGACGCGGATCTGTTCGGACAGCGAGCGATAGCGTTCGGCGGCACGCGCCTGCCGCCGCAGATGGCCGGCGCGCGAATCCTGATCGGCGATCAGCTCGTCGAGCCGCAGCAGATTGGCCTCGGTCGCGCGCAATTTCTGTTCGGCGTCGCGGCGGCGGACGTGCAGGCCGGCGATCCCCGCCGCATCCTCCAGCATCGCGCGCCGTTCGGCCGGCTTGGCGGCGATCACCGCGCCGATCCGGTTCTGGCTGACCAGCGCCGGACTGTGCGCGCCGGTCGCCGCATCGGCGAAGAGCAGGCCGACGTCCTTGGCGCGGACGTCGCGCCCGTCGATGCGATAGGCGCTGCCGGCGCCGCGCTCGATGCGGCGCACGACCTCGCGCTCGGCGACCTCGCCGCCGGGGACGGGCGCGTCGAGCAGGATCGACACTTCGGCGAAATCGCGCGGCGGCCGCGTCGCGGTGCCGGCGAAGATGACGTCCTCCATCCCCATGCCGCGCAGCGACTTGGCGCTGTTCTCGCCCATCGTCCAGCGCAGCGCTTCGAGCAGGTTGGACTTGCCGCAGCCGTTCGGCCCGACGACGCCGGTCAGCCCGCGCTCGATGACGAGGTCGACCGGATCGACGAAGCTCTTGAACCCGGCGATGCGAAGCCGCTTGATCTGCACCGGCTGCGGGTGCCGCTTCTGACGTGGCGTGGCAAGAGGGTGGCGTGTGGCCGCGGGGGATAGGGGTTCACGCAGAGGCGCGGAGGCGCGGAGAAGAAGGGCCGCGCCCGCAGAGGCGTAGAGAGCGCAGAGGATACGCGCGTGACGCGCTTTCCGAGCTCAAAGGTCGGGCACCACCTTTACCATCCCGTTCGCCCTGAGCCTGTCGAAGGGCATGAGACTCACCCGCCTTCGACAAGCGGAGGGCGAACGGTCGGGTAGGGCGGGCCGGCTTGAGGCGAGGCCGTCGGGACGACCCTATGCCTCTGCGGCCTCTGCGCCTCTGCGCGCAAAACCCTTTTCGCCGCGCCTCCGCGCGAACCCATATCGTCGCGCCCGCACGCCAATCATCACGACCGGTCAGGGGAAGTCGAGGCCGGCGAAACCTACCGCTTCTCCCGTACCCGCGCTTACGCCCCCGCCGCCTTGAGCAGCGGCTCGAGCTGGCCCCAGCTCAGCGCGTCGATCTTCTTGCCGTTGAGGATCAGCGTCGGCGTGCCGGTGACGGTGCCGTCGGCGCTCTTGTCCTGCGTCTGCTTGGTCCAGCGGTCGATCTGCTTCATATCGCCGAGGCACTGGCGCGCCTTGGCTTCGGGGATGCCGCGCTGCTTGGCGAAGTCGATCAGGCCCATCTGCTCGGCCATCATGCGGATCGCATCGACCGGCTCGGCGCTCTGCAACTGCTGCTGCATCGCCGCCGGCATCGCCTGCAGCTTGGTGTTGAAGCCTTCCTGCGCCTGATACATCTGTTCGAGGATCGGGAAGAAGGCGCTCGCATCGGTGCAATTGCCGAGCAGCGCCGGCGGCAGGTCGGGTGCGCCGTGGACGAGGAATTCGCGATATTCGAAGCTGACCTTGCCCGGCTTGACGTACTTTTCGAGCAACGGCGCAAAGCCCTCGCGCGCCAGCGCGCCGCAGGTCGGGCACAGCCGCGAGCCGTATTCGACGAGCTTGATCGGCGCATTGGGGTTGCCGACGATCGTCCCCTCGGCGGTGCGCGAGGCGGTCTCGGTCCAGCTCTGGCCGGCGGGTGCGGCGACCGCGGCGGCGGGGCTGGCCGGGGCGGACGGCGTACCGGCCTCCTTCGAACAGCCCGCCAGCGCGAGCGACAGCACGACGAGCGACGCAAACATCTTCATGAAAGGCTCCGTTATTGTGCGCCCGTGGCGCGCCTGTCTGTTATCGCGCGCCCTTGGCGCGCAGGGCGGGTTCGAGCTTGTCCCAGCCGGCGGGCGGCTGGAGTTCGCCGTTGATGTAGAAGGTCGGCGTGCTGTTGACCTCGATCGGCGCGTCGCCGGTCATCGCGGTGATCCGCGCCACCTCCGCCTTGTCGGCGAAACAGGCGTTGACCTTCGCCGGGGTGAGGCCGCGCTTGAGCATCGCCGCGGTGAGTCCGCTCGCATCGGCATAGCTGCGCGCCTGGACGATCAGCGGCTTGGCGGCGATGTCGGGATGCGCCTGCTGATAGGCGCCGGCCTTGTCCAGCCATGTCGCCTGCGTCGCGAAGATCATCGCATGCGCGCCGGCGAAACCGCGGGCGCCGCCGCATCGCGCGAGGATCGCCGCGCCGAGGTCGGCGGGGTCGCGGATCAGATGGCGATATTCCAGGCTGACCTTGCCCGAAGGGATCATCTGCCCCTTCAGCACGGGCGCGCTCTTTTCGGCGAAGTCGGCGCAATGCGAACAGGTGTAGCTGCCATATTCGATCAGCTTGACCGGCGCGGTCGGGCTGCCGATCACGTAGGCGCCCTTGGCGGTCTGGCGCACGGTCTGGCCGCTGTCGGCGGCGGGCGCGGCGGCGACGAGCAGCAGGGCGAGCGGAGCGAGGCGGGGCAGGGTCGTCATGGCGATCATCCTATCCTGGGAAGGCCGCGGCTGGCGTGGACGCCCGCGGCGAGCGATTCGAGCACGGCGCGCAATTCGGGATCGGCGATCCGCTTCAGCCCCTCGCCGATCTCGGCGGGGGCGGGCTTGAGCGACGCGGGCGCGCTGCGCGGCATCGGCTTGGCGACCTCGCCCTGGCGGATGGTCAGCCGGGCCACCGCGACATAGCCGAAGAAGCGGTTGACCCGCTCGATGATCTCGGGCGCGATATGCTGCATCATCGGCGCATGGGCGCCGCGCACGACGATGGTCAGCACGCCGTCCGCCTTCTTGCCCGGCGGGAAGCGCAGCGATTCGGGGGCGGAGGCCGCGGCCCAGCGGGTGCCGACGATCTCCGGCCAGCGCGTGACCAAGGCACTCTGTACGAAGCCGAATCGCTTGAACGCGGCGCCGTGGATGGCGGGCAGCAGCTCGCTCACCGCGCGGGCGCGATTCTGGCGGGGGGGCTCGGCTTCGGGGGCGCGGATGCGCTTGCTCATCGCCGGCTCCATGCCATAGCCAAGTCGTGGACGCTACTCGCTCTTATCCCGATGCCGCGGCGATATCCGCGTTGCTGCTCGCCTGGTACGACCGGCACCGCCGCGTGCTGCCGTGGCGCGCGCTGCCCGGCGAGACCGCCGATCCCTATCGCGTCTGGCTGTCGGAGGTGATGCTGCAGCAGACGACGGTGGCGGCGGTGCGGCCGCGGTTTGCGGCATGGGTGGCGCGCTGGCCCGATTTCGCCAGCCTTGCCGCCGCCGAGGAAGCGGAGGTGATGGCCGCCTGGGCGGGGCTCGGCTATTATGCCCGCGCACGCAACCTCGTCGCCGCGGCGAAGGCGGTGGTCGCCGATCACGGCGGCGTCTTTCCGCAGGACGAGGCGGTGCTGCGGACCTTGCCGGGGCTCGGCGCCTATACCGCGGCGGCGGTGGCGGCGATCGCCTTCGGCCGGCGCGCGGTGGTGGTCGACGCCAATGTCGAGCGCGTCGTCGCGCGGCTGTTCGCGATCCGCCAGCCGCTGCCGCAGGCGCGCGTCGCGATCCGCGCCGCCGCCGACACGATCACGCCCGACGCGCGCGCCGGCGACTTCGCGCAGGCGATGATGGACCTCGGCTCGGCTATCTGCACGCCGAAGAAACCGTCCTGCCTGCTCTGCCCGCTCGCCGCCGAATGCCGCGCCCGCCACGAAGGATCGCCGGACGCGCTGCCGGTCAAGGCGGCGAAGAAGGCCAAGCCGCAGCGTCACGGCACGATCTTCTGGCTCGAACGCGACGGCGCGGTGCTGCTCGTCCGCCGGCCGGGCAAGGGTCTGCTCGGCGGCATGCGCGCGTTGCCGACCGGACCGTGGAGCGATGCGCCGCCGGGCCTCGCCGACGCACCGGTCACCGCCGACTGGCAGATGCGCAACGCGACGGTTGCGCATGGCTTCACGCATTTCGACCTCGAACTCGCGCTTGCCGTCGCCGGGGGGCAGGCGCATCAGGCGGCGGAGGGCGAATGGTGGCCGATCGCGGAACTCGACCGTGCCGGCCTGCCGACGCTGTTCGCCAAGGCCGCCGCGGCGATCATGAGGAAGGACGGATGACGCGATTGCACCGGATTGTCGGATCGACGCTCAGCCTCGGCCTCGTCGCGCTGCTCGCCGCCGCCGCGCCGGGCGGGCCGCTGCCGTCCCCTGCGACGGCGACGGGAACGGCAACGGAGAACGCCGCCCTGCCGCAGACGCAGGCGCTGTTCGACGGCTATGTCCGGGACGGCAAGATGCCGGGCATCGTCGCCGCCTTCGGCATCGGCGACCAGCCGACGCGCTTCGTCGCGGCGGGCCGGCTCGCCAGCGACGACGATGCCGCCGCGGTCTCGCCCGACAGCCTGTGGCGCGTCTATTCGATGACCAAGCCGATCACCGCGATGGCGGCGATGCTGCTGATCGAGGAAGGCAGGATCGGCCTCGACGATCCGGTCGCGCGCTACATCCCCGCCTTCGCGCATATGACGGTGGCGACGCATCCCGAAACCAGCCTTGCCGGCGTGCCGGCGCAGCGCCCGATCACGATCCGCATGCTGCTCACCCACACTTCCGGGCTGAGCTACAACATCCTCGCCAAGGGGGCGCTGCTCAGGGAATATGAGCGGCTCGGCATCCTGCCCGCCGCGGTCAGCGCGAGCATCGAGCCGGCGATGCGCCGCACCCGCCCGGCGACGCTCGCCGCCTTCGCCGATCGCGTCGCGCAGGCGCCGCTGATCGCGCAGCCGGGCACCGCATGGCATTATTCGGTCGGGCTCGACGTGATCGGCCGGGTGATCGAGGTCGCCGGCGGCATGCCGTTCGACCAGTTCGTCAATCGCCGCATCCTCGCGCCGCTCGGCATGACCTCGACCTATTGGACGGTGCCGCGCGGCGAGGCGGGGCGGCTCGCGACCAATTACGCCTTCACCGGCGATGCGCTGGTGCCGCTCGATCCCGCCGCGACCTCGGTCTTCCTCCAGCCGCCGAGTTTTCCCTATGGCGGCGCCGGGCTGGTCAGTTCGGCGCGCGATTACGACCGTTTCCTCCACATGTTGAGCGACGAGGGCACGCTCGACGGCGTGCGGATCCTCAAGCCGGAGACGGTGCGGCTCGGCCTGTCCAACCTGCTCCCCGCCGGCGTCAGCTATGGCGGCGTGCGCGGCGCGACCGGCGGGGCGAGCGGGCAGGCGACGCCGATGGGCTATGGCGCGGGCGGCTCGGTCTATCTCGCCGACGGGCCGGGCGGCATTCCGTCTAAGGGCACTTATGGCTGGGGCGGGGCGGCGGGGACGATCGCCTTCGTCGATCCGGTGAAGAAGATACGGGGTACGATCATGGTCAATTACTTCCCGGCGGACCGCTGGCCGGTGCGCGAACAGACGGTGCGCGCGTTCATCGCCGACATGGCGCGGGGGCAGCGATGACCCCCGGCTTCACCGGCGGCACGCTCGATCGTGCCGATGCGCTGCGCCACGATGCCGAAGCGCTCGCCGCCAAGCTTGCCGATGCGCGGGTGCTGGCGCTCGACGGGCTGATGCCGGCGGTCGCCGCGGACGGGCAGCTCGCCTGGATCGCGCGCGACGCGGTGCCCGCCGATGCCGAGCTGGTCCTGCTCGGGCTCGATGCGCAGGGCCGGGCGCATGCCGCGGTGCTGCCCGCGGCGGGCGAGGAGGGGACGGCGCCGGCGATGCGCTCGCCGGCGCTGATGGCGGTGCTCGCCGCGTTGCAGCCGGGCGAGGCGGCGACCTATGCGACGGCGCGCAGCCTGCTCGACTGGCATGCGCGGCATCGCTTCTGCGCGCGCTGCGGCGCGACGACGCACGCCTTCCGCGCCGGCTGGGGGCGGCTTTGCGATGCCTGCGGCACCGAACATTTCCCGCGTGTCGACCCGGTGGTGATCATGATCGCCGAACATGACGGGCGCGCGCTGCTCGGCCGCGGCAAGGGCTGGCCCGAGGGGCGCTATTCGGCGCTCGCCGGCTTCCTCGAACCCGGTGAATCGATCGAGGAGGCGGTGGCGCGCGAGATCGGCGAGGAGGCGGGCGTGCGCGTCGGCCAGGTCCGCTATGTCGCCAGCCAGCCCTGGCCCTTCCCCTCGTCGCTGATGATCGCCTGTGTCGGCGTCGCCGAGGACGATGCGATCACGCTCGACACCAACGAGCTGGAGGACGCGATGTGGGTGCCGCGCGAGATGGTCCGCGCGGTGCTGGCGGGCGAGGCGGGGCCGTTCCTGCCGCCGCCTCCCTATGCGATCGCGCACACGCTGCTGACCGTCTGGGCGGCGGAGCCGGCCGCCGGCTGAGCGGCGGGCGACCCGTCACCGCATCGCCGCGACCAGTTCGTCGAGCGATGCGGTGGCGAAGCTCGTCATGTCGTCGGCGAGCGCATAGGGCAGCAGCAGCGTCCGCCCACGCACCAGCGCGCCGCAGGAATAGACGACGTTGGGCACGTAGCCGTCCCACGTCTCGCCGTCCGGCGCGATCAGCGGTTCGGGCAGGCGGCCGAGCACCTTGGTCGGATCGTCGCGATCGAGCAGCGCGGCGCCGATGCAATAGCTGCGCACCATGCCCACCCCATGGGTCAGCACCAGCCAGCCCTCGTCGATCTCGATCGGCGAGCCGCAATTGCCGATCTGCACGAACTCCCACGGATATTCGGGCGTCATGATCCGCACCGGATCGTCCCAGGCGAGCGGCGTGTCGCTGGTCGCATACCAGAGGTTCTCGTTGTCGTGGCGGAACAGCGCCGCGAACTTGCCGTCGATCCGGCGCGGGAACAGCGCCATGCCCTTGCCGCTCGCCACCGGCCCGTCGACCGGATGCATGTGGAACAGGCGGAAATCGTCGGTCTGCAGCACCTCCTGCCGCGCGCCCTGGCCGCCGACCGCGGTATAGGTGCCGATATAGGTCTCGCGATCGTCATCATCGCGGAAGCGGACGAGGCGCAGATCCTCGATGCCGCGATTCTGGCTCTCGACCACCGGGAACAGCACCGTCTCCGACGGTTCGCGCGCGTCGCGGCAGTTGAGCTGGACCAGCGCCTTCGCACCGATTTCGCGGATCAGCTCGGGCGCGGGCTGCTCGATCACCGGCGGCACGCCCTGACCGCTCGGCGTGTCGATCACCAGCTGATCCTCCCCCGGCCCCCAGATGCCGGTGCGGAAGGTGACCGACGACAGATGCCCCTCGCCGATCCCGCGCAGCGACAGGACGAAGCGGATCGCGCCGTCCGGGCAGTCGCCCTGATCGGGATGGGGGACGATGCTGGGGTTGAACAGCGCCGCCGCCTCGAACGAATATTCGGCGCTGAAATAGGCGCCGATCAGCATCTTGCGCGAATCGGCGAGGGTCGGATCGAGCTTCAGTCCAGGCGCGACCTCGTCGAAGCGGCGCAGCAGCAGTCCGGGGATCTCGCGGTGGCGCGAGCCCAGCCCCTCGACGACGGTGGCGACCTGCGCGTCGATGGCCTCTTCGGGCATCGCCAGCATCCGCTCGACGATCCGGTCGCCGCGGGGCTTGCCCTCGACTCGGAACGGATCGGGGTCTTCGGGTAGGAAGGGGCGGATGACGGTGCGTTTGGGATCGGGCAGCAGCGTGGGCGTGAGGTGGCGGACGAAGGAAGCGGCCAAGGGACCCTCCGGATAAGCGATCCCGCCGGCGGCTGCCGGCGTCCCACGTCAGACGCGTAACCGGCCCGGTGGGTCCCTTTCTACCACGTCTGGTGTGTCAGGAATGATTGCCGGCGAGCAGGGCGTGCCAGTCGCGTGCGTCCGCGGCACGCGCCGCGGCGGTGATCGCGGCAAGCAAAGGCGGATCGCCGGCGACCTGCGGCGGCAGGCCGATGCCGGCTTCGGCGAGGCGGCGGACCAAGGTCGCCGGCTCCGCGCCCTGTGCCGCGGCGGTGAGCTGGGCCGCCGCCGGATCGATGATCGCGACCCCTTCACGGCTGCGCTGGAGCAGGAAGGCGATCCAGCCGCCGAGCGCGGCGACGACATGGCGCGGCATCCGTCCGGCGGCGCGATGCGCGGCGAGCGTGTCGCCGAGCCGGTAGGGCAGCTTCTGCGACCCGTCGATCGCGATCTGGTCGAGCCGGTGGACGATCGCCGGGTTGCGGAAGCGCGCGAGCACCGCGGCGCGATAGCCGTCGAGGTCGAGCCCCGGCACCGTCGGCAGCATCGGCATGATGTCGTCGCGGATCATCGCGTCGACGAACCGGGCGAGCGCCTCGTCCGCCATCGCCGCCGCGACGCTGGCATGGCCGCGCAGCAGCCCGAGATAGGCCAGCGTCGAATGCGCGCCGTTGAGGATGCGCAGCTTGGCCTTCTCATATCCCGCGACGTCGCCGGTCAGCGTCGCGCCCGCCGCGGCGAGATCGGGTCCCGCCTGCCCGACATCCTCGATCACCCATTGGGTGAACCGCTCGCGCTGGATGGCGGCGCGATCCTCCAGCCCGATTTCCGCGGCGACGCTGGCGTATAGCGCCTCGTCGGCTGCCGGGGTGATCGAATCGACCATCGTCGACGGCACCCGCACCTGGCCCGCGATCCAGTCGGCCAGTCCCGCGTCGCGCCTCCGCGCAAAGGCGACCAGCGCGGCGTGGAGCTTGGCGCCGTTGCTGGCGAGATTGTCGCACGGCATCGGCACGAACGGCCGCACACCCGCGTCGCGCCGCGCGGCGAGCCCGGCGACGATCCAGCCGACCACGCTCGCCGGCACTGCCGCCCCGGCGAGATCGTGGACGATATCGGGATGCGCCACGTCCAGCGTGCCGTCGCCGGCGAGGCAATAGCCCTTCTCCGTCACCGTCGTCGTCACCAGCGCGACGGCGGGATCGGCGAGCAGCCGGTGCGTCTCCGCCGCGGCATCGGGGGCGAGGAAGCGGCGGTGCGCGCCGATCACCCGCAGCACCGGCTCGGCATCGCGGATCGCCAGCGTGTAGAGCCCGTCCTGCGCGGCGAGCGCGTCGATCGTCGAGCGGCTGCGCATCGACACCGCGGCGATCCCCCAGCGCGGATCATGGTGCAGGATCGTGTCGATATAGGCGGCCTGGTGCGCGCGGTGGAAGGCGCCGGGGCCGAAGTGGACGATGCCGACGCCGTCGCCCGGCGGCGCGGGCGGCGTGACGCCGGCGGGCAGACGGTCGATCGTGCTGCGGGTCAATCGGGTCACAGGGTCTGCCTCTCGTCACTGTCCCGTCGCCGCGGGCGTAGATACCGGTGTCATCGCTCATGACGCACCGCCGCGGCGGGCGCAAGCCGCGGCGCTGGCGAAGCCCGCCGCGCGTCGCTACGGTTGCGCGATGCGCAGCTCCGGCCAGCCGACGATCAACGATGTGGCGCGGCTGGCGGGCGTGTCGAAGAAGACGGTGAGCCGCGTCATCAACGATTCGCCGCTGCTCCATGCCGAGACGCGCCGCCGGGTCGAGACGGTGATCCGCGAGCTTGGCTACGTCCCCAACCCGCAGGCGCGCGCGCTGGCGCTGCGGCGCAACTTCCTGATCGGCCTGGTCCACGACAACCCCAATGCGCAGACGGTGATGAACGTCCAGCAGGGGATGCTCGACGGCTTGCGCGGCACCGAATTCGAGCTGGTCGTCCGGCCGATCGACCGCGCCGCGCCGACGATGCTCGACGATCTGCGCCACGTGCTCGAGCGCCAGCGGCTGTTCGGCGTGCTGCTGATGCCGCCGATCAGCGAGGATGACGCGATCGCCCGGCTGTGCGAGGCGCTCGGCTGCCGCTACGTGCGGATGGGGTCGGCGCTGCTCGACACGCCGGCGCGGATGGTCGCCTCCAACGACCGCGTCGCGGTGGCGGAGGCGGCGGCGCATCTGCTCGCCAGCGGCCATCGCCGCATCGGCTTCATCGGCGGCCCGGCCGGATTCCGCTCGGCGCACGAACGCCGTGCCGGCTTCGAGGCGGCGCTTGCCGCAGCCGGGCTGGCGTTGGGCGAGGCGCAGGTCGCGGCGGGCGACTATAGCTTCGCCGGCGGGCAGGCGGCGGCGGCGCGGCTGCTCGACGCCGATCCGCGACCGACCGCGATCTTCGCCTGCAACGACGAGATGGCGGCGGGCGCGCTGCACGCGGCGCGGGCGCGCGGGCTGGCGGTGCCCGACGATCTGTCGATCATCGGCTTCGACGACAGCGCGATCGCCGCGCACCTCTGGCCGCCGCTCACCACCGTCCGCTGGCCGAGCCGGACGATGGCCGCCGCCGCCGCGCGCAAGCTGATCGAGGACGAGGCCACCGTACCGACGCATTTCCCGTCGGCGCTGATCCCGCGTGGATCGGTCGCGCCGCCGCGGTGCTAGCTCGCCCCGGCACCATTGCCCTGACCCTCCTGCGCGCCGCAAGCCGGTTGCGCACCAACCTGACACCGGTTACCACGCCGGCCCATAACGCGACGGAGAGTGCGTCATGACCCGCAGCCTCGACCTGCATCCCGACCGGCTGTTCCCTGCCGACCCCGATACCCGCGCCATCGCGCGCACGCTCTACGCGACGGTCGCCGACCTGCCGATCGTCAGCCCGCACGGCCATACCGATCCTCTGTGGTTTGCCGACGACCGGCCGTGGACCGACGCGACCAGCCTGCTGCTCTCGCCCGACCATTATCTGTTCCGCATGCTCTACAGCCAGGGCGTCGACCTCGACGCGCTGGCGATCCCGCGCAAGGACGGATCGGTCAGCGCCGATCCGCGCGCGGCGTGGCGCCTGCTCGCCGATCACTATCATCTGTTCCGCGGTACGCCGTCGCGGATGTGGCTCGACCACGTCTTCGCCGAGGTGTTCGGCTTCAACGTCGCCTTCGAGCCGGCCACCGCCGATCTCTATTACGACATGATCGCCGAGAAGCTCGCCACCGATGCCTTCCGGCCGCGTGCGCTGTTCGACCGTTTCCGCATCGACTTCCTCGCCACCACCGAAGGCGCGCACGACAGTCTCGACGCGCACCGGCGCATTCGGGAGAGCGGCTGGGGCGGGCGGGTCGTTACCACCTATCGGCCCGATGGCGTGATCGACGTCGAGCACGAGCAATTCCCCGCCGCGCTGCGCCGCTTCGCCGAGCTGACCGGCGAGGATGTCTATGGCTGGCAGGGCTATCTCGCCGCGCACCGCAAGCGCCGCGCCGATTTCCGCGCCGCCGGTGCGACCGCGACCGATCACGGCCACCCCACCGCCGCCACCGCCAATCTGACTCCGGCCGAATGCGAGGCGCTGTTCGCCCGCATCACCGGCGGCAGCTGGACGCCGGCCGATGCCGAGCTGTTCCGCGCGCAGATGCTCACCGAAATGGCGGCGATGAGCGTCGAGGACGGCATGGTGATGCAGATCCACCCCGGATCGGTGCGCAACCACAATGCCGGACTGTTCGCCAGCCACGGCCGCGACAAGGGTGCCGACATCCCCGGTCGCACCGACTACGTCCATGCCTTGAAGCCGTTGCTCGACCGGTTCGGCACCTCGACCGACCTGTCGATCATCCTCTTCACGCTCGACGAGAGCGTCTATGCCCGCGAACTTGCGCCGCTCGCCGGTCATTATCCGTGCCTCAAGCTCGGTCCGGCCTGGTGGTTCCACGACAGTCCGGAGGGGATGCGCCGCTTCCGCGAGATGACCACCGAGACCGCCGGTTTCTACAATAGCGTCGGCTTCAACGACGATACGCGCGCCTTCCTGTCGATCCCGGCGCGGCACGACGTCGCGCGGCGGGTCGATTGCGGCTTCCTCGCCCGCCTCGTCGCCGAGCACCGGCTCGCGGACTGGGAGGCGGCGGAGCTGGCGCAGGAGCTGACCAGCGGCCTCGTCCGCCGCGCCTATCGAATCGATCGCTGAGGGAACGACCATGGGCAAGCTGCTCGCCTTCGGGGAAATCATGCTGCGGCTGTCGCCGCCGGGGCGCGAATTGCTGCTCCAGTCGCCGCGCTTCGACGTGTGGGTCGCCGGGGCGGAGGCGAATGTCGTGACCGCGCTGGCGCGGCTCGACCATGACGTCGGGCTGGTCAGCATGGTGCCGGACAATGATCTCGGCCGCTCGGCGATCGCGACCTTGCGCGGCCATGGCGTCGACACGCGGACGATCCAGGTCGGCGGCGAGCGGATGGGGTTGTATTTCGTCACCTCGGGCGCGGGGATGCGCGCCACCGACGTCGTCTACGATCGCGCGCATTCGAGCTTCGCCGCGGCGCCGGTCGCTGCATGGGACTGGGATGCGCTGTTCGACGGCGTCGACTGGTTCCATTTGTCCGGCATCACCCCGGCGCTCGGCCCGGTGCCGGCGGAGAGTGCGATCGCGGCGGCCCGCGCCGCGGCGGCACGCGGCATCCCGATCTCGTTCGACGGCAATTACCGCGCCAAATTGTGGGAGCGGTGGGACAGCGACCCGCGCGGCATCCTCACCCGACTGGTCGAACAGGCCGATCTGGTGTTCGGCAATCATCGCGACATCGCGCTGCTGCTGGATCGCGACTTCGCCGGTCATGACGGCGAGCAACGCCGCCGCGACGCGGCCGAGGCCGCCTTTGCCGCTTTCCCCAAGCTGACCACGATCGCCTCGACCGCGCGGCATGTCGAGACGGTCGACCTGCACCGCATCTCGGCGCGGGTCGATACGCGCGACGGCCATGCGCAGACCGACGAGGTGGTGCTCGCGGGGATCGTCGACCGGATCGGCGGCGGCGACGCCTTTGCCGCGGGTGTGCTGCACGCGTTGCGCGGCGGCGGCGACAGTGCCGCGGCGGCGGCGACGGGCCTCGCGCTGACCGCGCTCAAACATTCGCTGCCCGGCGATGCGGCGCTGTTCCGCCAGGCGGACATCGACGCCTATCTCGCCGGCGGGCTCGACGTCCGCCGCTAGGCGGCGCGCGCCCGCTGGATGCTGCTCCATGCGTAGAGGCCGCAGCCGAGCCAGATCAGCGCGAAGGTGGCGAGCTGCGTCGCGGTGATCGGCTCGCGATAGACCAGCACCGCTTCGAGGAATTGCAGCGTCGGCGCGATGAACTGGAGCAGCCCCATCGTCGTATAGCGCAGCCGCTTCGCCCCCGCCGCGAACAGCAACAGCGGCGCGGCGGTGACCGGGCCGGCGAGCAGCAGCAGCGTGGTCAGCCAGCCGTCATGCCACAGCACCGCGCTGCCGCTCCGCTCCGCCTGGACGAGGATCGCCAGCGCGAAAGGCGTGAGGATCAGCGTCTCCAGCGTCAGCCCGCCGAGCGCGTCGATGTGCGCGACCTTGCGGATCAGCCCGTAGAATCCGAAGCTCAGCGCCAGCACCAACGACACCCACAGCGCCCCGCCGCCACCCCCCGCGAGGATCGCGACGCCGATCCCGGCGACGATCACCGCCGCCGCCTGCACGCGGCTGAGCCGCTCGCCGAGCAGCACCATGCCGAGCGCGACGTTGAGCAGCGGATTGATGAAATAGCCGAGGCTCGCCTCGACCAGATGATCGTTGCTGATCGCCCAGATATAGACGAACCAGTTGACTGCGATCAGCGCCGCGCTCGCCGCCAGCAACATCAGCACCCGCCCGCGCGCCGCGGCAAGCAGCGCCGGCCCGCGGCGCGTCGCGACGACGATCGCGAGGAGCAGCAGCAGCGACCAGAGAATGCGGTTGGCGAGCACCTGCACCGGCGCCACCGCCGCCAGCATGTGCAGATAGAAGGGCAGCAGCCCCCAGAGGATATAGGCGCCGCCGCCGTAGAGGAGGCCCTGGCGCGCGTCGGACGGTCCGGTCATGCGCCGGCTGTGCGACGTTCGTTGCCGCCGCGCAACAAAGTCCGACATGGCACTGGCGTTGGTTGACTTTGCCGCCCGCGCTTTTCCTCGACCCGATAGCCGTCTAGGGCGACCGGCATGACCAGCGGCATGCTCCACGACCTGTTCCTGTCGACGCTGATCAAGCAGGCGGGCGGCAACCGCCGTCGCTGGCGATTGGTGATCGGCGAAATCCGCCTCTACGATCCGGCGACACACGCGCATTGCAACTGGGCGGTGACGCCGACGGGCTCGGCGACCGAGAACGACATCGTCGAGCGGATCGCGGACGACCTGCGCCTGCGCCACCCGATCGTCACCGCGGGCTGACCGACGGCCGCGACGCGCGCGGTTCGTCGCCGAGGCCGCTACCATGATCCCGTGGGGCCGGCAGGGATCAGGTCGTCGTGAACATCGGCAAGGTGTTGAGAGATGCCGTCTTCGTCATGGCGTCGGCCGGCGTCGCCGGTCTGATCGTGGTCTGTTCGACGGAACGCTATGACGGGATGATCGGCGAGGTCGATCCGGACGGCAGCCGGCTGACGCTATGCTCCATCCCGACGGACCCGGATTCGTCGCGCATGCCGGTATCCGTCGTGGTGCTGATACCCGCGCTGATGCTGGCGGGAATCAGCGCCCGTCCGGTGCGGCGCCGATATCGCATCGCTATCAGCCTGGCCGTGCTGGCGCTGTGGATTTATTGATTCTTCGTCCGGTTCGCCGGCTGTGCCGCGTGAGGGCACAGGCGGTCGTCCGCGGCGAGCGGGTCACGCATCCGACACGGGCCGGATGCGCCAGCCGCGGGGGATCAACGGTCGAGCGACTCGCGCAGCGGCAGTGCCGCGATCTCGCCGAGCCAGGTGCGGATCGTGCTGCGGCCGAGCGGGCTCAGCGCCAGCATCGTTACGCGGCGGTCGCTGATGTCGTCGCTGCCATCGACCAGCCCGCGATCCTGCAACAGCTTGATCCAGCGCAGCGCGGTGGTGCGCGGCACGCCGGCGGCGGCGCAGCAGGCGTTGGTCGTCACCGTCGCGCCGTTGATCCCCTCGGCGAACAGGAACAGCATGATGTCGAGCCCGGGATTGGCGAACAGCGACGCCTCGAGATGCGTGCCGAGCTTGCGCCGCGCCGCGGTGATGCTCGTCGCCAGCGTCGCGAGCCGGGCGACCTCCGGGTCCTGCCCATCGATCATCGGCGAAGCGGGCAGGCCGGCGAACGATCTGCTACCGGCGTCGACACCGCCAGGAAATGTGAAATCGTCGCGTACTCCGGCACCCATCGTGATCGTCGCTCCCGTAGACGCAGCAGGGCATAGCCGGAGCAGGTCCGAAATCAAGCTGCTACGTCAGTATCGGCGCAGCGCGACCGTCGTGTCTGGCGGTCGCTGCCGTGCGAATCATAGTGCTAACGCTACCAGACGCCGCTGTCACCCGCTTGCTGCACTGGACGCGAAGGATGGCAAGGGATTACCGCCCGTTTGGCCGGATCGCGGCGGTGGGGAGGGTTTCGATGAGCTGTTACCGACTGGATGACGCCGCACCGGCGCTGGGAGAGGATGTATTCGTCGCGCCGGGCGCGCACGTCATCGGCCGGGTGACGCTGGGCGAGCGCGCGTCGGTGTGGTTCGGCGCCGTCATCCGCGGCGACAATGATCCGATCACGATCGGCGCGGAGAGCAATGTCCAGGACGGCGCGATGATCCACGCCGATCCGGGCGCGCCGGCGACGATCGGCCGCGGCGTGACGATCGGCCATCATGCGATCGTCCATGGCGCGACGGTCGGTGACCATAGTCTGATCGGCATGGGGGCGACGCTGCTCAACCGTGCGGTGATCGGTGCGGAATCGATCGTCGGCGCGCAGGCGCTCGTCACCGAGGGCAAGGTCTTTCCGCCGCGCACGCTGATCGTCGGGGCGCCCGCCAAGGCGGTGCGGCCGCTGACCGAGGCGGAGGTCGCGGGGCTGCGCGCCTCGGCGGCGACCTATGTCGCCAATGCGCGCCGCTATGCCGCGGGGCTGTCGCCGGCATAATGCGCCGCGGCGTCGCGGATGAAGGCGGCGGTCCGGTCGGGCTGGGTGATCGGCAGCATATGGCCGCCGTCGATCAGCTCGATGCGCGCGCCCGGAATCGTCGCCGCGGTGCGCGTGCCGTGCAGCGTCGCGCTGAGGATCGCGTCGCCGCGGCCGAACAGGATCGCCGTCGGCACGGTCAGCGTCGGATAGCGCGCGACGATCGCGGCGATCTCGTCCCCGGCGGCGGCGAGATCGGCGGCGGCGGCGGCGATCGCGGTGGGGCGGAGCGACAGCGCGCCGCCGCCGCGGGTGGCGAAATCGGCGGGTGCCTCCTCCGGCGCGAAGACCGCGGCGACCGTCCGCGCCGTGGTGAGCTGGCCAAGCGGCGTCGCCACCGTCTCCGCGACGATCCGGCGCAGCGCCGGCGGGATCACCGCCAGTCCGACGAAGGCGGCGGGGACGGACTGCGGCTGGGTGAAGGGGGCGATGAGCGCGAGGCCGCGGATCAGCTCGGGCCGCTGCGTCGCCAACGCCAGCGCGACCGCGCCGCCGAGCGAATGGCCGACGATCAGCGGCCGGTCGAGCCCGAGCGTGGCGATGAACCGCCCGACGATCTCTGCCTGCGCCGCGATACCCGGCGTCGTCCCCTCGTCGGCGGTCGAATAGCCCGATCCCGGCCGGTCGAGCAGGAGGACGCGATGCGTCTCGGCGAGCCGGTCGAGCAGGGCATAGCGGAAGTTGCGCAACTGTCCGCCGAGGCCGTGGACCATGACGATCGTCGGCCCGCTGCCGCGATCGACATAATGGAGCCGTGCGCCCTCCACCTCGAGATAGCGGCCGTCGGGCGGCACCCGTCGTTCGACCTCAGCCGCGACGTGGCGCGAATAGAGCGACAGGCCGATGCCGCCCGCGCCTGCGCCGGCCAGTGTTGCGAGACCCCAGCGTAACGCGCGCTTCATGACCCTGGCTCCTGTCGGCGGTGCGAGTCCTTCATTGTAGCAGCCGCGCGGGCTTTGTCAGGCCGGATCGGCTCAGGCGGTGGTGACGATCCCGTCCACGACCGTCACCGGCCAGGCGGTGAGCCGCTGGCCGACGCAGGGGCCGCCGACGCACAGGCCATCGTCGATCGTGAACAGCGCGCCATGCCAGCTGCACGCGATCAGCGCGCCGGACGGATCGAGATAGTCGTCGAGCGTCTGCGCCAGCGGCACCCCGGCATGCGGGCAGCGATCGACATAGCCGACCACCTGATCGGCGCGGCGGACGACGAAGCCGTGGAAGCGACCGGCGCGCAATTGCAGCACGAAGTTGCGCGCGCCGCCGTCGGCGATGGTGGCGAGCGGCGCGAGCGCGACACCCGGCGGGGTTGCCGACAGCCGTTCGCTCATCGGTCGGCGTCGGGCTGCCGGTCGGGATGCGCCGCCTCGGCCAGCGCCGCGGTCCGCTCCGCCGCGGCGACGCAATGCGGATAGGGCGCGACATCGACCTTGAAGCGCCGCGCCGAATAGAGTGCGGGGACGAGGATGCAATCGGCGAGCGTCGGCCGGTCGCCGTAGGCGAAACCGTCGCCATGCCGCGCGATCAGCGTCTCCGCCGCGGCGAGACCGAGGATGAGCCAATGGCCGGTCCATGCCGCGACCTGCGCGTCGGACGCGCCGAACTGCTCGCGCAGCAGCGACAGGGTGCGCAGATTGTGCAGCGGATGCGTGTCGGTGGCGATCGTCGCGATCATCGCGCGGACGATCGCCCGGCCCGTCGCATCGGCGGGCAGCAGCGGCGGCGTCGGATAGCGGTCCTCGAGCCATTCGAGGATCGCGACGCTCTGCGTCAGCACCTGTCCGTCGACCTCCAGCGCCGGCACCAGCCGCTGCGGGTTGAGCGCGGCATAGGCCGGGTCGGACTGGCCGCCGGTGCGCAGATCGTGCGTCACCTGCCGATAGGCCAGCCCCTTGAGCGCGAGCGCGATCCGCACGCGATAGGCGGCGCCCGACCGCCAATAGCCGTGCAGGATCACGGCAGCCGCGCTTTGGGGAAGTCCGCCCATACGGTATCATAGTCGAGCTGCGCATGATCGAGCGCGAAGCCGGTCGGGCGATAGGGCCAGCAGCTTTCCAGCATGAACGCCATCGTGCCGTCGATCTTGTGCGGCTTGAGCTCGGCGGCGGAGGCGGCCTGCCAGCTGGCGAGATCGGGGCCGTGGCCGGCCATCAGATTGTGCAGGCTGATCCCGCCCGGCGCGAAGCCGTGCGCCTTGGCGTCATAGGCGCCGGTGATCAGCCCCATCGCCTCCGACATGACGTTGCGGTGGAACCACGGCGGGCGGAACGTGTCCTCGGCGACCATCCAGCGCGGCGGGAAGATAACGAAATCGGCATTGGCGCGGCCCGGCACGTCCGACGGGCTGGTCAGCAGCGTGAAGATCGACGGATCGGGATGGTCGAAGCTCACCGTGTTGATCGTGTTGAACCGCGCGAGGTCATAGCGCCACGGCGCGAGATTGCCGTGCCAGGCGACGACGTCGAGCGGGCTGTGGTCGAGCGTCGTCGTCCACAACGACCCCATGAACTTCTGGATCACCTCGGTCGCCTCGTCGCGATCCTCGAACCAGGCGACAGGGGTTTCGAAGTCGCGCGGATTGGCAAGGCCGTTGGCGCCGATCGGGCCGAGATCGGGCAGGCGGAACAGGCTGCCGTGATTTTCGCATACATAGCCCGTGGCGCTGCCGTCGGGGAGCCGAGCGCGGAAGCGCACGCCGCGCGGTACCAGCGCGATCTCGCCGGGACCGACGACGATCCGGCCGAGTTCGGTCAGCAGTTCGAGCCGCCCGGCCTGCGGCACAAACAGCAGCTCTCCGTCGGCGTCGGTGAAGACGCGGTGCGTCATGTCGGCGCTCGCCGCATAGACGTGCAGCGCCACGCCCTCCAGATCTGCGGGATCGCGGTTGGCGAGCATCGTCGTCATGCCGTCGATCAGATCGGTGCCCGGCGGTGCCGCGGCGACCGGGTCCCAGCGCAGCCGGTTGGGGGCGAGCGGCCGGTCGGCGGTGCCGGGGGCGAAGCGGGGCGCACCGGCATAGGGCGCATAGGGCGGGTGTTCGGCGGTCGGCCGCATCCGGTAGAGCCACGAGCGCCGGTTCTCGTGCCGCGGCGCGGTGAAGGCGGTGCCCGACAGTTGCTCGGCGTACAGGCCGAAGGCGGGCCGCTGCGGCGCGTTGCGCCCGACCGGCAGCGCGCCGGCGACCGCCTCGGTCGAGATATGGTTGCCGAAGCCGGGGATATAATCCGGCTCCGCGCGGGGGTGATGGACTGTCATTGTTTTGGCGTCCTCTCCTGCTCCATCACCCCGGTCCGCTACTCAGGCGTCGACGGTGATCACTCCGCGGCGGATCTGGTCGAGCTCGATCGATTCATACAGCGCCTGGAAATTGCCGTTGCCGAAGCCCTGATTGCCCTTGCGCTGGATGATCTCGAAGAAGATCGGCCCGACCATCGTCTCGGTGAAAATCTGCAACAGCAATCCTTCCTCGCCGACGTTGCCGTCGATCAGAATGCGGTTGGCGCGCAGCCGTTCCAGATCCTCGCCGTGACCGGGCACGCGCTTGTCGACCAGCTCGTAATAGGTCTCGATCGTATCCTGCAGGCGGACGCCGCGGGCACGCAGCTTTTCGACCGTGGTGTAGATGTCGTCGGTGGTCAGCGCGAGATGCTGGATGCCTTCGCCGTTATAGTCGCGGATGAACTCCTCGATCTGGCTCTTGTCGTCCTGGCTCTCGTTCAGCGGGATGCGGATCGCGCGATCGGGGGCGATCATCGCCTGGCTGAACAGGCCGGTCGCCTTGCCCTTGATGTCGAAATACTTCTGCTCCTCGAAGCCGAAGATCTGACCATAAAAGGCCGACCAGGTGCGCATCTGGCCACGGCGGACGTTGTGGGTGAGATGGTCGAGCAGGTCGAGCCCGACGTTATTGGCGGCCTCCGCCTCGGCGGCGCCGGGCACCTGATCCCAGTCGTCGTAGAGGCTGCCGGCCGCGCCGTGCGTGTCGACGAGATAGAGCAGCGAGCCGCCGATCCCTTCGAGCGCGGGCAGGCCGTCAAGCGCGGCGCCGGCGGGTGCCGGCTTGGCGCCGCGGGCGATCGCCGCGTCATAGGCGGCCCTGGCATCGGCGACGCGGAACGCCATCGCGCTCGCCGACGGGCCGTGTGCGGCGCGGAAGTCGGCGGCATGGCCGCTCGCCTCGCGGTTGAGCAACAGGTTGATGCGGCCCTGCTTGTAGCGGGTCAGCGCCTTGGTCGGATGCGTCGCGGCGGCGACGAAGCCCAGCGCCTCGAACTGCGCGGCGAGCGCATCGGGATCGGGCGAGGTGAATTCGCAAAACTCAAAGCCATCAAGGCCCATCGGATTGACGTCGATCTGGTCGGCCGAATGATCGGTCATGGCGGCAGCTCCAAAATGGTATCGTCTGTTACCAAATCCCTGCGCCATTGCCAAACTGGTGTCAACTGATACGAACGGCCGTGGCCCCGACCGACCGCCCCCTCGTCCTCGACGACTTCATTCCCTACCGCCTGTCGGTGACCTCCAATCTCGTCAGCGACTCGATCGCGCGGGCGTATGAATCGCTGTTCGGCCTGACCATTCCCGAATGGCGGCTGATCGCGGTGATCGCCGAGACGGGCGGCATCACCCAGCAGGCGATCGGCGCGCGCACGCTGATGGACAAGGTGACGGTGAGCCGCGCGGCGATCGCGCTGGTCGGGCGCGGCCTGCTCGCGCGGCGCGACAATCCGGAGGATCGCCGCTCGCACCTGCTCGATCTGACCGACGACGGCCGCAGCCTCTATGCGGCGGTCGCGCCCAAGGCGCTCGATCTCGAACGGCGGCTGTTCGCCGCATTCGATCCCGCCGAGGTG
This sequence comes from Sphingomonas sp. RIT328, assembly GCF_000632225.1. GTDB lineage: Bacteria > Pseudomonadota > Alphaproteobacteria > Sphingomonadales > Sphingomonadaceae > Sphingomonas > Sphingomonas kyungheensis. The sequence continues at coordinate 21,035 of NZ_JFYV01000005.1, forward strand.
GCGCAATTCGTCGCGATGCTGCGCCGGATCGAACGCGTCACGCTCGACCTCAATCGCTGAGTCACCACGCCGCACCGGCATAGTTGTGCGACAATTGGTGGTTAGCAGCGCCGATCCGTGTTCAGGGGTTCAGTCTATGCGTGTGGCGGTGATGATGATGGCGGCGAGCTGGCCGGCGCTGGCGGTGGCGCAGCAGGCGCCGGCACCCGCCGGATCGCAGACGCCGACGCCCGCCGCCACGCCCGCATCCCCGGCGACGCCGCCCGCCGCCACCGCACAGACCGGCACGCCGCAGACCGACGCCGCGCCGCCGACCAACCCGACCGCTCCCGCGGCGGCGGACGCCGAGGACGAGGAGACGGACATCGTCGTCACCGGCCGGCGTCCGCCCGGATCGGTGGTCGGCGACATTCCCGCCGAACAGGTGCTCAGCCCCGCCGACATCCGCAGCTATGGCGTCAGCAGCGTCTCCGACCTGCTCACCGAACTCGCGCCGCAGACGACGAGCGGCGCGGGTGGCGCGCCGGTCATCCTGCTCGACGGCAAGCGCATCTCCGGCTTCCAGGAAATCCGCGACATCCCGACCGAGGCGATCCTGCGCGTCGACATCCTGCCCGAGGAGGTGGCGCTCAAATACGGTTACACCGCCGACCAGAAGGTGGTGAACTTCGTGCTCCGCCGCCGCTTCCGCTCGACCACCGTCGAGGCGGCCGACAGCGCCGCGACCGAGGGCGGGCGCAACAGCCCGCAAGGCGACCTCGACCTGCTGACGATCCGCAACGGCGCGCGCTTCAACCTCCACACCAAATATCAGCAGAGTTCGGCGCTGACCGAATCGGAGCGCACCATCGCCGCGGCGAGCACCGAAGGCGCGACGACCAGCTTCGACCAGCGGCCCTATCGCACCTTGCTGCCGTCCACCCGCAACGTCTCGACCAACGCCACTTATGCGCGGCCGATCGGCGGCATCACCGCCTCGATCAACGCCGAGATCGCGTCGAGCGAGAGCACCGGCCTCTACGGCCTGCCGACGACGACGCTGAGCCTGCCGGTCGGCAATCCGTTCAACACCGGCACGGCGGCGACCAGCGTCACCCGCGTGCTCGACGGCGGCGGTTTCAATCCGCTCAGCCAGGCGAGCCAGGGACTGACCGCGCATGTCGGCACCAGCCTCAACGGGCGGATCGGCCCGCGCTGGATGTGGACCGTCACCGGCGCCTATGATCGCGCCGAGACGCGCACCTTCACCGAGACCGGCGTCGACGCGAGCGGTTTCCAGGCGCGGCTCAACGCCAACGATCCGCTCGCCGACCCCAATGGCACGCTCGGCCTCACCGACATCGCCGCCGCCGCCGCCAATCGCGCCCGCTCGACGTCGAGCTCCGGCGATGTCGAGGCGCTGGTCAACGGGCCGCTGTTCCAGCTGCCCGCCGGCGACGTGTCGACGGCGGTCCGCGTCGGCGGCACGACCAGCGACTTTTCCAGCCGCTCCTATCGCGCCGGGCTGACCAGCGCGGGGTCGGTGTCGCGCGACGATGCCAGCGGGCGGGTCAATCTCGACGTGCCGATCGCCAGCCGTTCCCGCGCGGTGCTCGGCTTCCTCGGCAACCTGTCGGTCAACGGCAATGCCGCGGTCGACCGCCTGTCGGACTATGGCACGCTGACCGCCTATGGCTATGGCCTCAACTGGTCGCCGGTGACGCCGCTGCGCATCATCGGCTCGATCAACCGGCAGGAGAATGCGCCGAGCGCCGCCCAGCTCGGCAATCCGCAGCTGGTGACGCCCAACGTCCGCCTGTTCGACTATGTCCAGGGCGAGACGGTGACGGTGACGACGCTGAGCGGCGGCAATCCCGATCTGCGCTCGAGCGACCGCCGCGTCACCCGGCTGGGGGTGACGCTCAAGCCGTGGAGCGCGACCGACCTGACGCTGATCGCCAATTACACCAAGCAGGATACGCGCAATCCGATCCAGAGCTTCCCGTCGCCGACCGCGGCGATCGAGGCGGCCTTCCCCGATCGCTTCACCCGCGATGCGGCGGGCAATTTGATCCGGCTCGACACGCGGCCGATCAACTTCGCGCGCGCGGAGAGCGAGCAGATCCGTTGGGGAATCAACTTCTCCAGGCCGATCAAGTCGAAGGTGCAGAAGGAACTGGAGGCGTTCCGTGCCGGCACCGGGCCCAATCCGTTCGCGGGAATGCGCTTTCCCGGCGGCGGGCGCGGTCCGGGCGGGACGCGCGGCGGCGACGCTGGCGGCGCGCCCCGTGCTGCGGACGGTGCCGCACCGCCGCCGGCGGGTGGCGACGGGCCGCCGCAGGGTGGCGGTGGCGGTGGTCGCGGCTTCGGCGGTGGCGGCGGTGGGCGCGGCTTTGGTGGCGGCGGCCGCGGGCAGGGCGGCGGCCGCATCCAGTTCGCGCTCTACCATACCTGGCATCTCGCCGAGCGGGTCACCGTCGCTGATGGCGGCCCGGTGCTCGACCTGCTCAACGGCGATGCGACCGGATCGAGCGGCGGCCAGCCGCGCCACGAGTTCGAGGCGCAGGCGGGCTATTCGAACAACGGCCTCGGGCTGCGGCTGTCGGCCAATTACGCGACCGGCACGCAGGTCAACGGCGGCACCGCCGCATCGCCGCAGACGCTCAACTTCTCCGGCCTCGCCACCGCCAACCTGCGCCTGTTCGCTGACCTCGGCCAGCAGCTCAAGCTGGTCAAGGCGCATCCCTGGGTGCGCGGTGCGCGGGTGACGCTGTCGGTGACCAACATCCTCAACACGCGCCAGACGGTGCGCAACGATCAGGGCGTGACGCCGGTCAGCTACCAGCCCGACTATCTCGATCCGCTCGGCCGGACGGTGCGGATCAGCCTGCGCAAGCTGTTCTTCTAGCGCGGCGCGGGCAGCGCGAGGCGGCGGGCGAGCCAGTCCGCCGCCTGTTCGGGCGTGCGCTTGGCGGTATCGCGATCGACCTGGTAATTGGCCTCGCGCATCGCCGTGACCGGGATACGGCCGACCAGTGGCGCGAGCGCGGCGGTGAAGGCGGCATCGCCCGCCCGGCGCGGCGCGACGAGCAGCAGCGCGTCATAGCTGGGGATCGCATGGCGTGGATCGGCGAGGACGCGGAGGTGCTCGGCGGCGATCCGCCCGTCGGACGAGAAGGCGGAGATGACGTCCGCCTCGCCGCTCGCTAGTGCGCGATACATGAAGGTCGGCGTATAAGGCGTCGTCTTGGCGAAGCGCAGCGGATAGGCACGGCGCACCGCCGCCCATTCGGGCCGTTCGAGGAATTCGAGATCGCTGGCGAGGCGCAGGTCGGGCGCCGCCGCGACCAGATCGGCGAGGCTGGCGATACCGCGCCGCGCGGCATCGTCGCCGCGCATCGCGAAGGCATAGGCATTCTCGAACCCGAGCGGCCCGAGCGAAGCCACGCCGCTGCTCGCCCGCGTCCAGTCGCCGATCGCGCGCACCATCGTGGCGGGCGCCGGCACGTCGCGGCGGCGCATCGGCCCGGTCCACAGGGTGCCGGCATAATCGACATAGACATCGATCGCGCCGCTGGTCAGCGCGCCATAGATCACCGCCGATCCCAGCCCGTCGCGATAGCGGACGCGATAGCCGGCGCGGGTCAGCCGGTAGCCGATCAGCCGGGCGAGGATATATTGTTCGGAGAAGTTCTTGGCGCCGATCGTCACCACATTGCCGTCGTCGCTCCGCCACATGGGCGCAGTCGCCGCGGCGAGGCCGGCGAGCAGCGCCAGCGTCGCGCCGAGCCACAGCCAGCGCCGGCGGCGGGCGATGCCGCGCTCGATCAGCCCGATCAGCGCGTCGACGCCAAGCGCCAGCGCGGCGGCGGCGGCACAGCCGGCGAGCACCAGCGCCCAATTCTGCGTCTGCAGGCCGGCGAAGATCATGTCGCCGAGGCTCGGCTGACCGACCGTCGTCGACAGCGTCGCCGCGCCGATCGTCCACACCGCCGCCGTGCGGATGCCGGCGATCAGCACCGGCGCGACCAGCGGCGCCTCGACCAGCCGCAGCGCCTGCGCCGGCGTCATGCCGACCGCCTTGGCCGCCTGCTGCACGGCGGGATCGATGCCGGTGAGGCCGGCGACGCCGTTGCGGATGATCGGCAGCAGCGCATAGAGCGTCAGCGCGATCAGCGACGGCAGGAAGCCGAGCGCCGGGATCCCGCCGCCGACCAGCGCCGACAGCCAGAGCAGCAGCGGATAGAAGAGCGCGAGCAAAGCGAGGCTGGGCACCGTCTGGATAAGGCTGGCGATGCCGAGGATGACGCGGCCCGCATGGGGGCGGCGGGCGGCAAGGATGGCGAGCGGCAGGCTGATCGCGATGCCGAGCAACAGCGCCGCCGCCGACAGCAGCACATGCTGCGCGAGCAACGGCGGCACCCGGCCGAGCGCGGCGAGGAAGTCGCTCATGCCGCGGCCCCGGCGATCGCCCGCAGCCGCTCGGCCTGCTCGCGCGGCACCGCGACCAGCGCCTGCGCCGCCGCGCCGCCACCGCCGGCGAGCAGCTCCGCGGGAGTGGCATCGGCGACGATCCGCCCCGCCGCCATCACCAGGATGCGGTCGGCGAGCAGCAGCGCCTCGGCCATATCGTGCGTGACGAGGATCGTGGTGAGGCCGAGCTGCGCGTGCAGCCGCCTGATCTCGCCGCCGAGCGCGTCGCGCGTCACCGGATCGAGCGCCCCGAACGCTTCGTCGAGCAGCAGCAGCTTCGCGCCCGGCGCGATCGCGCGGGCGATGGCGACGCGCTGGCGCTGGCCGCCCGACAGAGCGTCGGGCATCCGCTCGGCGAGCGCGGGCGGCAGCGCGACCATCTCGAGCAACGCCGGCACGTCGGCGGCGGGCAGGCCGGCGATGCGCGGCCCGATCGCGATATTCTCCGCCACGGTCAGGTGCGGGAACAGGCCGATGCCCTGGAAGACATAGCCGATCCGGCGGCGCAGCGCGGGGGCGGGTCCGGCGGCGACATCCACGTCGTCGATCAGCACCCGGCCCTCGCTCGGTTCGATCAGCCGGTTGATCGTCTGCAGCAACGTCGACTTGCCCGATCCCGAGGCGCCGACCAGCGCGACGAATTGGCCCGCTTCGATCATCAGCGTGACATGATCGACCGCCAGGGTGGCACCGAACCGCTTGGTGACGGCGTCGAAGCGGAGCGATTTGGCTGGCATCGCCGGCGAGGATGCGGGATGCCTGAGAGAAAGTCCAACAGGGAGAGGGTCATGAGCGAGGTCCGGGCGATCTTCATCACCGGTGGCGGTTCGGGCATCGGCCGCGCGGTGGCACGGTTGTTCGCCAGCCGCGGCTGGCGGATCGGCATCGCCGACGTCGACGCCGCCGGGCTCGACGCCACCGCCGCGCTGATCCCGAGCGGCATGGTCGAACGCTATGTCATGGACGTGCGCGACCGCGACGGCTGGACGCAGGCGCTCGACGCCTTCACGCAGGCGAGCGGCGGGCGGCTCGACGTCCTGTTCAACAATGCCGGCATCGGCACCGGCGGGCCGCTCGCCGAGGCGGATTTCGCGGCGATCGACCGGACGATCGCGATCAATTTCACCGGTGTGGTCAATGGCGCGCGGATCGGCCACGCCTATCTGGCGCGCACGCCGGGATCGGTGCTGCTCAACACCGCGTCCGCGTCGGGCATCTACGGCTCGTCGGGACTGGCGACCTATTCGGCGACCAAATTCGCGGTGCGCGGGCTGAGCGAGGCGCTCGACGGCGAATGGCATCGCGACGGCATCAAGGTACGCTGCCTGCTGCCGAGCTTCATCGAAACGCCGCTGCTCGACGGGGTCGCCGGCGGCAGCAACCGGACGATCCGCGAGGCGGTGACCGGTGCGGGGCTCGAACTCACCCCGGTCGATACGGTCGCCGAGGCGGCGTGGAAGGCGGTGCACGGCGACGCGGTCCACACCTATGTCGGCAAGACCGCGGCGCGGCTGCGCTTCGCCGCGCGCTGGTTCCCCGGCGCGCTGCGCAAGCAGATGCGCCGGTCGCTGCGCTGATCGGGGTGCCCGCTGAGGGCGATCAGGGCGGGCCATGGGCGCGTTTGCCCAGGGCGGGCGTCGTCTGCTGGGCGACCCGCCCTTCGACAAGCTCAGGGCAAACGGTGGCGCGGGTGATCGTCCCTCATTCCAACGGTCAGAGCTGATCATCCCCAGCGTTGGGGCTGATGACCTCCAACCGCTAGGGCTGAGCTTGTCGAAGCCCGGCTATCCACCAGCGCACCTCCCGAGGGCAGCCCGGCGACGAAAACCCCAGCCTATTCGTCGACGATCGCGTCGATCGCCTCGGCCATCTCGATGTCGCGCCCCGACAGGCCGCCGGCATCGTGGGTGGTGAGCAGCACCTCGACGCGATTGTAGACGTTGCGCCATTCGGGGTGGTGGTTGGCCTTTTCGGCCATCAGCGCGACCTGCGTCATGAAGCCGAACGCCTCGACGAAATCGGCGAAGACGAGGCTGCGGGTGATCGCGTCGCGCGATTCGTCATAATCCCATTCGGGCAGTCCATCGAGCGCATCGGCCCGTTCGGCTTCGCTAAGGGGCTCGATCATCGGCGGTCTTCCTTGCTGGACGGAGAAGAGCCGCGGTATGGCGGGCGGCATGAACGGGCAAGATGCTTATGGGCCGCCACCGCAGGCCGACGCGATCGAGGGCCTCGCCCGCGACGCGATCGCGCGGCTGCCCGCCGCCTTTGCCGCGCATCTCGGCGACGTCGTGCTGCTGGTCGAGGAGGAGGCGGATGCCGAGACGCTCGCCGACCTCGGCATCGATCATCCGCTCGATCTCACCGGCCTCTACCACGGCCGGCCGATCGGGGAGAAATCCTCGACCGATTCGGGCGCCTTGCCCGATCGCATCCACCTCTATCGGCAGGCAATCCTCGCCGAATGGGTGGAGACGGGGGTGCGGCTCGACGATCTCGTCCGCCATGTCACCATCCATGAGATCGGCCATCATTTCGGCCTGTCGGACGACGACATGCACGCGCTCGAAGACGCGGTGGCCGATTGACCGCGCTGCGCCTCGCCGATGTCGCCTGCCGGCGCGGCGGGCGTGAGCTGTTCGCCGGGATCGGCGTGGCGCTCGATGCGGGCGAGGCGGCGTTGGTCAGCGGCGCCAATGGCGTCGGCAAGTCGAGCCTGCTCCGCATCGCCGCCGGTCTGCTGCGTCCGGCCGCCGGTACGGTGACGCGCGACGGCGCGGTGGCGCTGCTCGGCGAGGCGCATGCGCTCGACCCCGAACTGCCGCTGGCGCGGGCGCTCCGCTTCTGGATCGGGTCGCGCGTTTCGATGGCGCTGGCGGCGCTGGCGCTCGAGCCGCTCGCCGAGGTGCCGGTCGCCATGCTGTCGACCGGGCAGCGGCGCCGGGCCGGAATGGCGCGGATCGTCGGCGCGGATGCGCCGATCTGGTTGCTCGACGAGCCCGCCAACGGGCTGGACAAGGCGGGCGTGGCGCGGATCGCGGCGCTGATCGCGACGCATCGCGCCGCGGGCGGCATCGCGGTGGTCGCGACGCATCAGCCGATCGCGCTGCCCGACGCATTGCAGGTGGCGCTCGGCTGATGCGGGCAACCGTGATCATCACGCGCGACCTCCGCCGTGCCTGGGCGGGGGGAGGGCTGTGGTGGCCGGTCGCCTTCTTCCTGCTCGTCGCGACGCTCTTCCCCTTCGCGGTCGGCCCCGATGCCGCGCTGCTGACGCGGATCGGCGGCGGCGTGATCTGGGCGGCGGCGCTGCTCGCCGCGCTGCTGCCGGTCGAGCGGCTGGTCGCGCCCGATGTCGAGGCGGGGGTGATCGATCAATATGTCGTGCGCGGCGTGCCGCTTGCGCTGGTCGCGGGCGCCAAGATCGCCGCGCATTGGCTCGGCTTCGCACCGCCGCTGATGCTCGCCGCCTTGATCGCTGCGGGGCTGTTCGACCTGCCGGCGGCGGTGCTGCTGCGGATCGAGCTGGGGCTGGCGATCGGTACGCCGGGATTGGCGGCGCTGGGCGTCGCGACCGCCGCCTTGGTCGCCGGGCTGCGTGGCAGCGGCGCGGTGGCGGGGCTGGTGATGATGCCGCTCGCGGTGCCGCTGCTGATCTTCGGTGCGGGCGCCCTCGACGGCGGTGCGGCGGCGATGAAGCTGCTCGCCGCGGTCAGCCTGGTGTTGACCGCCGGCGCGCCGTGGATCGCCGCCGCGGCGATCCGCAGCGGCATGGATTAGTCGACGCTTAAGACTTCGACCCGCCGTCCGAAGCATAGACCATCGCCGCCGCCGTCCCGGTCGCCGGCTTCAGGTGGAACCACTCCGGCCGATCGATCGCGGTCAGAAACGCCAGCACGGTCAGACCGAACATCAACAGCGCAAGGCGGCCCCACAGCGGATTGGGCTCGGCATCGTCATGCGCGGTATTGGCGAAATCGTCCTGCGGTCGCATCCATTGCCTCCATAAAGCGGTCAGGCATCATATAGGCGGACAAGTCTTCCGGACGACGAGCGTTTCGTAACGTTTGTTTGCTGCGCTGCACCACGCGGCTCAGCGCCGCCAGCGCGCCCAGATCGCGGTCGGCAGCGTCAGCCCGCGCGCTTCCTCGCGGACGCCGAGCTCGCCCGCCTCGACGGTGCCGGGCAGGTCGGCGAAGGCCTGGCGGAGCAGCTCGCCGATCGCCAGCGCCGACATCCGCACCGCATAGACGGTGAGGAAGACGAAGCGGCTGTTGGCGTCGACCAGCTTGCGGCAGTCGGCGATCAGGCGCGGCAGATCCTCCTCCAGCCGCCACAATTCGCCCTCCGGCCCGCGCCCGTATTTGGGCGGATCGAGCAGGATGCCGTCATAGCGGCGCTGGCGACGCACCTCGCGTGCGACGAACTTGACCGCGTCGTCGACGATCCAGCGGATCGGCGCCTCGGTCATCCCCGACAATATGGCATTGCCGCGCGCCGCCTCGACCGATTTCTTCGAAGCGTCGACGTGCACCATCTTCGCCCCCGCGGTCGCCATCGCCAGCGTGCCGACGCCGGTATAGCCGAACAGGTTGAGGCATTCGGGCGTGTCGAGATCGGCGACCTGCTCGCGCATCCAGCGCCAGATCGGCGGCATGTCGGCGAAGAAACCGAGGTGGCGGAACGGCGTCGGCAGCGCGGTGAAGCGCACCTCGTTCCATTTGAGCGGCCAGCCTTCGCGCGGCACCGGTTCGCTGAACACCCAGCGGCCGCCGCCGTCCTCGTCGCTCGCCGGCACGAACTCGCCGTGCGCGCGCCACGTCTCGGTGGCGGGTGCCCACATCGCTTGCGGTTCCGGGCGGATGAAGCGGAACCGGCCGTAGCGTTCGAGCTTGCGGCCGTTGCCCGAATCGACCAGCCCGTAATCGGCCCAGGGCTCGCCGATCAGCGTATCGAGCCTCATGCCCGTGGCACCGCGCGTGCGGCGATATAGTCGGTGACCGCCTCGAACGTGCCGGGCAGCGTGACGAACCGCTCCTCGCGCTCGAACAGGTCGCCAATCCGGCCGGGCAGCGCCGGCCGCTGGCCGGTGGCGCGCTCGACCGCGTCGCGGAACTTGGCGGGGTGGGCGGTGGCGAGCGTCACCACCGGCACGTCGCTGGCATGGCGGCGCGCGGCGGCGAGCGCGATCGCGGTATGCGGATCGATCACCTGCCCGGCATGCTCGTGCGCCCAGCGCATCGCCAGCGTCATGTCGTCGAGGTCGACGCGGTCGCTGGCGAACAGCGCCGCGCCCTTGTGCTGCGAATCGGTCAGCCGCATCGCGCCGGACGATTCGAAGCCCTGCATCTGCGCGGCGAGCGCGCCGCCGTCGCGGGCACCGAGATCGTAGAGCAGGCGTTCGAAATTGGAGCTGACCTGGATGTCCATCGACGGCGTCGGCGTCTGCTGGACGATGCCCTTGCTATAGTCGCCGGCCGAGATGGCGCGATGGAGAATGTCGTTGACGTTGGTCGCGACGATCAGCTTGGCGACCGGCAGGCCCATCTGCGCCGCGACATAGCCGGCGAAGACGTCGCCGAAATTGCCGGTCGGCACCGAGAAGGCGACGCTGCGCTCCGGCGCGCCGAGCCGCACTGCGGCGTAGAAATAATAGACCACCTGCGCCATCAGCCGCGCCCAGTTGATCGAATTGACCGCCGACAGCGCGAACCGGCCGGCGAAGCCGGGATCGTTGAACATCCGCTTGACCAGCGCCTGGGCGGCGTCGAAATCGCCCTCGATCGCGATGTTATGGACGTTGGGGGCGAGTACCGTCGTCATCTGCCGACGCTGCACGTCGGACACGCGCCCGGCGGGGTGGAGCATGAAAATGTCGACCCCGGCGCGGCCCGCCAGCGCATCGATCGCCGCCGATCCGGTGTCGCCGCTCGTCGCGCCGACGACGGTCAGGTGCCGGTCGCTGCCGGCGAGGAAGCGTTCGAACAACAGCCCGAGCAATTGCAGCGCGACGTCCTTGAACGCCAGCGTCGGCCCGTGGAACAGCTCGAGCAGCCAGCGGTCATGGTCGAGCTGGACGAGCGGCGTCACCGCGGCATGGCTGAACCGGCCATAGGCCTGCGCGCACAGCGCCTTCAGCTCCGCGGGGGTGAGCGCGTCGCCGACGAACGGCGTCATCACCGCGACCGCGGTATCGACATAGGACAGATTGGCGAGCCCGGCGATCGCCTCGCGGCTGAGGCTCGGCCAATGGTCGGGCAGATAGAGCCCGCCGTCGGACGCCAGTCCGGCCAAAGTGACGTCGCGGAAATCGAGCGCGGGCGCGGCGCCGCGGGTGCTGACATAACGCATCGCCGCTGGGTAGCGGCCCGCAGCAGGCGGGGCAACGCCGGCGTGCTTGGGGGCAGGGGCGGTCCTGCTATCGACGCGCCGGCATAAGCGACGGGATTTGCCTACGGCCGCAAGGGCGCGGGCGGTGTGCCCCGACGCTGCGGGGACGCGCGTCCGCCCTTGCCGATCGCCGCAGACGGCATAGGGTGTGCATCATGGCCAATTTCGACGACAGCTACGATCCCGAACTCGGCGCCGCCTGCAACCGGCTCGCCGCCTTCGTCGAGCCGCTGCCCGCGGGCGGGCTGATCGATCCGGCGTCGGGCCTCACCGAAGCCGACCTCGCGCTGATCCTCCGCCGTCTCTACGCGACGCGTCATGCCGAGGCGCCGGGAACGCCGCCGGCGGCGCCGCGGCCGGTGTCGCGTGCCTCGGTGCCGATCACCGCGAGGGAGTGAGGGGGCTGCGCCAAGCGCCGTTCCGTGTCGCAGGCCTTCGCGGACAGCGTATCGACACCGAAGCGAGGCCCCGCCTCGCCTGCTGATTGCAAAATACGCCCGCCGAGTCCGGGCAATCGGTTGCTCACCTATAAAGGCATCAGGCACGGCAACGATCCGGCAGCCGTCGGATGGGATGGACCATGCGAGCCCGGCCGCTGCTTGCCTGCCATCGGCAATCAGGCCGAAGGAGGACGCAGGCGATGTATCCAAGTCATTGTGCGACGGCCGTTCTTCGGCAAGGCACCTCGCTGATCGCGATGCTGATCGCGCTCGCCGCGCCGGCCTACGCGCAGGAGGGGGCGCCGGGGGCGCAGGCGGCGACCGATCGGCAAAGGTCCGAGCCGTCTGAGACGATGGAAAAGCCTTCGCAGCCGGCGCAGGACAATGGCGATCATCGCAGCGACATCATCATCACCGGTACGTTGTTTCGCGATTCGAACGTCACGTTGATCTCGCCGGCGACGGTAATCACCGCGGCAACGCTGGAGCGGGCAAACATCACCACCGCGCAGGAGGCGGTGCGTTCGGTGTCGGCGGACAGCGCCGGATCGATCTCGACCGCATTCCGGTCCGGTTTCTCGGCGGGCGGCGCGGCGGTGTCGCTACGCGGTCTTGGCGTTTCGTCGACCGTGATACTGATCGACGGGCTGCGATCGGCGAACTTCCCGCTGCTCGACGATGGGCACAATGCGTATGTCGACCTCAACTCGATCCCGTTCAGCATCGTCGATCATGTCGAGGTGCTGAAAGACGGCGCCTCATCGACCTATGGCGCCGACGCGATCGGCGGCGTGGTCAATTTGATCAGCAAGAAACATTTCGAAGGGGTCGAGGGGGCGATCCAGGGCGGCACGACGGCATATGGCGACGGATCCCGTTACCGAGCATCGCTGACCGTCGGTTATGGCGATTACACCGCGAAGGGATGGAACCTCTATCTAAATAGCGAATATACTTCCGACGGATACATAACCAATCACGCGCGAGGGTATCCGTTCAACACGATAGACTTGCGGCGGAGTGGATTAAGCGATGGCAACGGGAATCACAGTTCGCTGCTGATACCCAATCCGGAAGCGGTCGTTACCCGGGTTCGGCAGCGCGATCTCAACAATCCGCTCGCCGGCTACACCGGCAAGCAGGACGTGGTCCATCGTTATCAACTCCTCGACCCCGCCAGCTGTCCCCGTGGTACCTTCATCGTGTCTGACGGACCCGCGCAGGGGACGGGTTGTGCGCATGATTTGATCGACGAATATGCGATCCTCCAGCCGCGGCAGCAACGGTATTCGACCACAGCGCATTTCACCACACGTCTCGGTGAGCATTACGAAGCGTTCGCAACCGGCAGCTATTCCCATTCGGAAGTCACGATCCCGGGCTCGCCGTCGTCGATCCGCCAAACACAGCCGTTCGCGGCGTCACCGTCATTGGCATCGAACAATCCAGGGATCGTCCTTCCCGTCTATGTCTGCTCGGCAGGAGTCGATTGCTCCACTGCTGCGGATCGACGGTTGAATCCGAACAATCCCTATGCCGTCCCCGCGGCCGATCCTCATAACAGTGCCGCGCGCATCTATTATCTCTTCGGCGATATTCCCCGCAGCAGCTATCGCTATGTCGACGTCTTTCGCGGGTCGGCGGGCCTGTCCGGTCAACTTGGCAACGGCTTCAGCTTCCGGCTCAATGGCGTTTATGCCCGCGACGATTTCAGCATCACGCAATATGGCGCTTTGCACATCCCGGGGCTGCTCCAAGCCATCAATACCGGCGCCTATGACTTCGTCCATCCAGATCGCAACACCGCCGCGGTACGCCGGCAAATCTCACCCGATCATACCACCCGATCCAATTCGACGATCGCCACCGTCGGGGGTTCGCTGATCAAGGTTTTGACCACTCTGCCGGGTGGCGATTTCAATGTCGGCGCCGGTTTTCAGCTTCGCCGGGAAACCCTCCTCAACCGCAATCAGAATGCGGGGATGGACTATTATGGCCTGAACTCATCTTCGGCCAGTGGCCGGCAGACCGTGATGGCCGGGTTCTTCGAAGTCGATGCACCCTTTCGCCAGGCCATCGACCTCAATATATCCGGCCGTTACGACCACTAATCTCAAGGTTATAGCCACTTCTCTCCAAAGGTCGGCATCAAAGTAACGCCGAAAGAGGCGATCGCGTTTCGCGCTACCTATTCGCAAGGGTTCCGTGCGCCGACCTTTGCCGAAAACAATCCGGTGAGTAACTATGCAGGCTTCTCGCCCTACACACCCGAGGGCAGCTTCGTCGCGGCACATCAGGCTAACCCGGTTTATGCCTATAAATATTCTATCGGCAGTGCAGCCCGCGGAAATGCGGACCTCCTTCCGGAAGTGTCGCGTAGCATAACCTTCGGCACGATACTCAGGCCGACCCCATGGTTCAGCCTTACGGTCGATTATTACAACATAAAAAAATCGAATTTGATTGTCAGCGGCCCGCTGCGCGCCGACGCGATCGCCGCTTATTACAGACAAACCACTCAAGCCGCCGGTTGTGCGGCGCTCGCTGCGGTCGGTCCAGGCTATCGATGCAATATCGTCGATGTACCTGACCCACTCGCCCCCGATACGTTGCCACGCCTGCTCGTTTTCGATGTGCCCTTCGTCAACGCAAATTATGAGGTCAGTTCCGGTCTCGACATGCAGGGGGCGCTCAACGTTCCGCTTTCTCAGGACGTTCGGCTGATCAGCCGTATCGACGTCACCCGGGTATTGCGGCTCGACCTCGTCACCCCTGCGGGCGTCATAGAGAAATATGCCGGAACGCTCGGGCCCAACGACTTGTCTTCGGGAAGCGGCACCCCGCGCGTGCGTGGCAACTGGCAGAACGCAGTGGAGATCGGCGCCTTCTCGCTCGCCGCGACCACCTATTACGTAAGTCGCATCAAGCAGGTTGCTGCCGACGAGATCACACCGGTCGATGGTGTTATCGATCTGTCGTGCCAGCATACGTTGGTACCGTTGCTGCCGGGCGCCGACCCCAGACAGCATTGCTTCATTCGCCCCTTCATCTACGTCGATCTCAATGCCGGGGTGAAGGTGGGCGATCAGATGCGTTTCTTCGTCAACGTCCAGAACGTGACCAATGCACGCGCCCCGCTGGCGGCGGGCGCCTATCCCAGTGCACCCAATTATCTCATCAGTTGGCATTATGCCGGCGTCGTCGGACGGAACTTCAGCGCTGGCGCCAGTTTCACCTTCTAACCAGTCGCTGTTGGGCTACTGCGAGATTCTTCCATGACCGCATAGCCTCTCATGTCTTGCTCAGGGACGGCGTTGTATTTGCGCTGGTATTACCGTCCCGCCCGCGGCAGTCTCGCGCCGGACGCTCAGCGCGCGCCGAGCTTTGCCGCAGGAGACAATCGATCCCCATTCTCTTCCTCGCAGTCGTTCAGGCCGTGGCGGCCATTGCTGCGCCGCCGGCGGCGCCGGCGGAGGATATCGTCGTCCTCGGGCGCAGCATCGACGCGGCGAAGACATCGCTGGCGGCCTGTATCGCGCGCCAGTGTCCGCCCGACGAGGAGATCAAGGCGTCGCTGCTCGTCGCGTCACGCCAATTCCTCGCCGGCGATTATGTCGGGGCGCGCAGCGGCCTGCTTGCGACGCGGCGGCGCAACGCGCGCTTCGATTCGCGCTATCCCCATGACGTTGCCGACGTGCACCGCGCGCTCAACCTCATGTCGACGCTAGACGGGCGTGGCGAGTCGGCGCGGCTTTCCGGCCTCGACGCGACCGACGCGCTGCGCAGTGGCCTTGCCGCCGACGATCCGGCGATCCTGCTGCAACGGCTCGACAGCGGCAGCCAGCTCGCGCACGACGGGCGGATCATCGGCGCCCGCCAGATCTTCAACGACGTCGCCGCCCGCGCGCATCGGGCCGGTCAGATCGACGTCGAGGCCCAGGCGCTGTTCCGCGGCGCCGCGACCTATGCCGCGCTTGCCGAGGTCGACCCCAGTTACCGCGCCACCGCGCAGAGCTGGGTGAGCCGGATCGAGTCACGGCGCGAGCCCGGCTTCGACCGCTATCGCGATGGCCTGCTGCTGCTCAAGGCGCGACTGGCCGCGGGCCGGCAGCACGGCAAGGCCGCAGCCCGGGCGCTGCGCGATGCCCCGGCGGTCGCCGAAGCGGTGCTGTTGTACGAGCCCGACTTCACCTACCAGGCCCCTGCGTTGGCGACGAACCTCGGCGGGACCAGCAATGCGTCGCCGGAATGGGCCGACGTCGCCTTCTGGGTGGCGCACGACGGATCGGTGGCCGATCTGCGCCTGGTCGGCCAATCGCAAAGCCCGCCCGGGTCGTGGCTGGCGCGCAAGACGAAGGCGGTCGAGCAACGGCGATATGCCCCGGTGACTCCAGGCGGCGATGCTCGCGGCCTTTATCAGGTCGAGCGCTATTCGATCGTCTATCCACTGGCGCCGACCAGCGAATCGCGCATCCCAACGCGCTCTCCGCAGGGGCGGATCGAGACGACCGACCTCACCGCCATCTCCACGCCGCCCGCGCCATGACGGCTCCAACGAACCGGCGCGCCATCCACCGGGTCCAGGCGCGCGCAGCAGGCGCGCCGCCGCGCGCGCGGGTCCGACGCCTGCTGCTCGGCCTCGGCGCCCTGCTCGCCTGCCTGCTGCCGCAGGCGGTCGCGGCGCAATGCCGGATGGCGGCGCTCGCGGCGTTGCCCGAGCGGGCGCAGCTCCATTGGCCCGCGTCGGCGGGATCGCCGCCGCTGCCGCTCGTCCTGCTGCTTCACGGCAGCACCGGGACGGGCGCGGAGATGCTGCGCGACAGCCGTCTCGCCGAGACCGCCGATGCGCGGGGATTCGCCGTCGTCGCGCCCGATGGCGGGATCGCGGGGACGCGCGGCTTCGTCTGGAACATTCCCGGCGTGCCGACGGTCAGCGGCGTGATGCCCGCGGCAGGCGCGCGCGACGACGTCGCCTATCTGACCGGGCTGATCGGGCGGCTGGTCGCGACCGGCTGCGTCGATGCGACGCGCGTCTATGCGACCGGCCTGTCGGGCGGCGGGCGGATGGCGTCCTGGCTCGGCTGCGTCGTGCCGGGCCGCTTCGCGGCGATCGCGCCGGTGGTCGGCCTGCGCGCTGGGCGACCGCGGCGGGAGGATCCGACGCAGCCCGATCCGGCAAGCTGCCGCCCCGACGTACCGTTGCCGGTGCTCGCCTTCGCCGGCGATGCCGACACGACCAATCCGATCGGCGGCGGCGGCGCACCCTATTGGCGCTATCCGCAGGCCGCCGCCCTGCAGCGCTGGGCGGCGCTCGACGGTTGCACGCGGGCCTATGCCCGGGCGCTCGACGCGCGCCATTACGAGCAGGGCTATGCGGACTGCCGCAATGGCACGAGCGTCGCGGTGCGCGTGCGGCGCGGCGGGACGCACAGCTGGTCGGTGGTCGACAACGACGCCTTATGGACCTTCTTCGCGGCGTATCGCCGCTAGACCGCTTCCGTCACCCCTGCCGCTGCAACGCCTGCGCGGCGCCGGTCAGCGGCCCCTGGTCGAGCGTCGCGATCGCCCGCGGCACGGTGGCGAGCAGCCGCGCATATTTGCCGGTGCCGGCGAACACCGTCTGCATCCGCGGGGCGGCGAGCATCTGGCGGAGCGCCGCCGCGAGCTTGCCGGTGACGATCACGCCGTCCCAGCTGCCATAGGTCAGCACCAGGCTGCTCGCCTGCGTCCAGAACGCCTCGCACAGCATCTCGCAGGCGTGGCGGGCGAGCGGGTCGCTGCTGGCGGCGCGGGTGATCTCCTCGGGCGTGGTAAGCCGCGGCGGCAGCGCCTGCATCGCGGCGAGGCCGGTGTAGATCGCGACCAGCCCGCTGGCCGAGATCAGCGGCTCGGCGAGTACCGGATGACGATCGGGGAACAGCCGCGCGGTCAGCGCCGCCATCGCCGGTGAGCCGGGCGCGAAGCCGCCATGGCCGGCTTCGGTGGCGAGGACGTGTACCGCGCCGTCGGGCTTGCGGACCAGCACCGCGGCGCCGAGCCCGGTGGTCATGCCGAGAACGCAATAGGTGCCCGGCCGGTCGAGCATCGGCAGCGACCCCGCCGCCGGGGTGAGCATCGCATGGCCGCCGCTCAGCGCCCAAGCCTCCGCCTCGAAATCGTTGAGGATCAACGGCGGCTGGCCGAGCATCGCCTGCAATCCCGAGCGTGAGACGAACCAGCGTGTCTGCGTGATCGAGATCGCGTCACCGCGCGCCAGCCCGGCGACCGCGATCGCCAGCCGCTCGGGCAGGCGCGACAAGGCGAGGTCCTGCTGGAATGCCGACAGCGCGCCCGACACGCTCGCGCCACGGTCGGCGCCATAGTGGCGCAGGCTGTCGGCCTGAAAGCCCGCCGCCGCATCGGTCAGCGCGAAGCGCAGCCCCTTGCGCCCGACATGCCCGACGATCCCCGTCGCCTCCATCCCCGCCCCCCGTGGTATCGCTATCGTTGCCGGGGGTATGCCGATAGGGATCGGGTGGTGGAAGTATTTTCTTCGTTTCCGTGCAGATTAGTCGTCAGACTAGTCGGCCGGATCGCAGGAAATCGTATTTGATATCTTTGCTTTCCGGCGTGAGCCGCGCGGCAATACGAAGAAGATTTGCGCGCGGAAGCGCAGAGAACGCCAGGCCTGTGCCGATCGGAAGTTCGCGCCGACGCATGGCTGGTCAGGCTGCCGCGTCCTCTGCGCCGCAACGCGACCCTAATCGTCGTCCAGGGCGGCGATGCCGTCGGCATTGCCCGCCGGTGTCGCGGCATAGGCGTTGATGATGCCCGGCAGCAGGCCGGGAAAGCGCGCCTCGATCTCGTCCCAGCGCGAATGGTTGCGCACCTCGACGCCGGCGCGCTCGCTGCGGATCAATCCCGCCTCGCGCAGGATCTTGAAATGGTTGGAGAGCGACGATTTGGGAATGACCCGGTCACCGACCGCCGCCAGCGCCGAACAGGCCTCGACACAGCCGGCGCGCATGATCCGCGCGAAGATCGCCGCACGTGCCGGATCGGACAGCGCATGCAGGATCGCCTCGGGCCGGACGTCGTCGATCGCGGGGTGAATCAAGGGCCTCATCTTTTTTGCATATAGGGACTTGATCGCGACAGCGTTAGTTCCAGATTCCCGAACTATCGGAATAGCGGTGCCGCCACGGTGCCGGGCCGAAACGGAAGGACGGACGTATGGCAAGGCTTGCAGGCAAGGTCGCGGTGGTGACGGGCGCATCGAAGGGGATCGGCGCGGCGATCGCCGGCGCGCTCGCGGCAGAGGGTGCGTCGGTCGTGGTCAATTACGTGTCGAGCAAGGCCGGCGCGGATGCGGTGGTCGCCGGCATCGCCGCGGCGGGCGGCGAGGCGATCGCGGTGCAGGGCGACGTCTCGCAGGCCGCCGAGGCGCAGGCGCTGATCGCCACCGCGGTCGATCGGTTCGGCCGGCTCGACGTGCTGGTCAACAATTCGGGCGTCTATGAATTCGCCGCGATCGAGGACGTGACCGAGGATCACTATCGGCGGCAATTCGACGTCAACGTGCTCGGCGTCCTGCTCGCGACGCAGGCGGCGGTGCCGCATCTCGGCGAGGGAGCGAGCGTCATCAACATCTCGTCGGCGATCACGCACGTCCACACGCCGCATGCGGCGGTCTATGCCGGAACCAAGGGCGCGCTCAACGCGATCACCGGCGTGCTTGCCAACGAGCTGGCGCCGCGCCGCATCCGCGTCAATGCGGTCAGCCCCGGCTTCGTCGTCACCGAAGGCTCGCGTGCCGCGGGCGTCGTCGGTTCCGAGATGGAGACGTCGCTCGTCGCGCAGACGCCGCTCGGTCGCGCCGGTCAGCCCGATGATATCGCCGGCGTGGTCGCGTTCCTCGCCTCCGACGACGCACGCTGGCTGACCGGCGAGACCATCACCGCGAGCGGCGGCATCCGCTGATCCGCAGCCGCCACGCCCGCATCGCGCCGGCGTGGCGGCTCATCCGCCGAACAGTTGCGCCAGCCGCACGTCGGCGCGCAGCCCGAGCACCACGGCGCTCGGCACGTCGGTCCGGCGCTTCGGCGCGAACATCGGATCGGGGTGGAGGACATATTGCACCACGGGATAGATTTTGAATCCGTGCAGCGCCGCCCAGCCATAGCTGAACTCGCCGACGATCTCGTCGTGATGCGGCGCGCCGTGGCCCCCCGCCCGGGCGCGCAGGTCGCGCAGATTGCCGATCTGCTGGTCGCTGAAATGCGCGTCCGACAGGATGATGCCGACCGTATCCTCGTCCCGATGCCGGAAGGTGCCGGTCTTGACGAAGCCGGCGGAGACGAAGCTGTCGAGCATCTGGACGTTGCCGACGTTCCAGAAGCCGCGTGCGAACAGCGCGAGGTTGCGCGTGCCCGCGCCGGGCGCGCGCGCGATCGTCCGGTCGATCAGGCCGTAGAGTGCGACACGACTGCCGCCGAGCGCGGCCCGCGGCCGGCCGCTCAGCGCCGCCGATGCGCCGCTGCCGTCATAATAGGGGCTGGTCCCGCCATCGGTGTTGACGAAGACGCCGAGCTTGTACCGGCGCGGCAGCCGCTCCTGCGCGAAGCTCGTCTGATAGCCGAGTTCGCCGGCGAGCAGCACGCCGCTGCCCTTGCCGAGCGAGAAATCAAGCCCGCCCTTGCCGGGGGCATGCAGCGCCATATTATGCTCGGTGACCATGACCTGGACGTAACGCCGGTCGTCCACCGCGTAGCGCGCCTTCGCCGCCCAGGCCGAGAACGGGAAGCCGGTGATGCCGATGACGGGGATCGCGCCATAGCCGGTCAGGCAGATGATGCTGCTCATGAACGAGCAATTGAGCGGCGAATTGTTAAAATAGCTGTTTTCGTCGGCGCGGCCGACCAGCAGGTTGAGCCGGCCGAAATCATGTTCGATACTGAGCTGCGTCAACCGCGGGCCGGGGACCGGGCGGAAGGTCGATTGCAGGCTGATCGAATTGCCGATCACCTCGCGGCCGAGGCTGTCGCCGGTGAACCATGCGCCCTGGATATGCACGCGCGTCTTCGACAGGCCGAACAGCCGCTCGAGATCGAGATCGGCGGTGCCGACGATGAAATGCGCCTCGCGCACCCCCTGCCGCGCACCGCCGATCGGGTTGCCGGCGACATTCTCGACGCCGTCGATGCCGAGGTCGACGCCGTCCGCCTGCAGGCCGCGCAGCGCCTTGCCGACCGCATTGTCATGCTGCCAGCGGGCGACGGCGGCGCCGTCCGCGGCGACGGGCGGTGGTGGCTGGATCGAGGCCGCCGCCGGGGCGGCGGGCGGCGATACGATCGCCTGCGCGGCGAGCAGGACTGCGAGGCTGGCGGACATCCACGTCTCCCTCGCCCGGTGCAGCCAAGCGCGGCCGGGCCACGCTTCCGATATAGACGCGCGCGCCAATGCACGGTCGCGAGGCGCTCCGATGATGGCGATCGGGGCGTTCTCTCATCCCGGATGCGCCGCCGCGTCGGGAGAGGTTGCCCGGACGGGTTATGGCCGGCACCGCCGCTGGCCACCGCACGCCGTCATGGTTAAGATGGCGGCCATCGAAGCGGGAGACGGTGTTGACCAGACGCAGGCTGGCGGGTGTGGGGATCGCCCTTGCGGTGATGTCGGTGAGCGCGGCGTCGCCGCAGCGGATCGAGCGGATCGCGGACGTGCCCGCGCCGATGGCGGTGCTGCCGGTGGCGGTGCACGGCCGCGTCGTGCGCGACGGCGACGCCTTCGTCCGCCAATGGCCCGGAAGCTATTTCGAAGCCGGTTTCGCCGGGCCGGCGGTGGTCTTCCGGATCGGCAGCGGCGAGGTCGCCCTGCATCTGTCGGTCGACGGCGTCGCGGTGGAGACGCTCGTCAAGCCCGCGCCGGGTCTCTACCGGATCGACGGGCTGGCGCGCGGCCGGCATCGGCTGCGCATCGAGGTCGCGTCGGAGAGTCAGGCGGGGCCGACGCGGATCGGGCCCTTCTACGCCGCGCAGGCCGCTGCCCCGCCGGCGCCCCGCACCCGCCGGATCGAGTTCATCGGCGATTCGCACACCGTCGGCTATGGCGTGACGTCGGCGACGCGCGACTGTTCGGAGGATGGCGTGTGGCGGACGACCGATACGTCGCAGGGGTTCGGCGCGCAGCTCGCCCGCCGATATCGCGCCGACTATCAGGTCAATGCGATCTCCGGACGCGGGGTGGTGCGGAATTACGACGGCTTTGCGGCCGATCCGCTGCCCGACGCCTATCCCTATGCGCTGTTCGATCATCGCACCCCGGCGGCGGCGGTCGACTGGCACCCGCAGGTGATCGTCATCGCGCTCGGCACCAACGATTTCACCACGCCGCTCCACGCCGGCGAACGCTGGCCCGACCGGGCGGCGCTGCATGCCGATTACGAGGCGCGCTATGTCCGCTTCGTCCAGGACCTGCGGCGGCGCGCACCGCAGGCGCTGATCGTGCTGTGGGCGACCGACATGGCGCAGGGCGAGATCGAGGCGGAGGTCGCCAAGGTCGCCGCCCGGCTGCGCGCCGCGGGCGAGCGGCGGATCGCCTATGTGCCGGTCGACGGCCTCGCTTTCGCCGGCTGCCACAATCATCCCTCGCTCGCCGACCAGACGGTGATCGCGACGCGCATCGCCGCGGCGATCGATGCGCAGCCGCAGGTCTGGACGGCGCCGGCGCTCAGGCGATCAGCGCCTCGATCCTGATCGGCAGGTCGCGGACGCGGATGCCGGTGGCGTTGAACACCGCGTTGGCGACCGCCGCCGCGACGCCGATGATGCCGAGTTCGCCCAGGCCCTTGACCCCTTCCGGATTGACCGCGTCATCCGCGTCGGGGACCATGACGACGGTCTGGCTGCCGATATCGGCGGCGGTCGGCACCAGATAGTCGGCGAGATCGCGGTTCATGTAGACGCCGGTGCGCGGATCGATCTCGGTCTTCTCGAGCAGCGCCGAGCTCAGCCCCCAGCTCATCCCGCCGAGATACTGGCTGCGCGCGGCGAGCGGGTTGAGCACGCGGCCCGCGGCAAAGGCGCCGACGTGGCGCGGCACGCGGATCGCGCCGGTCGCGGCATGGACCGCGACCTCCACCATATGCGCGCCGAACGCCCAGGCGAGCGCATCCTCGGGCAGCGTCAGCAGCTTGATATGGCCGGCGCGGAGATCGTCCACCGCCGCCGGCTTGGCGCCCGGCGGCAGATAGTCGAGCCGGACGCTGCGCGCGCCTTCGGGCTGGCGGCGCAGCGCGGTGCAGGCGTCGGCGAGCGCATTGGCGAGCGAGGTGGTGGTCGACGACCCGCCCGAGATCCCCGCCGGCGGCAGCGCGGTATCGCCGAGCGCGACGGTGACGCGATCGAGCGGTACGCCGAGCCGCTCCGACGCGATCGTCGCGAGCAGGGTATAGAGGCCGTTGCCGATCTCGTGATGCGCGGTTTCGATCCGCACCGTGCCGTCCGCATTCTGGCTGAGGCGCAGCGCGACCGGGCCGATCTTGACCGGGCGTGCCGCCGCGGCGCAGCCATGACCGATCCACCAGCCGTCGCGCAGCCGCGCCCGCGGCCGCGGCGACCGCTCCGCCCAGCCGAACGCCGCAGCCGCGGCGTCGAAACAGCGCAGCAGCGGGCGCGTCGTGAACCGTTTGCCGGAGACCGGATCGACCGCGGTCTCGTTGCGACGGCGCAGCGCGATCGGATCGATCGACAGGGCATGCGCCAGCTCGTCGATCGCGCTTTCCATCGCGAACAGGAACGGGACCTCGGGCGGCGCCCGCATCGGCCCGGGCGTGTTGCGATCGACGCGGCCGAGCCGTTCCTCCGCCGCGACCGCCTCGGCGGCATAGAGGGCGGTGGAGACGTCGGCGCCTTCCATCGCGAAATCGTCGAAGCGCGAACTCGCCGTCGCCGCCTGATGGCCGACGCCGAGCAGCCGGCCGTCGGCATCCGCACCGAGGCGGATGCGATGCCGCGTCTCGGTACGGTGGTTGGCGATCGTGAACTGGTCGCGGCGACTGATCTCGAGCCGTACCGGACGGCCGAGCCGGCGCGCGGCGAGCGCGCAGATCGCGCTATGTTGCGACAGCGCGAGCTTGCCGCCGAAATGGCCGCCGATGAAGCGCGCGATCACCCGCACCTGCTCCGGGCGAAGGCCCAGCTGTGCGGCGAGGCCGTGCTGCGCCGCGACGACATAGCGCGTCGGTTCGTAGACGGTGAGCCGGTCGCCCTCCCACAGGCAGGTCGTGCTCGGCAGTTCGATCGGGTTATGGTGCTGGATCGGCGTCGTATACTGCGCGTCGATCCGCACCGCGGCGGCGCCGAGCGCGGCATCGAGATCGCCGCTGCGGCGATCGTGATGCTCGGTCTTGATCGTGGTCAGCGGAACGGCCGCGCTGCGCGGATCGGCGAGGCAGGCGACCGGCGCTTCGCCGGCATAGCCGATGCGCAGGGCGGCGGCGGCCGCGGCGGCGATCTCGGCGGTTTCCGCGACGACGAGCGCGACGATCTGCCCGGCATAGCGGATCTCGGGCGAGGCGAGCGGCCGCCAGCTGCTGTTGGCATAGCCGCCCTGCATCAGATGATCGACCGGGCGGATCGCCTCGCCGACCTCGTCATGCGTCAGGATCAGCAATACGCCGGGCATCGCCTCGGCGGCGTCGCGATGGATCGTGGTGACCCGC
The DNA here is from genome assembly GCF_000632225.1 of Sphingomonas sp. RIT328. Lineage (GTDB taxonomy): Bacteria > Pseudomonadota > Alphaproteobacteria > Sphingomonadales > Sphingomonadaceae > Sphingomonas > Sphingomonas kyungheensis. Next base: position 45,014 of record NZ_JFYV01000005.1, read on the forward strand.
CCGCGTGCGATCGCGCTGACCGCAATGGCGGCATGCGCCATGCCGGGGACGCTCACGTCGCCGGGATACTCGGCCTGACCGCAGACCTTGAGCGGCCCGTCGATGCGCGGATGCGGCGCGCCGAGCCGGGCGACGGCATCGTCCCGGCGGGCGCGGACGCCCGATGCATCGGAGGGAGCGGTCATCGCGATACCTTTCGTCGGTCCGCATGGCGCAACGTGCGGACGGGCGGAGACGCTCCGTTATGTCATTCAAGCAGTTGAAAGAATCGGATATTCCTTTTTGCTGCCCGAGGGCGTCGGCCTCGGCGGACGCGCCGCTAGGCCGAGCGCCGCCGCAGCGCCAGCACGTAGATCACCGTCGCGACCGCGGCGAACAGGAACCATTGCACCGCATAGGACAGATGGTTGTTGGGCACCGAGGCGAGATCGGGGCGGCCGTTGGCGGCCAGGCCGAGCGGCGGCGTATCGGCGACGAGCAGCAGTGGCTGCGGGTGCCGGTCGAACACGGTGCCGATCAGCGAACGGCCGTCCGGCGCATGGCTGATGAAGCCGCGCACCGGCCCGCCCGGCCAGCGCCGCGCGAACATCGGGTCGGGCGTGGTGCCGAGCTGGACGAGCAGCCCGTCGCCGCAATCGGCGATCAGCCGGAACCCCGCCGCGCCGGCGCCGGCGAGGCGCTGCGCCAGCGGGTGGGGGCAGGCGGCATAGCTGCGGCGGAACAGCAGCCGGTCGTCGGCGCGCCGCGGGAAGGCGATCGGCGGGCGTGCCGGATTGGCGGCGAGCTGCGCCAGATAGGCCTGTTTCTGCGGTGCCCGATCGAGCCATTGCCACAGGCCGAGCGCGATCATCGCCGCGACCGCGAGCGCGACGATCACCGTCGGGAGCAGCGGCACGCGCCTCATGGTCGCGGATCGATGCGGCCTTCGCGCGCGGCGTTGCGGAACTCCGCCGACATCAGCGCGCCCTTCGCCAGTCGCAGCGACCAGATCACCCCGGCGAGCGTCACCGGGATCCAGATCAGCATATGCAGCCACAACGGCGGGTGGAGCGTCAGTTCGAGCGTGATCGCGCCGATCACCACCAACGTGCCGAGGATCAGCGTCAGAAAGGCGGCGGGACCGTCGCCGACGTTGAAGCGGCTGAAATCGAGTCCGCAGGCGGAGCAGCGATCGGCGAAGCGGATCATCCCGGCGAACAGCGTCGGCTTGCCGCAGCGCGGGCAGAGCCCGCCGAGCGCGGCCTGGACGATGCTGGGCTGCACCGGGCCGGGCTGCGCAGGGGCGGACGGCACGGGGCCGGATGGCTCGGGATCGGTCATCCTCCGGTCGGTCCGCTCACCCGCGCCCGCCTCAGCCGGCGTGGACCGGCGCGCCCCAGCCACCCCAGACATAGATGGTGACGAACAAAAACAGCCACACCACGTCGACGAAATGCCAATACCAGGCCGCCGCCTCGAAGCCGAAATGCTGGCGCGGCGTGAAGTCGCCCTTGTAGGCGCGGATCAGGCAGACTGCGAGGAAGATCGTGCCGATCAGGACGTGGAAGCCGTGGAAGCCCGTCGCCATGAAGAAGGCGGCGCCATAGTTCAGCCCCTTGAACGGGAACGGCGCGTGCATGTATTCATAGGCCTGGATCGAGCTGAACAGCACGCCGAGCGCCACCGTCAGCCACAGCCCCTTGAGCACGCCGTCACGATCACCGACGCCGAGCAGGCCCCACAGGCCGCGCTTCTCGCCGCCGCGCTGGTTGTGGATCAGCGCATGGTGCGCCCAGGTGACGGTGGTGCCGCTGGTCAGCAGGATCAGCGTGTTGAGCAGCGGGAATTCGAAGGCGTTGATGACCTCCAGCCCCTTGGGCGGCCATTGCGCGGCGATCGCCGCCGCCCCTTCCGCGGCGCGTTCGACCTGACCGTCGATGAAGCTCATCGCGGTCGGGAACAGCGCGAAGTCGAAGAAGGCCCAGAACCAGCCGACGAAGAACATCACCTCGGAGGCGATGAACAGGATCATGCCGTAGCGGAAGTGGAGCTGGACGACCGGGGTGTGATCGCCGTGATGCGCCTCGCGCACCACCTCCGCCCACCAGCTGTACATGGTGAACAGCACGCCGCCGAGCCCGGCGAGGAAGATCCAGCCGCCGCCATTGGCCTTGTCGGCGGCGAGATGCGCGCCGTGCATCCACATGATCGCACCCGACGCCATCACCAGGGCCGACAGCGATCCGAACAGGGGCCATATGCTGGGGGGCAGGATATGGTAATCGTGGTTCTTGGCGCCGGCCATGGTCGTTTCCCTGTTCTCTATCCTCTTGCGCTAACGCTTAGCCCGCCGATTTCGCGGAATCCACCGGGTAAAACGTGTAGGAGAGGGTGATCGTCTCGACGTCGTTGGCGTCGGGATCGTCCATGATCTTCGGGTCGACGAAGAAGATCACCGGCATGCGCTGCGTCTCGCCCGGTGCCAGGGTCTGCTGTGTGAAGCAGAAGCACTGGATTTTGGTGAAATATTTGCCCGCCTGGCTCGGCGTGACGTTGAACGTCGCGCTGCCGGTGATCGGCTTGCTGTCCATGTTGGTGGCGGTGAAGAAGGCGATGTCGCGTGCGCCGATCTTGACCGTCTCCGACCCTGCTTCGGGCCGGAAGCGCCACTTCATCCCGGGCGCGACATTGCTGTCGAAATCGATGCGGATCAGCTTGTTGACCGCACCCGGTGCTTCCTGCGCGCGCTGCGTCGTGCCGTTGAGGCCGGTCACCTGGCAGAACAGGCGGTAGAGCGGGATGCTCGCCCAGGCGACGCCGGTCATGAAGCAGATGCCGAGCACCGCGAAAAAGGCGGTGCGCAACTGCCGCCGCGTCGACGCATCGTCGGGGCGCGGCGGCGCGTTCATGCCAGCCCCTGGCGGATCTTGGTGATCGCGATCGCGAAGATCAGGATCACGAACGCACCGAGCAGCAGCGCCATGATCCGTGCCCGCGCCCGCTGGCGCTGGCGGACGAGGTCCTGTTCGTCGGGCGTCATGCGAACATCCAGCGGTCGACGACGAGCGCGCCGAACACGACGAACAGATAGAGGATCGAATAGCTGAACAAGCGCTTCTCCGGCTTCATGGCATCGTCGGCCGTGGTGGTGCGGGTCGCGACGACGAGCGCGAGCGCGGCGAAGACGAGGGTGGTGACGCTGGCGACGCCGCCGTAGAGCGGCCCGGACAGGCCGAGCGGCCAGGGCAGCACCGCGGCCAGCGCCATCGGGATGGTGTAGAGCCCGATCTGCCGCCGCGTCACCCGCTCGCCGGCGACGACCGGCAGCATCGGCACCCCGGCATTGGCGTAATCGGTCTTCACGAACAGCGCGAGCGCCCAGAAATGCGGCGGCGTCCACAGGAAGACGAGCGCGAACAGCAGCAACGGCAGCAGCGCGACCTGTCCGGTCGCCGCCGCCCAGCCGATCAGCGGCGGAAACGCGCCCGCGGCGCCGCCGATGACGATGTTCTGCGGCGTCCGGCGCTTGAGCCAGACGGTATAGACGAGGACGTAGAACAGGATCGATAGGGTGAGGATCGCCGCCGCGGCGAAATTCACCGCGAAATACATCAGGATGACGGAGAAGGCGGCGAGCCCGACGCCGAAGTGCAGGGCCGATTCGCGCTCCATCCGCCCGGCGGGCAGCGGCCGCTTCTGCGTCCGCCGCATCTTGGCGTCGAGGTCCGCCTCATACCATTGGTTGAGCGCCCCCGCCGCCCCCGCGCCGAGCGCGATGCACAGGATCGCGGTGAAGCCGAGCACCGGATGGATGAAGTGTCCGTTCACCGGCGGCGCAGCGAGCATCCCGCACAGCCCGGTGAAGACGACCAGCGTCATCACCCGCGGCTTGGTCAGCGCGAGGAAGTCCCGCCAGTCAGCGGGGGGCAGCAGGGGCGTCGCGACCGTCATCGCCATGGCTATACGCCGCGCGGGCGCTTTGAGCAAAGCCGATCGGGCTTGCACCGATGACCACCCAACCAATCCTCCCCGGCACGGGGAGGGGGAACAGCCGAAGGCTGGTGGAGGGGGGCTTCCGCTGACGGCAGCGCGTGTGGATACCCCCCTCCACCACCGCTTGCGCGGCGGTCCCCCTCCCCGTGCCGGGGAGGAGTTGGACCTAGACGAACCCCAGGTTCAGGCTCGCCGCATCGTAATTGCCCGCATTGGGCAGCACCGTCCGGAGATCGCCCGCGCCGACGCCGAACCAGCTCGCCAGCGTCGCGGCATATTGATCCACCGCGATCGTCGGCAGCAGCCGGCCCTGGCCGACGTCGTCGGGCGTGCCGTTGCCGAGCTGCGGCGCGGTGCCGTAGAAGCGCTGGCCGCGCACCGCGCCGCCCATCACGAGATGATGGCTGCCCCAGCCGTGATCGGAGCCGTCGTCGTTCGATTGCAGGGTGCGGCCGAAGTCGGAGGCGGTGAAGCTCGTCACCGTGTCGGCGACGCCGAGCGCGACGGTGGTGTCGTAGAAGGCGCGCATCGCGTCGGCGACCTTGCCGATCAGCCCGGGATGCTGCGCGACCAGATTGTCGTGCAGATCGAACCCGCCGATCGACACGAAGAACACCTGCCGCCGGGCGCCGAGCTGCGACGAGACCGAGATCAGCCGCGCGACCATCTTCAACTGATCGGCGAGCGCATTGCCGGTCGGGAACAGGGTGAAGCCGCTGGCCGGCGCGCCGGTCAGCGCGCTGCTCACCTGCGCATAGGTGTCGAGCGCGCGTTTGCTGACGCGGGCATGTTCGTCGGCGAGCAGATTGGTGTTGCCGCCGGTCATCAGGCTGCGCAGCGTCGTCGCCGCCGCGGTCGATCCGTACAGCTTGGTCTGGTTGTTGAGCAGCGCGACCGGACCGCCGGCGCCGATCGCATATTGGACCGCGCTCTTGCCGGTGAGATAGACCGCATTGCCGCTGGTGTTGATGCAGGTCAGCGTCGCCGCGCCATTGCCCGACTGGAACAGGTCGCCGATCCGCCCGCCCCAGCCCGAGGTCGCGCCTTCCGGATTGGACGCCTGGAAATAGCTCTGCTGATCGTTGTGGCTGAACAATTTGGGCGGCAGCCGCACTGCATTCTGCTGGAATTGCAGCTTGCTGGTCGGCTGCACCAGCGTGCCGACGTTGAGCGCCACCGCGAGCTTGCCCTGATCGAACAGCGGCAGCAGCGATGCCATCGTCGGCGCCAGCGCATAGCGGCGCGCCTCGGGCAGCGCCTGCGTCGGCTTCAGCACGGTCGCCGCCAGCGTTTCCCGGGTCAGCGCGATATTGGATCGCGCGGCGAGATAGGCGGCGTAGCTCGCCTCGTCATAGGCGGCGACGGTATTGGCGTAATCGTTACCGCCATAGAGGAAGATGCAGACCAGCGCCTTATAGTCGGTCGACACCGCCGCCGCCGCCTCGCCGATCGCGGCGAGGCTGGTGACGAAGGGCGTCGCCACCCCCGCCATGCCGAGCGCGGCGGAGCGTTTGAGGAAGGCGCGGCGCGAGGCATCACGCGTGACGTCCATCATGCTCACCGCAGGGTCAGGAATTCGGGGGAGGCGAGCGTCAGCAGCAGCGCGATGCCGACGCGGTTGATCGGGCCGTCGGTCGCGGTGGCCGCGACGCTGTCGACCGCGGCGCGGATCGCGCTCACCGTCGCCGTGCCGAGCTGGCCGGCGGCGAGCACCGTGTTGATCTCGTCGACCAGCGCGGCGCTGTCGCCCGCCTTGGCGATGAGGTCGGCATAATCGGGCTTGGCGTCGCCGGCGCCGTTGGCGATCAGCCCCTGCATGTAATTGACGTAGGCGACGACGCTCTGTTCGTTGGTGATCTGGAATTCGGGGGCGACCAGCCCGGCGCTGCCGATCGCGCTGGCGGGCGGCGTGTAGGCGGGGCGGAAAAAGTTGAAGACGGTCTGGCTGCGTCCCATCGACTGGGCGAGCCGCGTCGACTGGCTCGACGTATCGCCGAATGCCCAGGCGTTGGACGGCGAGTTGACCTTGGCGAGCCGCGCCCAGGCGGTGAGCCGCATCACCGGCTCGCGCAGCTTGCCCGCGCTGGCACTGGTCAGCGCGGTATCGCTGCGCGCCTCGCTGTCGAGCAGGATCGCCTTGATCACCGCCTTCATGTCGCCGCGCACCCCGGCGCCATTGTCGGCGAAGGCCGCGGCGACGCGGCCGACATAGGCGGGGCTCGGATTGCTCGTCACCAGCCGCTGGATCAACTGGCGCGAGACGAAGGGCGGCAGATTGGGATGCGCGAAGATCGTATCGAGCGCGGTCTTGATCGCCGCCATGCCGCCGCCGCTCACCGTCGCGCCGAGGAAGCTCGTGGCGCCGGTCTCGTTGATCGCGCTGTTCATCACCAGCGGCTTGCGCAGGCGATCGGGCGTGCTGTTGTCGCTGGTGGCGAGGCTCAATCCGGTGAACACGCGGGCGAGGCCGCTGACGTCGGCGGGGCCATAGGTTTCGAGCGGAACGCCGTTGGCGGTGCGGACGCTGCCGTCCATATTGAGCTGGTAGAGGCCGAGCGTGAACAGCTGCATCAGCTCGCGCGCGTAATTCTCGTCGGGCTGCGCGCCGGTCTTGGCATTGGCCTTGCGGTTGCCGAGGAAGGTGAGGAACGATGCCATCGCCGCATTGGTGGTGATCGCGTCGAGGATTGTGCGGTAATTGCCGAAGGCATTGTCGAGCAGCAGGTCGACATAGGCGCCGACCGCGAACGGCCGCCAGCTGAGATTGACGCCGCCGATACCGACGACGAGCAGGTCGAGCAGCGCCATGCCGACGCGCTGGCGCAGCTGATCGGGCTCGACGATCATCTGCCGCCACAGGCTCGCGTCGAACCCCGCCTCGCTGTTGATGTTGGCGGAGGCGTTGTAGCCGTTGGCGACGAGCCAGTCCCAGTGGCTGGTCGCGCGCGGCATGGCGAACTGGTCGTCGATCCAGCCTTCGTAGCGCCGGCTGATCACACTATCGATCATCGCGCGGGTGCCGCCCATCGTCGCCTGGGCGAGGAACCGGCTCGCCTGCGTCGCGGTGATCGCGGCGGGAAGGACGGTGACGGGGGCGCTCGCCGTCGGGGTGCCGCCGCCGTCGCCGCTGCCGCCAGCGCAGGCGGCGAGCAGCAGCGCCGGTACCGCGGCCGCGCCCGCCTGCCATGGCGTCGCGGCGGCGATCGGCGCCGCGTCGTCGGCGGACACGCGGTCCACCCTGTCATCCAGCACTGGAACGGTCCCCCCTGCCACGCTCCCCACAAGCGTTAACGGCCATACGAGGGATATAGCCGATACGGTCTTAACGAAGAGGCTTAACGCGCTTCGCTTCGCCGCATCCCGGCCGGCGTCTATCGCCCGAGGTGCGAGACCAATCGCTTGAGATCGGCGGGTGCGAGGCGCCGGACGTCGAGCGCGTCGACGCCGGCGACGAGCACCGCGCCGAGCCGGCGTTCGCCGGTGTCGATCAGGATGCCGTCGGCGGTCGAGCGCAACGCGCCCCACGGTACCTCGCGCACCGCGATGCTCGCGCCCTGGCGGATCATCACCGCGACGCGCCCGGCGCGGTCGACCGCGAGCGCGCCGCCGCCGTCGGCACCGACCACCGCACCCTGCGTGTCGAATCCGGCGAGCGACCGTTCCGCCGCCTCCGCCGCCTCTTCGGGGCTGCCGATCCGCTTCGGCCGGCGGCGGCGCAGCACCATGACGATGGCGATCACGAGCAGCACCGCCACCACCGCGGCGGCGGCCGCGATCACGATCGTCTGGTCGGCAGGCGCGCTCATTGGCCGGCGGCGAGCGCGTCCAGCGTCGGCCGCATCGCGCCGAGATCATAGCCCGCCCCGCGCGCCTGCGCGACGAGCAGCGCCGGGTCGCGCCCCGCCTTGGCCGCGGCGAGCGCCCACAGGTTGCAGCTGCGCGTCCCCGAGCGGCAATAGGCGAGCACCGGCCCGTCGGCGGCGGTCAGCGCGGCGGCCATCGCATCGATCTGCGGGTGCGAGAAGCCGGCATGCGTGACCGGGATCGCGCTATAGGCGAGACCCGCCGCCTCGGCCGCGGCACGGATCGCGTCACCGGCCGGCTGGCCGCCCTCTTCGTCGTCGGGACGGTTGTTGACGATCGCGACGAACCCGGCTGCCTTGATCGCCGCCATATCGTCGGCGGTGATCTGCGGGGCGACGCTGATCCGGTCGTTGATGGTGCGAATGTCGGCCATCCGGTCTTATTAGGCGATCGGCGGAGATTCGTCAGCCTTTTTGGATGCATTTCCGCTTGGATGTGACGATTTCGCCGCCGGTCTAGCCGGCCGCGCGGATCACCTCGACGAAGGCGTCGCCATAGGCCTCCAGCTTGCGCGCGCCGATCCCCGACAGGTGCATCAGCTCGGCGCGGCTGGTCGGCCGCTGCGCCGCCATCTCGCGCAGCACCGAATCGTGGAAGATGACATAGGGCGGCACCCCCGCCGCCTTGGCGAGATCGCGGCGGCAGACGCGCAGCGCCTCGAACAGCGGATCGTCGGCCGGATTGGTGGCGATGCCCGCGTCGCGCTTGCGGCTGCGCGTCCGCTTCGGCGGCACGACCAGCGTCAGCCGCGCGCCTTCCTTGAGGATCGGCCGTGCGCCCGGCCCGAATTCGAGCCCGCCGTGCGCATTGGTGCGCAGCGCGTCGCGCAGCAGCAGCGCGCGCGCCACCGGCTTGATCAGCGCCGCCTCTTCGCCGTCGACGATCCCCCAGACCGACAGCGATTCATGGCCGCGATCGACGCTGCGTTCGGTCGACTGGCCGAGCAGCACCTGCTCGACATAGCCGGCGCCGAACATCTGCCCGGTGCGGAACACCGCGGAGAGGAATTTCATCGCGGTCTGCGTCGCGTCGACCGCATCGGGCGAGCCGAGGCAATTGTCGCAATTGCCGCAATCCTCCTGCCGGTCCTCGCCGAAATGCTTGAGCAGGATGCGGCGGCGGCAGCCTGCGGTCTCGACCAATGCGCCGAGCGCGGCGAGCCGCGCGCGCTCGCCCGCCTGCCGCTCGGGCTCGACCTCGCCGATCCGCTGGCGGGCGCGGGCGAAATCCTCCGCACCCCAGAACAGATGCGCCACCGCCGGGTCGCCGTCGCGCCCGGCGCGGCCGGTCTCCTGATAATAGGCCTCGATCGATTTGGGCAGGCCGGCATGCGCGACGAAGCGGACGTCGGGCTTGTCGATCCCCATGCCGAACGCCACCGTCGCGCAGATCACCATGTCTTCGGACGCGACGAAATCGGCCTGGTTCTTCTGGCGGATGTGCGTCTCGAGCCCGGCATGATAGGCGCGCGTCGGCCGGCCGGTGCGGGCGAGCGCCTCGGCGAGCTTCTCGGTGGCGGCGCGGGTCTGGGCATAGACGATGCCGGGGCCGGGCGTCGCGGCGATGACGTCGGCGATCTGCTTGGTGGTGTTCGCCTTGGGGGTGATCGCATAGCGGATGTTGGGCCGGTCGAAGCCGGAGACGATCAGCCCGTCCGCCGGAATGCCGAGCTGCTGGAGGATGTCGCTGCGGGTATGCGCGTCGGCGGTGGCGGTCAGTGCCAGCCGCGGCACCTCCGGAAACGCATCCATCAGCGGCGCGAGCAGGCGATAATCGGGGCGGAAATCATGGCCCCATTCGCTGACGCAATGCGCCTCGTCGATCGCGAACAGGCTCAGCTTGGCGCTCGCCAGCAGCTCGCGGAAATGCCCGGTCGAGGCGCGTTCGGGCGCGATATACAGCAGGTCCAGCTCGCCGGCGCGGAAGCGCGCGATCGACTCGGCACGGTTCTGATCGGCGCTGGTCAGCGTCGCGGCGCGGATGCCGACCGCCTCGGCGGCACGCAGCTGGTCGTGCATCAGCGCGATCAGCGGCGAGACGACGACGCACGTCCCCTCCATCATCACCGACGGCAATTGGTAGCACAGCGACTTGCCCGCGCCGGTCGGCATCACCCCCAGCGTCCGCTCACCGGCGAGCACGCGTTCGACGACCTGCTGCTGCACGCCGCGGAATCCGGGAAAGCCGAAGACGCGCGACAGGGTGGGCAGGGGATCGGGGATCATCATCGCGCCATGTAGGCGTGGGGGCGGTCGGCGTCGAGGCGCGGCTTTATTAGCCTTGAAGCTAATTAGCGGATCGGCTAAATAAGGCGCGTGGACAAGGTATTCGACGCCCTCGCGCATCCGACGCGCCGCCGTATCCTCGAACTGCTCAAGGCGGGCGGGATGACGGCGGGCGATCTGGCGGAGGCCTTTGCGGTTTCGAAGCCGACGATGTCGGGGCATTTCGCGCGGCTGCGCGACGCCGGGCTGATCCAGGGCGAAACCCGCGGCACCAGCATGGTCTACACGCTCAACCTCTCGGCGCTCGAAGAGGTGATGATGGCGTTCATGGGCCGGCTGCGCGTCGGCGGCGACGCTGACGATGATCGGGAGGAACACGCATGAGCTATCGACGCATCACGCTCGCATCGCTGCTGACCGTCGCCGGGCTGGGGTTGATCGCCGCGACCGCGTTACAGCGGCTGCCGACCGGCACGAGCCTGCCGGTACATTGGAACGGCGCGGGACAGGCGAATGGCTTTGCGTCCGCCGACCGCGCCCTGTTCATGCCGGTGGTATCGGCGGCCGTGATCAGCCTTGTCATGGCGATACTGCCGCGGATCGAGCCGATGCAGCATCGCCTGCAGCAAAGCGCGCCGCTCTACCGGACGGCGTGGGCGGGACTGCTCGGCATGATGATCCTGACCGAGATCGTCATCGCCGCACCGGCGTTCGGCCTGTGGCTGCCGGCGACGCTGCATCTCGCGGCCTGCGGCCTGCTGCTGATCGTCCTCGGCAACGCCCTGCCCAAGTCCCGCCCCGGTTTCTTCGTCGGCATCCGCACGCCCTGGACCCTGACGGACCCAGAGAACTGGATCGCGACCCACCGGCTCGGCGCCCGGACGATGATCCTCGGCGGCGTGATGATCGTCATGGCGGCCGTGCTGCCGATCGAAGCCGGTATGCGGCAGGCCTGCGTCATCGCCGGGATCATCGTGGCGGTCGCCCCGCCGGTCATCTATTCCTGGTGGTTCTGGCACCGCCGCACGGTTCGCCGTTAGGCGTTACTCCGCCGCCAGCGCGCCTTCGCTCGCCCCGGCGACGTCGTCATCCTGCGCCTGGCGCGCCCACATCTCGGCATAGGTGCCGCCGAGCCGGAGCAGTTCGGCATGGGTGCCGCGCTCGGCGACGCGGCCGCCGTCGAGGACGACGATCTGGTCGGCGTGGACCACCGTCGACAGGCGGTGGGCGATGACGATCGTCGTGCGGCCGCGCTCGATCGCCTCGAGCGTATCGAGGATCTCCGCCTCGGTACGGCTGTCGAGCGCGCTGGTCGCCTCGTCGAGGATCAGGATCGGCGGGTTCTTGAGCAAGGTGCGCGCGATCGCGACGCGCTGCTTCTCGCCGCCCGACAGTTTGAGGCCGCGTTCGCCGACGCGGGCGTCATAGCCGTCGGGCTGGCGCTCGATGAAGCCGGCGATCACCGCGCCCGCCGCGGCGGCCTCCACCTCGGCGCGGCTCGCGCCTTCGCGGCCGTAGGCGATGTTGTACCCGATCGTGTCGTTGAACAGTACCGTATCCTGCGGCACGATGCCGATCGCGGCGCGCAGAGTCGCCTGCTGGACGTCGCGGATGTCCTGCCCGTCGATCGTGATGCGGCCGGCGGCGACGTCGTAGAAACGGTACATCAGCCGCGCGAGCGTCGACTTGCCCGCGCCCGACGGCCCGACCACCGCGAGCGTGCTGCCCGCCGGCACGTCGAGGTTGAGTCCTTTCAGGATCTCGCGATCGGGATCATAGCCGAAGCGCACGTCCTCGAAACGGACATGGCCCTGCGCGACGGCGAGCGCCGCGGCGCCGGGTGCATCGACCACCTCGGCGGGGGTGTCGATCAGCGCGAACATGCTCGCCATGTCGATCACGCCCTGGCGGATCGTGCGATAGACCATGCCGAGCAGGTCGAGCGGCCGGAACAGCTGCGCGAGCAAGGTCGAGACGAAGACAACGTCACCTGCCGAGAAGCTGCCGCGGCTCCAGCCCCAGGCGACATAGGCCATGCCGCCGCCGAGCATCAGATTGGTGATCAGCGCCTGACCGACGTTGAGCCAGGCGAGGCTGTTCTCCGACTTGGTCGCGGCGGCGGCATAAGCGGAGATGGCGGCATCGTAACGGCGCGCCTCGCGCTCCTCGGCGCCGAAATATTTGACCGTCTCGAAGTTGAGCAGCGAATCGACCGCATGCGCGACCGCGCCGGTATCGAGGTCATTCATCTGCGCGCGCAGCGCATTGCGCCAGTCGGTCACCTTCTGTGTGAACAGGATGTAGACCACGACCATCGCCACCGTCGCGACGACCAGCGGCCAGCCGAAGCTGTGCCAGAAGATGCCGAGCACCAGCGCCAGCTCGAGCACCGTCGGCGCGATGTTGAACAGCAGGAAGTAGAGCATCGTATCGATGCTCTTGGTGCCGCGTTCGACCACCTTGGTCACCGCGCCGGTGCGCCGTTCGAGGTGGAAGCGCAGCGACAGGCCGTGCAGGTGGCGGAAGACGTTGGCGGCGAGGCGGCGGGTCGCATCCTGGCCGACGCGCTCGAACACCGCGTTGCGCAGGTTGTCGAACAAGGTCGTCGAGAAACGCGACGCGGCATAGCCGACGACGAGCAGGATCACGATCGTCGCGACGCCGCGATCGCCCACCGCCATCCGGTCGACGGCATATTTCAGCGTATAGGCGGCGCCGAACACCTGGACGAGCTTGCTCATCACGACGAGCGTCATCGCGCCGACGATCCGCGCCTTCAGCGCCGGCTGCCCCGCCGGCCACAGATAGGGCAGGAAGCGGCGCAGCGTCGGCAGCAGCGGCTGGTCGGCACGGGTGTGGCTGGTCGGATCGGTCGGCGGCATTGCCACCCATGTAAGTGCTGACGGGGCCATGCGAAAGCGACGCGGCGGAACATAAGGCCACCGTCGCGGATTTTAGCGGTCAGACAGCGAGGCTTTTATGGAACCGCTCTTCTACGTCATGGCGATCATGGGCTGCGCGGACGGCAACGTCCAGTGCACCGAGGCGCGTATCGTGCCGACGCATTATACGTCGATGGCGCAATGCCGCGCGGCGCTGACCGACCAGCTCGCCCGGAATACCGACGTGCCCTATCCGATGATCGGCGCCGCCTGCCGGACCGCCGGCGCGCAGATCGCCAAGGCCGAGGGCAAGGCGAAGCGGTCGTAACGGTGCACCTGGGGGGGGCGTGGCGCAACCGGCCCTCATCCGTTAGGGCTGAGCCCGCCGAAGCCCGGGCCTCCTCAAGCGAGTTATCTGCGGATATCCGCCCTTCGACAGGCTCGGGGCTAACGGCTTCTCACGGATACAGATCCGAGGCGCCAGTCGTCACCGCGGCCGCTGCCACAATCCCGGATCGCGCGGTACCGCCGCGATCGTCAGCCGCTGCCGCGCATCGATCGCCGCCTGCACGATGAAGCCGAGCTTCTCGCCCTTGCCCGTCGTCACCCGCGCGTCCCACGCCCGTTCGCCGCGCTCCGCCACCTTGCGGCCGATCGCGCCATAGATGCGCGCCGCGGCGAGCACCGCCCAGGCGGAGCGGAACGACAGCGCGCGCGTGCCGATGCGCGCGCTCGCCTCGAACTGTGCGGCGCGGGTGGTCAGGCGGCGGGCGAGCGCGGCGAGCGCCGGGCGGTTGGCCGGCGCCATCACCGCATCGGGCGCGATCCCCGCCTCGGCGAGCCAATCGGTCGGCAGATAGCAGCGCCCCGCCGCGGCATCCTCGTCGAGATCGCGCGCGATATTGGCGAGCTGGAAGGCGAGGCCGAGGTCGCAGGCACGGTCGAGTACGGCGTCGTCGTCGGGCGATACGCCCATGATCACCGCCATCATGCAGCCGACGACACCGGCGACGTGATAGCAATAGCGCAGCAGATCGTCCTCGGTGCGCGGCCGCCAGCCGTCCGCGTCGAGCCGGAAGCCTTGGATCAGGTCGTGCGCGAAGCGCGGCGGCAGGCGCGTCTCGCCCGCGACGAGGCGCAGCGCGTCGAACGCGGGCACGCCGATGACGTCGCCGGCAAGCGCCGCATCGGTGAGCATCGCCATCGCCGCGATCCGCGCCGGCGCATCCTCGACCACCGACATGACGTGGCCGTGATCCTGCCCGTCGGCGATATCGTCGCAGGCGCGGCACCAGGCGTAGAGCAGCCACGCCCGCTCGCGCGTCCGCCGGTCGAACAACAGGCTCGCGGCCGCGAAGCTCTTCGACCCGCGCGCGATCGATTCGTGCGCGGTGGCGACGATCGCGTCGCGGCTCGGGCCGGCGCTAGAGGTCAGACGTCTTCATCCGCACGATCGGCTGCGTCGGCTGATGCGCCGCCATCTGCGCGAGCAGCCCGTCGAGCGTGTCGTCGACGATCAGCAGGTCGCGATGCTGCGGGCGCAGGAAGCCGACCTCGGCCGATTTGCGCCAGAAGGCGATGAGATCGTCATAATAGCCGGCGACGTTGAGCAGCCCGACCGGATTGGCGTGATAGCCGAGCTGCGCCCAGCTCAGCGCCTCCCACAATTCGTCCATCGTGCCAGTGCCGCCGGGGATGGTGACGAAGCCGTCCGACAGGTCGGTGAATAGCGCCTTGCGCGCGTGCATGCCCGCGACGACGTGCAGCTCGGTAAGGCCGCGATGCGCCACTTCGGCATCGACCAGCGCCTGCGGGATGACGCCGATCACCTCGCCCCCCGCCGCCAGCGCACCATCGGCGACCGCGCCCATCAATCCGAGCCGGCCGCCGCCATAGACGAGGCCGATGCCGCGCTCGGCGAGCGTGCGACCGACCGAGCGGGCGGAGTCGAGATAGACGGGGTCGGCGGGCGTCGCGGAGCCGCAATAGATGGCGAGGCGTTTCATGCTCCTGCCGCTACGCGACCGCGCGCCGGGCGACAAGCGGCGCGGGGCATCGGCCGGCATCCTCTTCCGCGCCGCACCCTCATTCCGCCGCCTGCACGTCCTCGGGCAGCGCCCAGATCAGGTCGCCGGGGCCGAGCGTGCGGCCGTCGTGCGCATGTACCGCCACCGGCGCGATCGGCCGCTGGTCGCGCGCATCGACGAGGACGGGGAAGGCCGGCTCGCCCAATTCCCAGCGCTCGCCCCATTGGCGCAGCGCGACCATCGTCGGCAGCAGCGCATGCCCCTTGTCGGTCAGCGTATAGCGGATCCTGCGCCGGTCCTTGGGCAGCGGCTCGCGTTGCAGGATGCCGTGATCGACCAGCCGCGCCAGCCGGTTGGCGAGGATGTTGCGCGCGATGCCGAGCTCCGCCTGGAACGCCTCGAAATGATGCAGGCCGTTGAACGCGGCGCGCAGGATCAGGAACGACCAGCGTTCCCCCATCGCCTCGAGCGCTGCGGGCAGGCTGCAGCCGCGCAGCGATTCGCGTAAGGGTGGGGGCTTGGCTGTCGTCATGCCGGCGCAGCCTAGCCGATCGCGCGGCGGCCTGCGACCGGCGTGCCGCGGTCTGCTCATCGAAATCGTACACGTATCCGCAACAAGATGTTGCAAAGCACCATCGGCCTCCCCCATGTGGTCGACGTGCTACGGCAATATGAACTGGTCGACCGCGTGCTCGACTATGACCCGGATGCGGACGAGGCGCTGCTCAACCGCGCCTACGTCTTCTCGATGCAGGCGCACGGCAGCCAGAAGCGCGCGAGCGGCGATCCCTATTTCAGCCATCCGATCGAGGTGGCGGGCATCCTCACCGACCTCAGGCTCGACGACGAGACGATCGCCACCGCGATCCTGCACGATACGATCGAGGATACGGTCGCGACGCCCGAGGAGATCACCCGGTTGTTCGGCGGCAATGTCGCGCGGCTGGTCGACGGCGTGACCAAATTGAGCAAGATCGAGGCGCAGACCGAGAACGAACGCGCCGCCGAGAATCTGCGCAAGTTCCTGCTCGCCATGTCGGACGACATCCGCGTGTTGCTCGTCAAGCTCGCCGACCGGCTGCACAACATGCGCACGCTCCATCACATCGCCAAGCCCGAGAAGCGGCGGCGGATCGCGAAGGAGACGATGGACATCTACGCGCCGCTCGCCGAGCGGATCGGGATGTACGAGTTCATGAAGGAGATGCAGACGCTCGCCTTCGAACAGCTCGAGCCGGAAGCGTTCGAATCAATCAGCAAGCGGCTCGAACAGCTCAAGACCGGCGGCGGCGACCGGATCGCGCGCATCGCCTCCGGCCTCAAGCTGCTGCTCGGCCGCGCCGGCGTCGAGGCCGAGGTGACGGGGCGCGAGAAACACCCTTATTCGATCTGGCGCAAGATGAGCGAGCGCCACATCAGCTTCGAGCAGCTCTCCGACGTGATGGCGTTCCGCGCGATCGTGCCGACGGTGGAGGATTGCTATCGCACGCTCGGCATCATCCATCGCCGCTGGCCGATGGTGCCGGGGCGGTTCAAGGACTATATCTCGACGCCCAAGCGCAACGGCTATCGCTCGCTGCACACCAGCGTCATCCATGCCGACAATGCGCGCATCGAGATCCAGATCCGCACCGCCGACATGCATGCCGAGGCCGAATTCGGCCTCGCCGCGCACTGGGCGTACAAGGAAAAGAAGGTTCGCGCCGACAGCCAGCACAGCTGGATCGCCGATCTGGTCGAGATCCTCGAAACCGCGGGCAGCCCCGAAGAGCTGCTCGAACATACCCGCATGGCGATGTATCAGGATCGCATCTTCGCCTTCACGCCGAAGGGCGAGCTGATCCAGCTGCCCAAGGGCGCGACGCCGATCGATTTCGCCTATGCGGTGCACACCGATCTCGGCGACCAGGCGGTCGGTGCCAAGATCAACGGCCGCGTCGTGCCGCTGTCGACGGTGATCGAGAACGGCGATCAGGTGCAGGTGCTGCGCTCCAAGGGGCAGGTGCCGCAGCCCGGCTGGCTCAACTTTGCGATCACCGGCAAGGCGCTCGCCGGTATCCGCCGCTACCTGCGCAACCGCGAGCGCGACGAGCTGATCGCACTCGGCCGCAAGCTGTACGACGATATCGTCCGCCGCCTGCCCGCGCAGCTCGGCAGCGACGCGCTCGACCATGCGCTGTCGCGGCTCAACCTCGGCGACGAGGCGGCGCTGATGGCGGCGATCGCGCGACGCACCCTGTCCGACCATGCGGTGATGGAGGCTCTGATGCCGGGATCGGCGGGGGCCGACGTCGCGCCGCTCGCGCCGCAGTCCACCGCGATCTCGATCAAGGGGCTGACGCCGGGCGTCGCCTTCGACCTCGCCGAATGCTGCCATCCGGTGCCGGGCGACCGGATCGTCGGGCTGCGCCGCCCCGATGCGGGGATCGAGGTCCATGCGATCGACTGCCCGGTGCTCGCCGAACTCGCCGAGCGCGGCACCGACGAGACCGACTGGGTCGACGTCGACTGGGGCGACAAGAGCGACGGCGCGGTGGCGCGGATCAGCGTGCAGGTGAAGAACGAACCCGGCGCGCTCGGCATCGTCTCGACGATCATCGGCGCGCATCGCGCGAACATCATCGCGTTGCGGCTCGATACGCGCGATTCGATGTTCCACACCAACGTCATCGACGTCGAGGTGCACGACGTGCAGCAACTGATGCGGCTGATTGCGGCGCTGCGCGCGGCGGACGCGGTGAATGCGGTGGAGCGGGTGTGATGCCGGCGGCGGCAGTGGCGCGCCGCCGGAGATGAGTGAGGTTAGTTCGGGCTTGGATGATCGTTGCTTGTCTCGATATTGAAGTAGTATCTGTCGAAGCCATTGCCGGTGACGGAACATTTCGGTAGCGGATCGCCGTCGTAGCGGGAGGCGGATGCCGATACGAATTCACCGGTTGACGTCTTGTACGTGATGCCGAACATGCAAACCGGGGTATTGGTTTTTTTGGTATCGCGGTCTTCGTAGCTATACGACGCCTTGAACCAGACTTCGGTATAATAGGCTACATCCAGCATGCGGATTCTGCCCATCTTGCTTTTGCCGGCCTCGATCGTACCGTCTATCCGATCGGTCACGGTGCCGTCATCATGGCCGGTGCCGTAGCGAGCACTATTCTCTATATCATAGATTGTAACTAGATAGGGGGTATTGTTCGTTAAGGTTATCCAATAGTTATGATCTGAGACCTGAGCGTTTGCCGTTGCTGAAGCGCCGACTGTTACGGCGAAAAGGAGAGCGGCGGTAATTAGACGAAGGGGATTTTTCATTGACGTTCTCCGATCAACGAATTCAACGACTGTTGCGGACGGCATATTCATGCCAGAAATCCTTGAAAAGTTCGGTCAAGTAATAATTGCTGCTCGTGACGTGGATGGGCTGATCAAGCCAGTTTGAAATAGTCGCGCCGACAAATGCGCCGGGACTTACGAGTGATTTTCGCATATCATAATTGACAAAATGCGTGCCGGTGAATTTTGCACCACGAAAGTCAGTATCGCTGACTACATCTTGGTAACTCTGGCTGCTGCCAGTCAAATATGATGATCCCGCGCTGGAACTGTAGCTCCTAAATTCCGCGTTCGAAAAATCGCATCCGGAGAAATCCATCCCGGTCATGACACAGTCAATAAACTGCGCACTTCGAAAACTCTTATTTTTAACCTCTAAATTCATATTCCTGAGGTCGAGACTGGATAGAATCAATCTCGTACTGCTATCTTTAAAAGATACCCCGTCAACTTTGCTATTTTCGAGTAAAACGTAACCGCCCTCGATATGGCTGAAATCGGCATTCGTCGCGTCGAGGCGGCAAGCGATTATATTTCCTTTGATGTGCTGAAAATTAGCGTTCTCGATTGACCCCGTTATAAACTTCGAGTTGGTTATCGTTGCACTATCAAAATTTGCGTTTGAGAAATTACAATCACGTGCATATAATTCGTGTTGAAATACGGCGTTCGAAAAATCACATTTTGAAAAGTTACACCTTCCAACGCCATAGCTCTTGAAATCGTAATTTCTGTTGTGTTTGACGGCCTCTTCATCCTCGAAATTGAATGAAAACGTCGCCCCTGCAAACGAACTGTCGCTGAAATTAGAATCGTCTATATCGGTGTGGTCGAAGCTCGCTTTGGTGAAGCTGGTGCCGACCGCGGTAACGCCGCGCAGGTTCGACTTGCTGAATGTCGCGCCGTCGAACTTCGCGCCACTCAGCGTGGCGCCGCTGAAGTCGACCCCGGTCAGGTCCTTGCCCGTCAGGTCGGCGCCGCTGAGGTCGGCGCCGCGCAGGTCGAGCTTCGACAGGTCGGTGCTGCGCAGATCCTGACCGTGCAGATCGAGCTTGGGCGGCGGCGGCGTGTCGGGCGCCTTGCCCTGTTCGGTCAGCACCACAGCGGCAGCGTCACCCGACAGCTTCTGGATGCCTTGCGCACCCGGTTTGGTTTCCGCTGCCGCTGGCTTGGGGTCCGTGGCGGGTGCGGTGGTCTCCGATCGGGGCGGTTCGCTCGCCTGAACCGGAGCGGCTGATACGGTCGTGACGTTCATCGCTTACTCCTTTCTTGCTTGGTCCAGACTCATTGTAGCAAGAAAAGGGGAAGGCATCGTGACTCATCCCGGGTTATCAAATAACCTTATCGTTCCATTTGACTCTTTCTGCATGGTGTCAAACATTCAAACAGTAGTTTCGTTTGCAAACGATCGCGCGCGTGACTCGGTAACCAGGTGAAGACATCTGTAATATCACCGACATGCCGGCGTGACGGGTGACGGATACCGATTACGCAACGATGTTGGGTGCGATCGCTGGCCGGCACCGGCGCGACGTCGAGATCCCGCCCGCGGGTTCCGGCCGGGCGGGATCGGATTCGTCTTGCCGGAAGGCGGGCGATCAGCCGAAATGCTGCCTGCGCGCACTGTCCCGCGGCCATGCATCCCGGAACACGGTCTTGATGTCATAACGGTCGCTCGACACGAACGTCGGCGTATCGTCGCCATAGCCGATCGTCGTCCCGCGCAGCGCGCCGGCGTCGAGTTGCGCCTTGCGCAGGTCGAAGTCGCGGAAGGACGCACCGTCGAACCGCGCATTGTGGAAGTTGACGCCGGATACGATGCTCGCGCTCTGCCGGCCCGTCGAGCTGAGATAGGGGCTGGCGATCACCGGCCCGGTGCTGCGGAACGTCGCGCCGCGGAAGTCGAAGCCCGAGAAGTCCATCCCCGTCATCACGCAATCGGTGAATGCGGCGTTGCGCAGGTCCTTGTGCGCGACGGAGAGGTCGACATGCCGCAGATCGATCGCGGTGGCGGTCAATTGCACGTTGCTGTCGGCGAAGCTGGCACCATCGACCTTGCTCGTCCGGAGGCGGATGGTCGCGCCGTCGATATGCCGGAAATCGGCGTTGGTCGCATCCATATGGTCGGTGGTCAGTATGCCGGCGATCCGTTCGAAGCTCGCGCCCCGCATGCTGCCCTGGGCGAACGTCACAGTCCCGAGCCTCGCACCATCGAAGGTCGCGCCGTCGATGGTGGACCCGACGATCGTCGCGCCGGCCTCGAACACCGCGCGGGAGAAATCGGCGTTGGTGAACTTGCTCTTCCTGATGACATAGCCGGCACCGATCGTCGTGCCGTCGTCGCCTGCCATATCGTCGACGAAGCCGCCGAAACGGGCATCGGCGAACCTGGCCCCGGTGAAATCGGCCTCGCTGAGATCGCTCAGGTCGAAATGCGCCTTGGTGAAGCTGGCGCCGGTCGCCTTGACGCCGTGAAGGTTGGTGCCGACCAGCGTCGCCCCGTCGAGCCTGGCACCCGCGAGATTGGCGCCGCTGAGATCGAGTCCGGACAGATCCTTGCCGGTCAGGTCGACGCCGCTGAGGTCGGCGCCGCGCAGGTCGAGCGTCTTGAGGTCGACGTCGCGCAGATCCTGGCCATGGAGGTCGAGCCGCCCCGACGCCCCGCGCCGGATGCCCTGCTGGCTGAGCACCACCGCCGCGGCGAGCGGGGCCAGCCGCCGGATGCCGGTCGTCCCGGTGGCGACGGTCACCGCGACCGGATCGGGGGCCGGGATGCCGGCCGGCGGCGTCACCGCGATCGGGTCGTCGCCGCCTGCCGGCGACACGGTGAGCGCCGTTCGTGCAATCATCATCGTATGTCTCCGGTAGGATGTACTTCTCCGTCATTGTAGAGAGGCATCACCGACCGATCCGTCATAAAGCCGAGACGACGCGGTTAAGTCATGGCGGGCAACACGTTATTTATTTTGTCAGTACATCGACTCGGTTGCGGTCGTTTCGAGACCATATCGGGACAATAGAGACGCCAATCGGCGCACGGCGGATCCGGTGTCGCGGCGGGCGGTATCCCGCACCGGGCGCCACCCCCGCCCCCCGCAATCGCCTTCGACAAGCCCCCTGCCGAGCGGCTAGGGTGATGTCACACCTTGGCGGCGGCGCGGCGCTGCCCCACATGGGCAACGGACACGAAGGAGCATGACTTGGCCACCTTAGGTATGGCGCCCGCCGAGAAGCAGGCGATCGAGGATTTCCGCCGCGACGTCGTCGAACCGTCGATGACCAGCCTCGTCATCATCGATTTCTGGGCGGAATGGTGCGGGCCGTGCAAGGCGCTGGGACCGGTGCTGGAGAAGGTCGCCGCGGCCTATGCCGACAAGGGTGTCGTGCTCGCCAAGATCGACACCGACAAGAACCAGTTCATCGCCGCGCAATTCCAGATCAAGTCGATCCCCACCGTCTATGCGATGTTCCAGGGCCAGCTCGTCGCCGACCTGACCAGCGCGCGCACCGAATCGCAGTTGCGCGTCATCCTCGACCAGTTGCTCAAGCAATTGCCGGTCACCGGCCCCGGCGCCGAGGCGGAGGCGGAGATCGAGCCGCTGATCGCGATGGGCGAGGAGGTGCTGGCGAGCGGCGATGCCGAGCGTGCGGTGGCGATCTTCGCGCAACTGATCGAGATGGCGCCGGAGAATCCGGCGGTGCTGTCGGGCCATATCCGCGCGCTGCTCGCCGCCGGCGACGGCGAGGCGGCGCAGGCGGCGATCGACGCGCTGCCCGCCGACATCAAGGATGCCGGCATCGACCGCGCCCGCGCGGCGCTGGCGCTGGCGCAGAGCGCGCCGCCGGCCGCCGACCATGCCGCGCTCGCCGCCGAGGTCGCGGCGCACCCGGACGATCACGAGCGCCGCTTCGCGCTCGCCAATGCGCAGATGGCGGCGGGGGATCGCGACGGCGCCGCGGATAATCTGCTGCATATCGTCGCCGCCGACCGCGGCTGGAACGAGGGCGCGGCGCGTCAGCAGCTGCTCAAGGTGTTCGAGGCGGTCGGACTGGAAGATCCCTGGGTCGCGGCGCAGCGTCGCCGCCTGTCCGCGATCCTGTTCGGATGAGCGCGCCGGCGACCCTCGCCCGGCTGTCGATCTTCCCGCTGCCGGGGGCGTTGCTCTTCCCCGGCATGCACCTGCCGCTGCACATCTTCGAACCGCGCTACCGCGCGATGGTCAGCGATGCGATGGCGCGCGACCGGCGCATCGGCATGATCCAGCCGATGCAGCAGGCGGGCGGCGACACGCTCTACGACATCGGCTGCGTCGGCAAGATCGCCGAGGTCGAGGCGCTGGACGACGGTCGGTACAATCTGGTGCTGGAGGGGATCGCGCTGTTCCGCGTCGTGCGCGAGCTCGACGTGACGACGCCGTTCCGCCAGATCGAGGCGGAACTGCTGCCGCTGGTCGCGGACGACAGCCTGTCGCTCGGTCGGCGGTCCTCGCTGGAGATCGAATCGCGGCGGTTTGCCGAGGCGCATGGCTATAGCGTCGACTGGGAGGCGGTCGGCCGGCTCGACGACGAGAGCCTGGTCAACGGCATCGCACAGATCGCGCCGTTCGACGCGGCGGCGAAACAGGCGTTGCTCGAAGCGCCGGATATCGAGACGCGCGCCGAGCTGATCATCCAGCTGATGCAATTCTTCGGCCGGCACGACGGCGACGAGCGGGTGACGCTGCAATGAGCGGCCTCGACCCCTGGCTGCTCGAACGGCTGGTCTGCCCGGTGACGCGCCAGCCGCTGCGCTATGACGAGGCCGCGCAGGAGCTGGTGTCGGAGGCGGCGGGGCTCGCCTATCCGATCCGCGACGGCGTGCCGGTGATGCTGCCCGACGAGGCGCGGCGGATCGATACGGGGTCTTCGGCGTAACGCTGCGGAGTGCGTTCGGACAGGTGGGCTTCGCCAGGCTCGGCCCGTTCGGTGGAGGGGGGCCTTCTCCTCAACGGTTCGCCCTCAGCGCGTCGATGGCTAACCGGCAGGCGCGCAGTCCCTGACGCGCGTCTGCCGATGACCCATCATTCCATCTCGAGAATCACCTGATCGACCGCGAGGCTGTCGCCCGCCGCGGCGGCGACCGATTTGACCCGGCCGGCTTTCTCGGCGCGCAGGATATTCTCCATCTTCATCGCCTCGACCACCGCCAGCGGCTGTCCCGCCTCGACCGCATCGCCCGCCGCGACGTCGAGCCGGACGAGCAGCCCCGGCATCGGTGCGATCAGGAAGCGCGACAGGTCGGGCGGGACCTTCTCGATGAGATGTGCGGCATAGGGCGCGACATGCGCCGGCAGCACGCGCGCGCTATGACTGGCGCCGCGCGTCGTCAGGCGGAAGCCCGCGCGCGTCGGCGCGATGCGGACCGACAGCACCCGCTCGTCCGCCAGCTCCGCCTCGATCAGCCGGTCGCCGGGCGTATATTCGACGCCGATGTCGAGCGGCGTGCCGTCGACGGTGATCGCATCGGGCGAGACGTGGACGGCATGGTCGGCCTCGCCGATCCGCACCACCCAGTCGGCGGGCGGGTGGAGGCGATGACCGAGCTGGCCGTCGATACGGCGGGCGCGGTCGGCGTGCGCGGTCGCGGCGAAGGCGGCGATGGCGGCGAGTTCGCGCAACAATCCGGATGATGCGGGTGCACCGTGGAAGCCGTCAGGATATTCCTCCGCGATGAAGCCGGTGGTCAGCCGCCCCTCGCGGAAGCGCGGGTGCTGCATCAGCGCCGAGAGGAAGTCGATGTTGGTGCCCGGACCCTCGATCTCGAAGGCGTCGAGCGCGGCGACCTGCGCATCGATCGCCGCCTCGCGCGTCGGCGCCCAGGTGATCAGCTTGGCGATCATCGGATCGTAGAACATGCTGACCTCGCCGCCCTCGGCGACGCCGTCGTCGACGCGGGTGCGGGGCAAATCCTCCCCGTGCCGGGGAGGGGGACCATCCGAAGGATGGTGGAGGGGGGGCTCCGCATACGTTGTGCCGTGTGGAAAGCCCCCTCCACCACCCGGCTGCGCCGGGCGGTCCCCCTCCCCGTGCCGGGGAGGATTGTAGCGCACCAGTCGCCCGATGCTCGGCAGGAAGCCGCGGTACGGGTCCTCGGCATAGACGCGGTTCTCGATCGACCAGCCGTTGATCCCCACGTCGCCCTGAGCGAACGCCAGCGGCTCACCCGCGGCGACGCGGATCATCTGCTCGACCAGATCGAGCCCGGTGATCTCCTCGGTCACCGGATGCTCGACCTGGAGCCGGGTGTTCATCTCGAGGAAGTAGAAGCTCTCGCCGGTCGTATCCGCGCCCGAGACGATCAGCTCGACGGTACCGGCCGAATAGTAGCCGACCGCCCGTGCCAGCGCGACCGCCTGCTCGCCCATCGCGGCGCGCATCTTGGGCGTGACGAAGGGCGACGGCGCCTCCTCGACCACCTTCTGGTGGCGGCGCTGCACCGAACATTCGCGCTCGTTGAGGTAGACGATGTTGCCGTGCTGGTCGCCGAGCACCTGGATCTCGATATGGCGCGGGCTTTCGATGAACTTCTCGATGAAGACGCGATCGTCGCCGAAGGACGCGAGGCCCTCGCGCTTGGTCGCCTCGAAGCCCTCGCGCACGTCCTGCTCGCTCCAGGCGAGCCGCATGCCCTTGCCGCCGCCGCCGGCCGAGGCCTTCATCATCACCGGATAGCCGATCTCGCCCGCGATCCGCACCGCCTCGTCGGTGTCGGCGATCTCACCGAGATAGCCGGGGACGACGTTGACGCCCGCCTGCTTGGCCAGCTTCTTCGATTCGATCTTGTCGCCCATCGCCGCGATCGCATTCGGCGGCGGGCCGACGAAGGCGATCCCCGCCTCGGCGCAGGCACGCGCGAAGCTCTCGCGCTCGGACAGAAAGCCGTAGCCGGGGTGGATACAGTCGGCCCCGGTCTCCTTCGCCGCCAGCAGGATCAGCTCGGCCTTGAGATAGCTCTCCGCCGCCGGCGCCGGCCCGAGCCGCACCGCCTCGTCCGCCATCAGCACGTGCGGCGCGCGCGCGTCGGCGTCGGAATAGACCGCGACCGTCTTGATCCCCATCCGCTTGGCGGTGCGGAACACGCGGCAGGCGATCTCGCCGCGATTGGCGACCAGGATTTTCTTGAACACTCGACTCTCCTGCTGTCCCGCCGCCGCGACCAAGTCGACGGCGGACGCGTCTCTCGTCCGGCCGGCTGCTGCCGTTGCCGCTTATTCCGCCGCTTGCGCCAATCGGCACTCCGCCGCCATCGGCGTCACGCCCAGCTTGGCGAACAGCGCCGCATCCTTGTCGTCGCCGGCATTGCCCGCGGTGAGCAACTTGTCGCCGGTGAAGATCGAATTGGCGCCCGCCATGAAGCAGAGCGCCTGGGCCGAGTCCGACATGCTCTCACGGCCCGCCGACAGGCGCACCATGCTCGCCGGCATCGTGATCCGCGCCACCGCGACGGTGCGGACGAACTCAATCTCGTCGATCCTGGCGAGCGGCGTGTCCGCCAGCATGTCGCCGAGCACGGTGCCTTTCACCGGCACCAGCGCGTTGACCGGCACGCTGCCGGGATGCTCGGGCAGCGTCGCCAGCGCGTGGACGAAACCGACGCGATCCTCTCGCGTCTCGCCCATGCCGACGATGCCGCCGCAGCAGACGTTGATCCCGGCCGAGCGCACCGCGTCGAGCGTGTCGAGCCGCGCCTGGAAGGTGCGGGTGGTGATCACGTCGCCGTATCGCTCGGGCGAGGTGTCGATATTATGGTTGTAATAGTCGAGCCCCGCCGCCGCGAGCCGATCGGCCTGGTGCGGCTCGAGCATGCCGAGCGTCATGCAGGTCTCCATGCCCATGCCGCGCACGCCCTCGACCATCGCGACGATCGCGTCCATGTCGCGGTCCTTGGGATTGCGCCACGCCGCGCCCATGCAGAAGCGGGTCGAACCATTGTCCTTGGCCTGCGCCGCCGCCTGCAGCACCGC
Organism: Sphingomonas sp. RIT328; assembly: GCF_000632225.1. Lineage (GTDB taxonomy): Bacteria > Pseudomonadota > Alphaproteobacteria > Sphingomonadales > Sphingomonadaceae > Sphingomonas > Sphingomonas kyungheensis. The sequence continues at coordinate 71,317 of NZ_JFYV01000005.1, forward strand.
GCGCACGTCCATCAGCTTGGTCGCCTTGACGCCGCTTTCCGCGCTGACCGACTGCGAGCAATAGCCGCAATCCTCCGGGCAGCCGCCGGTCTTGATCGACAGCAACGTGGAGAGCTGCACCTGCCCGGGCGCGTGATGCGCGCGGTGGACGGTCTGCGCCCGCCACATCAGCTCGTCGAACGGCAGGTCGAACAGCGCCGCGATCTCGTCGCGCGTCCAGTCGTTGCGTACCGCGTTCGTCACTTCGTCCACGTCATTCCCTTCCACCTGCTGCGTCCGAGCGTCCGTCACCTTCGCAAGCCATTGCCGCTGCGCCATTGTCCGAGCGCTCCGCCCGCGCGTTCGCCACTCTCTAGCACGCATTGCGGGTCGCGAAACCGGCGCCACGCCCGCCGGCGCGTGCCGTCGCATCATGCGGCGCCGAGATAGCGCCGGTGTGGCGGCGGCGGATCATGTCCTCATGGCGGTCCGGGGCGCCCATTACGCGGCCTCCTCATCGGGCGGCATATTGTGGCCGAGCAGGCGCAGCACCTCCTCCGCCGCCTTGATGAGATTGGTGCCGGGACCGAAGATCGCCTGCACACCGGCATCGCGCAGCGCCTGATAGTCCTGCGCGGGGATGACGCCGCCGGCGATGACCTTGATGTCGGGCCGACCGGCGTCTTTCAGATGGCCGATCAGCTCGGGGATCAGGGTCTTGTGCCCGGCGGCGAGGCTGGACGCGCCCACCACGTCGACATCGCTATCGAGCGCGAGCGTCGCGGCCTCCTTCGGCGTCTGGAACAGGGGGCCGGGCACCACCTCGAAGCCGAGATCGCCGAACATGCTGCTGACGAGATTGGCGCCGCGGTCATGGCCGTCCTGCCCCATCTTCGCGACCAGCATGCGCGGCTTGCGGCCGAGCCGGCGCTCGGTCGCCTCGACGCCGCGCACCAGCCGCGCCCAGCGCTCGTCGTCGGTATAGGCGCCGCCGTAGACGCCCTTCACCGGCTTCGGATGCGTGCCGAACCGGCCGAACACGTCCTCCATCGCGGCGGAGATCTCGCCGAGCGTGGCGCGCGCACGCGCGGCGTCGACCGCGAGGGCGAGGAGGTTGTCGGTGCCGCGCGCCCCCTCGCGCAGCGCGTCGAGCGCGCGCCGGCATGCTGCCTCGTCGCGCGACGCCTTCACCGCGGCGATGCGCCGCACCTGCGCCTCGCGCACCGCGACATTGTCGACGTCGAGGATGTCGATCGGTGCCTCGCCCGCGAGCCGGTATTTGTTGACGCCGACGATCACGTCCTCGCCGCGGTCGACCCGCGCGGCGCGCGCCGCGGCGGCTTCCTCGATCATCGCCTTGGGCCAGCCGGCGGCGACCGCTTTGGCCATGCCGCCCTCGCGCTCGACCCGCTCGATGATCTCCCAGGCACCGTCGACCAGGCTCTTGGTCAGGCTCTCGACGTAATAGCTGCCGCCGAGCGGGTCGACGACCTTCGTCATCCCCGTCTCTTCCTGCAGCACGATCTGCGTGTTGCGTGCGATTCGCGCGGAGAAGTCGGTGGGCAGCGCGATCGCCTCGTCGAGCGCGTTGGTGTGGAGCGACTGGGTGCCGCCCAGCATCGCCGCCATCGCCTCGATCGTCGTGCGCATGACGTTGTTGTACGGGTCCTGCTCGGTCAGCGACACGCCGCTGGTCTGGCAGTGGGTGCGCAGCATCTTGGAGCGCTCGTCCTTGGCGCCGAGCTGCGTCATTGCGCGATGCCACAGCACCCGCGCGGCGCGCAGCTTGGCCACTTCCATGAAGAAGTTCATGCCGATCGCGAAGAAGAAGCTCAGCCGACCCGCGAATCTGTCGATGTCCAGCCCGCTGGCGACGCCGTATTTCACGTAGTCGATGCCGTCGGCGATGGTGAAGGCGAGCTCGTGGAGCTGCGTCGCCCCCGCCTCCTGCATGTGATAGCCGCTGATCGAGATGCTGTTGAACTTGGGCATCTCGCGCGACGTATAGGCGAAGATGTCCGAGATGATCCGCATGCTCGGCTCGGGCGGGTAGATATAGGTGTTGCGGACCATGAACTCCTTGAGGATATCGTTCTGGATGGTCCCGTCGAGCAGCTTGCGATCGACGCCCTGTTCCTCGCCCGCGACGATGAAGAAGGCGAGGATCGGGATCACCGCACCGTTCATCGTCATGCTGACCGACATCTGATCGAGCGGGATGCCGTCGAACAGGATCTTCATGTCCTCGACGCTGTCGATCGCGACGCCCGCCTTGCCGACGTCGCCGGTGACGCGCGGATGGTCGCTGTCATAGCCGCGGTGGGTGGCAAGATCGAAGGCGACCGAGAGGCCCTTCTGCCCGGCGGCGAGGTTGCGGCGGTAGAAGGCGTTCGATTCCTCCGCGGTCGAAAAGCCGGCATACTGGCGGATCGTCCACGGCCGGCCGGCGTACATCGACGCGCGCACGCCGCGCGTAAAGGGCGCGAAGCCGGGCAGACCGGGGTCCCAGCCGGCGACATCGCCCGCGGTGTAGAGCGGCTTGACGTCGATTCCTTCGGGCGTGTGCCAGGTCAGGTCCTTGCCCTTCACCTCCCTGGCGGCGGCGGCCTGCCAGTCGGCATGGACCGGCTGCGGCGTCGGCTCGGGTACGGCGGCGGAAGCGGGCGCGGCGCCGCTGTCCTCGCCGGTGTTGACCTCAATGTCCGGCAACGGGCGTCTCCATCAATTCGATCAGCACGCCGCCCATGTCCTTCGGATGGACGAAGACGATCGGCGTGCCATGCGCCCCGATCCGCGGGGCGCCGAGCACGCGCGCGCCCTTCGCGGTCAGCTCGGCGACCGCGGCATGAATGTCGGCCACCTCGAAACAGAGGTGATGCTGGCCGCCGGCGGGATTGGCGCGCAGGAAACCGGCGATCGGCGAGGTATCGTCATACGGTTCGATCAGTTCGATCTGCGTATTGGGCGTATCGATGAAGCATACCTTCACGCCCTGCGCCGGCAGGTCGAACGGCTCGCCGATCACAGTGGCGCCGAGCAGATGGCGGTAGCTCTCGACCGCCCGCGCGATCGACGGCGTCGCGACGCCGACGTGGTTGAGGCGGCCGAGGGTCATCATGTCCGTCAATCCTCGATCCGCCGCTGCCGCGTCGCCATGACGGCGCCCTCGATCACGCCTTCGAGCCGGCTAATCCGATCGCGCAAGGTGGAAAGCGCATCCGTCAGGCCGTCGATGTCGCCCGCCATGCGGCTGATCCGGCCATCGAGCTGGTCGAGGCGCGATTGCATCAGGATGACCTGCCGCAGCGCATTGAAGGCATCGCCTACCATGCTCATCGCCGGACCCCCATCTCACGCAGAAATCTGTCGACCCGGCTATGACTTGCGTCGAGTGTCGCGATCATGTGATCAATCGAAGCCGCCATTTTGGGAATGGCGTCATTGGCCTCCGCGACGAGCGCGGCCAGCTCCGCGTCTTCGACAGCCTCTGGACGGGACAGATATTCTACGGTCGCCTCGCGCACGACATGTCCCACGGACATGCCGTTGTCGCGCGCGAAGGCGTCGAGCGACGCCTTATGTTCGGGGGTGGTCAGAAAGGTCACGCGTTCGGTCTGCATGCGACGTCTCCTTCACATGACCTTATAATGTGCAGGGAAAGGGCTCACAATGGAATGTTGTCGTGCTTCTTCCAGGGGTTTTCCAACGCCTTGCCCTTCAGCTTGCGCAGCCCGAGCGCGATGCGGCGGCGGGTCGAATGCGGCTGGATCACCTCGTCGATAAAGCCCTTGCTCGCCGCGACGAACGGGTTGGCGAAGCGCGCCTCATATTCGGCGGTGCGCTCGGCGATCTCCTCGGGCGTGCGGCCGCGGAAGATGATCTCGACCGCGCCCTTGGCGCCCATCACCGCGATCTCGGCGGTCGGCCAGGCGTAATTGAGGTCGCCGCGCAGATGCTTGGACGCCATCACGTCATAGGCGCCGCCATAGGCCTTGCGGGTGATGACGGTGATCTTGGGCACGGTCGCCTCGGCATAGGCGAAGAGCAATTTGGCGCCGTGCTTGATGATGCCGTTATGCTCCTGCGCGGTACCGGGCAGGAAGCCGGGCACGTCGACGAAGGTGACGATCGGGATGTCGAACGCGTCGCAGAAGCGGACGAAGCGCGCAGCCTTCTTCGAGCTGTTGATGTCGAGTACGCCCGCCAGCACCATCGGCTGGTTGGCGACGACGCCGACGGTGCGCCCCTCGATCCGCCCGAAGCCGGTGATGATGTTGGCGGCATGCGTCGGCTGCGTCTCGAAGAAGTCGCCCTCGTCGACCACCTTCCGGATCAGCTCGTGCATGTCATACGGCTGGTTGGCGGAGGCGGGGACGAGTGTGTCGAGGCTCGGCTCGATCCGGTCCCAGGCATCGGCGGTCGGGCGTTCGGGAACGCCCTCGCGGTTCGACAGCGGCAGCAGGTCGATGAAATCGCGCGCGGCGAGCAACGCCTCGATGTCGTTATCGAAGGCATTGTCGGCGACGCTGGTATTGGTGGTGTGCGTTACCGCGCCGCCGAGCGCTTCCTGCGTCACCACCTCGTTCGTCACCGTCTTGACCACGTCGGGGCCGGTGACGAACATGTAGCTCGAATCCTTCACCATGAAGATGAAGTCGGTCATCGCCGGCGAATAGACCGCGCCGCCCGCGCACGGCCCCATGATCAGGCTGAGCTGCGGCACGACGCCGCTCGCCAGCGCATTGCGCTGGAACACCTCGGCATAGCCGCCGAGGCTCGCCACGCCCTCCTGGATGCGCGCGCCGCCGCTGTCGTTGAGGCCGATCATGGGCGCGCCGACCTTCATCGCCATGTCCATAATCTTGCAGATCTTCTGCGCGTGCCGTTCAGACAGCGAACCGCCGAAGACGGTGAAGTCCTGGCTGAACACGAAGACCAGACGGCCGTTGATCGTGCCCGATCCGGTGACGACGCCGTCGCCGGGAATGACCTGCTCCGCCATGCCGAAGTCGACGCAATTATGCTCGACGTACATGTCGACCTCTTCGAAACTGCCCTCGTCGAGCAGGATCTCGAGCCGTTCGCGGGCGGTCAACTTGCCCTTGGCGTGTTGCGCTGCGACCCGTTTTTCGCCGCCGCCCGCTCTGGCGGCGGATCGGCGGCGTTCGAGCTCGTTCAGCGTCGATGACATACACTCTCCTGTTCGCGTCTTTGCCAGCCTAGCGCGCCGTCGCAACTGTGGTTTTGCAAAATTGCAATCGGCAGGTTTGCAAACTAGGGAACGGGGATGACCCGCCCGGCGCCCCGCCCCCGTTTGTTCGCCGGCGATCGCGTCCGCGCGCTGCGCGCCCGCCTCGCGCTCAGCCAGATGCAGCTCAGCCAGCGGATCGGTATCTCGACCAGCTACCTGTCGCAGATCGAGAGCGGCGACCGGCCGGTGACCGGCGGCGTGCTAGCCGCGCTGGCGCGGGCCTTTCCGCTCGACTGGGTCGACGTCGCGCCGGAGGACGACAGCGCGATGCTGGTCGGCGCGGTCGAGGCGGGGACCGACCCCTCCGTGCCCGCCGCGCTGCTCGACGAGGCCGAGGTGGTCCGCGCGCTCCAGCAGCAGCCGGCGCTGGCGCGGCGGATGATCGCGCTCCACGCCGCCCTGCGCCGCTCGGAGGAACAGTTGCGCGTGCTCGACGATCGCGTCGATGCGCAGGCGACGCCGACGTTGCTTCCTTGGGAAGAGGTGCGCGACTGGTTCCAGGCGAGCGGCAATTACATCGATCCGCTCGACCGCTGCGCCGAGGCGCTCGCCGACGCCTTGCCGCAGGGCCGCGCGCTGATCGAGCGGCTGCAGGCCGCGCATGCGGTGCGGGTGATCGACGACGGCATCGCCGCGCCCTTGCGCGCCTATGACGCCGCGGCAGGCACGCTGACGATCGACGGCGCGCAGCCGATCGAGACGCGGCATTTCCAGCTCGCGCATCAGCTGATCCGGCTCGAGGCGGCCGACCTGATCGAAGGGATCGTCGCCAGCGCGCCGCTGCGGTCGGAGGCGGCGCGCGAATTGCTGCGCGTCGGCCTCGCCAATTACGGCGCGGGGGCGCTGCTGATGCCCTATGCGCGCTTCCGCGCCGCGGCGCGCGCGGTCCGCCATGATGTCGATGCGTTGCGGCGGCAGTTCGGCGTCAGCTTCGAACAGGTCTGTCACCGGCTGTCGACCCTGCAGCGGCCGGGCCTGCCTGGCGTGCCCTTCTATTTCTGCCGGATCGACATGGCGGGCAATATCACCAAGCGGCATTCGGCGACGCGGCTGCAATTCGCGCAATATGGCGGCGCCTGCCCCTTGTGGGTGGCGCATGAGGCGGTGGCGATCTCCGACCGCATCCTCGTCCAGGTCGCCGAAATGCCCGATGGCGCGCGATACGTGTCGATGGCCAAGGGGCTGGTCAAGGCGACGTCGAGCTACCGCCAGGTGCCGCGCCGCTATGCGGTGGTGCTGGGCTGCGAGATCGAACATGCGGCGAGCTTCGTTTATGGCGACGGGCTCGACCTTGCCGGCGCGGACGGCGCGACGCCGATCGGCCCGTCGTGCCGCATCTGCCCGCGCCGCGACTGCGACCAGCGCGCCTTTCCACCGGCCGGGCGCGCGCTGCTCGTCGATCCGGACCGGCGCGCGATCGTCCCCTATCGCTTCGAATGAGCGGCGCGCGCGACGATCCGGTCGGCGGCGATCTCGGCCGGGCGTTCGCGGCGCACCTCGGTGGCGACGGCCGCGGCGCGTGCCGCCATCGACTGGTCGGCGAGCAGACGCGCCAGCATCGCCGCCGCGGCGCGGCCGTGGAACGCCGCCGGGCGCATCGTCGCGCCGATGCCGAGCCGGGCGACGCGGGCGCCATTGTCGAACTGATCGCCGAAGAAGGGCAGCACGAGCTGCGGCACGCCGGCGCGCATCGCCTGCCCGGTCGTGCCGATGCCGCCATGGTGGACGACCAGCGCGGCGCGCGCGAACAGCGCCGAATGCGGTGCATAGCCGAGCCGCAGCACCGCGCCCTCCTGCACTCGCGCCGCGCCGCCGGTGAGCAGCACCGCGCGCCGGCCGAGCGCGACGGCGGCGGCGGCGGCCTCGGCATAGAAGGTCCCCGGCGCGCGGACGAGGAACGAGCCGAGCGTGAAGACGATCGGCGGCGGCCCTGCGTCGAGGAAGGCGGCGAGCTGCGGATCGTCCGCTTCTTCGGCCCCGTCGTAGAGCGGAAAGCCGATCGCCTCGCTCGCCGGCGGCGCGTCGGGCTGCACCGGGGCGAGCAGAGGGGAGTAGCAGCAGAGGGTCGCGCATTGCGCCGGCACCGGATCGAACACCGGCGCGAGCTTGGCGGCGTCGAGGCCGTGCGCGCGGCGGACCCGGTCGACGGCGCCGCCATAGCGCAACCGCACCGCCCCTTTGACCGCGCCGATCAGCGCGCCGTTCCAGCCGCGGCCGAGGGGGCCGCGCGGCGTCGGGATCAGTGCCGCGCAATCGGGCGCCCGCGGCGGGTCCCAGGCGGAGAACAGCGCCATCGGCTGGAGGTTGATCGCGACCAGCGGCAGCCGGCGCTTCTCGGCGATGATGCCGGCGGCGAGGGCGAACGGCGAGCCGACGACGATGTCCGCATCCGCCGCCAGACCGTCGAGCCGCGCGCTGCTGTCGACGAGCGAGGGCAGGATCACCGCATCGAGCACGAAGCGCCGCCGGGTGATGACCCGCCGCGCCGCGCTCGCCTCATCGATGCCGAGCCGCGCGCAGATGTCGGCGAAGCTCGGCAGGATCGCGTCCGCCGCCAGCCCGGCGGCCCGCACCGTCGCGACATGATCGGCGGGCACCGCGAGCTGCACCGCGACGCCGCGCGCCGCCAGCGCCCGCCCGATCGCGATAAAGGGGTAGAGATCGCCGAGCGATCCGATCGTCACCAGCACGGCCTTCATCGTCACGCCTGTGCCGCTCTGGTATGATGATGCCATGACAGTGCGAATCGGCATCGGCGGCTGGACCTATGCGCCGTGGCGCGACAGCTTCTATCCCGCCAAATGGCCGCAGAAGCGCGAGCTCGATTATGCCGCGGCGCGCCTGACCGCGATCGAGATCAACGGCACCTATTATTCGAGCTTCAAGCCGGCGAGCTTTGCCGGCTGGGCGGCGGCGGTGCCGGACGGCTTCGTCTTCACGCTCAAGGCGTCGCGGTACTGCACCAACCGCAAGGTGCTGGCGGACGCGGGCGAATCGATCGAACGCTTCGTCGGACAGGGGATTGTCGAGCTCGGCGACCGGCTCGGGCCGATCCTGTGGCAGTTCATGGCGACGAAGAGATTCGATTCCGACGACATGGCGGCGTTCCTTGCCTTGCTGCCCGCCGCGCACGCCGGCGTGCCGCTGCGCCATGCGATCCAGGTGCGCCACGACAGCTTCGCCGATCCCGCCTTCATCGCCATGGCGCGCCAGGCGAAGGTCGCGATCGTCTATGCCGATTCGACCGATTATCCGGCGATCGCCGACGTCACCGGCGATTTCGTCTACGCCCGGCTCGAGGCGGCGGAGGAGGTGCATCCCGCCGGCTATAGCGACGCGGCGCTCGACGATTGGGCCGCGGCGGCGCGAGTGTGGGCCGCGGGCGGCCAGCCCGACGGCCTGCCCTATGTGATCGCCGAACCACCGGCGAAGACGCCGCGCGAGACCTTCGTCTTCTTCATCAACGGTGCGAAGGTGCGGGCGCCGCACGGCGCGATGGCGCTGATCGACCGCATCGGGCGCTGAGGGTCACATCCCGACCGAGGTCGTCGCTTCCTCGTTCGCCAGTGCCTCGCTCGCCGCCGGCACGTCGGCCGGGGCGGCGGTGACGGTGGGCTTGGCCGGGGCGACGACCAGCGCGGCATTCTCGATCTGGTCGAGCGCATGGCGGGCATCGACGTAGCGATTCGCCGCCTGCATCCAATTGCCCGCATCGCCCGCCCCCGGCAGCCGCGCGACCTCGGCGCGTGCCGCCTCGACCTGGCCGCCTTCGAGCAGGCGACGTGCGCGGGCGAGGCGGTCGGCGGGGCGCGGCGACGGCGTTCCCGCCTTGCGCAGCACGACGAGGCTGCCGAGTTCGCGGCGCAGGCGCGCCCACCAATTGTCACCGCTCACCGTCGCGATCTCGGACGCGATCGCATCGAGCCCCTGGCGGAGGTCTTCCAGCGTCACCGGCTGGCGTGCGGCGTCGATGACGGTGGCGACGGCGCGCGGCTGGGCGGTGCCGAAGCGGTTGCGGAGCTGCTCTTCGAGATAGCCGAGCCCGGTGCCGCGATCGAGCGCGCGGCGTGCCGCCACCGCCACCAGCAGCCCTTCGGCGCGCCCGGCCTGCACGCCGGCCGCGGCGGCGTCGCTGGTCACCGCCGCGGTCCGCGCCTCGAGCGCGGTCAGCTGGCCGGCGAGCGTCGCCTCGCGCGAGGCGAGTGCAGTGGGGTCGAGCGCCGCATTGGTCGCCTGGCCATTGGCGTTGAGCGGCTGTGCGGGATTGAAATTGGCGGGATCGGGCGCGGTGCGCTGACCGGTGGTCGTCACAGCCGTGCCGCCGAGCCAGCCGACGCGCTTCATCAGATAGCCGGTGAGCATCGCACCGGCGACGAAGGCGAGGGCGATGATCGCCAGGAACAGGCCGGTACGGGCGCCGCGCGGGGGCCTGGCGTCGATCGGCTCATAGTCGGTCATGACCTCTTATCCCCGCCCCCTGCCGCACGGTCAATCATAGACAGTGCGAGCGTGCAGAGCGACGTGTCGTCGGGACTCGCGGCGGTGGCGGCGGTGGCCCAGCCGGTGCCCGCGGCGGCGCATACCGCGGGGCTGAGCGCGGCGATCGCACTGCGCGCGCGTCGATCGGCGAGCAGATCGGCGACGCGGCGCGCGGCGCGTACCGAATGGAGCAGCACGACACGGTCCGTCGCGGCGGCGGCGAAGGCGGCGGCATCGACCGGCAGCGCGACGCTGGCATAGACGATCGCCGTCGGATGTCCGCTCGCGACGTGATCGCGGCCGGCAAGGTGCAGCGGCCGGCGCAGCCCTGCCGCATTCGCTGCGGCGAGCGCGGCGGCGACGCCGCCTGCGCCGGTCACCGCGACGTCGAGGCCGGCCGCCGCGGCGACGCGCGCGGTCTGCGACCCGACCGCGATCACCGGCAGCGCGGCGAATACGGCGAGGCCGTCGCCGGCGTGGCGGATCGCATTGGTGCTGGTCAGCAGCAGGCTGTCGAAGCCCGCGGCGGCGGGCGGCGTCCAGGCGACGCCGGTCGCGGCGAACAGCGGCCAGCCGATCGCATCGCCGCCGCCGGCGTGGAGGCGGGCGAGGCTGCGCGCATCGCCCGGCGCCGGCCGCACCACCAGCGCGCCCGGCCAGACGTGCGGCCTCACGGCTGGAACAGCTGCCGCACCACCGCGGGCGCGCGCGCCAGAAGGTCGGCGGCGAGTTCGGCGGCGACGAGCGCACCGTCGGTACCTTCGCCGCTGCCCTCGACCCAGGCGCTGCCGTCCTCGGCGATCAGCTCGGCGCGCAGCGTCAGCATCGCGCCCGACAGCGCGGCGAGCGCCGCGACCGGCGAATGGCAATCCGCACCGAGGTGCGCGAGCAGCGCCCGCTCTGCGGCGACGCAGGCGCTGGTCGCCGGATCGTCGATCGCCGCGACGATCAGCGCGGCACGATGATCGGCATGGCGCACCTCGATCCCGACCGCGCCCTGCGCCGGGGCGGGCAGCATGTCGTCGGTCGCGATCGGCCGGCCGACACCGTCGCGACCGAGCCGGTCGAGCCCCGCCGCGGCGAGCAAGGTCGCCTGCGCCTCGCCCGCCGCCAGCTTGGCGAGGCGCGTATCGACATTGCCGCGGAAGGTGACGACCGACAGGTCTGGCCGCAGCCGCAGCAGTTGCGCGCGCCGTCGCGGCGAGCTGGTGCCGACCACCGCCCCCGCCGGTAGTGCCGCGACAGTGTCCGCGCCGATCAGCCGGTCGCGGACGTCGGCGCGCGGCAGCATCGCCGCGATCCGGATCGCCGCCGGGCGGATCGTCTCGACGTCTTTCATCGAATGGACCGCGGCATCGATCTCCTCCTCGAGCAGCGCGCGGTCGAGTTCCTTGGTCCACAGCGCCTTGCCGCCGATCTCGGCGAGCGGGCGGTCCTGCACCCGGTCGCCGGTGGTGCGGATGACGACCAATGCCACCGTCTCCGCCGCCCAGCCGTGCGCCGCGCACAATGCATCGCGCACCATCGCCGCCTGCGTCAGCGCGAGCGGCGATCCGCGCGTGCCCAGCCTGAAGTTGATCGCCATGCTCGCTCCCGCATCGTCCGCGCCTGCCTTGGCCGAAATCGCCACCCTTCGACAACCTCCGGCAACGCGGGTAAGACGCCTCGCCATGTCGGAACGCATTATCCTCGGGCTGGAATCGTCGTGCGACGAGACCGCCGCGGCCATCGTCACCAGCGATCGGCGCGTGCTCAGCCACCGCCTGCTCGGGCAGGAGAGCGCGCATGCGCCGTTCGGCGGCGTGGTGCCCGAGATCGCGGCGCGCGCGCATGTCGAGGCGCTCGATCCCCTGGTCCGCGCCGCGCTCGCCGATGCCGGGCTACGGCTCGATCAGGTCGACGCGGTCGCCGCGACCGCCGGCCCCGGGCTGATCGGCGGGGTGATGGTCGCGCTCGTCACCGGCAAGGCGCTGGCGCATGCCGCGGGCAAGCCGCTGATCGCGGTCAATCATCTCGAAGGCCATGCGCTCAGCCCGCGCCTGTCCGATCCCGATCTGGACTTCCCCTATCTGCTGCTGCTCGTCTCGGGCGGGCATTGCCAGTTGCTGCTGGTCGAGGGCGTCGCGCGCTATCGCCGGATCGCGACGACGATCGACGATGCCGCGGGCGAGGCGTTCGACAAGACGGCGAAGCTGCTCGGGCTCGGCTTTCCGGGCGGACCGATGGTCGAACAGGCGGCGGCGCGCGGCCGGCCGATCGTGCCGCTGCCGCGCCCGCTCAAGGGCTCGGCCGAGCCGCATTTCTCCTTTGCCGGACTGAAGAGCGCGGTGGCGCGCGCGGTCGGGCAGCATGAGGCGGACGATATCGCCGCCTCGTTCCAGGCGGCGGTGGTCGATTGCCTGATCGACCGCACCCGTCGCGGCATCGCCGGGGTCGCGGCGACCGCGCTGGTCGTCGCGGGCGGTGTCGCCGCCAATGGCGCGGTGCGCGCCGCCTTGCAGGATCTGGCGGCGGAACGCGGGCTGCGCTTCGTCGCGCCGCCTTTGTGGCTGTGTACCGACAATGCGGCGATGATCGCCTGGGCGGGGGCGGAGCGGTTCGCGGCGGGGCTGACCGACCCGCTCGACGTGCCGGCGCGGGCGCGCTGGCCGCTCGATCCGGATGCGGCGGCGGTGCGGGGTGCAGGAGTGAAGGCATGAGGATCGGGGTGATCGGCGGCGGCGCCTGGGGCACCGCGCTGGCGCAGGTGGCGGCGCATCGCGGTGCGCCGGTGACCTTATGGGCGCGCGAGCCCGAGGTGGTCGCAGCGATCAACACGGCGCAGGAGAACCGGCTGTTCCTCGCCGGCGTGCCGCTGTCGGCGTCGATCCGCGCCACCGGCGACCTTGCCGATCTCGCCGATCGCGACGCCCTGCTCGTCGTCGCGCCGGCGCAGCACGTCCGCGGCGTGCTGAGCCAGCTCGCGCCACGCGGCCAGCCGCTGGTGCTCTGCGCCAAGGGGATCGAGGCGGGGACGCAATTGCTCGTCGGCGAGGTCGCGCGCGCGGTGCAGCCGCAATCACCGGTCGCGGTCCTGTCCGGCCCGACCTTCGCGCATGAGGTCGCCGCCGGCCTGCCGACCGCGGTGACGCTGGCGGCGGCGGACGCGGCACTCGGGCGGGCGCTGTCCGACCGGCTCGCCGCACCGCATTTCCGTCCCTATGCGAGCGACGACGTGATCGGCGCGGAGATCGGCGGCGCGGTCAAGAACGTGCTGGCGATCGCCTGCGGCGTCGTCGACGGCGCCGGGCTCGGCCAGAATGCGCGCGCCGCGCTGATCGCGCGCGGCTTCGCCGAGATGACGCGCTTCGGCCTCGCCCGAGGGGCACGCGCCGAGACGCTCGCCGGCCTGTCCGGTCTCGGCGATCTGGTGCTGACCTGTTCGTCGACGAGCAGCCGCAACTTCTCGCTCGGCGTCGGCCTGGGACAGGGACGTGCCGCGGCGGAGCTGCTCGCCGACCGGCGGACGGTGGCGGAGGGCGCGTTCACCGCCCCGGTGCTGCGCGAGGCGGCGCTGGCGGCAGCGGTTGACATGCCGGTGACGCAGGCGGTCTGCCGCCTGCTGGAGGGTGCGCCGGTCGATGCGGTGGTCGGCGCGTTGCTGGCGCGGCCGTTACGACAGGAAGCGCGGTAACGCCGTCACGATAGAGCCGAACTGGTGCAATATAGCCACAATCGCGCAACATTGTAATCAATAGGTCATAGTTCGGTATTGACGGCGAACGCGGGCTGGCGAAGTTCGTATACGGGCTAGCGAATGATCGCAGCCCGTTAAGGGGCCGTATCAATGAACTGGAGAACGCACGTATCTTGTCTCGCCCTGGTCGGCGGGATGATGGTCGCCGCGCCGGCGATCGCGCAGACCGCCGACAATACCAATGCGGCGCCGCCGCAGACCGATACCGCCGCCGACAGCAGCGACACCAAGGCCGCGACGATCAGCGGCACGGCGCCGGACAGCAGCGGCAGCGGCGAGATCGTCGTCACCGGCACGCGCATCGTGCGCCCCAACATCACCGCCGCGGCGCCGATCACCTCGGTCACCTCCGCCGACATCCGCGCGCAGGCGCCGATCAACGTCGAAGAGGTGCTCAACCGCCTGCCGCAGATCTCGCCGGACAGTCAGCAGAATTATCAGGATTCGGACGGACGCCAGCGGATCAAGCTGCGCAGCCTCGGCTTCGAGCGCACGTTGGTGCTCGTCGACGGCAAGCGCCTCGGCACGCAGAACGGGCAGGATACCAACATCATCCCGGTGTCGCTGATCGAGCGCGTCGACGTGCTGACCGGCGGTGCGTCGTCGGTCTACGGCTCCGACGCGATCGCCGGCGTGGTCAACTTCGTCCTCAAGCAGAATTTCACCGGCGTGCGGATCGACGCCAATTACAATTTCTACAATCACAACAACACGTCGAACATTGTCACCAGCGCCGCCCAGGCATCGGGCTTCTCGCCGCGGCTCGGTCAGGTCAATGACGGCGGCCGTTCCGACATCGCGCTGACCGCGGGTACGTCGCTGTTCGACGGCAAGCTCAACCTGTCGGGCTTCGTCAATTATCGCCACGCCGATCTGGTGCCCTATGACGCGCGCTCGATCTCGGCCTGCCAGCTCAATCAGGCGACCAAGGACGGCCCGCTGTCTTGCCAGATCTCGACCTATTCGGTGAGCGGCTATGTCTCACCGAGCACCGGTACCAACGCCGGCCGGCAATATGTCAACGATCCCGCCGGCACGCGCACCTTCGTTCCCTATGGCACCGGCGCGGGCAAGGCCGCCAATCCGTATGACGGCTATTCCTACCAGCGGCAGGACAATCGGGTGAATGCGGGCGGCTTCGTCACGCTGAAGCTCGCCCCCGAGTTCGAGGTCTATGGCTCGGCGCTGTGGTTCCGCGACCGCTCGATCAACCGCTATCCGACGCGCGTCTTCGCCGCGGCGAACTACGGGTCCGATCCGTTCCTGGTCAATTGCAACAACCCGTTCCTGTCGACGCAGCAGGCGGGCATCCTGTGCGGCGCGGCCGCAGGCACCGCGACGCAGGTGCCGGTCGACATCCGCTATCGGTTCAACGCGCCGTTCATGACCGATACCTATACCAACACCGGCATCCGCGCGACCGCGGGCGTGCGCGGCAAGGTCGGCGATGCCTGGACCTATGACGTCGGCGGCGTCTTCTCACGCAACCAGCAGATCTGGGATTCGTCGCGCCTGCCGAGCTTCGACCGGGTCAACAACGCGCTCAACGTCGTCAGCGTCAACGGCGTGCCGACCTGCGCGAGCGGTGCGGCGGGCTGCGTGCCGTTTGACGCGTTCAGCGCCGGCAACAGCAACCAGGCGCTGATCAACTATCTGTACGGCGACCTCGCCCCGGCGATCCAGAAGCAGGTCGGCCTGCTCTACGACGTGCAGGCGAACATGACCGGCGACCTCGGCACATACGGCATCACCTCGCCGCTCGCCACCGACGGCGTCGCCTTCGCGCTCGGTACGGAATTCCGCAAGGACCGCCAGTTCTCGCAGCTGACGCCGGGCTTCATCGAGGATTACGGCGGCTCGCCGTCCGATCTCGCCCAGCATGTCTGGGAGTCCAATATCGAGGTGCAGGCGCCGCTGATCCAGGATCGCCCGTTCGCGCATCTGCTGCAGGCCAATGGTGCCTACCGCCTGTCCAAGTACAGCAGCAACCCGAACAAATTCACCACCTGGAAGATCGAGGGCCTGTACGCGCCGGTCGCCGACCTGACGCTGCGCGCCTCGTTCAACAAGGCGCAGCGTGCGCCGACCGTGGTCGAGGCCTATCAGGCGTCGAACATCAGCTATACGCGGCAGGGCGGTTCGCAGAACGATTTCTGCGCCCCGACGGTGACGACCGTCAACGGCGTCACCACCTACGGCGCGCCGATCGCCTCGCGGGAGGTGTGCCGCGCCACCGGCCTGTCGGATACGCTGTACGGCAGCACGACGTTGCTCTGCCCCAACGACCAGTGCACGGTGCGTTCGGGCGGCTTCACTGCCGATCCGGAGACCGCCTACACCCAGACCTACGGTCTGGTGGTCAAGCCGCGCTTCGTGAAGGGTCTGGTGTTTTCGGTCGATCGCTACCGGATCAAGATCAACAACTCGCTCGGCTACAACGATTACAGCTATTACACCGACGGCTGCCTGCGCTCGGGTGGCGATTCCTTCTTCTGTTCGGGGATCGTCCGCGACGCCAACGGCACGCTGTATGCGGCGGCGGCGAACAATCCGACCAGCGGCTTCATCCGTCAGGGTACGACCAATTACTATCTGTCGATCGCCCGCGGCTGGGACTTCCAGGGCAGCTATGCGCTCGGCCTCGGCGGCGCCGGGCGGCTCGATTTCGACTTCAACGGCTCGCTGACCACCTTTGCCGGCGGGCAGGATTCGCCGGTCCAGCCGCAGCGCAATTGCACCGGCTATTTCGGCAACGGGTGCAGCCAGTTGCTGCCGAAGTGGTCGCATGGCCTGCGCACCACCTATTCGACCGCGGACAATGTCTTCAACGCCTCGTTCAACTGGCGCTACGTCGGTTCGCTGACCAGCGCCAACAATTCGGGCGACGAAGCGATCGGCGGCACGCCGGACCGGGCGCAGACGACCTTCTACCGGATCGCACCGACCAGCTATTTCGACCTCGCGCTGACCTTCAACATCGCGCGGCAGTTCGCCTTCCGCGTGATCGCGAACAACCTGTTCGACAAGAACCCGCCGATCCTGGCGAATTCGTACAGCATCAGCCTCGCGCGCAACAATACGATCCCGCAGCGCTACGACGCGCTCGGGCGCAACATCGCGATCGGCACGACGATCACCTTCTGATCGGCGCCACCGACCATGACGACGAGGCCCGCCGGAGCGATCCGGCGGGCCTTTGCGTATCAGCGCGCCAGTTCGCGCCAGCCGATGTCGCGGCGGTGGAAACCGTCAGCATAATCGATCGCCGCGACGCCGTGGTACGCCGCGTCGCGCGCCGCGCGGATGTCGGTGCCGGTGGCGGTCACCGCGAGAACCCGCCCACCCGACGCGACCAGCCTATCACCGTCCTGCCGCGTGCCGGCCTGGAAGACGATCGCGCCGGTCGCCTCCGCCGCGTCGATGCCGCGGATCGCGCCGCCGGGCGCCGGCGTGCCGGGATAGCCCGCCGCCGCGATCACCACCGTCATCGCCGCCTCGTCCCGGAAGGCGGCGAGCGACAGTTCGCCGAGCCGGCCCTGCGCCACCGCCAGCATCGTCTCAAGAAGATCGCCGGCGAAGCGCGGCATCAGCACCTGGCATTCGGGATCGCCGAATCGCGCATTATATTCGATCAGCTTGGGGCCGGTCGCGGTCAGCATCAGCCCGGCGTAGAGGACGCCGCTGAACGGCGTGCCGCGCTCGGCGAGCGCCTTCACCGTCGGTGCGACGATCTCGTCGAGCGCGCGCCGTTCCAGCGCCGGCGTCAGCACCGGGGCGGGGCTGTAGGCGCCCATGCCGCCGGTATTGGGGCCGGTATCGCCCTCGCCGACGCGCTTGTGGTCCTGCGCGCTGCCGAACGGCAGCAGCGCGACGCCGTCGGTGAGCACGAACAGGCTCGCCTCCTCGCCGTCGAGGAACTCCTCGATCACCACCGGCGCATCCCCGCCGTCGAACATCGTGTCGAACGCCGCGGCCGCCTCCGCCTCGCTGGTCGCGATCACCACGCCCTTGCCCGCGGCGAGTCCGTCCGCCTTGATCACGACGGGATAGGAGAAGGTGCTCGCCAGCGCCGCCTCCGCCTCGGTGCGATTGCCGACCCGGACATAGCCTGCGGTCGGGATGTCCGCCTCGCGGCACAAATCCTTGGTGAAGCCCTTCGATCCTTCCAGCTGCGCGGCGGCCCTGTCCGGCCCGAACACCGGCACGCCCGCGGCGCGCAGGCTATCGGCAAGACCATCGACCAGCGGCGCCTCCGGCCCGATCACGACGAGACCAACGTCATGGTCCGCCACGAAATCCACCACCGCGGCATGATCGGTCGCATCGAGCGCGACGCAGGTCGCATGGCGCGCGACGCCGGGGTTGCCAGGCGCGGCATAGAGCGTATCGAGGAGGGCCGATTGCGCCAGTTTCCAAGCGAGTGCGTGCTCGCGGCCACCTGAGCCCAACAGCAGGACGTTCATGCCAGAGTTCCTATCCGATACCGACGACGCCCGGCTGCTAGCCGAGGAGCGCCCCGGCGACAACGCGCTCGCCCTGTCGGTCGGCGAACTCAGCTTCAAACTCAAGCGGCTGGTCGAGGGCGAGTTCGGCCACGTCCGCGTCCGCGGCGAAATCTCGGGCTATAAGCGCGCCGCCTCGGGGCACGTCTATCTCGCGCTCAAGGACGATGCCGCGGTGATCGACGGCGTGATGTGGAAGGGGCAGGTCAATGCGCTCGCCTTCGCGCCGCAGGACGGGATCGAGGTGATCGCGACCGGCAAGCTCACCACTTATCCCGGCCGCTCGAAATATCAGATCGTCATCGAACGGATGGAGCTCGCCGGCGCCGGCGCGCTGATGGCCCTGTTCGAGAAACTCAAGGCGAAGCTCGCCGGCGAGGGCCTGTTCGAGGGCGCGCGCAAGCGGCGGCTGCCCTATCTGCCGCGGACGATCGGCGTCGTCACCTCGCCGACCGGCGCGGTGATCCGCGACATCCTCCACCGGCTCGAGGATCGCTGCCCGAGCCACGTCCTGGTCTGGCCGGTCAAGGTGCAGGGGCAGGGGGCGGCCGAAGAGGTCGCCGCGGCGGTGCGCGGGTTCGACGCGATGCCGGCGGACGGCCCGGTGCCGCGCCCCGATCTCGTCATCGTCGCGCGCGGCGGCGGCTCGATCGAGGATCTGTGGGCGTTCAACGAGGAAGCGGTGGTCCGCGCGGTCGCCGACTGCACGATCCCGATCATCTCCGCGGTCGGGCACGAGACCAACACGACCTTGTGCGACTTCGCCGCCGACCTGCGCGCGCCGACGCCGACCGCGGCGGCGGAACTGGCGGTGCCGGTGCTCGCCGATCTGCGGCATACGATCCAGAGCCATGCCGCGCGCACGCAGCGCTGCGCGCACCGCTATGTCGAGCGCGGGCGCGAGCGGATGACCGCGCTCGCGCGGCTGCTGCCGAAGCGCGACGCCTTGCTC
This sequence comes from Sphingomonas sp. RIT328, assembly GCF_000632225.1. Lineage (GTDB taxonomy): Bacteria > Pseudomonadota > Alphaproteobacteria > Sphingomonadales > Sphingomonadaceae > Sphingomonas > Sphingomonas kyungheensis. Next base: position 90,216 of record NZ_JFYV01000005.1, read on the forward strand.
GGCCCGCAGCGCCAGCGCGCCGACGACGCCGGCCAGCGGCTCGACCGCGGGTTGGAGCGGCGGGTGACGCTGGCGCGCGGCCAGCTCGATCGGGCGGGCGGCGCCTTGCGTCCGGCGGCGTTGCAGCAGCAGCTCGACCGCCAGCGTGACCGGCTCGCCGCGACATGGCGGCTGGTGCAGTCGCTCAACCCCGATGCGGTGCTCGATCGCGGCTATGCCCGCGTCACCGCGCGCCGGGAGGATGGCGCAGGGGAAACGCTCGCCTCCGCCGCGGCGGTGCGCGCGGCGGGCGCGGTGACGCTGCGCTTCCGCGACGGCAGCGTCGATGCGACGGTCGACGATGCCGCGCCGGACCGCCCCGGCGAGCGCAAGGTTGAGCGCAAGCCCGCCAAGACCTATCCCCGCGCCGACCAGCCGACGCTGTTTTGACAGGACCCTGACATGCTCGTTTCGAATTCGGACCGCCCGGCGCGGCTTCATTATATGGCCAACGGCTTTCGCGTCCTGACCCCCGGCGACCATGTCGTCTGCGCGGTGAGCGGCGCGCGCATTCCGATCGACAGCCTGCGCTATTGGAGCGTCGACCGCCAGCACGCCTATGCGAGCGCGCATCTCGCCAGCGAGGCGCTGCGCCCGCAATGAGGCTTGCCGCGCTGCTGCTGCTCGCCGCGATCGCACCCGCCGCGGCGGCGATGCCGCAGGCGGCGCCGCTTGCCGCTCCTGCTTTCCGCTGGACCGGCGTGCCGACACAGGGCGGGCTGATCAGCGGCACCGCACCCGCGGGCAGCGTCTCGGTGACGCTCGACGGCCAGCCGGTCGAGCTCACCGATCGACGCTTCATCGCCGGCTTCGACCGCGACGCTGCGCCGCAGGCGATGCTGGTCGCGACGCTCGCCGACGGCCGGCTGATCAGCCAGACACTGTCGGTCGCGCCGCGCGCGTGGCGGATCGAGCGGCTCGACCGGCTCGCCAAATTTCCCGCCCCCGACCCGGTGATGGCGCGACTGCGCCCGCCCGAGCTCGCGCGGATCGTCGCCGCCCGCGCGCGCGTCACCGATGCCGAGGGCTGGCGGCAGACGTTCCGCTGGCCGGCGACCGGCCGCATCTCCGGCCTGTTCGGCGCGCAACGCATCTATCGCGGCGAGCCGGGCAGCTATCATTCGGGGATCGACATCGCCAAGCCGACCGGTGCGCCGGTGACCGCGCCCGCCGACGGCGTCGTCATCCTCGCCGCCGACCAGCCGTTCACGCTCGAAGGGCATCTGCTGATGCTCGACCACGGTCACGGCCTCAACAGCGCCTTCCTGCATCTGTCGCGGATCGACGTGCGCGTCGGCGATCACGTCCGCCAGGGCGAGCCGATCGGCCTGGTCGGCGCGACCGGACGCGCGACGGGGCCGCACCTTCACTGGAGTCTGCGCTGGCGCGACGCGCGGCTCGATCCGCTGCTCGTCGCGCCGCCGATGCCGGGCGCGTAGCTCTGCCTGCTTAAACGACATTTCCGAACGTCATGCTGCGTTTGCGAGCAGGGCGAGCGTTGCGGCGGCCGTTCTCGCCCGTAGAATGTGTCATTTCGGCGACACATTGCAGCAAAGCTGACCTTAATCAGTCATGCGGGTTTACACGTTAAAAATCCCCCTGCATTCCTCCGCCATGTCTCTTGAAGGTCGCCCCCCGCGGCCAAGGGGGGCTTGGCAAATACCCGCGCCGGCACCGCCATAGCGGGCCGGCCCGTTTGGGTCAGGCAAGGGAAACTCATGTCCACGTTTCATCGTAATTCGCGCAAGGCCGCGCTGCTCGCAGCGGTGACGCCGTTCGCGATGCTCTATGCCGGCACCGTCTCGGCACAGACGAGCACCGCGCCGACGCAGCCCGCCACGACGCAGGATAACCTGCCCGCCGCCGAGCAGGACGCCGCCGCCCAGGCCGATGCCGGCCGGCAGCTTCAGAGCGCCTCCGGCGATTCGAGCACCGGCGGCGCCGACATCGTCGTCACCGGCTCGCTGTTCCGCCAGGCGATCACGCCGTCGCCGGTCACCACGCTGTCGGCCGAGTCGCTCGATCAGCGCGGCATCGCCACCGTGCAGGACGCGGTGCAGCGCCTGTCGTCGAACAACGGCGCCGCGCTGACCAACTCCTTCACCGCCAACGGCGCCTTCGCCGGCGGTGCGTCGGCGGTGTCGCTGCGCGGCCTGTCGAGCAGCTCGACGCTGGTGCTGTTCGACGGTCTGCGTGCGGCCTATTATCCGCTCGCCGACGACGCGACGCGCAACTTCGTCGATCTCAACACCATCCCTGACGATATCGTCGAGCGGATCGAAGTGCTGCGTGACGGCGCGTCGTCAAGCTACGGCGCGGACGCGATCGCGGGCGTGGTCAACATCATCACCAAGCGCAGCTTCAACGGCGTGTCGGGTCGCGCCGAGGCGGGCATCTCACAGAGCGGCATCGCGCCGACGCAGCGCCTGACGCTGACCGCGGGTACCGGCGATCTCGATGAAAAGGGCTATAACGCCTATATCAGCGGCTTCTATTATCACAGCGGCGGCGTCCGCAATTCGGACCTGCCCTATCCGTTCAACTCGTCGAACCAGACCGGCATCGGCGGTCCGGACAACACGCTGAACGCGGGTACCTGGGCCGCAGCCAATGCCGGTGCCAACTTCTACACGCGTCCGACCGGCGGCACGCAGTTCAATCTGCTTGGCAATCAATGCCAGACGGGCCAGCCGATCGCCACGGGTGCAACCGGCGCGACCGTGTTGCCGTCGACGATCTGCTCGCAGGACTCGGTCTATCAATACGGCACCGTCGCGCCCGAGATCGAGCGGTTCGGTGGTTCGGCCAAGTTCACCGCCAAGATCGGCGATACGTCCGAGGCCTATGCGGAATTCAATTTCCAGCAGAGCCGCAGCAGCTATTCGGGCACGCCGACGCAGATCTACGCGAACGGTCCGGCGGGCATCTACTTCCAGCCCTATTCGAGCCGGTCGAATTCCGCATCGTACGCGCCGGGTTCGCAGGCGCTGACACTACCGGTGTTCCTGAGCAACGGTCAGCTCAACCCGAACAACCCCTATGCCGCCTCGGGTCAGACCGCGCAGATCGTCGGCCTGCTGCCGACCTCGGTCGAGCGCAACGAGACGCGCAGCCGTGTCTATCGCGGCGCCCTGGGCATCCACGGTACCGTGCTCGGTGACTGGGACTATCGCGTCGACGCCACCGCGATGCACACCGACCTGCGTCGTACCGCCGACGGCTATGTCTACATCCAGCATCTGCTCGATGTGATCGCCGACGGCAGCTACAATTTCCTCAATCCGTCGGCGACCAGCCAGTCGACGCTCAACTATCTGACGCCGACCAACATCACCGACTCCAGCTCCGACCTGTATCAGCTCCAGGCGAGCGTCAGCAAATCGCTGATGCAGCTGCCGGGCGGCGACCTGCAGCTCGGCTTCGGCGGCTCGGTCTATTATGAGGCGGTCGACTCGCCGAGCGCCAACTCGGACATCAACGGTCCGACGCAGCGCTACTTCCGCATCAACGCTTTCGGCACCTCGGGCCATCGCACCGTCTCGTCGGCGTTCGGCGAGCTCAATGCGCCGGTGCTCGATCAGCTGACGCTCAATGCGTCGGGCCGCTATGACCATTATTCGACCGGTCAGAGCAACTTCTCGCCCAAATTCGGCGCGAAGTTCACGCCGTTCCGCCAGCTGACGCTGCGCGGCACCTATTCGCGCGGCTTCCGCATCCCGAGCTTCGCCGAGGCGAACGCCTTGCCGACCACCGGTTATGTGACCAACTCGGCGGGCCTGTTCAACGATGCGTATCTCGCGCAATATGGGTGCACCACAGCCAACTTCAGCACCGCGTGCCCGACCTACATCCGCTCGGGCAGCTATGGCGCGACGACGCTCGCCACGCCGGACCTGAAGCCCGAAAAGTCGCGCAGCTTCACCGGCGGCGTGGTGTTCGAGCCGCTCCGCAACGTCACGCTGACGGTCGATTACTTCAACATCAAGAAGACCGGGGCGATCACTTCGCTGACCTCGGGTGACGCGCTCCGCGCCTATTATGCCGGCCAGACGATCCCGACCGGCTTCACCATCACGCCGGACGCGGCCGATCCGGCCTTCCCGAATGCGACGCCGCGCGTGCTCTATGTCTCGTCGGCACTGGTCAACGCCAATACGTTGAAGTCGGAGGGTATCGATTTCGGCGCCAACGCCCGCTTCAACTTCGGCGATGTCACCTGGATCAGCAACCTCGACGCGACGTTGCAGCTTGAGCTTAGCACGACCTTCCCGGACGGTCACAAGGAAAGCTATGTCGACACGCTCGGCAACTACAACCTGACCGCTGGTTCGGGCACCTTCCGGTGGCATGGCAACTGGCAGAACACGCTGCTCGTCGGGCCGTATTCGGTGACCGGAACGGTCAACTACACGTCGGGCTACGACCTGTCGGCGGAGGATCAGGGCGGCGTCGCCGGCGATTGCAGCCTTGCGCCGAGCCCGGCCTATACCGGCTGCCGCGTCAAGAGCTACATCACCTTCGATCTCAACACGACGGTCAAGGTCAACGACCAGTTCAGCTTCTACGTCAACGCGCTGAACCTGTTCAATCGCCTGCCCGGCCTCGATCCGGTCACCTACGGCGCCTATCTCTACAACCCGGTGCAGGCCGGCGATGGCATCTACGGCCGCTACTTCCGCGCTGGCGTGAAGTTCAGCCTCTAAGCCGGACGACACTGCAAACGCCTTGGGGGCGGCCTCGTGAGAGGCCGCCCTTTTTTGTTGTCAAAAAGCAAGGTAACCGCGGCCTTATCGTCGTAATTGCAAGCACTTAGATGGAAGGGCAGTGTTTACCGAGCAGATGGATGAAAATATCATGGCCGGGGGGAAAGCTATTATTATCAGATAATAAGACGGTATTCTGGCCAGCCTGCGTTTTGGATTCCTATGCCTTCACGGTTTGAAGGCGGAGTGACATAAAAACCACGCTATATACCGAAACGGATATATTTAATACTGATCTCTCTTTACATGTCCAATATGGATATGCCTTCTTCTCCCACTGACCCGTCACTTCGACCTGCGGAGGATGGGCGAGGCCAGCCCGAGCATAATGAGGCGGCGAATGTCGCGGCTCCGGGACAAAACAGGGGAAGAGCATGTTGAAGATGTCAAAGATCACCCGCACGGCCTTGCGCAGCAACGCGGCCCTTACGGCATTGGCGTTGCTTGGTGCCGGTATCGGTATGGTAGGACTTGCTGCTCCCGCAATGGCGCAGGATTATACCCAGGTGAACGCGACCGGCCGGGTGCGTGGGACCGACGGTAAAGCTATTGCCGGAGCGAAGGTCGAGGTAAGGTCAACAGCGCAAGGCTTTACTCGGACAGCGGTGACTGATCAGGACGGCGCCTACGTCATCTCCGCACTGCCACAGGGCACCTATGACTTTACGGTATCCGCCGATGGGTACGAAACATTCACCGACCCTGCCGTTCGGCTGATCCAGGGGCGGGCAGCCAACCAATTCAATCTTCAGCCTAGTGACGCAGGTGCAGCAAGCGACATCGTCGTCACAGCCGGGCGGGTCCAGGTCGTCGATTTCAGCAGCAACACCATCGGCCAGACCGTCGATGTCGCCGATGTCGCGACGCGGGTGCCGGTCGCCCGTGATCTCACCTCCGTGGTGTTGTTGGCGCCCGGTACGACCGGAGGCGACAACCGCTTCGGTTCGGTGCGCGACAACGGTCTGCCCTCGGTCAACGGTTCGTCCGTGTCGGAGAACGTCTATTACGTCAACGGATTGAACATTACCCAATTCCGCAACGGGTTGGGTGCCGTGGCAATTCCGTTCGAGTTCTACCAGACCGTTCAGACAAAAACGGGTGGTATTTCCGCCGAATTCGGCCGTTTCACCGGCGGCATGATCAACGCCACGACCAAATCGGGCTCCAATGAGTGGCACGGCGGCATTACCTTCAACTGGCAGCCGAACACGTTGATTTCCAAGACGAAGAATACATTCGCGGCAGATAACGACTCGGCTTATCTCAAGCGCAGCGACTTCATTGCGCAGCTGTCGGGTCCGATCATCAAGGACCATTTGTTCTTCTACGGTATCTACGATGCCGTCGATCTTCGTTGGGGGCAGGGCTATACCGGAAGCGCGTCGGCGACACAGACGGGACCGGCAGGATGTGCCAGCAATCCCACGATGTGCGCCGATTACGCCGATCTCCGCAAGGCGGGTCAGCAATTGGTCGGCACGTCCTATAGCCGTAACGCGAATACCAGCCCGTTCTGGGGCGGCAAGGTGGATGCCGTCATCGTCGATGGTCAGCGGCTGGAGGCGACCTATTGGAACACGAGCGGAAAACAGATCGAGGAAATTTACGGAACCAGTCAATACACGCTGGCAAGCGGCCAGCGTTATAATCCGAACACGAACGCTCCCGACGGGTATGTGACGAGCAACGTCTACCGCGCGGGCGGCGAGAATTATGTGTTTCGTTATACGGGTAGCTTCACCAACTGGCTGACGTTGTCGGCTGCCTATGGCGTCAACAAGAACAGCGAAACGACGGAGTCTGGCGCGCCCGATCTGCCCTACGTACTCGATCAGCGTAACGGCGCAAACAGCAGCATCGGCAACACCGTATCGAATGCGTCGCTGAATTTCGACAAGCGGACTTTCTATCGCGCAGACGCCGACCTGCGTTTCTCTCTACTCGGGTCCCATCATATCCGCGGCGGCTATGACCGTGAGGATCTCGACGAAACGTCGACGACGATTGCCAATGGCGGCGCGCAATATACGCTCCTCACCGCGTCTGGCGACGCTACGACGATCGATCCCACGGTCGGTTTGCCGGGTGGCACGCCTTACGCCGTGGCTCGCGCATTTAAGACGGGTGGGCAGTTCGCAACCCGCAATACCGCTTTCTATGCGCAGGATGAGTGGCGATTGTTCCAGGAGCGGATCAACCTCAACTTCGGCGTTCGCAACGACCGGTTCGAAAATCGCAATGCCGCCGGACAGACGTTCTTCCTCGCCAAGAATCAATGGTCGCCACGTCTTGGCGGCAGCATCGATCCTTTGGGTGACGGGCGGACCAAATTCTTCGGGTCATTCAGCCGCTATTATTTGCCGGTCGCGGTGAACACCAATGTCCGGCTTGCCGGCAGCGAACTCGACTATAACGCCTATTACGTGCTGAACGGTCTGTCGGCAACGAACGTACCGATCCTCGGCGCGCCGATCACCACGGGAGCGGGGTTCACAGCCTGTCCTGGCAACTCACCCGCGGGAACCGCGTGCGTCGTCAGCCACGACGGCACGGTGCCGAGCACCGCTTCCGTCGTGGCTGCCAATCTGAAACCGCAATCGGTCGACGAGATCGTGTTCGGTATCGAACGGCGCCTGGGTCACCGTATCCGGCTCGCCTTCAATTTCACACAGGCGAAGCTCAACAACTCGCTGGAAGACGCATCACTCGATCAGGCGATCGTCCCCTATTGCATTGCGCAGGGTAAGGCTGCGTCCGACTGTCGGTCGATCTGGAGCGGGGTCGAGCAATTCGCGCTGATCAACCCGGGCCGTGATGTCGTCGTGACCCTGAGCGATCCGCTGCCCGGCGAGACATCGGCCAGAACGGTTACGCTATCATCCGCGGCCCTCCAATACCCGCTGGCGCAACGGACCTATCGCGGTGTGACGTTCGCACTGGATCGGGAGTCGGATGGCAAGTGGGAGCTGCACGCCAACTATACCTATTCCAAGCTGGTCGGAAATATCGAAGGAGGCGTCCGTTCCAACAACGGCCAGAGCGACTCCGGCTTGACGACGGCGTTCGATCTCCCGGCGCTGGTCGACGGCACTTATGGATATCTGCCCAACGATCGCCGTCACAACCTGAAGGTCTGGGGGTCATACAAGTTTGCCGACTGGCTGACGCTCGGGGTCAATGCCAACGTGATGTCACCGCGCAAATTCGGCTGCTACGGTCGTGCGCCGGCCAGTCGCGATTTCGATGCGACCGCGCCCGGCGGCATCACGGGCCTGTATTACAAGACCAGCGGTGCCTATTGCGACGTGGCGAACGGCAAAGTCGTTCGGGATCCCACCGGCTTCACGGTCATCAACGATCGATTTGACCGGGTGGGCGGCGTGCGGCCGACGACGCTCGGCCTCGTGCCCCGCGGTTCGCAATTGACGGCCGCCTGGCTGGCGCAAGTCAACCTCGATGCGACGGTGGCGTTGCCGACCGACGCATTCAATGGTTTCCTGCGTCTTTCGGTATTCAACGTCTTCAATGCCCAACCGGCGCTGCGTCTGTCGGAGACGGGGACGACATCGGCAGGCGCACCGTTACCGACCTATTCCCTGCCGGTTCAGTACAATCTGGGGCGTGCGGCCCGGATCCAGCTGGGCGTCGCATTCTGACGCGATCCGGGGATGACAAGAAGGGGCCGGCGATCACCGGCCCCTTTTCCATCACCCCGCCCGCAGCACCAGCGCCCCGTCGCCCTCGTCTACCCGCACGGTCATGCCGTCCTTGACCTCGCCGCGCAGGATCATCTCGGCGAGCGGGTCCTGCAGGTAGCGCTGTACCGCGCGTTTGAGCGGGCGGGCGCCGTAGACCGGGTCGTAGCCGACCCGTCCCAGCCAGGTGCGTGCCGCGTCGGTGAGGTCGAGCGTCACCTTGCGGTCGGCGAGCAGCTTGCCGACGCGGGCGACCTGGATGTCGACGATCGGCGCCATATGGCTCTGCCCCAGCCGGTGGAACAGGATCACCTCGTCGAGCCGGTTGAGGAATTCGGGGCGGAAATGCGCGCGCACCACCTCCATCACCTGCGGCTCGACGCTCTCGACATCCTGCCCGTCCTCGACCGCGGCGAGATAATGCGAGCCGAGGTTGGAGGTGAGGATGATCAGCGTGTTGCTGAAATCCACCGTCCGCCCCTGGCCGTCGGTCAGCCGCCCGTCGTCGAGTACCTGGAGCAGCACGTTGAACACGTCGCCATGCGCCTTCTCGACCTCGTCGAACAGCACGACCTGATAGGGCCGGCGCCGCACCGCCTCGGTCAGCACGCCGCCTTCCTCATAGCCGACATAGCCCGGCGGTGCGCCGATCAGCCGGGCGACCGCATGCTTCTCCATGAATTCGCTCATGTCGATCCGCACCATCGCCGACGGGTCGTCGAACAGGAATTCGGCGAGCGCCTTGGTCAGCTCGGTCTTGCCGACACCGGTCGGGCCGAGGAACAGGAAGCTGCCGAGCGGCCGGTTCGGGTCCTGCAAACCGGCGCGCGCGCGCCGCACCGCGGTGGAGACCGCGCGCACCGCCTGCGCCTGGCCGATCACGCGCTGGCCGATCACCTCTTCCATGCGCAGCAATTTGTCGCGCTCGCCCTGCAGCATCCGGTCGACGGGTATGCCGGTCCAGCGGCTGACCACGCCGGCGATATCGTCGGCGGTGACCTCCTCGCGCAGCATCGCGCCCTGCGTCGCGCCCTGCGCCTCGGCGAGCTGCTTCTCCAGCGTCGGGATGCGCCCGTAGGCGAGCTCGCCCGCCTTGGCGAGGTCGCCCTGGCGCTGCGCCTGCTCGAGTTCGAGCCGCGCGGCGTCGAGCTGCTCCTTGAGCCTTGCCTCGCCGGCAATCTTGTCCTTCTCCGCCTGCCAGCGGCGGGTCAGCTCGCCGGACTGCTCCTCGAGATTGGCGAGTTCCTCCTCCAGCGCGGCATATCGCTCGCGCGACGCCTCGTCGGTTTCGCGGCGCAGCCCCTCCCGCTCGATCTTGAGGCGCAGGATGCGGCGGTCGAGCGCCTCGATCTCCTCGGGCTTGCTTTCCACTTCCATGCGGATGCGGCTGGCGGCCTCGTCCATCAGGTCGATCGCCTTGTCGGGGAGGAAGCGATCGGTGATGTAGCGGTTGGACAGCGTCGCCGCGGCGACCAGCGCGCCGTCGGTGATCCGCACGCCATGGTGCAGCTCGTACTTCTCCTTGAGCCCGCGCAGGATGCTGATCGTATCCTCGACCGTCGGCTCGCCGACGAAGACGGGCTGGAACCGCCGCTGGAGCGCCGGGTCCTTCTCGACATATTTGCGATATTCGTCGAGCGTCGTCGCGCCGACGCAGTGCAGTTCGCCACGCGCCAGCGCGGGCTTGAGCAGATTGCCCGCATCCATCGCGCCTTCGGATTTGCCCGCGCCGATCAGTTGATGCATCTCGTCGATGAACAGGACGATCTGCCCCTCGGCCTGCTTGACCTCGTCGATCACGCCCTTGAGGCGCTCCTCGAACTCGCCGCGATATTTGGCGCCGGCGATCAGCGCGCCCATGTCGAGCGCCATCAGCGTCTTGTCCTTGAGGCCGTCGGGCACGTCGCCATTGGCGATGCGCAGCGCCAGCCCCTCGACGATCGCGGTCTTGCCGACGCCGGGCTCGCCGATCAGCACCGGATTGTTCTTGGTGCGGCGGGCGAGCACCTGGATCGTGCGGCGGATCTCCTCGTCCCGGCCGATCACGGGATCGAGCTTGCCGTCGCGCGCCGCCTGGGTCAGGTCGCGGGCGAATTTCTTGAGCGCGTCGTAGCGATCCTCGGCACCGGCGGTATCGGCGGTGCGGCCGCCGCGCAGCTGGTTGATCGCGCCGTTGAGCGCATCGGCGGTGACCCCCGCAGCGGCGAGCGCCCGGCCCGCGGCGGTGGTCGTCGCCAGCGTCAGCGCGAGCAGCAGCCGCTCGACGGTGACGAAGCTGTCGCCTGCCTTCTGCGCGATCTGCTCGGCCTGGTCGAGCACGCGTACCGTGTCATTGTCGAGGCCCGGCGTCGTCTGCGCCCCCGATCCCGACACCGCCGGGATTTTGGCGAGCGCCGCATCGATCTCGCTGGTGGCGCGGCGCGCGTCGCCGCCCGCTGCGGTGATCAGGCCTGCCGCCATGCCCTGCTCGTCCTCGAGCAAGGCCTTGGCGATATGTTCGGGCGCGATCCGCTGGTGGTTCATGCGGATCGCAACTGTCTGCGCCGATTGGAGAAATCCTTTGGCGCGGTCTGTAAATCGTTCGAGGTTCATACCATCCCCTTCCATCTCTGCACCGCGATGTAGTGTTGCTTTTGTGCAACACAAGGGTATCGCGGCGGTCAGTCGGCACAAAACGACCAGACGCGAAAAAGCGCGGCACGTCGCTTGCCAGTGTTCGCCGCCCGTCTATGCTCGACCCCAACACACAAAGTGACCGACTGGGGGATTCTATTCTGATGACGAAGCTTATCGCACTTGCCGGCGTCGCGTCGATCGCATGGCTCGCGCCGCTCCAGGCGCAGACGCCCGCCGCAGCCGCACCCGCGATCAAGGCCGCGCCGGTCGCCGCGCTCGTCCGCTCGGTCGATATCCCGTATCAGCAGTTCACGCTCGCCAACGGGTTGCGCGTCGTCGTCCATACCGATCGCAAGGCGCCGGTCGTCGCAGTCAGCGTCTGGTATGACGTCGGCTCGAAGCACGAGCCCAAGGGCTCGACCGGCTTCGCGCATCTGTTCGAGCATCTGATGTTCAACGGGTCGGAGAATGCGCCCGGCGATTTCTTCGCGCCGCTCAAGCAGGTCGGCGCGACCGACTTCAACGGCACGACCTATTACGATCGCACCAACTATTTCGAGACGGTGCCGACCGCGGCGCTGGAGCGGGCGCTGTTCCTCGAATCGGACCGGATGGGCTATCTGACCGGTGCGATCACCCAGGGCGTGCTCGACGAGCAGCGCGGCGTCGTCCAGAACGAGAAGCGGCAGGGCGACAACCGTCCCTATGGCCTCGAAGGCTATGCGGTGACGGAAAATTTGTTCCCGGCGACGCACCCCTATGGCCATGACACGATCGGTTCGATGGCCGATCTCGACGCGGCCAGCCTCGACACGGTGAAAAACTGGTTCCGCAGCCATTACGGCCCCAACAATGCGGTGCTGGTGCTCGCCGGCGACATCGATGCCGCCACCGCGCGGCCGCTGGTCGAGAAATATTTCGGGGGGATCAAGGCCGGGCCGAAGAGCGTGCTGCCTGCCGCGCCGGTCGTCACGCTGCCGGCGGCGAAGACGGTGACGCTCAAGGATCGCGTCGCCGCGACGATGATCACGCGCAACTGGGTGGTGCCCGGGCTCAACGACAAGGATGCCGCGCCGCTCGAGGTCGCGGCCGGCGTGCTCGGCGGCATGGCCTCATCCCGCCTGACCAATGTGCTGGTCCGGCAGGAGAAGCTGTTCACCTCCGTGGCGGCGGACAACAGTGCCTTCGCGCAGGTCGGCACCTTCTCGATCGAGGGGCTGGTGCGGCCGGGCGTCGATCCGGCGATGGCGGCGCAGCGGCTCGACGCGGTGGTCGCCGACTTCCTGCGCACCGGGCCGACGCAGGACGAGGTGTCGCGCTTCGTCACCACCCGCGTCGCCGGCCGCATCCGCGGGCTCGAGGCGGTCGGCGGCTTCGGCGGCAAGGCGGTCGCGCTCGCCGAGGGGGCGCTCTATTCGAACGATCCGGGCTTCTACAAGAAGCAGCTCGCCGATCTCGCCAAGCAGACGCCGGCGAGCGTCAAGGCGGCGGCGGACAGGTGGCTGAGCCGTCCGGTGCTCGCGGTCAACGTCGTTCCCGGCGCGCGCGATGCCTATGCCGAGGCGAAGGTGCCGCCAAAGGTCGATGTCGCCGCCGCGCCCGAACAGCCCGCCAAGGGCACGCGCGGGGCGATCCCGCCGGTCGGCGCGACGCCGGAGCTCGCCTTCCCCAAGGTCGCGCGCAGCCGCCTGTCGAACGGCATCGAACTGGTCTACGCGCAGCGCACCGCGGTGCCGGTGACCCAGGCGGTGCTGAGCTTCGATGCCGGCTATGCCGCCGACGTCGACGGCAAGCTCGGCACGCAGCTCGTCGCGCTCAACATGCTTGACGAGGGCACGGAGCATTATGACGTCAACGCGCTCGCCGAAGCGCGCGAACGGCTCGGCATGCAGCTGTCCGCCGGCGCCGGCAACGACCGCAGCACCGTTTCGATGGGCGTGCCGAGCGCCAACCTCGGCCCGGCGCTCGACCTGTTCGCCGAAGTCGCGCGGCGGCCGGCCTATCGCGACGCCGATGTCGCGCGCTTCAAGGCGCAGCAGGTCGCGCAGATCCAGCAGGAGCTGACCAACCCCGGTTCGCTCGCGCAGCGGATGTCGACGCGCATCCTCGCCGCCGGCACGCCTTATGCCAAGGCGCAGGGCAGCGGTGACCCGGTCGCGGTGGCGAGCCTCACCCCCGCCGACCTGCGCCGCTTCCAGCAGGCGTGGCTGCGTCCCGACAAGGCGAAGATCTTCGTCGTCTCCGACCGTCCGCTCGCCGAGGTGCAGGCGGCGCTCGAAGCCCGCTTCGGCGACTGGACCGGAACCGGACCGGCCGGCAGCAAGACGTTCGGCGGCACCGTCGCGGCGCTCAAGCCCGGCATCGTCCTGGTCGATCGCCCGGACAGCCCGCAGTCGATCCTCGTCGGCGGCCAGCGTACCGGGCTCAAGGGCACCGACGACCTGCTCGTGCTCAACACGGTCAACGACGCGCTCGGCGGCAGCTTCCTCAGCCGGCTCAACATGGATCTGCGCGAGGAGAAGCATTGGTCCTATGGCGCCGGCGGCCGCTTCCAGCCGTCCGAATTCGCCGCGCCCTATCTGCTCCAGGCCGGCGTGCAGGCGGACAAGACCGGCCCGGCGCTCGCCTCGGCCCGCGACGACGTCGCGCAGTTCGTCACCAGCAAGCCGATGAGCGAGGCCGAATTCGATCTCGCGATCAAGGGCGCGACGCTGCAGCTGCCGGGGCAGTTCGAAACGTCGCAGGCGGTGCTCGGCGCGATGCAGGCGAACGACCTGTTCAAGCGGCCCGACGATTATTACGCGACGGTGGCGACCCGCTATCGCGCGATGACGCTGCCGCAGCTGCGCGCCGCCGCGGCGCAGACGATCGATCCCGCCAAGCTGACCTGGATCGTCGTCGGCGATGCCGCCAAGGTCAAGCCGCAGCTTGACAGTCTCGGCCTGCCGGTCGAGGTCGTCCCGGCACGTGCCGTCGCCGGCGTCCCCGCCGGCACCACCACCGCGGCGCGATGAGGAGAGAATGATGGCTGAGGTCGATGGCAGCTGGGATTGCACCGTTAAGTCGCCGCTGGGCGACCAGAACCTGACGCTGACCGTGACCAGCGACGGCGCCGGCTTCACCGGCACCGCCTCGGGCGCGATGGGATCGAGCGATGTCTCGGGCGAGGTCGACGGCAACACCCTCCGCTGGAAGCAGCAGATGACCGTGCCGATGCCGATGACGCTCGACTGCGAGGCGACTGCCGAGGGCGACACGCTGACCGGCACGGTGGGTGCGGGCGCGTTCGGCAGCTTCCCGCTGTCGGGCAAGCGCAGCGCCTGAGTCGACGGGCGGGCGGCGCGAATCCGCGCGCTTGCTTTGCCGGCAATAATCGCGACACATTACGGCCCGCCTTCCACCCGGAGGCGGGCCGTTTCGTGCCGAGGTTGCCGCTTATGATCCGTTCGCTGTTCGCCGCCTGCGCCCTGTCCGCACTCGCCACCGCCGCCGTGGCCGGCGCGCAGAGTTACGACGAGCGCCCCGCCAAGCTGGCGCCGCGCGACACCCATTACGAATACGTCCGCCGCGCGGTCGACATCCCGATGCGCGACGGCGTCAAGCTCCACACCGTCATCGTCATCCGCAAGGGCACGCGCGATGCGGGGATCCTGCTCACCCGCACCCCCTATGACGCCGACGAGCAGACCAAGGCGGACAGCGGCACCTTCGCCGGCATCCTGGCGCATGGCGACGGCCCGTGGGACGTGATCGCCGCCGACGGCTATATCCGCGTCATCCAGGACGTGCGCGGCATGCACGGCAGCCAGGGCATCACGCTGATGAACCCGACGCCGGCGGGATCGCCCAACAATCCGACCAAGACCGACGATTCGACCGACACGTACGACACGATCGCCTGGCTGGTGAAGAACGTGCCGGAGAGCAACGGCCGGGTCGGGATCAGCGGCATCAGCTATGACGGGTTCCTGCCGCTGATGGCGCTGATCAACCCGCATCCGGCGCTCAAGGTGTCGGTGCCGATGAACCCGATGGTCGACGGCTGGCGCGGCGACGACTGGTTCCACAATGGCGCGTTCCGCCAGATCGGCCTGTCCTATATGCTCGGCCAGCAGGGTACGCGCGATGCCAGCACGCCTTGGGTGACCGACACCGCCGACGATTACGACTATTGGCTGCGCAACGTCTCGGCGGGGGCGGTCGCCAAGGCGCAGGGGGTCGACCAGGCATCGGGCTTCTATCGCAAGGTCGCCGCGCATCCCGCCTATGACACCTATTGGTCGAGCGCGGCGATGGACAAGATCCTCGCCGCGCAGCCGCTCAAGGTGCCGACGATGCTGGTCGCCGGGCTGTGGGACCAGGAGGATATCTATGGCGCGCCCGCGGTCTATCGCGCGCTCGAGCCCAAGGACACGCGGAACGACATGGTCTTCCTGACGCTCGGTCCCTGGTATCATGGCCAGGAGATCGGCGACGGCAGCAACCTCGGCGCGATCAAATGGGATCAGGACACCGCCAAATGGTGGCGCTGGCATGTGCTGCGGCCGTTCCTCGCGCATTATCTGAAGAGCGACCAGCCGGCGATGGACGTCGCGCCGGTCACCGCCTTCCGCACCGGCACCAACGAATGGCAGCGGATGCAGGCGTGGACGCAGCCGACCCCGACGCCGCTCTACCTCAAGCCCGGCGGCGCGCTCGGCTTCGACGCGGCGGCCGGCACGGCGCAGACGGTCGATTACATCAGCGATCCGGCGCATCCGGTGTCGTATCGCGTCCGCCCGACCAAGCCGATGTATGCCGAAGGCTCGACGTGGAAGAACTGGTTGGTCGACGATCAGCGCGGCGTTTCCGGGCGGCCCGATGTCGTCACCTTCACCACCGACGTGCTGACCCAGCCGGTGACGATCGCCGGCACGCCCGAGGTGCATCTGACCGCCGCGACCAGCGGCACGGACAGCGACTGGGTGGTCAAGCTGGTCGACGTCTATCCCGAAGAGATGCCCAAGCATGAGGAGATGGCCGGCTATCAGCTCGCCGTCGCGATGGACATCTTCCGCGGCCGCTATCGCGAGGACCTTGCCGTCGCCAAGCCGATCGCCGCGAACACGCCGCTGCCCTATCGCTTCGCTTTGCCCGAGACCAATCACGTCTTCCTGCCCGGGCATCGCATCATGGTGCAGGTGCAGTCGAGCTGGTTCCCGCTCTACGACCGCAATCCGCAGACCTTCGTCCCCAACATCTTCTTTGCGCAGCCGAAGGACTATGTGACGGCGACGCAGAAGATCACCGTCAGCGGGCCGGACGCGAGCTATATCGCGCTGCCGGTAATTAAATGACGGCGGGTCGGTGAGCCATCGCCATGCCCCTGACCGCAGCGCGCTGGCGCTGGCGATCGGGGTGCATGGCGCGCTGGTCCTGCTCTGGCTGATGACGGCGATCTTCTGCGTCGCCGTCACATAGTCCTTCGGCTGCGCAAAGAAGATGTTGGGGACGAAGGTCTGCGGATTGCGGT
>NZ_JFYV01000006.1 GCF_000632225.1 Sphingomonas sp. RIT328
GAGCGACCGGCTCCCGAGCCGGTCGCTCAGGCTCCGGTCTGCTCGCCTGGTCCGTTCATCGTGTTCTTCGAGTGGGACAAGTCGGACGTCACCCCCGAGGCCGCGTCGATCCTCGACAACGCCATCAGCCAGTACCAGAGCTGCGGCAACGCGCAGGTCATGCTGGCGGGTCACACCGACAAGTCGGGTTCGGCCAAGTACAACGTCGGCCTGTCGCAGCGCCGCGCGGACTCGGTGAAGGCGTACATGACGTCGCACGCCATCCCCGCCGGTGTCATCTCGACGGAAGCGTTCGGCGAGAGCCGCCCGCGCGTCGACACCGCCGACGGCGTTCGCGAAGTGCAGAACCGTCGCGTGGAAGTCACCTACGGCCCGGGCGCCGGTCAGTAAGACCAGCTCCTTTCGTAGGACTACAGATTGGGAGGTCGGCGCGAGCCGGCCTCCCTTTTTGTTGCGCGCATCCCGCGATGGGACGTGCGTCGCGGCGGCGGTTGCCCGAGGCTGGCAATCGCGCCGCGTTTGGTTAGAGACGGTGCCACAATCTCATCCGCCAAGAGGATATCGATGCGTATCACGATGATCGGTTCGGGCTATGTCGGCCTGGTGTCCGGGGCCTGTTTCGCCGATTTCGGTCATGACGTGATCTGCGTCGACAAGGACGAGGGCAAGATCGCCGCGCTCAAGGCCGGGCGCATGCCGATCTACGAGCCGGGGCTCGATGCCCTAGTCGCGACCAACGTCGCCGCGGGTCGGCTGACCTTCACCACCGATCTTGCCGCCTCGGTCGCGGGCGCGGATGCGATCTTCATCGCGGTCGGCACGCCGTCGCGGCGCGGCGACGGCCATGCCGACCTCAGCTATGTCTTCGCCGCCACCGAGGAAATCGCCGCGGCAGTGACCGGGCCGACCGTCGTCGTCACCAAATCGACCGTGCCCGTCGGCACCGGCGACAAGGTCGAGGCGATCCTGCGCGAGAAGCGGCCGGAGATCGACGTCGCGGTCGTCTCCAATCCGGAATTCCTGCGCGAGGGCGCCGCGATCGGCGACTTCAAGCGCCCCGACCGGATCGTCATCGGCACCGACGACGAGGCCGCGCGCAAGGTGATGCGCGGCGTCTATCGCCCGCTCTACCTCAACGAATCGCCGATCCTGTTCACCGGACGGCGGACGTCCGAGCTGATCAAATATGCGGCCAACGCCTTCCTCGCGACCAAGATCACCTTCATCAACGAGATCGCCGATCTGTGCGAGGCGGTCGGCGCCAACGTCCAGGACGTCAGCCGCGGCATCGGTCTCGACAATCGCATCGGCGCCAAGTTCCTCCATGCCGGCCCCGGCTATGGCGGCTCGTGCTTCCCCAAGGATACGCTGGCGCTGCTCAAGACCGCCGAGGATTTCGAGAGCCCGGTCCATATCGTCGAGGCGGTGGTCAAGGTGAACGACAGCCGCAAGCGCGCGATGGGCCGCAAGGTGCTACACGCGCTCGGCGATGCGCCCAAGGGCAAGACCGTCGCGCTGCTCGGCCTGACCTTCAAGCCCAACACCGACGACATGCGCGACGCGCCGTCGATCGCGATCGCGCAGGCGCTGAGCGATGCCGGCGTGACGGTGCGGGCCTATGATCCCGAGGGGATGGAAGCGGCGGAGCGGATGATGCCCGAGCTGGCCTTCTGCAAGGATGCCTATGAGGCGGCGACCGGCGCCGACGCGGTGGTGATCGTCACCGAATGGGATGCGTTCCGCGCGCTCGACCTGCCCAAGCTGGCGTCGATCATGGCCGCGCCGGTGCTCGTCGACCTGCGCAACGTCTACCGCCGCGACGAGGTGGAAGGCGCCGGTTTCGCCTATACCGCGGTGGGCCGCTGATCCTCGGCGAGCGCCGCGGCCAGCCAGTCTGGCCGCAGCGCATCGCCTAACGCCTCGACCCGGCGATGCTCGATCATCAGGCCGAGGTCGGGGTAGGTCGTGCGCGTACGCTCGCCGGCGGCGGTGAGCGGCGCGACGACGAGGCGGCGGTTGACCTTGGCGCGATGGTGCATCCGCGCCGTATTCTCCTGTCCGATATAGCAGCCCTTGGCGAAGCTGACGCCGTTGAGCTCGCGCGCATTGCATTCGAGCCACAGCGTCTCGCCATTGCCGAGCTCGGCGACGCCTTCGACCACGCCGAGCGCCAGGCGATGCGCCCGCCAGCCGCGCGCCGGCTCGCCCGCGGGCGCCAGCCAGCGGCGACCGAGCGCGGCGAGGCGCGGATCGGCGACACCCGCCGCACCATCCGGCGCCCAATGGACGGCGCGCGACTCGTCGCGCGCGATGACGATCGGCCGCCGCAGCCGGTAGAGCGTCAGGCGGCGGATCAGCGCATCGGCGGCGTCCCGCTCGACGTCGAGCAGCAGATCGTCGCCATCCGCCCAGACGAGGAAGTCGAACAGCGCCTTGCCCTGCGGCGTGAGCAACGCCGCCCAGACCGGCAGCACGCCGCCGACGTCGTTGGTGACGAGTCCCTGGAGGAAGCCGCGGACATCGGGGCCGGCGAGACGGACGAGCGCGCGATCGCTGAGCGTGGTGGCTTGCATGCGGCTAAGCTAGTGACGCCGCGGGCGTCATCAAGCTGGCGGTGCGGCCGGACGCCCGATAGGGAGGCGCAATGACCGACCGCCTGACCATCCGCCGCCCCGACGACTGGCACGTCCACCTGCGCGACGGCGCGATGCTCGATGCGGTCGCGCGCTATACCGCGCGGCAGTTCGCGCGCGCGATCATCATGCCCAACCTGACCCCGCCGGTGACCGACCTGGCCGCGGCGATCGCCTATCGCGAGCGGATCCTCGCGGCGCTCGGCGGGGCGACCGATTTCACGCCGCTGATGACCTGCTACCTCACCGATCACGCCGATGCGGCGATGATCGCGCGCGGCTATGCCGAGGGCGTCTTCGCCGCGTGCAAACTCTATCCTGCGCATGCGACGACCAATTCAGCGCATGGCGTCACCGATATCCGTGCGCTCACCGACGTGCTCGAGACGCTGCAGCGGATCGGCATGCCGCTGCTGATCCACGGCGAGGTGACCGATCGCAGCATCGACATCTTCGATCGCGAGGCGGTGTTCATCGATCGCGTGCTGACGCCGCTGATCCGCGATTATCCCGCGCTCAAGATCGTCCTCGAACATATCACCACGGCGGAGGCGGCGGCGTTCGTCGCCGAGGCGGCGCATCCGATCGCCGCGACGATCACGCCGCAGCATCTGGTGATCAACCGCAATGCGATCTTCGACGGCGGGCTGCGTCCGCATGCTTACTGCCTGCCGGTCGCCAAGCGCGAATCGCACCGGCTGGCGGTGCGCCGTGCCGCGGTGTCCGGCAGCCCGCGCTTCTTCCTCGGCACCGACAGCGCGCCGCACGTCGTCGGCGCGAAGGAATCGGGCTGCGGCTGCGCCGGCATCTTCAACGCGCCCTATGCGCTCGAAACCTATCTCCAGGTGTTCGACGAGGAAGGCGCGATCGACCGGTTCGAGGGCTTTGCCGCCGAACATGGCGCGCGCTTCTACGGCCTGCCGCTCAACACGGGCACGGTGACGCTGGTGCGCGAACCGGTCGCCGTGCCCGCGCGCATCGGCACAGGCGACACCGCCGTGGTACCGTTCCACGCGGGCGAGACGCTCGGCTGGCGGCTCGAGCGATAGGCCGCGCCGCTCAGAAGGGGAGCCAGCGCGCCTTGCGGGTGATCTTCATATAGCCGACGTTGACGCCGGCACGATAGCCGACGCCGAGCCGGATCGGGATCAGCACGATATTGCCGCGGCGCAGATAGGTCGCGGCGAACCCGCCGACGAAATACAGCCGCCCCTCCGCCGCCGGGAAACGGTGGAACAGGTCGGCGGTGTCGTAGAGATTGTAGACGAGCACGAACACCTTGTTGGCGTCGCCGCCGGCGTCGAAGCCGATCGACGGCCCGGTCCAATAGACCGGCTGCTGTCCCTCGACCTTGTGGCTCATGATCCCCGAGCCGTAGCGCAGGCCGACGATGAACGCGCCCGACGCCTCGCGCCCGGCGATATAGGCATTGGGTTCGCCCTGTTCCTTGAGCACCTTCTCGAGCAGCCCGGCGAGGCCCGCCGCGCCCTTGCCGAACACGTCCTCGCCCGCGGCGAGCAGGTCGTCGCGATGATAGGTCTCGGCCGCCCGATTGACCGCCTCGACGCGGCCGCGCTCCTGCACCGGGGTGGAGGAGGGTGCGGCATCGAAGCCTGGTGCCGGCGACGCCGGTTCGACGGGCGGATCGGCGGGGCGCGGGGCGGGGCGCGCCGCGGGCCGTGGCGGTGCCGAAGTGGCGAGATCGCCGTCGATCGCGCGATTGGGATCGATCGTCGTCACCTGCGCCGACGCGCTCGCCGCGAGCAGCGCCGCCGCCGTCATCGCATATCCCAACCTACGCATGCCAATCCCCCGCGACCAAACCGCCGCGGACGGGTTAACCATCGACGCGCTTGCCGGGCAATGAACGATTGGCGGATCGCCGCGAAATTACGCCCGGCCGTGCACGCGCGCCCAGTTGATCCGCCCGCCGCGCCTCGCTATAGCGCCCACTCTGCCGCATCCGGAGACGTGGGTGAGTGGCTGAAACCAACGCTTTGCTAAAGCGTCGTACGGGAAACCGTACCGAGGGTTCGAATCCCTCCGTCTCCGCCACACCATTCCTGCCGGAATGGCGTCCCCCGCAGCATCTGCCTGTCGCCGCATAGCTTCGGATGTTCTGGGAACTGGCCGGGCGAGCGCGGCTATGCGCCTTGCCCGACGGTTCCGACGCGCGTTCGATCGTAATGGATGGCGTCGATCATCGGCCGTCATCTGCGATTGCGCGCACACGGCAGGCGCGCGCGACGACCGCTATCGTCATGACCCCCGCCGCATCCCGCCGAGGTACAGGACCATGGAACCGGCGAGCGCGGAAACAACGGAGCCGGCGAGGACGCCGAGCTTGACCGCATGCTCGAGCGTCGCGTCGCTGAACGCGAGTCCGCCGATGAACAGGCTCATGGTGAAGCCGATGCCGCAGAGCAACGCGGTGCCGTAGATCTGCAGCCAGGACGCGCCCTGCGGCTTGCCCGCCCAGCCGAGGCGTGCCGCGCCATAGACCGCGCCGAGCACCCCGATCTGCTTGCCGATCACCAGCCCGGCCGCGATCCCCAGCGGCAGGGGCGCGAGCAGCGTCGACAGGCCGAAGCCCGCGAGGGGGACGCCGGCATTGGCGAAACCGAACAGCGGCACGATCGCGTAGGCGACCCACGGCTGCAAGCCGTGTTCGAGCCGGTGCAGCGGCGATCCCGCCGCGTCCGGCGCGCCCGGCGAGCGGCGGATCGGGATCAGGCTAGCGGTGAGCACGCCGGCGATCGTCGCATGGATGCCCGACATCCATACCGCGATCCACAGCAGCAGCGCGAGGCACAGATAGGGCAGCAGCCGCACCACCCCGAGCCGGTTGAGCACGAACATCACGCCTGCGATCAGGCTCGCGGCGAGCAGGGCGATGCCGCTGATGTCATGGGTATAGGCGAGCGCGATCACGGCGACCGCGCCCATGTCGTCGACGATCGCGACGGTGGTCAGGAACAGTTTGAGCGACGCCGGCACGCGCTTGCCGAGCAGCGCCATCACGCCGATGGCGAAGGCGATGTCGGTCGCCGACGGGATCGCCCAGCCGCGCGCCAGCCCCGGCGTCGTCCCGGCGATCGCCAGATAGACCGCCGCGGGCACCGCCATGCCGCTCAGCGCGGCGAGGGTCGGCAGGATGCGATCGGACCAGCTCGCCAGATGCCCGTCGACCAGCTCACGCTTGATCTCGAGGCCGACGAGCAGGAAGAACAGCGACATCAGCGCATCGTCGATCCAGTGCAGCACCGACAGCGGGCCGACATGGGCGGCGAGGATGCCGAGATAGGCCTCGCCGAGGCCGCTGTTGGCGATGATCATCGCGGCGAGGGCCGCCGCCATCAGCACCAGCCCGCCCGACGCGCCGCTGCGCAGAAAGGCCCGCAGCGCGGATCGGGGCTTTTCGACCAGGCTGGTGGCGATGGCGACGACGGGGGACGGGGGCGCGGGTTGATCGGTCATGCGGCGGCTCCGGGCATGATGGGGCGCCGTTGGCGGCCCGACCAACGAGAGACCCTGTCGATGCGCGCGCGCCGACACCCGCGGCGGTCTTGGCATCATGACGATGGCGACACAAGCCGATGTCGCCCATCGCCCGGTCCGCCGATACGCCGGTATCCATCGCGGCCCCGCGGCAGGCGCCGTCGCCGCCAGAGGTCCGACGCAGGGCAGACTTTGCGGTGCGACCTGTGTAGGCCGGCGCGGTGACCGCCTGCGACCTTATCCCGGCCTGCCCGTTCCGCGCGCGTCGGGCGTCCCCGGCTCCCGCATCGTCCTGACATGTCGTGGCGCTCGCTTCTGGTCGCTGCCGCGACGCTCGCCGTGCTCGCGATTTCGGTCGTCGCGCTGCGCCACCTGCTCGCCGATACCCAGTGGAGCGCGGTGATGACCGCGGTTCGCGCGCTGCCGACCGCGGCGCTCGCGGGCGCGGCGATGCTGACGGTGCTGAGCTATGGCATCCTCACCGGGTTCGACGTGGTGGCGTTGCGGCTCGTCGGGCGGCCGGTCCCCTATGCCAGCGTCGCGCTGGCGGCGTTCACCAGCTATATCTTCAGCCACAATCTCGGCTTTGCCGCCCTGACCGGCGGCGCGGCGCGATACCGTATCTACCGCCGCCATGGCGTGCCGCTTGCCGATGTCGGCCAGATCATGATCGTCGCCGGCGTGACCTTCTGGCTGGGCGCCGTCCTGCTGCTCGGCCTGAGCCTCGTCCTGCTGCCGAGCCTGCCGCCCGTCGCGCACCGCGCCATCTCGCCGGGTTTCCAGACCGCCGCCGGCCTGTGCCTGCTCGCGCTGTTGGCCGCCTATATGGTGGCGCTCGGGCGTTTGGGCGGGCGGGCCATACGGCTGTGGCGCTGGCCGCTGCGGCTGCCGACGTGGCGGATGGCGATCGTCCAGTTCGCGCTCGGGACCGGCGATCTGCTCGTCGCCGCGAGTGTCGTGTTCGTGCTGCTGCCCCAGCCTTCGATCATGCTCTATCCCGCCGTGCTGGTCGGCTATCTGTTCGCGATCGTCACCAGCCTGCTCGTCCACGCCCCCGGCGGGCTGGGCGTGTTCGAGGTGGTGATGATCGCCGCTCTGCCGCAGGTCGACCGGCCCGGGCTGGTGGCGGCGCTGCTCGCCTTCCGGTTGATCTATTATCTGATCCCGCTCGCCATCGGCGGGCTGTTGTTCGTCGGCCATGAACTCGTCGGCTTGCGCCGACCGTGCGTCGATGACGGTGTCCGGAGCTTCGATGACCATCCATAATAGCGCACCATGGCTGGAGGCGGCGTTCCTCGGCGTCCTGCAGGGGCTGACCGAGTTTCTTCCCGTATCCTCCAGCGCGCATCTGCGGATCGCGGGTGCGCTGCTGCCGTCCGGCACCGATCCCGGCGCGGCCTTCACCGCGATCACGCAGATCGGCACCGAGGCCGCGGTGCTGCTCTATTTCCGCCGCGACATCTGGCGCATCGCGCTGGCCTGGTTGACCGCGCTGACGAAACGCCCGGCGACGCTGTCGCCGGACGCGCGGCTCGGCTGGCTCATCATCCTCGGCACGCTGCCGATCGCGATCCTCGGTCTGGCGTTCAAGCATCAGATCGAGGGCGGGCTGCGCAACCTCTACATCACGGCCACCATGCTGATCGGGTTCGGGCTGGTGCTCGGCCTCGCCGATCGGATCGGCGCGCGCCGGCTGCCGCTGGAGACGCTCGGCTGGCGGCACGGCGTGCTGCTGGGCTTTGCGCAGGCGCTCGCGCTGATTCCGGGCGTGTCGCGATCGGGCGGCACGATCAGCGCGGCGCTGCTGCTCGGCTTTACGCGGGAGGCGGCGGCGCGCTATTCGTTCCTGCTGGCGATCCCGGCGGTACTCGCGTCCGGCGTGTTCGAGCTGCTCGACAGCTATGACAAGCCGAACCCGATCGGCGGCGGGCCGACGCTGCTGGCGACGGTGCTGGCGTTCGGTGTCGGCTATGCGGTGATCGTCGGGTTCCTCCGCCTGCTGCGGAGCCGCAGCTTCCTGCCCTTCGTCCTATACCGGATCGCGGCCGGGACGGCGGTGCTGCTGCTGCTGTTGGCGAATGGGATGATCGCCGCGCGGTAGCAGGACGGAAAAAAATGGAGGCGGCTGGCCGGCCGCCTCCAGAGGGGACTGTGGAACCATCGCGAGAGCGATGGGAAATTGGGAAAGGCGTGGCCGGCCTAGCGTGTGCCTCTGACCTGTTCGATGACGTCGTCGGCGCTGTAGATCGTCGGCTGCTGGGTCAGGCCGGGAAAGGCGGCGTTGTCCCCCGATCCCGGCTGGATGACGACGACCGACTGCGCCGTCTGACTGGGGCGCCAGCGTTCCAGCACCTGATAGGGCACGTCGCCGCCGCCGAAGCCGCCCGTCGTCGGGCCGGTCGGAACCGCGCCGTCGCTGACCCCGGGCGAGGATCCCGCCTGGCCGGCCGCGCCGCTCGCGGCGCTCGTCGATCCGGTCGCGAAATCCGGTTCGGTCTTGTCGCGCAGGCTGGAGCCGGTGCCGTTGGCGAGATCGCTCGTCTGTGCCGAGATGACGGCAAACCAGGTCATCCCCGCCTCTTTGGTCAGTTCGGCGGCGCGCAGCATCGCGAATTTCGCCACCTGATCGGGCTTCGCGCCCCTGGCGCCGGTGTAGACGATCGTGATCCGTCCATCGGTGCCGGTCGTCGAGCGATAGCCGACGTCCTTGGCCGTCTTCGCCGCCTTATACCCCTTTTGCGCGGTCGCCGGCATGGCCACGACCATCGCGACGCTTGCAATCCAAATGCCGAGCTTCATGACCACCTCCATTGGGCAGGATCGATCCTCGTCTGCGCCAGCGCCGGAGCGCGGCGCCGGTCAGAATTGCAGCAGCGCACCGAACACCACGCGTCGATCGTTGAGGAAGCTGAACCGGTCGAACATCTGGCCGCTCTTGTCGATCTGCACCTGCGACTTGCTCTTCGTGTCGAGGATATTGGCGATCGAGGTGCGCAAGGTCAGCGCGCCGACCTTGAAGCGGACCGAGGCGTCGAGGAACCCGGCCGCCGAGTTGAACACCGGGTTGCCGGTCACGTAATCGCGATACGAGGTGAGATATTTCGATCGCCAATTGTACGCGAGACGCAGTTCGAGCGCGCTGTCCTGGTAGATGCCGACCGCGTTGAGGATATGGTCGGACTGGCCGAGCAGATTGTCGACCCCGAAGCGGAAGACGGTGGTCTGATCGTCCGGCACGCCGTCGCCGTTACTGTCGACGCCGTTGGCCGGTGGCGTCGCCGACGAGTCGATATAGGTGTAATTGCCCTGGAAGCCGAGATGGCTGAGCACGCCGGGCAGCTTGTCGAAGAACTGTTGGTAGCTGACCTCGACGCCCTTGATCTTGGCCTTCGCCTGATTGACCTGGCCGCTGTAGATGATGTTGACGGTCTGGCCGTCGAGCTGCGTGGTGCCGAGCGGCAGGTCGCCGTTGGTGATGATGTTGGACAGGCTCTTGTAGAAACCGGCGATCGAGACATAGCCGCCGCGGAAATAGCGTTCGATCGACAGGTCGAAATTGTCCGCCAGCGTCGGGCGCAGTCGGGGATTGCCGCGATTGACGCGGATTTCGCCGACCGTGATGCTCTGCGCGCCCCGATCGATGCCGTAGAGCGGATCGTTGCGGTCGGTGATCGTCGGATAATTGATCCGGTTGGTGGTCACGACATATTCCTGCGACGCGCGCAGGTCCTGCACGTTCGGCCGGCTCAGCCCCTTGCTGTAGGCGAAGCGGACGAGCTGCTGGCGATCGATGTTCCAGCGTACGTTGAACGAGGGCAGCCAGTTGACGTTGGTCTGCTTGTAAGTGATCGGGACGGCGGCCTGCTCCGAATAAGCGGTCGCGCCGGGCAGGAAGTCACGGGGATCGTCCCGGCTCTCCGCATCGTCGGTTCGCGTTCGCACGCCGTTGGCATCGATTGCGGACGTCTGGGTATCCGCGACGAACGGACGGAACGCCTGGAAGCCCGCCGAATTCAGTTCGGTGCGGACGTAGCGGACGCCGGCATTCGCGGCGATCGACATGCCATTGTCGAACTCGTGCTTGGCGTCGAGCCGCATATAGGCGTTGAACGTGCGTTCGGTGATGTCCGAGATATCCTCGGGGCGGAAGGTCGGCGAGCCGAAGCGCGATCCGTCGTCGGTGCCGCGCGGCAGCCAGCCGAAATTGCCGGCGCAGGTCGGCAGTGCGCAGCCGGCGGGCGGCGCGAGCTGCGGTTCGCTGTTCAGATATTTGCGGAAGTTCGAATAGCTGCTGAGCAGGTTGCGGTTGGCGAAGACGAAGGACTGGTTGGTGCCCTGGACCACGCCGCCGCGATAGAAGTTGCTGAAGCTGACGACCTCCGCGGCCTGGTTGGGGTCCTGGAAGGTGCCGACGATGCCATAGCCGCCGCGACCGTCCCACGGCGGCGCGATCGATCCCCAGTTGAGCGCCATTTCGGCATTGGTCTGGCTCCGCTTGGCATAACGCGCGCCGAGCTTGACGCTGTCGAACCAGCCGCCGAAGCCCTCACCGCCCGACAGATCGTAGGCGGTATCGGCGCGCAGCGCATAAAGGTCGCCCTTGCCGACCTGGAACTGATCGGCGGCGAACTGGAAGGTCGACCCGTTGAAGTCGGCGCTCGACGTCGGCCGGGCGAGGGGATTGGTGGCGCTGTCGCCGGTGTAGCGGGTGTTGTTCGGATTGAACTGATGCTCCGGATCGACCGAGAAGTTGATCCGCGGATTGTCGAGATTGGGCGCGATCTGCCAATCGAGATAGGTGTTGAAGCCGGCCCAGATCTGGCGGGTGCTGGCGCTGGCCTTGGTATATTGCCCGTCGAGGGTGACCAGCAGGCGATCGGTCGCCTGCCATTTGGCGTTGAGGCTGATATCCTGGGTCTTGCTGCGATCCATCCGCCCGATGCCGAGCGAGCCGACCGGCGAGCCGACCGCGCCCGTCCAGGAATCGATGCGGTTGGTGACGAAGCCCGATTCCATCAGGCCGCCCTGGATCGGGATCAGCGTCTCGCAGTCACCCGGATTGGACGGAAAGGCGCCGGCGCCGCTGCACATCGCCACCCCGGCCGACGAGAAGCCCTTGTCGACCTTGAGGTTGGTGATCCCGGCGGTCGTACCGGTATCGTGTTCGGGAAACCATTCGAACGTATGTTCGATGCTGTCGGTGGTCTCCTCGACGCGGATATATTTGGCGGTCAGCTGCAGCCGGTCGTTCTTCCACTGGATCGCGCCGTAATAGCTGCGCCGGTCACGGTCGACGTCGTTCGTCCGCATCTGGAAACCGGGCGTCGTGCCGATGATGTTCGACGGATCGACGCCGGTGAACTCGCCGAGCTTGGCGGCGCCGGTCAGATTGGTCTGCGGCACGTTGCCCGACGCATCGAGCACGCGGGGGAAGGGGGCGTTCTGCTGCCAGCCGTTGATCCGCGAATCGAGGTTCGAGCGCGAATAGGAGGCGATGACGCCGAATTCGCCGATCCCCGTCTGCCACCGCCGTCCGGCGGTGATGCTGCCCGACGGCGACGATTTCTTGCGCAGATCGGTGTAGGTATTGTCGAGCGAGATGGCGAGGAACGGCTTCTGCCGGTCGAAGGGTTCGAGCGTGCGCAGGTTGATCGTGCCGCTGATGCCGCCTTCGATCAGGTCCGCCGTCTGGTTCTTGTAGACGTCGACGGCGCCGATCAATTCGGGCGGGATGCTGGAGAAATCGAGCACCCGGCCGCCGTTGGCGCTGAACGCGTCGCGGCCGTTAAATTCGGAGCGGACGAAGCCGAGGCCCCGGATCAAATTGCCCTGGCCCTCGGGCGACGGGAAGTCGGGCGAGGCGCCACCGGTCGCGAAGCGCGAGATGGTCACGCCGGGAACGCGGCCGAGCGCCTCGGCGACCGACAGATCGGGCAGGGTAGCGATATCGGAAGCGGTGATCGAATCGACCACCGTATCCGCGTTGCGCTTGATTTCCTTGGCGCTCTCCAGCGCCTTGCGGATGCCGGTGACGACGATGTCATTGGGCCGGCCGGGATCGGCGGCGCCATCGTCGGGCACGGTGGCGGGATCGGTGTCGGGGGCGCCGGTCTTCGGCGGTGATGCCTGCTCGTCGATCGGCGGCGTCGCCATCTGCGCGGCCGCGGGCGACACGATCGCCGCGAACACCGACAATGCCGATGTAGTAAGCAGCAGCGACTTTAAAGGCCCGGACACGACCGAGCGTACGCTATTCTTCATGATGGCACCCCCTCCACGTTCGGCGCACCGAACCCGTTCTCCCTTCGACGCCGGCCTTGTGGAACGATCCGGGGCTCTCCAACCCCGGTCGACAACCAGTCATCAAATGTAAGAGTATTGCTATGTCAGGTATTTGTAAGACGCAAGACGAAAAATTATAGACGCTATTCTGTCGTATTCCGGCCTAACATTGAGGTGGCGGCGCTTCCCCTTTGCAAATTCAGGGGGCAGGTTTATCTCATTGAAAGGGAAGAAAAGGGGGCGAAAAATGCACAGATTGAATCCGTTTTGATGGGCGAAATCATGCGCCATGTGTCGCCGCGAGCCGGTCAACATCGATATGCCGAAACTAAGGCTAGGCGTTTGCGAGACTTGCGCGCGGATTCCAGGGGCTTGTCAGACATAACGGCGAGGCTTCGCTTGCCGGTGCCTGCTACATTAGAACCGGATCGGGTCTATGAACGAAGCCGGATGGCGCTACGTCTTCCCCGCAACGACTTGCAGCCGTTGGATAGAAAACTTTACTGGTATCGCAGATTCAATGGGATGAGGGTTCAAATTACTGTGTTGGTCGATACTGGCATTGTCGCGATCGCAGCAAATCGGCGGCACGATACTTCGACGATTTGTCCGGTCGGCGTGGCTGACAGGCCGGCACGAGCCCCGGCGCAGGCGCCCGGTCGATGACGGCGCCGTCCATCGGATCGATCGTCATCGTCGGTGGCGGCTCCGCCGGCTGGATGACCGCGGCGGCGCTGTCCAGCCTGATCGACGAGCGCAGTGCGATGACCATCACCCTGGTCGAATCGGAAGCGATCGGTTCGGTCGGCGTCGGCGAGGCGACGATTCCCGACATCCTCGCCTTCAACCAGATGCTCGGCATCGACGAAGCCGAATTCATGCGCGCGACCGAGGCGACCTTCAAACTCGGCATCGAGTTCATCGACTGGGCCCGGCCGGGCGATCGTTATATCCACCCCTTCGGCCAGCATGGCGTGGATATGGAGGGGGTCGACTTCCATCATTACTGGCTGCGGCTGCGCGCGGACGGCGTCGAGACGCCGATCGAGACGTACAGCCTTTCCGCATTGGCGGCGCGGGCCGGGCGCTTCACCGCGCCGCATCCCGATCCGCGATCGATCCTGTCGCATCTTCGCTACGCCTATCATTTCGACGCCGCGCTCTACGCCCGCTATCTCCGGCGCTATGCCGAGGCGCGCGGCGTGACCCGTGTCGAAGGGATCGTCACGCAGGTCGATCGCACCGCGTCCGGGGAGGGGATCGCCGCCGTCGTCATGGCTTCGGGGGAGCGGATCACGGGCGATATCTTCTTCGACTGCACCGGCTTTCGTGCCCTGCTGATCGGCGAGACGCTCGACGTCGCGTATACCGACTGGAGCGCCTGGCTGCCGTGCGACAGCGCGCTGGCGATGCCGAGCGCGCCGGTCGGCCCACCACTGCCCTATACCCGGTCCACCGCACAGCCGGCCGGCTGGCAATGGCGCATCCCGACGCAGCGCCGCACCGGCAACGGCCATATCTACAGCCGTCACTTCATGGACGACGATACGGCCGAGGCCGTGTTGCGCGCGGGGGTGGACGGCGCGCCGCTCGCCGAACCGCGGCAGATCCGCTTCACCGCGGGGCACCGCCGCCGCTTCTGGTCGGGCAATTGCGTCGCGATCGGCCTGTCCGCGGGCTTCCTCGAGCCGCTCGAATCGACCTCGCTCTATTTCATTCAGGAGGGGATCAGCCGCTTCATCTCGCTCTTCCCGACCAAGGATATGCCCGACATCCTGCGGACGGAATACAATCGGCACATGAATGTCGAATTCGAGCAGGTGCGCGACTTCATCGTGCTGCATTATGCGGCGACGGAGCGCGACGACACGCCGTTCTGGCGATATTGCCGGACCATGGATCTGCCCGACACGCTCCGCCACAAGATCGAGCTGTTCCGCGAAACCGGACGGGTCTTCCGCTACAATGACGAATTGTTCGCGCGGCCGAGCTGGGTGGCGGTGCTGCTCGGGCAGCGGATCATGCCCCGACGCTATGATCCGGTCATCGCGACCCTGCCGGTCGGCGACGTCGCGCACAGCCTGCGTTCGATGGCACATGCCATGGCCGATGCCGTGCAGCGCCTGCCGACGCATGCCGACTATCTCGCGCATTATTGCGCGGCGGGGCGCTGAGCGATGGACCCGCTGGCGATCCGCAGCATCGTCGTGGTCGGCGGCGGCACCGCCGGCTGGATGGCGGCCGCGGCGCTGTCGCATATGCTGACCGGGGTGGAGATCGATCTGGTCGAATCGGAGGCGATCGGCACCGTCGGGGTCGGCGAGGCGACGATCCCGCATATCCTCTACTTCAACCGCCTGCTGGGCATCGACGAGGCGGAGTTCATCCGCCAGACCGGCGCGACGTTCAAACTCGGCATCGAGTTCGTCGACTGGGGCCGGATCGGGGACCGGTATTTCCACCCCTTCGGCACTTATGGTCAGGAGATGGAGGGGCTCCACTTCCATCATTTCTGGTATCGCCAGACGCGGCTCGGCCATGCGCTGCCGCTCGACCGGTTCAGCATCGGCGCGCAGGCGGCGGCGGCGGGCCGGTTCCAGCGACCGGATCAGGCGCGGCCGGGATCGCCGCTCGGCACGCTCAACTACGCCTATCAGTTCGATGCCGGCCGCTATGCCCGCTTTCTGCGCGAGCGTGCGGAGGCGCGCGGCGTGCGTCGCAGCGAGGGGCGGATCACCACGGTGCGGCGCGCGGCGGAGACCGGTCATGTCGAGGCGGTCGTCCTGGAGGACGGGCGCGCGCTCGGCGGCGATTTGTTCATCGACTGTTCGGGGTTCCGGGGCCTGCTCATCGACCAGACGCTGGCGGCGGGGTTCGAGGACTGGAGCCACTGGCTGCCGTGCGACCGCGCCGTCGCCCGTGCCTGCGCGCGGGTCGACGCGCCGCTGCCCTATACGCGCGCGACCGCGGTGGCGGCGGGCTGGCGATGGCGCATCCCGCTCCAGGCCCGCACCGGCAACGGCTTCGTCTATTGCTCGCACTATTGCGATGACGAGGCGGCGCTGCGCTCGCTCGACGCCGCCCTCGACGGCGAGCCGCTGTCGAACCCCAACGTCCTGCGCTTCAAGGCGGGTCTGCGGCGCAAGGCCTGGGATCGCAACGTCGTCGCGCTCGGCCTTGCCGCCGGCTTCCTCGAGCCGCTCGAATCGACGTCGATCCACCTCATCCAATCGGGGATCGCGCGCCTGCTCACCAACTTTCCGGATCGCTGCTTCAACCAGCACGACATCGATTATTACAACCGGCGCACGCGGATCGAATATGAGCAGGTGCGCGATTTCATCATCCTGCATTACGCCGCCACGACGCGTGACGATTCGCCCCTGTGGCGCCATTGCCGCACCATGGCGCTGCCCGCGTCACTCGCGGAGCGGATCGCGATCTTCCGCGAGAACGGCCGCCTCTACCGGCACGACAATGAGCTGTTCAGCGAGACGAGCTGGCTCGCGGTGTTGCACGGCCAGGGCATCGCGCCCAAGCGCCAACACCCGCTGGCGCACCAGTTGCCCGAGCAGGAGCTCGACCGGCGGATGGCGCATATCGCCCGGGCGATGGACCTGACCGTCGAGCGCATGCCGTCGCATCAGGATATCCTCGATACGATCGCCGGCGGGTGAGCGGCGCGCCGGCGATCGTCAGCCGCCGCCCAGCATGGCGACCAGATAGTGTTTGATCCGCTGGCTGCGGGAGGCGGAGGCCGCCCCCAGCACGCCGCGCGCCGCCTCGGGCAGATGATCGGCGACCCGCCCGGCGGACTCATCGAAGACATAGTGATCGAACCAGCCCCGCCAGACCGCGCGTTCGGCGGCGGGCAGATCGCGCACCGCGAGCATCGCGTGAATCATTGCGGTGAAGGGGCTGCTCGCCGTCGGATCCTCCGCCCAGTAATTGACGAGCACGTTCAGCGGCCCGAACGCGCGGACGTTGTGCCACCACAAGGTCGGCATAAAGATCGCGTCGCCGGGCGCCAGCTCCGCGACCAGCGCATGCCGCATCGCCGTCGCGAAGCGCGGATACCGGTCGAGGTCGGGGGCATCGGGATCGACCATGCTGGTCGGCTGCCCCGCCATCGTCTGTTCGAGCGGCCCGACGTAGAGATTGGCGAGCTGGTCGGGCGGGAAGAGGAGAAAGCGGCGGCGCCCGCCGACGACGCAGGCGAGATTCGCCGATCCGTCGAAATGGGTCGAGATCCGCGTCTCGTTACCGATCCAGATCCGCGCCTTGGCGCCCGGCAGCGTCAGCGCGAGCGGATTGGCGTCGCTCCAGCCGGGCAGCAGCTGTCCGGTCGGCGCCGACCCGGCGTAGAGCGCCGGCGCTGCGGGATCGCCGGCAAAGCGCACCAGCTCCGACAGCAACACCTTCAACGGCACCATCCGCCGATGGAAATTGAAGTCCTGCACCGTCGCGTCGTAGAAATAGCGGCCGGCGATCTCCGGTCGCCCGACCATCACCTGCACCGGCGCGCCCTGGTCGAATTGCCCGATGTAGCGCGCCAGACTCTCGCGGCCGGCATTGGCGGCGGCGATCGCCGGCCAGTCCGCGACCTGTCCGCGCAGGACGACGGGCTGCCCCTGGCGGACGATCGTGTCGGCAAAGGTCGCCGCATCCACCCGCCCGCATTCGGGCAGCGGCCTGGCCCAGTCCAGCGGCATCATCGCACGCCCTCCGCCATGATCTTGCGCCTCCCCCTGTGCGACCCGCGCCCGCCGATTGCCATGCGACCGTCGTTTGCGCGTTGATTCTCCGGATCGGACGGGAGCTTAGCGTCAATCCACTGACGCGCACAACGGATGGGCCGGAGTGTTTGCGCGAACATGGCGGGGCCGAAACGGCTTGCGGCCCGGCGCCTTTGCTGCATGATCGGGCAAAAGCGGGGGAGCGAGCATGGATACAGCCGAATGGGCCCGGATCGCAGCCGATCCGCGATATATCGCGCTGGTGCGGCGGCGCCGGCGGTTCACCTGGGGGCTCACCGGAGTGATGCTCGCCGCCTATCTCGGCTTCATCCTGCTGATCGCCTTCGACAAGGCGCTGCTCGCGCGACCGATCGGGCAAGGCGTGACCTCGGTCGGCATCGTCGTCGGCTTCGGCGTCATCCTGCTCGCCATCGTGCTGACCGGTCTGTATGTGCGCCGCGCCGCGCGCGAGTTCGATCCGTTGAGCGAGGCGCTGCGCAGCGAGTCGCGCGCGTGACGCGCCGGGCAGCGCTCGCCCTCGCCGCGGGCGTGGTGCTTATGCCGGCTCCGGCGCTGGCGGATGCGCTGGCGGGCGAGACGGTCCGGCAGCCGACCAACTGGACCGCGATCGCGATGTTCGCCGCCTTTGCGGTGCTGACGCTGGCGATCACCCGCTGGGCGGCGCGACGGACGCGCACCGCGAGCGATTTCTACACCGCGGGCGGCGGCATCACCGGCTTCCAGAACGGCCTCGCCATCGCCGGCGACTATATGTCGGCGGCGTCGTTCCTCGGCATCTCGGCGCAGATCTTCACCGACGGCTATGACGGGCTGATCTATTCGATCGGCTTTCTCGTGGGCTGGCCGATCATCCTGTTCCTGATGGCCGAGCGGCTGCGCAACCTCGGCCGCTACCCCTTCGCCGACGTCGCCAGCTTCCGCTTCGCGCAACCGCCGGTCAGGGGCTTTGCCGCGATCAGCACGCTCACCGTCGTGCTCTTCTACCTGATCGCGCAGATGGTCGGTGCCGGGCAGCTGATCAAATTGCTGTTCGGGCTGCGCTACGAATATGCCGTCGTCATCGTCGGCGTGCTGATGACGCTGTACGTGCTGTTCGGCGGGATGACCGCGACCACCTGGGTACAGATCGTCAAGGCGGTGCTGCTGCTCGGCAGCGCGACCTTCATGGCGCTCGCGGTGCTCGCGCAATTCGGCTTCTCGCCCGAAGCGCTGTTCGCGCGCGCCGTGGCGGTGAAGACCGACCTCGCCGCCGCGGCCGGCCTCGATCCGGGCGCGGCGGCGGTGCGCGGGCGATCGATCATGGGGCCGGGCAATTTCATCAAGGACCCGGTGTCGGCAGTGTCGTTCGGGCTGGCGCTGATGTTCGGCACCGCCGGCCTGCCGCATATCCTGATGCGCTTCTTCACCGTTCCGGACGCGCGCCAGGCGCGCAAGTCGGTGCTGTGGGCGACGGGGTGGATCGGCTATTTCTACCTGCTGACCTTCATCATCGGCTTCGGCGCGATCGTGCTGGTCGCGACCGAGCCGCGCTACCTCGATCCCGCCGGCGGGCTGGTCGGCGGCGGCAATATGGCGGCGATCCACCTCGCGCATGCGGTCGGGGGCAATGTGTTCCTCGGCTTCGTCTCC
Source organism: Sphingomonas sp. RIT328 (assembly GCF_000632225.1). Classification (GTDB taxonomy): domain Bacteria; phylum Pseudomonadota; class Alphaproteobacteria; order Sphingomonadales; family Sphingomonadaceae; genus Sphingomonas; species Sphingomonas kyungheensis. The sequence continues at coordinate 18,800 of NZ_JFYV01000006.1, forward strand.
GCCGTCGCCTTCGCGACGATCCTCGCGGTGGTCGCCGGGCTGACGCTGTCGGGCGCCTCGGCGGTCAGCCACGATCTCTATGCGACCGTGTTCCGCAAGGGCGCGGCGGATTCGGCGGCGGAGCTGCGCGTGTCGCGGCGTACCGTGCTGGTGCTCGCGATCCTTGCGATCCTGCTGGGCATCATCTTCGAGAAGCAGAACGTCGCCTTCATGGTCAGCCTCGCCTTTGCGGTGGCGGCGTCGGGCAATTTCCCGGTGCTGCTCCTGTCGCTGCTGTGGAAGGGCTGCACCACCCGCGGCGTGGTGGTCGGCGGCACGCTCGGGCTGGTGCTGGCGGTGGGGCTGACGGTGCTGTCGCCGGCGGTGTGGGTGACGATCCTCGGCCACCCGGCCGCGATCTTCCCCTATTCGTCGCCGGCGATCATTTCGATGCCGGCGGCGTTCCTCGCCATCTGGCTGGTGTCGCTGTTCGATCGCAGCGCGCGCGCCGCGGTCGACCGCGACGGCTATCTCGCGCAGCGGGTGCGTGCCGAGACGGGGATCGGCGCCGTCGGCGGGGCGTCGCACTGACGCGAAGCGGTCGGCGGGCGGGGGCCCCGCCCGCCGCTCACCCGCCGCGGTTGCCGACGAGATGCAGCAGCCGGCCCGAGTCGCCGTCCTCGAGCAGCCACAGGCCGCCGTCGGGTCCGGCCATCACCGCGCGGATGCGGGCGCCCATGTCCCACCGCTCGGCCTCGCGTGCGCTGGTGCCGTCGAAGGCGAGGCGGATCAGCGCGGTCGAGGCGAGGCCGCCGACGAAGGCCGATCCGCGCCACTCCGGGAACATGTTGCCGGCGTAGAAGGCGAAGCCTGCCGGCGCGATCACCGGGTTCCAGTAGAGGACCGGCTGTTGCAGATCGGGGCGGCTGTCCGGCTTGGCGATCGGCGTACCATCGTAATTGTCGCCGTAGGAGACGAGCGGCCAGCCGTAATTCCTGCCCGGCTCGATCAGGTTGAGCTCGTCGCCGCCCTGTGGCCCCATCTCGGTTTCCCAGAGACGCCCCTGCGCGTCGAAGGCGAGGCCGTACGGATTGCGATGGCCGCTGGTCCAGGTCTCGGCAGGCGTCAGGTTGGGCGTGGTCAGCGTCACCTTGCGCACCGGCGCCTTGGCCGCCGCGCCGGTATTGGCGGGCGGATCGATCACCCCGATCGTCGCCGCGCCGGTCTGGCCGGCGTGCGGATTGCCAGGCGCGGGCTTGCCGTCGAGCGTCAGCCGCAGGATCTTGCCGAGCGCCTGGTCGGGGTCCTGCGCGGGGGTGAAGCGCTGCCGCTCGCCCGAGGTCAGGAATAGAGACTGGCCGTCGGGCGAGAAGGCGATATAGCCGCCGAACTGGCCGCCGTTGCCGCGCGGCAGCTGACGCCACAGCACCTCCAGCCCCTGCAACGCCGGCTTGCCGTCCGCCGTGCCGAGCGTCGCGCGGGCGAGGGCAAGGCCGTCGCCGCCCTCGCCCGGTTCGGCATAGGTCAAATAGATCTGGCGGTTCTGCGCGAAGCCCGGCGCGGTGGCGACGAACAGCAGGCCGCCCTGCCCCGATTCATGCACGGTCGGCACGCCGCCGACCGCGGTCTTGCCGCCGTTCGGCGTCACCAGCCACAGGCGCCCGGGCTTTTCCGTCACCAGCATCGTCGCGTCGGGCAGAAAGGCGAGCGCCCAGGGCGAATCGAAGGTGGCGACCGGCACCGTCCGGAACGGCTTGGTCGCGGCGGGTTTGCTGTTGCCGTAATTGACCGGCGCCGCCGCGGCCTGCCCCCGTTCCTCCGCGGCGGGGGGCCCGGGGCCGCCGGCCCCCCGGGCCCGC
>NZ_JFYV01000007.1 GCF_000632225.1 Sphingomonas sp. RIT328
GAGCGCGGACAGCGTCAGGGTGGCGAGCAGCAGACGGCGGTGCATGGGCAGGACCTTCAACGGCGGGGGACGGGGGGGGGGGCGCCGGGGCCGGGCCGCCCCGCCGGACCCGCCGCATCCGGTGAGCAGGCCCAGCCCCGTGGCGGCGATCAAGGTGGTGCGCAACATGGACGATCCTTAGGCGAGTGGGCGAGCTGCCCGGTTATCATCATCTTTCCGATACTTAGCCTCTCTCGGCAACCCGCATCGCACCCGGCGCCCACGCCGCCGCTTATACGTCTGATGACGTATCACGCCGCCGCGCACTTACCGACATAAGGCTGTCGGATCGTAGCGATGCGAGGTGCAGATGGACGGTGTTCGGGTAGGCAAGCGGGTGATCGGCGCGCAGGCGCCCGTCACCGTCGGATGGGAGAATATCCCGAAGGTCGAGGGCGGTCCCGCGAAGCGGCTGTTCTTCACCTGGTTCCAGCCGGTGATGCTGTTCGCGCTGCTCGCCTTCTGGTTCTACGCGCCCAACAGCATCGCCAAGGCGTCCACCGCCGTCGCGATCGGCGTCGGCTTCAAGGTGCTGCTGCTCGGGCTCGAATGGCTCGCGCCCCGTCACGACAGCTGGCGGCTGACCTGGAAGGAGCTGACCAGCGACCTGTTCTACGTCGGTCTCGGCTACACGTTGCTGCGCGTCGTCGACAGTTACATCGGCGATGGTGCGATCATCAAGGCGGTGCAGCATTCGTTCGACTGGGACAAACTGTCCTGGTTTACCAGCCTGCCGTTGCTGTTGCAGGCCTTCCTGATCTCGTTCGTCTTCGACTTCGGCCAATATTGGATGCATCGCGGCATGCACAATTGGCATCCGCTGTGGATCGCGCACGCGCCGCACCATTACATCACCCAGCTCAACATCAACAAGGGCGCGGTCGGCAATCCGGTCGAGCTGTTCCTGATCGGCCTCGGCGTCGGCGGCTTCTTCGACTTCGTGCCGCGCGCCGTGCTGCTTGCCGGCGCGTTCGGCCTCGCGGTCGGCACCTACCAGCATATCAACGTCCGCTTCAATTCGCCGCGCTGGTGGCGCTTCCTGTTCAACACCACCGAGCATCACAGCGTCCACCATTCGCAGGACTTCGAGGCGAGCCGCAGCAATTACACCAACACCTGGGTGATCATCGACCGGATGTTCGGCACCTGCGTCGACGGCGAGGCGGAACTGCTCGGCATGGAAGGCGGCCGGCCGATGTCGATCGGCGAGACGATGAGCTTCACCTTCGTGGAAGCCTGGAAGAGCATCAAGGCGCGGTTCTCGCCCAATGGCTATCCGCACGCGGTGCCGGCCGAATGACGACCGCCGCGATGATGACCGCCGACACCCTGCCGACCGGCGCAGCGCAGCCGGATGCGTCCGGAGCGCCGACGCTGCGTAAGCGGCTGACCGACTGGATCTGGCATATCCATGGCAGCGTGCCGCTCGACCCCGGTCAATCGCCGGACGAGGCGTTCGACCGGCTCGATCCGCTGTTCCGCACCACCGGCACCGCGCGCGAGCGGAACGGCGACACGCTGACCTTCAGCAAGCGCGACGCGGCGGCGCAGGACCGGATGGCGGTGTTCAGCGGCGGCATGCTGTGGATCGAGGCGCAGGCGGAGGGGCTGGTCCTGCGCTATCGGCTGCTGAGCAAGGCGTTGCTCTATTGCTTCCTCGCGCCTTTGCTGTTCCTCGCCTTCGCGCAGGCGACCGTCGCGCTCGGCAAGCTCGAATCCCCCAAGATCGAGGCCAAGAAGCCGAAGGCGAAGAAGACGCCGGCGCCGCTCAATCCGATCGACAAGGCGCTCGGCGCGCCGGCACCCGAGCAACCCAAGAAGAAGGGCGGCGATGACGACAAGGACAAGAAGCCGTCGCCGACCGCCGGCTATGTCTTCGCCGGGATCTTCGCCACGCTCTATGCGATCGGGCGGGTGTTCGAGGCGCGGCGGGTCGGGGCGCTGTTCCGGCGCAGCCTGCGCCAAGGCTGAGCAGCCGGACGGCGCGGCCCCGGTCGCGCGGATGGCAAGGGCGTTGCACGGGCAGGGCGCCCGGCTAAAGGTGTGCCGCACGGGATTGCGGAGCTGGCCATGTGATCGACGACGTGATGCTGCCTGACAAGACGTTTGCCAGCCGCGTCGACTGGAACCTGCTGCGCACCTTCGTCGAGATCGTCCGCGCGGGCGGCATCGGCGCGGCGGCGCGCAAGCTCAACAGGCAGCAGCCGAGCATCAGCGCCGCGCTCAAGCGGCTCGAGGAACAGGTCGGCGTGCAGTTGCTCAACCGCTCGGCGGGGGGCGTCGAGATGACCGCCGCGGGAAGCGCGCTGCTCGCCTTGTGCGAGGAGATGCTCGAGGCCGCGCGGATGGTGCCGCACCAGGTCGCGCAGGCAACCAAGCGGATCGAGGGCGTCGTCCGCATCCAGCTGATCTCCGCGGTGTCGTCGCTCGAATTCGACGAGGCGATCGCCAGCTTCCATCGTCGCAACCCGAACATCCATATCGAGATCCGCGTCTCGCCGTGGCGCGCGGTGCTCGACGCGCTCGAACATGGCGAAGCGGAGATCGGCGTCGGCTATGACAGCAACGTGCGCGGCGGGCTGATCTACGAACCTTTACTGGTCGAACGTCAGCAACTCTATTGCGCGCGCAGCCATCCGCTGTTCGGGCACCGCGTCGAGCGGCTCGGCGAGCTCAAGGACGAAGGCTTCGTCCTGACCGGCGAGGACGAGCTGGAGACGATCACCCGGCTGCGCCGGCGTTACCGGCTCGGCACCCGCGCCACTGGCCGGGCGGAGGATATCAACGAGGCGATCCGGCTGATCTCGCTCGGCGTCGGCATCGGCTTCCTGCCGGTGCTCGCCGCCGAAAGCGCGGTCGCCAGGGGGCGGCTTTGGCCGCTGCTCCATCCTGATGCGGAGCCGTCCTACGATATCTTCCTGCTCGCCCGCGCCGAACCCTCGCGCGACACCGCGACGCAGCTGTTCCTCGACGAGGTGATGCGCCGCAACCGAGCGCAGCGCAGGGCATAGACACGATCTATGTCTTCCATTGGAATTTTGCCCCTTCATCGATGATCCCTGGCGCGGCAACCTTGGCGACGAGGGTAAGGCGCTGATGCGCGCATGATTTCGCCGGCTTCTTCAATGGCTTGGCGAGGGCGGGGCGCATCGGCACGGCAAAGGGACCGCTGAATGGTAGATCGACCGTGGCTCGGCGGCATGGCAGCGATAGCGGCATTGATGGCGCTGGGCGGGTGCGGCAGCAAGCCGGCCGGTTCGGCGGCGGGCGCCGGCGCCGTCAAGAAGGACTTTGCGATCGGCTGGTCGATCTACACCGGCTGGATGCCCTGGCCCTATGCGCAGCAGGCCGGCATCGTGAAGAAATGGGCCGATAAATACGGCATCACCATCCGCATGGTGCAGGTCAACGACTATGTCGAATCGGTCAATCAATATGCCGCCGGCAAGCTCGACGGCGTCACCGCGACGACGATGGACGCGCTGACCATTCCCGCCGCGGGCGGCAAGGACACGACCGTCCTGCTGATCGGCGATTACTCGGACGGCAATGACGGCGTCGTGCTCAAGAACGGCCGGACGATGGCCGACATCAAGGGGCGCTCGGTCAAGCTGGTCGAACTGTCGGTCTCGCATTTCCTGCTCGCCCGCGGTCTCGAGCTCAACGGGATGAAGCTCGCCGACGTCAAGACGGTCAACACCGGCGACGCCGATATCGTCGGCGCCTTCGCCTCGCCCGGCGTCACCGCGGTCGCCACCTGGAACCCGCAGCTGGCGACGATCCGCGCGACGCCGGGCGCGGTCGAGGTGTTCGACAGTTCCAAGATCCCCAACGAGATCCTCGACACGCTCAACGTCAGCACCGAGACGCTCAAGGCCAATCCCAACCTCGGCAAGGCGCTCGCCGGCATCTGGTACGAGACGATGGCGCTGATGACCCGCACCGACGCGACCGGCAAGGCGGCGCGCGCCGCGATGGCGAAGGCCGCCGGCACCACCGAGGCCAGTTTCGACGATCAGCTCAAGACGACGCATCTCTACGCCAACGCGAAGGATGCCGCGGCCTATGCCGAGAATCCCGACCTCATCACCGTCACCGACCGGGTGCGTCAGTTCAGCTTCGCGCACGGTCTGTTCGGGCCGAGCGCCAGATCGGTCGACGCGATCGGGATCAGCTTCGCCGGCGGCAAGTCGCTCGGCGATCCCAAGAACGTCAAGCTGCGCTTCGATCCCACTTACATGAAGCTGGCGGCGAGCGGGACGCTGTAGCCGCACCCTGAGCGAGAGACGGAGGCCGCCGGGGTGCCGCCCCGGCGAACGGAGCGCCGTGCCGGTGGCATGGCCGAACAGAAGGACGGGAATGGCACCGCGTACGACCATCACGACCCGGCCCGCGGCCAAGCCCGCCGCATGAGGCGGCTGGTCGACATCCGGCCGCAGCGCGCATCGCGGCTGTTGCTCGGCGCGCTGCCGATCGTCGCGCTGCTGCTCGTCTATCTGCTCGCCTCGGAGGCGCGCCACGCCGCCAATCCGGCCGACAAGGTGCTGCCGACCTTTGCGGCGATGGCGCAGGCGGCGCACGACTTCACCACCCAGCGCGACCCCGCGACCGATCGCATCCTGCTCGTCGCCGATACGCTGGCGAGCCTGTACCGCCTCGGCATCGGCCTCGCCATCGCCACCGCGACCGCGCTGATCCTCGGCCTGCTGCTCGGCACCGTGCCGCTCGCCCGGGCGCTGCTCGGGCCGATGGTGGCGATCATCGCGGTCATTCCGCCGGTCGCGGTGCTGCCGATCCTGTTCATCGTGCTCGGGCTCGACGAGGCGTCGAAGATCGCGCTGATCGCGATCGGCATCGCGCCGTTCATGACGCGCGACCTGACCGGCTTCGTCACCGGGCTGCCCGCCGAGCAGTTCGCCAAGGCGCAGACGCTCGGCGCGAACAGCTGGCAGCTCGCGATCCGCGTCGCGCTGCCGCAGCTGATGCCGCGGCTGATCGAGGCGCTGCGGCTGTCGATGGGGCCGGCCTGGGTGTTCCTGATCGCCGCGGAGGCGGTCGCCTCCGACGTCGGGCTCGGCTATCGCATCTTCCTCGTCCGCCGCTATTTCGCGATGGACATCATCCTGCCCTATGTCGCCTGGATCTCGCTGCTCGCGATCCTCGCCGATGCGCTGCTGATGGCGATCAGCCGCCGCGGCTTCCCCTGGGCGCACGGAGCAGGCCGATGACGCCGCTGCTCGAACTGCGCAACATCTGGGTCGAATATGGCGACAAGATCGTGCTCGAACGCGTCTCGCTCCAGCTCGACGCGGGCAGTTTCGTCGCGGTGGTCGGCCCGTCGGGGGCGGGCAAGAGCACCTTCCTGCGCCTCATCCTCGGGCAGGAGGCGCCGACGCGCGGGCAGGTGCTGCTCGACGGCCGGGCGATGCCGGCGGCCTGCGGTCCCGATCGCGGCGTCGTCTTCCAGCGTTATTCGGTCTTCCCGCACCTCACCGCGCTCGGCAACGTGCTGTTCGGGATCGAATGCGCCGGTGCGCCGCTGACCGCGCGGCTGTTCGGCGCACGGCGGCGGGCGGCGCGCGACCGCGCGGTCGAGATGCTCGCCGCGGTCGGGCTCGACCATAGTCTCGACGTCTATCCGGCGCAGATGTCGGGCGGGATGCAGCAGCGGCTGGCGATCGCGCAGGCGCTGGTCAAGCATCCGCGCATCCTGTTGCTCGACGAGCCGTTCGGCGCGCTCGATCCCGGCATTCGCCTCGACATGCATGCGCTCATCACCCGGCTGTGGCAGGATCACGGCCTGACCATCGTCATGGTGACGCACGACATCGGCGAGGCGTTCAAGCTCGGCACGCGCGTGCTCGCCTTCGACAAGCGGCGCCACGATCCGCACGCGCCGCACCGCTTCGGCGCGACCGTCACCTACGACCTGCCGCTCGATCGCAAGACACCGCCGCCGCCCGCGCTGATCGCGGCGCTCACCACGGACCCGTCCGGGAGACCCATTGCATGACGACGACCACCGCCGACCCCTCCGGCGCGCGCGATCATGCCCGCGCGATGGCGGGCACCCGGGTAAAGGCGATGCCGACATTGCCCGCCGCCGCCGCCGATGCGTCCGGAGACGTGATCTGGGAGGAGACGATCGCGCCGGGCGGCTATGCCGCACGGCGGATCGCGCGCGGCACCCGGCTGCGGCTGATCGACCTCGGCGGCGATGCCTGCGCGGCGATGCTGCTGTTCAACGCCGACATGCCGACCGAGCGGCTCAACGTCGCCGATACGGTCAAGGTGCAGTGGAACGGCTATCTCGGTGCCGGGCGGCTTTTGCTGTCGGACATGGGCCGGGTGATGATGTCGATCCTCGACGACGAAGCCGGTACGCACGACGCCTTCTGCGGCGCGTCCAATGCCGCGTCGAACGCGCGCCGCTATGGCGAGGGCAGCAATTACGGGCCGTATCCCAATGCCCGCGACCGGTTCATGCTCGCCGTCGCCAAGCACGGGCTTGGCCGCAGGGACGTCCACCCCTGCGTCACCTGGTTCAAGGGCGTGCGCATCGCCGATGATGGCGCCACCGAGCCGCAGATCGGGCCGTTCGCACCCGGCCGGACGCTGGTGCTGCGCGCCGAGATGGAGTTGATCGTCGCGCTCGCCAATTGCCCGCACGTGCTCGATCCGCGCAACGCCTATACCGTCACCCCGCTGCGCGCGACCGCGTGGCGCGGCGCGCCGGCGGCGACGGACGATCCGCTGCGCACCGCGACGCCGGAAGGCCTGCGCGCCTTCCTCAACACCGAAGACCTCTACGCGCGCTGAAGGATGACGATGACCCTTGCCCCTCTTCCCGGCGCCATCCGCCACGACGAGACCGTTCCGGCGCGGGCGCCTTGGATGCACCGCATCGCCGCCGGCGAGACGCTGCGCATCATCGACCTTGAAGGCAATCAGGCGGTCGATTTCCTGATGTACGCCGCCGCCGACGACGCCGAACGCTATAGCGCACAGGACACGATCGCGGCGCAGCGCAACCTGTTCCTGCGCACCGGCGCGGTGCTGCTGTCCAACGAGGGGCGGGCGATGATGACGATCGTCGCCAGCGACGTCGCCTATCACGATACGATCGGCGGCGCCTGTTCGTGCGAATCGAACACGTTGCGATACGGCCACCACACCAAGGCGCAGCATAGCTGCGTCGACAATTTCCTCGACGCCAACGTCCGCGCCGGCCGCGGCAAGCGCGACATGGTGTCGAACATCAACTTCTTCATGAACGTGCCGGTCGAGGCGGACGGAACGCTGGGGATCGTCGACGGCATTTCCGCGCCCGGCCTCACCGTCGATCTGCGCGCCGAGATGGATGTCATCGTCGTCGTCTCCAACTGTCCGCAGATCAACAATCCCTGCAACGGCTTCAACCCGACGCCGGTGCGCATGCAGGTGGCCGGCTGATGTTCGACAAGGTCCTGGTCGCCAACCGCGGCGCGATCGCCTGCCGCATCATCCGCACGCTCAGGACGATGGGGGTCGGCTCGGTCGCGGTGTTCAGCGACGCCGACGCCGGTTCGGCGCATGTCGCGCAGGCCGACGAGGCGGTCCGCATCGGCCCCGCGCCCGCCGCCGAAAGCTATCTCGACGTCGCCGCGATCCTCGCCGCGGCGGAGGCGACGGGCGCGCAGGCGATCCACCCCGGCTATGGCTTCCTGTCCGAGAATACCGCCTTCGCCGAGGCCTGCGCGGCACGCGGCATCGTCTTCATCGGCCCGACCCCCGACAATATCCGCGCCTTCGGGTTGAAGCACACCGCGCGCGCCCTCGCCGCCGCGCAGGGGGTGCCGCTCGCGCCGGGTACCGACCTGCTCCGCGACGCGGCGGCGGCGATCGCGGCGGCGGCGCGGATCGGCTATCCGGTGATCCTCAAGGCGACCGCCGGCGGCGGCGGCATCGGCATGAAGGTGTGCGCCGACGAGGCGGACATCCGCGACGGCTTCGCCACCGTCGCCCGGCTCGGCGCGGGCAATTTCGGCGACGGCGGCGTCTTCCTCGAACGCTATGTCGCGCGCGCGCGCCATATCGAGGTGCAGGTGTTCGGCGACGGCGCAGGCCATGTCGTCGCGCTCGGCGAACGCGACTGTTCGCTCCAGCGCCGCAACCAGAAGGTGGTCGAGGAAACGCCCGCGCCGCTGCTGCCCGAGGCGACGCGCCGCGCGCTGATCGACGCGGCGGTGCGGCTCACCGCCGCCGCCGACTATCGCTCGGCCGGCACGGTGGAGTTCCTCTACGACGCGGAGCGCGACGATTTCTTCTTCCTCGAGGTCAACACCCGGCTTCAGGTCGAACATGGCGTCACCGAGCAGGTGACGGGCGTCGATCTGGTCGAATGGATGGTGCGTGGGGCGGCGGGCGATACCGGCTTCCTCGACGGCTTCGTGCCCACGCCGCAGGGCGCCTCGATCCAGGTCCGCCTCTATGCCGAGGACCCGGCGCAGGACTATCGGCCGAGTTCGGGCCGGCTGGTCGGCGTCACCGTTCCGGAGGGGCCGCGCGTCGATCACTGGATCGCCGCCGGGACGGAGGTGTCCGCCTGGTACGATCCGATGCTCGCCAAGCTGATCGTCACCGCGCCGACCCGCGAGGCGGCGGTCGCCGCGATGCAGGAGGCGCTCGACCGGACGAGCATCGCCGGGATCGAGACCAACCTCGACTGGCTGCGCACCGTGGTGCGCTCCGACGTGTTCACCTCCGGCGCAGTATCGACGCGCGCGCTCGCCGACATCGCCTATACGCCGCGCACGATCCGCGTGCTGGCGGGCGGCGCCTCGACCACGGTGCAGGATCATCCGGGCCGGCTCCACCTGTGGCACGTCGGTGTGCCGCCCTCGGGGCCGATGGATTCGCTCGCCTTCCGCCTCGGCAACCGATTGATCGGCAATGACGAGGCGGCGGCGGGACTGGAGATCACCGCCGCGGGACCGACCCTGTTGTTCAACGCCGCGGCGCGCGTGTGCCTGACCGGCGCCGATTTTGGCGCGACGCTCGATGGCGTGCCGATCGGCTGCTACGCACCGGTCGACGTCGCCGCCGGGCAGACGCTCAGGATCGGCCGCGTCACCGGCGGCGGCATGCGCGGCTATATCGCGGTCGCCGGCGGGCTCGACGTGCCGCTGTTCCTCGGCAGCCGCAGTGCCTTCACGCTCGGCGAGTTCGGCGGTCATGCCGGGCGCGCGGTGATGACCGGCGACACGCTGCATCTCGCGCGCACCGATCCGCCCGCCGCCCCCGCGGCGGCGCTGGCCGCCGCAGACCGTCCGGCGATCACCCGCGACTGGACGCTGCACGTCCTCTACGGCCCGCACGGCGCGCCCGACTTCTTCACCGCCGACGATATCGCGATGCTGCGCGCCACCGCGTGGAAGGTGCATTACAATTCCAACCGCACTGGCGTCCGCCTGCTCGGCCCCAAGCCGCAATGGGCGCGGCAGGACGGCGGCGAGGCGGGGCTGCATCCGTCCAACATCCACGACAATGCCTATGCGATCGGCGCGGTCGATTTCACCGGCGACATGCCGATCATCCTCGGCCCCGACGGTCCGTCGCTCGGCGGCTTCGTCTGCCCGTTCGTCGTCGCGCAGGCCGATCTGTGGAAGGTCGGGCAGCTCGCACCGGGCGACAGCGTCCGCTTCGTGCCGATCGACACCGCCGCGGCGGTGGCGGCGGAGCAGGCGCAGGACCGGCTGGTCGCCACGCTGGCGGCGCCCCCGGCCGATCGCGCCGGCGCTCCCGGGGAGGAAACGCTCGGCTCGCCGATCCTGCACGCGATTCCGGCGCAGGGCGTCCGGCCGGCCGTGACCTATCGCCAGCAGGGCGATCGCAACCTGCTCGTCGAATATGGCCCGATCGTCCTCGACCTCGAACTGCGGCTGCGCGTTCACGCGCTGATGCTCGAGATCGAGGCGATGGCGCTGCCGGGGATGATCGACGTGACGCCCGGCATCCGCTCGCTCCAGCTCCATTATGACAGCCGCTTGCTGTCGCAGGCGGCGCTGCTCGCCGCGCTAGTCGCCGCCGAGGAGCGGCTTGGCGGGCTTGACGATTTCGAGATTCCGTCGCGCGTCGTCCATCTGCCGCTGTCGTGGCAGGACCCGGCGATCTATCAGACGATCGACAAATATATGGAATCGGTGCGCGACGATGCGCCCTGGTGCCCGGACAACATCGAATTCATCCGCCGCGTCAACGGGCTGGACAGCATTGACGAAGTCAAGCGGATCGTCTTCGATGCCGACTATCTCGTCATGGGGCTGGGCGACGTCTATCTCGGCGCGCCGGTCGCGACGCCGATCGACCCGCGCCACCGTCTGGTGACGACCAAATACAATCCGGCGCGCACCTGGACGCCGCCCAACGTCGTCGGCATCGGCGGCGCTTACATGTGCATCTACGGCATGGAGGGGCCGGGCGGCTATCAGCTGTTCGGCCGCACCATCCAGGTGTGGAACGCATGGCGGCAGACCGACGCCTTCCAGGACGGCAAGCCGTGGCTGCTGCGCTTCTTCGACCGCATCCGCTTCTTCCCGGTCAGCCATGACGAACTGACCGAATGGCGGCGCGACTTTCCGCTCGGCCGCCGCGCGATCCGGATCGAGGAGGAGGTGTTCCGCCTGTCCGACTATCGCGCCTTCCTCGCGGAGAATGACGCGTCGATCGCCGCCTTTCAGGCGCAGCGGCAGGCGGCGTTCGATGCGGAGCGCGCCGCCTGGGAGCGGAGCGGCGAGTTCGATCGCGTCGCCGCGCTGACCGAGGAAGCCGACGCCGGCGCCGCCACTGCCGAGATCGCGATCCCCGAAGGCTGCGAGCTGGTCGAGGCGCCGTTCGGCGGCAGCCTGTGGAAGCTGCTCGTCACCGACGGCGCCAGCGTCAGCGCCGGCGAGACGATCGCGGTGATCGAGGCGATGAAGATGGAATCGCCGGTGGTCAGCCCGGTCACCGGCATCGTCCGCGCGGTCTATGTGCAGGAGAAACAGTCGCTCGCTCCGGGCGGCGCGATGCTCGCAGTGGAGGTGGCATGAGCGACGGACGTATCCGGGCCGGCGCGATCGCCGCGGCGGTGACCGCGGGAGAAACCAATGCGGTCTCGGTCGCCCGCGACGCGCTGGCGCGGATCGAGGCCTATGCCGCGATCCAGCCCGCGGTGTGGATCACGCGACTGGCGGAGCAGGACGTGCTGGCGCGCGCCGCGGCGGTCGATGCGCGGATCGCCGCGGGCGAGACGCTGCCGCTCGCCGGCGTGCCCTTCGCGATCAAGGACAATATCGACCTTGCCGGCGTGCCGACCACCGCCGCCTGTCCCGACTTCGCCTATCGGCCGGCGGCATCGGCCGAGGTGGTGGCGCGGCTGATCGCGGCGGGGGCGGTGCCGGTCGGCAAGACCAACCTCGACCAGTTCGCCACCGGGCTCAACGGCACGCGCAGCCCTTATGGCGCGCCCGCCTGCGTGTTCAACCGCGCCTATGTCAGCGGCGGGTCGAGCTCGGGTTCGGCGGTCGCGGTCGCGGCGGGGCTGGTCGCCTTCGCGCTCGGCACCGACACCGCGGGCTCCGGGCGCGTGCCGGCGGCGTTCAACGGGTTGGTGGGCATGAAGCCGACCAAGGGGCGGTGGAGCACGACCGGGCTCGTGCCCGCCTGCCGCACGCTCGATTGCGTCACCGTCCTCACCCACGACATCGCCGATGCCCGCGCGGTCGATGCGGTGGTCGCCGGCTTCGATGCCGCCGATGCCTATTCCCGCCCGGTCGCGGATCGGCCGGTCGCCCTCCGCCGGATCGGCGTGCCGCGGCCCGACCAGCGCCTGTTCCTCGGCGATGCCGCGTCCGAACGCCTGTACGATCAGGCGCTGGCGACGCTCGCCGCGAGCGGCGCCGAGCTGGTCGAGATCGACATGGCGCCGCTGCGCGAGGCGGCGATGCTGCTCTACGGCGGGCCCTGGGTGGCGGAGCGCACCGCCGCCGCCCGGCCGCTGCTCGACGACCGGCCGGAGGCGATCGATCCGACCGTCCGCGCGATCCTGGAACACGGACGAACGGTCAGCGGTGTCGACGTGTTCGAGGGCCAGTATCGCCTCGCCGAACTCCAGCGCCACGCCGACGCGATGTGGCAGGACATCGACCTGCTCGCGCTGCCGACGACGCCGACCATCTACCGGATCGCCGAAATGCGCGCCGCGCCGATCGCGCTCAACAGCAACCTCGGCCTGTACACCAATTTCGTCAACCTGCTCGACATGGCGGCGCTCGCGCTGCCCGCCGGCTGGCGCGACAATCGCACCGGCTTCGGCATCACGCTGATCGCGGCCGCCTGGACCGACCGCGCGTTGCTCGACGCGGGGGACGCCTATCTCGCCGCCGCCGCGCCGCCACCGTCACCGCCCCTGACCACCGAGGACCCTATGGACATTGTAAAGCTCGCCGTCGTCGGCGCCCATCTCGACGGCATGCCGCTGCACTGGCAGCTGACCTCGCGCAATGCGCGCCTGGTGGCCGCGACCACCACCGCGCCGACCTATCGGCTCTACGCGATGGCGAACAGCACGCCGCCCAAGCCGGCGCTGGTCCATGCCGCCGACGGCGCGGCCATCGCGGTGGAGGTCTATGAACTCGACGTCGCCGCCTTCGGCAGCTTCGTCGTCGAGGTGCCGGCGCCGCTCGCGATCGGATCGGTGACGCTCGTCGACGGATCGACGGTCAAGGGCTTCGTCGCCGAGCCGCGCGCGATCGAGGGCGCCGAGGACATCACCGCGCTCGGCGGCTGGCGCGCCTATATCGATGGTCTCGCCCGTCCGGGGGGATCATGATCGAGCCCACCGCCAGCGATCCGGCGATCCGCGCCGAACTCGAACGCGCCAAGGCGGCGAACGAGGCGAAGACGCGCTATCTCGCCGCGGTCAGCCACGAGATCCGCTCGCCGCTCAACGTCATCTACGGCTATGCCCAGTTGCTCGAACGCGATCCCGGCATCTCGGGCGCGGAGGCGGGGACGATCATCCGCCGCTCGGCCGAGCATGTCACCAACCTCGTCGAAGGGCTGCTGGAGATCTCGCGGATCGAAAGCGGCGTGATGACGATCCGCGCCGAGCCGATCGACATCCGCGCGCTGCTCCAGCAGGTCGTCGCCATGTTCCGGATGCAGGCGGCGGCCAAGGGCCTCGCGCTGACGCTCGAGATCGACGCGCGGCTGCCCGATCGGGTCAAGGCGGACGACAAGCGGCTGCGCCAGATCCTCATCAACCTCGTCTCCAACGCGATCAAATATACCGATGCCGGCAGCGTCGCGGTGCACGTCGGCTATCGCAGCCAGGTGGCGGACATCACCGTCCGCGATACCGGCATCGGCATCGCCGCGGAGGATCTCGACCGGGTGTTCGCGCCGTTCGATCGCGGCAGCTCGAGCGAGGCGCAGCGTCAGCCGGGGATCGGCCTCGGCCTCGCCATCACCCGCGTGCTGGCGAGCGTGCTGGGCGGCGACATCGCCGTGACCAGCACGCCCGGCGCAGGCAGCGCCTTCCGCTTCCGGGTGATGCTGCCGGCGGTCGATCGCGCCGTGCGCGGCGCCAACCCGGGCGGGGCGATCACCGGCTATCATGGCGCGCGCCGCACGGTGCTGGCGATCGACGACGATCCGGCGCAGCGCGCGATCCTGCACTCGCTGCTCGTCCCGCTCGGTTTCCGGGTCGAGACCGCGGCGAACGGCCCCGACGGCCTCGCGCTCGCTGCACGGATCGCGCCCGACATCGTCCTGCTCGACATCCAGATGCCGGGGATGACCGGCTGGCAGGTCGCCTCTCGGCTCCGCGCCGATCATGGCGGCGCATTGCGCATCGTGCTGGTGTCGGCCGATGCCCATGATCTCGGCGCGCCGCGCGAGGGGCGCGACAGCCACGACGCCTTCATGACCAAGCCGGTCGAACTCGATGCCCTTGTCACGTTGATCGGCAGCCAGCTCGACCTGCGCTGGGAGCAAGCGGACACGCCGGCGCCGGCGCCGGCGTCCGCCGACGATGCGATGCCGCGCGACGCCCTGCCGCCCGAAGCCGGGGCGCTGCTCGAACAGGCGCGCGCGCAGGCCGGGATCGGTCATGTCCGCGGCGTCGAGCGGGCGCTCGACGCGCTCGCGACGTCGGTTCCGGAAGCGGCGGGGCTCGTCGCCGTCCTGCGCCGCCATTTGCACGCGCTCGACCTGCGGTCTCTGGTACAGACGATCGACGATGCCGCATAGCGACCCCGCCGATCCCGTCCGGCCGGTGATCCTGGTCGTCGACGACACGCCCGAGGCATTGCGCTTCCTCACCGCCACGCTGGAGCAAGCGGGGATGAGCGTGCTGATCGCGATCGACGGGCTCGCCGCGCTCGATTCGCTCAAGACGGTCGTCCCCGACCTCATCCTGATGGACGCGGTGATGCCGCGGCTCGACGGGTTCGAGACGACGCGCCGGATCAAGGACCAGCCCGGCCTGCGCCACCTGCCGATCATCTTCATGACCGGGCTGACCGAGACCGAACATGTCGTGCGCGGGCTCAGCGTCGGCGGCGTCGATTTCGTCAGCAAGCCGATCGTCGTGGACGAGCTGCTCGCGCGCATCCGCGTCCACCTCGCCACCGCGCGCGTCGCCCATGGCAGCCAGCTCGCGCTCGACACCAGCGGTCGCCCGGCGCTGGCGGTGGATCGCGCCGGCACGCCGCAATGGCTCACCCCGGCGGCGAGCCTGATGCTCGAACGGCTGTTTCCCGGCTGGTCGTCCGCCGCCGGCGGTCTGCCCGATCCCGTGCGCGCGGCGCTGCGCGACCTCCAGGCGGCACCGCCCGCACCCGGCGCACGGATCGCCGTCGCCGCGGGGGAGCGGACGCTCGAAGCCACGTTGCTGCGCTGCACCGCCGCCGGCCAATGGGTCTTCCGCCTCGCCGAGCGGCATGAGGGCGAGGAGCGCGCGATGCTCGCCGCGCAGCACGGCCTCACCGCGCGCGAGGCGGAGGTGCTGCTGTGGATCAGCCGCGGCAAGCAGAATCGCGAGATCAGCGACATCCTGCAGATCAGCCCGCGGACCGTGAACAAGCATCTCGAACAGATATTCGAGAAGATGGGGGTGGAGAATCGCGCGTCGGCGACGGCGATCGCGGTGACCACCCTGACCCGCTAGGAGGACGCCGCCGCATGACCTCTCCGTCACCGCGCGCCGCGACGATCCGCGCGCTGCTCGCCCGCGGCGAGACCGGCGCGGCCTTCGATGCCGCCACCCGCTGGCGGATCGAGGCGCCGCACGTCGCCGAGGCCTGGTTCCTCGCCGGCATCGCCGCGGCGCTGCTCGGCAAGGTGACGATCGCCATCGAGCTGGTCGAGGCGGCGACGGGGCGCGACGGGCAGGGGGAATATCACGCGCAGCTCGCCCGCCTCTACACGCTGGTACGCCGCGACGACGACGCCGCGCGCGCGCTGCGGGCGGCAGAGGCCGCGCCGCCGGGCGACGCGCTCGGGCGCGACACGATGGGCTGCGTCTATGCCCGGCTCGGCGACCATGCCGCCTCGTTGCCGCATTTCGACGCGGCGGTGCGGCTGGAGCCGGGGAACGTCGAGTTCCGCTACAATCAGGCCGCCGCGCTGAGCTTCGTCGGCCGGCAGGAGGCGGCGGAGCAGGCGGTGGAAGCGCTGATCGCGCGGTCGCCCGGCCATGCCCGCGCGCATCACCTGCTCGCCGGGCTGCGCCGGCAGACGCCGGAGCGCAACCATGTCGACCGGCTCACCGCCGCACGCCGCGCCGCGCGGGCGGGGCCGGACCGGCTGCTGCTCGGCTATGCGCTCGCCAAGGAGCTCGACGATCTCGGCGAGCCGATCACCGCCTTCGCCGCGCTCGCCGAGGCCAATGCCGAGCATCGCGCCGCCTTGCCCTATCGCTTCGCCAGCGACGCCGCCAATTTCGATGCGGTCGAAGCGCATTGGCTGCGGCCCGCCGCCGCGCCGGCGAGTCCGGCGCCGGGCGCGCGGCCGATCTTCATCGTCGGCATGCCGCGGACCGGGACGACGTTGGTCGATCGCATCCTGTCGTCGCATCCCGAGGTCGAGAGCGCCGGCGAGCTGCAGGCGATGCCGCTCGCGGTCAAGCTGGCGAGCGGCACGCGCAGCCGCACCGTGCTCGATCCCGAGACGATCGCCGCGGCGGCGGCCGTCGATCCGGGTGCGATCGGTCGCGCTTACCTCGCCCGCGCCGCCGCGCATGTCGCCGGCGCGAAGTCGCGGTTCATCGACAAGTTTCCCGGCAATATGATGTACATCGGCCTGATCGCCCGCGCGTTGCCCGATGCGGCAATCGTCTGTCTGCGGCGCAATCCGATGGACACGATCCTCGCCAACTTCCGCAACCTGTTCGCGATCGGCTCGCGCTATTACGATTATAGCTACGATCTGCTCGACATCGCGGCTTACTATCATCGTTTCGACCGGCTGATGGCGCTGTGGCGCGAGGTGCTGCCGGGGCGGGTGCTCGAACTCGGCTATGAGGATCTGGTGGCGAACCAGGAGCAGGCGACCCGCCGGCTGCTCGCCCATTGCGGGCTCGACTGGTCGGACGCCTGCCTCTCCTTCCAGAGCAATGCCGCGCCGGTGTCGACTCCGAGCGCGGCGCAGGTCCGCCGGCCGCTCTACCGCGATGCGGTGGATCGCTGGCGCCGCCATGCCGAGGCGCTCGCGCCGGCCCGCGCCTTCCTCGCCGAACGCGGTATCGTTGTCGACTAGTCGCGTGCGCGCGCCAGCCGCGGCTACGTCATTTGCCCACCTGTGCTGCCGGTCGGCCGCCTTATCGTCTGCGCTGCGGCCGGCCCCGTGGCGCCGGCAGATCGGGCGGAACACGATGACGACGACCCTCTTGCGCTATGTGCAGCCGATGATGGTGGCGGCGGTGCTGTTCGGCTGGGCGGTCGCGCCCGCCGCGGTGACCGGTAATCCCTGGTCGATCGTCCTCGCGACGTTGCTCACCACCGCGCTGATCCAGGGCCTCGAATGGGTCAGCGAACGGCACCGCAGCTGGCGCCTCACCCGGCAGGAGTTCCTCACCGACCTGTTCTACCTGACGCTCAACTATACCGCGATCGCCTGGCTGTCGCGCACGCTCGCCGATGCGCCGCTCACCGCCGCCAAACAGGCGCTCGGCATCACCACCGCCTGGGCGATGCACCTGCCGTTCGTGGTCCAGGTCGCGATGGTGATCGTGCTGATCGAATTCGGCCAATATTGGATGCACCGGCTGATGCACAATCAGGCGTTCTTCTGGTCGACGCACGCGCCGCATCATCATCTGACGCAGCTCAACGCGATGAAGGGGGCGGTGGGCAATCCGATCGAGCTGTTCCTGATCAGCCTCAGCGTGCTGGCGCTGTTCGACCTGCCGCTCGCCGCGGAGTTCTGCGCGCTCAACATCCTCGCAATCGTCTCCACCTTCGCGCACGCCAATACGCGCTGCGATCCGCCGCGCTGGTACGCCTATGTCTTCACGACGATCCGCAACCATAGCCTGCACCATTCGGTCGGCTATGAGGAGACGCGGTGCAATTACGGCAATTCGCTGATCCTGCTCGACCGCATCTTCGGCACCTATTGCGACGGCGAGGCGGAGGCGGTGGGGCAGGACGCGCGCCGGCGGCTGACGATCCGCGAGCAGTTCCTGTTCCCGGCGCAACCGCTGATCGCGCGGGCGCGCCGGCGCCGCGACGCCGCGGAGCAGACCGAAGCCGCGATCTGATCGCCATCGTTGACGGGGGACTATGTGCGCATGACAGCGAAGACGTGGGTGGCAGCAGTGATCTCCGCCTGCCTGATGATCGCGCCGGCGCTGGCCGCGACGCCGTCCGCGCGCGTGCTGACCGTGCCGGGCTTTGCCGATTTCCTCGCCGTCGACGGCAAGAGCGTCTGGGCGACCAACGTCGGCCGGGTCGAGCGCTGGTCGGTGCACGGCAAGCAGGCGGCGGTGGCGATGGCGCATCCGTGCGGCGCGATGACGATCGCTTATGGCTCGCTCTGGGTGGCGGATTGCAAGGCGCTGACGCTCAACCGCATCGATCCGAAGACCGCGACGATCACCGCGGTGATCGCCACCGGCATCGCCAATCCCAAGGGCGAACTCAACGTCGCCGCCGGGGCGGGCGCGATCTGGGTGGCGAGCGACGCGGGCGGCGTCATCGCGCGGATCGATCCCGCGACCAACGGCGTGACCGCCGCGATCCCGGTCAATCCGGACAGTTTCTATCTGGCGTTCGGGGCGGGTGCGCTATGGGCGGTGAGCGGCACCGGCCGCAGCCTGCAACGCATCGATCCCGCGACCAATACGGTCACCGCGACGGTTGCGCTGGGTCGTGAGCCGGGCTTCCTCGCGGTGGGCGAAGGCGCGGTCTGGGTGCAGGAACAGGGGGACGGCACCGTCGCGCGGATCGACCCCGCCGGCGCCACGGTGACCGGCCGGGTCAAGGTCGACGAGACGTTGAAATACGGCGATATCGATACCGGCGGCGGCAAGGTCTGGCTGCGCACCACCGCCGGCCAGACCTTCGTCGTCATCGATGCGCGGACGCTCGCGGTCACTGCGCGGGTCGGCGCGGCGGCGGGCAGCGGCGCGTTGCGCTACACGCGGGCGGGCGTGTGGACGAGCGCGCACGACGCGCACACGCTGTCGTGGTGGAAGAGCCCCAAGTCGATCGGCCGCTGACCGCGGCGCGATCAGCGCGGCTTGGGATCGATGGGGTAGACGATGAAATCGGCGTGGCGATCGATCGCCGGCGGCGTCGCGGCCGCATCCACCGCCGCGTCGAGCTCCGCGATCGCCGTCGGCGGCAGCGCCAGACCATGTTCGGACGGATGCGTCGCGGCCTGCATCGGATAGTCGCGCCCCGGCGTCGTCGTCATCTCGATATGCGCGCCGAGCAGGGCGCGGATCGGATGCGTGCGGGCGAAGGCGACGAGCCGGTCGGCGCTGGCGCGGAAGACGGCGAAACGGTCGCGCGGCACGTAGAGGCGGCCCGGATAGAGCATGTCGCCCGAGAAGAGCAGCCGCGTGCGCGCGTCGTAGACCATGATATGCGCGGATTCGTGCCCCGGTGTCGGCAGGATCGCGAGCGGACGGCCGCCGAGGTCGTAATGGCCGATCGTCCGGGGCCAGTCGCGAACCGCGAAGACGGCGGCGACCTGTTCGGGGGCGAGGCCGACGATCTGCGTATCCGGGCGGTCGCGGAATTCGTCGTCGCCGGCGTGATGATCGCCATGACCGTGCGAATGCGCGACGATCAGGCGGATCGGCCGGTCGCCATGGCGCCGGCGCCAGTCGGCGATAAGTCGGTCGACGACGGGCCGGATGCGCAATCCGCCGGCACCGCTGTCGATCAGCAACGCGCGGTCGCGTCCGAACAGGAGGTAGAGGAACGGCGCCTCGAAATTGGTGCGCACCGACTGGCGGATCACGACGGTGTCGGCGTCGATGCGCTGCACCTGCGTTTCGGACTCGCCCGGCGTGGTGCCGTCGATCCAGGGCGCAAATGACGGCCCGCCGGGCGCCGCCGCGCCGAGCGTCAGCCACGCCGCAGTGGCGAGCACGAGCACCCGACGGACCGAAGGCCCGACCGGTCTGCTAAACAAGGCTGACGAAGGCATCATCCCGTCAGCCTAGGCGGAGCGATCCGCGCGGCCATGGGGCGTTTGACGGAGCCGGGATGCGGCTCCGTCGACGCCTCAGCGCATCGCCAGCTGCGTGCCGTGCGCCTCGCCGCGCGCCGCGGTCGCGGCGGCGATGCGGGTGCGGATGTCGGCGATCACGTCGGCACGGCATTCGCGCGCCTGCGCACCGAGCGCGAGATGGACGCTGCTCAGCTTCTCGCCGCAGACCGTGCTGGCGACCTGATCCATCCGGATCGCCAGCCGCTGCTGGCCGTCGACGGTGGTCAGATCGAGCCCGCGCAGGTTGAGCACGGCGCTGTCGGCCGAGAAGGGGTTGCCGCCGGGTGCGGCGAGGGCCGGCGTGGCCGCCAGAACAGCGGCGAGCGCCGCGACACCGAGTTTCATCATCATCTCCTGCATTCGGGCCTGTCGCTCTTCCGGCAACACGGTCGCATGAATGTAGGAGTGATGGTGCCCGTCGACAAGCACCCGGCCGCCGCCACCGCGGCGCGGATCAGTGGGCGGCGATGACCAGCGAGGCGAGCTCCAGCCGGCCGCCGAGCGATCCGGGCGGCAGGGCCACGGTCGCGGTGCGCGCCTGATCGTCGTCGCCGTCGGCAAAGGTGATCGGCACCGCATAATGGCGCGTGATCGGCCAGCTCCGGGCGGTCGCCAGCGGCACGACGATCCGCCAGCGGCGTCCACCCTCGACGGCGAGCGCTCGCCCGCCGATCCGCACCGGGGTGGCGGCATCGGCGCGCTCCCCCGACAGGCGCAGGCAGGTCTCGGTGCCGCAATGCACCAGCGTCGCACGCGGCGCTGCCGCCGCGGCAGAGGGCAGGGCAGCGACGGTCGCCGCAAGCAGGAAGAGCCGGATCGCCATGGGTCCTGGCTAGCGCGACACGCGGCACGGCGGCATCCGCCGTTTGACGTAGGCGGAGCGGACGATCGGCCGGTTACGTCAAACGCCCCATGTCGGTTCGCCGCCAATATCCACACTCTGCTGCACACGCGAACGGCCCGATCGGGACGCCGGCACAGACCGGCAAAGCCTCGGCGGCCGTTGGTTTTGTGACAAGGGGGCGTTGATGGCAGTAGGTTTTTCCCGCGCAGGCTTGATGGGCGCGACCGCGCTGATGAGCATCCTCAGCGCGCCGGCGCTGGCGCAGGAGGCGCCGGCGAATGCTGCGGGGGGGGCGGACCCGTCGATCGTCTCGGACGCGAACGACATCGTCGTCACCGGCAGCCGGCGGCGGACGACGTTGCAGGACGCGCCGATCAACATCAGCGCCGTCTCCGCCGAGACGATCCAGACGCAGCGGCTCGACGACATCCGCTCGCTCGCCTCCTTCACGCCGGGCGTCACCGTCGCCGACACCGGCCCGGGCTCGACCGGCGCGATCATCCTGCGCGGCATCGCCTCGGGCGACACCAGCGTGGGCGGCGCAGACAGCGGCAATGCGGTCGGCGTCTATCTGGGCGAAGTGCCACTCTACCTCGACTTCAAGCTGATCGACGTCGCGCGCGTCGAGGTGCTGCAGGGGCCGCAGGGCACGCTCTACGGTCTCGGCACGCTCGCCGGTGCGGTGCGCTACATCCCCAACCGTCCGGAGACCGACCGGATCACGATCGACGCGCACGGCCGCGGCTATGCCCAGTCGCATTCGGGGGATTTCGGCGCGCTCGGCGACGTCGCGATCAACGTGCCGATCGTCAAGGACCACATCGCCTTCCGCACCTCGACCGGCTATTACGACAATGCCGGCTTCATCGATTACAATTACCTGCTTCAGCAGCCCGGCGTGTCGGACCCGCAGCCGGGCCGCGCGGCGACCGGCGCGGCCGCATCGCTGGGCAGCAACGCCGATTACGGCGCCAACTTCACGCGCAGGCGCGACGTCAATTACGAACACACCTTCACCACGCGCAACCAGTTGCTGCTCGAGGTCAATCCCGACATCAAGGCGTATCTCACCTACGCGCATCAGACGACCAAGACCGGCGGCCGTCAGGCGAATGGCGCGGGCGTGCTCGGCACCGGCGATTACGAAGGCCCGTGGCGCTATCTGGAACCGGTCGACCGCCGGGCCGATCTGTTCTCCGCCGAATTCAACATCAACCTCGGCCGGATCGCGCAGCTGGTCAGCACCACCGCCTATACCAAGCAGCATATCACCAGCACCGACGACAATACCGATCTGCTGCTCGACCTCGATTACGGCTATGAGGCGTTCCCGCAATTCTCCTCCTATGCCAACAATGAACAGCGCTACCGGCAGTTCAACCAGGAGGTACGGATCGTCTCCGCGCATGGCGGGCCGTTCAACTGGGTGATCGGCGGCTTCTACAACCGGCTCAAGTTCGGCAGCACGCGCAACGAATATACGCCCGGCTTCGCCGCCTTCGCCGGCATCAACCGGCCCGACGACCTCGAATATATCTCGCTGGTCAACAGCAAGACGACCGAGAAGGCCGCCTATGGCGAAGGCACGCTGCACCTGACCCAGGCGTGGCAGGTCACCGGCGGCATCCGCTATTTCAAATATGACGCGAGCGTCGAGGGCGGATCGGACACGCCGCTGTTCGGCGGCGGCCTGACGCGCATGCCCTATCCGTCGACCACGATCGCCGCGAGCCGCATCCGCACCGGCGATACCGCCAAGGACGGCGTGGTGTGGAAGGGCAATACCTCGTACAAGTTCAGCGAGAACCTGCTCGCCTATTTCACCTATTCGACCGGTTATCGCGTCGGCGGCGTCAACCGCGTCGTCCCCTGCATCCAGCCGCTGCCCGCCGGCCAGAACCTCTGCGCGCTGCCCAATGAGCTGGTCTACGGCCCGGACCGCACGCGCAACAAGGAAGTCGGCGTCCGCGCCAGCCTGTTCGACAAGAGGCTGCAATTCACCGTCGACGGCTATGAGATCAACTGGACCGGCGTGCAGGTGCCGAGCCAGACGGTCAACGGCGCGATCGGCATCACCGTCAACGGCGCCGACGCCGTGTCGCGCGGCTTCGACGTCCAGACGACGGTGCGGCCGGTGCGCAACCTGTCGCTGACCGGCACCTATTCCTATGTCGACGCGCATCTGACGCAGGATGTCGCCGGCCTCGTCGTCAGCCAGGGGGTGCGCTACGATGCCTTTGCGGGCGATCGCCTGCCCGGATCGGCGAAGAACAGCGGCAGCCTGCAGATCAACTACACCTATCCGCTCGGCGACGGCCGCCGGATCGAGGCGAATTGGGCGTCCGTCTATCGCGGCGGCATCTATTCGCGCGTCGGCCTGCGCGGCAACGGCGAACGCATCCCCAGCTATGTGACGCACGGCGCGTCGTTGAACTACGTCACGTCGCAATATGAGTTCGGCCTGTTCGCCGACAATATCTTCGACAAATATGCGGTGACCGCGATCAGCAACGACATATCGTCGTACAATCAGGTGCGCACCGATGTCGTCGAGCGCTATTACGCGCGCGGGGTGCTGACGCCGCGGCGCGTCGGCGTCGAATTCCGCCTTCATTATTGATCCGCCGCTCGACGGGTGCCGTCCGCCCCGCGGGCGGCGGCATCCCGCAGACCCGCGACACAGCCAAGACCAGGACCCCATGACCCGATTGATCGTCACGACGCGCGAGGGGGAAACCCGCGCCCTTGAAACCGCGCCCGGCCTCTCCGTGATGGAGGTGATCCGCGAGGCGGGGATCGACGAACTGCTCGCGCTGTGCGGCGGTTGTCTGTCCTGCGCCACCTGCCACGTCATCGTCGACCCCGCCGACGCCGCGCGTCTCGCCCCCGCGAGCAGCGAGGAAGAGGATCTGCTCGACGGTCTGGACGACCGCGCACCGACATCGCGGCTCGCCTGCCAGATCCCCTTCGACGCCCGGCTCGACGGCCTGCGCGTGACGATCGGGGCGGAGGCCTGACCGGCTGACCGCGGTCGGACCCGTCGCACCGGAGCCGTCGGTGAACGGCGTCGCAGCGCCGATTTTCGACGTGCCTCCCGGCGGATCGGCGCATAGCCTGTGGCGCGACCGCTTCCTCGCCCGGCCGGGCGGGCAGAGGGTCGGATCAAGCGACAGGGCGGACCGCCCGGCGATGGAGAGGACGGATATGACCGAAGGCGATATATTTGCCGTGCCGGCCGCGATGGAGACGGCGGTGTCGCGGCGGCATCTGGTGGCGGGCTCGCTCGGCGTCGGCGCAGCGCTCGCCGCGCCGGCGCTCGCGGCGCAGACGCCGGGACGGACCGCGCCGCTGACGAGCATCGGCCTCGACCTCGCCTATGAGGCGATCGTGACGCTCGGCCCGGTCGAACAGGTCGGGATCACCCCGGTCGGCAAGCGCGTGCGCATCCCGATCACCGGCGGCACCTTCGCCGGCCCGCGGCTGTCGGGCACCATCCTGCCGGAGGGGATGGACTGGCAGGTGGTGCGCAGCGACGGCTTCACGATGGTCGAGGCGTCGTACCTGATGCGCGAGGCGGACGGCACGCTCATCCACATCTATAACAAGGGACTGGCCGGCAAGGATTATGTCCGCACGACGCCGGTGTTCGAAGTGCCGATGGGCAAGCATGGCTGGCTTAACCAGTCGGTGTTTCTCGGTATGATCGGCCCGGTTTCCGAACGCCGCGATCCGGCGGTGCGGATCACCGTCTACCGGGTCGCCTGAACCGGGTTTCGCGAGAGGAGCTTGCCGTGACGCACCGACTGCTGCTGGCGACGACCTCCGCTTTGTGCCTCACCGTCGGCGCCGCGGTCGCGCTGCACGGCGCGCCGGCGCCGGCCGCGGCGGCGCAGGCCGATGCCGGCCGCAGCGGGACTCGCTGCGCCGCGCTCGCCTCCTGGTCGCGCGGCGGGATTCGCATCACTGCGGCCACCCCGCATGCGGCGGGCCTCGTCGTCGCCATGGGCAATGGTGCCTCGTCCGCGCCGCTGCCGGCGCATTGCGAGGTCAGCGGCATGCTCGCGGAGCATGTCGGCCGCGACGGGCAGCGGTATGCGATCCGCTTCAAGATGCGGCTGCCCGACCAGTGGAACCGGCGCTTCCTGTTCCAGGGCGGCGGCGGCACCGACGGCAATGTCGACGAGGCGCTCGGCGTGATCGCGGAAGGCCAGCCGCTCGGGATCAGCCGCGGCTATGCGGTCATCACGCAGGATGCGGGGCATTCCAACACGTCCAACGCGGATCCGGCGCGCGGCGGCATGGTCGCCTTCGGCGCCGATCCGCAGGCGCGCGCCGATTACGGCCATGCCTCGCTCAAGGCGAGCTATGACGCCGCGCGTGCGATCATCGCTTATGTCTATGGCGGCGATCCGGTCCATTCCTATTTCGCCGGCTGTTCGAAGGGCGGGCAGGAGGGCATGGCCTTCGCGCAGCGCTATCCCGACGCGTTCGACGGGATCCTGGCGGCGGCACCCGGCTTCGCCCTGCCCAAGGCGGCAATCGCCGAGGCGTGGAACACGCAGCAATTCGCCGCGATCGTCCGCCGGGCGGGCGAGGCGAGCGTGCCGATCGCGCGCCTTGCCGAGAGCTTCTCGGACGCCGACCTGCGCCTCGCCCGCGATGCGGTGCTGGAAGCGTGCGACGCGCGCGACGGCCTCAGGGACGGCATCGTCGGGGCCTTCGCGCAATGCCGCACCGATGCGGTGCTCGGCCGGCTGCGCGCGCGCGTCTGCCACGGCGACAAAGCGGCCGGCTGCCTCGCGCCGATTCAGATCGACGCGCTGGCGAAAGCCTATGCCGGGCCGCACGACAGCCGGGGCAGGGCGCTCTACGCCAGCTTCCCGTGGGACGCGGGCCTGTCCGATGACGGCTGGCGGGTGTGGAAGATCGGGCTGGCGGCGCAGGGGCCGCGGCCGATGATCCCGGCGATCAACGCCGCGATGGGCGCGCCCGCGCTGGCGACGATCTTCTCGACCCCGCCGCGCCTGCTCGCCGCGACGCCGCAGGCAGGGATGGATTACCAGCTTGCCTATAACGTCGATCGCGATGCGCCGGCGATCTTCGCCACCGCGCCGGGCTTCGCGCGATCGGCCTGGTCGGATATCGCCGCGCGATCCGAGGATCTGTCCGCCTTCCGCCGCCATGGCGCCAAGATGATCGTGCCGCACGGCGGCTCCGATCCCGTCTTCTCGATCAACGACACGATCGCCTGGTGGAGCGGCGTCGATCGCGCGACGGGCGGCAAGGCGGCGTCGTTCGTCCGCGTCTTCCCGGTGCCGGGCATGGGCCATTGCTCGGGCGGCCCGGCGACCGACCGGTTCGACGCCTTCGATGCCCTGGTCGCCTGGGTCGAGCGGGGCGTCGCACCCGACCGGATCGTCGCCCGTGCGAACCCCGCCTCGCCCTGGCCGGCGCGCACCCGTCCGCTCTGCCCCTATCCGAAGATCGCCAGACCGCGGCAGCCCGGCCACGCCTCCGAACGGGCCGAGGACTTCCTCTGCAGCTAGGCCGCCGCGTCGGGCATGGGTACGGCGACGCGCCGCCGACGCCCGTGCGTCAGTTGCTGTTGAGGCGGAAGGTCAGCCCGATCGTCCGCGGCCGCGGGCCGGCGAGCAAGGTCGGGCCGTTGGCCGCGGTCGGGCCGCGATAATCCGAGATATTGTCGGCGAACAGCCGCACCTCATAGCGATCGAACCGCACCCCGACGCTGGCGCGGTAGAGCTGATACGGATCGAGCGTATCGACCGTCGCATCGCCGTTGCGGGACCGTCCGATCGCGGTGACCGATCCGGTCGCGAACAGGTCGTAGCCGCCGATATCGTGATCGTAGGTGACGTCGCCGCGCCAGTTGAACGGCGGCGTGTTGAGCAGGCGCTGTCCGTCGCCGATGCGCGGATTGGCGGTGCCGAAGGCGGGCAGCACGCGGCTGAACTTCGAATCGTTGACGTTGCCGACCACCGACAGGACCAGCCCCTTGGCGGGCGTCCGCCACGTCGCCTCGACATCGAGTCCGCGCGAATAGCCGTCGCCGAGATTGGCGAAGGCGGCGAGCCCGATCGACGTGTTGAAGGCGCTCTGGATGTTAGTGTAGCGGATGTCGTACAGGCTGACCGCCAGCCGCAGCCCGCCGCCGAACAGCGTCGCCTTCGACCCGATTTCGAGGTTGCGCAACCGGTCGGGGGTCAGCGACAGCGCGCTCGGCACGCCGTCGGCGATCACCGCATCGGCCTGCGCCTTGGATTGCAGGATGCCGCTGCGAAAGCCGGTGCCCGCGTTGAAGAAGACCATCAGATCCTGATCGGGATAATAGGCCAGATTGGCGCGCCAGGTGACCGCGTCGGGATTGGCGTTGCTGAACACGCGGGTGCCGTTCGACAGCGAGTCCGACGTGCGATGATCGTTGAAATAGCGCAGCCCGACCAGCGGCACCAGCTTGCCGCCGAACAGCTGGTAGCTCACCTCCGAGAAGATCGCGTAATTCTCGGTCTTGGTGACGGTGTTGCCCGACAGCGCGAGCGCCGGGAAGTTGATGTCGAAGGTATAGAGGCCGGTCGCATTCTGGTAGAAGACGCCGGCGACGCCGTGGAACGGGCCGGACCCGGCGGTGGCGACGCGGAATTCGTTGACGAAGTTCTTGGCGTCGCCGCCATTGTTGAGCACCCCGATGCCGAGCGGCGCGCCGAGGTTGAGCCCGACCTGGAAACCGCCGGGCAGCGACTTCTGATAGGAGGTCGCATTGGTCAGCGTCACCTTGCCGATGTCGCGCGTGACGGTACCGGAAAAATAGAGGGCGCGGCGGCGGTCATAG
The DNA here is from genome assembly GCF_000632225.1 of Sphingomonas sp. RIT328. Taxonomy (GTDB): domain Bacteria; phylum Pseudomonadota; class Alphaproteobacteria; order Sphingomonadales; family Sphingomonadaceae; genus Sphingomonas; species Sphingomonas kyungheensis. The sequence continues at coordinate 27,474 of NZ_JFYV01000007.1, forward strand.
CCGACGACGTCGCCCTGATAGGCGGCATAGGGCGGATCGACCGAATTGGTGACGTTGAGGTAATTCTGGTCGGTGCTGAAATACCAGCCGCGCAGGCGGACGGTGGTCAGCGCGTCGGGCTTCCACAACAGCACCGCCTGCAGGTCCTTGGCGACGACGTCATTGGCGTTGCGCGCGCGTGGCGTGCCGGTCGGCGCGCCGGCATAGATGTCGGCAATGCCGGCCTTGTAATCATAGCCGCCGCTGATCCGCAGGCCGAGCGTGTCGGTGATCAGCGGCAAGGAGAGGGCCGCCGCGGCGCGATAGTTGATCTTGCTGGCGTCGTTGGTCGTCGACACCTCCGCCTCGCCGGCCTCGGTGACGCGGCGCAGATCGGGATTCTTGGTGTGGTAGATAATCGTGCCGGCGGCCGAGCCCTGGCCGTAGAGCGTGCCCTGCGGGCCGCGCAGCACCTCGACCCGGTCGAGATCGAAGTAATTGACCGGCGGCGCGCTCTGATTGTTGGGGACGCCGAAGGGCGTGTCGTCAAGATAATAGCCGACCAGCCCGTCGCCGATCGGTCCGCCTGCGCCCGATCCGCGGAAGGAGAAGATGCGATAGCCCGCGCCGATCTCCTGCGCCTGCGATGCGCCGGGGATGAGCTGGATCAGGTCGGCGCCGTCGCGGACGTTGCGCTCCTTGAGCGTCGCGCCGGTGAACGCCTGGATCGCCTGCGGTACGCGGTTGAGCCGCTCGGCGCCGGTCTTCGATGCGGTGACGATGATGTCTGAGCCGTCGGGGGTCGGCACGTCGCTGGTCGATTGCGGCGCGGTGTCGACCGCCGTGGCGGTGGCGGTCGCGGTCGTCGGCGCGGCGGACGTATCCTGCTGCGCCACGGCCGGGGTCGCGGCGAGTGCGATGGCGCAGGCGCCGAGCGACGCGCCGAGATGGAGGCGCAGGGCGCCACGGGCATGCGACGGGCTGGCGTCTCTGCCAAGCCGGGCGGCACGCATGAAGATCATCATGCTATCCTCTCCTGATCGACCGACTGTCTTGCGCAATCGGTTGCGCTGGCGTATCACGGCATCCAAAGCCATGCAATACGGCCTGATTTATGTCAGGCCGATGCGGCGAACGCGGCGCGCAGCGCGCCTTTCCAGGCGGTGGTGAAGGCGATGGCGACGCGGGCCTGGGGCGCGATGCCGTCAAAGCAGTGATAGGCGCCCGGCGTGACGTGCAATTGCGTCGCCACCCCGGCGTCGATCAGCCGCGCGGCATAAGCGATGTCCTCGCCGACGAAGAGATCGAGCGACCCTACGCCGATGAACGCAGGCGGCAGCCCCCTCAGATCGTCGACCCGCGCCGGCACCGCGCCGGTCGGCACCTGGACGCTGCCTGCCGGCCGGCCGAGGAAGCTGGTCCAGCCGAAGCGGTTGGCCGCCGCATTCCAGCCGATCGTGCCGATGAACGGCGGCACGGCCCGCGTGCTGCCGGTGCGATCGTCGAGCATCGGATAGATCAGCAGCTGATAGCAGAGCGGCACCGTGCGCCGGTCGCGCGCCGCGATCGCCAGCATCGCCGCCAGCCCGCCGCCGGCGCTCTCGCCCATCACCGCGATCCGCCTGGCATCGACGCCCAGCTCGGCCGCATGGGCGTGGAGCCAGACGAGCGCGCTGTGACAGTCGTCGAGCGGCCCGGGAAACGGCGTCTCGGGCGACAGCCGGTAATCGGCTTCGACCACCACGCAATCGAGTTCCTCCGCCAGCCGCTGCGACGCGACGATCGTGTCGGCGACCCGGCCGAGGATCATGCCGCCGCCGTGGATATGGAGGATGGCGGGGCGGGGCGGCGTGCCGGACTTGCGGTTGATGACGATGACGCCGACCGGCGGGGATCCGGCGATGCCGGGCGCGACCCGTCGTTCGACCGCGGCGGCGGGCGGCGGCAGCGGAGACGGCGCCGGCGGCAACGTCCGGCGGATGGCGCGGACCGCGTCGGGGGTCAGCGGATCGGGCAACGGGCGGGAAAGGATCATCCTCGCGCCCTCGCGCAATTCGGGATCGACCCGCGCCAGGATCGCTGCGTCGCCTGCCGGCGATTGCGCCGCTGCCAGCGACGGCAGCGTCGCCGCCGCGGTGATCAGGCCGAAGTGGAAATCCCGCCGTGTCAGGTTCATCGCTGCATCCTCCCGATATCCGGCGCTGTCGCGCTCTCGTCGGCAGGGTGATCGAAAACGCCGTCTCCGACAAGAGCTTAGCGGCAAAACTCGCAAACGATTGCGAGCAGCCGTCAGTGACGGTGCATCCAGGCATCGAACAGCGCCAGCCACTCACCGTTCGGCGCGCCGGGCGTTCCCAGGCCGAAACCGTGGCCGCCGCGCTCGAACAGATGGATCTCCGCCGGAACCTTCGCCGCGCGCAGCGCCGCCAGCATCATCAGGCTGTTCTCGGGCGGCACCGCCGTGTCGTCGAGCGCATGGACGAGGAAGGTCGGCGGCGTCGTCGCATCGACGTGGCGGTCGGGCGAGCGCTGCGCGACCAGCGCCTCGTCGGGGGCGGGGCCGAGCAGGTGTTCCACGCTCGCCGCATTGGTGTAGCGCGCGGCAAGGGTGATGACCGGGTAGATCAGCCCCGCCGCCGCGGGACGCGGATCGATCGTGTCGATCGCATCGCGCGGCGCATAGACGCGCTCGCCGAATCCCGTCGCCAGCGAGGCGGCGAGGTGGCCGCCCGCCGAATAGCCGACCACCGCGACCGCCTCCGCCGCGAAGCGATACCGTCCCGCCGCTGCGCGGATCACGCGCATCGCGCGCTGCGCATCCTGCAGCGGTACGGTCGCGCGGTGGCTCCACCCTTCGCCGGGCAGGCGGTGGATGAGCACGAAGACGGTATAGCCGCGCGCCGCCAGCGCCTGCGCGGTGTCGCCGCCTTCATGCGTGCCGACGATGAACGTATAGGCGCCGCCGGGGATCAGCAGCACCGCGCGGCCGTTGCCCGACTGCGGCCGGAAGACGTGCAGCGTCGGGCGCGCGACGTTGCGGAAGAAACCCGGCGGGCTGTCCGGCGGCAGCGGCTGCGCGGCGAAGCCGGTCTCCGGCGGCGTGCCCGGCCACAGCGGCAGCGTCTCCGCCGCCCGCCACGCCGCCGACAGCGGCCCGAGCGGCCCCGGCGCAGGTTCGGGCGCACGCTGCGCCGTCGCGGCCTGCGGCATCGCCAGCCCCGCGCCGGTCGCGGCGAGCAGGGTGCGGCGGTCGATCGTCGGTGGGAAGCGCATCAGCCGCGCCCCCCGAAGGCCGTGGCGGGCCCGCACGGCCACGCGCCGGTGCGGTCGCGCGCGACCCGCGCCTGCGACGCCCCGGCATCGAAGGCGTCGGGCGTGACATGGGCATGGGCATGGGTCGGCCCGCCCGCGGTGATCCGCCGATGCCCTTGGCGTCGTGTCAGCATCGTCTCCCCTCCGCCGCAGCCGCTGCAATCGATTGTTCGGAACTTATCCCGCTTCCGGCAGCATCGCAACAGACGCGGCGCGACCGCATCGCGGCAGCGCCTCGACGCCGCGCTCCTGACCGGACCACGCACCGCATCGATGGTTCACCAGCGATTCAAACGATTATCATCGCTGCTTCGTCCGGCTTACCCTCATCGCAAACAGCCGAGCCGGAGACATTCGCCGGGCGATCATCCGCCCGCGGCCGTCATTTGCCGGCGCAAGCAGGAGAGACCTCGCATGACGACCATAGACCGGCGGGCCATGATCGCGAATGCGGCGATGATACCGCTGGCCGGCGCGGCGGCGACGGTCGGCCTGACCCCCGCGCCGGCGGCCGCCGCGCCGCGCGTCTTCCCGCCCTCCTTCCTGTGGGGCGTGGCGACCTCCGGCCACCAGACCGAGGGCAATAATACCAACAGCGACGTCTGGGCGGTCGAGCATCTCACCCCGTCCAACTTCAAGGAGCCGTCGGGCGATGCCTGCGACAGCTTCGAGCGCTGGCCGGTCGACCTCGACATCGTCCGCGGTCTGCACCTCGACAGCTATCGCTTCTCGCTGGAATGGGCGCGGATCGAGCCGGAGCCCGGCCAGGTCTCGATCGCGATGCTCGATCACTACAAAGCGATGATCGACGGCTGCCGGTCGCGCGGGATCAAGCCGATCGTGACGTTCAGCCACTTCAGCTGCCCGCGCTGGTTCGCCCTCGCCGGCGGCTGGACCAACCCGGAGGCGCCGCAGCTGTTCGCGCGCTTCTGCGACCGCGCGGCGCGGCATCTGGCCGGTGCCATCCACGCCGCAGCGACGCTGAACGAACCCAATCTGATGCGCCTGCTGCGCTACAAATTGCCCGCCCGCGCGCTGGCCGGCAGCGACGCGGTGCGCGCGGCGGCGGCGCGGGCCTATGGATCGGACCGCTTCGTCGCGATGATGATCGAAAGCGCCGCACAGACCGAGGCGGCGCTGCCGATCATGATCGCCGCGCATCGCGCCGGGCGGGCGGCGATCAAGGCGGTGCGCTCCGACCTGCCGGTCGGCGTGACGCTCGCCATCGAGGACGATCAGGCGGTCGGCGCACCCGAGGCGCGCGATCGCAAGCGCCGCCTCTGCTATGCCGACTGGCTCGAGGCGGCGCGCGGCGACGATTTCGTCGGCGTGCAGAATTACGAGCGGTCGCGCATCGGCGCGGAGGGCCGGCTGCCGCCCCCCGCAGGGGCGATGCTCAATGCGTCCGGCGCGGAAATCTATCCACCCTCGCTCGCCGGTGCGGTGCACTATGCCTGGGACGTGGCGAAGGTGCCGGTGCTCGTCTCCGAACATGGCGTCAACACGCAGGACGACCGGCAACGCGCCGCGCTGATCCCGGCGGCGCTGGCGCACCTGCACGACACGATGGCGCAGGGCGTGCCGGTGCTGGGCTATTGCCATTGGTCGCTGCTCGACAATTTCGAATGGATCTTCGGTTACGGCCCCCGCTACGGGCTGGCGAGCGTCGACCGGACGACGTTCCGGCGCACGCTCAAGCCCAGTGCGCATGTTCTCGCCGCGATCGCCCGGCGTCGCGCGGTCTGAACACCCGCGCATATGCCAGGCGATGGTAAATCCTGGCTCCCTGCGCCATTCCGGTAGCAGGAGAGGGCGTCGGCGGCGGCACGAGGCCCGGCGGAGAAGCGCATGCGGCTGGACAAGTTCGACCTCAATCTGCTCGTCGCGTTCGAGGCGCTGATGGCGGAGCGCAGCGTGACGCGCGCGGCGCAACGGCTCAATCTGACCCAGTCGGCGACCAGCGCCTCGCTCAAGCGACTGCGTGAGGCGTTCCAGGACGAATTGCTCGTCCTCCACGGCAAGACGATGATCCCGACCCCGCATGCCCTGTCGCTCGCGCCCGAGATCGCCAGCGCGATCGTCCTGCTCAAGAATTTGATCTCGTCCGCGACCGGCTTCGATCCCGCCGTCTCCGAACGGCGGTTCCGCATCGTCGCGTCGGATTACACCACGACGGTGTTCATTCAGCCGCTGCTCGCCCTGTTGCGGCGCGAGGCGCCGCACGTCCGGCTCGACCTGCTGTCGCCCCGCGAGGACACGTCCGATCGATTGGCCAAGGGCGAATATGATCTGTCGATCGTGCCGATCGAATTCGCCGACCTGCGCCACCCGACCGAGGAATTGTGGCGCGAGCGGCACGTCGTCGTCGGCTGGCGCGACAATCCGATCTTCGCGCAGCCGATCGGCGTCGACGCTTATGCCGCCGCCGGTCACGTCGTCGTCCAGATCGACGGCCGCAACACCTTCATCGAAAACGCGCTGTCGCAGCGTGGCCTGCTGCGCAAGGTGGAGGTGGCGGTGCCGTCCTTCCTGCAGGTGCCCTGGCTGTTGCCGGATACGCTGCGGCTGTCGCTGATGCACGAACGGCTGGCGATGCTGATGGCGGAGCGGCTCGACCTGCGCATCGCGCCGTTGCCGTTCGATATTCCGCCGATGATCCAGGTGCTGCAATATCATTCGACCCGGCATCTGGACCAGGGCCTGCGCTGGCTGCGGACGCGCTGCCACGCCGTCGCCAGATTCGCGCCGCCGCCGCCGGATCACAAATCGGAGTGATGGAAAACGAGCTAAATTAACAATTTTCCCGAATGCCGCCGGTTCCATATCACCCTGTCAACAGACGGCGACAACGCCGGAACATTGGGAGGATGTATGAAGCGCACTGCGGTTCTGCTCGCGTCGGCGGCTGCCCTGGTCGGATCGCCGGCCTTTGCCCAGGCGGGCCAGATCGTTCCGACCGAAACGCCCGGCGCGACCCGGCCCGATCAGCCGGCCGAGGCGGATCAGGGCGTCGGCGCCAATGCGCAGGCGCAGGCCGCGGCGCAGGACAGCGGTCAGCTTGAGGACATCGTCGTCACGGCGCAGAAGCGCGAACAGCGGCTGCGCGACGTGCCGGTCGCCGTCACCGCGCTCACCGCCGACACGCTGATCGCCCGCGGCATCAACGACGTCGCCGCCGTCACCCGCGCGGTCCCGAGTCTCACCGTCACGCAGACGGATGTCGCGACATCGAACAGCATCAACATCCGCGGCATCGGCACCAATGCGTTCAGCATCGGCGTCGAACCGGCGGTGGCGGTGGTGCTCGACGATGTCGCGCTGCTGCAACAGGCGCAGGCCTTCTCCGGCCTGTCCGACATCGCCCGGATCGAGGTGCTGCGCGGGCCGCAGGGCACGTTGTTCGGCAAGGGCGCGTCGGCGGGCGTGGTCAACATCGCGTCGCAGGCGCCGTCGTCGAAACTCGAGGCGGGCGTCGCGACGCAACTCACGACCGACCAGGAATTCCGGCTCGACGGATCGATCTCCGGTCCGGTGACCGACTGGCTCGGCGTGCGCGCCAATTTCTTCGTCGTCGACCGCGACGGCTATATCAACAATCGCGCCGGCGGCGACCGGCTCGGCGGCGAGAAGAGCAATGGCGTGCGCATCCGCGTCGACATCGATCCGACCTCGCGGCTCAACATCGCGCTGATCGCCAGCACCTCGCGCAACGTGACCGAGCCGGTCCGCACCTTCCGCTATATCCAGTCCGCCAATACGCGCATCTTCGCGGTGCAGCCCTATTTCGCCGGCAATCTGCTCGCGCCCGGACTGGTCGGGATCGTGCCGGGGACCGGCAATTACGACACGCGGGTCAACGTCCGGCCGAAGAGCGACAGCGAGCAGTCGCTCTACATCGGCCGCGCGACGCTCGACCTCGGTTTCGCCAATCTGATCGCGGTGACGGGGTATCAGACCTGGGATCTGGCGACGCGCGAGGACACCGATCTGACCGACCTCGCCTCGATCGCCGGCAATGCCGGCGGCGTCAGCCAGATCTCGGAGTATAACGCGCGGCAATTCTCGCAGGAGCTGCGCCTCGTCTCGAGCGGCGGCGGGCCGTTCAGCTATGTCGGCGGCCTCTATTACGCCAACGGCCAGACCGATCGCAGCTTCCAGCGCTTCGCTTTCGGGCCGGGCGCGCAGCAATGGACGGGCCGGGCCGGGACCGAGAGCTATGCCGCCTTCGGCCAGGCGACGCTCAACATCACCGGCACCACCCATGTCGACGGCGGCATCCGCTTCAACCGCGAAACCATCAACGTCCGCTTCACCGATCTGCGGTCGAGCGCGACCGCGGCGACCTGCGGCACCGGCTGCGCCGGCGACAGCAGCGACGACCAGATCACCTACAAGGCGGCGCTGCGCCAGGACCTCAACCGGTCGACGATGGTCTATGCCTCCTATGCCACGGGCTACAAGGGGCAGGGCTATGACGTGTCGAGCGGCTTCACGCCGACCCGCGCGTCGACGCCGATCCGCCCCGAACATTCCAAGGCCTATGAGGTCGGGCTGAAGGGCCAGTTCTTCGACAATCACGTCCAGCTCAACCTCGCCGGTTTCTGGACCGACTATAAGGATTTCCAGACGCAGACCGCGGCCAATGTCGGCGGCGTGCTGACCTTCCTGCTCGCCAACGCGCCGCGCCTGCGCAGCCGCGGCATCGAGGGCGACGTGTCGATCCGCCCGTTCCGCGCGCTGCGCCTCGACGGCGGAGCCTCCTACACCGACGCGCGCATCCAGGAATTCTCGACCGCCACCTGCTATCCGGGCGAACCGTTCGTCGTCGGCACGGTGGCGACCACGCCGGGCGTCTGCGTCAGCGCGACGACCTCGACCGGCGTGCAGAACCTCGCCGGTGCGCGGCTCGCCAATGCGCCGAAGTTCAAATACACCGTCTCGGGGACGTATGACGTCACCCTGCCCAGCCTGCCGTTCGATGGCTTCGTCCAGGCCGACTGGTCGTATCAGAGCTCCGTCAATTTCGACATCGGCGGCAATCCGCTGACCTTCCAGCGTGGTTACGGCGTGCTCAACGGCAGTATCGGGCTGAAGGCCGATGACGGGCGCGGCTATCAGATCAGTCTCTTCGCCAACAATCTTCTCGACAAACATTATGCGACGCAGATCACCGCCGCATCGGGAAGCAACACCGACGCCGGCGTCACCAACACCGGGCTGGCGACGGCACAATTCCTCAGCCGCGACTCGCGCCGTTACTTCGGCATCCGGGCGCGGGTGCGGTATTGATCGGTGGTTCGCCGGGTGAAATCTCAGGGGGAGGCGAAACGATGGATGCGATGAAGATCCTCGTGATCGGCGGCGGGATCGGCGGACTGACCGCGGCGATCGCCTTGCGCCGGCGCGGCGACACGGTCGAGGTGGTCGAGCGCGATCCGGGCTGGTCGGTCTATGGCGTCGGCATCATCCAGCAGGCCAATGTCGTCCGCGCGATGGCGCAGCTCGACCTGCTCGACGATTATCTGTCGGCGGGCGTCGGCTTCGACGCGGTCGAGGTGTTCGTGCCGAGCGGGCAGAAGGTCGCGCGCATCCCGTCGCCGCGGCTGGTCGAGGACCGGCCGGCGAACGTCGGGATCGGCCGACCGGCGCTGCACCGCGTGCTGGGCGACCGCGCGCTGGCGAGCGGCGCGACCGTGCGGCTGGGGATCATGCCGACCGATCTCGCCGATGACGGCGACGGCGTGACGGTGACCTTCTCCGACGGCAGCCGCGGCCGCTACGATCTCGTCATCGGCGCGGACGGCGCCTATTCGCAGACGCGGGGCAGGCTGTTCCCCGATGCGCCGGTACCCGAATTCACCGGCCAGGCGGTGTGGCGGTACAATCTGCCGCGGCTCGCCGACATGGACGCCTTGCAGGTCTATAACGGGCCGAACGGCGTCGGGCTGGTGCCGATCTCCGCCACGCTGATGTACCTGTTCGTGACCACCAGCGAGCCGGGCAATCCCTTCTACCCCACCGAGGGGCTGGCGGCGGCGATGCGCGCCAAGCTCGCCGCCTCCGCGCCGGCGATCCGCGCGCTCGCCGAGGGGATCACCGACGATGCCGGCGTCGTCTACCGCCCGCTCGAAGCGCTGCTGGTCGAGGGGCCATGGCACGAGGGGCGGGTCGTGCTGCTCGGCGACGCGGTGCATGCGACCACGCCGCATCTCGGGCAGGGCGCGGGGATGGCGATCGAGGATGCGATCGTGCTCGCCGACGAACTCGGCCGGTATGACACGCTGGCGGCGGCGCTGACCGCCTATCGCGACCGGCGCTTCGATCGCTGCGCCTATATCGTGCGCTCGAGCCTCGCCATCTGCCACGGCCAGATCGGGCGCGCCCCCGCGGTCGACAATGCCGCCGCGACCAAGGCCATGTTCGACATGGTCGCCGCCCCGATCTGACCCCCCCATCGACATGATTGCGCACAGGAGCTGATGTGATGAGCCGAGTGACCGAAATCCGCTACGTTGGCTATGCGGTGGCCGACCTCGACGCCGAACGTGCCTTCTATCGCGACGACTGGAAACTGATCGACGCGGGCGAGAAGGACGGGATGGTGCATTTCGCCGCCGAGGGCCATGACGAGAATTATGTCGTCCGGTTGCGGGCCGACGACACCAACAGCATCGACGTCATCGCGCTCGCCGCCGACGGCGATGCCGATGTCGAGGCGCTGCACGACCGGGTCGTCGCCGCCGGCTGCCGGGTGATCTTCGCCCCGCGCGCGCTCGATACGCTCGGCGGCGGCTATGGCTTCCGCTTCTTCTCGCCCGACGGGCTGCCGTTCGAAGTGTCCGCCGGCGTCGACCGGCGCACGCCGCGCCAGCTCAACCGCTGGGAAGGCATCCCGCAGAAGATCAGCCATATCGTCCTGCATTCGCCGGATCATCGGGCGATGGTGCGCTTCTTCGTCGAGGTGCTGGGCTTCCGGGTCAGCGACTGGCTCGGCGATTTCATGTGCTTCCTGCGCTGCAACAGCGCGCATCACCGGCTCGCGCTGCTGCCGGGGCCGGCCTGCCTCAACCACGTCGCCTATGACATGCTGACGGTGGACGACATGATGGCGGGCATCCGCCGGCTGAAGCGTGCCGGCACCGACATCCTGTGGGGGCCGGGGCGGCATACCGCGGGCAACAACACGTTCAGCTATTTCACCACGCCGAACGGCTTCGCGGTCGAATATAGTTCGGAGCTGGAGCACGTCGATTTCGACGCGCATGTCGATCAGGTCCATGCCCCCGGACCGACGACGATGGACCAATGGGGGATCGGCGTCGGCGGCCCGCAGACGATGCCGCATCCCAAGCCCGATCCGCGCCTGTTCACCGCGGCGGGGGTCTGATCCGATGGCGTTGTTCGAATATTTCCCGAACTACATCTGGAATCTGTCGGTCGCGATCGCGCTGGAGAGCGGCGGGCGGATCGGTGAGATCGTCGATATGTGCCAGCCGATCCGCGATGCGGCGGCGGGCGGCGGCGATGCCGGCACGCCGCAGTTCATGGCGCGCTGGGTCGAGATGGGCGACCGGCTGATCGGCCTCGCCGACGAGGATGTCGCGGCGGGCCACGGCTATTCCGCCGCCGCCAAGCTCGACCGCGCCGCCTTGTACCTGCTCGTCGCGGAGCGGATGCAGGCGCATGGCTCGGCGGGGCGCGAGGCGACCTATGCGCGTGCGCTCCGTGCCTTCGGCGATGCGACGCGGCTCGGTGGCCTCAGCCGCGAACGGGTCGAGATTCCGCTGGAGCAGGGCCATATGCCCGCGCTCTTCACCCGCGCACCGGGGGCGGGGCGGAAACCGGTCGTCGTCTATTGCAACGGGCTCGACAGCTGCAAGGAGCTGCTGTTCTGGTCGGGCCTGCCCGAGGCGCTGGCGCGGCGCGGCATCTCGACCCTGTGCGTCGACCAGCCGGGCACCGGCGAGGCGCTGCGCCTGCAAGGCCTGCCGGTCGATCCGCACAGCGAGCATTGGGCGTCGCGCGCCGTCGACTGGCTGGAGGCGCAGGACGCGGTCGATCCGGCGCGGATCGGCATGACCGGCATCTCGCTCGGCGGTCATTTCGCGCCGCGCGCGGTCGCCTTCGAACCGCGGTTCGCGAGCGGTGCGGTCTGGGGCGCCAACCACAATTGGGCCGAGGTGCAGCAGAAAAGGCTGCGGCGCGAGGGCGAGAACCCCGTCCCGCATTATTGGGCGCACGTCATGTGGACCTTCGGCGCGGCCGACATGGACGATTTCCTCGCCAAGGCCGAGGCGATGACGCTGGACGGCGTGCTCGACCGCATCCGCGTGCCCTTCCTCGTCACCCATGGCGAGAAGGATCGCCAGATCGCGCTCGACTACGCGCATCAGACGCGCGCCGGGCTGGTCAACAGTCCCAGGGTCGGCTTCAAGATCTTTACCGCCCGCGAAGGCGGCGTCGAACATGTCGGCGCGGACAATATGAGCTACGGGCGGGACTATATCGCCGACTGGTTCACCGACACGCTCGGCGGCCGCGCCGGATGAATGCCGTCGCCGCCCCGCGCCCGGTCTTTCCCGATGCCGGCTATCTGTACCGCGAGACCGCGATCAGCGTCGCGATCAATGCGGTGTTGAGCCTCATCTTCTTCCTGCTGGTCTTCGGCACCCCGGCCAGCGTGCGCGTCGCGGGGGCGGGCGGCTATGGCATGGATTTCGTGCCGCAGAGCCTGATGATCGCGCTGATGGCGTCGCTCGTGCCCGGCGCGATCGCGGCGGCGAAGCTGCGCCGCGCCGGGCTGGCGGCGGCGGAAGCGCGCGCGGCGTTGCTGCGTCGATCGCTGGCGACCGCGCTGCTGGGCGCAGGCGTGGGGGCGGCGATCGGCTGGCTGCTCGCCCTCCTCCTGCCCGTCGCGGCGATCCCGCTTGTGCCGGCGCTGTTCGCCAGGATCCTCTACGGCGCGCTGCTCGCCGCGATCGTCACTCCCATCGGCCTGCGCCGGGCGCTGCGCCGGCCGTACCGCACCAAGGAACCGCGATGACCCGCCGCCTCATCGATCTGTCGATCACGCTCGATCCCGACGTCATCACCGATCCGCCGTTCATGCGGCCGTCGATCACCTATCAGACCCATGCCGAGACGGTCGCCGAGGTGCAGGGCTTCTTTCCCGGCCTGACGGCGGAGCAGATCCCCGGCGGCCTCGGCTTCGCCGCGTCGGAGACGCTGACGCTGACCACGCACAACGGCACGCATCTCGACGCGCCGTGGCATTATCACCCGACGATGGACGGCGGCGCGCGCGCGATCACCATCGACGAGGTGCCGCTCGACTGGTGCCTGCGCCCCGGCGTCAGGCTCGACTTCCGCCATCTGCCCGACGGACATGTCGTCACCGCGGCGGAGATGGCGGCGGAATTCGCGCGGATCGGCTATGACCTGCAGCCGTTCGACATCGTCCTGGTCAACACCGCCGCCGGCGCGGCGCTCGGCGGGCCGGACTTCCTCGGCAAGGGCTGCGGCATCGGCTATGAGGCGACGATGTGGCTGACCAGCCGCGGCGTCCGCGTCACCGGCACCGATGCGTGGAGCTGGGACGCGCCCTTCGCGCTGACCGCCCGCAAGGTCGCCGAGACGGGCGACACCTCGCTGATCTGGGAGGGGCACAAGGCCGGCCGCGACATCGGCTATTGCCATATGGAGAAGCTCACCAACCTCGACCAGCTGCCCGACTTCGGCTTCACCGTGTCCTGCTTCCCGGCCAAGGTGAAGCGCGGTTCGGCGGGCTGGACGCGCGCGGTCGCGATTTTCGAGGAGGCGGCATGAAGCTCGCGACGCTCGCCGACGGCAGCCGCGACGGGACGTTGCTCGTCGTCTCCGCGGATGGCCGGCGCCAGTCGCGCGCCGGTGCGATCGCGCCGACCTTGCAGGCGGCGGTCGACGATTGGGCGACCGTCGCACCGTCGCTGCGGGCCTTGGCGGCGCGGCTCGATGCGGGCGGCGGCGATCCGCTCGATCCCGCTTCGCTGCTCGCGCCGCTGCCGCGCGCCTGGCAATGGCTCGACGGGTCGGCGTTCACCACGCACGGCACGCTCATGCAGCAGGCGTTCGGCCATGATCCGATCGCTACCGATCGGCCGCTCATGTACCAGGGGCTGTCGCACCGCTTCCTCGCGGCGCAGCAGGACGTGCCTTTCCCGTCGGAGGCCGACGGCATCGATTTCGAAGGCGAGTTCGGGATCATCACCGACGACGTGCCGATGGGCTGTTCCGCCGCGGACGCGCTGGCGCATGTCGTGCTGATCGTCCTTATCAACGACTGGTCGCTGCGCGCGATCGCCCCGATCGAGATGAAGACCGGTTTCGGCTGGGTGCAGGCCAAACCCGCCTGCAGCATGGCGCCGTTCGCGGTCACGCCCGATGGCCTGGGCGACGCATGGCGGCACGGGCGCGTCTGCCTGCCGCTGCGGGTCGAGGTCAACGGATCGTGGTTCGGCGATCCGGACGGCGGCGCGATGGCGGTCGGCTTCCATGATCTGATCGCGCATGCGGCCCGCACGCGCGACCTGCCGGCGGGGACGATCATCGGTTCGGGGACGGTTTCCAATCCCGATTACGATCGCGTCGGCTCGACCTGCCTGTCGGAGCGTCGCGTGATCGAGATGCTGGCACGGGGCCATGCACAGACGCCCTTCCTGTCCTTCGGCGATCGCGTCGCGATGACGGCGGGCGGCGCGGCGACGTTCGGGCGGCTCGATCAGCGGGTGGTGCAGGCGGCCATGCCCGGCACGGCGGCGGTATGACGGCTCGGGCGGGCGGCTGCGCGAGCGGTGAACCATCAGGATATGCGGAAGGACTGGCATCATGCGCGCACGCTCACTGTCGATGATCCTCATGCCGGCGATGGCCGCTGCGGCATCCGCCAGCGAGCCGGCGCCGGTGGTGCGGACAAACGCGGGCCCGGTGCGCGGCCTCGTCGCGGATGGCGTGCGGCAGTGGCTGGGCATCCCCTTCGCCGCGCCCCCGACCGGCCCCGACCGCTGGCGCGCGCCGCAGCCGGTGGCGCGCTGGTCGGCGGTGCGCGAGGCGCGGGCATACGGCCACGATTGCGCGCAACAGCCGTTCCCCAGCGACGCGGCGCCGCTCGGCACGGTGCCGTCGGAGGATTGTCTCGTGCTCAACGTCTGGGCGCCGCGCAGCCCGCGCGCGCGACTGCCGGTGATCGTCTGGTTCTATGGCGGCGGCTTCGTCAACGGCGGCTCGTCGCCGGCGACCTATGCGGGCGCACGCCTCGCGCGGCAGGGCGCGGTGGTCGTCAGCTTCAACTATCGCGTCGGGCGGTTCGGCACCTTCGTCCATCCCGCGCTCGAAGGCCCGGCGGGCGCGCGCGCATCGGGCAATTACGGCTATATGGACCAGCTCGCCGCCTTGCGCTGGGTCCAGGCCAATGTCGCCGCCTTCGGTGGTGATCCGCGCAACGTGACGATCGTCGGCGAAAGCGCCGGCGGCATGTCGGTGCACACGCTCATCACCTCGCCGATGAGCGAAGGCCTGTTCGCGCGCGCCGTCGTGATGTCGGGCGGTGACGGCGAGAGCGGCGCGGCCACCCGCGATGCGGCGCAGGCGGCTAGCCTCGCCTTCGCCGCGGGCCAGGGCATCGCGGCCGACGCCCCCGACGCGGCAACGCGATTGCGCGCGCTCACCACGGATCAGGTCGTCGACGGCCTGACCATGCGCGCGCTGTTTCCGGGGAGCGGCACGCCGCGTACCTTCGCCTCGCCCTATCCCGACGGCACGATCGCGCTGCCGGTGGCGGCGACCTATCGCCGCGGCACGTTCTGGCATGTCCCGGTCATGATCGGCGCGACCAGCAACGACATCGGCGGACCGGACGGCATGATGATCCGCGGTGCCCGCACGCTCGCCGGGCTGATCGCGGATGCCGGGGTGCCGACCTATTATTACCGTTTCTCCTATGTGGCCCAAGCCGCGCCGGGCGGTAGTGGCGGCGGTGCCGGCCACGCCACCGACGTCCCCTTCTTCTTCGCTACGCAGCGCGTCAAATATGGCGCGGCGACCACCGCGCGGGACGACGCCATGGGCCGCCTCATCAGTCGCTACCTCCTCAATTTCGCCACCACCGGCGATCCCAATGGTGACGGCCTGCCGGCGTGGCGGCGCTATGACCGCAACGCCGCGCCGATGATGGACTTCACCGCGAGCGGCACGGCCGTGGCGGGCAGCGAGGCTGCACGTTAGTCATGCGGACGGCCCGGACGCACAATGCCCCGCACCGGCCGGCGCGCCAGCGCCGTCCACGATGCGGTCGAACGAGGAGAGGCAGATGACATCCCGATGGATTGCCGCGGCGATCGGCATGGCGATCGCCGTACCGGCGGCGGCGCAGGCCGATCGCGCCACCATGACGCTGGCGCAGGGCTGGCAATTCCAGCGCGGCGGCACGGTCGATCCTGCCGCGGCAGCGACGGCGGGCGGGGCATGGCAGCCGGTGTCGGTGCCGCATACGTGGAACCGCGTCGGCTATTATCTCCCCGATCCGCAGCAGCATCGCAATCACGCCGATACGGTCGACAAATATCAGGGCGTCGGCTGGTACCGGCTGAGCTTCACCCCCGATGCCGCCTTCGCCGGCCGCCGCGCCTGGTTGCAGTTCGACGCGGCGAGCCGCACCGCCGAGGTCTGGCTCAACGGCCGGCGGCTCGGCGCGCATCGCGGCGGCTTTTCGCGCTTCCGCCTCGACGCGACCGACGCGCTGCGTGCCGGCGAGACGAACGTGCTGCTGGTCAAGGTCGACAACAGCCAGCCCGAGCCCGGCTCGGCGACCGCCGACGTGCTGCCGCTGGCCGGCGACTTCTTCGTCCATGGCGGGCTCTACCGCCCGGTCAGCCTGATCGCCACCGACCCGGTCCATATCGACATGATGGAGGACGGCGGCAGCGGCATCCTCGCCGCCATCCGCGCGATCACCCCCGCCGGCGCGACGATCGACGTGCGCGTCCGCGTTCGCAACGATCGCGCCCGCCGGCAGGATGCCGTCACCACCGTCCGCCTGCTCGATGCCGACGGCCGGACGGTGGCGCGCGCGACGCGCCGCGCCGGGCTCGCCGGCCATGCCACCGCGGCGGTCGCGCAGTCGCTCGCGGTCGCCGATCCGCATCTGTGGAACGGCGTCGCCGATCCCTATCTCCACCGGCTGGTGGTGGAGGTCACCACCCCGTCGGGCGCGGTGCTCGACCGGGTCGAGCAAGCCTTCGGCATCCGCGAGCTGCGCGCCGATCCGCAGCGGGGCTTCCTGCTCAACGGCAAGCCGCTGCGCCTGCACGGCGTCGGCTATCACCAGGATCGCGAGGGCAAGGGCTGGGCGATCAGCGACGCCGATGTCGAACAGGATGTCGCGATCATGCGCGAGATGGGGGTCAATACGATCCGCCTGACGCATTACCAGCACGGCCAGACGATCCACGACCTCGCCGACCGGTACGGCCTGATCGTCTGGGACGAGATCCCGCTCGTCTCGAAATGGACGCTCGGCAACGATCTGGTCGCCACCGACGCGCTGCGCGCCGACGCGCGCCAGCAGCTGCGCGAACTGATCCTTCAGAATGCCAACCACGCCTCGGTGGTCAGCTGGGGCATCGCCAACGAGGTCGATTTCGGCAAGTCGATCCCGGCGTTCATCACCACCCGCGACGGTGCTGCGCCCGATCCGCTGCCGCTGCTGCGCGAACTCGACGCGCTCGCCAAAGCGGAGGATCCGTCGCGCGCCACCGCGCTCGCCACCTGCTGCGAGCGCAATATCGGTCCCACCTCCGACGTGCCGATCACCGCGGTGGCGGCCGATCTCGGCGGGGCGAACCGCTATTTCGGCTGGTATTACGGCAAGCCGGCGGACCTCGGCCCGCACCTCGACGAACTGCACGCCAAGCGACCGGCGCAGCCGCTCTCGGTCACCGAATATGGCGCGGGCGGCGCGACGACGATCCACACCGATGATCCGCTCGGCGGGCCGATCGATGCGCGCGGCCACGACCAGCCCGAGGAATATGAAAGCTACATCCACGAACAGGCCTGGGCGACGCTGGCGCGCAAGCCGTATCTGTGGGCGAGCTGGCTGTGGAATTCGTTCGACTTCGCGACGACGGTGCGGCGCGAGGGCGATGCGGTCGACATCAACACCAAGGGCCTCGTCACCTACGACCGGCAGATCCGCAAGGACGCTTATTATTTCTACAAGGCGAACTGGACCGAGACGCCGACCGTCCATATCAACGGCCGCCGCTACGTCGACCGCGCCTATCGCGTCACCGACGTGCACGTCTACAGCAACGCCCCGCGCACCGAGCTCAGCGTCAACGGGCGGGTCGTCGGCACGATGAGCGATTGCGCGGAGCGGATCTGCGTCTGGCGCGATGTCGCGCTCACCGCCGGCGCCAATCGCGTCGTCGCGCGCGGCCTGTTCGCGGGCGGGGCGCAGGACGATCGCGTCGACTGGCAGCTGTCGCCCGACGCGGCGCAGGCGGTGCGGATCGACAGCGGTGCGCTCGTCGCGCCGCAGGTCGCCGGCAAACGCTTCGGTTCCGATGCCTTTTTCGACGGCGGCACCGCGGGCAGCGTCAACCCCGCCGCCGGCTATGGCCCGCCGCCGCCGAGGAAGGTGGTGACCGGCACCGCGGGCGGGGTCGTCGCTGAAACCTATCGTCAGGGTCGTTTCGGCTATCGCATCCCGCTCGCCAACGGCCGCTATGCGCTCGACCTCACCTTCGTCGAGCCGTCGCTCGCGGCGGGGGCGCGCCAGTTCGACGTCACCGTCAACGGCCGCCGGGTCATCGCCGCGCTCGACGTGGCGGCGGCAGCCGGCGGGCCGTTGCGGGCGATCACCCGGCGCGTGCCGGTCGAGGTCGGCGACGGCGTGCTTGACGTGCGCTTCGTGCCGGTAAAGGGCGAGGCGATCGTATCCGCGCTGGAGATTTCGCGATGACCGCAGACGTCACCCGAGCCACCGCCTCGGCCGCGGCATCGTCGCGATGACCGGACAGGCGCGCGGGTGGCGCGCGATACCACTGCGCTGGCGCCTGATCGCGCTCGTCACCTTGGGGACGATCCTCAACTATCTCGCGCGGTCGACGCTGTCGGTCGCGGCACCGCAGCTCAAAACCGAATTCGGCATGACGACCGAGGATTACAGCTGGGTCGTGCTCGCCTTCCAGGCGAGCTACACGGTGATGCAGACGGTGGCGGGCAGCGTGCTCGACCTGCTCGGCACGCGGCTCGGCTTCTTCCTGTTCGCGGTCGGCTGGGCGCTCGCCAACATGGCGCATGCGCTGGCGACCGGCTGGCCGAGCCTCGCCGCCTTCCGCGCCTTGCTCGGCGCGAGCGAGGCGGCGGCGATTCCGGCGGGGGCGAAGGCGGTGTCCGAATGGTTTCCGCCGCGCGAACGGCCGCTCGCCACCAGCGTGTTCCAGATGGGCACGAGTGTCGGCAATATGGTGGCGCCGCCGCTCGTCGCCTTCTGCATACTGGCGTTCGACTGGCAGGCCGCCTTCGTGGTCACCGGCGGGCTGAGCCTCGCCTGGGCGCTGCTCTGGTATTGGGGCTATCGCAGCCCGGCGGACCATCCTGCACTCGGCGAGGCGGAGCGTGCCACGCTGGCGGCGGCACAGACCGAGGACGTCGGCGACAAGCCGGCGACGCGCGCCGACCTGCTGCGCAGCCGCAGCTTCTGGGGAATCGCCATCCCGCGCTTCCTCGCCGAACCGGCGTGGCAGACGTTCAACTTCTTCATCCCGCTGTATCTCGTCTCGGTCTGGCACCTCGATCTCAAGAGCATCGCGCTCTGGGCGTGGATGCCGTTCCTCGCCGCCGATTTCGGCAGCCTCGCGGCGGGGCTGCTCCCCGGCTGGCTGATGCGGCGCGGCGTGCCGCTGGTCGCCTCGCGCAAGATCACGATGACCGTCGGCGCCGCCTGCATGATCGGGCCGGCGTGCATCGGCCTCGCCGCAACGCCCGGCATGGCGATCCTGCTGTTCTGCGTCGGCGGTTTCGCGCATCAGATGCTCAGCGGCGCGCTCATCACCCTGTGCGCCGACATGTTCGACAGCCGCACCGTCGGCACCGCGAGCGGCATGGCGGGCACCTCGGCCTGGGTCGGCGGCATGCTGTTCACGCTGCTGATCGGGCAGAGCGCCGACGCCTTCGGCTACGATCCGCTGTTCGCGGCGCTCGCTGCGCTCGACCTCGCCGCCGCCGCGGTGCTGTGGAGCCTGTTGCGCGCGGCGCGGCGGGGGTGAGGGACGCGGCACGCGGCGGCCGGACGCGGCTCGGCCCTCAGGGTTGCAGCCAGGTCAGCGCGTCGAACTCGCGGGCGAAGCGGACGCGCGCCGCACGGCCATAGACGCGCTGGCCGCCGGCGCCGTTGGTCAGCACGACGAGGCTGGTGCCGGCGCTCAGATCGGTGACGAACAGGTTGCAGACGCCGTCGTTCTGCCCCCAATGCCAGGCGAAGCGCCGCGCGCCCGCCTGTTCGAGGCCCCAGCCCAGCCCCCAGGAGAGCGCGCCCGCGACGCGCACGGTCGGCGTGTTCATCGCCGGGAAGCGGCGCGCGAAGCGGAGGAAGCGGGCATAGTCGCCCGCGGTGGTCCACAGGCCGGCGGCCATGTTCGGTATCAGGAAGAGCGGCAAGGCCGGCTTGCCGAGCGCCTGCGCCGCAGCGACCCTGTCCGCCTCCGTCCAGCGTTCGACGGATCGCGCGGGCCCCGCGTCGCGCGCCGTGCGGAAGGCGGCAGGGCCCTTGTCCGTCATCACCGCGCCGCCGGCATCATGCGGCCAGGCGACCGCGCCACCGTCGCCGATCCAGCCGTAGCCGCTCCGCGTCATCCCCGCCGGCACCAGCACCAGCCGGCGGACCAGCGCGGCGGCACTCTCGCCGGTGATCGTCTCGGCCAGCCGGGCGAGCAGCGCATAGCCTTCGCCCGAATAACGGAACGCCGATCCGGGCGTGAAGCTGCTGACGAGGTCGCCGGGCTCGGTGCGCCAGTTGAGCAGGCCACCGGCATGGGCGAGCAGATGACGCGGGGTGACGGCGCGGGTCGCGGCGTCGCGGGTGAAGGGGATATGCGCGACGACGGGTGCGTCGAGATCGATCCGGCCTTCGGCGACGAGCGCGTGGATCGCTGCGGCGAGCACGGGCTTGGACAGCGACGCCGCCTCGAACACCGTGTCGACGGTGGC
Source organism: Sphingomonas sp. RIT328 (assembly GCF_000632225.1). Classification (GTDB taxonomy): domain Bacteria; phylum Pseudomonadota; class Alphaproteobacteria; order Sphingomonadales; family Sphingomonadaceae; genus Sphingomonas; species Sphingomonas kyungheensis. The sequence goes on from NZ_JFYV01000007.1 coordinate 48,012, forward strand.
CGGGGTGACGCCCGCCCTGGCGTCGCCCTCCGCATGGCTGTCGATCCGGTCACCGTCGAGCAAAGCCCAGCTCGCACCCGGCACATCGGCCAATGTCATCCACGGCTTGAGGAGGAACGGCGGCGGTACGGCGCCGTGTGCCGATGCCGGTTCCGGGGCCGGCGCGACCGTCGCGGCGAGGCCGCCGGCAAGCACAAGGCGGCGTGTCGGCGGGCGCGTGGAGCGGTCGGTCATCCGCCGGCGCTACCGCACGCCGCCCACTTTGCAAGAGCCGGCGTCGCTCGGGCGTAGCGCGACGGAGACGGCGCCGGTGCAGCCGATCCGCCCGCGGGGCCGGTTACGGCGCAGGAGCCGGCGCCGGTGCGATCCATCCCCCCGCGGTCGCGACGTACAGGCGGGCGACGTTGAGGAACTGCCGCGTCCGTGCGACGACGAGGCCGTTGCTGGCGCGCTGGTAGAGGCGTTCGGTCTCCAGCACCTGGAGGATGCCCGAATTGCCGACCTCGAAGCTGCGCCGCGACAGGTGGCGCGAGCGTTCGGCGACTGCGACCGACGCCTGCTGGTCGGCGACCGAGCGGGTGTCGTTCCGCATCGCCGAGAGCAGATCGGCGACCTGGCTGAACGCGACCAGCACCGTCTGTTCGTAGCGCGCCTGGCTGGCGCGGGCCCGGTCGACCGCCGCCGCGCGCTCGGCCTTCAACGTGCCGCCGTGGAAGATCGGCGCGGTCAGGCCAGCGAACAAATCGTAGCCGCGGAAGGCGTTCCTGACGAGGTCACCGACCGCCGGGGCGCCCTGCGTCAGCGTCGCGCCCAGGGTGATGTCGGGATAGAGGCGCGCGGTGGCGACGCCGATCGCCGCGGTGGCGGCGTGCAACTGCGCCTCCGCCTGGAGGATGTCGGGGCGGCGGTGGACCAGCGCGGACGGCAGCGCCACCGGGATCGTCGCCGGCAGCGTCAGCCGGTCGAGCCCGACGTCGGTGGGCGGCAGCGTGTCGGGCGTGGTGCCGATGAGGGTGGCGAGCAGGTGCCGCGCTTCCGCGAGCTGCTGGTCGAGCTGCGGCAGGTCGCCGCGGTCGGCGGCATATTGGCTCTGCGCGTTGAGCACCTCGACCAAAGTGCCCTCGCCGCCGGCGCGGCGCTTCTGCGTCAGGTCGACGTTGCGCTGGTCGTCGGCGAGCAGCGCGCGGGCGGTGGCGATCTGCGCGTTGAGCGCGGCGATGGTCAGCACCTGATTGACCACCTGTCCCGCGATCGAGAGATGCGCCGCCTCGGTCTGGCGCTGCTGCGCCTCGGCTTGCGCGGCGCTCTGCTCGACGCTGCGGCGCAGGCCGCCGAACAGGTCGAGGTCGTAGCTGACGCCGCCGCCGACGGTGTAGAGGTTGAATTCCGGATTGCCGCCGGGGGCGAGCGGATTGCTGCCGGAGAAGCCGAAGGCGGCGAGGTTGACCTGCTGCTGGTCGGCGCGGGCATTGGCGTCGACCTGCGGCAGGCGGCGGCCGGCGATGGCGCGGACCTCGTCGCGGCTGGCGGCGAGCGTCGCGTTGCTCGCGGCGAGGCTGCGGTTGTGCGCGATCGCCTGATCGACCAGTGCGTCGAGCTGCGGCGAGCCGAAGGCGGTCCACCACCGCTGCTCCGGCCCGTCGCCGAACGCGACGCGCGGCGGGGCCGCCTCGCCGGCGGGCTGGTAGCCGCTCGCGGCGGGGGCCTGCGGCCGCGCGAAATCGGGGCCGACGGTGCAGCCGGCGAGCGCGGCGGCCGCGACGGCGGTGAGGATCAGGGGGGCAACGCGCATCGGATCAGTCCATGTGGATCGTCGGGCCGTCGCCGCCGCCGGCGCGGGGGCGGCGCATCAGCAGCAGCAGCGGGATGACGGCGAGGGTGAGGATGAAGAGCAGCCAGAAGGCATCGACATAGGAGACCATCGCCGCCTGGCGCGTGATCTGCGCGTTGAGCATCGCGACCGCCGCCGGCGCGTCGAAGTCGAAGCCCGACGGCAGCAGCGGATTGTCCGGCCGCACGCCCTCGACCAGCCGCGCATGCACCGTCGCGCCGTTGCGGATGGTCAGCGCCTGCAGCATCGAGATGCCGACCGCGGAGCCGATGTTGCGGGTCAGCGTGAACATCGCCGCGCCCTCGTTGCGGTAGCGCGCGTCGAGCGTCGCGAAGGCGATCGTGGTCAGCGGGACGAAGACCAGTCCGGTGCCGATGCCCTGGATGAAGCCCGAGACGATCACCAGCCGCTCGTTCATGCCGAGCGTGAAGCCCGACATGATGTGCAGCGAATAGGCCGCGATGGCGAAGCCGGCGAAGATCAGGATGCGCGCGTCGACCGTCTTGATCAGCCGGCCGACGACGATCATCGAGATCAGCGTACCGATACCGCGCGGCGCGGTGACCAGCCCGGTCAGCACGACCGGATAGCCCATCAGCGTCTCCAGCATCGTCGGCAGCAGCGCGAGCACGCCGAACAAGACGGTGCCGAGGAAGAAGCCGAAGATCGAGCCGGTCAGGAAGTTGCGGTCCTTGAACATGCCGATGTCGATGAACGGCCGGCGCGCGGTCAGCGTGTGGACGACGAACAGATAGCCGAAGAACAGGCCGAGCGCCGCCTCGAGGCAGATCTCGGTCGAGCTGAACCAGTCCTTGGTCTGGCCGCGGTCGAGCATCAGCTGGATCGAGCCGATCGCCAGCGCGAGCATCGCGAAGCCGAACAGGTCGAGCCGCGGCCGCATCGCATCCTTGGTCTCGATCAGGAATCCCGACAGGCCGGCGAAGGCGAGCGCGCCGATCGGCAGGTTGATGTAGAAGACCCAGCGCCACGACAGATTGTCGGTCAGCCAGCCGCCGAGCGCCGGGCCGATGATCGGCCCCAGGATCGCGCCCATTCCCCACACCGCCATCGCCGGGCCGTGGCGTTCGGGCGGGTTGATGTCGAGCAGGATCGCCTGGCTCATCGGCACCAGCGCCGCGCCGAACACGCCCTGCAACAGGCGGAAGCCGACCAGCTCGCCGAGGCTGTTGGCGATGCCGCACAGGCCGGAGACCGCGGTGAAGCCGACGATCGACCACAGCATCAGCCGCTTGCGCCCGAACCGCCCGGCCAGCCAGCCGGTCAGCGGGGTCATGATCGCGGCGGCGACGATGTAGGAGGTGAGCACCCAGGTGATCTCCTCGCCCGAGGCGGAGACGCTGCCCTGGATATGCGGCAGCGCGACGTTGGCGATCGTGCTGTCGAGCGAGTTCATCACCGTCGCCGCCATCACCGCGGCGGTGATGAAGCGTCGCGAGACCGGATCCGGATAGGCGCCGGTCATCGTGATGTGGCGTCACCGCCGAACAGGTGGCGGCGATGGCCGGTGTCGACCTCGACCTCGACGCTGAGCCCGGCGTGCAGCGGCACGCCCTGCGGCAGGCGGTCGATGCTGAATTCGACCGGCAGGCGCTGGACGACCTTGACCCAATTGCCCGTCGCATTCTCCGCCGGCAGCAGCGCGAAGCTGTTGCCGGTGCCGGGGCTGAAGCTGGTCAGCCGGCCGGTCAGTTCCAGATCGGGGAAGGCGTCGACGTGGAAGGTGGCGCGCTGGCCGACGCGCATGTGGTTGAGCTGGTCCTCCTTGAAATTGCCCTCGACCCACAGGCGCGTGCCGGCGAGCGTGAACACCGGCTTGGCGGCGGTGACGTAGCTGCCGCGCTGGAGCTGGTCGACCTTGGTGACGATGCCGTCCTGCGCGGCGCGCACCACGGTGTAGCCAAGGTTGAGGCGGGCGCGTTCCAGCGCCGCCTCGGCCCGCTGCACCGCCGGTTGCGCCGCGGTCGGCGCGTCGACGCTGCCGGTCAGCGTCGCGGCGACGCCGGCGTTCTGCTGGACCGAGGTCTGGATCTGCTGGCGCGCGGTCTGCGCGGCGAGCACCGCCTGATCGTACTGGTTCTGCGACGAGATGCCCTCGGCGAGCAGCGACTTCTGCCGCGCCGCCTCGCGCTCCGCATAGGCGAGCCGCGCGCGCGCGGCGGCGAGGCCGGCCTCGCCGCCGCGGTAATTGGCGCGCAGCGACGACACCTGCGTGCGGGCGTTGGCGAGCTCCGCCGCCGCCTCGTCGACCACGGCCTGGAAGGGAGCGGGGTCGATGCGGAACAGCACGTCGCCGGCGCGGACCTGCTGGTTGTTGTGCACCATCACCGCGACCACCGGCCCGCTGACGCTGGCGGCGACCGGTACGAGGCCCGCCTGGAGATAGCCGTTGTCGGTCGACTGGTAGCGACCGCCGCTCAGATAGAAGAACAGGCCGACCGCGATGGCGACGATCGGCGCGGCGAGCAGCAGCGGCAGGCGCAGCCGGCTGCGCCGGGTGGGCGTCGGATCGGCCGCCTGCACGACGGGGGCGGGATCGGTGACCGGGGGCGCTTCCTCGAGCGCGGTCGGATCGGGGCGATGATCGGGGTCGTCCAGGCTCATGATACCTCACGGATCCGGGGACACGCCCCGATGATCTCGAATAACGCAAGCGCCGGTGGACCCGATGGGAATGGAAAGCAACCTGATTATGAGGCAGCTTACAGATAAGTTACATTGACCTTTTGCCCCGCTCCCGCAAAGCGCTGACATCATTGTCGCCAGCGGTATAGGAGGCCGACACCGCCATGGTGCGAACAGAAGGACGACCGATGACCGCTCCCGTCGGAGCCGAAGCTCTTCCAGATACGGGGCAGCGCAGCTTCGCGACGCAGGTCTCGCTGATCGCCCGCCTGCTGCGCAAACGGTTCGACGAGCGCGCGCGGGCGATGGCGCTCGCCGAGGGCGAGGCGCTGACCCAGGCGCAATGGCGGGCGCTCGCCTCGATCTATCTCCATCCCGGCTGGACGCAGAAGGAGATGGCGGAAAAGCTCGAGATCGGCCCGGTCGCGATCGGCCAGACGCTCGACCGGCTCGAGGCGCTGCAATGGGTCGAGCGGCGCGCCGACCCCGGCGATCGTCGCGTCAAGCGGCTCTATGCCACCGAGGCGGCACAGCCGGTGGTGGCGCGACTGGGTCTGCTGGCTGACCGGGAGGATCATTATGCCGGCATCAGCCTGGCGCCCGAGAAGATGCAAATGCTGACCACGCTGCTCGACGAGGTGATCGACAGCCTGTCCAAGCCGGCGTGAGGCGGGATCGTCGCGACGTGCACGCCATTGCCAGGTTGCACTGATAGGCTCGCCTCGTCGGAACCGTCTCCAACAGCCTCCGTACCGCCCCGCCGAAGGCCGGGGTCCAGCTGGGAGGGCGGCGTGGGTCATTCCAAAACTCCACCACACTGGACTTCGGCCCCCGCCGGGGTGGTACGTGGTGGGTGATACCGCCGTTTACGCAGGGTGGCGGGGACGGAGGTTGCTACCGCGTATCCTGATGACAGGCGCCCAAAACAAACACCGGGCTCCCGCCGGCGCCGAAGCGCTGATAAGGCCTCTGCACCGGTCGCGCGGGATGCCGGCCGAAGAGAGGATCGGGATGCAGCAATTCGATATCGTCATCGTCGGCGCGGGCCATGCCGGCGCACAGGCCGCGATCGCGCTGCGCCAGCGCAAGTTCGCGGGTACGATCGCGCTGATCGGCGACGAACCCGATCTGCCCTATGAACGCCCGCCGCTGTCGAAGGAGTATCTCGCGCGGGACAAGCCGTTCGAGCGTATCCTGCTGCGCCCCGCCGCCTTCTGGGCCGACAAGCAGATCACCGTCCTGACGGACACGCGTATCGTCGCGGTCGATGCCGAGGCGCATCGCGTCACCAGCGCGGGCGGCGAGGCGATCGGTTACGGCACGCTGATCTGGGCGACCGGCGGCGCGCCGCGGCGGCTGAGCTGCGCCGGCCACGATCTCGCCGGCGTGCATGCGGTGCGCACCCGCGCGGATGTCGACCGGTTGATGGCCGAGCTGCCGACGACGCAGCGGGTGGTGGTGATCGGCGGCGGCTATATCGGGCTCGAGGCGGCGGCGGTGCTGACCAAGCTCGGCAAGCCGGTGACGCTGGTCGAGGCGCTGCCGCGCGTGCTGGCGCGCGTGGCCGGCGAGCCGCTGTCGCGCTTCTACGAGGCCGAGCATCGCGCGCGGGGCGTCGACATCCGCCTCGCGACGCAGGTCGATTGCATCGTCGAAGCGGAGGGGCGCGCCACCGGCGTGCGGCTCGCCGACGGCACGGTGCTGCCCGGCGAGATGGTGATCGTCGGCATCGGCATCGTGCCCGCGGTCGAACCCCTGCTCGCGGCGGGGGCGGCGGGGGGCAATGGCGTCGCGGTCGATGCGACGTGCCGCACCAGCCTGCCCGACGTCTTCGCGATCGGCGATTGCGCACTCCACGCCAATGGCTTCGCCGACGGCGCGACGATCCGGCTCGAATCGGTGCAGAACGCCAACGATCAGGCGACGGTGGTGGCCAAGGCGCTGACCGGCGCGGCGGAGGAGTACGCCGCGGTGCCGTGGTTCTGGTCGAACCAATATGACCTCAAGCTGCAGACGGTCGGCCTGTCGACCGGCCATGACGCGGCGGTGCTGCGCGGCGATCCGGCGACGCGCAGCTTCTCGCTCGTCTATCTGCGCGACGGCCGCGTGATCGCGCTCGACTGCGTCAATGCGGTCAAGGATTACGTCCAGGGCCGGGCGCTGGTGGTCGGCGGCGCGCGCGTGGCGCCCGATCGTCTCGCCGACGCAGCGGTGCCGCTCAAGGAGATGGCATAGCCCCATCCGGCGTGAGCGCGATGCCGCGCCGCGCAGCGATGCGGCGTGCCGCGCGGACCTGCGCCGCGGGGACGATCACCGCGAGCAGCCCGACCACCGCCGCGTCGAGCAGCAGCAGCGCGGCCTGCATCGCCGGCGCCTGCCCCGCCGACCAGATGTTGAGCCGCGCATGCAGCTGCGACGCCGGCACGCGCGCGATCAGGACGAGCAGCAAGGCCCAGACGTAAAGCCAGCGCGTCGTCTTCGCCGAAGCGAGCGGGCCGAACGCTCGCAAGCCCAGGGCGGCGTGGACGAACCAGAGGCACAGTAACGGCTCGCTCAACTGCTGCGCGAGGCCGGCGGTGAGGCGGATCGCCATGACGCCGGAGGCGCTGGCCGCGAACGATCCCGCCTGGATGATCGCCACCGCCGGGACCAGCTGGAACAGCACCACCCAGACGTAGCGCCGCAGCGCCTGCGGCGGCGGGCGCAGCGCGCGATGTGGGTCGCGCAGCACGCACCAGCGGATCGCGATGAAGCCGACCGCATAGAGCGTCAGCATCTTGGGCCAGCCGAACGCCATGCGCAGCGGCGCGGTGGCAGCCTGTCTGTGGAGCGCGGCATCGCCGGCGAAGAAACCGAGCCGCCATTCGACCGCATGCTGCGCGAGTTCGATCCCCGCCATCGCCAGCACCAGCCACGGCAGCGCGCGCGCCAGCGTCCAGCCGTCGCGATAGGCCGCCGCCACGTCGCCGAAGAAGGTCTGGATCATGGCTCATCCCCCTCGATCACCGTCAGAATGTCGCCAGGCTGGCAATCGAGCGCACGGCAGATCGCCTCCAGCGTCGAAAAGCGGATCGCCTTGGCCTTGCCGGTTTTCAGGATCGACAGGTTCGCCAGCGTGATGTCGACGCTCTGCGACAGTCCGGTCAGCGTCATGCCGCGGGCGGCGAGCATCGCGTCGAGCGTGACGATGACCGCCATCAGACCGTCATCGCCAGATCGTCGCGCATCGCCGCCCCGACCTGAAAGACGCGGGCCAGCGCGAACACCATGACGACGGCGATCCAGCCGGTCAGGCCCGGCGCCCAGGTCGGATGGTCGACGCCCATCCGGTCGAGCAGTACGATGATCGCGCCGGCGGCGAGGTTGAGCAGCTGCAGGGAGAGCAACGCCCAGCCGATCCGCCGCAGCCGCGCCGCATTGTCGATGATGAAGGGATCGCCGGCATCCACCGTCGCGACGATCGCGAGCAGCCGCGTGAAGATCTGATGCGCCGCGACCGCGGCGACGATGGCGAGCAGCCCGATCACCCGCACCACCGCGATCGTCCCGGCGATATCGCCATGCGGATATTTCGCGACCAGATGCGCGGCGAGCCGGTCACCCAAAGGGAAGGAGACGAGCAGCGCCGCGAGCGTCGCGATCCCGAACAGCCAGTTGATGCCATTGCCGACGCGCAACACACCGCGCGCCACGGTCAGTCCCCGATCCCGCATGATCCATCCCCTTATCGATAAACAATATGTATCGTTTATCGATAAGGGTCAAGCGGGATCGGGCGGGGGTTATTCGCCTCCCGCGGCGCGCTGCTGGGCGGCGCGCTCGGTGAGCGTCTTGAGCGTCTCGTCGAAACGGCCCTCGCGCTCGGCCTGGCGGAGGAACTGGACCTCGTCGACCAGGATCTCGCGCGGCGTCGGCTGCTGCGCGAATTGCGCGGCGACCGCGTCGGCGAAGGCCTCGAGCGGCATGTAGCCGGGGCGCTTGGCCTGACCGGGGGTGAGGTCGGTCTGTACGCCCGGCGGGGCGAGCTCGATCACCTCGACCTTGCCGGCGAGCTGCGTGCGCAGTGACACGGTATAGGAATGGATCGCCGCCTTCGACGCCGAATAGGTCGGCGCGGCGACCAGCGGGACATAGGCGAGGCCCGAGGTGACGGTGACGATCGCCGCATCGGGCTGGCCGGCAAGATGGTCGATCAGCGCGTTGGTCAGGCGGATCGGGCCGAGGATGTTGATCGCCACCGTCGCCTCGGCATCGCCGAGGTCGCGCGCCGCGGTCAGATCCTCGAACTTCATGATGCCAGCGTTGTTGAACAGCACGTTGAGATCGGGGAAGTCGGCGACGATCGCGCGGGCGAAGGCCTCGGTCGCGGCGGCATCCTCGACGTCGAGCGTGCGGGTGTGGATGCGCGCGCGGCCCTCGGCGGCGCGGTCGAGCGCGTCCTGGCGACGGCCGGCGATGATCACCGTGTCGCCGCGATCGTGGAAGCGATGCGCCAGCGCCTCGCCGATGCCGCTGCCGCCGCCGGTCATCAGAATGGTGTTGCCGCTGGTCTTCATCGTCTCGAACTCCGCAACCCAATGTCGCGGGCTGACAATGCGTGCCGCGGCATTTCGTTCACCGCGGTCGGCGGCTCAGGCGGCGCGAGCCTCGGTCGGCGCGGGGGTCGCGATCGCCGTCACCGCCTCGGCGAGCGAGCCGATATACTGATCCGCGCCGAGCGCCTGGATCGCCGCGTCGCGCAGCGCCGGATCCTCCGACGCCCAGAGCCCGACGACGATCCGTGCCGCCGGCAGCCGCTCGCGCAGGCGGCGGATCAGGTAGCGCAGCCGCGCCGGCACGTCGTGCAGGTCGAGGTACAGGATCGCGACGACCGTGACGCCGCTGACGTCGAGCGTGGCGATGGCGTCGCGCGACGCCGCCGCGCTGGCGATGCGCCGCGCGGCGAGACCGTGCTGGCCGAGCAGCTGCGCGAGCATCGCGGCGATCGCCTCGTCGAACGCGCCATCACCGGGGATGCACAAAACGACGCCGTCCTGGCCCGCGACCGGCGGCGCGCCCGGCGCGAGGTCGTCGATCACCGACAGCATCGACCGCGTCATCCGCGCCGCGCCGGCGGCGTCGATCGTACCGCGCGCGACATCTTCGGCGGCAAGCTTGAGGCCTTCGCGCGCGACGCCGTCGTAATAAGCGGTGAGCGTGCGGTCGTCGAGCAACGCCTCCGCCTGCGCCAGCGCCTCGTCGGGATTGTTGGCGAGGATCCGCTGGTAGAAGCTTTCCACCGGCGTCAGCGCCGGACGGTCGCCGAGCAGCACGTCGAAGAATTCGAGGCTTTTGACGTGCCGCCCCATCACCACGAGGCACAAGGTCAGCGGCGTCGACATGATCAGCCCGATCGGCCCCCACAGCCATGTCCAGAAGATCGCCGAGACGATCACCGACACCGGCGACAGGCCGGTCGAGTGACCGTAGAGCAGCGGCTCGACAACATAGCCGGTCAGCGGTTCGACGATGACGAACAGCGCGACGACCTCGATCGTCATGCCCCAGCCGGGCTCGACCGCGGCACCCAGCGCGGCGGGGGCGACCGCGGCGAGGAACGAACCGATATAGGGGACGAAGCGGAGCAGCCCCGCCATCACCCCCCACATCGCCGGCGAGGGGATGCCGATCAGCCACAGGCCGATGCCGATGACCAGCCCGAAACAGGTGTTCACCGCGAGCTGCGACAGGAAATATTTGCTCAGCCGCTGACCGGCGTCATCGAGCGCGCGGGTGGTGCGGTGAAGGTCGCTCGACCCGAAGACGCGGATGAAGCGGTCGCGCAGATCCTCTTTCTGCATCAGCACGAAGATCGCGACGATCAGCACGATGATCGTGGTTTCGAGCGGGCCGAGGATCGGTTCGACCACCGTCTTGGCAAGGGTGAAGGGCGAGCTGCTGCCCTCGACCACCTCGACGGGGACGGGCTGGCGCTGGCCGGGCGTGGCAGACGGGCCGCGCAGCGTCGCCGGCCGGGTGGCGCGGTGCGTCTCGCCGCCGCCGAGATCCTTGGTCAATGCGGCGATGCGCTCGACGGCATAGCCCCGCACGCCCTGGATCTTCGCCTCGATCGTCTGGGCATAGCGCGGCGCGTCGGCGGTCAGCGCCGCCGCCTGGCTGCCGATCAGCGTGCCGACGAGGCCGAGCAGCCCGAGCGCGGACAGGACGGTGAGGATCACCGCCGGCGCCCGCCACAGGCGCAGGCGTTGCAGGCCGTTGACCACCGGCGACAGGACGAACGACAGCATCACCGCGAGGGTGATCGGGATCAGCACGTCTTGCCCGAAATAGAGCGCCGCGATGACCAGTGTGCCGACCGCGACGCCGGCGAGCGTCTTGAGCTCGGGCGACGAGGCGGCCCGCACCTGTGCGGCGCCCGGTGCCGCGACCTCCGTGTCGCGGCTGCCGGTCACCACATTCTCATAACCGGCGACGCCGTCGGACCCGTCCATGGCGAGCGGCTGCTCAGCCCTTCTTGGCGGTGAGGTGCGCGCTCAGATGCTTGTTCATCTCGAACATGCTCGCCGACTTCTTGCCGAACACCTTTTCGAGCGTCGCGTCGGCGTTGATCTGGCGGCGGTCCTTGGCGTCCTGCAGGTCGTGCTTCTTGATATATTCCCAGACCTTGCTGACGACTTCGCTGCGCGGCAGATCCTTGTCGCCGACGATCGCCGCGAGTTCGGGGGAGGGCGTTACCGGGGCGGTGATGCCGCCGCGCGCGCCGCCGGCAGGCTTGCCGGTCTTCTCCACCTTCTTCTCGGCAGCCTTGGTTTCCTGCTTGCCGCGTTGTTCAGCCGAACGTGCCATGTCCTACTCCCTCTTCCAATTCACCGCCGTAACGATCCGGAGGCGCAGAAGGCTCCGTCAGCCGATCATGCGGCGGCGGGCAGCGAAAGTCACGCAGCGCCGCCGGCCTTGCGGTTCAGCGTGCGGCGACCGTGACGGCCGGCTGGCTCATCGCCTCGACCGCGGCGATCTCGATCGGGGTAAGGCCGGACAGACGGTCCTGCGCCTCGACGGTACGGATTTCGTGCGTCGGCAGATCGGTAACGGCAACGGACGGGCGGGCGGCCCCGAAGAGGCCCAACTTCATACGGCTCATAATGTCCTCGGATTTGCGGGGATCTGTCCCTCGCGCGATCCCACAATCCGGTGCCGGCAGCTTGGTTCCATGCCGTTTACCGCGTCCGTCCCGCATCGGGACGGCCGAGCTCCGGCCCCAAAACCGTATAAAGTAGAATTGACGGCGGCGGACAAAGACCATTTATGGTTCTAATACCCTTCGATAGCCGCCGAACCGGGTAAAATGCTCAAGAGCTTGTTAACAGGAAAATGCGAGTGACACGGTTGTGACCGGTGCAACCCGCATATCGTCGTTTCGACGAGTAAGGCGGCGGATACGGGCATGGATGCATTTGCACTAGACTTGGGCCATGAGCATGAGACACTTCGAGCTTCGCAACTGTTTGATCCTGTCTGTGTCGCTGCTGGCGGCGACGCCGGCGGCCGCGGCGACCAACGGCACGCTCGGGGCGACATCGACCGGGACGGTGCAGATCACCCTCTCGGTGCCGAGCCGGGTGCAGATCTCGGGCCTGACCGACATCAGCTTCGCCAATGCCGATCCGAGCCAGCAGGCGAGCAGCTCGCAGAGCAATTGCGTGTGGAGCAACACCGCGACCAAGGGCTATACGATCACCGCGACCGGCAGCGGCACCGGCGGCGCCTTCACGCTCGCCTCGGGCGCGCTCACCCCGGTCAGCTATGCGGTGCTGTGGAACCAGTCGGCGGGCCAGACCTCGGGCACCGCCCTGGTGGCGGCGACCGCGTCGAGCGGCTTCGTGTCGACCGCGACCGCGCCGACCTGCGCCACCTCGCCGTCCGCGACGTCGAGCCTGACCGTCACGATCGCGCCGTCGCAACTGCAGGCGATGCCGTCGCTGACCGCCTACACCGGCACGCTGACGCTGCTCGTCAATCCGCAATAATCACGGCGACGGGAGGGGCTGGCGATGCGGCGGCGCGCGCTGGCGTTACTGGCCCCGGTCGGTGCGGGGCTGGCGGCGTTCGGCGCGAGCCCGGCGGCGGCGCAGCAGGTGCAGATCACCCGGCTCGGCGACTATGCGTTCGGGCTGGTTGGCGTCGATCAGGACATCAGCAGCAGCCGCAGCCTGTGCGTCTCCGCCGCGAACCTGACCGGCCGCTACAGCGTCACCGCGAGCGGCAGCGGCGCGGGGCAGGCTTTCACGCTCGCCGGGGCGGGCGCGCCGCTCCCGTTCGAGGCGCAATGGAGCGGTTCGGCGGGGCAGACCGGCGGCACCGCGCTGGTGCCGGGGGTCGCGCTGACCGGCCAGACGACGACCCTGCTCGGCCTCAACCTCAGCTGCGCACTCGGCAACGACAGCGCCAGCCTGACGATCGTGCTGCGCGCCACGGCGCTCGGCCGCGCGACGGCGGGCGCCTATAGCGGCACGCTGACGCTGCTGATCGCGGCGGAATAGGCGCGGGCGGTGGGCTGGTCGACCGGCTGGTGCGCGCTGGCGCTGGCGCTGCTGGGCACCGCCCCGGCGGCGGCGCGGGACGCGGCGACGGACGCGCCGCCGCGACTGGCGGTGGCGGCACCGGCGGGGTTCGACGGCCTGCTCGCACCGCAGGCGGCGCTGGTCGACGTCTATCTCGGCGGCCGCGCGATCGGGCAGGCGCGCGTCCATTATCGCGGCGACCGCATCAGCTTCGACGCAGTCGATGCGCTGGTCGCGCTGATCCCCGATGTGCGCGATCCCGCGGCGGTGCGTGCGGCGCTGGCGATACCGGAACTGCCCGCCCACCGCGCGCTGGTCTGCGCGGGCGACATCGATCCGGCCGATTGCCGGACGCCGACGCCCGACGTGGCGGGCGTGGTGTTCGACGAGGCGCGGTTCCGCGTCGACCTGTTCCTCCACCCGCGCCTGCTCGCCGTCCGCCCCGCCGCCGAACGCCGCTACCTGCCGCGGCCGCCGTCGCAGCTCACCCTGGTCGACCAGATCGGCGGGACGATCGCGGGCAGCGGCGGCTATCGCGACTATGCGCTGCTCAACCGGGCGCTGCTCGGTTACGGCCCGGCGCGGCTGCGCAGCGAGACCTCCTATTCGTCACGCTATGGTCTGCTCGCCGATACGCTCGCGGCGGAGCTCGATACGCCGGGCTATCGCCTGTCTGCGGGCGTGCAATGGGCGCCGGGGATCGACCTGACCGGCCGGCGGCGGCTGGTCGGCGTCGGTGTGCAGAGCCAGATCGACACGCGGCTCGACCGCACGGTGATCGTCGGCAGCCCGCTGATCGTGTCGCTGGCGATGCGGTCGCGGGTCGACGTGCTGCGCGACGGGCGGCTGCTCACCTCGCGCAGCTACGATGCCGGCAATCAGGCGATCGACACCAGCGGCCTGCCCGACGGCGCCTATGAGGTGGTGCTGCGGATCACCGGCGCCGGCGGCGCGGTGCGCGACGAGCGCCGCTTCTTCACCAAGAACGCCGCGATCCCGACGGTCGGCGCGCCGATCGTCTTCGCTTATGCGGGCGTGCTCGCCGACGATCGCAACGGCCGGTTCGTGTCGCCGTCGCGCGTCGCCTTCTACGAAGCGGGGATCGCACGGCGGCTCGATCCGCACCTCGCCTTGGACGCGACGCTGATCGGCACGGATCGCAATGCGATGGTCGAGCTCGGCGGCTATTGGCTCGGCCGCACGGCGCAGCTGCGAGGAGCGGCGCTCGCCTCGGTCACCGGCCAGTTCGGCGTGCTGGTGCAGGCGAGCGCGGCGGAGGCGGCGCGCTTCCATTATGCGATCGACCTGCGCCGGGTATGGAGCCGCGGCGACCGGCCGCTCGTCCCGCTCGGTGCGCGCGACGATGCCGCGCTCGGGCTCGGCACCGAACCGGCGGCGCGGCTCGCGAGCGGTGGCTTCACGCAGATCAACGCGACGGTCAATTACGCCCTGCCGCGCGGGCAGATCGCGCTGTCCGGCTTCTATCGCGACGACCGGCGCACGCGGGCGAGCTATGGCCTCGGCCCGAGCCTGACGATGCCGCTGATCCAGCGCGGCGGCGTGCAGGTGACGCTGCGCGGCGACGCGACGGTGACCAATCAGGCGCACGCGGTCTATCTCGGCATCAGCCTGCAACGGCTGCGCGGCACCAGCGCGGTGAGCGCAACCGCAGGCCTGCGCGGCGACGGCGGCGCGGGCGTGCGCGGGCGCGCCGCGCCGGTCGGCGGGATCGGCGCCGCGTGGCAGACGGATCGCGCGCTCGGCGGCACGCTCGCGCTGTCGGGCGGCGTCGAGCGCGAGATCGACGGCACGCTCGCGCGCGGCCATGCCGATTGGCGCGGCGATGCGGCGAGCCTTTCCGCCGATCTCGCCCAGCCGCTCGCAGGCAGCAACGGCACGACGCAATACAGCCTCGGCTTCCAGACCACCGCCGCGGTGATGCGGCAGGGGCTGGCGATGCAGGGGCGCGAGCGCAACGACAGCGTCATCCTTGTCGCGCTCGCCGGCGCTGCGCCGGACGACGGCGCCGACGATGCGGCGTTCGAGGTGCTGGTCGACAATGGCGCGCGCGGCATCGTGCGGCCGGGCGGCACGCTGGCGGTGTCCGTCCCCGCCTATCGCCAATATGCGGTGCGGCTGCGGCCGACCGGCGCGGCGCTGATGCAGATCGACGGCGGCGCGCGCACCGTCAGCGTCTATCCCGGCACGGTCGCGCGGCTGGCGTGGCGCGCGCGGACGGTGATGGCGATGTTCGGCCGGCTGCTGTGGCGCGACGGATCGCCGGTCGCCGATGCTGCGATCCGCGCACCCGGTGCGATCGGCAGCACCGACGGTGCCGGCTATTTTCAGATCGAGACGGCGCGGGACGCGACGCTGCGGATCGCCGCGCCGGACGGGCGCAGCTGCGCGATGCCGGTGCGGGCGACCGCCGGGGCGAGCGGCTATGCCGCGCTCGGCACGCTGATCTGCGGCGGCGGATCGATATTCAACCAGATCGCGGATGCGCGGCCATGACGGAGAGACGAGGATGAGGGCGATCGGGATGAGGACGTTCGGGATCATCGCGGCATCGGGGCTCACCGCCTCGCCCGCCGCGGCGCAGCTGGTGCTGAGCCAGGTGGTGGTCGACCTGCCGCCGACCGCGCCGCCGCGCGTCGACGTCGAGGCGGCGAACGGCGGCACAGAGCGGATGTACGTCGTCGCCGAACCCGCCGAGATCATCGCGCCCGGCACGCCCGACGAGCGCCGCGTCGTCGATCCCGATCCGGCGCGCAGCGGCCTGCTCGTCTCGCCGCAGAAGATGATCCTAGAACCCGGCGAGCATCGGCTGATCCGCATCGCCGCGGTGGCGCCGCACGGCGCGCGCGACCGGGTCTATCGCGTCACGGTCAAGCCGGTGGCGGGCGAGGTCACCGGCGCGCAATCGGCGCTCAAGGTGCTGGTCGGCTACGACATGCTGGTGATCGTCCGGCCGCAGGTGATGACCGATGCGGTCAGCGCGCGGCGCGACGGCACGATGCTGACGCTCGCCAACGACGGCAGCACCAGCGTCGAGCTGTACGACGGCAGGCAATGCGCCGCGGGCGGCGGCGACTGCCGGCCGCTGCCGGCGAAACGGCTCTATGCGGGCGCACGCTGGGTGCAGCCGGTCGATCCGGCGCGGAGCGTCACCTATACGGTCAAGGCGGGGCTGGCGGTGAAGACGATGACCTTCCGCTGACGCCTTGCCGATCCGCCGCCCGGCCCGTAGGCGCCTCGATAGAAGCCGGTAAATCGAATAGCTTAGGGGGCATTATGCGGATTATGGGGTGGATCGCCGGCGGGCTCGCCGTGGCGATGGCGGCCGCGACGCCGGCGGCGGCGCAGCTGACGCTGGAGGCGAACGGTGCGCGGGCCGATGCCCGCTGGGGCGGTGAACTCGGGGTCGGCTACGGCTTCGGCGCGGCGGGCTTCCGCCTGACGCCGATGATCGGCGCCTTGGTCTATCGCGGCGACAACGATCGCTATCATGAGGATCCGAACGGCGGCAACGCCCGCTGCCGCGATGGCGAGACCGGCCAATATGCGGCGAGCAGCAAGTGCGACGATACCGCGGTCAAGGCCTATGGCCGTGTCGAGGCGACCTATGCGATCCCGCTCCTCGCCACGGTCGGGGCAGGCGTGCGCATCGGCGACGACCTCCGCCCCTATGGCACGGTGGCGCTGCCGCTGCTGCCGACGATCAGCGTCAAGGGCAATGCCGGCCCGCATTATTACGCGCTCGGGCTGCGCGTCGGTCTATAGGCCGCCCTGGAAGGCGAAGGTGAAGCGCGACGGTGTCGTCTTCGCGGACGTGCCGGCGCGGCGGGCGGGGGTGACTGCGGTCAGCGTCAGCAGGCCGTCGGCGACCGGAACGGGCACGCCGAGGATCAGGTCGACCGGCTTCGTCCAGTCGCCGCCCGAGACGGTGGCGCGGACCACGACCCGCCCGGCCCAGACGCAGGTCGTGCCGACCGGGCAGCGGCTGTCCTCGACGACGTGATCCGGGCGGACACGCGGACCGCCGACCAGCGCGGTCTCGCCGAGCGCGACCGGGCCTTCGACCGGCGGATGCTGCGCACAGGCGGCGAGCGCGACGGCCAGCGCCGTCGCGGCAGAGCGGCGATGGCTCATGCGACGAGGAATCCTTCGGGCGGGGTCCGGGTGAGGAAATGGCCTTTCACCGCTTCGGGCCACACGGCGAACGCCACCTCTCCCGTCTCGCTCGCCGCATAATGCGCGGCGAAGGTGAGGATCGCCTGCGCCGTCGCGGCATCGGGGCGGAACCGGCCGAGCACATAGCCGATCTTGCCCGGCGCGCGGAGATGGACGGTACAGGCTTCGGCGCAGGCGAACAGGCAGGGCATCGCCCGCACCGCCATTCCCGTAGAGGCCTGACCGGCCTGCGCCTCGCGCAACGCGGCGAGCAGCCGTGCGCCGGCGGGGCCTTGCGCGGCATCGCGGGGATCGCCGCGGCGGTGGCAGGTGCTGCACGCGATGACGTCGACGCCGGGGGGAACGGGGACGAGCTTCATATCCGCATCACGCTGTCCTGCCGCGGCCCGGCACCTGCGGCCGGCATGGCGGCAGGGGGATGGCGGAGCCGCCGGCCTAACGATCGACGCAGGGTTTGCCAACCGGACGGCCCCGGTACGCTGGCGTACACTGTCCGAAGCGGGCGACGAATAGGGTCGACTTGCTGACGTTAACCATTAAGGGCGGCCGCAGCGGCAGATTTCTCCCGAATATGTCGTGTGCAGTTCTCCAGGACTGTCGGAGCCGTCGCTACGTGAGGTGGCGGCGGCTCCACCTTGTCGGGCGTCGCGGCGGCGGAATGACGCGGCGATGCGACCCATCGCGCCGCGGTGCGTTGCCGTCTCCACACAAGGAGACCGACGATGAACGACCCGATCCGTCCCGATGCCGAAGGCCAGACCGACCTGCCGATCCAGCCGACCGGATCCGGTGTCGCCGATCTCGAAATCGCCTATGAACAGATGAAGCTCGCCGAACAGGCCGAGGCGGATGTCGGTGCGGTGTCGGATATCCCGACCGAGCCGGGCGCCGCCGCGGCCGAGAGCGCCGCGCATCCGAGCTGATCGCCGCCCGCGGCGCGTCGGCATTCTGCCCCGCCGGCGCGCCGGCCTTTTCGTGACGCCGGGTGTCCGGCGGGGAGACTGACGATCTTTCACCTGTTCTTCGCGACACCCACTGTGTACGTCATCCTGCGATGGCTGCTGCCGCTCGGCCTGCCGCTGTGGACGAAGGGGGGCATCGGCCTCGCCATACTGGCGGCGTCGCAATTCCATTTCTGGAGCCGACTCTCGTCCGGCTCGGTGTTCGCACCCGAATTTCCGCGTGGCGTGGTGATCGCGTTCAACTGGGCGTTCGGCGCCCTGCTGCTGCTCGCGTTGGTGCAGATCGCGCTCGATCTCGGCACGCTCGCGACGATGGCGGTGCGGCGCGGCGGCGTCGCGCTGCCCGATACGGTACGTTATGCCGCGGCCGGGGTGGCGGCGCTGCTCGCCGCGATCGGCGTCGCGCAGGCCGTGCGGGTGCCGCCGGTGCGCGATATTGCGGTGACGATCCCCGATCTGCCGGCGGCGTTCGACGGCTATCGGCTGATCCAGCTGACCGATCTGCACATCAGCCGGCTGTTCCCGCAAGGCTGGGCGCGGGCGGTGGTCGATCGCACCAATGCTGCCGGCGCGGATCTGATCGTCGTCACCGGCGATTTCATCGACGGTTCGGTGGCGATGCGCCGCGACGACGTCGCGCCGCTCGCCGGGCTGCGGGCGCCCGACGGCGTCTATGCCATCCCCGGCAACCACGAATATTTCTTCGATTACGGCGGGTGGATGCGCCACCTGAGCGGACTCGGCTTCCGCATGCTGCCCAACGCGCATCGCGTGCTGACACGTGGCGATGCGGCGATCGTGCTCGCCGGCGTCACCGATATCTCCGCGCGAGCGCATGGCGAGGCGGGGCCGGACCTCGGCGCGGCGCTCGCCCGCAGCCCTGCGGCGCCGGTGATCCTGCTCGATCATCAGCCGCGTCTCGCGCGGGCCGCCGCGGCGCGCGGCGTCGCGCTGCAACTGTCGGGGCATACGCACGGCGGGATGATCGCCGGGCTCGCCGCGGCGCTGGGACCGGCGAACGGCGGCTTCGTCTCCGGCCGCTATGACGTCGACGGCATGACGCTGTACGTCAGCAACGGCACCGGCCTGTGGCCGGGCTTCGCGCTGCGCCTGGGCCGCCCGCCCGAGATCACGCGGATCACGCTGCGCGCCGCGCGGTAAGGGTTTGCGAAGAGGCAAGCACCGCGTCGTCAGCCAGGCGCTCCCAAGCATGACACCTCTGCGCGTCCGCGCGAACCGCTACAGGCCGAGCTTGTCGAGCGCCGCGGCGAGTTCGCCGTCGACCGCCGCATCCTTCGGGGTCAGCCGGTTGAGCGCGGTCTGGACGCGGGTCTGCGCGACCTGCAGCGTCTTGTGCCGCACCTCCCGCGTCGCATTGGTCCGCCACGAGGCGCTCTCGCCGAGCAGCGCCGCCCATTTCGCCTCCTCGGCGGCAAGGATGGCGAGCGCGAGGCGCAGGCCGTCGCGGCGGCCGCGGGCATAATCGTCGGCCGGCGCGCTCACGCCGGCGCGACGCCGTCGGCATTGACCAGCTGGGGCCCGACCAAGGTGCCGACCAGCCGGACACGCTTCTCGACGAGATCGACCGGGGTGCGATGCAATTCGAGCTCCCAGCGTCCGCCCGCATCGCGGCGGAGGTAGAAGGCGCCGCCGTCGCGGATCAGCGTGCCGGTTTCATCGACCCTGGTGCCGATCGCGATCGTCATGGTGGCCCTCTTCATGCAAGCGTCGGAACGGTGGCAGGGGGTGCGATGCCCCGCCGAACCGCCACGGGGGTCGGTGCCGGTCGTGCCGGCGACGCCTCTCCCCGCGGTGGCTGAGCCCCCGACGCAACGGCGTCAGCCTGCCGGACCATCGGGCAAAAAGAAAGGCCGATCGAAACGACCGGCCGTAAAGTTTTTAGGAGAGGATGCCTGAAAGGCACGCTCTTTGTGCAGCGCAGCACCGATCCTCGCAAGTGCAAATGTTAGCGCTTAGCATGCAAAATATGCAATCGTCGGGGATGCAGCCCACGGTGCGCGTCAGTCCCGGCTCTTGCCCGAATTGGCGAACAGCACCGCCGCGGCCACCGCCGCGGAGCCGATGCCGACGCCGATGATCCGCATCGGCCAGCGCTTCTTGCTCGCCGGATCGCGCGTCGCCGCGACGGCATCCTGCTGCGCTTTGGCGGCGGCGGCGGCGGCGAGGATCTCATTGGGTTGATCGGACATGCTTACTCTCCCTTGCCGCGCTGGTATCGCCCTCGAAACGCATCGGCGAATGCGGTCAACGTGCCGTCTGCAATGGCGTTTCGCAGGTCGGCCATCAAGTCTTCGTAGAAGCGGATATTGTGCTCGGTCATCAGCATCGCGCCGAGGATCTCGCCGGCGCGGACGAGATGATGGATATAGGCGCGGCTCCAGGTCGTGCAGACCGGGCAGCCGCACGCCGGGTCGAGCGGCGTCTGATCCTCGGCGAACCGGGCGTTGCGCAGATTGATCGGTCCCTCGCGGGTGAAGGCTTGGCCGGTGCGTCCCGATCGCGTCGGCATGACGCAGTCGAACATGTCGATGCCGCGCTCGACCGCGCCGACGATGTCGTCGGGCTTGCCGACGCCCATCAGATAGCGGGGCTTGTCGGCGGGCAGCTGGCCGGGGGCGAAGTCGAGGCAGCCGAACATCGCCGCCTGTCCCTCGCCGACGGCGAGGCCGCCGACCGCATAGCCGTCGAAGCCGATGTCGATCAGCGCGTCGGCGCTCGCCTTGCGCAGCCCCTCGTCGAGCGCGCCCTGCTGGATGCCGAAGATCGCATTGCTGGCGCCGTGGTCGCCGCCGCCGTCGAAGGCGGCGCGGCTGCGCTTCGCCCAGCGCATCGAGCGTTCCATCGCCGCCGCCTGCACCTCGCGCGTCGCGGTGGTCGGCACCAGCTCGTCGAACGCCATGACGATGTTGCTGCCGAGCAGCCGCTGGATCTCGATCGAACGTTCCGGGCTGAGCAGATGGCGCGTGCCGTCGAGGTGCGACTTGAACGACACGCCCTCCTCGGATCGCTTGGTCAGATCGGCGAGGCTCATCACCTGATAGCCGCCCGAATCGGTCAGGATCGGCTTCGACCAGCCCATGAAGTCGTGCAGCCCGCCCAGCCGCGCGACCCGCTCGGCGCCGGGGCGCAGCATCAGGTGATAGGTGTTGCCGAGGATGATGTCGGCGCCGGCGGCGGCGACGTCGGCGGGCTTCATCGCCTTGACGGTGGCGGCGGTGCCGACCGGCATGAAGGCGGGGGTGCGGATCGTGCCGCGCTGCATGGCGATCGCGCCGGTGCGGGCGCGGCCGTCGGTCGCGGTGATGGTGAAGGCGAAACGCGGAGACATATCCTCGCTTTGGCGAAGCCGGTGCGCGGTGTCGAGCGTTGGGAGCGGGCAAGGAGAGATGCTGATGACCGACGCTTCGATGGCCCCCGGCGACGACGCCCCCGCCGGCACCCCCGGCACCGGCGAGAATGTCTGCCCGCGCTGCAACGGCAGCGGCCGGATCGACGATGCCGCCTGCCCGAATTGCGACGGCAGCGGCGTGGTGATCGAGGGGATCGGCGGCGGGTGAGCGGCGGCTAGCGCTTCTTCTTGCCGGGCGGGCCCATCGTCCGGCCGGCATTGGCGCGGATCGTCAGCAGCTCCTTGTGGGAGACGAAGCCGTCGCGGTTCACATCGAGGCGGGCGAAGACCCGCGCGAAGGCGGCCTGCAATTCGGCGAGCGTGATGCGGTTGTCGCCGTCGCTGTCGACCTCGAACGGGCTCGGCAGCGCGTTGCGGTCGCCGAGCCAGCGCTCCGCCCAGTCGGCGAAGGCGATATAGCCGATGGCGCCGCTCTTGCCGCCATCGCTCGCCTGGAAGCTGCGGCGGACGCCGGCGTCGAGCTCGGCGCGGCTCGTCCGGCCGTCACCGTCGCTGTCGAAGCCGGCGATCGCCATGCCGACCGGCTCGACGACGAAGGTCGCCGGCGGCTGGCCGGGCGGCGTCGCGGCGGGGATCGCCGCCTGGAGCAGCAGCGCGAGCAGCATCAGCGCCGCCCCGGCAGCAGCAGCGACGCATCGCCATAGCTGTAGAAGCGATAGCCGGTGGCGATCGCATGCGCATAGGCCGCCTGCATCCGCTCCCGCCCCATCAGCGCCGAGACCAGCATGAAAAGCGTCGAGCGCGGCAAGTGGAAGTTGGTGATCAGCCCGTCGATGCCGCGGAAGGCATAGCCGGGGGTGATGAAGATCGCGGTGTCGCCCTCGAACGGGGCGATGATCCCGTCCTCGCCCGCCGCGCTCTCGATCAGCCGCAGCGAGGTGGTGCCGACCGCGATCACCCGCCCGCCGCGCGCGCGCACCGCGTTCAGCCGCGCGGCGGTGGCGGCGTCGATCCGGCCCCATTCGGCATGCATGCGGTGATCGGCGGTGTCGTCCGCCTTGACCGGCAGGAAGGTGCCCGCGCCGACGTGGAGCGTCAGCGTCTCATGCGCGATTCCCGCTGAGCCGAGCGCGTCGAGCAGCGCCGGCGTGAAGTGCAGCGCCGCGGTGGGGGCGGCGACCGCGCCCGGTTCGGCGGCGAACATCGTCTGGTAATCGTCGGCGTCCTGCGCGTCGGTCGGGCGCTTGGCGGCGATATAGGGCGGCAGCGGCATTCGTCCGGCGCGTTCGAGCAGCAGCTCGACCGGCTCGTCGCCGAGGAAGTTGAGCGCGAAGCTGCCGTCGTCGCCGCGATCGCTCGCGCGGGCGGCGACGCCGGCGCCGAATTCGATCAGGTCGCCGTCGCGCAGCCGCTTGGCGTTGCGGATGAACGCGCGCCAGCGCCGCGGCCCTTCGCGTTTGTGCAGCGTCGCGCCGATCGTCGCGCCGGCACCGCCGCGTCCGCCCTCCGCGCTGCCGCCGCGGCGTCCTTCGAGCTGCGCGGGGATGACGCGCGTGTCGTTGAACACCAGGCAATCGCCGGCCCGCAGCGCACCCGGCAGATCGCCGACGACCCGGTCGAAGGTGTCGTCACCGTCGAGCACGAGCAGCCGCGCCGCATCGCGCGGCACCGCCGGCCGCAGCGCGATCCGCTCGGGCGGCAGATCGAAATCGAAGAGGTCGACCCTCACTGGCCGGCGGCGGCGGCCTTGGCGGGCGCGCGCTTGGGCGCGGCCTTGCCGGCCGGCCCGATGCCGGGCAGCGTCACCGGCGCGCCGAGCGTCACCGGGGCGGGCGGGGGCGCCGGCGTATAGGCCGGCGGATTGTCGGCGGCGATATAGGCGTGGACGATGCGGGTCGGATTGGCGGGCGGCTCGCCGCGCTCGATCGCATCGACATATTGCATGCCGTCGAGCACCCGGCCGAACACCGTATATTTCTTGTCGAGGTTGAGCTTGGGCTGAAAGACGATGAAGAACTGGCTGTTGGCGCTGTTCTCGTCATCGGCGCGCGCCGCCGATACCGCGCCGCGGACGTGCGGCAGGTAATTGAACTCGGCGGCGACGTTGGGCAGCGTCGAACCGCCGGTGCCGTCGCCCTTCGGGTCGCCGCCCTGCGCCATGAAGCCGTCGATCACGCGATGGAACAGTAGCCCGTCGTAGAAATGCTGGCGGGTGAGCGTCTTGACCCGCTCGACCATCTTCGGCGCGACATCGGGGCGCAGCCAGATCGTCACCCGGCCGCCGTCCGACAGATCGAGCAGCCAGAGGTTCTGCGGGTCGTTCATCGCCGGCGGCGTCGCCCGCTGGGCGGGCGCGACGGGCGCGGTCTGCGCCGTGGCGGCGACGGGCAGGATCGACAGGCTGAGGGCAACGACAAGCAGACGGGCGAACGGGCGCATGGAATATCCAACCTAGGTGGGTAGCGGCGGCTTAGAGCAAAAACCGGGTTGCACCAAACTGAACGTGCGGGGGCAGGGGGCTAGCTTCCCTTGCGGCCCAGCACGTTCACGCGCGCGACCACCTCTTCGCAGACCGCCGGCGTGACGAATTTGGCGATCGGACCGCCGAACAGCGCGATCTCTTTGACCAGCCGGCTGGCGATCGGCTGCAGCGCGACATCGGCCATCAGGAAGACGGTCTCGACGCGCGGATTGATCTGCTGGTTCATCCCCGCCATCTGATATTCATATTCGAAGTCGGCGACCGCGCGCAGCCCGCGGATGATGACGCGCGCGCCCTCGCGCTCGGCGAAATCCATCAGCAGCGAATCGAACGACACCACCGCGACATTGCCGCCGAGCTCGGCGACCTCGCGGCGGACGATCGCCATCCGTTCCTCGATCGAGAACATCGGCGACTTGGACGGATTGGTGGTGACGCCGATCACCAGCCGGTCGACCAGCTTCGCGCCGCGCCGGATGATGTCCATATGCCCCAGGGTGATGGGGTCGAAGGTGCCGGGATAGACGCCGATCCGCTCTGCCATGAAACCCCCCTTGGACCGTCGCCTCAGCGGTCGCGGTCGACGACGTAGCGCGCCACCGCGCGCAGCACGTCCGCTTCGGCGCCGAAGCCGTGGAGATGCTGTACCGCCTGGTCGACCAGCATCCGGCATTGTTCGCGCGCGCGCGTCACCCCGAGCAGCGACAGGAAGGTTTCCTTGCCCGCCTCGCCGTCCTTGCGCAGCGCCTTGCCGACCCGCGCCTCGTCGCCCTCCGCATCGAGCAGGTCGTCGGCGATCTGGAAGGCGAGGCCGAGGTCGTGCGCATAGCCGTGCAGGCTGCGCCGCCCCTCGGGCGGGACATGGCCGAGGATCGCGCCCATCTCGACCGAGACGGAGATCAGCGCGCCGGTCTTCATCTGCTGCAAGCGCGTGACGGTGGCGAGGTCGAAGCGCGAGCGTTCGGCGACGAGGTCCATCATCTGCCCGCCCGCCATGCCGCTCGGGCCGGAGGCGCGGGCGAGCGCCATCACCAGCTCGGAGCGGACGAAGGGATCGGCATGCGTCCGGGGATCGGCGAGGATCTCGAAGGCGAGCGCATGCAGGCAGTCGCCGGCGAGGATCGCGGTCGCCTCGTCGAACGCCTTGTGCACCGTCGGCTTGCCGCGGCGGATGTCGTCATCGTCCATCGCCGGCAGATCGTCGTGGATCAGCGAATAGACGTGGATCGCCTCGACCGCCATCGCCACGTCGAGCGAACAGTCGCGGTCGACGCCGAACAGATCGCCGGTCGCGGTCACCAGCAGCGGCCGCAGCCGCTTGCCGCCGCCGATCGCGGCATGGCGCATCGCGCGATACAGGTCGGCGCGGGGATCGTCGGGAATGGCGAGCAGACGGTCGAAGCGCGCGTCGATATCGGCGCAGACCGTGGCCAGGGCGTCATCCAGCGGCGTCGTCACGCGATCAGGCCGCGGCAAAGGGGCGCGTCTGCGTCGGCTTGCCCTCGGCATCGAGGCGGATCGCCTCGATCCGGGCCTGCGCCGCGTCGAGCCGCTCGGCGCAGCGCTGCCGCAACCGGTCGCCGCGCTCGTAGAGCTGGATCGATTCATCGAGCGTCGCCTCGCCGCTTTCGAGGCGGCCGACGATGCGTTCGAGTTCCTTGAGCGCGTCCTCGAACGTCAGGCTTTCGATCGGATTATCCATGGTGTCGCTATGCGGCAGCGCCGAAGCGGGTGCAAGCGCCCGCCTCCCGCTCAGCGCGCCCGCGCGGTCCATGTATAGAGCACCGAGACGCCGACGAGACCGAGGTCGATCGCCGCCTGGAAGCGGCGCGGGCGGGGATCGCCGATATCATGGGTCAGCAGGCGGATGTCCGGAGTCGGGTGCCGCACCGCGACGACGGCGAGCAGCGCGATTCCCGCGACCGCCCATTTGCGCTGCTGCCTCATGCCTGCCCGTCTCCTTCGCGAGAGGACAGACATACCAGAGATTACAAGCCCCTGCCAGCGGGTCAGGCGACCTGCGCGAGCGCGACGCCGTGACGGACGCGATCGCGCCCCGCCGCCTTGGCGGCGAACAATGCGCGGTCGGCGCAGCGGTACATCGCCTTCCATTCGGTCTCGCGCGCGAGCGTGCCGGTGCAGGTGCCGATGCTCGCGGTGACGATCAGATCGAACGGCATCCGCTGGACGCGCAGCCGGTCGAGCACGCCGCGCGCATCGAGCGGCTGTTCCGCCGGGCTGAGGATGGCGAATTCCTCGCCGCCGATCCGCGCGACCAGCGCGTCGGGCGCGGCGGCGCGCAGCGCGCCGGCGATCAGCCGCAGCACCTCGTCGCCGCCGTCGTGGCCGAGCGTGTCGTTGATCCGCTTGAAATGGTCGATGTCGACGAGGATCAGCTGATGCTCGCCGGCCCGGCCGATCGCGCCGTCGAGAAAGGCGCGGCGGTTGAGCAGGCCGGTGAGCGGATCGGTCGCGGCGAGCCGGTGGGCGGCGATCTCCCGCGCCCGCGCCGCATCGCGCTCGAGGCTGAGCAGCCGGATGCGATAGGCGACGCCGAGCGACGACAGCGCCGCCTCCAGCGCCATCGCCAGCAGCGTCGAATTGTCGATCCACCAATGCCAGGCGATCAGCTGATAGGCGGCGAGGATGCGCACCCCGGCGAGCACCACCGGCGCGCCCCAGGCGAGACCGAACAGCCACAGGTAATTGCTGCGCCGGCGATAAGCGCGGTAGAGGATCGGGCCGATCAGCGTGATGACGCCGACATAGGCGATGGTCGAAATACCGTCGGTGATCGCCACATAGCGGGGCGTGAACCAGGCATAGGCGGTCGCGGCGGTCAGCAGCGTCGCGATCAGCCCGGTGCTGTAGGGGCGCAGCCAGCCGTCGAAGACGCGGCGTTCGAAAAAGGCGCGGGCGAACACCAGCGCTGCCGAGGCGGTGCCGGCCAGCAGCAGATAGTTGAGCCGCTGGCGGTCGTTGTTGTCGATACCGCTGATCTGGCCGAGCAGGCCCGACGAGGAGAAGGCATAGCCGAGCAGGAACAGCACCATCAGGCAATAGGCCGGCTGGAACGCCTGCCGCAGCGCCGCCCACAGCGCGAGATTGTAGATCAGCAGCGCCAGGCACATGCCGGCAAAGGCGGCATAGAGCGCCGCCATCGTCATGTCGCTCGCAGCGGCGGTATCGGCATCGACCAGCACCGGGCCGATCAGCACGCCGCGCCGGTTGAGCGAGCCCTCGACATGCCAGAGCAACCGCGTCGGCGGCGCGGCATGCGGCGGCAGCGGCAGCTCGATCGTCGCGCCGAGCCGCAGGTGCCGGCCGGTATCGCCGCTGGTCACGCCGATATGGCGGATCGCCCCGTCGGCGTAGCGGACATAGAGGGTGACGCGCGACTGCCAGAGGCTCGCCTGGCGCAGGCGCAGCGGCACGGTGCCGGGCGGCAGCGGCTGCGAGATCAGCCAGAAGTCGCCGGGGCCGAACCTGCTCTGCTTCGCTGTACAGGCGAAACGATCGGGCCGGTCGAACAGCGTCGCAGCCTCGTCACCGGCGGCGGCGGGGCGGATGCAGCTGTCGAGGTCGATCCGCGTCGCGGCCTGCGCCCGTCCGGGCAGCAGCGCGGCAACGACCAGCAACAGGACGGTGAGAATCCATCGGGTTGCGGGCGGCGGCATGCGTGAGAGCGCTAGCAGACGAATGCGAACCGAGGGTTAACGGAAGCTTGTGCGGATGGCCTTGGGCTAAGGCCGGCAGCGGCTATACGCCTGTGTCATGACCGACGGGATGGAACCACGGGTGGGCTGCGGCGCAGCGATCGTCGCGGATGGACGGATCCTGCTGCTGCGTCGCCGGCGACCGCCCGAATCGGGTCATTGGGGGCTCGCCGGCGGCAAGGTCGACCTGTTCGAACCGGCAGAGGCGGCGATGCGGCGCGAGGTGGCCGAGGAACTCGGCATCGTCGTCGGCGCGGTCGAGTGGCTGTGCTTCGTCGACCAGATCGATCGCGCCGCCGGCACGCACTGGGTCGCGCCGATCTATCGCGTCCTCGATTTCACCGGCATTCCGCGCAACTGCGAGCCCGACAAGCACGACGGGCCCCAATGGTTCGCGCTCGACGCGCTGCCGGAGGCGCTCACCACCCCGACCCGAGCGGCGCTGGCGGCCCTGCGGCGGGTCGAGTGAGGGGGCCGGCGAAGCGTCCGCGACCGCGCGCGGCGCCGCCTGACAGGCAGTGTCGTTCGAGCTTGTTTGAGGCCTCCGCGATCGGCTGATGAATGCGCCGGTGATGGCGGGATGTCTCGGCGCACCACGACCGTTGTCTTGCTTGGCTAAGAGATGCCCGCCTGCGCGGAACGTCCGCGATACTCGCAGCCTCGCCCGATACACCCCGTCACCCCGGACAGGTTCCGGGATCCACCGTACCGCAAAAGCAACGGCCGACGCTCCTGCCGAGCCGTGGATGCCGGAACACGTCCGGCCTGACGGCAGAAGGTTTCCAGTACGCCCGCGAGCGGAAGCCCAGTATCTCCTTGCTCCCCGGACTGCCGTTCTACTTGGCACTGGATTCCCGCCTGCGCGAGACCTCTGCGAAAGTTTCGAAACCACCCCGGCGAAGGCCGGGGCCCAGTTGGGAGGCCTTGTAACTGATTGCACAGCTTCACCAAACTGGACCCCGGCCTACGCCGGGGTGGTACGTGAGCACATCAGGTTGCTACTTTCGCAGAGGTCCCGCCTGCGCGGAAATACTGCGTCACGTGGCAAGCAGATCAGCCTCCAGAACCACCTTGCCCATGCAGACGCTCGGATATGTCGAACGGTCAAATGACCTCGACACAGCTCCCGCCCCTGTCAAACCGCAGACGACCGCAGCGAGTCCGGCTCACCGCAAGGCCTCGCAGCGATCGAGAGCACACCCCCCGCCGTTCCCGACCATAGATCTCTGCGTCCTCTGCGCCTCTGCGCGAACCCGGCACCAGTCGCCGGCCGGACAAATCCCACTGACGAACCCAGCCCAAATGGACCGGGCGGGCCGTATAGCTTTGAGCCAAAACACAAAATGCCACCCGCTGTCCTACGCGACCGGCCTTTGCTAGCGGCACGGGCGCAAGAGTCGCTCCTTCTCATTGTCGAACAAACGGAAACGATCGGCCCGGATCGTTTCGATCAAGGTGTCCATCTTGTCCATGTTGCCCCATTCCGGCCACATTTAGGCCTCCGCCGTCGCTCTTCCCGGGGGCGGCGATGCTTCACCGTGCAAGGGTTTCGACCAACAATGGCTGGACCGGACGCCGCAGCATGCGGTCGCGTGATCAACCACCCCGTCATGCCGGAGCGATAACGGCACAAGGCACTACGCAACGCGACCACCGTGCCACATGGAAAATGGGCCGCCCGGTCGCCCGGACGGCCCTGTCTCCACGTGGCATCAGCGACGCCATACCGCCACGCCGATCGCTCCCGGGTCCCCCGGGCACTACCCGGAAGGCGCAAACGCAAACGGGCCGGACTGTTGCCAGCCCGGCCCGCTGCCATTCAAACCCGACGCCTTACTTCGCGTCGACGGGCTCCGCCTTGCCCTTCTTCTTCGGCTTCTTCGGCGCGGCGGGTTCGATCGCGAAGGACAATGTGCCGTCCTTCATCCGCACCGTGACCTCGCCGCCATGGACGAGCTTGCCGAACAGCAGTTCCTCGGCGAGCGGCTGCTTGATCTTCTCCTGGATCAGGCGACCCATCGGACGCGCACCATAGAGCTTGTCATAGCCCTTTTCGGTCAGCCAGCTCTTGGCGGCATCGTCCAGGTTGATGTGGACGTTGCGGTCGGCGAGCTGGAGTTCGAGCTGGAGGATGAACTTGTCGACGACCCGCGCGACCACCTCGGTCGGCAGATAGCCGAACGGCACGATCGCATCGAGGCGGTTGCGGAACTCCGGCGTGAACATCTTCTGCACCGCCTGCTCGTCCTCGCCCTCACGGGTGAGATTGCCAAAGCCGACCGTCTCACGCGCCATGTCGGACGCGCCGGCATTGGTCGTCATGATCAGGATGACGTTGCGGAAATCGACCGATTTGCCGTGCTGATCGGTGAGGCGGCCATTGTCCATGACCTGCAACAGGATGTTGAACAGGTCGGGATGCGCCTTCTCGATCTCGTCGAGCAGCAGCACGCAATGCGGATTCTGGTCGACCGCATCGGTGAGCAGCCCGCCCTGGTCGAAGCCGACATAGCCGGGAGGCGCACCGATCAGCCGGCTGACCGAATGGCGCTCCATATATTCGCTCATGTCGAACCGCTGGAGCGGGATGCCGAGGATCGACGCCAGTTGCTTGGCGACCTCGGTCTTGCCGACGCCGGTCGGGCCGGTGAACAGATAGTTGCCGATCGGCTTTTCCGGTTCGCGCAGGCCGGCACGGGCGAGCTTGATCGCCGAGGCGAGCTTCTCGATCGCGGCATTCTGGCCGAAGACGACGCGCTTCAGATCCGTCTCGAGGCTTTCGAGCGCGGCCTTGTCGTCGGTGCTGACCGACTTGGGCGGAATCCGTGCCATCGTCGCGATCACCGCCTCGATCTCCTTGGCGGTGATCGTCTTCTTGCGCTTGGCGACCGGCACCAGCATCTGCATCGCGCCGACCTCGTCGATCACGTCGATCGCCTTGTCGGGCAATTTACGGTCGTTGATGTAGCGCGCCGACAGCTCGACCGCCGACTTGATCGCATCCGGCGTATATTTGACCGAATGATGCTCCTCGAATGCCGAGCGCAGTCCGGCGAGGATCTTGATCGTGTCCTCGATCGTCGGTTCGTTGACGTCGATCTTCTGGAACCGGCGGAGCAGCGCGCGGTCCTTCTCGAAATGGTTGCGGAATTCCTTGTAGGTGGTCGAGCCGATGCACCGGATCGTGCCGCCCGACAGCGCCGGCTTGAGCAGGTTGGACGCGTCCATCGCGCCGCCGCTGGTCGCGCCGGCACCGATCACGGTGTGGATCTCGTCGATGAACAGCACCGCATGCGGCAGCTTTTCCAGCTCGTTGACGACCGCCTTCAGCCGCTCCTCGAAATCACCGCGATAGCGGGTGCCGGCGAGCAGCGCGCCCATGTCGAGGCTGTAGATCACCGCCTCGCTGAGCACGTCGGGCACTTCGCCCTCGACGATCTTGCGGGCGAGGCCTTCCGCGATCGCGGTCTTGCCGACGCCGGGATCGCCGACATAGAGCGGGTTGTTCTTCGACCGGCGGCACAGGATCTGGATCGTGCGATCCACCTCCGGCCCGCGCCCGATCAGCGGATCGACCTTGCCGATCTTCGCCTTCTCGTTGAGGTCGACGGTGAATTGCTTGAGTGCGCTTTCCGTCTTGCCCTTCTCCTGTCCCTTGGCCGGCTTGTCTTCGTCGGCACCCTTGGGCGTCGTCGCCTCGGCGGCGCCGCTGCCCTTGCCGACGCCGTGGCTGATGAAGCTGACCGCATCGAGTCGGCTCATGTCCTGCTGTTGCAGGAAATAGACGGCATAGCTCTCGCGCTCGCTGAACAAAGCGACGAGCACGTTGGCGCCGGTCACCTCGTCGCGGCCCGACGACTGGACGTGGAGGATCGCACGCTGGACGACGCGCTGGAAGCCGCTGGTCGGCGAGGGATCGGTCGCGGCATCGACCTTGAGCGCATCGAGCTCGGTATCGAGATAATGGGCGACGGTGGTCTTGAGGTCGCCGAGCTCGACATGGCACGCCTCCATCACCTTGGAGGCATGTTCGTCGCCGATCAGCGCGAGCAGCAGATGTTCGAGCGTGGCATATTCGTGCCGACGCGAGGACGCGGCCTCGAGCGCCTTGTGCAGCGTGGTCTCGAGCGCGGGGGCGAAGGAAGGCATTCAGATTACTCCAGTCGGGCCGCGGTGGGTCGCCGCGCCCTTTCCCATCATGTCGGTATCGCGGACGCTCGCATCAAGCACTTGACGTCGCGTCGTCGGCATCGGCGAACCGGCCCGGGCGGCGCGACGGCCGGTCATCGCCTGAACAGCGCGTCCGCGCTGGCGCGATGATCGACCGATCGGTCGCGGGCGAGCCGGGTGCGCCGGATCTCCGCCTCCAGCGTGACGATCCGGGCATCGAGCTCGGCGATCGACAGCGGGTCGAGGTCCTGCCGCAGCAGCTCGGTCAATGCGTCGTTGGGACGCGACGGGGCGTCGTCCGATTCCATCGCTGCCTAACGTTGACCCCCGCCCGCACGATGTCAATAAGGCTGGACGGCGGCGTACCCCGCCCGCGGATCGACGGACAGGAACAGCGGATGAGCGAAGTGCCCGAGACGATGCAGGCGATCGACCCGGAGGCGCATGGCGGGCCGGAGGTGTTGCGGCTGGTCGAGCGACCGGTGCCGCGCCCGGCGGCGGGCGAGGTGCTGATCCGCATCGCCGCGGCCGGGGTCAACCGGCCCGACGTGTTGCAGCGCAAGGGCAATTACCCGCCGCCGCCGGGCGCACCGTCGATCCTGGGGCTGGAGATCGCCGGCACGGTGGCGGCGGTCGGGCCGGATGTCGACCCGGCGCTGCTCGGCCAGCGGGTCTGCGCGCTGCTCGCCGGCGGCGGCTATGCCGAATATGCCGTCGCGCCCGCCGGCCAGTGCCTGCCGGTGCCCGACGGGCTGGAGATGGTCGAGGCGGCGGCGATCCCCGAGACGCTGTTCACCGTCTGGACCAATTTGTTCGAACGCGCCTTCGCCACCGAGGGCGACAGCGTGCTGCTTCACGGCGGGACCAGCGGCATCGGCACGATGGCGATCGCGCTCGCCAATCTGTTCGGGCTGACGATCATCGTCACCGCCGGGTCGGACGCCAAATGCGCCCGCGCGCTCGAGCTCGGCGCGACGCATGCGATCAACTACCGGACCGAGGATTTCGTCGAGCGGGTCAAGGCGATCACCGGCGGCAAGGGCGTCACCGCGGTGATCGACATGGTCGGCGGCGATTACGTGCCGCGCAACCTCCAGTGCCTCGCCGATGACGGCCGCCACGTCTCGATCGCGGTGCAGGGCGGCGCGCAGGCGACCGTGCCGCTGTTCGAGATCATGCGCCGCCGCCTGACGCTGACCGGGTCGACGCTGCGCCCGCGCGACACCGCGTTCAAGACGCTGGTCGCCGACGAGATCGGCCGTACCGTCTGGCCACATGTCGAGGCCGGGCGGCTGCGCCCGATCATCGACCGCACCTTCCCGCTCGCCGACGCCGCCGCCGCGCATGCGCGGATGGAGGAGGGCGACCATGTCGGCAAGATCGTGCTGACGGTATGAGCGGCGCCTAGCGCCCGCGGTTGCGGGTCATCGGGTCGGGCTTGGCGGGCTTGACCCAGCCGTCGGGGGGCACGACGCGCGACTGGCTGGTGCCGAGGCCCATCGCGCCGGGGCGTTGCCGATCGAGGCCGGTCGGGTCGGCATCCTCGCCGCCGGCGCGCAGCAGGCTGATCCGGTCACGCAACCGACCCGCGGTCTCGAAGTCGAGCGCCGCCGCGGCGGCCTCCATCTCCAGCCGGAGTGCCTCGATCGAGACGCTCACGCCGCGACCGCGGGCAGCGCCGCAGGCTCGGTCGCGGTGATCCAGCCGCCGCCGAGCACGCGTTCGCCGGCGTAGAGCACCGCCGCCTGACCGGGGGCGACGCCATATTCGGGCGCGGCGAAGCGCAACCGGTCGCCGTCGAGCCGCGCCGGCACCGGCTTGGCCATCGAGCGGACCTTGGCGGTGATCGGCCCGTCATAGTCGCCGCCAAGCCAGTTGAGCCCGCTGATCGCCGCCGCCGACACCGCGAGCGCGGCGCGCGGGCCGACCACGACCTGTCGCGTCGCCGCATCGACGCGAACGACGTAGAGCGGTTCGGGCGAGCCGCCGATCTCCAGCCCGCGGCGCTGGCCGACGGTGAAATGGATGATGCCGCGATGCGTGCCGAGCCTGCGACCGGCGAGATCGACGATATCGCCCGCAGTGTCCGCCTCGGGGCGCAGCTTGCGGACGAGGCCGGCATAATCGCCGTCGGGGACGAAGCAGATATCCTGGCTGTCGGGCTTGGCGGCGACGCCGAGGCCGAGGTCGGCGGCGATCGCGCGCACCCGCGGCTTGGGCAGGCCGCCGAGCGGGAAGCGCAGATAGTCGAGCTGCGGCTGCGTCGTCGCGAACAGGAAATAGCTCTGGTCGCGCGCCGGATCGGCACCGCGGTGCAGCTCGACCTGCGTGGGCGTGACCAGCCGGCGGACGTAATGGCCGGTGGCGAGGCAATCGGCGCCGAGCTCGCGCGCGAGGCTGAGCAGATCGGTGAACTTCGGGCCGGTGTTGCACTGGACGCAGGGGATCGGCGTCTGCCCGGCGAGATAGGCGTCGGCGAAGGTGTCGACCACCGTCTCGCGGAAGCGCGTCTCGTGGTCGAAGACGTAATGCGCGATACCCAGCCGGTCGCACACCGCGCGCGCGTCGCGGATGTCGCGGCCGGCGCAGCAGCTGCCGGCGCGGCCCGTCGCCTCCCCGTGATCGTAGAGCTGGAGCGTCACGCCGATCGTCTCCGCCCCGGTGCGCGCGGCGAGCGCGGCGACGACCGAGCTGTCGACGCCGCCCGACATGGCGACGACGATCCGCTTGCCGGCGAGCGGTTCGCCAAGCTGGAAATCCACTTCGTTCATGCCCGCTTCTACTCCGTCCGCCGCGGAACCGCAAAACCGCGCCTGGTTAACATGGGTTCACATAGGTTCGTGCAAAAGTCTGCGCGGCTTTACCGGGCCTTCATGGCTCGTTGCTAAAAAGGAGACTGGCACAGGCAACGACGAGTGGCACAGGTTGGACCTCAGCTTCCCAGGCTTCGACAGAAACACGGAGGTGACGAAACTTCCGGGGGATCTGGCGGTGCTGATGGTCGGCATCGCCGCCCGGCAGACGGCGTCTCCGACCGCCGTCGCCCAGGCACGGTTCGGCCGCATCGGTCACCCGTCGCGCTTGCTGCAACCGCTGGACGGCGCGTTCAACGGCCCAACCGCGGCTCTGCTCGCGCAATGGAGAGAAGGACGACCCCGGCCAGAAGGCTGAAAGCCCCGTTAACCCTCGCGTGCAATTCGATCTTCAAGACCGGCCGCTAGGGTTGTGTATCGCGTTTGAGAGGGGGCCCCCAGCCCCGATCGAGGTTAACTGATGATCGAGAACCAGAAAATCCGTCCTGCCAAGGTGATCGGCCCGCTCGGCGAATCGCTGACGCTGGATTCGCTGCCGCCGCCGTCGACGACGCGCTGGGTGGTGCGACGCAAGGCGGAAGTGGTCGCGGCGGTCAACGGCGGCCTGCTCACCGTCGACGAGGTGTGCGCACGCTATGGCCTGACGGTCGAGGAATTCGCCAGCTGGCAGCGCGCGATCGACCGGTCGGGCATGCCCGGGCTGCGCGTCACCCGGATTCAGCATTACAAGTCCCTGTACGAGCGCCAGCAAAAATATTGAGCGGGGTGGCTTGACGGCCGCGCTTCGTCCGAAAACCGAAACGCGTGCGGAACATTGTTACGGGGTTGAGAGTCTTTCCCGACGGAGCCCATGGCGGGCGCAACGGAGGGATTTATGGGTATCATTCTTTGGCTCGTCATCGGTGGCGTTATCGGCTGGCTCGCCAGCATCATCATGCGCACGGATGCCCAGCAGGGGATTTTCCTCAACATCGTCGTCGGCATCGTCGGTGCCTTCCTCGGTGGCCTGATCATCTCGGGCGGTTCGATCAACAATGCGCCGCTCAACATCACCTCGTTCCTGGTGTCGCTGCTCGGCGCTGTGATCCTGCTCGGGATCGTCAACCTCGTGCGTCGTGGTAGCGTTCGCTAAGAGCGGCGCGGCACGGCGTCGCTGACGCCACGCGAAGACAGGGCCGTCCGGGCGACCGGGCGGCCCTTTTCGTTATGCGGTGCGGCGGTGGCGTTGCGTGGTGCCGCGGGCCGTCTTCGGTCCGGTATGACGGGGTGGTCGCATGACCGCGAGCTGCTCCGTCCGTTTAGCCCTTCCTTGCCCCGGCTCTCTCGATACCGGGATTCGCCGCGGTGCGGCCGGCCGGCGGCGAGTGCCTGAATGTGGCCGGAATGGGGCAACATGGACAAGTTGAACACCTTGATCGAAACGATCCGGCCTGATCGTTTCCGTTTGTTCGACAATGAGAAGGAGCGACTCTTGCGCCCGTGTCGCTAGCAAAGGCCGGTCGTGTAGGACAGCGGGCGACATTCTGGGTTTTGGTACAATGCCATACGCTTTACCTCGTCCAATTTTTGGCGGGGCTCGTCAGGTGAGTCCGGCGGTACGGCAACCGGCGACAGGTGCTGGGTTCGCGCAGAGGCGCAGAGGGCGCAGAGGGATGTGGCGGACGCGGCGGGGCGTGTGATCTCCGGAGGCCGCCCAAAGTCGGTGGTGAGCCGGGTTCGCCGCACTCATCGGACCCTTGGCAGGGCGGGGCATCTGCGGAGGTTGCTTGGCCACTCGAGGTATACAAGCGCCCGCGCGGACACGGCCGTCTTGGCGGTTAAGCCGCGAGCCACGAGGCACTGTGTTCCCGCGCAAGGCGGGAATTCAACGTCAGGCAGAGCCGCAGTTCGCAATTGGAGATAATACTGAGATCCCACTCTTGCGGGAGCGTCGAAGGTGTTTGGGCATTTCCACTCCCGTTGACTTGTTCGTGAGATGACGTCGGGACTATTGCGGGGGCGGGAGTGTTGCAGACGGCGAGCCCTCTGTGTCCTCCGCGCCTCCGCGTCAATATGTCGGCATTTGCGACCGCTGCCGCCGCTATTGCAGCAGGAAGCGCACCGACAGCGTCACCGTCACCTCTTTCTCGCCCGGCGCGATCGCGGTGGGTGCGGCGTCGGCCTTGAGCGCGCGGGCCATGAACATCGGTTGCGGGCCGGGCGTGCCGGCGTCCTGGCCCGCCTCGGCGATCGAGATCACCCGCGCGACCTTCATCCCCGCCGCCGCGGCATAGAGGTCGGCGCGGGCGCGGGCGCGCTTGACCGCATCGGTGCGCGCCTCGTCGAGCGCCGCGTCGGGCTGGTCGATCGAGAGACTGGGGCCGTCGATCTGGTTGGCACCCTGCGCGACCAGCGCATCGAGCACCGCACCCGAGCGGGCGACGTCGCGGAAGCGGACGCTGACCGTATTGGTCGCCTGATAGCCGGTGATCGCCGGCGGCTGGCCGTCGGTGTAGCGATATTGCGGGCTGAGCGCGACGGTGGCGGTGGCGATGTCGCGCGGCGCGACGCCAGCGCGCTTGAGCGCGGCGAGCACCGCGTCCATCCGCCGCGCATTGTCGCCGAGCGCCGCCGCGGCGGTCTGCGCCTGCGAGACGACGCCGGCACGGACCGTCGCGAGATCGGGCACCCGCGTCGTCCGCCCTTCGGCGCTGACGTCGAGGATCGTGCCCTGCGCCGGCACCAGCGGCTCGACCGTGGTCGGCGCGGTCTGCGCCTGCGCCGCCGCCGGGATCATCAGCGCTGCCGCGACGAGATATTTCATGTCTGTCCTTCCGAGTTGATCGATGTGGCACGAGCATTTGCCGCAGCCGGGATCAACCCCGGCTGAACAGGCGATGTTATTGCGGGAACTTCAAGAATAGGGCATGGCGACGGCGCCGCGCCAGCGGGGGCTTGAGCGTGGTGGCTTATTCATATAACACAGTCGCGACGCAGATGGCCTCACGAGTGGCCGAGGGGATGGGACGGGCATGAACGACTATCAGGGTTCGATCGGGCACGACGAGCGATTGGCACTGCCGGGCGATCCGGCGCCGTCGTCCCGCCGCCGCCGGATCGTCATCGCGCTGATCGTCGTCGCGCTGCTCGCGGTCGCCGGCTGGGCCTTGTTCGGCCGCAAGAAGGCCGATCCCGCCGCCGGCCAGAAGACCGAGCAGATGCCGGTCGTCACCGTCATCGTCCCCGGCCGCAAGACGGTCGACCGCACGATCACCGCGACCGGCACGCTCGCCGCGCGGCGCGAGATGCCGCTCGGCGTCGCCGGTGACGGCGGCATGATCACCCGCGTGCTCGTCGAGCCGGGCCAGTGGGTCGGCGCGGGGCAGGTGCTCGCCACCGTCGATCGCTCGGTGCAGACGCAGACCGCCGCCTCGCTCGCCGCGCAGGTCGCGGTGGCGCGCTCCGACCAGACGATCGCGCAGGCCGAGCTCGACCGCGCGCAGCAGCTCGTCGACCGCGGCTTCATCTCCAAGGC
The DNA here is from genome assembly GCF_000632225.1 of Sphingomonas sp. RIT328. Classification (GTDB taxonomy): domain Bacteria; phylum Pseudomonadota; class Alphaproteobacteria; order Sphingomonadales; family Sphingomonadaceae; genus Sphingomonas; species Sphingomonas kyungheensis. Next base: position 86,268 of record NZ_JFYV01000007.1, read on the forward strand.
CGATCTGCAGCGCAAGGCGGCGACGCGCGATGCCGCGGCGGCGCGCGTCCAGGTCGCCGCCGCCAGCCTGCGCGAGGCGAAGGCGCGCAACGGCCGGCTCGACATCCGCGCGCCCGAGGCGGGGCTGGTGCTGACCCGCCAGGCCGAGCCGGGCCAGATCGTCAGCGCCGGATCGGGCGTGCTGTTCCGCATGGCGCAGGGCGGCCAGATCGAGATGCGCGCGCAGCTCGCCGAATCGGATCTCGCCAGCCTGCGCCCCGGCGCGCGCGCGACGGTGACGCCGGTCGGCAGCGACCGCAGCTTCGCCGGCGAGGTGTGGCAGGTGTCGCCGATCATCGACGCGACGACGCGGCAGGGGATCGCGCGCATCGCGCTGCGCTACGATCCGGCGCTGCGTCCCGGCGGCTTCGCCTCGGCGACGATCGTCGGCGGCGCCGCGGTCGCGCCGCTGCTGCCCGACGCGGCGTTGCAGAGCGACGACAAGGGCAGTTTCGTGTATATCGTCGGCAAGGACGACAAGGTCGAACGCCGCAACATCAAGATCGGTCAGGTCTCCGACGCGGGCGTGACGGTGATCGCCGGCCTCGACGGCACCGAGCGCGTCGTGCGGTCGGCGGGCGGGTTCCTCGCCCCCGGCCAGAAGGTCAAACCCGTGGTCGCGGCCGCGCAGGCAAAGGCAAGCTGACATGAGCTTCCGCAACATCTCCGCCTGGGCGATCCGCAACCCGGTTCCGCCGATCGTGCTGTTCCTGGCACTGACGCTGGCGGGAATCGTCAGCTTCATGCGGATGGACGTCAACAACGATCCCGACATCGACTTCCCCGTCGTCATCGTCGTGATCAGCCAGCCCGGCGCGGCGCCGACCGAGCTGGAGAATCAGGTCACCAACCGCGTCGAATCGGCGGTGCGGTCGCTCCAGGGGATCGACGAGATCACCTCCACGGTCACCGAGGGCCAGTCGACCACCGTCGTCCAGCTCGCGATCGGCACGCCGATCGACCGCGCGGTCAACGACACGCGCGACAAGATCGCGCAGATCCGCAGCAACCTGCCCGAGGGCATCCTCGAACCGCAGATCTTCCGCGCCGACACCACCGACAACGATCTCGCCAGCTATTCGGCGATCGCCAGTGACATGACGGTCGAGCAATTGAGCTGGTACATCGACAATACGGTGACCAAGGAACTGCTGTCGGTGCCCGGCATGGCCGCGGTCAACCGCAACGGCGGCGTCAGCCGCGAGATCCGCGTCATCCTCGATCCGCTGCGCCTGCAGAGTCAGGGCCTCACCGCCAGCCAGGTCAATGCGCAGCTGCGCCAGATCAACCTCAACGCCGCGGGCGGCCGCGCCGAGATCGCCGGGTCCGAACAATCGGTGCGCGTGCTCGGCAACGCCAAGAACGCCAACGAGCTCGCGCAGACGCAGATCAACGTCGGCAACGGCCGCACCATCCGCCTCGGCGACATCGCCACGGTGCGCGATCTCTATGCCGAGCAGCGCAGCCGCGCCGCGGTCGACGGGCGCCAGGCGATCAGCTTCGACTTCCAGCGCGCCAAGGGCGCCTCCGACGTCACCGTGTTCAACGAGGCGGTGAAGAAGCTCACCGACCTCGAGAAGCGCAACCCCAACGTCCATTTCATCCTGCGCTCGAACAGCGTCAAATATACCGAAGCGCAATATGAGTCCGCGATCCATGCGATGATCGAAGGCGCGGTGCTCGCGGTGCTCGTCGTGCTCTTGTTCCTGCGCGACTGGCGCGCGACGCTGATCTCGGCGCTGGCGATCCCGCTGTCGGCGATCCCGACCTTCTGGTTCATGGAGCTGCTCGGCTTCAACCTCAACCAGATGACGCTGCTCGGCCTCAGCCTCGTCGCCGGCGTGCTGGTCGACGACGCGATCGTCGAGATCGAGAATATCGTGCGGCATATGCGGATGGGCAAATCCGCCTATCAGGCATCGATCGACGCGGCCGACGAGATCGGCCTCGCGGTGCTCGCCACCACCATGTCGATCGTCGCGGTGTTCATGCCGGTCAGCCTGATGCCGGGCATCTCGGGCCAGTATTTCCAGAACTTCGGTCTCACCGTCGTCGTCTCGGTGCTGATGAGCCTTGCCGTCGCTCGCCTCATCACGCCGATGATCGCCGCCTATTTCCTCAAGAGCTTCGGCCACGCCAGCCATGGCGAGGGCAGGCTGATGGACGGCTATATGGCGGTGCTGCGCTGGACGCTCGACAGCACGCGGCAGAAGGCGAGCGCGGCGCGCGGCGGCCTGCATCGCGTCACCAGCCGCTGGCGCGATCATCGCATGTGGGTGATGGGCTTCGGCCTGCTCGCCTTCATCGCAACGCTGGCGATGTTCGCGGTGGTGCCGATGCAATTCTCGCCCGCCGAGAACAGCGACAACTCGACCGCGACGATCGAGATGGTGCCGGGCGCGACGCTGGCGCAGACCGACGAGGTCGTCACCCGCGTCGGCGAGTTGCTGCGCCGCCAGCCCGAGGTCGCCTCGGTCTACACCCGCACTGGATCGAACGGCGCGGTCAACACCGGCCGCGTCACCGCGACGCTCAAGGAAGACCGCAAGGTCACCAGCACCGAATTCGAACGCAATCTTGCGCCCGAGCTCGCCAAGTTCGCCGATGCGCGCGTCGGCTTCCGCTCGCAGTTCGGCTGGGGCTCGTCGGGGCGCGACATGACGATCGTGCTCGGCGGCGACGATCCGGCGCTGCTCCAGAAGACCGCCAATACGCTGGTCGATCAGATGGCGAAGCTGCCGACGCTGACCCAGCCGCGCATCTCGGGCAATCTCCAGCGGCCCGAGATCGTCATCAAGCCGCGCTTCGACCTCGCCGCCAATCTCGGCGTGACGACGCAGGCGCTGTCGAGCGCGATCCGCATCGCGACGCTGGGCGACATCGACCAGAATTCGGCGCGCTTCTCGCTCTCCGACCGGCAGGTGCCGATTCGCGTCGCCCTCGATCAGGGCGCGCGGACCGAGCTGTCGACGATCCAGAACCTGCCCGTCTCGACCGCGAGCGGCGGCTCGGTGCCGCTGGCGCTGATCGCCGACATCAGCCTCGGCTCGGGACCGACGCAGATCGATCGCGTTAACCAACAGCGGCGCATCGCGGTCGGCGCCGATCTTGCCCCCGGCATCGTCTCCGGCGTCGCGCAGAAGCAGATCGACAATCTGCCGATCATGAAGAACCTGCCGCTCGGCGTGAACAAGCTGACGCTCGGCCAGGCGAAATGGCAGGCGGAGATGCTCAACAACTTCGTCGTCGCGGTGATCGCCGGCACCTTCCTCGTCTTCGCGGTGCTGGTGCTGCTCTATCGCCGGGCGCTGCCGCCGTTCGTCAACATGGCGTCGCTGCTGCTCGCGCCGCTGGGCGGGCTGATCGCGCTGTGGGCGACGGGCAATCCGCTGTCGCTGCCGGTGTTCATCGGCCTGCTGATGCTGCTCGGCATCGTCGCGAAGAATTCGATCCTGCTGATCGACTTCGCGCTCGAGGAGATGAACAAGGGCGTCGACACGCTGACCGCGATCATCGACGCCGGGCACAAGCGCGCGCAGCCGATCGTGATGACGACGGTGGCGATGGTCGCGGGCATGATCCCGACCGCGCTGTCGATCGGCAGCGACGGATCGTGGCGCGCGCCGATGGGCATCGTGGTGATCGGCGGCCTGATCCTGTCGACGATCCTGACGCTGGTGATCGTGCCGGCGGCGTTCAGCCTCGCGGTCGGGATCGAACGCTATGTCGGGCCGCGGCTCGGCCGGCGGCTGCTCACCTATCGTCCCGGCGACGACGGCAGCACGGTGGTCGGCATCGCCGGCCCCAACCAGCCGAGCATCGCGCCGGTGCCGGGCCGGCTGGGCCATGACGACGGGGGCGCGCAGCCGGCGGAGTGATCCGCCGGCGACGGATCGGCCGGCGGACGTTCAGCCGACCGAGCGGATCACCGCGCCGCTCGCGTCGCGGATGTCGGTGCGCTCGATCTGCCAGACGACGCCGGGCAGCGCGTCGAGGCGATAGGCGCCGCTGACCGGACGCAGCGTGTCGCGTAACTGGTCGAGCCCGCCCCGATCGAGCGTCACGCACGGCGGCCGGGCCTGCGCGTTGATCCTCGATGCCTCGCCCGCGGCGAACCGGATCGCGTCGTCCGTATCGAGCAGCAGCAGGTCCCGCCCGAACGGCAGCCGCAGCGCGAGCAGGGTCTCGACCTGACCCGCGCCGATCCGGATCAGTGTCGTGGAGCGGACGGGTCGCCCTGCTGCGAGCAGGCGACCGTCGGCACGAACAGCATCCCCATCGACGACCCGTCGCGATCGCGCCCCGTCTCCACGGCGTCTCGTACGTCGGGCCGGTCGAGCAGCGAGGCGCGCGCGAGATCGGTGATCCAGAGCGGCAGGTGCGGCAGCAGCGCCGCCAGCACTCCGCGCGTCTGCCAATTCTTGCCCGCCTCCATCTCATCGACGGTGAGGCCGACGATCTGGACGAAGGCGACGCTGCCGTTCGGCGGGGCGATCGGCGGCAGCTCCGGGTCGGCGACGAAGGCGAGTCCCCGCAACTGCGTGTCCGTGTCGAGCGCGATCGATCCGTTGCGGGCCATCCACTCGCCGTCGCGCAGGGCATTGCCCGAGGTGGCGACGTAGCGCGCCAGATTCTGCATCAGGCTGATCGCCACCCGGGCGGGTCCTCGTCCGCTGGATCGCAGCGCAGACGGAAAGTCAGTTCGAAGCCGTGGCCGCTGATCGCCTCGTCGTCGCTTTCTTTCCAGTACAGTTCGGAGAGTCCGAAGCCGACGCAATGCCAATGCGGAATCGGCTCGGCACTCTTCCACGCGCTGATCCCGTCGAGCGGATTGCCGTCGAAGCCGAATGGCAGGCTCGACCATAATGTCTGGGCTCCTGCTGCGGATAGAGGTGCGTGCACGCGGCCCGGATCGCATCCCAGCCGGCGGTGGCCGCATCGTCGCCTTCGGTCATGACGCGAGGCTAGGAGCGGCCCGAACGGCTGTCGACGCCGCATCGTCAAGCCGTTGACCGGGCAGCGCCCTCGTGCCGCACCTGACGGAATCCGCGGTGCCGGTGCGACGCGACCCGGCGGTATGCGAGTAGCCGCCGCCATCGGCAGGGGGGGGTGATGCGCAAACCGAACGCGATCCCACTTGAACTTCCCCGCCGCTCGCGGATTGTTTCGCCCATGAACACCCGTCCCCGCAGCGCCACCGAGGCGGCTCCGCCCGCTCTCGTCGCGATGCGGCGGATCGCCGTCGGGCTGCTGGTGGCGATGGCGGCGCTGTTCCTCGTTAGCCGTCATCTCGCCCCCGCCTATCCCGGCTGGGGGTTCGTCCAGGCGTTCAGCGAGGCGGCGATGGTCGGCGGGCTGGCCGACTGGTTCGCGGTGACCGCGCTGTTCCGGCATCCGCTCGGGCTGCCGATCCCGCACACCGCGATCATCCCGCGCAACAAGGACCGGATCGGCGATACGCTCGCGCAATTCCTGCGCGCCAACTTCCTCCAGCCGGCGGTGATCGGCCGGCGAATGCGGCGTGTCGACGTCGCCACCGCGATCGCGCGCTGGCTGACCGATCCGCCCGAGGGCGCCGGCGGACGCTTCCGCCAGGGCGCATCGAAGCTGGTCGCGCAGGTGCTCGACGGGCTCGACCCGCAGCGGCTCGGCGGGATGGTCAAGGCGGGGATCGCCGCGCGGCTGCGCGCCACCGACGTATCGCCGATCCTCGGCCGGATGATGCAGGCGGCGATCGCCGAACAGCGGCACGCGCCGCTGCTCGACAGCGCGATCCGCTGGGGCGCGAAGGCGCTCGCCGCCAACGAACATCTGATCCGCGCGATGGTGCACGAACGCGCCGGATCGATCCTGCGCTGGACCGGGCTCGACGAGACGGTCGCGGACAAGTTGATCGCCGGGCTCGACAAGCTCGTCGCCGACATGGCCGAGGATCCGCAGCATCCGTTGCGGCTCAAGGCGGAGGAGGGGCTCGACCGGCTCGCCTGGGACCTGCAGTTCGATCCGGCGATGCGCGCGCGGGTCGAGGCGATGAAGGTCGAGCTGATCGCCAATCCGGCGATGCAGCGCTGGCTTGACGGCCTGTGGGAATCGGCGCGCGCCGCGCTGCTGCGGATCGCGCGCGATCCGGAAAGCGCGATGCAGGGGCAGCTCGGCGACATGCTGCGCCAGCTCGGCGAGACGCTGACCCACGATCCTCGGCTGGCGCGGACGATCAACCGCTTCGTCCGTCGCGCGGTGGTCGGCATCGCCGCGGATTATGGCGACGGCATCGTCCGGCTGGTGTCGGAGACGGTACGCGGCTGGGACGCGCGCACGATCACCAGCCGGCTGGAGAATGCGGTCGGCCGCGACCTGCAATATATCCGCATCAACGGCACCCTGGTGGGTGGTCTGGTCGGCCTGATCATCCATGCGGTCGACGTGCTGCTGTGAACCCAGCCTGTCCGGTCAACCCAACCGTCGCGTATGATAAACGCCTTGCCGAAGGTCGGAACTTGGCTCACAAGCGCAGGCGATGAGCGCCACAGCCGAATTCGAGCAGGACAGCGGCGGAACCCTTCGCTTTTCCGGTGACCTGCTGCTGCGCACGCTGGGCGATCTGCCCGACCGGCTCGACGCGGTGAGCGGCCCGGTGCGCAGCATCGACCTCAGCGGCATCGACCGGATCGACACCGTCGGCGCCTGGCTGGTCCACCGGCTGGCGACGCGGCATCAGGCGTCGATCGAGGGGCTCGACGCGGACGGCCGCTATCTGCTCGATTCGGTGGTCGCGGCGGATCGCCCGGTGGCGATGCCGGTGCGGCCGAGCAATGCGTTCAGCAAGCTGCTCGGCGAGATCGGCGATGCGGTGGTGATCACCTTCCGCACGCTCTACGGCCTGCTCGGTTTCCTCGGGGCGACGACGATCGCCTTCGTCAACGTCGTCCGCCACCCCAGCCGCTTCCGCTTCAACGCGACCGTCCACCGGTTCGAGGTGGTCGGCGTGCAGGCGCTGGCGATCGTCGGGCTGATGAGCTTCCTGATCGGCATCGTCATCGCGCAACAGGGTGCGGTGCAGCTCCGGCAGTTCGGGGCCGAGGTGTTCACGATCAACCTCGTCGGCCGGCTGACGCTGCGCGAGCTCGGCGTGCTGATGACCGCGATCATGGTCGCGGGCCGCTCGGGTTCGGCCTTTGCCGCGCAGCTCGGCACGATGAAGCTGACCGAAGAGATCGACGCGATGCGGACGATCGGCGTCTCGCCGATGGAGGCGCTGGTCTTGCCGCGGACGATCGCCGCGGTGCTGCTGATGCCGCTGCTCGGCTTCTATTCGTCGCTGATCGCGATCGTCGGCGGCGGGCTGCTCGCCTGGGTGTCGCTCGACATTCCGCCGGTGACCTTCATCCAGCGCATCCGCGAGGTGGTGCCGATCACCGACCTCTATATCGGCCTGATCAAGGCGCCGGTGTTCGGGGCGATCATCGCCATCGCCGGCTGTTTCCAGGGCATGCTGGTCGAATCGGACGCCGAGCAGGTCGGCCAGCGCACCACGTCGGCGGTGGTGCAGGCGATTTTCCTCGTCATCGTGCTCGACGCCTTCTTCGCGGTGTTCTTCACCTGGGTGGGGTGGAACTGATGGCAAACACCCCGGCATCGGCCCGCCCGCGCGACTCGGGGCGCGACGAATCGATCATTCAGGTCCGCGGGCTGAAGAATGCCTTCGGCGAATCGGTGATCCACGACGGGCTCGACCTCGACGTGCGGCGCGGCGAGATCCTCGGCGTGGTCGGCGGGTCGGGCACCGGCAAATCGGTGCTGATGCGATCGATCATCGGCCTGCAGACCCCGGTGGCGGGCGAGATCACCGTGTTCGGCGAACCGACGATCGGCCGCGAGGAGACCGAGGCGACCGCGATCCGCAAGCGCTGGGGCGTGCTGTTCCAGGGCGGCGCCTTGTTCTCGACGCTGACCGTCTCCGAGAACGTCCAGGTGCCCCTGCGTGAATTCTACGGCGGGCTCGATCCGGCACTGATGGCGGAGATCGCCGCCTATAAGGTGGTGATGACCGGCCTGTCCCCCGATGCCGGCCCCAAATATCCGTCCGAACTGTCGGGCGGCATGAAGAAGCGCGCCGGCCTTGCCCGCGCGCTGGCGCTCGATCCCGAACTGCTGTTCCTCGACGAGCCGACCGCCGGGCTCGATCCGATCGGCGCGGCGGCGTTCGACCAGCTCACCAAGTCGTTGCAGAAGACGCTCGGCCTCACCGTCTTCCTCATCACCCACGATCTCGACACGCTCTATGCGATCTGTGACCGGGTCGCGGTGCTCGCCGACAAGAAGGTGATCGCGGTCGGCACGATCGACGAACTGCTCGCGCTCGATCACCCGTGGATCGAGGAATATTTCAAGGGTCCGCGCGGTCGCGCCGCGATCGCGACGCAGGAGGCGCAGGACGCCAGCCAGCATCCGACCGAGGTCAAGACGCAGCAGATCGCGGCAAGTCCGGCCGCGGCCACCACCACCGAACCGGCCGACCCGGCCCGACCCCCTGTAGGGACCGACTGATGGAAACCCGTTCCAACCATGTGATCGTCGGCGCGGTGGTGCTGATCCTGCTCGCCGCGCTGGCGGTCTTCACCGTCTGGATCGCCCGCCTGGGCAGCGCCTCCGAGCGCGAATACGACATCTTCTTCAAACAGTCAGTCGACGGCCTCGCCAAGGGGTCGACGGTGACCTATTCGGGCGTGCCGACCGGACAGGTCAAGGCGATCGCGCTGTGGAAGCCCGATCCGCAGTTCGTCCGCGTACGGGTGACGGTGAAGGACGAGACGCCGATCCTCCAAGGCACCACCGCGACGATCCAGGGCAGCTTCACCGGCACCAGCACCGTCGCGCTCGACGGCGCGCGCAAGGGCGCGGTGCCGATCGCCTGTCCCGATCATCCCGATGCGACGCAATGCCCCTATGGCGTGCCGGTGATCCCGACCAAGCAGGGCGGCATCGGCGCGATCCTCAATTCGGCACCGCAGCTGCTCGAGCGGCTGTCGACGCTGACCGAGCGGCTGACCGGGCTGCTCACCGATCGCAACCAGGCGTCGATCGCCGGCATCCTCGACAACACCAACCGGCTGTCGGGCGCGCTCGCCGACCGCGGGCCGGAGATCGCGGCGACGCTGGCGCAGACGCGCATCGCGATCCAGCAGGCGGGCGATGCCTCGCAGCAGATCGGCAAGCTCGCCGAGACGACCAACGGCCTGATCGCGCAGGACGTCAAGCCGACGATGCAGAACCTCAACAAGGCGATCGCCTCGGCGCAGCAGAGCGCCGAGACGCTCAATGCGGCGATCCAGGACGCACGGCCGGGCCTGCAGACCTTCTCCAAGCAGACGATCCCGGAGGCGAACCGGCTGGTGCGCGATCTGCGCGTCACCGCGACGGCGCTGTCGTCGATCGCCGACAAGGTCGATCAGGGCGGCGCCAGCTCGCTGATCGGTCAGCAGAAGCTCCCCGATTACAAGGGCAAGTGAGATCATGAAGACCAGGCTCCTCATCCTCGCCGCGACGCTGCCGCTCGCCGGCTGCATCAGCTTCGGCGCCAAGCCGCCGCCCTCGCTGCTGACGATCGAGGCGACGTCGGCGCCGGCGGTGGGCGCGGACCAGAATTCCGCCAAGGCGCGCTCGATCACCATCCAGGTGCCGACGACGCCGACCGCGATCGCCGGCGCCCGCGTGCCGGTCCAGGCGACGCCGACCAGCATCGCCTATGTCAAGGACGCGCAATGGGCCGAGCCGCCGGCGCGGCTGTTCGCCCGCCTGCTGTCCGACACGGTGTCGGCGCGCAGCAACATGGTGGTGCTGTCGACGGTCCAGTCGATCAGCGATCCGAGTGCTACGCTCGCCGGCGAGCTGCGCCGCTTCGGGCTCGATGCGACGACGCGTGAGGCGGTGGTGACCTATGACGCGGCGCTGACCCGCGCCGGGCAGGAGACGGTCGAGAAGCGCCGGTTCGAGGCGCGTGTCCCGGTGCAAACGATCGACGCCGCCAATGCGGGGACGGCGATCAGCCAGGCGGCCAATCAGGTCGCGGTCGAGGTGGCGGCCTGGGTCGCCGGCTGAGCGGCGGTTCGACAAGCGTAACTAGCTGGGGTGCAATCAAAATTGGCCGTCCGGATGGCGCGGCCTTACGCTAGGCGTCGCCGCTATGCCTGATCTTGCCATCCTGTACGAACATCCGCAGTGGTTCGCGCCGCTGTTCGCCGCGCTCGACGCGCGTGGCGTCAATTACACCGCGATCCATGCCGACGGCTTCGCCTTCGATCCCGCCGCCGCCGCGCCGCCGGCGCCCCTGGTGTTCAACCGCATCGCCATGTCGAGCTTCCTGCGCGCGCCGGAGCATCCGATCTTCCACGCCGCCGCGGCGCTGGCGCAATGGCAGGCGCGGGGGGCGCGCGTGCTCAACGGCAGCGACGCGTTGGCGATCGATTCGTCCAAGGCGCGGCAATTGTCGCTGATCGCCGGCCTCGGCCTCGCGATCCCGGCGACGCGCGTCGTCCATCGCGCCGCCGACCTGCCCGCGGCGGCGGCGGCGCTGCGCTTCCCGATCGTCGTCAAGGCGAACATCGGCGGGTCCGGGGCGGGGATCGTCCGCTATGACGATGCCGCCGCGCTCGCCGCCGCGGTCGCGGACGGCAGCGTGCCCGACAGTATCGACCGCGTGCTGCTCGCGCAGGAATATGCCCCGGCGCGCGGCGACCGGATCATCCGCATCGAGACGCTCGGCGGCCGCTTCCTCTATGCGATCGAGGTCGACGGCGGCGGCAGCTTCGATCTCTGTCCGGCGGATGCCTGCGCGTTGCCCGGCAAGCCGACGATCACGATGACGCGCGTCGATCCCGACCCGAGCCTGATCGCGGCGGCGGAGGCGATCGTTGCGGCGGCGGGGATCGACGTCGGCGGGGTCGAGGTGCTGATCGACGATCGCGACGGCGTCGCGCGCTTCTACGACATCAACGCCTTGTCCAATTTCGTCGCCCGACCGTTGGAGGTGCTCGGCTGGGACCCGCATGCGCGGCTGGTCGACTGGCTGACGGCGATGCTGGCGGAGACGAGACGATGAGATATGGCTATTGGATGCCGGTGTTCGGCGGCTGGCTGCGCAACGTGCCGGACGAGGGAATGGCGGCGGACTGGGACTATGCCAAGCGGCTGACCCAGGCGTCCGAACGCTGGGGCTATGACCTCACGCTGATCGCCGAGCTCAACCTCAACGACATCAAGGGCGTCGACCAGCCCGCGCTCGACGCCTGGTCGACCGCCGCCGCGCTCGCCGCGGTGACCGAGCGGATCGAGCTGATGGTCGCGGTGCGGCCCAATTTCCACCATCCCGCGCTGTTCGCCAAGGCGGCGGCGAATATCGACCGGATCTCGGGCGGGCGGCTGGCGCTCAACGTCGTGTCGAGCTGGTGGGCGGACGAGGCGCGGCAATATGGCCTGCAGTTCGACCAGCATGACGATCGCTATGCGCGCACCCGCGAATGGTTGCAGGTGGTCGACGGGCTGTGGACCGAGGAGCGGTTCAGCTTCGCGGGCGACTTCTACCGGACCGAGGAGGCGATCTGCGCGCCCAAGCCGGCCCGGCGGCCGACCGTCTATGCCGGCGGCGAGAGCGAGAAGGCCAAGGCGATGATCGCCTCGCAATGCGACGCCTATGTCATGCATGGCGACCCGGTCGCGGCGATCGCGCCCAAGATCGCCGACATGCGCGCGCGGCGTGCCGCGGCGGGCGGGGCGCCGATGCAGTTCGGCATGGCCGCCTATGCGATCGTCCGTGACAGCGAGGCGGAGGCGCAGCGCGAGCTCGAACGGATCACCGCCGTCACCGATCTGCCGGCCGGTTACGCCAATTTCGACCAGTGGCTGTCGGGCACGCAGCTCGAGCGCGAGCTGAAGTTGCAGGAATATGCCGTCTCCAACCGCGGCCTGCGCCCCAATCTGGTCGGCACCCCCGAACAGCTGAAGGAGCGGATCGCCGAATATGAGGCGGCCGGGCTCGACCTGCTGCTGCTCCAGATGAGCCCGCAGGCGGAGGAGATGGAGCGGTTCGCGGTGCAGGTGATGGGGACGGTGTAGGATCGACCGACCGGCTCGCGCGGGCAAGCGCCGCGCGTCGGGCCGATGCCGCCCCGCCGGTGGGGCGGTCGTCCCATCCGGATGCCGAATCTCCTGATGCGCGGAGAGCTGGCATCGGCGTGTCCGGGTGGATGCGCATTGATGGACGTGCAGAACCGCAACGACCGGATCGCGGCGGCCGGCCGAACGCCGCGCGGCCGTGTGACATGACCGGCAACATTTCTCCCATCATCGTAATAAATGATACGCGGCGTGACCCGCCGGCAAGGTCCTGATAAGAACAGTTGCGGGATCAGCACGCCGTTGCAGCGTAATAGACCCGATCGATGTCAGTCGGTTGATCCCGATCTGCTTCGCCCGCATGCCTGACGTTCGGTACCATTATCCCCGATAAGGGTGGGCCGCCATCTCAGGACTGGTGTGGAGTAAAGATATGCAAAGGGTTCACCGTCGACGATTGCTGGCCACGACGCTGCTGCTGGGCTGTGCGACGCCGGCATGGTGCCAGAGCGACGCCACCGCCGTCGCCGCCACCGCCGACGCGCAGACCGCGCCCGAGGCGGCGCCGCAGGACGAGATCGTCGTCACCGGTTCTCGGCTCGGCGGAGCGGCGCTCGACCAATCCTCGCCGATCGCGGTGGTCAGCGCGCGCGAGATCGCGCTGTCTGGCCAGGTCAACGTCGAGAACATCCTGAAGGACCTGCCGCAGCTGGTGCCGAGCATCACCTCGGCCTCGAACAATCCGGGCGGCGGCGTCGCCACCACCGATCTGCGCGGCCTCGGCGCGTCGCGGACGCTCGTGCTGGTCAACGGCCGCCGCTACGTATCGTATGATTCGAGCCAGATCGTCGATCTGAACACCATCCCCGCCGGGCTGATCGAGCGCGTCGACATCGTCACCGGCGGCCGGTCGGCGATCTACGGGTCGGATGCGATCGCGGGCGTCGTCAATTTCGTCATGAAGAAAGACTTCACCGGCGTGCAGGCCAACGCCAATTACCGCATCAACGAGGCGGGTGACGGCGGCACGTTCAATTCCAACCTGCTGCTCGGCGGCAATTTCGCCGACGGGCGCGGCAATGCGACGCTCTATTTCGATTATACCAAGCGCGACGGGATATTGCAGGGGCAGCGCGCCTATTCGCGGCAGGCGCTGGTCGACGACGGCGACGGCAATCTGATCGCCGGCGGATCGGGATCGATCGAGGGCACGCGCTTCGCGATCGGCGGCGTCAACCGCAAGTTCAACGCCGACGGCAGCTACAGCGCCTACAGCGCGGCGAGCGACGCCTATAATTACGCGCCCTACAATTATCTGCAGGTGCCGCAGAAGCGGTTCCTGATGAGCGCGCAGACGCATTACGAGGTCAGCCCGGCGCTCAACGTCTATGCCGAAGGGCAATTGATCAACAACCGCGTCAAGAACCAGCTCGCGCCGACGCCGTTCACCGGATCGGTCGCGCTCGACGCCGATTCGTCGTTCCTGTCGGCGTCGTCGCGCGCGCTGCTCACCGGGCTCGACACCGATGGCGACGGCTATGTCACCTCGACGATCTACCGCCGGCTGACCGAGGTCGGCAACCGCATCTCGAGCGTCGACAATACCGCCTATCGCGCGGTGCTCGGCGCCAACGGCGATATCGGTCACGGCTGGGCCTATGACGCTTATTACAGCTATGCCCGCACCCGCTCCGACGAGACGCAGACCGGCAACGTCTCGCGCAGCCGCGTGCTCCAGGCGCTGCGCACCACCTATGATTCGAGCGGCACTCTCGTCTGTTCGGACAGCAGCAACGGCTGCGTGCCGCTCAACATCTTCGGCGCGGGCAACATCAGTTCCGCGGCGGCGGCGTTCATCACCATCCCGGTGCAGAACAGCAGCACGATCACCGAACAGGTGGCGAGCGCGTCGATCTCCAACAAGAATCTGTTCGACCTCGGCGCGGGGCCGGTCGGCATCGTGTTCGGCACCGAATATCGCAAGGAATACGGCGTCTACAGCCCGGATTTCTCGCTGTCGTCGGGCGACGTCGTCGGCTTCAACGCCGGTGAGGGGCTGAGCGGCGGCTATGACGTCAAGGAGCTGTATACCGAGGTCGCGGTGCCGCTGCTCGCCGACAAGCCGTTGATCCACAAGCTCGAGATCAACGGCGCCTATCGCTATTCCTATTATTCGACCGCAGCCAAGTCGGTGAACACCTATTCGGCGGGCGCGGTGTGGGCGCCGATCGCGGATATCTCCTTCCGCGGCCAATATGCGCGGGCGGTGCGCGCGCCGACCGTCGCCAATCTGTACAGCGGCTCGGCGCAGGACTTCCCGACCGCGACCGATCCGTGCACGCTCGCGGTGGCGGTGACCAACGCCAATCTGCGCGCGAGCTGTCTCGCCACCGGCGTGCCGGCGGCGCTGCTCGGCACCGCCTATGACGGCGGCAGCACGCAGATTCAGACGGTGACCGGCGGCAATGCCGCGCTGCGCGAGGAGACGTCCGACACCTATACCGCCGGCATCGTCCTCCAGCCTACCTTCCTGCGCGGCTTCTCGTTCACCGCCGATTATTACAAGATCAAGATCGCCAACTATATCGCCTCGGCGGGTACGGCCAATCTGATCCGCGCCTGTTATGGCGACGCCACCAACGGCTATACCGCCTATAATGCGAGCTATTGCGCCTCGCTGCCGCGTGACGCCAACAGCTATGCGATCACCGATGCGGTCAACACGCTGTCGAACACCGGCGGCGTCAAGACGCGCGGCGTCGACTTCGAGGCGCGCTACGGCCTGCCATTGGCGTTCGGCGCGTTCGGCAGCAGCACCAGCCGGCTCGACTTCCGATTCAGCGGCACGCGGCTGATCGCCTTCGACTATAACCCGCTCGCCGCGATCCCTGACCTGACGCTAAACTGCGCAGGCAAGTTCGGCATCAGTTGCGGCAACCCCTATGCCAAATGGCGGCTGTCGGGGCGCACCACCTATGCGACCGGCCCGATCACCGTATCGGTCCTCTATCGCCATCTGTCCGCGGTGCGCGACGACGACGATACGACGACCTATACGGTCGAGCGGATCAAGCCCTATGACTATTTCGACCTGACGGCGGCGTTCGACGTCAAGCCGGGCTTCACCTTCTCGGTCGGCGTCAACAACATGTTCAACCGCAAGCCGCCGATCCTCGGCGACAATCAGGAGCAGGCGAACACCTATCCGTCGACCTATGATCCTTATGGTCGTGCCTTCTTCATGAGCACCAGCGTCAAGCTATAGGCCAGCCCGCGACCCCGCCGCGCCGACGGGTGGCGGGGTCGCAAGCCAAATGCGTCACAAAAGCGTCATAAAGCGCCAATGTCGCGTAACATTCCACGGAGTGACCGCAACATAGCGGACATTCCGTGGTCAATGCCCCGGGTTAGAGGCTCCGCCCGGGCGGCGTGCTGGACACCGCCAACTCGGGAAACAACTGTGAAACAGGTTCATCTGACCCGCGGCCTTCTCGGCTGCTCTCTCTCCCTGCTTGCCGCGCCGGCTCTGGCGCAGACCACGGGCACGCAGGACTTCGACGATATCGTCGTCACCGGCAAGGCGGCCGACGCCAATGTCGGCGGCGTGACGCTGCCCGCGACCGCCAAGGCGAAGGTCGGCCTCGACAGCAGCTTCATCCAGCATGAAACGCCGGGCCAGACGATCAACGACACGCTCAACATGCTGCCGGGCGTCAGCTTCCAGAACAACGATCCCTATGGATCGGCGGGCGGGACGATCAGCATCCGCGGCTTCGACGGCAGCCGCGTGTCGCAGATGTGGGACGGCTTTCCGCTCAACGATACCGGCAATTACGCCATATACTCCAACCAGCAGCTCGACCCCGAGCTGATCGGCCAGGCGACCGTCAGCCTCGGCTCGACCGATGTCGACAGTCCGAGCGCCTCGGCGACCGGATCGACGATCAACTATCAGACGCGCAATCCGAGCGAGGACTTCCACGTCCGCGTCGCCGGATCGGTCGGCGACTATGACTTCATGCGGATTTTCGGCGTGGTCGACACCGGCGTCATCACCCCGTTCGGCACCCGCTTGCTGCTGTCGGGCAGCAAGTCGACCAACGATGTCGTCTTCACCGACAAGGGCAAGATCGACAAGACGCAGTTCAACGCCAAAGTGTATCAGCCGATCGGCAGCAACGGCGACTTCATCTCGATCGCCGGGCACTACAACCGCAACATCAACAACTTCTTCGGTTCGGTGCCGCTCAGCACCGTGGGCGGCAGCGTCGGTACCGGATCGGGCAACCGCTTTCCGCTGACCCGCGCCGAGCGGTTCTACGACGTCGCCGATTGCGTCAGCAGCGCCGGCGTGGCGTGCGGCTTCGGTGCCTATGACTATCGCTACAATCCGTCGAAGACCGCCAACGTCCGCGTCAATTCGCGCTTCACGCTCGCCGACCGGCTCGTGCTGACGGTTGATGCGGCCTATGCCTATACGCTCGCCAACGGCGGCGGCACCGCGACCGCGAACGAGGGCTTTGCGACGATCGGCGGCCAGCGCGTCGCGGGCTATGTCGGCAGCACGCCCTATTTCGGCGGGGTCGACCTCAACGGCGACGGCGACACCAACGACACTGTGCTGGTCAGCGCGCCGAGCACCACCCATACCGACCGCTATCTGCTCAATCTCGGTCTGCGCTACGATTTCAATCCGTTCCAGACGGTGCGGATCGGCTACAGCCTCGATTACGGGCGGCACCGCCAGACCGGCGAGCTGACCACGATCAACGGCTACGGCTTCGCCAGCACGCCCTTCCCGAGCGAAGCGCCGCTGCTCGATTCGACCGGCACCGCCTTGCAGAAGCGCGACCGCCTGTCGAAGGCGATCCTCAACCAGGCGTTCGGCGAATATCGCGGCCGCTTCCTCGACAGCCGGCTGACGCTCACCGCCGGCGTGCGCGCGCCCTTCTTCACGCGCGACCTGACCAATTATTGTTTCACGACCAGCGCGAGCGGAGCGCTGATCTGCTCGGGCCGGAATGCCGCGACCGACGCGATCATCGCCGCGGCCTATCCCACTTATCAGGGGCCGCAGAATCGCGTCTTCCACTACAGCCGGGTGCTGCCGAGCGCCGGGCTGGTCTATCAACTGACCGCGCCGCTCGCCTTCTTTGCGAACTATTCGAAGGGGATGCAGGTGCCGGGCACCGACAATCTCTACAACAGCTTCTATTATGCGCAGGGCACCAGCGGCGCCGAGGGCGCGAAGCCCGAGACGACCGACAATCTCGACGCGGGGCTGCGCTATCAGGCGGGGCGCGTCCAGGCGCAGCTGTCCGGCTGGTACACGGTGTTCCACGACCGGCTGGCGTCGTCCTACGATCTCGAGACCAACACGACGATCTACCGCAACCTCGGCACGGTGCACAAATATGGCGTCGACGGCAGCGTCAGCTACCGGCCGGTGCGCGCGCTGACGCTCTATGCGTTCGGCTCCTATCTCAAGTCGAAGATCCTCAACGACGTGCAGGCGAGCGCGACGACCACCTATCTGACCGCGGGCAAGCGCGAGGCGGGGGCGCCGACCTATACGTTCGGCGGCCGCGTCGAGGGCCATGCCGGGCCGGTGCGGCTCGGCATCGAGGCGAAGCGGACCGGCGAACGCTATGTCAACGACCAGAACCTGCCGGTCGTGATCGGCGGGGTACAGGTCTATGGCGCAAAGGCGCCGGCCTATACGCTGGTCAACCTCGATGCGCGCTTCTCGCTCGAGCCGCTCGGGCTCAACGACCAGACCTATCTGCAGCTCAACGTCAGCAACCTGTTCGACACCTTGTACGTCGGCGGGTTCAGCGGCACGACCTCGACCGCGTCGCTGACCTATGCGCAGATCGGCGCGCCGCGCGCGGTGTCGGCGACGCTCACCATGGGCTTCTGATGGCGGGCGGGCGGCGCGCTCTCGCGGCGGGCCGCCCGCGTCCGGTCAGGGCCGGGGCGTGAAGCGGATCGCGACCGCGGGGGCGAGCGGCGATCCGGCGAGCAGCGCCATCGCGGCATGCGGCCCGGTGATGCCGCGCGGCAGCGGCGGCAGCGCCTCGCCATGGCCGAGCCGGTAGGAGGGCGATCCCGCCGCGGCGATCCACGCCGCGCCGAGGCTCGGGCGATAGCTTACTGGCATGTGACGGTTCCGTTCGTGACGAGGGGGTTGATGCCGTGCTGGCCCATGAAGTCGAACAGGCCGGCGAGCAGCCCCTGCGCGGCGGGCACCGACAGCGCGAGCCGGCCGACGACGACGCGTTCCATCGCCGGCTGCGCCTTGGTGTGATCGCAGCGCGCGCTTTCGACGGTGATGCAGACGATGCCGTTGATCACCGACAGGCCGGAGATGCCGGTCGCGAAAATCTCGGGGGTGAAGGGATTGTCGATCAGCGGCACGCTGTCGGGCGGTGGCGTCGGGTGGGGATGCATGTTCATCGCAAGGGTCCTGGAC
>NZ_JFYV01000008.1 GCF_000632225.1 Sphingomonas sp. RIT328
CTCCACCACCACGCTGCGCGTGGCGGTCCCCCTCCCCGTGCCGGGGAGGATTACAGTTTGCGGGCCAAAGCTTTCTTCAATCGGCCGTGCGCGGCAGCCTTGATCTGGCAGACCCTTGCCGCACCGACGCCGAGGACGCGGCCGATCTCTTCGAGGTTGAGTTCCTCGACGTAGAACAATTGCACGACCAGCGCCTCGCGCTCGGGCAGCGCGCCGATCGCGGCGATCAGCGTGTCGCGCAGGTCGCTCTCGGCGAGCTGTTCAAAGGCGTCGGGCGTGTCGTCGGCGAACCAGGGCAGATCGTCCGAATAGATGTCGTCGATTGCCTCGAACCGCACCGCCTCGGCGGTGACGTAATCGGCGCGCAGCTTCTCGACCGAGACGCCGAGTTCGCGCGCGACCGCCGCCTCTTCGGGCGGGCGGCCGGTCTGCGCGGTCAGCGTCGCGATCGCGGCATGATATTGCCGCCGCCGCCGCATCGCCCCGCGCGTCGAGGTCGCCTGCCGGCGCAGTTCGTCGATCATCGCGCCGCGCAGGCGGGTCTGGAGATAGGCGCGGAACTGCGCGCCTTGCTCCGCGGCCTGGCCGACCGCCTCGACTAGCGCGACGAGGCCGATCTGCACCAGATCCTCGACCTCGACGATCGTGCTCATCGAACCGTGGACGTGCCAGGCGATCCGCCGGACCAGCGGCAGATACTGGCGGATCATCGCCTCGGGATCGCCGCCCGGCCGGGTGGCGCGCGAATAGGTGAGCGGCGCCTGCGGCACCATGTCGGCGGGCGCCGGGGTGGCGGCGGTGAACGCCTGCGGCATCGGCTCGGCGCTCATGCCGCGAGCGCCTGATGCTGCTGGCCGATCACCGCGACGACCTCGACGGCCTTCTCCTCGGGCACCTCGAAGAAGGAGAGGACCGGCGTGTCGGGCAGCACCGTCTTGACCAATTTGCGGATGGCGAGGCGGATCGCCGGCTGGACGACCAGCGCGAACGGCTTGGCCTCGGCGATCAGCGGCTGGGCCGCCTCCTGCAGCGCATCGACGATGCGGCGGCCGAGATCGGGCTCGATGACGTGGCGGCGCGAGCTGTCGGCGCGTGCCGCCTGACCGAGCAGCGCTTCGAGCTGGCCGTCGAGCGTCATCACGCGCAGCGGTTCGCGCATGCCGCACAGTTTCTGGATGATCAGCGGGCCGAGTTCGGGGCGGATCAGTTCGATGATCTCTTCGGCGTCGGCGCTGCGCGTGGCGGCAACGGCGATCGCCTGGGCGATGCGACGGAATTCCTTCAACGGAATATTCTCCGCAAGCAGGCCCTTGAGGACCTGGGTGAGGGTGGTGAGCGGCAGCGGATTGGGGGTGAGCGCGGCGACGAGCTGCGCCGCGCGCTCCTTGAGCCCGTCGAGCAGCGACTGGACCTCGTCGGGGCCGAGCAGATCGGTGGCGTTGGCGCCGAGCAGATGGTTGAGGTGCGTCGCCATCACCGTGCCGGCATCGACGACGAGGAAGCCCGCGCCGGTCGCCGCATCGGCATCGCCCGACGGGATCCAGGTGGCGTCGAGCCCGAAGGTCGGGTCCTTCGCCTTCTTGCCGCTGAGCGAGCCATAGGCCTGGCCGGTGTCGAGCGCGAGCATCTCGTCGGGCGACACCTGATCCTCGCCGAGCACGACGCCGTTGATGAGGATGCGATAGGTATAGGGCGCGAGGTTGATGTCGTCGCGCACGCGGCATTGCGGCACGACGAAGCCCAGTTCGCGCGACAGCTGGCGGCGCACGCCGGTGATGCGGCCCATCAGCGGCGCGCCGCGGCGCGGATCGACCAGCGGCACCAGGCCATAGCCGATGTCGAAATTGACCTGCATGCCGTCGGTCACCTCGTCCCAGCCGATCTTGGACGGGTCGGCGGGCTCCTCGGCGACCGCGGGCGCAGCCTCGACCACCGGGCGGCGCTCGATCTGGCGCAGCTTCCAGGCGGCGAAACCGGCGATCCCCGCGGCGGTGAGGATGACGAGATGCGGCATGCCGGGCAGCAGCCCGAGCAGGCCGAGGATCACCGCGACCGGCGTCCAGGTGCGCGGGGACCCGAACTGGCCGCCGATCTGGCCGGCGAGGTCCTTGTCCGACGAGACGCGGGTGACGATCGCGGCGGCGGCGATCGACAGCATCAGCGACGGCAGCTGCGCGACGAGCGCGTCGCCGATCGCGAGCAGGATGTAGCTTTTCGCCGCGGCGGCGATCGTCATGCCGTGGCTTACGGGTCCGAGGATCAGGCCGCCGATGACGTTGGCGGCGAGGATCAGCATCGCCGCGACCGCATCGCCCTTCACGAACTTGGACGAACCGTCCATCGATCCGTAGAAATCGGCCTCGGTCGCGACCTCGACACGGCGCTTCTTGGCGTCGTCGGGGGTGATGAGGCCGGCGTTGAGGTCGGCGTCGATCGCCATCTGCTTGCCGGGCAAGGCGTCGAGCGTGAAGCGCGCCGAGACTTCGGAGACGCGGCCGGCGCCCTTGGTAACGACGATCAGGTTGATGATCATCAGGATCGCGAAGACGAAGATGCCGACGACATAGTCGCCGCCGATCAGGAAGGTGCCGAACGCCTCGATGACGTGACCCGCCGCGCTCTCGCCCTCGTGGCCGTGGACCAGCACGATGCGGGTCGAGGCGACGTTGAGCCCGAGGCGGAACAGCGTCGCGAACAGCAGCACCGTCGGGAAGGACGAGAAGTCGAGCGGCTTCTGCGCGTTGAGCGACACCATCAGCACCGCGAGGCTGATCGCGATATTGGCCACGAAGAAGATGTCGAGCAGGAAGGCTGGGATCGGCACGACCATCACGACGACGAGCAGCAGGATGGCGAGCGGCAGCGCCGCGCCGCGGCCGGAGGCGAGCAGCTTGTTCACCTCAGCGGCCCCCCATCTGCGCGAGCATCATATAGGCGAGCCGGGCATTGGCCGGGGACGGGCGCAGCAGCGCATTGGCGCTGGTCGGCGCGGTATTGAGCCGCCCCATCGCCTGCGTCGCCCAGGCGAGCGCATCCTCCGCGCTCTCGTTGCCGCCGGTGACGACGGTCGAGCCGTTGAGGTCGAGCGACTGGGCGGCGAAGGCGAGGTTGGCGGCGCGCGTCTCGGTGACGCTGTCGCTGCCCGCGCCGAGCTTGTCGGCGAACCGCTGGTAGATCGCCTCGAGCGAGCGCGGCTGGCCGTTGCCGGCGTAGAAGATCGAGCGGTTGGCGCCCGCCGCCTGCGGGAACAAGGATGCCGCCGACGCATCGGGGTTGCTCTGCATCGCCGACAGGAATTTCTTGGCGCCGCCGAGCCCGAGGAAATGCGCCATATAGAGGTCGGTGCCGTTGGCGCTGCGGCCGAGCGTGCCTTCGAGCTCGCCCTTGTTGTCGGAGGCGTGTTCGGCCGCCATCAGCGAGGCGGCGGTGGGATCGTTGCGCAGCGCGAGGATTGCCGAGCGGGTGGCGGGATCGCTGACGGTGAAATGGCCGTGCGACTGGCCGATGCTGTCGGCGGCCCAAGCCATGCCATGTTCGGCGCCGTGCTTCTTGACGACCGCGAGCCAGCTTTGTTCGACGAACTGGTACAGGCCCGACGCCGACGAGGTGCCGGCGCGGGCGTTGGCGTTCAGCCCGGATTCGATCTTGGCCTGGCCGAGCAGATAATCGAAGTCGACGCCCGTCTTGCTGCTCGCAAGCGCGATCGCGGACTGGATCCGGCCGGAGCTAATCGGATTGACGGTCATTACGAAGAAAGCACACCCCTGTTGTCAGAGGGTCTTCAGCAACAACCGTGCCAACTATGACATAAAGCGTCCGGCGCTCGCGCAGAGTCGGTTTGGACATTGGCGGAAGAGCCAATGTCAGGCGCAGGCCGAGACGAACGTCGGGCGGTAGCCGTGGCCGGCATCGCCGGTCAGAATTTGCAGGCGGCGGCGAACATTTGCCGCCATCAGGTTGACGTAGATCCGGCACGTCTCGTTGAGGCGGTTGGCCTCGTCGGCAAGCGCGCGCACGTCGTCGCCGGCCGGGCCGGTGCCGAGCGCGGCGACCTGTTCGATGCCGGCGAGCTTGGACTGGGTCGCGCGTTCGAGCGCATGGACGTCGTTGGACTTGAGCGCGTCGATCTCGGCATGGAGCGAGTCGATCACCTGGATGAGGGCATCACGCCGCGTCATGGCCATTCCAGTTCAGCCGGAGTGCGAGAAGCCGGTCGGCGATCGTCGCCGGCAGGATGGGGAAGGAGCCGTTCTGGATCGCCTTCTTGATCTCGTCGATGCGATCGCTGTCGACCGGCGGTTCCGCCGCGAGCGTGCGGGCGAGGTTGCTGAGCTGCGTCGCGTTGCTGGCCGCGGGCGCCTGTTGCGCCGCCTGCTGCACCGCCGGCTGCACCACCGGCGTCGCGGCCGGCGCGGCGACGCGCGAGACGCTTCCACTTCCGTTCAGCGGCGTCGTGCCGATCGAGTCCACCATGTCCGCACCTATCTGTGTTGCCTGACATGGGTGTAAACGACCGGTAGGGCCCCGCCTTTAGAAAAAAGAATCGCGGCGCGGCGGGCGTGCCTATTCGCCCCAGCCGGGCAACGTGGCGCGGCCGCCTTCGAGCGCGATCGCCTGTACCGGCGCCTTGGCGTCGTCGACCTTGACGAGGAAGCGGCCGCCCGGCGGGGCGTCGCCCATCGCAATGCCTTCGCGGCTGATCGAGAAGCCGGACGATCCCGCCTCGATCACCACCGGGTCGCCGCGGCGGATCACCGGTTCGGCCTTGGCGGCGACCGGCGCGCGCGCGGTGGCGGGAGCGGCGGCCGGGCCGGCGGGACGGATGACGGGGACGAAGATGCGCCAGTCGGGCCCCGAACAGGACACGACCACCGCGTCATGCGCCTCGGTCCGCCAGGCGAGCGCGACGGTGGGGCAGAGCGCGAGGCGCAGCCGGCTGTCGATCGCGGTGCGCGCGCCGCCCTCCGCGCCGATCGGCCGGCTGGTGAAGGCGGCGACCGCACGGTCGAGCCCGCCGGTATCCTGAAAGGCGAGTGCGCCGCCCATCGGCGCTGCGGCAAGGAGAAGAGCGAGGATCATCGGTGCTGGTCCATGGATTGCGGCTCGCCGACGAAGGCGAGCGTGAGGATCGCGGCGCGGCGGCCGGGGCGGGGATTGGTGGCGATGGCGATGCGGCGGCTGACCGGGGCGAGCGCCGCGGCAAGGCTGCGCGCGCGGTCGGCGGCGAGCAGCGCGGCGCTGCCGGTGGCGGGGTCGACATCCGCGGCGCTGCCGTCGGTCGACCCGGTGACGGTGAGCGCGACGCGCGGATCGCGCACCGCGTCACGCGCCCAGGCGATGGCGGCGGCGGGGTCGGTCAGTGCCGCGCTGCCGGGCGCGAAGGCGACGCCGGTCGCCATCATCGCCAATGGCGCGGGCGCTGGCGTGCCGCCGAAGCTTTCGCGCAGCGCATCGGTGATCGCGCGCGGCTTCTCGCTCGCCTGCAACAGGACGAAGAAGCCGACCAGCAGCAGGGCGAGGTCGGCGAGCGTCACCAGCCACAGCGGTTTGGCGGGCGGCGTATCGGGATAGAGCGCGTGGGTCATGCGACGCTCTGCAAAGGCGAGCGCGGGGTTTCGCGCAGCGCGAGCGCGAGCAGCGGCGCGTCGATGCGCGCGCGCTCGAACGCCTCGATCCGGCCGGCGGCGCGCAGCCGCTGGCAGATCGGGATCAGCACCAGATTGGCGAGCAGCGCCCCGTAAAGCGTGGCGAGCAGGGCGATCGCCATCGCGCCGCCGATCGCCTTGGGATCGGTCATGTTGGCGAACATGCCGGCGAGGCCGATCAGCGTCCCGACCATGCCCATCGCCGGCGCCGCCTCCGCCGCCGCCGACCAGACGTCGGCATGCGCGACGTGCCGCGCGACGCGGGCGCCGCGGCGATGGTGGAGCAGCGCCTCGACCTCGCGGACGCCGGCGCCGTCGACGATCGCGGCGACCGCGGCGGCGACATCGGGGTCGGCGATCACCGAGCGATCGAGCGCGACGATGCCGTGGCGCTTGGCGATGCGCGCCTGTGCGGCGATCTGGTCGAGCAGCGCATCGGCGCTGAACCGCCGGCGGCCGAGCACCCGCAGCGCGGACACCGCGCCCGACGCGTCGCGCAGTGGCGCGCGCAGGATCGCGGCCAGCGCGGTGCCGCCGCCGACGATGGCGAGCGCGATCGGATCGAAGAATTGGGCGATCATCATGCGCGTGACGTTGCAAGGGGCGGGCCAAATTGCCCGGCATGGAGCGTTCGCCAATGGGGCGGGGTTGCGGAGTCCGGCAGTATTCTCGCGCGGGCGGGCGTCCATTGGTCAAGCGGATCAACCGCTTGCGGCAGAAAATTACTGGGCTCCCGCCTTCGCGGGAGCACTGTGGCGGGAGCATTGCGGCCTTTGTCGGTGCGCGACGGCATCGTCTTTATGCGCACGCAGGAACCCAGGGTCAGGCAGAGCAACGACTTCGGTTCTCCGCAACCCTGGGCTCCTGCGTGCGCAGGAGCGCTGGCGCGGGTTGGCAGACGTTGCGCTCTCAGGGGCGCGGCGGAGGGTTTCGTAAAGGCGCCCCGACGCCGGTCGCCGGTGCCGCGCCGGGCCCTGCGCAGGCGCGATTTGGTAAAGCTTTCGAACACCATGCCGGTCGACCGGCGGCAGCTTTTGCCGCTCCCCGGCAACGGGCGGCAAGGCTTTGCCGCCGGCCTTGCCGCCGGGTCCGCGGCCGGCGAAAAAGCGGCAGGTGCCACGCGGAATCGAAAACTGGCACGGCGGTTGCTTAGCTCCGGGCAGCGCAATGGTGCGCCGGAGATTTGGGCCGATGGCCGCAGAGAGTTTGTTCGGAGTCCATGGTGCCGCCCTCGAAGTGCGCGGGCAGCGCATGGGCGTGCTGGCCTCCAACATCGCCAACGCCTCGACTCCCGGCTTCAAGGCGAAGGACATCGACTTCAAGTCGGCGCTCGCCACGCTGGAGCAGGACAATAACGGCACCCTCGACGCCGCGACCAAGTTCCGCGTGCCGCTGCAGACCTCGATGGACGGCAATACCGTCGAACTCAACGAAGAGCAGACCGCCTTCGCCGAGAACGCCGTCCAGTATCAGACGACGCTGTCGTTCCTCAACGGGCGGATCGGCCAGATCACCCGCGCGCTGAAGGGGGAGTAAGCCGATGGCCGATCCGATCAACGTCTTCCAGGTCGCCGGGCGAGCGATGAGCGCGCAGCTCATCCGCATGAACACCACCGCGTCGAACCTCGCCAATGTCGGCGGCACGACCGGCTCGGCGGACACCGCCTACAAGACGATGAAGCCGGTGTTCCGCACCAGCTTCGACGCGGCGAGCGGCCTTGCCACCGTCGACGTCGAGAAGATCGTCACCGCCGGTGAATCGCCGACCAAGATCTACGATCCGAACAACCCGCTCGCCGACAAGGATGGCAATATCTACCAGGCCGCGGTCGATGAAAGCCGTGAACTCGTCGACATGATGGAGACGGCACGTTCGTATCAAAACAACGTCGAGGTGATGAATACTGCCAAGCAGCTCACCATCGATACCCTCAAGCTGGGACGTTAATGATGGTGGACTCGATTACCTCGACGCAGTCGACGTTCGACGCGACGCTCGACAAGCTCGGCATCAAGCGGTCGGGCTCCACCAGCGCGACGACGACGGCGACCGGCGCCTCGACGACGCCGACCGCGACCAAGACGACGCTCGACCAGTCCGATTTCCTGACGCTGCTGACCACGCAGCTCAAGAACCAGGACCCGCTGAGCCCGATGGACAACACCCAGATGGTCGCCCAGATGGCGCAATTCTCGTCGGTCGCCGGGATCAGCGAGATGAACAAGACGCTGTCGAGCGTCGCCACCAAATTGGGCTCGACCACCGCGTCCGACGCGATGAGCTATGTCGGCAAGACGGTGCTGACCGAGGGATCGACCGCCTATCCGCGCGCCAGCGGCAGCCTCGACGGGGCGGTCGAGCTCGACGACGACGCGACGCAGGTCACCGTGTCGATCTCCGACGCCAACGGCGGCACGCTGCGCAACCTGACGCTCGGCGCGCAGAAGAAGGGCACCGCGACCTTCGAGTGGGACGGCAAGGACGGCGCCGGCAACAGCGCCGGCGACGGGCCGTTCACGGTCACCGCGCTCGCCACCGCCGGCGACAAGACCGTGACCAGCCGCACCCTCGTGTGGGCGCCGGTCGAATCCGTCTCCTTGCCGTCGAGCGGCTCGCCGACGCTCAAGGTGCTCGGCGTCGGCGACGTCAATCCCGCCGACGTCCGGTCCGCCACCTGATCCCGCTTTTCCCGATATCCGCTTCCAAGGAGTAACCCGATGTCCTTCTACACCTCGCTCTCCGGCCTCCAGGCGTCGCAGACCGACATGGCGACGATCAGCCACAATCTCGCCAACGTCTCGACCACCGGCTTCAAGAAGAGCCGTACCGAATTCGCCGACATCATCGCGTCCAGCACCTCGACCGATCCGCGCAAGATGGTCGGTTCGGGCGTCGTGGTGAAGGGCAACACGCAGCAGTTCAAGGAGGGCAACCTCACCACCACGTCGAACGCGCTCGACCTGGCGATGGTCGGCGAAGGCTTCTTCACGATGCGCTCGACCGGCACCAGCGATTCGACCACCTACACGCGCAACGGCAGCTTCTCGGTCGATTCGAACAACAACGTCGTCGACGCGCAGGGCAGCTACCTGATGGTCTATCCGGTCGACAGCGACGGCAACGTCACCGCCACCGGCGAGAAGGGCCTGACCACGCTGCAGATCCAGCAGACCAGCGGCACGCCCAAGGGCACCAGCAAGGTCGCCACCGCGGTGCAGATGTCGTCGACCTCGACCGTCAAGGGCGCCGCGGCCGACTATAAGTTCGATCGCACCGACACGACGACCTACAACAACTCGGTCGCCTCGCGCATCTATGACGCGAACGGCAATCCGATGACGATGACCAGCTATTACGTGCGCACCGCGACGGGCACCGACGGCCCGCCGGTCACCACCGGCAGCTGGGACGTCTATACCTTCGTCGGCGACCAGGCGATGACCACCGGCACCGCGCCCAACACGAGCAACAAGGTGACGCTGACCTTCGACGACAAGGGCGCGCTGACCTCGACCTCACCGACCAAGATCGACTTCAACGCCTTCACCCCGACCTCGGGCGCGGCGACGCAGACGATCTCGCTCGACATCACCAATTCGACGCAGCTGTCGTCGGCCTTCGCGGTCAACGCCAAGACGCAGGACGGTATTCCGGTCGGCCAGCTCGCCGGCGTCACCGTCACCGACGCGGGCCTGATCCAGGCGAGCTTCTCGAACGGCGACATCAAGCCGCTCGGCAAGGTCGCGCTCGCCAAATTCTCGACGCCGACCGGCCTGCGCCAGATCGGCAGCAGCTATTGGGCGGCGACCGGCGTGTCGGGCGCGGCGACGCTCGGCATGGCGAGCGCCGACGGCTTCGGCACGCTGATGAGCGGCACGATCGAAGGATCGAACGTCGACATCACCGAGGAGCTGGTCAACCTGATCGCGGCGCAGCGCAACTTCCAGGCGAACTCGAAGGCGCTCGATACCGCCAATCAGGTGTCGCAGACGATTATCCAGATCCGCAACTGAGCGACGCGGCGCGGAGGCTTTAGATGGACAAACTGGTCTATACGGCGGCGACGGGGCTGCGTGCGCACATGCAGGCGCAGGCGGCGATCGCCAACAATATGGCGAATGCGTCCACCACCGGCTTCCGCGCCGATCGCGTCGTCTTCGACCGGATCGAGCTGAAGGGCGGCGGCACGCAGCTCGAGGCGCGCATGCCGACCAGCGAAGAGGTCACCGACGCCGATCGCGCCCCCGGCGCGATCCAGGCGACCGGCCGGCCGCTCGACGTCGCGATCAGCGGCAACACCGACTGGCTGGCGGTGCAGGCCGCCGACGGCAGCGAGGCCTATACCCGTCGCGGCGATCTCGAGATCGCGGCATCGGGCGTGCTCCAGACCGGCGACGGCTTCATCGTCCAGGGTCAGGCGGGGCCGATCACCGTGCCGCCGCACGACAGCCTGACGATCGCCGCCGACGGCACGATCAGCATCGTGCCGCAGGGCGGCGACGCCAAGAACCCGCAGGTGCTCGACCGGCTCAAGCTGGTCGACACCAAGGGGACGACGACGCTCAAGGGCCTCGACAATCTGCTGCGCGTCAAGGGCGGCGGGGTGCTCCCCGCCAATCTCGACGCCAAGGTGCAGGGCGGCGCGCTGGAGGCCTCCAACGTCAACATGACGCAGGCGCTGGTCGACATGATCGAGAACCAGCGCAGTTACGAAGTCCAGGCCAATCTGATGAAGTCCGCCAAGGACATGGACGAGAGCAGCACCTCGGTGATGCGTCTGCCGAGCTAAGGGAAGAAAGATATGTCCTCCTCCGCCATGCACATCGCGCGCACCGGGCTCGACGCCCAGGATACGCGCATGCGGGTGATCTCGAACAACCTCGCCAACGTCAACACGACGGGGTTCAAGAAGGATCGCGCCGCGTTCGAGACGCTCGCCTATCAGACGATCACCGCGCCCGGCGCGGCGTCGACCGCCGACACCAAATATGCCACCGGGCTCAACCTCGGCACCGGCGTGCGCGTGCAGGGGACGGCGCGGATCGATACGCAGGGCTCGCTGACGCAGACCGGCAACGCCTATGATCTGGCGCTCGACGGCGACGGCTATTTCCAGGTGCAGCTGCCCGGCGGCAACCTCGGCTATACGCGCGCCGGCAATTTCAGCCGCAGCCCGGAAGGCCTGCTGATCACCTCCGAAGGCTATCAGGTGATGCCGGGCATCACCGTGCCCGCCAACGCCACCTCGGTGTCGATCGGCACCGACGGCACGGTGACGGCGCAGATCCCCGGGCAGAACGAGGGGACCAACCTCGGCCAGATCCAGGTCGCGAGCTTCCCCAATCCGACCGGGCTGCAATCGACCGGCGACAATTACCTCAAGGAGACCGCCTCGTCGGGCGCCGCCAACATGGGCATCCCCGGCCAGGACGGCCGCGGCAACGTCCGCCAGGGCAGCCTCGAGGCGTCGAACGTCAACGTCGTCGAGGAACTCGTCGACATGATCGAGACGCAGCGCGCCTATGAGGTCAATTCCAAGATGATCTCGTCGTCCGACGAGATGCTCAAGACGCTGAACCAGAACCTGTGATGCCCGCTCCGCTGTTCCGCGCCGGGATCGCCGGCCTGCTCGTCCTCGGTGTCGCCGCCCCGGCCGACGCCCGCCTGTTCAAGAAGAAGCCGGCGGAGGATTTCACCGCGGTGCGCGCGCCGCTGGCGCCGCCCGCGCCGGTCGCCAACGGATCGATCTTCCAGGCGGGCGATGGCTATGCCGCGCTTTACGAGGGCTGGCGCGCGCGCCGGGTCGGCGATCCGCTGACGATCGTGCTGGTCGAGCGCACCGCGGCGTCCAAATCCTCCGGGTCGAAGCTCGATTCCAAGGGCTCGTTCGGCGTCACGCCGCCGACCACCGGGCCGCTCAAGCTGTTCAACTCGACCGATATCGGCGCGAGCGGCACGCGCGGGTTCGACGGTTCGGGGCAGGCCGACCAGGCCAATTCGCTGTCGGGCGAGGTCTCGGTGACGGTCGCCGAGGTCTATCCCAACGGCACGATGCTGGTGCA
This sequence comes from Sphingomonas sp. RIT328, assembly GCF_000632225.1. GTDB lineage: Bacteria > Pseudomonadota > Alphaproteobacteria > Sphingomonadales > Sphingomonadaceae > Sphingomonas > Sphingomonas kyungheensis. The sequence goes on from NZ_JFYV01000008.1 coordinate 11,709, forward strand.
GGGGCAGAAGCGCGTCACGCTCAACCGCGGCGACGAGTTCCTCCAGATCAAGGGCATCGTCCGTACCGCCGATATCGGCGCGGACAATCGCATCCTGTCGACGCGGGTCGCGGACGCGCAGATCGCCTATACCGGCAAGGGCGATGTCGCACGCGCCGGGCGGCAGGGCTGGCTCAGCCGCTTCTTCTCCGTCGTCAGCCCGTTCTGATGCGCCGGGCCCCGTCCTCACCCCCCGCCGCCTTCGGCGTCCCTCCCTTTCCCAATGGGGAGAGGGAAGGCGGAACGGGTGCGGGCAGGGTTAGCGCTACGGTAACCAATATGAGTGCAGGCATTGCCGCTATGATCCGTCATCTTGCCCGTTCGCTGATCACCGCGCTGATCGCCACCGTCGGCCTTGCCGCGCCCGCTTCGGCGGACCGGATCAAGGACCTCGGCGGCTTCCAGGGTATCCGGGCCAACCAGCTCACCGGCTATGGCGTCGTCGTCGGCCTGCCCGGCACCGGGGACGACAATCTCGAATATACCGTCCAGTCGCTGAAGGCGGTGGCGTCACGCTTCGGCCTGCAACTGCCGCCCGGCGCCAATCCGGGGATGAAGAATGCCGCGGTGGTGATGATCACCGCCGAGCTGCCGCCCTTCGCCAAGCCCGGCCAGCGGCTCGACATCACCGTCGCCTCGATGGGCAAGGCCAAGTCGCTGCGCGGCGGCAGCCTCGTGCTGACCCCGCTGCTCGGCGCGGACAATCAGATCTATGCGATGGCGCAGGGCAATCTCGCGGTCGGCGGCCTCGGCGCGGAGGGCGCGGACGGATCGCGGATCGTCGTCAACGTGCCCTCGACCGGGCGCATCCCCGAGGGCGCCACCGTCGAGCGCGCGGTCGCCACCGGCTTCGATTCGGCGCCGATGCTGACCTTCAACCTCGCTCGGTCGGATTTCACCACCGCGCAGAACGTCGCGCAGGCGATCAACGCCAAGCTCGGCTTCGGCACGGCGCAGGCGGTCGACGGCGTGTCGGTCGCGGTGCGCGCGCCGCCGGGCGCCGACGTGCGCGCGACGCTGATGTCGACGATCGAGAACCTCGATGTCACTTCGGCCGAGCCGCCCGCAAAAGTAATTGTAAATGCGCGCACCGGAACGGTCGTTATCAATTCTGCGGTCAGGGTGGGTCCTGCCGCGGTGACGCACGGCAAGCTGACCGTGCGCATCGACGAGAACCAGCGGATCAGCCAGCCGGCGCCGTTCAGCCAGGGTCAGACCGCGTTGGAGAAGAAGTCCAACGTGTCGATCGAGGAGGAGAAGAAACCGATGTTCCTCATCAACCCCGGCCCCAGGCTCGCCGACATCGTCAAGGCGGTGAACGCAATCGGCGCGTCGCCCGCGGACCTCGTCGCGATCCTCGAGGCGCTCAAGGAAGCGGGCAGCCTCAAGGCGGAGCTGATCGTGCTATGACGACGCTCGGCACCACGCCCGTCGGTGCGACCGGCGGCATCTCGACCGATACGTCGCGGCTCAAGTCCGCCGAGAACCTCAAGAAGGCGGGCGAGAAGTTCGAAGCGGTGTTCACCGGCATGATGCTGAAGAGCATGCGCAAGGCCAAGCTCGCCGACCCGCTGTTCGATTCGAAGGCGATCGACACGTTCAGCGAGATGCAAGACGCCCGCGTCGCGCAGACGATGGCGGAGACGACGCCGCTCGGCATCGGCAAGGCGATGACCGCCTTCCTCGCCAAGTCGCAATCCGATCTTAACACCTCTGTTGCAGATCCGCCCAAATGAGCGACTTGCTGTCGATCGGCGCTTCGGGCGTCCGCGCGTATCAGAGCGCGCTGTCCACGGTGGGCGAGAATATCGCCAACGTGAACTCGACCGGTTATACCCGGCGCACGGTCAACATCAGCGAAGTGGCGGGCGGCAGCGGCTCGCTCAATCCCTATGGCGCCGGCAACGGTGTCGTGCTGACCGGGGTCGGCCGGTCGGCCAACGTCTATGCGAGCGCCGCGCTGCGCGCCTCGACCAGCGACCTGTCGCGCACCACCAAGGGCGCGGAATGGCTCGATCGCATCCAGGACGCGCTGACCGGCAATGCGCTGACCACCCGCGTCACCTCCTTCTTCGCCTCGGCGCAGAGCCTTGCCGCCGAACCCAATTCGACCGCGCTGCGCACCGGCATGCTGAGCGCCGCGGCCTCGGCGGGGATCGCCTTCACCGCGACCGGCAAGGCGTTCGACCAGATCGATTCGGATATCGACACCGCCGGCAACCAGGCGGCGCAGAGCCTGACCTCGCTCGGCGACTCGCTCGGCAAGATCAACGACAGTCTCGGCCGCGCGCAGGTCGGCAGCACCGCCGCGGCGCAGCTGATGGACCAGCGCGACAATATCCTCTCGCAGATGAGCGAGCTCGCCGACGTCACCACCAAGACCGATGCGATCGGCCGCGCGACGGTGAGCTTCGCCGGATCGACCGGCCCGGCCTTCGTCCAGGGCGTGACCAGCGGGCAGGTCGCCTATGATCGCGGCAGCGACGGCAAGGTGTCCTTCACGGTGACGGTCGGCGCGGTCAACAGCCAGATCACCGCGAGCGGCGGCACGATCGCCGGCATCACCGACGGCGCCGAGCGCGTTGCGGCGATCCGCCAGGAGCTGAACGCGGTCGCCACCGGCTTCACCGGCGCGGTCAACGCCAACCAGACCGCCGGGCTTGATCAGAACGGCAACACCGGCATCGCGATGTTCGCGACCGGCACCAATCCGACCGACATCAGCGTGTCCGATCAATTCACCTCCGGCAGCCTGATCGCCGCGGGCAAGATCGCGGCGAGCGCCGGCGGCGGGGTGCGCGATTCGTCCAACCTCACCGCGCTCGAAGCGACGCGGCAGTCGCAGGGGTTCGAGACCAAGCTGACCGCGCTCGTCACCGACAATGCGACGGCGTACAAGCAGAAGAACACCATCGCCGACGCGCAGACCGCGATCCGCGACGGCGCGGCGACCGCGCTGTCGACCGCGACCGGCGTCAACCTCGATTCGGAAGCCGTCGACCTGATGCGCTTCCAGCAGGCCTATGCCGCCTCGGGCCGCGTCATCCAGGTGGCGCGCGAGACGATGCAGACCATCCTCGACATCCGCTAGGGCCGCGCCATGCAGATCTCCACCAGCCTCTTCTACAGCAATGCGGCGACCCGCTTTTCGCAGATGAGCAGCCGTGCGTCGGACTTGCAGACGCAGATCTCGACCGGCAAGAAGATCCTCAAGCCCTCCGACGATCCCGCCGCGGCGCAGCAGCTCGCCGAGCTCGACCGCAAGGATGCCGACGCCGCGGTCTATGGCACCAACATCACGCTGGCGAGCTCGCTGCTCGATCAGGCGGACGGCGTGCTCAGCCAGATCAGCACGCAGCTGACCCGCGCCACCGAACTCGCGACGCAGGCGGCGAACGGCACCCAGACCGACGCGACGCGCAAGCTGATCGCGACCGAATTGACGTCGATCGTCGGTTCGCTGGTCGGCCTCGCCAATACCAAGAACGTGCGCGGCCAGCCGCTGTTCGGCTCCGCCTCGGGCGGCGCGGCGGTGATCGACAACAAGGACGGCACCTTCACCTTCCCGCCCGACGTCGAAGTGTCCGAAGTGCCGATCGCCGACGGGCAGACCGTGCAGGCGACCGAGAGCGCCAAGCGCATCTTCGCCCTGCCCGGCGGCACCGACAACACGCTGGCGATGCTGAGCAAGCTCGCCGCGACGCTCAACGCCGGCGGCGACGTCTCGGCGTCGGTCGCGACTTCGCTCGACCAGATCAATCAGGCGGTCGATCAGGTCGCCGACGTTTCCGCGTCGGTCGGCGCGCGCGGCGCGCGGGTCGATCTCCAGCAGCAGTTGCTGACCAGCGCCAACACCGATCGCAGCGAGCTGCGCGGCAAGATCGAACAGGTCGACGTCACCGACGCCGTCGTCCAGCTCCAGCAGATGATGACCGCGCTGTCCGCGTCGCAGGCGAGCTTCAGCAAGCTCTCCAGCCTGTCGCTGTTCGACTACCTCAAATAAGCGCCGCCGCGGCCGGCGGCGCAACAAACTCACCGCGCCGGTAACCACTTGTCGAGGAAGTGCGGTTAATCCGGTCGTATCGGATTGCCGGCCGCGCCGGCGCAACGGGGGTTGCCCAACGTGTTTCCAGCCATCGGTCTTGTCGTCCTGCTCGCCATGGTGTTCGGCGGCTTCGCCATCACCGGCGGTGCGCTTGGCCCGGTGATGGAGGCGATCCCGCACGAGATGCTGATCATCGGCGGCGCCGCCGCCGGCGCGCTGATCATCGGCAATTCGGGGACCGAGCTGAAGGCGATGGGCGGCGGCCTCGCCAAGGTGTTCAAGGGCCCCAAATACAAGAAGCAGGATTATCTCGACGTCATCTTCCTGGTCAGCAAGCTGATGAAGATGCTGCGCATGGACGGCCCGATCGCGCTCGAACCGCATGTCGAGGACCCCAAATCGTCGGCGGTGTTCAGCGAATATCCGCGGCTGCTCGCCGACCACACGCTGGTCAATCTGATCGCCGACACGCTGCGCCTCGTCGTCGTCTCGTCGGGGACGCTCGACGTCCACGCGGTCGAGGAGGTGATGGATCATGCGATCAAGACCCACCACCATGAGGTGGAGGGGCCGCATACCACGCTGACCAGCCTGGCGGATTCGCTGCCCGCGCTCGGCATCGTCGCGGCGGTGCTCGGCATCGTCAAGACGATGGGATCGATCGACAAGCCGCCGTCGGTGCTCGGCGGGATGATCGGTTCGGCGCTGGTCGGCACGTTCATGGGCGTGCTGCTCGCCTATGGCATCGTCTCGCCGCTCGCCGGACGGCTGAAGCAGGTGATCGATGCCGACGCGGCGATCTACAACGTCGTCAAGCAGATCATCATCGCCTCGTTGCATGGCCATCCGCAGCCGCTGGTCATCGAGGCGGCACGTTCGGGCATCGCGCACAAGAACCAGCCGGGGTTCGCCGAGGTGTTCGACGGGCTGCGCGGCAAGTAAGGCGGGAGCAGAGCCATGGCCCGCGCCGCCCCCCACGGCAACAACCAGCCGCCCAAGATCATCATCGTCAAGAAGATCATCGACGGCGGGCACGGCGGCCATCACGGCGGCGCGTGGAAGGTCGCCTATGCCGATTTCGTCACCGCGATGATGGCGTTCTTCCTGTTGCTGTGGCTGCTCGGCGCGACGACCGAGAAGCAGCGCAAGGGGATCGCCGACTATTTCGCGCCGACCCTGCTCGACAAGAAGATGACCGGCCTCGGCGGCAACGGCGTGCTCGGCGGCGAATCGATCCTCAGCAACAACAAGCTCGGCCCCAAGGCGGCATCGGCCCCGATCGCGTCGATCGGCATCCCGATGAGCACGGCGGGCGGCGACCGCAGCGGCACCGGCGACAAGGGATCGCTGCGCAACCCGGTGGCGATGCAGGCGGACAAGCAGGCGTTCCAGGCGATCAAGCAGCAGCTCGAAAAGCAGATCAAGGCGTCGCCGCGGCTCGCCAAGATGGCCGACCATATCCGCTTCGTGCCGACGCAGGACGGGCTGCGCATCGATCTGGTCGACAATGCCGATTATTCGATGTTCGCGCTCGGCACCACCGCGCTCGATCCCAAGGCGTCCGAGCTGATCGGGATGATCGCCGGCACGATCGCGGGCACGCCCAACACGATCATGATCCGCGGCCATACCGACAGCGTGCCCTATGGCGACCCGCGGGCGATGAACAACTGGATGCTCTCCTCGGGCCGTGCCGAGGCGACGCGGCGGCGGCTGGCGCTCGGCGGCATTCCCGAATCGCGGTTCGAGCGGATCGAGGGCGTCGCCGATCGCGAGCCGATCATCACCGACGATCCCGGCGATCCGCGCAACCGCCGCGTCGCGATCACCTTGCTGTACCGGCAGGGCAAGTTCGGCCAGTAATCCGGCGCGCCACGACGCTTCGCTTTTGCGCGGCGATATGGGACAGTGACCGCTTCATGAGCAGCGGAGGCGCGGTTGCGGCACGACCTGACATTCACCACCGCGCTCGCGGCCGCCTTTCTCGCCAGCGGCTGCGGCCAGCGCCATGACGATGCCGACGGCTGGGTCGCGCAGGGCGATACGGCGCTGTGCACCGATCGCGACGGCAAGCGCGTCGCCGACGCCAATTGCGCGCGCCAGGCGCATGCCGGCGGCGGGGCGAGCCCGTTCCTGTGGTATTTCCTCGCGCGCAATGCGGTGATCCCGCCCTATGGCGAGCGGGTCGGCGGCGGCTCGTTCGCGCGGGCACCGGGGCGGGCCTATGGCTTTGCCCCCGCGACGACGCAGGTGACGCGCGCCGGGGCGATCAGCCGCGGCGGGTTCGGCGCCTCGGCGCGGAGCTTCGGCGGCGGCCGCTCGTGATCCGCATGCCGCTGACCCCGCGCCGCGACTGGCAGGCGCAGGTCGAGGCGGAGGGGCTGGTCTGGCACAGCAGCGACGGGCAGCCCTATTGGGACGAATCAGCCTGCTACCGGTTCAACGCGGCGCAGGTCGCCGAGATCGAGGCGGCGACCGCCGAACTCTATCGCCTGTTCCTCGCGGTGGGGGAGGCGATCGTCGCCGAGCCGCGGCGGATGGACCGGCTCGGCATTCCGCGCGCTTTCCACCAGCCGATCCGCGAGGCCTGGGAAGCGGAGCCGCCGGCGCTCAACTTCGGCCGCTTCGACCTCGGCTATGACGGTGCGTCGCCGCCCAAATTGTTCGAGTTCAACTGCGACACGCCAACCTCGCTGCTCGAGGCGGCGGTGATCCAGTGGAGCTGGAAGGCGGCATGCTTTCCGGACGCCGACCAGTTCACCAGCCTCCACGAACGGCTGGTCGAGAGATGGCGCGACCTCGGCGCCCATCTGCCTGCCCGCGTCCACTTCGCGCATGCTGCCGACGACGCGGGGGAGGACGGCGTCACCACCGCCTATCTGCGCGACACCGCGGCGGCGGCGGGGATCGATACCGCAGCCCTGCCGATCGACGCGATCGGCTGGGACGAGCAGCGCCGCCGCTTCGTCGACGAGGGCGGCGCGCCGATCGATGCGCTGTTCAAGCTCTATCCCTGGGAGTGGCTCGCCAACGAGGCGTTTGCCGGCGTGCTCGCCGAGGATCTCGCCGCGGGCGGCACCTCGTGGATCGAGCCGGTGTGGAAGATGCTGTGGAGCAACAAGGGCGTGCTGGCGATGCTGTGGGAGCTGTTCCCCGATCACCCCAATCTGCTCGCCGCCGGCTTCGCCATCCCCGAGGGCGACGCGGTCGCCAAGCCGCTGCTGTCGCGCGAGGGCGCCAACGTCTCGATCCGGCGCGGCGGCCGCATCGTCGCCGAGGCGCCGGGCGATTATGGCGACGAGGGCTATGTCTATCAGGCGATCTATCCGCTGCCCGAGACGGCGCCGGGCTGTTACCCGGTGATCGGCAGCTGGGTGGTCGACGGCGTGCCCGCGGGGATGGGAATCCGCGAGGGCGGGCTGATCACCGGCAATGGCGCGCGCTTCGTGCCGCATATCGTCCTCGACTGAGTGATCGGAGCGGGGCTGTTCGTCGCCTCGGTCGGCAGTGTTCGGGGGGATTGGCGATTTGGTTCGCGCTGAGGCGCGGAGGCGCGGAGGGGAGGTGGCCGGTTTGGCCCTTGCGTTCCCTCTTCGCCGGAGGGGAGGCAACCGACTGCGCCGGGTGCGCCCCCTCCGCGCCACCGCGTGACCCTTACTGGCGGTAGCTTGGATCGATGCGGTCGAGCTTGCGCAGCAGCGCCGGCCAGGCGAGCGCCTGCGCCACCATCCCCATCCCAGCCGGGCTGGCCTGATGTGCGACCTTCTCCTCGACCCCGTCGGGCGGCGGGTTGAGGCCATCGCGTCCCGCTGCGAGCATATGCACCTGCGCCTGGCACGCACGTTCGAGGAAGTAGAGCCGAAGGAAACAGGCCGCGACCGAATTGCCCACCGCCAGCGTGCCGTGGTTGCGCAGGATCATCGCATTCTTGATGCCGAGGTCCGCGACCAGCCGCTCGCGCTCGGCGAGGTCGGTCGCGATGCCCTCATAATCGTGATAGGCGACGTCGTGGCTCGCGATCATCGCGGTCTGGGTGTGCGGCAGCAGCCCGCACGCCATCGCCGACACCGCCTGACCGTGCGGCGTGTGCAGATGCATCACCGCGTGCGCGTCGTCGCGCGCCATGTGGATCGCGGAGTGGATGGTGAAGCCCGCCGGATTGACCGGATGGTCCGAGCGACCGACCGGCTGCCCGTCGCCGTCGATCTTGACCAGCGACGAGGCGGTGATCTCCTCGAACATCATATTGTACGGGTTGATCAGGAAGTGATGCTCCGGCCCCGGCACGCGCGCCGACAGATGGGTGAAGATCAGATCGTCCCAGCCGTAGAGCGCGACCAGCCGATAGGCGGCGGCGAGATCGACGCGCGCCGCCCATTCCTCCGGGCTGATCGAATCGGGGCAGGCGGGGGTGGCTGCGGGCATCGTGGCCATGGTGGATCCTCTCTTATCGTTGGCCGGCAGGATGACAGGAAATGCCCGCCCGGCAAGCCGGTGCGGATCGTGGCAAGATTGTGGCAACATGGACAAGATGGACACCTTGACCGAAACGATCGCGGTCCATCGTTTCCGGATGGCGACCGTTCACCACGCCCCGGCCTCCGCGTCCTCCGCCTCGAGCCGCGCCGCGGCGGGATGCGGTTGCCGCTGGTCGATGACGTCGAGCAGCGCCGGGAACAGCGCGGCGAGTTCGGGCGGGGTCAGCACCGGATGGGCGGGCGCCGGCTGATGCGCGAGCAGGAAGGTGAGCAGCCGGTCGTTGTAGACGGTGCGCGTGCCGACCTGTTCGCCGCGATGCCAGACCGCCACCTCCTGCCCGGCGATCGCGCGCTCCATCGCGATGTCGAGCAGCCGCTTGCGCCCCATCTGGATCGCCACGTCCCAGGCGAGCGCGAAGAGGCTGTAGGATTCGCGCTGGCGCATCGCATAAGCGGTGTTGCGCGCGACGCCGACCGCGGCGCAGGCGTGGCTGACGCAGCCGCTGTCGGCGAGCGCCTGGATGAACTGGCGTTGCGTGGCGATGCTCCAGCCGTCGATCCGCCGGCGCTGGCGGAGGCGGGCGGCGATCGGCGCCATATCCGGATCGTCGCCGCCGGGCTTACCGCGCGGCTTGGTGACCGCGGCGATGGCGACGGCGGGATCGCCGCCGGCCTTGACCGCCTCGATCCCCGCGAGGATCGCGCGATCGGTCATCGCCCGCCGCTCCGCCTGCTGCGCCTCCCACTGCCGGGCGCGCGCCGCGCTCCAGGGTTCGTTGTGCTTGCTCATCGTCCCTCCGATTCGCTGCCAGGGGACCGACGACCTATGCCAAGTGCGACCGTGTAGGACAGAGGGATTCTATGATGCGCTGAGGCGGCGTTGACGCTCGCATTATGGAGTTACATAATGGACGGCGAGATCAGCTTCGATCCGGTCAAGCGGGCGATGACGCTGGCGGACCGTGGGCTGGATTTCGCCGAGGCCGGGCAGGTGTTCGATAGCCGAAGCAAGACGGTGATCGACGACCGGTTCGACTATGGTGAGGTGCGTTACGTGACGTACGGATGGCTTGAGCAGGATGCCGTGGCAGTGGTGTGGACCGAGCGGGATGGCGGGTGTCGGGTGATCTCGATGCGGCATATGCACCAATGGGAGATCAGACATGTCGGACTGGATTGATCCCGATGACGCGCCCGAATTGACCGAGGAAATGGCGGAGATCGCCGAGATACGGGTGGGCGGCAAGGTGATCCGCCCGGCAACGGGGTATCTCGGGCCGAACGGCGTGGTGCGTGGCCGCCCGCCGCTGCGCGAGCAGGCGAAGCGGCAGGTGACGCTGCGGCTCGATCCCGATGTGATCGAGCGGTTCCGCGCCGATGGGCCGGGCTGGCAGGGGCGGATGAACGCTGCGCTGCGCAAGGCGGCGGGGCTTTAGGGGTAGCGCTGTCGAGCGTGGAGCACGGCGAGCACCTCAATTGCATGAATCGCGACCCGATATACGAGAATGTAGTTCGGATGAACGATCGCCTCCCGCGTGCCGGCGATCCGGCCGGGACGATGAATGTAGGGGTGGTCGGGCAGGCGGTCGGCGGCGTGCTGGATCAGCGCCTCCAGCCGGTCGGCCGCGGCGACATTGCGTTCGGCGATGTAATCGAGAATGTCGAGAAAGTCGGTAGTCGCATCGTCGCTCCAGACGACGGCGAGCGTCATTTTGCACGATGCCGATCAATGATCCTGCGCGCCTCGGCCATCACTTGATCGTGCGGTATTTTCGGCGCCTTGGACGCCATAGCCCGCTCGACCTTGGCGCGGAACCATGCGTCATAGGCCTCCGCCTCTTCGGTCGTCGCGAATTCCGACTCGATGGGGGTGAGGTCGGTCATGGGGAAGATATAACGGGTCGAAGTACTCAGCGGAAGAGAGGTGCGACGGTGCGGGTCGATCCCGATGTGATCGGGCGGTTCCGCACGCGGATGGGCCGGGCGGGCAGGGGCGGATGAACGATGCGTCCCCAACGTCGATGGCGCCTGACTCGTCTTAACCGCGGCTACAATACTACGGCACCGACGTTGTAAGATGGAAGCGACGATGATCCTCGTAACCCTCGTTGCGGCGGCCACGCCAACGTCTGACGTGTCCGTCCGCGGCATGATCCGAGAGGCGCGGGAGATCATTCTCCAGTCGGGCGGCCAATTGTGGGCCGGCTATCCGAAAATTCCGCTGCCTGTGCTCTTGATCGACGAGAAGCAGGAGCGTCTGTTTTGTGGCCAGCCAGCGGCAGGGTTTCGTCCGGCGGGGATCGATCGTGTGACGGGATGCCCAGTGCAGCGCCGTCCGCGACAGCTTCCGGTCGATTTGGCCGCGGCCACCGATCTGGACCAACAGTCCGTCATCGAAATCGGTCTACCCTCGGCAGTGGGCCTCTCTCGGCCTGAATGGATCGTCACCCTAGTTCATGAGACATTCCCATCAATATCAGGCGAATATCCCGAGTTATAATCGGACGGTTGCAGATGTTGGGCGGCATCTCGGAACATCCGGGACGGACTGGATATTGGGCTATTCCTTCCCCTATAAGCAGCCAAACGTCGTCGCGGCATTCAAGGTCATGACCGATCGTGCGCTGGCATTCCTATCGAATCGTCTAGCTGATAAGGACCGGCAGCTGATTGCGGATTATCTGAAGGCGCGTCGTGCGGCGCGCGCAGCCTCAGGAGACGTTGCCTGGGTCTATGCCGAGTTTCAGATCGGGCAGGAGGGTGTCGCACGGTGGACCGAATTGACGCTGGGGCGGCAGGTCAGTCGTACCGACGCGGCGGTCGCCGCCGTTGCAGCGGACCGCTGCGCGGGGCTGACGACGAGCCTGCGCGCCATCAACGATCAGGGACTCGCGATCTGGAGGCGCAATGCCTTCTATGTGCTTGGCGCGGTGGAGGCAGAAATGCTTGATCGGGTTAAGCCCGATTGGCGGGATGCCTATGTCCGCCACCCCTTCTCCCTCGGTCAGCAATTGGAAGATTGTTGCGGAGAGGCTGATCCTAGTTCCGAAACCGCGTCAGGGTAGGCGGTGGCGGCGCTATTCCGCCGCCACCGCCTCCCCACCGCGCGGCTTCAACAACGGCGCCAGATACTTCCCCGTGAAGCTTCGCGGCTCCTTCGCCACCGTCTCGGGCGTGCCGACGGCAACGATCTCGCCGCCCTTGACGCCGCCTTCCGGCCCCAGGTCGACGACCCAGTCGGCGGTCTTGATGACGTCGAGATTATGCTCGATCACCACCACCGTATTGCCCTGCTCGACCAAGGCGTGGAGCACTTCGAGCAATTTGCGCACGTCCTCAAAATGCAGGCCGGTGGTCGGCTCGTCGAGGATATACAGCGTGTTGCCGGTCGCGCGGCGGGCGAGTTCCTTGGCGAGCTTGACGCGCTGCGCCTCGCCGCCCGACAGTGTCGTCGCCTGCTGGCCGACCTTGACGTAGCCGAGGCCGACCTCGACCAGCATCTCCATCTTGTCGCGGATCGGCGGCACCGCCTTGAAGAACTCCGCGGCATCCTCGACCGTCATGTCGAGCACGTCGGCGATGCTCTTGCCCTTGAACTTCACCTCCAGCGTCTCGCGATTGTAGCGCGCGCCGTGGCAGACGTCGCAGGTGACGTAGACGTCGGGGAGGAAGTGCATCTCGATCTTGAGCACGCCGTCGCCCTGGCACGCCTCGCAGCGGCCGCCCTTGACGTTGAAGCTGAACCGGCCGGGCTTGTAGCCGCGCGCCTGGCTTTCCGGCAGGCCGGCGAACCAGTCGCGGATCTGCGTGAAGCTGCCGGTATAGGTCGCCGGGTTGGAGCGCGGGGTGCGGCCGATCGGCGACTGATCGATGTCGATCACCTTGTCGAGATGCTGGAGCCCCGTCACCTTGTCGTGCTTGCCGGCAAGGATGCGCGCGCCGTTGAGCGCCCGCGCCGCGGCGGCGAACAGCGTGTCGATGGTGAAGCTCGACTTGCCCGACCCCGATACGCCGGTGATGCAGGTGAAGGTGCCGAGCGGGATGCTCGCGGTGACGCCGGTCAGGTTGTTGGCGCGCGCATTGTGGACGGTGAGCTGCTTGCCATTGCCCTTGCGGCGCTTGGCCGGCACCGGCACCTGGCGCGTGCCGTTGAGATAATCGGCGGTGATGCTGGTCTTGCTCTTGAGCAATTGCTTGAGCGTGCCCTGCGCGACGATCTCGCCGCCGTGGACGCCGGCGCCCGGCCCCATGTCGATGACATAATCGGCGGTACGGATCGCATCCTCGTCATGCTCGACGACCAGCACGGTATTGCCGAGATCGCGCAGGCGCCGCAGCGTCGCGAGCAGCATGTCATTGTCGCGCTGGTGCAGGCCGATCGAGGGTTCGTCGAGCACGTAGAGCACGCCCGACAGGCCGCTGCCAATCTGGCTGGCGAGGCGGATGCGCTGGCTCTCGCCGCCCGACAGCGTGCCGCTGGTGCGATCGAGGTTGAGGTAATCGAGGCCGACGTTGTTGAGGAAGCCCAGCCGCTCGACGATCTCCTTGAGGATGCGTTCGGCGATCGCGCGCTGCTGGTCGCCGAGATGGTTGGGCAGATCGGTGAAGAAGGCGAGCGCGTCGACCACCGACAGATGCGTCGCATAGGCGATGTCCTGCATCGCGATCTTGACCGCCAGCGCCTCGGGCTTGAGGCGCGCACCGTGGCAGACCTCGCAGGGGCGCGAGCTCTGGTATTTGGAGAGTTCCTCGCGCATCCACGCGCTCTCGGTCTGGAGCAGGCGGCGGTTGAGGTTGCCGATCACGCCTTCGAACGGCTTCTTGACGTCATAGGCCTTCTTGCCGTCGACGAAGGTCAGCGTCACCGCCTTGCCGCGGCTGCCGTGCAGGATCAGCGCGTGGATCGCCTCGGGCAGGTCGGACCAGGGCGTGTCGAGGCTGAAGTCGAATTCGCGCGCGAGGCTGCCGAGTACCTGCATGTAATAAGGCGAGGGCGGGTTGGACTTGGCCCAGGGCACCACCGCGCCCTTCTTGATGCTGAGCCCGTGGTTGGGGACGACGAGATCCTCGTCGAACAGCAATTTCTCGCCGAGCCCGTCGCAGGCCGGGCAGGCGCCCTGCGGCGCGTTGAACGAGAATAGCCGCGGCTCGATCTCGGCGATGGTGAAGCCGCTGATCGGGCAGGCGAATTTCTCGGAGAAGACGATCCGGCCGGCGGGCGCGTTGTCGCCGAGCACTTCCGATTTGGGCGTGTGCGGCTCGACCGGATCGGCGGGGTCGACATAAGCGAGACCGTCGGCGAGCTTGAGCGCGGTCTCGAACGATTCGGCGAGCCGCGTCGCGATATCCTCGCGGATGACGAGGCGGTCGACGACGACCTCGATGTCATGCTTGAACTTCTTGTCGAGCGCCGGCACCTCGTCGATCTCGTGGATCTGGCCGTCGACGCGGACGCGGGTGAAGCCCGCCTTCTGCCATTCGGCGAGCTCCTTGCGATATTCGCCCTTGCGGCCGCGCACCACGGGGGCGAGCAGATAGAGGCGCGTGCCCTCGGGCAGAGCGAGGACGCGGTCGACCATCTGGCTGACGGTCTGCGCGGCGATCGGCTCGCCGGTCGCGGGGCTGTAGGGGATGCCGACGCGCGCCCACAGCAGGCGCATGTAATCGTAGATTTCGGTGACGGTGGCGACGGTCGAGCGCGGGTTGCGGCTGGTCGTCTTCTGCTCGATCGAGATCGCCGGCGACAGGCCTTCGATATGATCGACGTCGGGCTTCTGCATCAGTTCGAGGAACTGGCGGGCATAAGCGGACAGCGATTCGACGTAGCGGCGCTGGCCCTCGGCATAGATGGTGTCGAAGGCGAGGCTCGACTTGCCCGAGCCCGACAGGCCGGTGATCACGGTCAGCGTATCGCGGGGGATGTCGACATCGACGTCCTTGAGATTGTGCTCGCGCGCGCCGCGGACGGTGATCTTGGTCAGCATAAGGCGGGTTCTACTTCTGTTCTGTGGCTGAGGCTAGTGCGGGAAGTAGGAACGCAGAGAGGCGCTTGCCAGCACCACGTTGAAACATCGCCGATGGTGTCTTATCTCGACGACACACAGGCAGAAGGGCCGGCAGATGGGCAAGAAGAAGAAGGCGAAGGCGAAGCTCCCCAAGGAGGTGCTCGGCATCCGCCTGCCCAAGGAGCTGCGCGAGGTCGGCGGGGCGCTGCTCGAGAAGGCGAACAGCCCGCAGGGGCGCGAGTGGCTCGCGGCGGGGCTGACGATGGCGGCGACCGCCGCGACCGCGGCGGTGGCGAAGGGCCAGGCGCGGCGCAGCGAGGCGACGCGGCCGGCGGCGGAACGGCCGGTGCCGCCGACACCGCCGGCAACTCCCGTGTCGCCGAGCGGGGACGGGCCGCCCGAACCGCCCCGCCCCGAGGCGCCGCCGCAGGGCACTCAGACCCAGCCCGATCCGCAGGCGATCGCCGCCGCGGTCGGCAAGGCGGCGGAGGCGATGCTCGGCCGACTGTTCGGCGGCAAGGCGGGCTAGGGCCGCCCGGCGGGGCTAAGGCCGGCGTCGCCGGTCGGAGCCGCCGCCGCCCGGTCTCGCTCAGGCGCAGCGCCGCCCGACGCCGATCAGGGCAGGCGCTGCTTGGGGAGCGGCGCGATCACCCGCGGCGAGATTTCGGTCGGGCGGAGCGGCCAGACCGGGCGCGGTTCGAAATCGGGGAGGCGGTCGTTGGCGACCTCCCATTCGCTGAAGCGGAACTGCTCGATCTGACCGGTCATCACCTTGGTCTCATGGACCAGCTTGCGCGCGGCGGCGCTCTGCTCCTCCGCCATCGCCGCATTCTGCTGGGTGACGCTGTCGAGCTCGGCGACCGCGGCGGTGATCTGTCGCAGCGCGAGCGACTGCTGTTCGATATTGTCGGCGATATTGGCGGTGATCGACGCGACGCTGCCGGCGCGTTCGATCACCTGATCCAGCATCGCTTCGGCGTCGTGGACCGAGCGGACGCCGACATGGATCTGTTCGGTCGACCGGCCGATCCGCTTCTTGACGTCCTCTGCCGCCTTGGCGGAGCGACCGGCGAGCGCGCGGACCTCGAGCGCGACCACGGCGAAGCCCTTGCCCGCATCACCGGCGCGCGCGGCCTCGACCCCCGCGTTGAGCGCGAGCAGATTGGTCTGGAAGGCGATCCGGTCGATCACCACCAGGATGTCAGCGATCTCTTCGGAAAATTGCTCGAGCCGGGTGATCGCCGCCACCGCGTCACGCAGCAGGGCGCCCGATTTCTCGACATCGACATTCGCCGCGGCGACGGTGCTGCGCACCTGCGCGGCGTGCTGCGCGGAATTGGTGACGGCCTCGCTGAGCTGTTGCAGCGTGCCGGCGGTTTCTTCGAGGCTGGCCGCCTGACGTTCGGTGCGGGCCGAATGATCGGTCGACGATTCCATCAGCTCGTCCGCGCCGGCGCTGATGTCCATGGCGCTGCGCCGGATCGTCGCGAGCGCCGAACCGAGCGCATCGGCGGCATGGTTGAAGTCGCTTTTAAGCTTGCCGAATTCGCCGGCGAGCACGCCATCGATCCGGACGGTGAGATCGCCCCCGGCGAGCTTGTGCAGGCCGCTGCCGAGGTTGCGCACGATCAGCCGAGTCTGCGAACGGCGCACCATCTCCACCAGCGCGCCCGTGGCGAAGCCGAGCACGCTGAGGAAGAGGACCGCGATCATCAGCATGCGGTTGGCCGAATGTTGCGCGCTTTCGGCGGTGTCGCGCAGCGCGGCGACACGGGCGCCCATCAGTTCGATCTGCGTATCGACGACTTTCGATGCGGCCCGTTCCGCGGGGCGAACCTTCTGGCGGAACAGGCGCATCGCGTCGCCGCGATCGCCGGAGGTCGCAGTGTCGGCAACGTCGGACAAGGCGGCGAGCACCGTGTACGACAATTGGAAATAATCCTCGGGCAACAGATGATGCGCCGGGCCGCTTTCGAGATCGCGCAGCATCTTGCGCATCCATTGCGAGCGATCCTCAAACTTCTTGACGATGATCGATCGGTCGAGCGGATCCTCCTCGCTGATCAGGTTGAGTGCATCGCGCTGCAGTGAGCGGCTGACCGAGCGCACCTCCGCGACGCTGTGCATATATTCCTGCGCGTCGATGGCGCTGCGGTAGGTCGCACCGACCTGGCGATTCTCGTTATAGGTGATCGCGGCGAGCAGCCACAGCAGCAGAATGGCGCCGGCGAGCGACGCCATCACGCGAATATTGAAGCTACGCAGCAAGCTACGACCCTTTGCGCCGGCAAGGCCCATCCCCCGCCCGCTCCATTATAGACGGATCGTGCGCGGTCACGGTGGCGAGCCGCGAAATATCAGGGGCATTGCAGATGACCGGCGACGAGAGAGCCGTCGTCGCACACCGGTGGACCGGTGCGGCGGCGGCTGCCAATAGTGAGCGAAACGACGGCGGGGACGCGATGACGATCAAATTCGGGGTGATGGCGGCAGCGGTGATGGCGGTCACGGCCGTCTCGCAGGCACCGGCGCAGGCGCAGACCGGCGCGCAGGCGGAGGCGGCGCAGCGCGCGCAGGATCCGGGCGCGCGGGCGGGAACGTCCTATGACGTGTCCTTCGCCAATGCGGCGCATCACGAGGCGCAGATCACCGCCACCTATGCGCGCGTGCCGGCCGGGCCACTGCGCGTGCAGATGGCGCGCTCGTCGCCCGGACGCTATGCGATCCACGAATTCGCCAAGAACGTCTATGCCGTCTCGGCGAAGGATGGCGCCGGGCGGCCGCTCCCCGTGATCCGCAGCGATCCCTATGGCTGGACGGTGGCGGGGCATGACGGCACCGTCGTCGTCACCTATACGCTGTACGGCGACTGGGGCGACGGCACCTATGCGCAGATCGACACCAGCCACGCGCATCTCAACATGCCTGCGACCTTCCTATGGGCGCAGGGCTATGACGACCAGCCGATCCGCGTGCGCTTCCACCCCTTCGATCCCCGCTGGCGGATCGCGACGCAATTGCCGGCGGGGCAGGGGACGAACAGCTTCTGGGCGCCCAATCTGCAATATTTCATGGACAGCCCGACCGAGATCAGCGCCTTTTCGCTGCGCGAATGGCCGATCACCGATGCGCTCGGCAAACGGTATGTCGTGCGGCTGGCGGTGCATCACGCCGGCAGCGACGCCGACCTCGACGTCTATACCGCCAAGGTCAAGCGGGTGATCGCGCAGCATTATGCGCTGTTCGGCCAGGCGCCGCGCTATGATTACGGCACCTATACGTTCATCGCCGACTATCTGCCGCAGATCACCGGCGACGGCATGGAGCATCGCAACTCGACGATCATCACCGACAAGCGCGGGCTCGCCGAGGCGAAGTTCGCACAGCTCAACACGCTAAGCCACGAGTTCGTCCACAGCTGGAACGTCGAGCGGCTGCGCCCCGCCGAGCTGGAGCCGTTCGACTTCACCCGCGCCAATCCGACGCCGAGCCTGTGGTTCGCCGAAGGCTTCACGCAATATTACGGGCCGCTGATGATCCGCCGCGCCGGCGAGATGAGCGTCGACGACTTCCTGCGCACGCTCGGCGGCACGCTGAGCGGCGTCGTCACCAGCCCGGCGCGGCGCTACGGCGGACCAGAGGAGATGAGCCTGCGCGCGCCCTTCGTCGATGCCGCCAAGTCGATCGATCCGGTCAATCCCAATATCTTCGTCTCCTATTATCCCTATGGCGCGGTGATCGCGCTGGCGCTCGACCTCGAGCTGCGGCAGCGCGATCCGCGGCTGTCGCTCGATGCCTATATGCGCCACATGTGGACGGCGCGCGGCGACCGCGAGCGGCCCTATACACCCGCCGACCTCGAACGCGGGCTCGCCGAGCTGACCGACGCGGGGTTCGCCAAGGCCTTCTTCGATCGCTCCATCCATGCGAGCGCGCTGCCCGATTATGCGCCGCTGCTGCGTCAGGCGGGATTGGTGATGCGGCCGGTCGATCCGGCGCATGGCTGGTCGGGGCTGACGCTCGCGGCGGGGGAGGCGGGCGACGTGATCGTCGCCGCGCCGCCGCGGCCCGATGCGCCGGCCTATGCGGCGGGAGTCGAGCGCGGGGACATGGTGCTGGCGCTCGACGGCGCTTCGGTCGGCGATGCGGCCTCGGCGCTGGCGGCGCTGGCGACGCATCGGCCGGGCGACCGTGTCGCGATCCGCTTCCGCCAGCGCGGCGTCGTGCGCGATGCGGTGATGACGCTCGGCACCGATCCGTCGTTCGAGGTGGTGCGCGGCGAGACGGCGGGGGTGGCGGTATCGCCGGCGCAGATGGCGTTCCGCGCTGCGTGGCTGGGGAAATAGGCGCGCGGCGGCGCGGAGGGCGCGGAGGGCGCAGAGGGGGTCGGTCTTCGGCGCCGGGGGCTCGGCTGGGGCGATCCGGGTCGTCGCATCCGGAGAGTTCTCCGCGCCTCCGCGCCTCCGCGTGAGAATGTGAGTCACGCCAAGACGCGAAGACGCGAAGGGGAATAGATTGGGCGTGCGTCCTGGCGTGTGAGCGCTCCCGAGCTCGAGCCCGTCCGGTAGCTTTTCTCTTCGCGTCTTCGCGCCTTCGCGTGAGTGCTTCTTATTTTTGGAGGTTGGGGGCGGGGCAGGGGGGCGTTTGCCGTTACGATCCCCTTTCCTTGGCTCGGTCGGGTCTTGGTTCGCGCGGAGGCGCGGAGGAAGATTTTCGAAGGGCAGGTCGTCCTTGCGCATGTCTTCGCGCGCCGCTCGGCTGAGGCGGGGGTCGTGGCGATCGTCGGCGGGGGAGCGGCCAATCCTGCCAGATAACACTCGGGTTGCCCTTCGCAGCGCCGCGGGGTACACGGGGGGTTAGGCAGCGGCCGCTCCGGCAAGGGGCGGCCCTATTTGTTTCCGACCCAGATGATCCGACGGAGTTCCCCCGTGGCCCAGCCTCTTATGCCCCATGCGACCGCGTCCTGGATGGTCGACAATACGTCGCTGTCGTTCGACCAGATCGCCGATTTCTGCGGCCTGCATATCCTCGAGATCCAGGCGATCGCCGACGATACCGCCGCCTCCAAGCTGACCGGGCGCGATCCCGTCCGCGCGCACGAGCTGACGCAGGAGGAGATCGACAAGGGGCAGGCCGATCCCGCCTATCGCCTCAAGATGATCAAGGGCCCCGAGCAGGTCCGCCGCACCAAGGGGCCGCGCTACACGCCGGTCAGCAAGCGGCAGGACAAGCCCGACGGCATCGCCTGGATCATCCGCAACCATCCCGAGATCACCGACGGTGCGATCAGCAACCTGATCGGCACGACGCGCACGACGATCGCCGCGATCCGCGACCGCAGCCACTGGAACATCGGCAACATCACGCCGAAGGACCCGGTGACGCTCGGCCTGACGACGCAGCGCGAGCTCGACGCGGCGGTGGCCAAGGCGTCGAAGGCGTCGGGCGCCGAGGCGGCGCCGGCCGACACGCGGCTGGAGGGCGATCGCGAGGCGCTGATCGCCAGCCTGCGCGCCGAGCGCGACGCGGCGGCGCGCGGCGTCGACGTGGCGGATCAGGACCCGGCGTCGGCGGCGGCGGCGCTGTTCCAGGATCCGTTCAAGCGCTGATGTGGTAAGGGGCGGGCGCGCCGGTTGGGCGACCGCCGTTGCGGGGTGTGGCGGCCGTAAACCGCTGTTCTGCTTGGCGGCTGGTAGCTCGCCGGCGCGGGACCTCTGCAAAACGTCGCGCCGCCCTGAACGCACCGTCACCCCGGACAGAGGATACGCGTGAGCGGACATACCGCTGCTCCAGTGCTCCTGCGGAAGCAGGAGCCGCGGGTTCCGAGAGCTACGAGCCCTTGTCTTGCGCCGCCCTGGAGTCCTGCGTTCGCAGGCATACGGGCGGGATGATCGCTCGGCCTGAGCCCGCATCGTCGCCGCAGCGGCCACCGTCACACCCCACTGGCGCGTCCCCGCGCGCTCGGCTAGCCTCCCGCGAACGCAAGGGAGAGCAGGCATGTGCGACGAACTCACCGCCGAGGACAATGGTCGGCTGACGCGGCGGCAGCTCGGTGCGGCGGCCGGGGCGGTGGGGGCGGCGCTGGTGCTGCCGGCGCCGGCGGATGCCAAGCCGATCAAGGGGCGCGACGTGACGATCACCACGCCCGACGGCCAGTGTGACGCCTATTTCACCGCGCCGACCGGCACCCGTTCGCCCGGCGTGCTGATGTGGCCCGATATCATGGGCCTGCGCCCCGCCTTCCGGGCGATGGCTGACCGGCTCGCGCAATCGGGCTATGCCGTGCTGGTCGTCAACCAATTCTACCGCTCGGCCAAGGCGCCGATCATCGCGCCGGGCGAGAGCTTCGACCAGCCGGCGGTGCGCGACCGGATCATGCCGTGGCGCGCGGCGCTGACCGCGGCGGCGACGACGAGCGATGCGGAGGTGTTCCTCGCCTTCCTCGACCTGCAGACGGAGGTCGACACCCGGCGCGGCATCGGCAGCGCCGGCTATTGCATGGGCGGACCGATGGTGCTGCGCACCGCCGCCGCCAAGCCGGCACGCGTCCATGCCGGCGGGTCGTTCCACGGCGCGGGGCTGGTCAGCGACGGACCGGACAGTCCGCACCTCCTGGTGCCGAAGCTGGCCGGCGGCTATTTGATCGCGATCGCCAGCAACGACGATGCGCGCAGCCCGAACGACAAGACCGTGCTGCGCGAAGCGTTCGCCGCCGCCAAGCGCCCCGCCGAGATCGAGGTCTATGCCGGTGCGATGCACGGCTGGTGCGTCCCCGACAGCAAGGTCTACAACAAGCCGCAGGCCGAGCGCGCCTGGGGTCGGATGCTCGATCTGTTCAAGCGGCAGCTGTGAGCGCGGGGGGCGGGACGATGACGGCGCTGACCTTCTATACCAATCCGCAGTCGCGCGGCCGGATCGCCCGCTGGATGCTCGAGGAGAGCGGCGCGGCCTATGACACGGTGGTGCTCGACTATGCGACGAGCCTCAAGGCCGACGCCTATCGTGCGATCAACCCGATGATGAAGGTGCCGGCGATCGTCCACGGCGAGACGGTGGTGACCGAGGGTGCGGCGATCTGCGCCTATCTCGCCGAGACCTTCCCCGACGCCGGCCTCGCGCCGACCGCAGCGGAGCGGGGCGACTATTATCGCTGGCTGTTCTTCGCCGCGGGCCCGCTCGAGGCGGCGGTGGTCAATCGCGCGATGAAGGTCGAGACCGAGCCGCAGATGCAGCGGATGGCGGGCTATGGCACGTTCGACCTCGTCACCGGCGTGTTCGACGCGGCGGTGTCGCGCCGGCCGTATATCGCCGGCGACCGCTTCACCGCGGCGGACGTCTACGTCGGCTCGGCGGCGATGTGGTACACGCAATTCGGCCTGCTGCCGAAGGCCGAGGGGCTCGCGGCGTACATCGACCGGCTGACCGCGCGCGAGGCGTTCCGGCGCGCCGCGGCGATCGACGATGCGCTGCTGGCGGAGGCGGCGGCGAAGGGCTAGGTCCGTCGCCGCTTGCGCTCAGGCGTCGGCGGCGTGGTCAGACGGAGCGGGCAGGCCAAACGAATAGGACAGGAAGTCCGGGATCGGGCCGTTCCAACCGTCGTCGGGTCCGTCGTCCTGCTGATCGCGCCGCGGGCGGCGGTCGGCCTGGCGCGCCGGCGCGGCCGGTGCCGGACGTTCCGCGCGCGGCGCCTGCTGCGACTGGGGCTGAGCGGCGTCCGGCAACGAGTCCTGCGACCGCGGCTCGCCCTGGCCCGCAGTGCGACGGTCGCGGCGCGGCTCGCGCTCGCGCTCGCGGCGCGCGCGCGGCGCAGGAGCGGCCTGTTCCTCCGCCTCAGCGGCGGGGGCGGCGGGTTCGGTCGCCGGGGTGTCGAGCGTCAGCCGTTCGATCTTCTGGCCGGTCAGCTTCTCGATATTCTGGATGTTCTCGGCATCCTCGCCGGTGATCAGCGTATAGGCGATGCCGGTCGCGCCGCCGCGGCCGGTGCGGCCGATGCGGTGGACGTAATCGTCGGGATGCCACGGCGCATCGAAGTTGAAGACGTGGCTGACACCCTTGATGTCGAGCCCGCGCGCCGCGACGTCGGACGCGACGAGGATGTTGATCTTGCCGTCCTTGAACAGGTCGAGCTCGGCGATGCGCTGCGCCTGCTCCATGTCGCCATGGATTTCGCCCGACTTGAAGCCGTGCTTCTTCAGGCTCTTGTTCAGCTCGCGCACCGTCGTCTTGCGGTTGCAGAAGATGATCGCGTTGCGCACCTCGTCCTGGCCGAGCAGGCGGCGCAGCGTGTCGCGCTTCTTGATCGCATTGCCGGTGACGGGAACGAGGAACTGCTGGATGTTGAGGTTGGTCGAGGCGGGGCGCGACACCTCGATCATCTTGGGATTGTCGAGGAACTTGTCGGCGAGTTTCTTGATCGGCGGCGGCATCGTCGCCGAGAAGAGCAGGGTCTGGCGCTGCTTGGGCAGCTTGGTGCAGATTTCCTCGATGTCGGGGATGAACCCCATGTCGAGCATCCGGTCCGCCTCGTCGATGACCAGCATCGAACAGCCGGTGAGCAGGATATTGCCGCGACCGAACAGGTCCATCAGCCGCCCCGGCGTCGCGATCAGCACGTCGACGCCCTTTTCCAGCGCCTTGATCTGATCGCCCATCGACACGCCGCCGATCAGCAGCGCCATCGACAGCTTGGTGCCCGCGCCGTATTTCTCGAAATTCTCGGCGACCTGCGCGGCGAGTTCGCGCGTCGGTTCGAGGATCAGGCTGCGCGGCATGCGCGCCCGGCTGCGGCCATGGGCGAGGATGTCGATCATCGGCAGCACGAAGGCGGCGGTCTTGCCGGTGCCGGTCTGGGCGATGCCGATCAGGTCGCGCATCATCAGCACGCTGGGGATGGCGGAGGCCTGGATCGGCGTCGGCTCGGTATAGCCGGCGTCGGTGACCGCCTTGAGCAGTCCGTCGGAGAGGCCGAGGTCGGCGAAGCTCATGCCATAAGGCTCATGCAAGGATCCGGATAAGAACGGCCACGCGCGCCTGCGCGGTCCTTGCCGCCGGCGCTTGCGGATTTGGCCGGAAAAGTCAAGAATTGGCTGGCCGTGGCGCTCTATTGCGGCGACCGGCGCGGATTATTTGGCGGCGACGAGCGTGCGGAAGGTGGCGATGCCGCAGCTCGCGCCCGATCGCATGCGCAGCACGTCGCGACCGGCGCAGACCTTGCCGTCGGCGGCGGGGCGCAGATAGAAGCCGGCATAATAATCGAGCGGCCCGCAATCCTTGTCGAGCCGCGCGCGCAGCCGCTTGCCGCCGGTGATCACCAGATCGACCGCGCCGGGCTCCTGGATCAGCGCGCCGGCCAGCTCCGCCGCGGCGACGCATTTGGGGCCCTTCTTCTCCTTGTAGCGGACCGGCACAGGGACGGGCAGCCGCGACGCCGCGCTCATCCGCGGCACGCGGATGACGACGCGTTCGCGGATCGTCATCTGCGCGACCATCGTGCCGTCGAGCGACTGCTGCGCCGGCACGGCGTCGGGAGGTGCGGCGTCGAGCGCCGCGACGGCGGGCGCGGTGACGGCGAGCAGCAGGATGGGAAGCGCGGGATGCAGCATGTCTTGCCCGCCCCTTAGCCCGGATCGTTGAACGCGCGATGAACTTCCGGTAGCGGTCCTGTCATGACGCCTGCGCAGACCGCCCTGCTCGACTCGCTCGCCGCGACGCTCGGGCCCAAGGGGATCGTCACCGATGCCGAGCGGATCGCGCCATGGCTGGTCGACTGGCGGCGGCGCTTCCACGGCGCCGCCCCGGCGCTGCTCGCCCCCGCCTCGACCGCGGAGGTGAGCGCGGTGGTCACCGCCGCCGCGGCGCATGGCGTGCCGCTGGTGCCGCAGGGCGGCAACAGTTCGATGGTCGGCGGCGCGACGCCGCCCGCGGACGGATCGGCGCTGATCCTGTCGCTGCGGCGGATGACCGCGATCCGCCGCCTCGATGCGGCGGCGAACCTCACCGTGGCGGAGGCGGGGGTGATCCTGTCCGACCTGCACGATGCGGCGCTGGCGGCGGGCCGGCGTTTCCCTTTGACGCTGGGCGCGAAGGGGCATGCGACGGTCGGCGGGCTCGTCTCGACCAATGCCGGGGGCACGCAGGTGCTGCGCTTCGGATCGATGCGCGGGCTGGTCGCGGGGCTCGAGGTGGTGCTGGCGGACGGCAGCGTGCATGACGGGCTGGCGCCGCTCAAGAAGGACAATCGCGGTTACGACCTGACGCAATTGCTGATCGGCGCGGAAGGGACGCTCGGCATCGTCACCGCGGCGACGCTGCGTCTCGCGCCCGAGCCGGCGACGCGGACCACCGCCTGGGCGGCGGTGCGCGATCCCGCGGCGGCGCTGACGCTGCTGCGCCGCTGCCAGGCAAGCAGCGATGCGCTGGAGAGTTTCGAGATCCTGCCGCAGGAGACGCTCGCCGCGGTGCTCGCCTACGTACCCGGCGCGCGCGCGCCGGTCGCGACGACGGCGGCCTGGCACCTGCTGATCGAGCATAGCGATCCGGCGGGCGCGGCGCTGACCGAGCGATGGCTCGGCGAGGCGCTCGCCGACGGGCTGATCGCCGATGCGACGATCGCGGCCAACGCGGCGCAGGCGGCGGACTTC
The DNA here is from genome assembly GCF_000632225.1 of Sphingomonas sp. RIT328. Lineage (GTDB taxonomy): Bacteria > Pseudomonadota > Alphaproteobacteria > Sphingomonadales > Sphingomonadaceae > Sphingomonas > Sphingomonas kyungheensis. Next base: position 36,916 of record NZ_JFYV01000008.1, read on the forward strand.
TGGCGGTTGCGCGAATCGATTTCCGACGCGGAACGGGCGCTCGGCCCGGCGTCGCAGCACGATCTGTCGGTGCCGGTCGACACGATGCCGCGCTTCATGATCGAGGCGGCGGCGGCGTGCGAGGCGCGCTTCCCCGGCTGCCACGCGAGCGGCTTCGGCCACCTCGGCGACGGCAACGTCCATTTCCACGTCCGCGCTGCACCCGGCACTGATCCGGCGCGCTGGTATGCGGAGGAGGTACCGGTGGTGACGCGCTTCGTCGACGATCTGGTGATCGCGGCGGGGGGATCGATCGCCGCCGAACACGGGATCGGCCAGATGAAGCGCGACGAGCTCGAACGCACCTCGTCGCCGGCGCGGCTCGCGGCGCTGCGCGCGGTGAAGGCGGCGATGGACCCGCTCGGCATCCTCAATCCCGGCAAGCTCGTCACGCTTGCGCCCACGCGCGCCGGCCAATAGAGCAGCCGACCAGCCTGCGGCTGCGCCGCAAACTATCCACGACGGAGAGAGTTCCCATGGCCAGTGCGCCGCTTCCTTTGTTCTACAACGGCCTCGAGCCGCTCTCGAGCGAGACGCATGCCAATTGGCGCATCCGCCAGCAGGACAGCGCGCCCTTCCTGGTCGGGCAGCATGCGATTCCGATCACCACCGACGAATTCCCGCTGGTGCAGCGCCACATGCCGATCGTCTTCTCGGTCGGCGACGATGCCATCCCGCTGGCGCTGATGGGCCTCAACGAGGGCGTCAACGTCTTCATGGGCGACGACGGCAAGCTGACCGAAAACAATTTCTACGTCCCCGCCTATGTCCGCCGCTATCCGTACATGCTGGCGCGGCTGCGCCCTGACGCCGAGGAGCTGTCGCTGTGCTTCGATCCGACGTCGGAGGCGCTCGGGCCGTATGACGACGGCGAGGCGCTGTTCGAAAACGGCCAGCCGAGCCAGGTGACCAAGTCGATCCTCGATTTCGCCGAACAGTTCGAACAGGCCGGCGCCCGCACGCAGGCGTTCATGAACGAGCTGCGCGAGCAGGAGCTGCTGATGGAGGGCGAGGTCACCATCCAGGTCGACGAGACCCAGCAGCCGTTCGTCTATCGCGGCTTCCAGATGATCAACGAGGAGAAGCTCGCCGGTCTGCGCGGCGACCAGCTGCGCAAGATGAGCCAGTCGGGCATGCTGCCGCTGCTCTACGCGCACCTCTTCTCGCTGTCGCTGATGCGCGAGATCTTCGGCCGCCAGTCGCAGCAGGGCAAGGTGCCGCAGCCGCAGCTGGTCTGATCCTGCGGGCGGGCGGCGTCGCGGGATGCGGCGTCGCCCGCTGTTGCCGGGGCGGGGCGGTGTTTCCGGCGAAGTGCGGCGCGCGCGTGGAGCTGCGCCGCCTTCGCGGCTCAGATGAGTGTTTGGTCCGCACGCGAGGCCGCGATCTGAGCGCGAGTCGGCGCGGGATCGCCGGTCGCGCCAGTATTCCCGCGCAGGCGGGAATCCAGTGGTCAAGCAGAGCAACGGCTTGCGGTGGAAAGAACACTGGGCTCCCGAAACTGTACACCTTCGCGGGAGCACTGCTGGGGCTTCGGCCCCTGCGAGGTCTCGTAGCTCATACGTGTACAGATCGCGTGGCAGCGTGGCAGCGTGACGGTGGACGCCCTTGATCTGATACCCGCCCCGCCCTTTTGCCGACCGCTCAGCGACTGTCTTCGGATCTGGATCATGCAAAGGCGCAAAGGTGCTGCGCGTGACGACACGTTCGGACGCTCCTGTTTCGAAAGCTTCTTCGCTCATCGCGATGCGGGACGGCGTTCCTGACCCTCCTCCGCGCCTCCGCGTGAACCTCCTTTTCTCTTCGCGTCTTCGCGTCGTCGCGTGATCTTTCATGCCATGACAGCAGTGGGCCGGAGATTGGTTCACGCGGAGGCGCGGAGGCGCGGAGAGGGGTGGGGAAGCGACCGGCGCGAACTTTTTGTTTCGGCCTCTTCACAGCCTCCGCGAAGTCGCTTCTCGGCTCCGTCATGCCGCACCTGCTCCGGCCTCCGCGGTTCCGGCACACCGTAAGCCGCTGATTTCGCAGTACGGCGGACTTGGCTCCAAGTCCGGATGGGCGAGACGCCTGGCCTAAGGCCGACAATCGCTCGAGGGCGCGCGCCTCCGACGCACCCGACGATGCGGGGGCGGTTCGCGCAGGGCCCGCCTCCGCCGGGCTTGACCGCTTGCGGCGGCGCAGCGATGGTACGGCCCTGACGGCGAGGAGCGGGATATGGCGGAACGGCTGCGCGGCGAGCGCTATTCCAGCGTGGCGATCGCCTTCCACTGGACGATCGCGGCGCTGGTCATCGCCAATCTGATCATCGGCATCGGCCATGACGGCATCCCGGCGCTGCGGGCGCTGATGGGGGCGCACAAGGCGATCGGCATCACCGTGCTGGCGCTCACCGCCGCGCGCGTCGCGTGGCGGCTGACGCATCGCCCGCCGCCGCTGCCCGCGGGCACGCCCGGCTGGGAGAAGGGCCTCGCGCATGCGACGCACTGGAGCCTGTATCTGCTGATGGTGGCGATGCCGCTGACCGGGTGGATGATGGTCTCCGGCCCGCCGGGACCGGGGCCGGCGCGGCCGCTGAGCTGGTTCGGGCTGTTCGACGTGCCCAAGCTGCCGGTCGGCGAGGGCGCGGCCGATCTCGGCCACAATGCGCATGGCCTGCTCGGCTGGCTGATGCTGGCGCTGGTAGTACTGCACGTCGCGGCGGCGCTGCGCCACCATCTGCTGCTGCGCGACTCGGTGCTGGCGCGGATGGCGCCCGCGCTCGACCGGTAAAAGCCATTTCATCAGGAAAAAACACCGCCTTGCGGGGCGGGGGTTGAACCAATCGGCGGCTCGCCTATTTTACAGAAGTACGGCGCTCGTGTCCCCCCTTTCGCGAGCCCGTATGACACACTTTCAGTGTGTCTCCTCCCTGAACCTTGGCCACTCCGTGCTTCTGCACGGGGTGGTTTTTTTATGTCATTCCGCCGCGAGCGCGCGGCCGTCGTCGCCGAGCGCCTCGTCCGCCACCGCGGCGATCATCCGGCGCAGCAGCGCGACGACCATCGGCAGGCCGGCGCCGGGCTGGTCGAGCGCGGCATCGAGATAGAGCGTCCGGTCGAATTCGATCTGGATCGCGTGAATGCCGCGCGCGGGGGCGGCATGGCGTTCGAGGATATGGCCGCCGGCATATGGCGTGTTGAGCGCGCTGCGCAGTCCGCTGCGCGCCGCCTCCGCCTCGAGCCGGGCGATGAAGCGCGGCGCCGCCGCCTGGCCGAAACGATCGCCGAGCACGACGCGGGCATGGTCGCCGAGCGGCGGCATCGAATGGATGTCGAGCAGCACCGCGACGCCGAACCGGCGCTGCACCGCCGCCAGCGCCGCGGCGAGCGCGTCGTGATAGGGGCGGTGATCCTGCGCGATCCGCGCCGCGACCTCGACCGCGCTGAACCGCCGCCGCCACAGATCGCCCGCCGCGCCGCCGCGGCGCGGCACCAGCCCCAGTCCGCTGCGCACCTTGGCGGAGGCGGTGGGCAGCGCCTGCGGCCGCGCGCCTTCGTCGACACGCGGGTCGCGCTCGCTCTCGCCGCGATTGAGGTCGATCCAGGCGCGCGCGCGGCGCTGGACCAGCATCGTCTCGCGCGTCTGCGCGCCGTCCGCCACCGCGTCGACGAAGCGATCCTCGAGCGCGACGAGCGCGGTGGCGGGCAGGCGCAGCGCGCCGAGCAATGCCGCCGGATAGTCGCGCCCGGCATGCGGCACCGACAGCACCACCGGGCTGAGCGGTGCGCCGTCGCGGTCGGTGCCGCCGATCGAGTCGAACGCTGCGTCCATCTATGGCACGTCCTATCGCCTTCGCCGCCATGGCGCGCTGGAAATCTTTACATCTGCGCATCATAGAGCGGGCGTGCACAGGGAGACCGACCGAGCGATGATCCGCATCCTGCTGGCCGAAGACGATCAAGTCATGCGCGAATATCTCACCCGGGCGCTGGAGCGCGCCGGCTATGCGGTGGCGGCGGTGGATCGCGGCACCGCGGCGATCCCGCTGCTGGAGCGCGAATCGTTCGATCTGCTGCTCACCGACATCGTCATGCCGGAGATGGACGGCATCGAGCTCGCCCGCCGCGCCGCCGAGCTGGTGCTGGGGCTGCGCGTGATGTTCATCACCGGCTTCGCCGCGGTGACGCTGAAGGCGGGGCGCGAGATGCCCAATGCGCGCGTGCTGTCCAAACCCTTCCACCTGCGCGACCTCGTCGCCGAGGTCGATCGCGTGTTCGAGACGGGAAGTGCAAGCGGATTGAATTGAGCGCTTGCCAGGCCGGCCAAGCCCGGCTAATGGCCCACCTCCGGCGGGCGTGTAGCTCAGTGGTAGAGCACTGTGTTGACATCGCAGGGGTCGCAAGTTCAATCCTTGCCACGCCCACCATCCTGATTTGGCTCTATCCGGCAGCATTCCTCCACCCCAGAGGGATCGGATAGAGCCACATCGCTCCCCCCATCGTGATCGTCGTGCATCGGATATGCGTCCGTGCATCTGTGCGAGGCCTTGTGCCTCCGCGCTACGCCTCGCCCGTGCGGCGTCCGGTGCGGCGAATCAGGCGTCACGAGCCGGGCGGTGCCGCCCGGCGCGCGACGCCGATCCGGTCAGTCCTGCGCGATGCCGCGCCCGGCGACCTTCTCATAGCCCGACAGTTCGTCGCCGATCGCCACCTTGGCGGCGAGGTCGTCGGCCCGCGCCTGATCCTTTGCGGCGCGCTTGGGGTCGTTGGGATCGCCGTCGGGGTCTGCGGCGCCGACATTGGGGCTGTCGGGCATGTACAGGACGGGCGGTTCGCTCTTGTCGTCGGCCATGATCGTCTCCTTGGGGGATGAGGAAACGATCGGGCGCGGGAGCGGTGCCATCGGTCCCGCGCCGGCCACGGTCAGTAGCGGACGCTGATCGTGCCGAGGATCGAGCGCGGCGCGGCGTAGCGGCTCTGATCGAAGGTCAGCGCAGTCAGATATTTGGCGTTGGTGACATTCTGCAGATTGGCGCTGACTGCGATCCGGTCGGTGAGCGCGTAGCGGGCGAGCAGGCCGAGCGTCGCGACGCTGCCCTGGGTGATGCGGATCGGCTGCCCGGTGGTGGTCGAGAGCGTGCCGGGCTCGAAATAGAAACGCCCCTGATATTGGAGCGACGCGCCGAGCTTGAGCGCGGCGAGGCCCTGCGGCGTATAGGTCAGGTTGAGCCGCCCGGTGCTGCGCGGCACGAAGGTGCGCACCGCGGTGGTGTCGTCGCCGCGGATGCGCATCAGCGTGACGCCGCCGGTGACCTGCACGCCCGTCGTCGGCTGGCCCGAGACTTCGAGTTCGACGCCCTGCGAGCGGGCATCGATGCCGCGATAGATGGTGCGGCCGAGCGTCGTGTCGAAGCCGGCCGATTCGGCGGTGTTGTTCTGCCGCGCCTGGAATAGCGCGGCGCTGGCATTGAGCAGGCCGTTGAACCATGCGCCCTTCAGCCCCGCTTCGATATTGTCGCCGGTGATCGGCGCGAGCTGGCGGTTGTTGGCGTCGAACTCGCTCTGCGGATTGAAGATCGTCGCGTAGCTCGCATAGGCGCTGATCGTCGGCGACAGGTCGAGCGTCGCGCCGACGAACGGCAGGAAGCGCTTGGCGTCGAAGCTGGTCGGCACGTCATAGGAATAGCCGCTGTTGCTGGCATGCGTGTAGCTCGCGCCGAGCATCACCTTGAGCGGATCGGCGGGGTTGAGGCGGACGAGGCCGTAGACCGTCTCGCGCTGCGTGTGCACGTCGAGGCTGAGTGTGTAGGGGGTGGGGAAGGTCGGCGCCGGGAAGGTGCCGCCGAACAGCGAATCGAGCGGCAGCGACTGGTTCAGGCTGGCCTGGTCGTAGCTCGAATATTGCCGGTAGCGTTCGGCGCCGCGCATCACGCCGACCATCACGTCATGCTTGCGGCCGCCGATCGTCACCGGGCCGCCGACATAAGCGTCGAGCGTCAGGTTGCGCGTCTCGCCGGAGAAGGCGCCCGGATAGGTCTGGATGCCGAGGCCGGTGGCGCGGTCGGGGTTGCCGTAGACGTAGAAGAGCTGGTCGTTCTCGCTCGTCGCCTTGCGCAGCGCCGAGATCTTGCCGGTCCAGCCGTTACCGAAATCATGCGTCAGGTCGACGAAGATCTGCCGGTCGATGACGTTCCAGCCCGACCAGCGCGGCGCGTAATTGGCGGAGCGGGCGAAATCGATGCGGCTGCCGTCGGTGTAATAAAGCGGGATCGCGCCCCACATCGCGCCGCGGCTCTGATGGTCCTGATGGCCATAGCCCGCCGACACGACGGTATTGGGGCCGAGATCCGCCTCGACGATGCCATAGCCGGTCCAGCGGCGCAGGCTGTAGCGATCGAGATAGCTGTCGGTGTCGAGCAGCGCGCCGACCGCGCGGGCGCGGATGCTGCCGTCGGCGGTGAGCGGCACGCTGACGTCGGCGTCGATCCGCTTGTTGTCGAACGAGCCATATTGCGCGCTCGCCGTGGCGTGCAGCTCGCGATAGGGGCGCTTGCGGATGAAGTTGATCACCGCCGAGGGATTGCCGGTCGGCGAGAGCAGGCCGGGCGCGCCGCGCACCACCTCGACCCGGTCGTAGATCGCGGTGTCGATCGAGCCGGTCTGGATGCCGAACGAGAAGGGCAGGCCGATGCCGTCGATCTGGAAGGTCTGGATGTCGAAGCCGCGCGCCGAATAATAGACGCGGTCGGTCTCGCCGGCGAGCACGTTGACGCCGGGGACGGTGGCGAGCAGCGCATTGACGTCGTTGAGCTGGAAATCCTCGATCTGCGCGCGGGTGACGACGCTGACCGATTGCGGCGTCTCGCGCTGGCTGAGCGGCAGGCGGGTCGCGGTGCGCTGCGTCTTGACGCCGTAGGAATCGGTGCCCTCGCTGCGCTGGCCGGTGACGATGATATCGTCGCTGCTGCGTTGCGGATCGGCGGCGGTGTCGTTCGCCGGTGCCGCTACCATGCTTGCCGCCATCAACGCGATGAACGCCGTCATTCTCTACTCCCTGATCGCTGCCAGCCTCTTAGCGGCTGTCGCTGCTGTTGCAAGTGAATAGCAATAGCCGATCCATGGGGAAGGATAGTGTTACATCATAGTCACATATCGGGCCCATTTCTCGATCGTCCTAAGTCTGACATTGCCGCTAAGACCGGAATCCACTAATGAAAATGCTAGCGCTACCATAAAGCGCGAGGTTCAGTTTGCGCCGGGTTGGGGCGCCGGAGAGGATGGGGATGACGAAGATCGTGACCGCGGACGGCAAGCGTCCGGCTTTCAACGCTGCGCTGCGTGCCGGTGTGTCGAGCCTTGCGCTCGGCATGATCGCGCTTGCAACGCCGGCTTTCGCCGAAGGGCTGGGCCAGGCGGATACGAGTGCGATCCCACAGGCGACGGACCAGGCGGCGACCACCGCGGGCGACCTCACCAGCAATGCGACCACCGCCGATCAGGTGCCCGCAGACCAGCCGTCGGGTGAAGAGATCGTCGTCACCGGTCGTCGTGCCGCGCTCCAGGCCGCCGACGAGCGCAAGCGCCGCAGCGAGACGATCATCGACTCGGTCGTCGCCGACGAGGCCGGCAAATTGCCAGACAATAGCATCACCGAAGTGTTGCAGCGCGTCTCCGGCGTGTCGATCGTGCGCTTCGCCGCGCTCGGCGATCCCGATCACTTCTCGGTGCAGGGCTCGGGCGTGCAGGTGCGCGGTCTGACCGGCGTCGCCTCGCGCCTCAACGGCCGCGAGATCTTCAGCGCCAACAACGGCCGCGCGATTCTGTGGAGCGACGTCACCCCCGAGCTGATGGCCGCGGTCGACGTCTACAAGGCATCCACCGCCGACCTGATCGAGGGCGGCACCGGCGGGCAGATCGATCTGCGCACCAAGATGCCGTTCGACTTCAACGGCGACTGGCATATGGCCGCGACGGGTGAGTTGAGCATGGGCGACATGGCGCAGAAGGCCGATCCGGCCGCGTCGATGCTGCTCACCAAGTCGTTCGATACGCCGATCGGCAAGATCGGCATCCTCGGCGACATCGCCTACAGCCAGTTCAGCTCGCTGTCGCAGTTCATCCGCACCGAGCCCTATTTCAAGACCAACATCAGCGGGAAGGACTACTATATCCCGGGCGGCTTCACCTATGGTGACGAGGCGTTCCAGTATCGCCGCTACGGTATCTATGGCGCGGTGCAGTGGGCGCCGACCGACGACCTGACGTTCAGCGGCACCTTCTTCCAGTCGCGCTACAAGAGCCAGTCGAGCGATTACGGCGCGCAGGTCAGCTCGCAGACGCTCGCGGTCGACCCGGCGAGCAGCAGCTTCGACAGCAACGGCGCGCTGACCAAAACCAGCTCGCTGTTCAACCGCGACACCAATACCTTCCTGCCCAGCACCAGCCCGGTGACGAGCTCGGGCAACAAGGGTTTCGTCGACAGCAACACGCGCACCCGCGACTATTCGCTGGCGTTCAACTATGCGCCGACCGACAGCCACCTGTCGTTCAAGGGCGCGTTGCAGCGTGTCGATTCGCGGCAGATCTACGATCGTCTCGACATCTTCCGCGATCTGAGCTTCGGCACCGGCTTCGGCATGGACCTGACCGGCGACCTGCCGCAGATCACCACCACCGCCGCGGCGCAGGCCGGCTTCGCCAATCCGGCGAACTATTTCTGGTCGGCGTCGATGCCGCATAACGAGCGCAACAAGGGCCGGCTCGATGCCGCGAACCTCGATGTCGAATATTCCTTCGACGACAGCTTCCTCAAGGCGATCAAGGTCGGTGCCCGCGCTGCCGAGCGGACCGAACGCGATCTCCAGAACGGCTATAACTGGAGCGCGCTGGGCCGCGGCTGGAACGGCGATCCGCAGCTGACCTATGCCAATGCCGCGCCGGGCGACACGACCTATCACGCGTTCAAGGACTTCTTCCGCGGCGAGACGGTCCTGCCGGGCAATCTGATGTTCGCGAGCGAGGATCTGGCCCGTCGCTTCGTCGCCAACCGGACCGGACTGACCGCGTCGCCGCCGGCGGGCTTCTGCCCCGCCACGGCACAGTTCGACTGCTCCGCATCGGGTCCGCTGCCTTCCAGCACCTATGGTGGGGGTTCGCAGATCACCCGTCCGGCCGGTTTCGTGCTGCCCGGCGATCAGGTCGACAACAAGACGATCACCAAGGCTGCTTACGCCTTGGCACGCTTCGGTCGTCCGGAGGGCGGCATCTCGGGCAACGTCGGCGTCCGCGTCGTCAACATCCAGAACGAGGGCAGCGGCTACATCCAGCAGAATTCGTCGACCTTCGTTCGCAACGGCGTGACGCAGACGCTGGCGCAGACCTTCATCGCCCGTGGCGGCAAGGCGGAATTCACCCGCTGGCTGCCGTCGATCAACGTCGACTATGCGCCGAACAGCAAGACGAAAATCCGCGCCGGCTATAACATCACGATGGATCTGCCGAGCTTCAACGCGCTGCGCGCGTCGGGCAGCATCGGTGTGGCGACGACGAGCAATCCGGGCAACACCGGCGGCACCAGCAGCCTGCCCAATATCTTCACCAACTTCACCGCCGATACGGGCAATCCGCTGCTCAAGCCGACGATGTCGAACAACTTCGACCTGTCATTTGAATATTACGCCCGCGCCGGTACCGCCTTCCACATCGCGCCGTTCTACAAGCGCCTGACCAACCTGCCGATCTACTCGCTGACGCAGCGGCAGGTGACGGTGGTGTTCACCGACGGCACCAGCGAGAACGTCAATGCCGCGGCGACCGACTATATCAACGCGACCAAGGCGGCGACGGTCAAGGGCGTCGAGGTCGGCGGTCGTGCCTTCCTCGACATGCTGCCCGGCGTGCTCGCGGGTCTCGGCTTCGAGGCGAATTATACGTTCATCGACAGCCAGAACCCGGGCGATCTGTATCGCGACATCAACGGCGTCACGCACAATGACGCGCCGCTGATCGGCCTGTCGAAGCACAATGCCAACGTCACCTTGCTGTACGAGCGCAAGGCGGTGTCGTTCCGCGTCGCTTATTCGTGGCGGTCGCGGTACCTGCAGACGACGAACAGCAACGGCACCAACCCGACGTATAACTATTACCCGTCGGCGGGTGCGACCGCGGTGCCGATCCAGATCGCGCTGCCGGTCTATGGCGGCGCCTATGGTACGCTGGACGGCGGTGCGCGCTTCAAGGTGACCGACAATTTCTCGTTCGGCGTGCAGTTCACCAACATCCTCGGCGCGACGCAGCGGACGTTGATGGGCGGCTATCCCAACGGGGCGCTCTATGGCCGCAGCTGGTTCCAGAGCGATCGCCGTATCTCGACCGGGATCAACCTGGCCTTCTGACGACATCGTGGCCTGCCCGCCGGAAACGGCTGGCAAGTCATTGTAATACGACAAATAAATCGACCTGACGGTGGGCTCCGGCTAGACCGGTGGCTCGACCGGCACAGCGGAGGAATGGGATGACAGCGCTCTTGGTCCGTATCGGCGCCGGAGCGCTGCTCGGCCTGTCCGCCGCCGCCTCGGCGCAGCAGGCGCGCACGATCGACGTCGATGTCGCGCGCGCGGGCCCGCCGATCGATCGGGCCTTCGACCTGTCGGTGGGGTCGGATTATGCCGGTACGCTGATCCGCCCCGACAGCCTCGCCCAGCTCGACACCGCGGTGCGCGAACTCGGCTTCCGCTACGTCCGCTTCCACGACATCTTCACCGACGCCCTGGGGACGGTGAAGCGGACGCCGGACGGCGGCATCACCTATGACTGGACGAAGATCGACCAGCTCTACGACGCCTTGCTCGCCCGCAAGATCAAGCCGTTCGTCGAACTGGGTTTCACCCCCGACGCGCTCAAGACGTCGAACCAGACGATCTTCTATTGGAAGGGCAATACCTCGCACCCGCAGCCGGAGGGCTGGGCGAAGCTGATCGACGCCTATGTCCGCCGCCTGCGCGAGCGCTACGGCGCGGCGGAGGTGCGCAGCTGGTATTTCGAGGTGTGGAACGAGCCCAATCTCGCCGGCTTCTGGGAAAAGGCGGATCAGGCGGCCTATTTCCGCCTGTATGAAACGAGCGCGCGGACGATCAAGGCGATCGATCCCGCCCTGCGTGTCGGCGGTCCGGCGACCGCGGGCGCGGCCTGGGTGCCCGAGCTGCTAGCTTATGCCAAGGCGCGGAACGTGCCGGTCGATTTCGTCTCGACGCATACCTATGGGGTCGACGGCGGTTTCCTCGACGAGAAGGGCGAGGACGACAACCGGTTGTCGACCAATCCCGATTCGGTGGTCGGCGACGTGCGCCGCGTGCGGGCGCAGATCGCCGCCTCGCCCTTCCCCGACCTGCCGCTATTCTTCACCGAATGGAGCGCGAGCTACAATCCGCGCGATCCGGTGCATGATTCCTATATAAGCGCGCCCTTCATCCTCACCAAGCTGCGCGCGACGCGCGGCATCGCGCAGGGGATGAGCTATTGGACCTACAGCGATCTGTTCGAGGAGGCGGGGCCGCCGCCGACCCCGTTCCACGGCGGCTTCGGGCTGATGAACCGCGAGGGCATCCGCAAGCCGGCGTGGTTCGCGTATAAATACCTCCACGCGCTCGCCGGGCCGGAGATCCCGCTTGCCGACGGTCAGGCGCTGGCGACGACCGATGCGCGGCGGACCGCGGTGCTGCTATGGGACTGGCAGCAGCCCAAGCAGGTGCTGAGCAACCGGCCGTTCTTCACCCGCCAGCTGCCGGCGACCGCCGCCGCGCCGGCGACGCTGCGGCTGACGCACCTGACGCCCGGCCGCTACCGGCTGGCGGTGCGGCGCACCGGCTATCAGCATAACGACGCGCATTCGCGCTACCTTGCGATGGGATCGCCCAAGACGCTGACGCCGGCGCAGATCGCCGAGTTGCAGGCGCTGACCACCGATACGCCGGAGGTGGCGCGGACGGTGCAGGTCGGGCGCGACGGGACGTACACGCTGCGGCTGGCGATGCAGAGCAACGACGTGGTGCTGGCGACGCTCGAGCGGTCGCGCTGATGCGCCGGTCGCGGCGGGTCAGGGCGGGCGGCGCGCTGCTGGTCGCGCTCGCCTTGCCGGCCGCCGCGCCGACCCCGGCTTATCGCTGGACCAATGTCACCGTCGGGGCGGGCGGCTATGCGCCGAACATCGTGTTCAGCCCGGTCGAACGCGGCCTCGCCTATCTGCGCACCGACATGGGCGGCGCCTATCGCTGGGATGCGCAGGCGGCACGCTGGCTGCCGTTGCAGGACGACAATGCCGAATCGAGCTATATGGGGATCGAGAGCATCGCGCCCGATCCGGTCGATGCCGATGTCGTCTATATGGCGGCGGGGATGAACGCCGGCGCGCCCGCGGCGATCCTGCGTTCGGCCGATCGCGGCCGCCACTGGACGGTGACGCCGGTGCCGTTCGCGATGGGCGGCAACGAGCCGGGCCGCGGGCTCGGCGAGCGGCTGGCGATCGATCCGCGCGATCATGACCATTTGTGGTTCGGATCGCGGCACGACGGTCTGTGGCAGAGCCGCGATGCCGGGCGGCATTGGGCGAAGGTGGCGGGCTTTCCCTATGCCGGGCTCGGCAGGCCGGCGCGCCGGACGGCGCATGGCGGCGTGTCGTTCGTCGCGATCGATCCGAGGCTGGGCGCGCGGCGGATCTGGGCGGGGATCGCCGATCCGGGCGTCGCGCCGCTCTACCGCTCCGACGACGGCGGCGCGCATTGGCGCGCGGTCGCGGCGCCGGGCCTGCTCGCCGCCAAGGGGGTGATCGACGCACGCGGCGTGCTGTGGGTCGGCTATGGCAGCGGCATCGGTCCGAGCGAGGTCAAGACCGGCGCGCTGTGGCGCTACGATCCCGTCGGCACGGGGCGCGACGTGACGCCGCCCGACTGGCGGGACGCCGGGGCGGAGGGCGCGTTCTTCGGCGTCGCGGTGGCGCGCAGCGCGCCGGGCACCGTCGCGGTATCGACGATCGACCGCTATCGCGCGGGCGATTCGCTGTGGCTGAGCCGTGACGACGGCGCGCAGTGGGACGATGTCGGCAAGCGCAGCCGCCGCGATGTCTCGGCGACGCCCTTCCTGCTGCACGAGGGCAAGGGCGCCGATTTCGGCCATTGGATCTCCGGCCTCGCCATCGATCCCTTCGACGCCGGGCATATCGCCTATACCACCGGCGCGACCGTCTATGCGACGCAGCGGGTGCCGGCGCGCGGACCGGTCGACTGGGCGCCGTGGGTGCGCGGCATCGAACAGACCGCGGTGATCACGCTGATCGCACCGACGGGCGGCGCGCCGGTCGTCTCGGGCTTCGGCGACCTCGCCGGCTTCGTCCACGACGATCTCGACCGTTCGCCGCAGCCGAGCTTTATCGATCCCTATCTCTCCAACACCAACATGCTCGATTATGCCGGTCGGGCGCCCAACGTCATCGTGCGCAGCGGCAGCCTGTATCTCGACCGGCCGCGCGACGCGAGCCTCGCCCGGTCGGAGGATGGCGGGCGGCACTGGACGCCGCTGCGCCTGCCGCCGCAGGGAGAGCCGCCGGCGCGCGACGACCTCAATGGCGAGGCGGCGATCACCGTCTCCGCGGACGGCGCGACGATGATCGTCGCCGCGCGCGTGCCGCAGCGGACGCGCGACGGCGGGCGGAGCTGGCAAGCGGTGCGCGGCCTGCCGCCGCGGACGCGCGCGGTGGCGGACAAGGTCGATGCGGCGACCTTCTACGCGGTCGATGCCGCGGCGGGGCGGCTGCTCGTCTCGCATGATGGTGGCGCCAGCTTCGCGCCGGTCGCGACTCAGGGCCTGCCGCGCGACCTGTCCGCCGCGGCGCCGCGCAATCGCGAATCGCAAAGCGCGCTCGTCGCCGTGCCGGGCGCGGCGGGCGAATTGTGGCTGCAGGTCGGGACGGCGCTGTTCCACAGCCGCGACGCGGGCCGGCGTTTCGTCGCCGCGAACGGCGATCTTGCGGTCGAGCTGTTCGGCATCGGCAAGGGCGCGGTCTATGCGATCGGCAGCCGCGGCGGGGTGCGCGGCATCTGGCGCGCGAACGATGCCGGGGGAGCATGGAGCCGGATCGACGACGATGCGCATCGCTGGGGCGGGCGCTATCGCGTCATCGCCGGTGACCCGCGCCGCGCCGGCCGCGTCTATGTCGGCACCGACGGGCGCGGGCTCTTCTACGGCGATCCGGCCGGCTGACACGCATCCCCTGACGCGCTCGACCGTTCAGGGATGCTCGAAGCCGTTGGGAGAAAAGCTTTTGTCTGCGCTCGCAGGTCATACCGCCATCATTACCGGCGCCAGTTCGGGAATCGGCCTCGCCGTCGCCGAGGGGCTCGCCGGGGCAGGCGCGGCGGTCGTCATCAACTATCGGTCGGACGAGGACAGCGCCAACAGCCTCGCCGAACGGATCGGCGAGCGGGGCGGACGCGCGATCGCGGTGCAGGCGGACGTGTCGCAGGAGCAGGAGGTCGGGCGCTTGTTCGACGCCGCCGCCGACGCCTTCGGCCGGATCGACGTGCTCGTCTCCAATTCGGGCGTGCAGAAGGATGCGCCGGTCGCCGATCTGTCGCTCGACGACTGGAATACGGTGATCGACATCAACCTGACCGGACAGTTCCTCTGCGCGCGCGAGGCGGTGCGCCGCTTCCGCAGCCAGCCCGAATCCGCGCGGCCGTCGCGCAGCGCCGGCACGATCATCGCGATGAGCTCGGTGCACGAGCTGATCCCCTGGGCGGGGCACGTCAATTATGCCGCGGCGAAGGGCGGCGTGCGGATGCTGACGCGGACGCTGGCGCAGGAGGTCGCGCCGGACCGGATCCGCGTCAATGCCATCGCCCCCGGCGCAATCCGCACACCCATCAATCAGGAGGCGTGGGAGACGCCCGCAGCGCTCGAAAAGCTGCTGCGGCTGATCCCCTATGGCCGGATCGGCGAGCCGGAGGATGTCGCACGCGCGGCGGTGTGGCTCGCATCGGACGAGGCGGATTACGTCACCGGCACGACCCTGTTCGTCGACGGCGGCATGTCGCTCTATCCCGAATTCCGCGACAATGGCTGAGCGCGACGCCGCCGCGGAGGCGGAAGCGCAGGTGCGGGCGCAGGCGGCGGTGACGCCGCGACGGCGGATCGGCGATCACGGCATCATCGGCGACATGGAGACCGCGGCGCTGGTCGCGGCGGACGGCACGATCGACTATCTGTGCTGGCCGTCGCTCGACAGCCCGAGCGTGTTCGCCGAACTGCTCGACGCCGAGCAGGGCGGCGCGTTCGAGATCGTGCCGGCGCTCGACGACGCGCGGGTGCTGCAGATCTACGTCCCCGACACCAACGTGCTGACGACGCGGTGGATGGCGAGCGCGGCGAGCGTCGAGATACTCGACCTGATGCCGCATCCCGACATCTGCGGCGATGCGGGCCTCGACCGACGCTGCCTGATCCGCCAGATCACCGTGACCCGCGGCACGGTGCGCTTCACCGCGCGCTGTCGTCCGCGCTTCGATTACGCGCGCGAAGTGCCGGAGGCGGCGGCGGTGGACGGCGGCGTCCGTTTCGCCGGAAGGGCGCTGACGATGCGTCTGTACGGATCGGTGCCGGTGCAGGCGGCGCCGGGCGAAGCGGTGGCGGAATTCACGCTCGGCGAGGGCGAGACCGCCTGGTTCGTGCTCGGCGACGACGCATTGCGCCGCCCCGATGATGCCGGCGTTTCGGGCGACATCACCGAAACGACCAAGGCGTGGCAGCACTGGCTGAGCCGCACGGACTATCGCGGGCGCTGGCGCGAGGCGGTGCTGCGCTCGGCATTGGCGCTCAAGCTGCTCACCTCGGACCGGCACGGCTCGATCGCCGCGGCGGCGACCTTCGGCCTGCCCGAGGCGGTCGGTGCCGGGCGCAACTGGGATTATCGCGCGACCTGGATCCGCGATGCGTCGTTCACCGTCTATGCCTTCATGCGGCTGGGCTTCATCGACGAGGCCGAGCATTTCCGCCAATGGGCCGGCAAGCGGGTGATGGCGTCGGATCAGGATCACCCGATCCGCATCATGTATGCGATCGACGGATCGCATGCGAAGGACGAGACCGAATTGCCGCACCTCGCCGGTTATGCCGGCAGCCGGCCGGTCCGCATCGGCAATGGCGCGCACGCGCAGAGCCAGCTCGATATCTTCGGCGAGCTGATGGACAGCGTCTATCTCTCCAACAAATATGGCGCGGCGATCGATCATGCCGGCTGGCAGCACGTCCGCGGCATCGTCGACTATGTCATCGCGCATTGGCAGGAACCCGATGCCGGCATCTGGGAGATGCGGTCGGAGCCGCGGCATTTCCTCCATTCGCGGCTGATGTGCTGGGTGGCGCTCGACCGGGCGATCCGGCTGGCGAAGAAACGGTCGCTGTCGGCGCCGCTGGTCGCGTGGAGCGAGGCGCGCGATGCGATCGTCGAGGATATCTGGAGCAACTTCCGCCATCCCGAGCACGGCTATTTCGTGCAGAGCCGCGGCGGCACCGAGCTGGATGCGGCGTTGCTGATGATGCCGTTGATGCGCTTCGTCTCGTCGACCGACCCGGTGTGGCTGACGACGCTCGACGCGATCGGCGCACAGTTGCGCGACGACGGGCTCGTCTACCGCTATCGCGGCGACGACGGGCTGGACGGGCAGGAGGGGGCGTTCACCACCTGCACCTTCTGGTATGCCGAATGTCTCGCCCGCGCCGGGCGGCTCGACGAGGCGCAGCTGATCCTCGCCAAGGGGATCGCTTATGCCAATCCGCTCGGGCTGTTCTCCGAGGAGCTCGACCTGCGCGGTGAGCCGATCGGCAATTTTCCGCAGGCGCTGACCCATCTGGCGCTGATCAGTGCGGCCTATTTCATCGACCGGCGGCTCGATCCCAGCTACCGGCCCAATTGGCAGCCGTGATGCGTCCATAAACGACAGGCTTTACGGGCCCCCTTATTGGTACTAATGCGAAACAGTATCAATAAAGGGGGCTCTTTTGATCGACACCAGTCTGGCGATGCGGATCGGCATCGCCATCGCAGTCGGCTATGGCGCGGTATCCGCCGCCGCGGCACAGACCGCGCCGGAGGACGAACCCGGCGAGACGATCCTCGTCACCGCCTCGCCGCAGGGCTATACGGCGAGCGAGACCGGGCTCGCCAAGATCCCGGTGCCGCTGCGCGACCTCCCGCAATCGATCGCGACCGTCACCGCGGCGGTGCTGCGCGACCAGCGCGCTTTGTCGGTGCAGGATGCGCTGAAGAACGTGCCGGGGGTCAGCTTCGCGGCGGGCGACGGCCAGCGCGACCAGGTCACGATCCGCGGCTTCTCGGCGATCGCCGACCAATATGTGAACGGCTTCCGGGACGATGCGCTTTATTACCGCGACCTGTCCAACGTCGAACGGGTCGAGGTGGTCAAGGGGCCGGCGGCGGTGCTGTTCGGGCGCGGATCGTCGGGCGGGCTGATCAACCGCGTGCTCAAGCGTCCCGACAGCAATGTCACCGCCGCGGCGTTAAGCGCCGGATCGTACGCCGCGCGGCGTGCCGAATGGGACGTCGGCCGTTTCGATGCGCGCAGCGGCGTCGGCTTCCGCATCACCGGCGCGCACGAGGATGACGACAGCTTCCGCGACCAGCAATTGCTGCGCCGTTCCGCGATCGCGCCGTCGCTGCTGATCGGCGAGGGGCGCGCAACGACGCTGATGCTCGAAGCCGACGCGCTGCACGATCACCGGCTGATGGACCTCGGCATTCCGGCGCTCGGCGGGCGGCCGATCGACGTGCCGCGGTCGACCTATTACGGGGCCGCCAATGCGCGCGACGTGGATACGACGACGAGCAAGGTCTATTCGCAGACCGTCGAGCTGACGCACCGCCTGTCCGAAGCACTGCGCTTCCGCAACGGCTTCCGCCACTATGATTACCGGCTGTGGCGCAACAGCACGCTCCCCGCGGCGATCGATCCGGTCGCGCGGACGGTGACCTTGCAGCACGGCCGGCTCAACCGCGACGAGGAAGGCTGGTCCGATCAGGCGGAGCTGACGTGGCGCGGCCGGCTCGCCGGGGTCGATCACGTGCTGCTCTACGGCGTCGAGCTGTCCCGGCAGACGAAGCGGGCGGATACGTTCGCGCAGGTCAAGGTGGCGGTGACGTCGCTGTTCAAGCCGGTGCTGCCGGTACTCGATCCCGCCCGCTTCACGCGGATCGCGACGGCGACCGCGAGCGTGTTCGACACCGGCGGCGTCTACGTGCAGGATTTCGCCGACTTCGGCCATGGCATCAAGGCGCTGGTCGGCGTCCGCCGCGATCGCTTCCGGCAGGCGACCGACCAGCGGCTGCCGGTCGCGGCGCGGCTGGTCCGCACCGATATCGCGTGGAGCCCGCGGGCCGGGATCGTGCTGCAACCCGACGCGACGCAATCCTATTATCTGTCGTGGAGCCGCAGCTTCCAGCCGTCCGCCGAGACCTTCGCACTGACCGCGAGCAATGCCGACATCGCGCCCGAGCAGACCAGCAACAAGGAGGTCGGCGGCAAATATACGCTGCTCGGCGGCGCGCTCAACGTGCAGGCGGCGGGGTTCCTGCTGCGCCGCACCGGGATCAAGGGCACCGATCCGCTCGACCCGACGCGGCTGGTCGCGGCGGGCACGCAGCGGACGCGTGGCGTCGAACTGTCGGCGCAGATGACGCTGCCCGCGGGGTTCCAGGCGGTCGCCGGCTATGCCTATCTCGATGCCCGGATCACCGCCTCGTCGCGCCCCGATTTCGTCGGCAAGGGTGCGACGATCGCGCCGCGCCATGCCGCCAACGGCTTCCTCAGCAAGAGCTTCGCCGGCCGCTTCGGGCTGGGCGGCGGAATCAATTATGTCGGCGACCGCTGGGCTGATCCGCTCAACACGACGGTGCTGCCGCATTATGTCACCGTCGACGGGCTGCTGTGGGTGGCGACGGGGCCGCTGCGCTGGCAGCTCAACGCCTATAATCTCGGCAACGTCCATTATACCGTCGCCGGACATGGTACGTCGGCGCTGCTCAACATGCCGGGCGCGCCGCGCTCGGTGCTCGGCACGCTGCGGATCGCCTTGTAGTTCGTTCATCGACCGGCCAGCCGTCTGCGCTACAAGGGCGGCGTGGGGCGCTGGCTGGGCATGATCATCGGAGCGGCGGGACTGGCGGCGGGTTCGCCGCTCGCGGCGCAGACGTTGGTCGCGCCGCCGCCCGTGGTCGCGCCGGTCGAGTCGCTCGACGCCGCGATCGCGCAGGATGCCGCGGCGGTCGCCGACCGGCTCGGGCTGCCGGTCGACGAGGCGGAGCGGCAGTTGCGGTTGCAGGTGGCGAGCGCGCCGGTGACCGACGCGATCGCCGACGAATTCGCCGCGCGGCTGACCGGGATCGCGCTCGTCCATCGGCCTGAATTCTCCATCGTCGTGACGCTGACCGGTACGGCGGCGGAGCCCGAACGGATCATCGACCTGAACGGCACGCCGGTGCGGATCAGCTTCAGCACCGGCGCGGCGGCGACGCACACCGGGCTGGTCCAGGCAATCGGTGCCTATCAGGCAGCGATCCGCGCCAGCCTGCTGTCGCCGCCCGGCCTCGGCATCGACCAGCGCAGCGGCGAGCTGGTCGCGGTGGTTTCGACGCGCGACGTCGCGCGGGAGGGCGCCGAGCCGCTTGCCGCGCGGCTCGCGGCCTTGACGCAGGTGCCGGTGCGGCTGCGCGTCGTCGACCAGCCGGCGCTCGACATGGGCGGCATCCAGGGCGGGACGCGTGTCGTCGGGCAGGTGCCGGGGGACAGTCATCGCTATCTGTGCACCGCCGGCTTCGTCGTCACCGACGGCACGCGTACCGGCATCGCCACCGCGGCGCATTGCCCCGACGCGCTGCGCGCCCGCGATGCCGCCGGGATCGAACAGGACCTGCCCTTCGTCGGGCAATGGGGCTGGGGCCATCAGGACGTGCAGATCAACGCGAGCGCGGTGCCGCTCGCGCCTTTATTCTATGCCGACAGCGCGCGCACCGTCAGCCGGCCGGTCGGCGATGCGCGCAGCCGTGCCGGTACGCGCGCCGGCGACATCGTCTGCCACCGCGGCGAGCGCACCGGCTATAGCTGTTCGGAGGTCGAACTGACCGACTTCGCGCCGGCGGGCGATCTGTGCGGCGGCGCCTGCCTGCCGACCTGGACGACGGTGGCGGGGCCGGTGTGCAGGAGCGGCGACAGCGGCAGCCCGGTGTTCCTCGGCGATACCGCTTATGGAATTCTGAAGGGCGGCAGCTATCGCGCCGACGGCAGCTGCGCCTTCTATTTCTATATGTCGACCGACTTTCTGCCGACCGGATGGCGGCTGCTCACCGCTCCGATCGCCAGCCCCTGATCGCGCCTGTCCGGAACGCGCTCAGTGCGTGACGCGGTCGAGGCGCTCCAGCAACGTCTTGAGATCGTCGGGCATTGGCGTTTCACCGAAGACGCCGCGCAGAGCATGGCCGAGCGGATCGGCCGGGCGTGGCAAACGGACGACATAATCGCCGTTGCGCGCGCGTCCTGTTGTTTGCGTAGCCATGTGCATAGACCGGAGAACGATCCTGTGGCGGAAACGTTGCCGACTGCAATAAAGGATATCCGCGATGCCGACGCCCGTCTCCGCCGCGATCGATCGCGCCCGCGCGCATGCGCCGTTCCTCGCATTGCTGCTGGATCGCGAGCCGGTGCTCGCCGAGCGGCTCGCCGCCGGCATGTTCGACCTCGCCTACACCGCCGCGACTCCGGATATGCCGATCGCCCGCCAGTTGCGGCTCGACCGGCGCGCGCTGGCGCTGGCGATCGCGATCGGCGATCTCGCCGGCGTCTATGATCTGACCGCGGTGACGCAGGGCCTCAGCGACTTCGCCGATCGCGCGCTCGACCGGGCGATCACCGCGGCGATCGCCGAGCGCACGCCGGGGGAGGCACCGCGCGGCTTTGCGGCGATCGCGCTCGGCAAGCAGGGCAGCCGCGAGCTCAATTATTCGTCGGACATCGATCCCATCCTGATCTTCGACCCGCGCACGTTGCCGCGCCGCGCGCGCGAGGAGCCGGAGGAAGCGGCGGTGCGGATCGCCAAGCGCGTCGTCGAACTGCTCCAGGCACGCGACGGCGACGGCTATGTGCTGCGCGTCGACCTGCGGCTGCGCCCCTCGCCCGAGGCGACGCCGATCGCGCTGCCGGTCGACGGCGCGATCGGCTATTACGAATCGCAGGCGCTGACCTGGGAGCGGGCGGCGTTCATCCGCGCCCGCGCCGCGGCCGGCGATCGCGCCCTCGGCGGCTATTTCCTCGATGCGATCCGGCCGTTCGTGTGGCGGCGCGGGCTCGATTTCGGCGCGATCGGCGAGATCCGCGACCTCTCCCGCCGCATCCGCGATCATTATGCGAGCGGCCAGGCGTTCGGCGCGGGCTATGACCTCAAGCGCGGCCGCGGCGGCATCCGCGAGGCGGAATTCTTCGCGCAGATCCATCAGCTGATCCACGGCGGGCGCGATCCGGCCCTGCGCGCACCCGCGACGCGCGACGCGCTGGCGCGGCTGGCGGAGGCGGGGTGGATCGGTACGGACGAGGCGGCGGCGCTGAGCCGATCCTATACGCTGCTGCGGACGATCGAGCATCGTGTCCAGATGATCGACGATCGCCAGACGCATGTGCTGCCGGGCGGCGCGGCGCTCGACGGGGTGGCGCGCTTGCACGGCCTTGCGGACGGGGCGGCGCTGATCGCGCTGTTGCGGGAGCCGGTCGCGCGCGCCGGCCAGATCTACGACGCGCTCGACGACGGCCGCGGCGGCGACTTCCCGCACGAGCCGCAGGCGCTCGCCGCGCGGCTGGAGCAGGCGGGGTTTCCCGATGGCGCCGGTGCGGCGACGCTGATCGCGCGCTGGCGTGCCGGCCGCTATCCGGCGCTGCGCAGCCCGGCGGCGCGCGACGCGCTGGAGGCGGTGCTGCCGGCGCTGATGCCCGCCTTCGCCGACGCGCCCGATCCGAGTGCGGCGTTGCGGCGGCTCGACGGGCTGCTCGAACGCCTGACCAGCGCGATCAACATCCTGCGGCTGCTCGAGGCGCGTCCCGGGCTGGCGGTGCTGCTCGCGACGATCCTCAGCCATGCCGCGCCGCTCGCCGATGCCTTGGGCGTGCGCCCCGAGCTGATCGACTGGCTGATCGATCCCGGCGCCTTTGAGCCGCTCGGCCCGGTCGAGGCGCTGGCGGCGGAGATGCGGCGCGGCGAGGGCGGCGACTATCAGGCGCTGCTCGACCACGTCCGCCGCAGCGTCGGGGAGAAACGGTTCGCGCTCGGTGCGCAGGTGGTGGCAGGCGCAGCCGATCCGCTCGATGCGGCGGCGGGCTATGCGCGGCTCGCCGAGGCGGCGATCGCGGTCCTCGCCGAGGCGACGATCGCAGAATTCGCGCGCAGCCATGGCCGGGTGCCGGGCAGCGAGCTGCTGATCCTCGCCTTCGGACGGCTCGGCGGCGCGGCGCTGACCCACGCCAGCGACCTTGACCTCGTCTATCTGTTTACCGGGGACTTCCGTGCGGAATCGGACGGCGCCAAGCCGCTCGGCGCGACGCTCTATTACAATCGCCTCGCGCAGCGGATCACCGCGGCGCTGTCGGTGGCGACCGCGGCGGGGCCGCTCTACCCGGTCGACACGCGGCTGCGCCCGTCGGGGACGCAGGGGCCGCTGGTCGTCTCGCTCGAGTCCTTCGCCCGCTATCAGCGCGAGGATGCCTGGACCTGGGAGCATATGGCGCTGACGCGGGCGCGGCCGGTGTTCGGCTCGGCCGAGGCGCGGGCGGCCGCCGCCGCGGTGATCGACGCGGTGCTGGCGGGCGAGCGGCCGGCGCGGAACCTGACCGGCGAGGCGGTGGCGATGCGCGCCGAGATGGCCCGGCACAAGCCGCCGACCGGGCCGCTCGACGCCAAATTGCTGCCCGGCGGACTGGTCGATCTCGAATTCACCGTTCACCTGACGCAGTTGCGCCATCGTATAGGCTTCGATCCGCACCTCGGGCGGGCGATCGGCGCGCTGGTCGCATCGGGCCTGCTGCCCGCGGCGCTGGCGGTGGCGAACGATCAGCTGACGCGGCTGCTCGTGGTGCTGCGGCTGGTCGCGCCCGATGCCGCCGAGCCGTCGCCGGCGACGCAGGCGCTGATTGCGCGCGCCTTGCGACTCGCCGATTGGCCGGCGGTGCTTGAAGCGCTGGCGATGACGCGGCAGGACGTGGCGGCGGCCTGGACGCAGGCGACGGGAGGCTCGGATGGATGATGGCGCAACGATACCTGCGGTGACGGTGACCGCCGCCGACGGCAGCGCGATGCCGCTCGCCGCGATATCCGGCCCGGCGGTGTTCTATTTCTACCCCAAGGACGATACCAGCGGCTGTACCCGCGAGGCGCAGGATTTCTCCGCGCTTGCGGCGGATTTCGCCGCGGCGGGGGTGACGGTGATCGGGATCAGCAAGGACCCGCCCGCCAAACATGCCGCCTTTACCGCCAAGCACGGCCTCACCGTCACGCTGGCGAGCGACGAGGACGGCAGCGCCTGCGACGCCTTCGGCGTGTGGGGCGAGAAGCAGCTTTATGGCCGCACCTATATGGGGATCGAGCGCGCCACCTTCCTGTTCGGGCATGACGGTCGGCTGGTGCGGGCGTGGCGCAAGGTGCGCGTGCCCGGCCATGCGGCGGCGGTGCTCGCCGCCGCGCGCGAGGTCGCGGCGGGATAGGCGGGCGCGCGGAGCCTTATCCGCCGACGGTGATCGTGCCCTTGGCGTTGCTGCCGTCACCGGCGAGGTCGAGGTGGAAGGGCTGCTTTTCTTCGGTGGTGCCGGTCAGGCCCTGGCCGTCCGGATGGACGGTGAAGCCCGCCTTGGCGAGCCGCTCGGTGAACCAGCCGCGCACCTGATCGGGGCTGGCGGGGCTGGTGAAGCGGACGCGCAGGCCGCCATCGTCGTTCCTGCCGCCGGCGACGTCGACCGCGTCGATCGTGGAGCCCGGATAGAGGTGGACGCCGTTGAGATCGAAATTGTCGGCCTTGAGTTGCACCTTGGGCAGCTTGAGCTGGCCCGAGAAGCCCGGCACCGCGATCTTGACCTGCCCGGTCGCGCCATCGACCGCGCCGAGCACATTGCCGCCATCGGCGTTGATCGTCACCGACGTGCCCGGACCGCGATCGCAGGCGGCGAGCGACAAGGCGGACAGGGCACAGAGCGACAGGCGGATCATGGCAACCTCGTGTATTGCGTCGGCAATACGCTAGGCCGGTCGGCGCATGCGATCAAGGGTTCCGGAGCCGATCGCTTCCCGGTAGGAGGGCGCCCCGTGACCCGCTCCTCGCACACTCCCGCGCCGGCGACCGCCGGTGCCCCCGCCGCGGCGGTGGAGCCCGCCGGCGCGCCGATCGGTTTCGCCGAATTCGTCGCGCTGGTCGCGGCGCTGATGTCGCTCGCCGCGCTCGGCATCGATTCGATGCTGCCCGCGCTGCCGGCGATCGGCGTCACGCTCGACATCGCGACCGAGAACCAGCGCCAGTTCATCGTCACCGCCTTCGTCTTCGGTTTCGGCATCGCGCAGATCGCACATGGGCCGCTCGCCGACCGTTACGGGCGGCGGACGGTGCTGCTCGCCGCGATCGGCGGTTATGTCCTCGCCAATATCGCCTGCGCGATGGCGGCGAGCTTCCCGCTGCTGCTCGCCGCGCGCGTGTTCGGCGGCGCGATGGTCGCGGCGACGCGCGTCGCGACGGTGGCGATGGTGCGCGACTGCTATCACGGCCGGCCGATGGCGCGGGTGATGTCGATCGCGTTCATGGTCTTCATGATCGTTCCCGTGCTCGCCCCCGCCTTCGGCCAGACGGTGCTGCTGTTCGCCAATTGGCGCGGCATCTTCTGGACGGTGGCGGGGCTCAGCGCCCTGATCTGGACCTGGTTCTTCC
The DNA here is from genome assembly GCF_000632225.1 of Sphingomonas sp. RIT328. Lineage (GTDB taxonomy): Bacteria > Pseudomonadota > Alphaproteobacteria > Sphingomonadales > Sphingomonadaceae > Sphingomonas > Sphingomonas kyungheensis. The sequence continues at coordinate 61,942 of NZ_JFYV01000008.1, forward strand.
TGCGCATGCCCGAGACGCTGCGGGTCGAGGCACAACTGCCGCTGTCGCTGGGCCGCGTCGCCGCGGGATGGCGGCAGACGCTCGGCGACCGGATGTCGCTCGGCTATGCGCTCGCCTCGACCGCGCTGCTCGGCGCGCTCTACGGCTATCTCAATTCCGTCCAGCAGATCATGTTCGACACCTTCCGGCAGCCGCGGCTGCTCGCGGTGATGTTCGCGGTGACGGCGACGCTGATGGCGGCGGCGAACCTGACCAACGCGCGGCTGGTGATGCGGCTCGGCACGCGGCTGATCAGCCACAGCGCGCTGGCGCTGCTGGTGGTGCTGAGCGCGATCCACCTCGCCCTCGCCGTGCTGGGCTATGAGACGCTGGTCGGTTTCGTCATCCTCCAGGCGCTGACGATGGGCTGTTTCGGCCTCGCCACCTCCAATTTCTCGTCGATGGCGATGGAGAATATGGGTGCGATCGCCGGCACCGCGTCCAGCGTGCAGGGCTTTGCCAGCATCACCCTCGGCGCGGTGATCGGCGTGGTGATCGGCCAGGCGTTCGACGGCACCACCGCGCCGCTCGCCGGGGGCTTCCTGATCTGCGGTCTCGTCTCGCTCGGCATCGTCGCGGCGACCGAGCGCGGGCGATTGTTCCGCCCCGTCTGATCCGCGCGTCCGGCGGTGTGGACGGAACCGGGCGCGCGCCCCGCCGTTCGCACCCGGTAACACGAGGAGGTTGTGATGGGCGGACATCAGGTCACGAGCCACGGGTCGGGCGACGACGGCTATGACGAGGAAGGCTATGACGAGAGCCAGCGCGCCGAGATCCTCGAGGCGACGCGCAACGGCCCCAGCGACGGGCTGGTGCTGACCGACCTCAACCCCGACATCGGCGACGACGACGAGGAAGAGGAATCGATCGACGAGCTCGACATGGATTCGCAGGAGGTCGGCGAGAGCGACCCGACTGTGACGATGGACGAGGCGGACATCGACGAGGACGACGCCCAGGACGATTTCGACAGCGATACGACGTCCGAGGACGTCAGCGACGCCGACGACGTCGCGCTGCGGCCCTGAGCCTGAGATGATCCACCCGGCCTTGCGCCGCCGCGGGTAGGCGGCGGTGCGGGGCCGGGCGGCAGACCATCGGACGAGTGATGCGTATCCTGCTCTTCCTTCCGGCGTGCGCGCTGCTCGCCGCCTGTTCCGACCGTGCCGCCCAGCGATCGACGCGTACGGTCGATGTCGCCGCCGCCGCCTCCCGCGGCCAGTCGGACATCGACAATTATGCCGCCGCGTCAGGCCATAGACCGCGCCTGCCCACCGCCGCCGGAGCGCCCTCCCGACCCGAGGTTCGTGCCGCGCAACGCTAGTGCAGCATCCTTGCCCTTTCCCCGGTGCGTCCCTGAGGCACGCCGCTGTGGCCGCTCGGCCGCAGTGTTTTGCCACGGTCACGCCACGATTTGGGCGGATTTCGTTCATCGCTTGGCAAGGAAGTGTGATCGGAAAGCCACATCGCGGAACGTTCCCGGTAAAAGCGACTTCGCATTGCAACAAAGGTCCGAAAGCGCGGTTTGAACGGACCTGGGCTGATCGACGCTGCGGTGTCGTCGCCCGAGTTGAGGCAATAAAGGTAATCACATATGCGTAAGCTCGCCCTCGCGGCCGCCGTTGCGGCAGCGTCCTTCGCCGTCCCCGCCTTCGCGCAGGACATGTCGACCACCGGCACGACCGACACCACCGTCGCCACCGACGCGCAGGTCGACACCGCGCCCAAGGCTCCGGACGGCACGCGCGCCTTCGGCATCGAGCCGTATGTCGCCGTGATGGGCGGCTGGGAGCAGTTCGACCGCCAGACCGTCGCCGGCATCCCCGCGCAGCCCAAGGGCTATAACCTCGACGGCGCGCTGATCGAAGGCATCGTCGGCTTCAACGTGCCGCTCGGCCCGGTGTTCGTCGGCGCCGAAGGTGCGGTCGCCAAGGGCGTGTCGGGTGACATCGACTGGCAGTATGGCGCCTATGGCCGCGCGGGCTTCCGCGCCGGTGACAGCGGCCTGTTCTACGGCAAGGTCGGCTATCGCTGGAACAACTTCCACAATTTCGCGCCGGGCGTCGTCGGCGACCTGAACCGCGACTATCACGCGACCGTCTATGGCATCGGCGCCGAGGTCGGCCCGAAGGACATCGGTCTCGGTGGCCTGACCGGCAATTCGGGCCTGCGCCTGCGTATGGAGGTTTCGACCTTCGACGACGCGCACAGCTTCCGCCCGATGGCGGGTGTCGTCGCGCACTTCTAAGCGCAACGCACACGAGTGAGACGGGGGCGGGTCTGCTACGGCAGGCCCGCCCTTTTCGTATCCGCCGCCTCGTCGTCGACGGTTCGGACCCTATATCAAGGCCATGGTCGGACGGGTGAAGCGCAAGGCGGGGCTGGCGGAGGCCGCGGCACGCGCCGCGCGCGAGACGCCGCCGGCGCCGTGCCCGATCTGCGGCCGGCCGCTCGGGGCCAAGGTGGAATGGCACCATCTCGTCCCCAAGTCCGAAGGCGGCCGCGTCACCGCCGCGGTCCATCCGATCTGCCACCGCACCGTGCATGCGCTGATCCCCAATGCCGAGCTGGCGCGGACCTATGCCGATCCCGCCGCGCTCGCCGCGCATCCGGGGATCGCGCGCTTCGCCCGCTGGATCGCCGACAAGCCCGCCGACTTCCACGCCCCGACGCGGCGCGGGCGCTGAGCGGGCCGAAATAGGCCTGTCGTGGCATGTCAGGCGGTTGGACGCCGAACATGGACAAGATGGACACCTTACCGGAAACGATCACCTGCCATCGTTTCGAATCCTGACCGATTGAGAAAGAGCCGCCGCCGGCAAGGGAGCCGGTGTGCGCAGGCTAGCGTAGGTTCGGGCGTGTAGGACAGAGGTTGTTGCTAGTGGTCGGAAGAGGGTGCCCGCTCCGTGACTTGGCGGCAGGGTCGGCGAGGCCGGCGCGACCGGGCGGGCGCGACTCACTCGCCGATCAGATTGGCGACCGCCTGGAGGTCGGCGGCATTGGCGGGATCGCCCGCCGCGTCGGTGACGGCGCTGTCGTTGCCCTGATGGTCCGGCGCCGAGCCGGCATAGTCAACCGCCGCCCAGATGATCCCGCCCGCCCAGAGCAGCGCCGCCCAGCGGCTGCGGAAGATGCGGGGGGAGGGGAGCATGAGCATCGCAATAGCGGCGCGGCCTTGCCGCCGGGTTGCGCAACAGGGTTAAGCGCGACGGGCTTGACGACCCTCCGCAATCGTGATGACATGATGTCACATCACCAGGAGACCATCGATGCCACGCAAGCGTGCCTTTGCTCCCGCCGCACCGGCTTTCGACCAGCCGTTGTCCGACCTCAACATCACGCCGCTGATCGACGTCATGCTGGTGCTGCTGGTGATGATGATCCTGACGCTGCCGACCGTGCTGCACAAAGTGCCGATCGACCTGCCGCAGGGCTATGCGCCGCCGAGCGAGACGGTGACGCATCCGCTGGTGCTGGCGCGCGACGGTACGGTGACGCTGGATGGTGCCGCGCTGAGCGATGCGGCGATGCCCGCGCGGTTCAAGGCGCTCGACGCGGATCGGGCGGCGCTGCTGGTGATGAGGACCGATCCGGACGCGCGCTACGACCGCTTCGATCAGGTGCTGGCCGAGGTGAAGCGGGCGGGGATCACGCGGCTGGGGTTTGCGGGGAATGAGGCGTTGGTGGAGTGAGGCGCGGTCTGTCGCGTGCCCATTCTCTTGTCGTGGAGGATGGGTAGGCACGGCCGGTCGACATCCGCCGCTCGCCAGTACGGATTGCCGGTTTCCCTTTGTCGGAAGGGTGCTGCTCTTGCCTGATCGACGCGCCGGCGTATCTTCCCACCCATGGCGACTCACCCGAACCATGACGACGCCGTGAGCGAGACATCGGCCGAGCCGGGCTATGCGGCATGGAAGCGGGCGAAGATCGAACGTGGTCTCGATCAGTCTCGTGACCGCGGGGCGATGATCCCGGTCGACCAGATATGGCGTGATCTGACGCTTGAACGTTAGGTTCACGCCGCAGGCGCGGGACGATCTGATCGCCATCCGCGACTGGATCAGCGAGCATAACGAGTCCGCGGCCGACCGCACGATCAGCCGCGTTATCCAGACAGCGATGATGTTCGGGTCGTTTCCGTTGCTCGGGCGGGTCGGCCAAGTGGCCGGGACGCGGGAGTTCTCGGTCGTCGGATTGCCGTATCTGATCGTCTATGCGCTGGCATCTGAGAGCGAGGTCGACGTGCTGACGATCCTGCACACGTGGCGGCGCTATCCTTTGGCACCGTAGCACGGCCGCGCCGGCATGGTTGATGTGGTGGACCAGTGTCCGATCCACCACATCGTGACGGCCTTACTCCGCCGCGACGCCAGCCTGCGCGAACATATCGCCGCTCGCCTCGCCCGCATCCTCGTTCGCCGGGCGGCCGATCTTCGCCTTCTGGCGCTTGTCGAACGAATCCCAGACGTCGTTCCACTGGCCCTTGGTCGCGGCCTTGGAATATTCGGTCGCGCGCTGTTCGAAGAAATTGGCGTGCTCGACGCCGTTGAGCATCGGCGCGAGCCACGGCAGCGGGTGTTCGTCGATCATGTAGATCGGCTTGAGGCCGAGCTGCCCCATCCGCCAGTCGGCGATGTAGCGGATATACTTCTTGATCTCCTTGGGCGTCATGCCGTTGACCGGGCCCATCTCGAACGCGAGATCGATGAAATTGTCCTCGAGCCGGATCGTCGTCTGGCAGACGTCGGCGATGTCGTCCTTCACCGCCTTGGTCAGGCACTGACGCTCGGCGCAGAAGGTGTGGAACATCTTGATGATGCCCTCGCAATGCAGCGATTCGTCGCGGATCGACCAGGTGACGATCTGCCCCATGCCCTTCATCTTGTTGAAGCGCGGGAAGTTCATCAGCATCGCGAAGCTGGCGAACAGCTGCACGCCTTCGGTGAAGCCGCCGAACATGGCGAGCGTGCGGGCGATGTCCTCGTCGCTGTCGACGCCGAAGTTCTGCATGTAATCATGCTTCTCCTTCATCTCGGCATATTCGAGGAAGGCGCCGTACTCGCTCTCGGGCATGCCGATCGTGTCGAGCAGATGGCTGTAGGCGGCGATATGCACCGTCTCCATATTGCTGAACGCGGTCAGCATCATCTTGACCTCGGTCGGCTTGAACACGCGGCCGTATTTCTCGTGATAGCAATCCTGCACCTCGACGTCCGCCTGGGTGAAGAAGCGGAAGATCTGGGTGAGCAGGTTGCGCTCGTGATCGGTCAGCTTCTGCGCCCAGTCGCGGCAATCCTCGCCGAGCGGCACCTCTTCGGGCAGCCAGTGGAGCTGCTGCTGACGCTTCCAGAATTCGAACGCCCAGGGGTATTCGAACGGCTTGTACTGCTTGCGGGCTTCGAGAAGGGACATGGGGTTACTCCGGAAAATGGGGGAAAGGGGGGCTCATGGCGTGGCCCATTGCCACATCGCATGCGCCGAAAAGGCGAGGACGACGGCGAGGCTGACCGCCATGATCCCCGCCATCCGGTAGACATAGACCCGCGCCGGCCCCTGCGGGCGGCGCAGTTCGAACAGCATCCACGCGCCGGCGAGGCCGAACACCGCGGCGACCGCGAACATGATGAGGCTTTCGAGCGGCATCAGGGCAGGCTCCGGCCCGTGCGGTGCGATGCATCCAAATCGGCATCGGCTCGTTGGACCGCCGAACCCCTTGCAGGAGCAATGTCATGCACGATCACAGCAACATCAAGGAGCATATGACGGTCATCGGCGCCGACGGCGTCCATGTCGGCACCGTCGATCACGTCGAGGGCGAGCGGATCAAGCTCACCAAGAACGATTCGCCGAGCACCGAGGACGGGCAGGGCGGCAAGCACCACTACCTGCCGGCCGGCCTCGTCGCCGAGATCGAAGGCGATACGGTGCGCCTGTCGGCGACCGCCGCCAACGCCGTCGACATGTTCGAAGAGGCGGAGTGATCCGTCCGTCCCTCTCCCCTTGTGGGAGCATCGGGTAGACCGCGCGCCGCGCTGTCTAGGCCACGCTGGGAGCGTGGCCGACCCGATGCCGGAGGGACCCGCGGCCGCAGGCCGTGGGAGGGCGAGGGGGCCGTCCATTACGGGCGGCCCTTTTTCATGTCCGCGACGATCGCCGCGATCGTCTGCACGACGCCCTCGATGGCTTCCATCACATCGGCATTGGTGAAGCGGATCACGTGGTAGCCTTCGGTCTGGAGGAAGCGGGTACGGGCGGCGTCTTGCTTGATCTTGGTGGCGTGGTCGTCGCCGTCGACTTCGACGATCAGGCGCACGGCGTGGGTCGTGAAGTCCGCGTGATAGGGGCCGAAAGGGACTTGGCGGCGGAAGCGCAGGTTCGGGAAGGTTTCGCGCAGGGCCTGCCATAGCCGCAACTCCGGTTCGCCCATCTCCTTGCGGAGCTTGCGTGATCGGGTGACGGTGAGGGCAGGGAGTTGCTGGCGTTTGGTCAGGCCTTGTGCATTCCCCCTCACCCTTCCCACGGCCTGCGGCCGTAGGCCCCTTCCCTCTCCCACAAGGGGAAAGGAAGCTTGAGCCTCCGTTCCCTCTCCCCTTGTGGGAGAGGGAGGGAGCGCCGAAGGCGCGGAAGGGTGAGGGGGAAGCGTCATGCGATATACCCGCCTGTGGTCGCGCTAGTCGAAGAGCGCCAACCCCGTCACCTCACTGGCACGCCAGACATTCATCATAATCGGTCGTCTCGCCGATCTCGAAGGTCGGTGCGGCGATGGTATTGTCCGCCTCGACGCCGCCGCTGCCGGCGAAGCCAGCCCGCTGCACCGACTTGGAGCGCAGATAGTAGAGCGACTTGATGCCCAGTTCCCAGGCGCGGAAGTGGAGCATCAGCAGATCCCACTTCTCGACGTCCGCCGGGATGAACAGGTTGAGCGACTGCGCCTGGTCGATATACGGCGTGCGATCGCCGGCGAGCTCGAGCAGCCAACGCTGGTCGATCTCGAAGCTGGTCTTGTAGCAGTCCTTCTCCTCCTGGCTGAGGAAGTCGAGATGCTGGACCGAGCCGCCGTGTTCGAGGATCGAGTTCCACACCGCCTCGCTGTTCTTCGACTTCTCGATGAGCAGCTTTTCGAGATAGGGGTTCTTGACCGAGAAGCTGCCCGACAGCGTCTTGTGCGTGTAGATATTGGCGGGGATCGGCTCGATGCAGGCCGAGGTGCCGCCGCAGATGATGCTGATCGACGCGGTCGGCGCGATCGCCATCTTGCAGCTGAACCGCTCCATCACGCCGACGTCGGCGGCGTCGGGGCAGGGGCCGCGCTCGATCGCGAGCTGCATCGACGCTTCGTTCACCTGCGCGTTGATGTGCTTGAAGATGCGCAGGTTCCAGCTCTTCGCCATCGCCCCTTCGAACGGCAGGCCGCGCGCCTGGAGGAAGGAGTGGAAGCCCATCACGCCGAGCCCGACCGACCGTTCGCGGCCGGCCGAATAGGCGGCGCGCTCCATGCCCGGCTCGTGGCGGTCGATGTAATCCTGCAGCACGTTGTCGAGGAAGCGCATCACGTCCTCGATGAAGACCTTGTCGTCCTTCCACTGGTCCCACGTCTCGAGGTTGAGCGACGACAGGCAGCAGACCGCGGTCCGGTCGTTGCCGAGATGGTCCTTGCCGGTCGGCAGCGTGATCTCGGAGCAGAGGTTGGAGGTCGACACCTTGAGGCCGAGCTCGCGGTGATGCTTGGGCATCGTGCGGTTCACGTGATCGGCGAAGACGATGTACGGCTCGCCGGTCTGCAGGCGGGTCTCGACCAGCTTCTGGAACAGCGAGCGCGCGTCGACGGTGGCGCGGACGGTCTGGTCCTTGGGGCTGAGCAGGTTCCATTCGGCGCCGTCGCGCACCGCCTCCATGAAGGCATCGGTGAGCAGCACGCCGTGGTGGAGGTTAAGCGCCTTGCGGTTGAAGTCGCCGCTCGGCTTGCGGATCTCGAGGAACTCCTCGATCTCCGGGTGGCTGATGTCGAGATAGCAGGCGGCCGAGCCGCGGCGCAGCGAGCCCTGGCTGATCGCGAGGGTCAGCGAATCCATCACGCGGACGAAGGGGATGATGCCGCTGGTCTTGCCGTTGAGGCCGACCGGTTCGCCGATGCCGCGGACGTTGCCCCAATAGGTGCCGATGCCGCCGCCACGGCTGGCGAGCCAGACATTCTCGTTCCAGGTGTCGACGATGCCGTTGAGGCTGTCGGGCACCGAGTTGAGATAGCAGCTGATCGGCAGGCCGCGACCGGTGCCGCCGTTCGACAGCACCGGCGTCGCCGGCATGAACCACAGTTTCGAGATGTAGTCGTACAGCCGCTGCGCATGGCCGGCGTCGTCGGCATAGGCCGAGGCGACGCGGACGAACAGGTCCTGATAGCCCTCACCCGGCAGCAGATAGCGGTCGTTGAGCGTCTCCTTGCCGAAATCGGTCAGCAGCGCGTCGCGGCTATGGTCGACTTCGACCGGATAGGGACGCGCGCGCACCGTCCGGCTGCCGGTGCCGGTCTCGGCCGCGGGGGCGGCGGTGGTGGTCGTGTCACTGGCGTCCGCATCGCGGACGGGCGCTTCGATCGTGTCGCTGGTCATGGCCTCACCCTGCGTATCCCTGAAATCCATCGCACCCGGTCCTTCGTTCTCTAAGTGTTCGAATCGGCGGCGCAATTGGATGCTACCACCAAGACGCCCCAAGAGGAGAACAAAAAGAGCACATCGCGCTGACGCGACCAGTCCCTTGGCGCTACCCGATATGGGTGTCGCCAGTGTTCTCTACCAGTAGTTGGGTCGTCCCCCGAACTTGACCGCTACACGTTGTGGCAAACCGCAACGGCAAGCAAGAGGGTAATGCGGTGGGAGGCCGGCGGTTCCGCCGCCGCGCCGGATCGCCCTAGCAGCGAACGCGCCGCGACGCGCGGACTTTTGCGGGTTACGGAAATCGCAAGGGAAAGATCGCCTCGTGAAAATTTTTAACCGGGCGAATCTGGTTGGAGTCATGTCGGTTTTGGCGGCGACGCGGGGCGCCGAGCCGCGGCGCTCACACCGCGCGGCGGTGGTGGCGGGGCGGGGTGGCTTGCAGGCGGTCGAGGTTGATCCCCTCGGCGAATTGCAGCCCGGCCTTGCCGTCCTGCGCCCAGGCGATGCGGCCGGCGACGATCAGTTCCTCGGCGAGCTCGATCAGCACGTCGAGCCCGACCGCATTCTCCATCGCGACGCCGTCGATCATCGCGCCGCTCGCCGAGATGTTGCGGATCCGCACGTCGCCCTCGCGCCCGCCGAGCGCGAGCCGGGCCGAGCGCAGCATCTTGGTGCGCGGTGCGCGGCTGACCTTGTGGCCGACCGGCGCGGCCTGCGCGCTGCCGCCGAGCTGGACGACGACATCGGCATCGGCGATGCCGCGGCCGTAGACATAGCCCTGGATATGGCTGCAGCCGAGCGAGCGGATCAGCTCGATCTCGTCCTGGATCTCGACGCCTTCCGCGGTCGTCTCCATGCCGAGCGTGTCGGCGAGCGTGACGATCGCGCGGATGATCGCGGCATTGCGGTTGCCGGGCTGCGCCGCGCCGCGGACGAAGCTCTGGTCGATCTTGATCTTGTCGAACGGCGCGGTGCGCAGATAGCCGAGGCTGGAATAGCCGGTGCCGAAATCGTCGAGCGCGAGGCGCACGCCGATGCCCTTGAGCGCCTTGAACATTGCATCGGTCGACCCCGATTCGTCGAGGAACACGCCTTCGGTAATCTCCAGCTCGAGCCGGTGCGCGGGCAGGCCGCTGCGCGCCAGCGCCGAGGTGACGATCACCGGGAAGGCGGGATTGGCGAACTGGATCGGCGAGACGTTGACCGCGACGCGCACGTCGCGCGGCCACTGCGCCGCCGCGTTGCAGGCGGTGCGCAACACCCATTCGCCGAGCGCCTCGATCAGCCCGCATTCCTCCGCCACCGGGATGAAATCGGCGGGCGAGATATTGCCGCGCACCGGATGCTGCCAGCGCAGCAGCGCCTCATATCCGGTGATCTGCTCGGCGGCGGTCGACACCACCGGCTGATAATGAAGTTGGAAGCCGCCGTCGGCGAGCGCGGCGCGCATATCGTCCTCGAGCGCCTTGCGGCTGCGCGCGCCCGACAGCATCTCTTCCGAATAGAAACGGTGGACGCCGCGCCCGTCCGCCTTGGCGGCATAGAGCGCGAGATCGGCGTTGCGGACGAGCGCCTCGGCATCGTCGCCATGCTGCGGCGCGATCGCGATGCCGATCGAACAGCCGATCGTCACCGTCGCGCCGGCGATGAAATAGGGCTGCGACAGCGAGGCGATCAGCTCCTTGGCGAGCGTCGCCAGCGCATCGCGGCGGTCGACGCCGGGCAGGATCACCTGGAATTCGTCGCCGCCCAATCGTCCGACCAGCCCGACCGCGCCGACGCCGCGTTGCAGCCGCTGCGCGACCTGCTTGAGCAGCGCGTCGCCCGCCTGATGGCCGAGCGTGTCGTTGACCGCCTTGAACCGGTCGAGGTCCATCAGGAACAGCGCGGCGGGGCGCAGCACGCCGCCCTGCGGTTGCAGCGTCTTGTCGAGGCTCTGGCGCATGCGCTGGCGGTTGGCGAGGCCGGTGAGGCCGTCGAACAGCGCGAGGCGCTGGATCTCCGCATCCGACTTGCGCTTCTCGGTCAGGTCGCTGCCCGAGCCGATGAAGCCCTGGAAGCGGCCGAGATCGTCGATCACCGGGCGGCCGGAGATCGACCACCACCGGTCCGGCTCCTGCGCATCGTCGCCCGCGGCGCAGACGGTGTAATCGGCGAAGGAGGTGCGCGAGGAGAGATGGAAGGCGAGCGTGCGCTCGGTGCCCGGCGCGGCGCTGTCCATGCGGAAGACGTCGCTGAGCAGGCAGCCGACCGGATCGCGATAGCGCGGCGCGAGCAGTGCCGCGACCTTGGCGGACAGATAGGTGATGCGGCCCTGGCGATCGGCTTCCCAGAACCAGCCGGTGCCATGGCCCTCGAATTCGGCGATCATCTTGACCGCATGGCTGCCTTCGCGGGCGGCGGAGACATGGCGCTCGACCGCGGCGCCGTCGAGCCGGGCGAGACGCTGCGCCGCGACGAGCAGCGCGGCGAGCGCGGCGAGCGCGACCAGCGCCGGCAGTACCGTGGCGGTGGCGATCGGCAGCAGCGCGACCATGCCGGCGGCGAGGGCCGGCGCGGCGATGCGCACCGGATAGAGCGCGGTCACCGTCAGCCCGATCGCGCCGCTGATCGCGACCGCGCAGCCGATCGCGACGGCGCCCGCCGGCAGCTGCGCCGCGCCCCACAGCAGCCACAGCGATGCGCCGCCGACCGGCACCGCGGCGGCGACGATCGTGCCGGTGCGGACGTGCGGCGGCCAGCCCCGCGGCACCCGCGCGGCGAGCGTCGCCTGCACGACGCCGCCGGCGAGCAACAGCACCGCCGCCGCGACGATGATCCCGACCGGCGCCGCGCCGCCGCCGCTGCCGGCGAGCGTCGCGCCGACCAGCATCGCCGCGGCGACCGCCTGCGCGGCGAGCGCCAGCGGCCAGATCGCGCGGACATGGCCGAGATGCGCGGCATGCATCAGCGCCTCGTCATCGGACGGCATGCCGCCGAGCCCGAACAGGCGCAGCATCGGCACGGGAACGCTATCGGAAGGGTCCATGCCCGCGATGCTAGTGGCTGATGGTTGAGAAAGCTTTGCCTTCTAAGGGTCTTCGCGGTCTTGCCCGGCCTCGCGCTCCTTCAGCCAAAGGCCGAAAGCGCGCATCGCGTCCACTACGGGAACGAGGCGGTCGCCGTCCGCGGCGAGCGCATATTCGACTGTCGCGGGGACGGTGGGAAAGATCGTCCGCGTCACAAGCCCCGCCTCTTCCAGCGCTCGCAGGTCTAGCGTCAACATCCGCTGCGAGATCGCCGGTATGCAACGTCGCAGCGCGCTGAACCGCTTGGGTCCGTTGGTCAGATAGGAGACGATCAGCAATCGCCATCGACCGCCGAGCAGCCGCATCGCCTCTTCTACCGAACATCCGGTTGCGCTGCGTTTCATTTGCGGCCGTCCCTGTTCCGGCGGACGGTATTAATTTTGTGACTTTCGCACACAATAGTGCCTTCTTCCCAAAGCTCGGCCGTGTCGGCACCCATGTCGCCTCGAAGGCCGGTCCGGCCTCTTCCGTTCGCAAGGGACTGTGTCGTGAAGCTCTATTATATGCCTGCCGCCTGTTCGCTCGCCCCGCATATCGTCTTGCGCGAGCTACGCATCGACGCCGTGCTGGTACGGGTGGACAATAAGACGCACAGAACCGAAGACGGGAGCGACTTTACCGTCTTGAATCCGTTCGGTTATGTGCCTTTGCTCGATCTCGGCGACGGGACTCTTCTCCGCGAAGGACCGGCAATCTTGCAATATCTAGCCGATCTTCGACCCGAGTCGGCGTTTGCTCCCGCCGCCGGCTCGATGGCGCGCTACCGATTGCAGGAGTGGCTGAACTTTCTCTCTTCAGAAATCCACAAGGGTTTCATCCCGTTGCTCTATGCGCAGCTGGCCGGGCGCTATGCCATTGATACTGCCAGGCCGAAACTGGAGGAGCGGCTCGCGTGGGTCGATGCAGAGCTGGCGGGGCGCGACTATCTCATGGGCACTTGCACGGTTGCCGACGCCTATCTCTACGCGCTGGTGCAATGGGGGCGAGCAGAGTGGCTGGTGCCGACGTATCGGGCAAATATAAATTACGACGGGCTGCACCACCTTAGGGATTGGTATTTAAAGATGAGGGCGAGGCCTGCCGTTCGAGAAGCGTTGAGCGCGGAAGGACTACGGTAGAAGCCATTTGGACGTGAACTTGCGGCGCACGGCCGTCACCTGACTTGAACCTCCCTCGCGGTCTCTTTACTGATGCGAAGGCGATGATCTATGATCGCGGCGGACCCACCACCCCGCGCTTGGCGCATCGGTCGCGCGGCTTTAAAGGCGGGCGCGAAGGAGCCCGCCCGTGACCACCATCATCCGCGCCACCGACCTGATCGACAGCGTCGCCGATGCGCTGCAATTCATCAGTTACTATCATCCGATGGATTACATCCGCGCGCTCGGCGAGGCCTATCAGGCGGAGCAGAGCCCGGCGGCGAAGGATGCGATCGCGCAGATCCTGACCAACAGCCGGATGTGTGCCGAGGGCCACCGCCCGATCTGCCAGGATACCGGCATCGTCACGGTGTTCGTCAAATGGGGGCAGGATTGCCGGCTCGACGGCGACCTCAGTCTGCAGGAGGTGGTCGATGGAGGGGTGCGGCGCGCCTATCTCCACCCCGAGAACAAGCTGCGGGCCTCGATCCTCGCCGATCCGGCGTTCACCCGGCGCAACACGCGCGACAATACGCCCTCGGTGCTGCATGTCGAAATGGTGCCGGGGTCGAAAGTCTCAGTCGATGTCGCCGCCAAGGGCGGCGGGTCGGAGAACAAGTCCAAGTTCAAGATGATGAACCCGAGCGACAGTATTGTCGACTGGGTGCTGGAGATGATTCCGCAGATGGGCGCGGGCTGGTGCCCGCCGGGGATGCTCGGCATCGGCATCGGCGGCACCGCGGAAAAGGCGATGCTGCTCGCCAAGCAATCGCTGATGGGCGCGATCGACATGGGGCAGCTGCGCGCGCGCGGGCCGAAGAACGACATCGAGGCGCTGCGCATCGAGCTGATGGACAAGGTCAATGCGCTCGGCATCGGCGCGCAGGGGCTGGGCGGGCTGTCGACGATCCTCGACGTCAAGATCCTCGACTGGCCGACGCACGCCGCCTCCAAGCCGGTGGCGATGATCCCCAATTGCGCCGCGACGCGCCACGCGCATTTCACGCTCGACGGCAGCGGTCCGTCGTATCTCGAGGCGCCCAAGCTCAGCGACTGGCCGCAGGTCGACTGGCAGCCGGACAGCGCGGCGATCCGCGTCGACCTCGACACGCTGACGCCCGAGGTGGTGGCGCAGTGGAAGCATGGCGACCGGCTGCTGCTCAACGGCAAGATGCTGACCGGGCGCGACGCCGCACACAAGCGGATCGCCGACATGCTGGCGAAGGGCGAGCCGCTGCCGGTCGATTTCCGCGGGCGGGTGATCTATTACGTCGGGCCGGTCGATCCGGTCGGCGAGGAAGTGGTCGGGCCGGCGGGGCCGACGACGGCGACGCGGATGGACAAGTTCACGCGGATGATGCTCGACCAGGGGCTGCTGGCGATGGTCGGCAAGGCCGAGCGTGGGCCGGCGGCGACGCAGGCGATCGCCGACGCCCGGAGCGCCTATCTGATGGCGGTCGGCGGCGCGGCCTATCTGGTCGCGCGCGCGATCAAGGGATCGAAGGTTGTCGGCTTCGCGGACCTCGGCATGGAAGCGATCTACGAATTCGAGGTGCAGGATTTCCCGGTCACCGTCGCCGTCGACAGCGAGGGGCAGAACGTCCACCAGCTCGCGCCGCTCGTGTGGCGCGAGAAGATCGCGCGCGAGCGGTTGCTCTCGCCGGTGTGACGGACACGGGTGTTGCGATGATGGTACCGGGGGACCGAGTGATGAAGACGATCCTTGCCGCCGCGCTGATCCTCACGCCGACGCTGGCGGAGGCGCAGAGCGCCGATCGGGCGGGTACCGCCGCGCAGGAGCGTGATCCGGTCGGGCAGGCGTCGCCGCTCGCCGGGCTGCTCGGCCAGGGGGATATGCAGCAGTCGCCGCTCGCCGGATTGCTCGGGCAGGCGGGCGGGCTGCTCGGCGGCGGCGGCCTGCCGCAGATCGGGTCGATGGGCGCGGGCAATGCGGCGGGTCTGCTCGGCTATTGCCTCAAGAACCGGCTGCTCGGCAGCGGGGCGACCGGCGCGGGCGGTGCGGCGAGCGTGCTCGGCCGGCTCACCGGGCAGCGCGACGTGCAGCGTACGCCGGGCTATGCCGCCGGTCAGGCGGGGCAGCTCGAGACTCCCAACGGTGATGCGCTTTCGCTCGACGGGCTGCGCGGTCAGCTCAAGACCCAGCTCTGCAACCTCGTCCTCAAGCGCGCCAAGGCGTTCCTCTAGGAGGCTGCGCTCTATTTGCGCGTGTAGATGAGCAGGAAGGTCGGGCGGCCGTTCGACGAGCCGAAACTCGTCATGCGCCCGTCGAGGCCGAGCGTCGCGGCGCGGCGTGACAGGGCATCGCCCTGCAACGCCTGCATCGTGCGATTGCCGTCGGCCTCGGGCAGGCCGGGGGTCATGGTGCCGCTCACCTCGCACAGGCTGGTCGCGCAGCGGACCGCCAGCGCATTGCCGCCGCCGATCTGCGGCACGTCGGCGAGCGCGTTGCGCAGCCCGGCCTCGTTGCGCGCGGCCCAGGCGGGATCGCGCGGCTCGGCGCGGAAGCGGGCGTGGAGCTGCGCGGGATCGGACCCGGCGGGCGGGATCAGCTGCGCGACCGGATCGTCGCCCGCGCCGGGATTGGGTGGGACGGCGAGCGGCGCCGGCGCGGCATGCGGCATGCGGGTGGGCAACGGCTGCGGCTGTGACGGCTGGGGCGGCGGCCCGACGCGGACGACCCGAACGCCGGTGTCCGCCGGCGGCGGCGTGACGGGGATCGCCTGACGCCGGCCGACCCACCAGACGATCATCGCCACTGCGACGACCCCGAACAGAACAGCCCAGATCCGCTTCGCCATCATCATCCCTCCGCGTGCGGCGGAGACTAGGCCGCCGCGGCGGCGACCGGAAGAGGGCGGCGTCAAAATGAGAAGAGGGTGCCGTGCGCCTCCCGGCAACACGACACCCCCCAAACATGGTCAGCGGCCGGAGAGCTCCAGCCCGGGAAACCATGAAACTCCCGTCATCCTCGTCGTGCCGTTGATTGGGGGAGGATACCCCCCGGACACGATTCAAACGGATGTCAGAAGCCAGTCCCCCGAACGAACCGAACCGAACTCACTGCTGAACCATGAGACATCGGATCACCTCCTTTCGCTTGTTGATAGCCATGTGACCGGTACCGGCCACGACGCCTATGTGCGCACAACCGGGGGCGCAAACAAGTCTTGTAATGCAGGACGAATTCCGCGAGGCTTCGCCGCTCTGCCGCCGGCTCAGCCGCGGCAATCCTCCGTCACCCGCTCGATCTCCGCCCAGGCCGGCACGACCAACGTCGCGCCGCCGCGATGCTCGATGACGAAACGGCCGCGGCTGAAGCCCATCGCATCGAGCAGGCCGTCGTCGGCGGCGAGCGCCGCCTGTAGCGCGGGCGGATTGCCGCCGGCGGGTTGCACCGGCACGGCGCGGGTGACGCTGGTGGTGCGGATGGTGAGCGTCGTCGCCGTCGCGCCCTCGACCGACAGCAGGATGCGGCGCTGCGCGGCGTCGCAGCGCAGGGCGAGGCGGATCGCACCGCCCGGCACGCCGAATCGCGCGATGCTGCCGCGCGCGTCGCGCGCCCAGGTCCAGTCGCCGGGGGTGAGCGGCCAGTCGCGCCAGTCGTTGCCACGCGGCGGCGGCGCGCTGACCGGCGGCGCGGGAAGCGCGGCGACCGGCGACGGCGCGGGGGCGGGCGGCGGCACCGGCTGCGGGACGCAGGCGGCGGCGGCGAGCGCCAGGGCGGCGGCAAGGACAATACGCATCGCCAAGGCTTATGCGGGAAGGGCGCCGCGGCCTCAACCCGCGCGTGCGTGGAACCGCCGCGCCCGAACGTCGGTTCACCTGCGGCAAGCAAGGAGCATCCGATGTCGACCGACGCCACCACCACCGCCACCCAGTTGCTCGTCCAGGCGAACGTCGCCCATTCGCTGAAGGTGGAAAGCCGCGACGGCGATCAGGTCGGGTCGGTCTATGCGCTGATGGTGCACAAGGGGTCGGGGCGTTCCACGCACGCGGTGCTCAGCCTCGGCGGCTTCCTCGGCATGGGCAAGAGCTTCTACCCGCTGCCGTTCGAGCTGCTCCAGTTCGATCCGGTCCGCGACCTCTATGTCGTGACGATCGACCGGCGGATGCTGGAGGGCGGGCCGAGCTGGGCGAACAACGCACCGGTGTTCGACCAGGCCTATGCTGATCGCGTGGCGAGCTATTACGGGGTGAACAGCGCCAATCTCAGCGCCGGTTAGGCAGCCCGGGGAACGATATGATCGAGATCGGCCCGGTAGACCGACCGGGCCTCCTCGAGATCAAAATCGTTCTGCAAGCCGAGAAAGAAGGTTTCGCTCATACCGAAGTAACGTGCCAAGCGAAGTGCCGACTCAGCATCGATCGGGACACGTTCGTTCAACAGCGCCTCAAGCTTGTCAGGGGCGATGCCCGAGCCCGCGGCGACCTCGGCGGCCGATATGTCATTGCCGATCAAGAAATCCTCACGGAGGATTTCGCCTGGATGGATGTTCGGCAGTCGCTCGCTATCATCGATGATAATCTTCGATGCGGACATCACTGGGGCTCCGTCTTCCCAGCGGAAGGTGACCCTCCACTGTGCATTGATGCGGATACTATATGTTCCCTCACGGTCGCCCTTCAACTCCTCGAATCGATTGCCCGGTGGGATGAGCCGGTCGTACGGGCTGACGATGCGGTTGAGTTGACGCAGCTTGCGAAGCGCGGGACGCTGGATGTCCTGTGGCAACCGGCGGCTGCGATCGCCATTCCAAATGCGTGCGGTTTCGGCGTCGGCAAAGCTGCTGATCACATCGGTTCTCCCTCGCCGCCACCCTAGTTGGAAATACGCCGCTGTTTACCGCCGTCATCTTGTAGAGAGGGTTTCTACAGGTTCACCGCCCGCGCCGTCCCCCCATCCGCATCTTCTGCTCCTTGCCGTAGCGCGTCTTGCGGGTGCCGGGCTTGCCCTCGTTCGAGCGGCCCATGATCGGCGCCTTCTGCTCGGCGGCGGGGAGGCCGAGCTCCTCGTTCTCGAGCTGGCGGATCTCGTCGCGGAGGCGACCGGCCTCCTCGAATTCGAGGTCGCTCGCCGCCTTGCGCATCCGCTTCTCGAGATCCTCGATATAGGCGCGCAGATTGTGGCCGACCATGTGCGGGCGGTCCTCGTCGATCGGCACGGTAACCTGATCGCCCTGGCTGACGTGCGCGATGATGTCGCCGATGTTGCGGCGGATCGTCGTCGGCGTGATGCCATGTTCGAGGTTGTACGCCTCCTGCTTCTCGCGGCGGCGCGCGGTCTCGTTCATCGCGCGCTCCATGCTGCCGGTGATCCGGTCGGCGTAGAGGATGACGCGGCCGTCGACGTTGCGCGCGGCGCGGCCGATCGTCTGGATCAGCGACGTCTCGGAGCGCAGGAAGCCTTCCTTGTCGGCGTCGAGGATCGCGACCAGCCCGCATTCGGGAATGTCCAGCCCCTCGCGCAGCAGGTTGATGCCGATCAGCACGTCATAGACGCCGAGCCGCAGGTCGCGGATCAGCTCGATACGCTCCAGCGTCTCGACGTCGGAATGCATGTAGCGGACCTTGATCCCCGCCTCGTGCATATATTCGGTCAGATCCTCGGACATGCGCTTGGTCAGCGTCGTCACCAGGGTGCGATAGCCGGCGGCGGTCGTCTTGTGGCATTCCTGGATCAGGTCCTGCACCTGTTCCTCGACCGGCTTGATCTCGACCGGCGGATCGATCAGCCCGGTCGGGCGGATGACCTGTTCGGCGAAGACGCCGCCGGTCTGCTCCATCTCCCAATTGCCCGGCGTCGCCGAGACGCTGACCGTCTGCGGGCGCATCGCATCCCATTCGTTGAAGCGCAGCGGCCGGTTGTCGATGCACGAGGGCAGGCGAAAGCCATATTCGGCGAGCGTGATCTTGCGACGATGGTCGCCGCGCGCCATCGCGCCGATCTGCGGCACGGTCTGGTGGCTCTCGTCGACGAAGAGGACGGCATTCTCGGGCAGATATTCGAACAAGGTGGGGGGCGGCTCACCCGGCAGGCGGCCGGTGAGGAAGCGGCTGTAATTCTCGATCCCCGCGCAGCTGCCGGTGGCGGCGATCATCTCGAGGTCGAAATTGGTGCGCTGTTCGAGCCGCTGCGCCTCGAGCAGCTTGCCTTCCGCGACCAGCTCCTTGAGCCGTTCGGCCAGCTCGTGCTTGATCGCGTCGCCCGCCTGTTTGAGCGTCGGTCCCGGCGTGACGTAATGGCTGTTGGCATAGACGCGGACGCTGTTGAGGCTCGCCACCTTCTTGCCGGTGAGCGGGTCGAATTCGATGATGTCCTCGATATCGTCGCCGAAGAAGCTGATCCGCCAGGCGCTGTCCTCGTAATGCGAGGGGAAGATTTCCAGCGTGTCGCCCTTCACGCGGAAATTGCCGCGCGCGAAGGCGGCGTCGTTGCGCTTGTACTGGAGCGCGACGAGCTTGCGGACGATCTCGCGCTGGTCGACCGTCGTGCCCTTCTTGAGATCGAAGATCATCGCCGAATAGGTTTCGACCGAACCGATGCCGTAGAGGCACGACACCGAGGCGACGATGATGACGTCGTCGCGTTCGAGCAGCGACCGCGTCGCCGAATGGCGCATCCGGTCGATCGACTCGTTGGTCGACGATTCCTTTTCGATATAGGTGTCCGAGCGCGGCACATAGGCCTCGGGCTGATAGTAATCGTAGTAACTGACGAAATACTCGACCGCATTCTCCGGGAAGAAGCTCTTGAACTCGCCATAGAGCTGCGCGGCGAGGATCTTGTTGGGGGCAAGGATCAGCGCGGGGCGCTGCAATTCCTCGATGACCTTGGCCATGGTGAAGGTCTTGCCCGAGCCGGTGACGCCGAGCAGCACCTGATCCTTCTCGCCGGCGCGCGCGGTGGCGGTGAGCTCGGCGATCGCCGTCGGCTGGTCGCCCGACGGCGAATAGTCGCTGACCAGCTTGAACGGGCGGCTGCCTTCGGCCTTTTCTGGGCGCGACGGACGATGCGGGACGAAGCTTTCGCCGGTCTCCGGCTCGGCGAGGCTGGTGCGGATCTGGATGGCCATATCGGGAACATATATGGGGAAGCGGTCGCGCGGCGGCAATGACCAGCCGGGGCAAGCCCAAGCTTTGCTTTGGTTGACCCGGGCGGCGCGGGTTCATAATGCGATCCCTTCGCAAACTGCCCGAAGCCCGATCCGCATGACCGATGTCCGCTCGCCCGTTACCCTGCCCGAGACCAAGGCGTTCGCCAACGTCAAGGTGCTGTGGGTGCGCCATTGGAACGACCGGCTGTTCAGCTTCGCGGTCGAGCGGCCGGCGAGCTTCCGCTTCCGCTCGGGCGAGTTCGTGATGATCGGCCTGCCCGGCGCTTGGCCGGAGGAGGGGGGCGAGGGCGCGAAGCCGATCATGCGCGCCTATTCGATCGCCAGCCCGCATTATGCCGAGGAGCTGGAATTCCTGTCGATCAAGGTCGAGGACGGGCCGCTCACCTCCAAGCTCCAGCTGATCCAGCCGGGCGACGAGGTCTATATGGGCAAGAAGCCGACGGGCACGCTCGTCACCGACGCGCTGATCGGCGGCAAGCGCCTGTTCTTCTTCTCGACCGGCACCGGTCTTGCGCCGTTCCTCAGCCTGGCGCGCGATCCCGACGTCTACAGCATGTTCGATCAGGTGATCCTGGTCCATTCGGTGCGGCAGGTCAGCGACCTTGCCTATCACGACGAACTGCAGGCGCGGCTGGCCGACGATCCGCTGGTGTCGGACGAGGCGGCGACGCAATTCCACTATGTGCCGACGGTGACGCGCGAACCGTTCCGCACCACCGGGCGGATCGGCGACCTGATCGAAAGCGCGGCGCTGTTCGGCGATCCGGTACAGGGGGCCAAGAAGCTTGATCCCGAGACCGACCGGATCATGCTGTGCGGCTCGATGGCGATGATCCGCGAGACGGCGGCGATGCTCGACGGGCTGGGGTTCGAGGAGGGCTCGAACGCCAAGGCCGGGACCTATGTGATCGAGCGGGCGTTCGTCGATTGAGGTGATTCGCCCCTTCCAGGGGAGGGCGCGGGTGAGGGTGCCAGGGCACTGACGCCTCTCTTTCTCGTCATCCCGGCGAAAGCCGGGATCCATGGACGCGGCACGTCCGGGCGATGCGCGCCCTCTCCGAAGGTTCCGTATCCATGGATCCCGGCTTTCGCCGGGATGACGAAGGAGGGGCCGCGCTGCCCCAAGACCCTTCTTACCGTAACGCCCTCACCGCGGGCGTGTCGAGGCAGCGCATCATCTCGGGCGCGGTCATCGGCGTGCCGCGCGCCGGCGGCGCATAGACCGGCACCTCGAACGGCACGCCGATCGGCTGGGCGGCGAAGCCGTCGCCGCCCGAGCAGCGCATCGCCGCCGCCAGCATCCGCGGCGGCGTGTCATAGCCTTCGTAGGACAGGCGGAACGTCCCCCAGTGGATCGGCAGCGAGCGCGCCGCGCCGAGCCGCTGGTGGATCAGCGCCGCCTCGGCGGGGCCGATGTGGCTGCCCGAGGCCATCTGGCCGGGCTGGAAGCGGAAGGCGCCGATCGGGATCATCGCGAAGCGGATCGGGCCATAGGCCGCCGCCTCGGCCGGCCACAGGCCGTCGCCGAAGCCGGTGTCGCCCGCGAAGAACAGATTGCCGCCGCGCGGCAGGCGGACGACGAAGCTCGACCAGAGCGCGCGGTTGCGGTCGCTGAACCAGCGGCTGCCCCAATGATGGTTGCGCGTGACGAAGACGCGGGCGCGGTCGCCCGGGCACCAGCCGTCGGGGTCGCAGCGCGGATCGCGGCTGGTGTCGTGCAGGCCGGTGGCGTCGATCGTCGCGCTGCCGCCCCAGTCGAGCCCGAGCGCACGCGCCCCCGCCTGACCGATGACGCTGTCGTTGCCGAGGCTGGTGACGATCGCCGGATGGTCGCGCCGCCACAATGCGCCGAGCGCGGCGAGGTCGAGATGGTCGTAATGATCGTGGCTGACGAGGATCAGGTCGATCCGCGGCAGGTCGGCGAGCCGCACCCCCGGCGCGGCGACGCGGCGCGGACCGAAGCCGAGCGGCCCGGCGCGGTCGGCGTAGATCGGGTCGGTGAGGATGTTGAGCCCCTGCGTCTGGATCAGCACGGTGGCATGGCCGATCCAGGTCACCACCATCCGGTCGCCGTCGACGCGCGCGGCGGGGCGCGCCGGCGTCACCGCGACCTGCGCCGGCCAGCGGGGGCGGCCATCGCTGCCGGTCAGCTGCCGCCAGAAGAAGCCGGCACGGCCGCCGGGCAGCGTCGGCGCGGGGCTGTCGCGATCCGGGTTGACGAAGCGCGCGCCGTCGAAATGGTCGGTCGGCGGCCCACGATAATAGAGGCGATCGAGGAAGCGTGGCACGATCGTCGCGCCGAGCCCGACGACCACGACGATCAGCACCAGCAGCCCGGCGAGGGGGCGGATCAGTCGTGCCACGGCAAATCGGTCATCGTCATCCTCTTATAGCGGCACGCCGCACGCGGGCGCTTGCGCCGCACCGTCTTCGCCCTAGCATCGCGCAAAACGGCAGGGGGGTTCCATGCGATTGATGTTTCTAGCGGTTTTACTGTCCGCGACGGCGGCACCGGCGCTCGCCAAGGGGCCGCGGGTGGAGGAAGTGCCGCTCGAACAGGTGCAGGCGATGATGACCGCCGGCAAGACGACCAGCGTCGCGATGACGCGCGCCTATCTCGACCGGATCGCCGCGCTCGATCGCAAGGGGCCGCGGCTCAATGCGGTGATCGCGCTCAATCCCGACGCGCTGGCGCAGGCCAAGCGTCTCGACGAGGAACGCCGCGCCGGGCGCATCCGTGGCCCGCTGCACGGCGTGCCGGTGCTGATCAAGGACAATATCGAGACCGCCGATCCGATCCCGACCACCGCGGGCAGCCTCGCGCTCAAGGACAATGTCACCCGCCGCGACGCGCCGGTGGTGGCGCGGCTGCGCGCGGCGGGGGCGGTGATCCTCGGCAAGACCAACCTCAGCGAGTGGGCGAACATCCGTTCGAGCCATGCGATGAGCGGATGGAGCGCGGTCGGCGGGCTGGTGCGCAATCCCTATGCGCTCGATCGCACGGCCTGCGGATCGTCGTCGGGATCGGGCGCGGCGGTGGCGGCGAGCTTCGCCGCGGCGGCGGTCGGTACGGAGACCGACGGATCGGTGGTCTGTCTCTCGTCGATCAACGGGCTGGTCGGGCTGAAGCCGTCGATCGGCCTGGTCAGCCGCACGCACGTCGTGCCGATCAGCCATTCGCAGGATACGCCGGGGCCGATGGCGCGCAGCGTCCGCGACGCGGCGATCCTACTCTCGGCGATGGTCGGCGCCGATCCGGCCGATCCGGCGACGGCGGGCGCGGTGGCGCGCGATTATGCCGCCGGCCTGTCGGTGAGCGCGCTGTCGGGGATGCGCGTCGCGGTGCTGCGCCCGGAGGGGCTGTCGACCGAGGTGGCGGCGTCGTTCGACCGCGCGCTCGCCGTGCTCAAGGCGGCCGGCGCGGTGCTGGTGCCGGTCGAGGCACCCAAGACCGAGGCGCTCGGCGAGGCCGAGTTCACCGTGCTCAAGACCGAGCTCAAGGCGGATCTCGACGCCTATCTGGCGACCACTCCGCCGGCGGTGTCCGCGCGCACGCTCGACCAGCTGATCGCCTTCAACCGCGCGCAGGCGGCGCAGGAGATGCCGTTCTTCGCGCAGGAGACGTTCGAGGCGGCGGCGCAGACCAAGGGGCTGGGCGATCCGGCGTACAAGGCGGCGCGCGCGACCTCGCTGCGACTGGCGAGCGAGGCGATCGACGGCATGCTGCGCCGCGCCGGCGCGCGCGTGCTGGTCGAGCCGACCTATGCCGAGGCATGGCTGAGCGATCCGGTGCACGGCGACCAATATAACGGGCCGTCCTCGTCGGAGCTGCCGGCGGTGGCGGGCTATCCCAACCTCACCGTGCCGATGGGCCTTGCCAAGGGGCTGCCGGTCGGACTGTCGTTCATCGCCACCAAGGGGGACGATGCGACGGTGCTGGGGGCGGGCTATGCCTATGAGCAGCGGGCGCGGGCGCGGGTGGCGCCGCGCTATCTCGCGCAGGCGGATGTCGGGGCGGGGCTGGAGGGGGCGCGGTAACCGGCGTCCCGCTCCTGTCCTCACCCTCTCGCCGCCTTCGGCGTCTTTCCTCTCCCGGAGGGCGCATCGGGTGAACAGTACCCCGTGCTGTTCAGGCCATGCCGGGGGCATGGCCGACCCGATGCGGGAGGGAGGCGCGCAGCGCCGGAAGGGTGAGGGCAGGGCGAAACGGCGGTTCCCGCCACGACAGCTACGACACGCCCCGTCCCACCCACAGCACCTTCACCGCGCGACCATCCGCGGCTAAAGGCGCGCGGATGACCGACTCGATCGCCACCGCCGCGCTGCTCGCCAAGGCCGAAACGCTCACCGACGCGCTGCCCTATCTGCAGCGCTATGCGGGCAAGACCTTCGTGGTGAAATATGGCGGCCATGCGATGGGCGATCCGGAGCTGGCGCGCGACTTCGCCGAGGATGTCGTGCTGCTCAAGGCGGTCGGCATCAACCCGGTGGTGGTGCATGGCGGCGGGCCGCAGATCGGTGCGATGCTCAAGCGGCTCGGCGTCGAATCGCGCTTCGTCGACGGGCTGCGCGTCACCGACGCGGAAACCGCACGGATCGCGGAGATGGTCCTCGCCGGTTCGATCAACAAGGAGATCGTCAACTGGATCGGCCAGGCGGGCGGCCGCGCGGTCGGCATCTCGGGCAAGGACGCCAATCTCGTCACCGCGCGCAAGGTCGGGCGCGATACGCCCGACACGTTGCAGGGGATCGAGCGGCACGTCGATCTCGGCTTCGTCGGCGAGCCGGTCGCGGTCGACCGGACGATCATCGACACGCTGTCGGCGAGCGGCATCATCCCGGTGATCGCGCCGATCGCCAGCGGCCGCGACGGCCAGACCTATAACATCAACGCCGACACGATGGCTGGCGCGATCGCCGGGGCGCTGGGCGCGGCGCGGTTCTTCCTGCTGACCGACGTCGCCGGGGTGCTCGACAAGGACAAAACATTGCTCACCGACCTCGACCCGGCGAAGATCGCGGCGTTGCAGGCGGACGGGACGATCTCCGGCGGGATGATCCCCAAGGTCGAGACCTGCGTCGCCGCGGTCGGGGCCGGGGTCGACGCGGCGGTGATCCTCGACGGTCGCGTACCGCATGCGATGCTGCTGGAGATCTTCACCTCCGAGGGCGCGGGGACGATGGTGCACGCCTGAGCCATCGATCCGCGCAGGGGCGCGGAGGACGCGGGGGCGCGCAGCGTCGGCGCCTGATCGTACGGCCGGTCGGCGCAAGCTGAGGCTGCCCGCTACCTCTCCGCGTCTCCGCGCCTCCGCGTGAACGCTCGTCCACGGTCCCCTGCGAGCCACGCCGGAACCGAATGCGACCCACATCCCGTTCGTGCTGAGCCTGTCGAAGCACACGCTTCCTCAAGAGCGCGGTGGGCGAGGAAGCCCGCCCTTCGACGAGCTCAGGACTAACGGACAGGGGAAAGGCGGGAAGCCAAGCTGCGGGCGAAATCCCGTCCGTCGGCACTGCGACAAACCGCGCGTGCGGAACCGTCAAGCCGAAGGCTTCGGTTCACGCGGAGGCGCGGAGGCGCGGAGGCGCGGAGGCGCGGAGAGGTGGCTCTCCGTGCACGACGAGACATCGCAGGGCCAGCAGGTGACGAATGCGGCCGCCGCACCCGCAACTCCTCTGCGTCCTCCGCGCCTCCGAGTGACCCGGATCCGCGCCTTCACCGAGGCGCGCCCGGCCGCGGACAAAAGCAGCCGTTTACCCGTGGCGAGCGCGTCGATCCGGCACAGTGCTTTCCGCAGGGGTTCCGCCCGCTGCCGCGGCGGAGTAGGAGGGCGACGATGCTGACCTTGCCCAACCTCCTGACGTTGTCGCGGATCGTCGCGGTGCCGCTGCTCGTCGCGTTGCTCTGGTGGCCGCGCTGGGAGGCGGGGTTCGGCATCGCCTTCGCGCTCTACTGCCTGATGGGCATCACCGATTATTTTGACGGCTATCTGGCGCGCGCGCAGGGCGCGGTGTCGAAGCTCGGCGTCTTCCTCGATCCGATCGCCGACAAGATCATGGTCGCCGCGGTGATCCTGATGCTGGTCGGCACGCGGCACGACGATCGCGCGCTGATCACCGGCGTGCATCTGATCGCCGCGCTGATCATCCTGCTGCGCGAGATCGCGGTGTCGGGGCTGCGCGAATTCCTCGCCGGACTGCAGGTGTCGCTGCCGGTGTCGAAGCTCGCCAAATGGAAGACGACGCTGCAGCTCGTCGCCTTCGGCGCGCTGATCCTCGCCGGCGCGCTGCCGGCGCAGGGCTGGATCAAGGCGACCGGACTCGGCTGCCTGTGGGCGGCGGCGGCGCTGACGCTGGTGACGGGCTGGGATTACCTGCGCGTCGGCCTCAAGCATATGGACTGAGCGATGCGCCTCGATCTCCTCTATTTCGCCTGGGTGCGCGAGCGGATGGGCCGCGCGCACGAGACGGTCGAGCTGCCCGCCGGGGTCACCGACGTCGCCGGCCTGATCGACTGGCTGGCGGCGCGCGACGAGGCCGGCGCGGCTGCGCTGGCGGATCGCGGCCGGCTGCGTGCCGCGGTCGATCAGGCGTTCGTCGCCATCGACGCCTCGATCGTCGGCGCACGCGAGGTCGCGCTGTTCCCGCCGGTGACCGGCGGATGATCCGCATCCGCGTCACCCCCGAAGCGATCGACATCGCGGCCGAAATGGCGCTCGCCGAAGCGACGGCGGGCGCCGGCGCGGTGGCGACTTTCACCGGGCTGGTCCGTGCCGACGACGGTGTCGGCACGCTCGAACTCGAACATTATCCGGGGGCGACCGAGGCGGCGCTCGAACGCGTCGCGGCGCAGGCGGTGGCGCGCTGGTCGCTCGGCGCGGCGACGATCGTCCACCGCGTCGGGCCGATGGCGCCGGGCGCGCGCATCGTCTTCGTCGCCGCCGCCGCCCCGCATCGCGCCGCCGCGCTCGACGCCTGCGCCTATCTCATCGACCGGCTCAAGACCGACGCCCCCTTCTGGAAACGCGAAACCCGCGACGGCGAGGCACGCTGGGTCGAGGCGCGGGAGACGGATGACGCGGCAGCCTCGCGCTGGGAGTGAGTGGCGGTCGCCTTCGCGCGCGGCGGTGGTGGCTCTGGGGAGAGAATTTCGCGCAGTGGCGCAGTGGCGCGGCAAGGTGACGCGCGGGTCAGCCTCATACCTCTCAAGATAGCCACCATACCGCCTCGCTGACCCGGCACCCTCCGCGCCTCCGCGCCTCCGCGCGAACGAAAGCCGCCGGCGCGACAAGTCGACTCGCATCATTCTCTCAGCGCCTGGGACGATGGCGCCGGCTGATCGGCCCCTAGCCCCTCCTCCGTCAGCCCCGAGCGTGTCGAGGCACGTACGGCACATCAGCCGTAGGCGCGCCAGAAGAAGACCGCGGTCGTCGCGACCGTCACCAGCAGCGTCCAGCCGCGGATCACGCCCGGCGGCAGGCGGCGGCCGACGAGGGCGCCGAGATAGCCGCCGGCGATCGAGCCGATCATCATCGGCAGGCAGAGGGTCCATGCGACCATGCCGCTGGCGATGAAGACGATCGTCGCCGCGCTGTTGGCGACCGCGAGCATCAGCGTGCGCGGCGCGGCGAGCGCGGCGGGGCTGTCGCCGGTGAGCAATCCCCACATGGCGGTGAGCATCATGCCGACGCCGCCGCCGAAATAGCCGCCATAGATGCCGAGCAGCGCCTGCCCGGCGACGAGGCTGCGCGGCCCCGCGGCGAAGCGGGTGCTCAGCCAGTCGGAGGCATGGCGGCCGAGCGCGATCGCGATCGTCGCGGCGAGCAGCAGCCACGGCACGATGACGTCGAAGGCGCGCGCCGGCGTCCAGGCGAGCAGCAGGCTGCCGGCGAGGCCGCCGGCGAAGGTAATCGCGGACAGCGTGCGGATGCCGACCCCGCCGAGCGGCGCGAGCCCGCCGCGATAGGCCCAGGCGCTCGCCATCGCGCCGGGCTGGACGGCGACGTTGCTGGTCGCATTGGCAATCGTCGAGGGCAGGCCGAGCGCGATCAGCGTCGGCATCGTCGCGAACGAGCCGCCCCCGGCGAGCGCGTTCATCGCGCCGCCGACCATTCCTGCGCCCGCCGCGAAGGCGAGCGTCGCCGGATCAGCCAAGCGCGGCCATCTTCTCGTCGGCCTCGCGGTCGAGCTGCGCGCGGCTCTTCTTCTCGGCCGCGGTCTTGAGCTGGCCGCAGGCGGCGTCGATATCGCGGCCGCGCGGGGTGCGCACCGGCGCGGAGATGCCGCCCTGGAAGACGATGTCGCTGAACCGCCGCACCCGCTCCGGCGTCGACGTGTCATAGGGCGCGCCGGGCCAGGGGTTGAACGGGATCAGATTGACCTTGGCGGGCAGGTCGTATTTGCGCAGCAGCCGGACGAGCTCGTGCGCCTCGGCATCCGAATCGTTCTTGTCCTTGAGCATGACATATTCGAACGTGATGCGGCGGGCGTTGTTGGCGCCGGGATAATCGGCGCAGGCCTGCAACAGCTCCTCGATGCCGTATTTCTTGTTGAGCGGCACGATCTCGTCGCGCACCTCCTTGGTCACCGCGTGCAGCGACACGGCGAGGTTGACGCCGATCTCCTCGCCGGCGCGCGCCATCATCGGCACGACGCCGCTGGTGCTGAGCGTGATGCGGCGCTTGGAGAGGGCGAGGCCGTCGCCGTCCATCACCAGCTTGAGCGCATCGCGCACCGCGTCGAAATTGTAGAGCGGCTCGCCCATGCCCATCATCACGATATTGGTGAGCATCCGCCCTTCGGGCTGGCTCGGCCATTCGCCGAGCGCGTCGCGCGCGAGCATCACCTGGCCGACGATCTCGCCCGCGGTGAGGTTGCGGACGAGGCGCATCGTGCCGGTGTGGCAGAAGCGGCAGTTGAGCGTGCAGCCGACCTGGCTCGACACGCAGAGCGTGCCGCGATCGGCGTCGGGGATGAACACCGCCTCGTAATCCTGCCCGTCGGGCGAGCGCAGCAGCCATTTGCGCGTCCCGTCGGTCGACACCTGCGCCTCGACCACCTCCGGCCGGCCGATGACGAAGCGCTGCTCCAGCCACGGATGCATCGTCTTGGAAATGTCGGTCATCGCCAAAAATTCGGTGGCGCCGCGATTGTAGAGCCAGTGCCAGATCTGCTTGCCGCGCAGCTTCGCCTGTCGCGGCTCCATGCCGGCATCGAGCAGCGTCTGGCGCAATGCGTCCTTGCCGAGGCCGATCAGGTCGATCCGCCCGTCCTCGCGGAAGGTCGGCGCGCGCGGCACGGGCACGGGATCGATATGGCCCGGAATGGGCATCGGAGGAGCAACGCTGTCGAGCATCGCCGGCATATAGGCGAAAACGGTGCGATTTGCCATGGTGTCGGATAAGCGCGCGTGATCCTGCGCCAGTCGAAGCGGAGGGCCCGGCGGAGCACCGTCGGACGGCGTGTGGAACCCTGCGCTCCTGCCGGCGCAGGAACGCCTCACCGCCCCGCGCAGGCCAGCGCCGCCGCGTCGATCGCGGTGGCGGCGCCGGCGAGGCGGTAGACGTCGGCGAAGGGGCGGCCGCCGGTGGCGACGGCTTCGATGCTCATGCTGCGGCCGGAACGCAGCGCGGCGAGGATGGCGCGGTCGCTGGGGCCGTCCGTCGCCCAGGCGTCGCGGTCGGTGGCGGCGAGGTCGAAGCGGCGCTCGCCGACGCTCAGCGTCACCCGCGCCGCGCGTTCGCGCGGGCGCGACAGGCGGATGTGCAGCGAGTTGCGCAGGCCGCGGCCCGGCCAGGTGGCGATGCTCGCCCAGCCGCCGGTGCGGCCTCCCGCCGCGACCGGGCGCGCGATCGCATAGCAGCGCGCCGGCGTGGCGTCGCGGAACGCGCCCCAGCCCTGATAGACGCCGATCGTCTCGCGCCCGGCGGGGGTGGCGGCAACCAAGACGGCGAGCAGCAGGCTCATGCGGGGGCGTGGCCGGTGCCGCGATGCGCGATCGTCTCGACCCCGGCGGCGATGCAGGCGAGCGATCC
Organism: Sphingomonas sp. RIT328; assembly: GCF_000632225.1. GTDB lineage: Bacteria > Pseudomonadota > Alphaproteobacteria > Sphingomonadales > Sphingomonadaceae > Sphingomonas > Sphingomonas kyungheensis. The sequence continues at coordinate 92,012 of NZ_JFYV01000008.1, forward strand.
CTGCGGCAGGCCGGCGGCGATCGGCGCGCCCCAGTCGGGATGCGGCGGCAGCCCGGTCATCACCCCGCGCAGCACGCGGCTGCTGATGCCGTGCGAGATTACCAGCCGGTCGCCCGGATCGCCCGCGGTGTCGACGAGCCAGCCGGTGACGCGCGCGGCGATCTGCCGGTAATCCTCGCCGCCGGGGGCGGGGCGGAGCAGGCCGTCGGCGGTGACGATCGGGCCGACCGCGCCGGCCAGCTCCGCATAGCCGCGCCCGCCCCAGCTGCCCATGCCGATCTCGCCGAGCCGCGCATCGAGGCGGGCGCCATGCCAGTCGAGGTCGAGCAGCTCGGCGATCACCGCCAGCGTCTGCAAGGCGCGGCCGGTCGGCGAGGCCCACAGGGTCAGCGCCGGCCGCACGCCGAGCCGCTCGCGCAAGGCGCACCCGATCGCCTCGGCCTGCGCGAAGCCGGCGCGGGTGAGCGGCGTGTGCGCCGCGTCGCCCTGCAACCGCGCGGCGGCGTTGAACACGGTTTCGCCGTGGCGGGCGATGAAATCACGGCCGCGGCGCACGGTCGGGGCGGGGAGGGTCATGCCGCGGGTGTCGGAGGGCGACCGGGCAAAAGCAACGGCTTTCGCATTTTCCCGCGCTCCACCCGCGCTAACGCCACGTTAACTGGAATCGCCCGAGGGGTCGGCACGCTTGCTCCTACCCCTTTTTCATGGGTAGGACGGAGTGGAACACGCCCCGGACTCGGGGAATACCCGTTAGCGGGGGCAGGGGTTAGGATTCATGAAGGCGACGATCGAACGCGCAACGCTGCTCAAGGGGCTGAGCCATGTCCAGTCGGTGGTGGAGCGGCGCAATACCATTCCGATCCTGTCGAACGTGCTGCTCGAGGCGACCGCCGAGGGCCAGCTGCGGATGATGGCGACCGACCTCGACCTCCAGATCAACGAATCGGTGATGGCCGCGGTCGACCAGCCGGGATCGACGACGGTGTCGGCGCACACGCTGTTCGACATCGCGCGCAAGCTGCCCGACGGCAGCCAGGTGCAGCTTGCCGCGTCGGAAGGGCGGATGTCGATCGTCGCGGGGCGCGCGCGCTTCAGCCTCGGCACGCTGCCGCGCGACGACTTTCCGGTGATCGCCGAGGGCGAGCTGCCGACGCAGTTCGAGATTCCGGCGGAGACGCTCAAGCAGATCATCGACAAGACGCGCTTCGCCATCTCGACCGAAGAGACGCGCTATTATCTCAACGGCATCTTCCTGCACGTCCAGGACGATGCGGCCGAGCCGACGCTCAAGGCGGCGGCGACCGACGGCCATCGCCTCGCCCGCGTGACGCTGCCGCGGCCCGAGGGCGCGGCGGGGATGCCCGACGTGATCGTGCCGCGCAAATGCGTTGCCGAGCTGCGCAAGCTGCTCGACGAGGTCGACGGCTCGGTCGGCGTGTCGCTATCGGGGACCAAGATCCGCTTCGACCTGGGGCAGGCGATCCTCACCTCAAAGCTGATCGACGGCACCTTCCCCGATTATTCGCGCGTCATCCCGACCGCGAACGACAAGATCCTCAAGCTCGATCCGCGCAGCTTCGAAGAAGGCGTCGATCGCGTCTCGACGATCGCCACCGAAAAGACCCGCGCGGTCAAGATGGCGCTCGACCGCGACAAGATCACGCTGTCGGTGACCAGCCCGGAAAACGGCACCGCGGCGGAGGAAGTGCCCGGCGAATATGTCTCGCTGCCGTTCGAGATCGGCTTCAACAGCCGTTATCTGCTCGACATCCTGGGCCAGATCGACGGCGACGTGGTCGAGGTGCACCTCAACGACGCGGCGGCGCCGACGCTGATCCGCGAGAATGACAAGGCACCGGCGCTGTACGTGCTGATGCCGATGCGCGTCTGAATGACGCTCGACCGGCGCGCCCTGCTCGCCGGCATCGGTGCGAGCGTCGCCTTGCCCGCCGCCGCCGCGCCGCCGCGTGAGGGCGTCGCGGCGTCGTCGGACGGCGGCGCCTTCGCGCTCGGCGCGGCGGGCGGGGTGCGGCGGCTGGCGCTGCCGGACGGGCTCGAATGGACGGTGCCGGACGGCACGGGGCGGCTCGCGGTCTTTTCCGGCAAGGCGGGCGGGCGGCTGATCGGCTTCGACGCCGGCTGGCGGTCGCGCGGCGCGGCGGCGACCGGCGGCCACGAGCCCGTCCATCTCGCGATCGCGCCCGATCGCTCGGTTGCCGCGGTGGCGGATTACAGCGGCGGGACGGTGTCGGTGCATCGGCTGCGCGACGGCGTGCCGGGAGCGGCGCAGATCGTCCGGCATCACGGCCGCGGACCCAATGCCGCGCGACAGGCGGAGCCGCATCCGCATTGGGTCGGCTTCGGCGGCGGCGGGCGCTGGCTCTATGCGGTCGACCTCGGCGCGGATGCGGTGTTCGCGCATCGCATCGTCGGCGGGCGGGTGGTCGATACGATGGTCGCATGGCAGGCGCCGCCGGGATCGGGGCCGCGGCATATCGCCTGGCACCCCGACGGGCCGCTCGCCTATCTGGTCAGCGAACTCGACAGCCGGCTGACGACGCTGCGGATCGAGGCGGACGGCCGGTTCACCACGATCGGCGCGCAGCCGACGCTGCCGGCGGGGCGGGAGGGCTATGTCGGCCATGTCGCGGTCGATGCGGCGGGCAAGCGGCTCTATGCCTCCAACCGCGGGCCGAATACGATCGCGGTGTTCGCGCTCGACGATCCGCTGCGACCGCGGCTGATCGAACAGGCGCCGTGCGGCGGCGACTGGCCGCGCTTCTTCCTGCTGCGGCCCGAGGCGGGTGAGATGCTCGTCGCCAACGAGCGCAGCCCGGCGATGGCGGTGCTGCCGCTGCTGCGCGACGGGCGGCTCGGCGCGGCGCGGGCGGGACCGGCGGTGCCGAAAGCGCGGTTCGCGGCCTGGTAGCTGGGCGAGGCGGTTTGTGCGCGCAGAGGCGCGGAGGGCGCGCAGGTGCTCCCGATCCTCGCCGGTATGCCTCGATCGATTTCCTGCGAGGACGCGAAGACGCCAAGGGCGCGCGGTGGAGAGCACGGACCGCACCGGCGGCGAGGCAGGACGTCTTCGCGTCGTCGCGTGAACCCGTTCAGGCTTCCGGATCATCGGACCGACGGCCGCATACGTCGCTGCTCCGCGCCTCCGCGCCTCCGCGCCTCCGCGTGAACAAGCAGCATCGCGTGGTTAGGAATGGGCCGACGCGCATCGCGGCGTCGCTCGAGTCGGCCGCGCCGGCGAAGCAGGTTGTTGCACGCGGAGGCGCGGAGGCGCGGAGGCGCGGAGGGGCTCCGATCCGCGCCGGCGCGCCTCGATGGAGATTTCACGCAAAGACGCGAAGACGCGAAGACGCGAAGAGGGTGCGGCTGGGGCTGGCGTGTTCCTCTTATCTTGCCGGTAGAAAGCGTGGGCCGCGCCGGCGGCGGGGCGGGACATCTTCGCGTCTTCGCGTGAACTCACCTAGGCTCCGCCGGGAGATAAGCACGGAGCAGCGGCATAGCCGCCTCTCTGCGTCCTCCGCGCCTCTGCGCGAATACCCGAGATGACCTCAGCCGCGTTCGAGTTGCTCGCGGGCGACGAGTTGCAGCGAGGCGGCGAGGTCGGGGGAGAGGCCGAGTTCGTCGGCGGCGCGCTCGGTACGGCCGAGGGTGCGCGGATCGACGCCGGTGACGCGCCCGAAGACGAGCAGGGCTTCGAGATAATAGCCCGCGGCGCTGGCGTGGTATTGATCGTAGGTCCAGAAATTGGCCTGGCCGTAGCTGACCCCGTCATAGGGATTGGGATCGGCGATGCCGGCGGCGAAGGCGCGCAGCCACGCCTGGCCGACCGGGATGATGCCGCTCACCGCGGGATGCGTGCGGCGGGCGCGGTCGGCGGCGGCGCGCAGATCGTCGGCCATGGCGGCGATGCCGCGGCCGTACCAGTGGCCGCCGGGCAGATAGGTCTGATCGGCGCGGCTCCACGTCGCCATCAGATTGACCCGCACCGCCGGATTGCGCCCGCGGAACAGATCGGTGAGCGCGCCGACGCTGCGGATGTAGCGCGCCGGATCGCCCGGCCGCTCGCGATCGAGCGTGCTATATTCCTGCAAGACGACGACGTCCCAGGCGCGGTCGAACAGATGCCGGCGCTGGTCGTAATGGAAGGCGAGGCTCTGCCCGCCCTGCGTCTCGAGGCTGACTGCGTAGCGCAGCCCGGCCTCCTCGGTGAATTCCTTGAACAGCGCCGGCACGCCGCCATAGCCCGCGCCGTTGAGATCGGTGACGGTGCCGGCATGCCAGTTGCGCACCGGGGAATGTTCGCCCTGGGTGAAGCTGTTGCCGATGAACAGGATGGTGCGCGGCAGCGTGACCGGCTGGGCCGCCGCCACGGTCGGCACGAACAGCGCCATCGCCCCTGCCACGATCATCGCCCGTATCGTCATCATCCCCCCGCCTTCGCCGCGTAGCGCGTCGTCTCTACCGGAGGCGGCGGGGCGATGACCAGCGCGGGATGATGGCGTGTCGCGTTCCATCGGCTAAAGGGCGGGGATGCTGCAATTCTACCGCGACGATCTGGCTAGGCTGGCGGGCGCCGACCGGCTGCGGCGGCTGGTGCCGCGCGCCGGCGCCGATTTCACCTCGAACGATTATCTCGGCCTCGGCGACTCGGCGCGGCTGCGTGCGGCGGTGGCGGCGGCGCTGGATCGCGGCGTCGGGATCGGTTCGGGCGGGTCGCGCCTGCTGCGCGGTAACGATCCCGAACATGAGGCGCTGGAGGCGGAGGCGGCGGCCTATTTCGGTAGCGAGGCGGCGCTGTTCCTCGCCAATGGCTATGCCGCCAATGTCGCGGCGCTGGCGACGCTGCCGCAGCCGGGCGATCTGGTGATCCACGACACGCTGATCCACGCGAGCGCGCACGACGGCATGCGCCTCGGCCGCGCGCCGCGGGTGGCGGCGGCGCATAACGATGTCGCGGCGTTCGAGGCGGCGATCCGCGACTGGCGGCGCGGCGGCGGGACGGGCACGCCGTGGATCGTCGTCGAGAGCCTCTACGGCATGGATGGCGACCGCGCGCCGCTCGCCGATCTCGTCGCGCTCGCCGACCGCCATCAGGCTATGCTGATGATCGACGAGGCGCATGCGACGGGCGTGTTCGGCGACGGCGGGCGCGGGCTGGCGGCGGCGCTGCACGGGCGCGAGAACGTCGTCACGCTGCACACCTGCGGCAAGGCGCTCGGCGCGGAGGGCGGGCTGTTGTGCGTGCCGCGGCTGCTGCGCGACCATCTGGTCAACCGCGCGCGCGGCTTCATCTTCTCGACCGCGCCGTCGCCGCTGATCGCGGTGGCGGTGCGCGAGGCGCTGCGCATCCTCGCCGACGAGCCCGAGCGGCAGGCGCGGCTCTGGGCGCGGATCGGCGTGGCGGAGGCGGCGCTGGACCGGGCGACGGGATCGCAGATCCTCCCCGTCTTCGTCGGGGCGGACGGCGCGGCGGTGGCGCTCGCCGCGCGCTGTCAGGCGGCGGGCTATGACGTGCGCGCGATCCGGCCGCCGACGGTGCCGGCGGGGACGGCGCGGCTGCGCATCTCGATCACCTGCCACGTCGATGACGCGGCGATTCACGGACTGGCGGAGCTGTTGCGATGACGCGGACGATCGTAGTGACGGGCACCGATACCGACATCGGCAAGACGGTGTTCGCCGCCGGCCTCGCCGCGGCGCTCGGGGCGACCTATTGGAAGCCGGTGCAGGCGGGGTTCGATCCCGCCGGCGACGGCGATGGCGACGTGGTGCGGCGGCTCGGCGTGACGCGGGTGCTGCCCGAGGCCTATCGGCTGGCGACGCCCTGTTCGCCCCATCGCGCCGCGGCGATCGACGGGGTGACGATCGATCCGGCGCGGCTCGCGCTGCCCTCGGTCGACGGTACGCTGGTGGTCGAGGGCGCGGGCGGCGTGCTGGTGCCGCTCGCCGGTGACCGGCTCTACGCCGACCAATTCGCGGCGTGGCAGGCGCCGGTGGTGCTGGTCGCGCGGACCGCGCTCGGCACGATCAACCACAGCCTGCTCAGCATCGAGGCGTTGCGCCACCGCGGCGTGCCGATCCTCGGCATCGCCTTCGTCGGCGAGCCGGAGGAGGACAGCGAGGCGACGATCGCGGCGATCGGCCGGGTCAGGCGGCTCGGCCGGCTCGGTCGGGTCGCGCCGCTCGACGCCGCCACGCTGGCGCAGGCCTTCGCGGCCGGGTTCAGACCCGAGGATTTCGCATGACTTCGCCGATCTGGCATCCCTTCACCCAGCATGGGCTCGGCGAGCCGATCCCGACCGTGGTGCGCAGCGAGGGCGCGGCGCTGTTCACCCGCGACGGGCGGCGGATCGTCGATGCGATCTCGAGCTGGTGGGTGACGACGCACGGCCATCGCGAGCCGCGGATCATGGCGGCGATCGCCGCGCAGGCGGAGCGGCTCGACCAGATCATCTTCGCCGGCTGGAGCCACGAGCCGGCCGAGGCGGTGGCGGCGGGGCTGCTGCGGCTGATGCCGCCGGCGCTGACGCGGGTGTTCTTCTCCGATTCGGGATCGACCGCGGTCGAGGTCGCGCTCAAGATGGCGCTCGGCTATTGGCTCAACCGGGGCGAGCCGCGGCACCGCATCCTGGTGCTCGAACACGGCTATCACGGCGATACGATCGGGACGATGTCGGTCGGCGCGCGCGGCGCGTTCAACCGGGCGTACGAACCGTTGCTGTTCGACGTCGCGACCATTCCCTTTCCCGCAGCGGGGGCGGAGCAGGCGACGCTCGATGCGCTGGAGGCGGCGTGCCGCGCAGCGCCGGCGGCGCTGATCGTCGAGCCGCTGATCGTCGGCGCCGGGGGGATGCTGACCTATCCGTCGCATGTCCTCGCCGAGATGGCGGCGATCTGCGCGCGTCATGCCGTGCTGTTCATCGCCGACGAGGTGATGACCGGCTGGGGGCGGACGGGGACGCTGCTGGCGTGCGAGCAGGCGGGCGTGGTGCCCGACATCCTCTGCCTGTCGAAGGGGCTGACCGGCGGCGCGGTGCCTCTGGCGGTGACGATGGCGCGCGAGCCGATCTATCAGGCGCATTACAGCGACGATCGCGCGCGGATGTTCTTCCACTCGTCGAGCTACACCGCCAATCCGATCGCCTGCGCGGCGGCGGCGGCGAACATCGCGATCTGGGAGGAGGAGCCGGTGCTGGCGCAGGTCGCCGATCTGGCGACGCGGCAGGCGGCGCGGCTGGCGGCCTTGCCGGGCGTGCGTCATCCGCGGGCGCTGGGGACGATCGCCGCGGTCGACCTGGGTCGCGACGGGGCGGACTATCTGTCGGCGCTGGGGCCGAAGCTGCTCGCCTTCTTCCGCGACCGCGACCTGCTGCTGCGGCCGCTCGGCAATACGATCTACGTCATGCCGCCCTATTGCATCGACGATGCCGAGCTCGACGCGATCTATGCTGCGATCGGCGAGGCTGCCGAACGCTTCGCCTGACCGGCCGCGATGGCCGCCTCATCATTGCGATGGGGATCGAGTGCTCGCTCCGGAGCGCGACACCTCCGCGCCTCCGCGTGAACCCACGTCTGCTTCGTTTTCTGGGAAGAAGAGAGGGTTTACGCGAAGACGCGACGACGCGAAGGGTTTTGGCTCACGCGGAGGCGCGGAGTAGAGAAGGGATCGGGCCGCGCTTGTGGCTTACCCCCTGCGCTCTGACAGGAACGCAGCACCTGCGCGTCTTCGCGTGAACCCTGATGCTCGTTATTCGATGAACGGCTCCACCGTCAGGCGTTCGCCGCGCAGGAAGGCGTCGGCGACATGGCGCAGCGGGGCGATGTCGACGTCGCTGGTGCGGGCGTGGACGATCTCGGCGAAGCGCCGGTAGAGGCCGGAATATTCGCCGTGCAGTGCGGCGCTGTGCGACGGTTCGCTGCCGTCGGGCAGGACCAGCCGCGCGCCGCCGTCGTGCAGCGTCAGCGTGCCGCGGTCGGTCTCGACGACGATGTCCCAGCTTTGCGGGCCTTCCTGCCGGAAGTCGAAATCGGCGCTGATCGCCAGCCCCAGATCGTCGGCGAAGCGCAGCCGCGCGGCGATCGGTGCGGCGCAGTTCGACGGGAAATCGAGTTCGGCGTCGGTGATGAAGAACGGCCGCGGCAGGATGCGGGTGACGATCGACAGCGCGTTGATGCCGGGATCGAACACGCCGAAGCCGCCCGCTTCGAGGATCCAGCCCTGTCCCGGATGCCAGACGCGGATGTCCTCGCGCCAGGTCACCGTGACGCTGCGGATCTCGGCATCGGCGAGAAAGGCGCGCGCCGGCTCGACGCCGGGGGCGTAGCGCGAATGCCAGCTGGCGAACAGGCTGATCCCGGCGGCGTCGGCCGCAGCGCTGAGCTGCGCCACCTCGGCGAGCGTCGCGCCGGGCGGTTTTTCGAGGAAGACGTGCCAGCCCTGTGCGATCGCGCGCGCGGCGATCGTACGGCGCACCTGCGGCGGCGTGCACAGCGCGACCGCGTCGATCGCCAGGCCGCTGGCGATGAGATCGTCGATGTCGCGGAAATGCGCGACGCCGGCGACGCCTTCCCCGTTGCGGCTGACCGTCGCGGTGAGGACGATGTCGGCATCAGCGGCGATCGCGGGAACGTGCTGGTCGTGCGCGATCTTGCCCATGCCGATGAGCGCGAGGCGGATCGGCCCGCTCACAGCGTGCGCACCGTGACCGGGGTGGCGCCGGCGTCCGCGAGGGCGAGCGGGTTGCGCAGCGGCAGCGTGAACGGCGCCGCCTCGATCGCGAAGACGTCGCCCGCCTGCGTCTGCACGCCGTCGGCGCAGGACAAGGTCGCGGTGCCGAAGAAGTGGACGTGGATGTCGCCGGGGCGGCGGAAGGCGGCGTATTTGAAATGATGATGTTCGAGGTTGGCGAGCGTGTGCGACATGTTCGCCTCGCCGGTGAGGAAGGGCTTCTCCCACAGGGTCTCGCCGTCGCGCTCGATGCGGCTGGTGCCGCGGATGTCGGCGGGCGGTTCGCCGAGCAGCAACTCGGCCCCGAGCGCGGCGACGCGCAGCTTGCTGTGCGCGAGCCACAAATAATTGTGCCGCTCGGTGACGTGATCGCTGAATTCGTTGGCGAGCGCGATGCCGAGACGGAAGGGCGTGCCGTCGTCGCCGATCAGATAGATGCCGGCAAGCTCGGGCTCCTCGCCGCCGTCCTGCGCGAAGGCGGGCGAGGTGAGCGGCGCGCCGGGGGCGATCAGCGACTGGCCGTCGCCCTTGTAGAACCACTCCGGCTGCGCGCCGACCGCGCCGGCGGCGGGGCGGCCGCCGTCCATGCCTTCGAGGAACAGCCGCATCGAATCGGTCTGCGTGCCGGCGGCGGCGGCCTTGTGCATCGCGTCGCGTCCGGCGGCGGAGCCGAGATGGGTGAGGCCGGTGCCGGCGAGCATCAGCCGCGCGTTGTCGTCATGGTCGATCGCGGGCAGCAGGCTGCCGTCGGCGAGCGCGGCGGCGAGATCGACCGTCTCGTCCGAGCGGCGCGCGCGTGCCGCCTCGGCGAGCGTCACGCCCTCGGCGATGGCGAGCGCGGCGAGCTCGCGGGTGGCTGCGACGCCGGTGACGACATGCGCGGCCGCCTCGGCGAAGAGGACACGGCGGCTGCCGTCGGGCAGGCGTTGCTGGAGCAGGCGGGCAAAGGTCATGCGAGTTCCTTGGCGGCGGTGACGAACGCCGCGGCATCGCGCGCGACGTCGGCGACGGACTTGCCGGCGCGATAGAGGTTGGAGCCGAGACCGAAGCCGTCGGCACCGGCGGCGCGCCACGGCGCCATGGTGTCGGGCGCAATACCGCCGACCGCGAGCACGCGCGTCGTCTTGGGCAGCACCGCGCGCTGCGCCTTGAGGAAGCCGGGACCGGCACCGTCGGCGGGGAAGAGCTTGAGCGCATGCGCCCCCGCGGCGAGCGCGGCGAACCCCTCGCTCGGCGTGTAATAGCCGGGCAGCGAGACGAGCCCGCGCGCGACCGAGGCGCGGATCACCTCGGTATCGGTATTGGGCGAGATGATCAGCTCGCCGCCCGCCTGCGCGACATCGGCGACCGCCTGCGGGGTCAGCACCGTGCCCGCGCCGACCATCGCCCGGCCGGCATAGCGTTTCGCCATGGCGGCGATGCTGACCAGCGGATCGGGCGAGTTGAGCGGCACTTCGAGCAGGGTGAAGCCGGCATCGACCAGGGCGTCACCGACGCCTTCGCATTCGGCCGGGGTGAGGCCGCGCAGGATCGCGACCAGCGGACAGGCGGCAAAGGCCGCGGCAAACCGCGCGGCGGGATCGGTCATCGACGATGCTCCTGATGGGGAAGGGGGGGCGG